>CAYNBM010000014.1:0-98604 GCA_964395305.1 uncultured Rubritepida sp.
CGCCGCCGCCGAGGCGCCGCGCGCGCCCCGGCCGCCCCGCCCCATTGCGGCCCGCCCCACCGCGGCCCGCCCCCGCCCGCCGCGCGATACGATGCGTGTGGTGGAGGACACCCACGCCCCCCCACCGCTGCCGCCGCCGCCCAAACCCTCGCGCAGCCAGCGCCGGGGCGAAACCGGCGGTGCGGAGCCGCGCCCGATGCCCAGCATTGCGCAGTTGCAGGTCTTCCTCGGCGGTTCCAGGGCCAAGGTCGGCCGCAATGAAATCGCCCGGCATTTCGGCCTGACCAGCGAACAACGCCCGGCGCTGCGCGCCCTGCTGGCCGGCATGCAGGAAGCCGGCATCGCGGCCCCCGCCGGCAAGCGCCGCCTGGCCCCGCCCCCCACCCGCGCCGAAGCCCTGCCGGACATGCTGCCGGTGGAGGTCTTCGGCACCGACAGCGATGGCGAGCCGCTGGCCCGGCCGCTGAACTGGAAGGCCGAGGGCCGCCCACCGCTGATCTATATGCGCCCCGAACCCGCCGGCCAGCCGGCCCTGGCACCGGGCGAGCGGGTGCTGGCGCGGCTGAAGCCGATCGGCGGCGGCAAGTATGAAGGCCGCACCTTCAAGCGCATCGCCGGGCCTGGCGAGGCGCCGGCGCGCATCCTGGGCGTGGTGCAGCAGGGCCGCATCATCCCCACCGACAAGAAGCAGAAGGGCCAGTGGCAGATCGCCGGCGGCGAGGCGCGCGATGGCGACATCGTGCTGGCCGAACCCATGGCACAACCCGCCGGCCGGCATTACGGCCCCAGCCCGGCGCGGGTGACCGACATCCTGGGCCGGATGGGCGAGGCGAAATCGGTCTCGCTGATCTGCATCCACGCCCATGGCATCCCGACCGAATTCCCGCCCGAGGCGCTGACCCAGGCCGAGGCCGCCCGCGCCACGCCGCTGGGCAAGCGGCAGGACCTGCGCGACACCCCGCTGGTCACCATCGATGGCGAGGATGCCCGCGATTTCGACGACGCCGTCTTCGCCGAGCCCGATGAGGGGGATGGCTGGAAAATCATCGTCGCCATCGCCGATGTGGCGCATTACGTGCCCCCCGGCAGCGCGCTGGACCGCGAGGCCACGCGCCGCGGCAACAGCGTCTATTTCCCCGACCGCGTGGTGCCTATGCTGCCCGAGGCGCTGTCCAATGGCTGGTGCAGCCTGCGCCCGCGCGAGGATCGCGGCTGTCTTTTCGTCGAAATGCGCTTCTCGGCCGAGGGCGAGAAGCTGGGCCACCGCTTCGGCCGCGGCCTGATGCGCAGCACAGCCCGGCTCACCTATGAGGAGCTGCAGGCCGCGCGCGATGCGGGGGCCGAGCCGCAGGACCTGGTCGCCGGCCACACCGCGCGGCTCTATGGCGCCTTCGCCGCCCTACTGGGCGCGAGGACGCGGCGCGGCACGCTCGAGCTCGACATCCCCGAACGCCGCGTGGTGCTGAGCCCCGAGGGCCAGGTGCTGGGCGTTGCACCCCGCCCGCGCCTCGACAGCCACAAGCTGATCGAGGAATTCATGATTGCCGCCAATGTCTGCGCCGCCGAGGAGCTGGAGCGGCTGGTGCAGCCCACCATGTACCGCATCCATGACCGGCCCTCGGACCAAAAGCTGGAGGGCTTAAGGCAATTCCTGCAGCAATTCGCCATCAACATGCCGCCGGGCAACCAGCTCCACCCCCGCAATTTCAGCCATGTGCTGGAGATGGTGAAGGGCGCGCCGCATGAGCGGCTGGTCAATGAGACGGTGCTGCGCAGCCAATCCCAGGCCGCCTATGCGCCGGACAATATCGGCCATTTCGGCCTGGCCCTTGCCCGCTACGCCCACTTCACCAGCCCGATCCGCCGCTATGCCGACCTGATGGTGCATCGCGCGCTGATCCGCGGCCTCAAGCTCGGGCCTGACGGCATCACCGAGGCCGAGGCGAACCGCATGCCCGAGATCGCCGAAGGCATCACCGGCACCGAGCGCCGGGCCGCGGCCGCCGAGCGGGATGCGGTGGACCGCTACCTCGCCGCCTTCATGGCCGACCGGGTGGGCGAGGTGTTTTCCGCCCGGATTTCGGGCGTGACCCGCTTCGGCATGTTCGTGGCGGTGGATGAAACCGGCGCCCAGGGCATGGTGCCCTTCGCCGCCCTGCCCGATGACCGTTGGGAGGAAGACCCGGCCACGCAATCCCTGGTCGGGCGCCGCACCGGGCTGCGCTTCACGCTGGGCGATGCGGTCGAGGTCTCGCTGCGTGAGGCCAATGCGCTGACCGGGGCGATGCAATTCCAGCTGCGCCAGGGCGCGCCGCGCCCCGCAAGCCAGGGCCCGCACCGGCATCGCGGCAAGCCGGCGAAGGGCCGGGGGCGATAGGCAGGCGCATATCGCGCTTGACCCCGCCCGCCCATCCGCTATGCAGGCACCCTGGTCCGTGGGTGAGCGCCCGCGGCAATACCCTTTTCCCGCAATAGCTTTTTCCCCACAGAGACGAGCACAATGGCCAAGTCCAATACCATTCAGATCAAGCTGATCTCGACCGCCGATACCGGTCACTTCTATGTCACGAAGAAGAACACCCGCACCGCGACCGGCAAGCTCGAGCTGAAGAAGTACGACCCGCGGGTGCGCAAGCACGTCGTCTACAAGGAAGGCAAGATCAAGTAGGGCCTTCCGGCCAGTCCCGCCTCAACCGGCGGTGACAGCCTGGAAATCCGAGGCTTCGGCCATGCGCACGCAGTTGCGCCCGGCCGCCTTGGCACGATAGAGCGCGGCATCTGTGGCGCCGATCACGGTTTCCGGCGTGCTGCCTGCGGGCGAAACCGCCCCGCCCACGCTGCAGGTGGCTTTCAGTTCGAGGCTGCCGATCCGCAGCGGCTCGCCGCCCACCGCCTCGCGCAGCCGGTCCGCCACCAGCGCTGTGTATTCCGCCGGCGCGCCGGCCAGCACCACCAGAAACTCCTCGCCACCCCAGCGCGCCACCACGTCGGAGGCGCGCAGGCTGGCGCGCAGCCGGTTCGCCACCTCGCGCAACGCCGCATCGCCGACATTGTGGCCATGGGTGTCGTTGATCGGCTTGAAGCGGTCGAGGTCGACCATCAGCACCGAGGCCTCGCCGCCGCGCAGCAGGCCCTCGAGGTGGCGGCGGACGTAGCGGCGGTTGCGCAGCCCGGTCAGCGGGTCGGTCACCGCCATTTCCAAGCTGCGGTCGAGCTCGGCGCGCAGGCGGTCCTGGTAGCGCTTGCGGCGGATCTGGTTTCTCGCCCGCGCCCGCAATTCATTGGGGTCGACCGGCATCAGCACATGGTCATTGGCGCCGAGGTCGAAGCCCCGCAGCACCAGCGCCTTCTGGCTGGCGCGGGCGGCCAGCAGCACCGGTACATCGCGCGTCGTGGCCTGCGCGCGCAGGCGCGAGGCGAGGCGAAGCGTGTCGCCGCCCTGCTCGGGCAGGCAGAGCACTGCCAGGTCGAAGAGCCCGCCGGCCAGGCGCTTCCAGGCCTCCTCGGGATCATCGACATTGTCGACCAGCACGCCATCGGCGGCGAAAGCGGCGACGATGGGTGCGGTTTCCTCGGCCGTCCCCAGCACCAGGGCACGCGTGCCGGCGATGCCCTGGTCGGGCGCGGCCGGCGCCTCGAAGCCGAGTTCGCGCGCGGTGTCGGCGCGCAGGCGCCAGGCATCCTGCACCTGCTTCACCCGCATCAGCGCGCGCAACCGGGCAAACAGCGTTGGATCATCGACCGGCTTGGAGAGGAAGTCATCGGCGCCGGCCTCGAGTCCGCGCACCCGCTCCGTCGCATCGGTGAGGGCTGTCACCATGACGACAGGGATATGCAACAATTCGGGGTCGGCTTTGAGCCTGCGGCATGCCTCATAGCCATCCATGCCGGGCATCATGACATCCAGAAGAATTATGTCGGGAGACCAGCTCGCGGCCTGCCGCAGGGCTTCCGCCCCACTCTGTGCCAGCGCTACTTCGTAATATTCACCCTGAAGCTTCGCTTCGAGAAGCCGAAGGTTCGCGGTGATATCGTCCACCACCAGGATGCGGGCCGTCATGCGCGCATTCCCCAACCCGCCGGCACATCGCCGTCGGAGGCAGCAAGGAGCCACGCATGTCGGCAAGCATCGGCGAGCATAACCAAACCGCCAACAAGTCGCTGTTCTTCAAGCGTTGGCTCGCCAACCCGCTGCAGATGGGTAGCATCATTCCCTCCTCGGCGACCTTCAGCCGGCTGATCGCCGAGCGCGTCCAGCCCGGTCCCGATGAGGTGGTGGTGGAGTTGGGCGCGGGCACCGGCACCGTCACCCGCGCCCTGCTCGCCGCGGGTGTGGCGCCCGAGAAGCTGGTGGTGGTGGAGATCGTACCCGACATGGCCGCGCATCTGCGACAAACCTTCCCCGGCGTGAATGTCGTCTGCGGCGATGGTTTCGAGCTGCCGCGGGTGCTGGAGCAGGCGCGCGCCGGCCGGGTGGGCGATGTGATCTGCGGCATTCCGCTGGTGATGCTGCCCTTCCCCACGCAGCAGAAAATCGTCGGCGCCATGCTGGAAGCCAGCCCGGTGCGGGGTTTCCTGCATCTCAGCTACTGCATCACCTCGCCGCTGCCCTGCGAGAAGCTGGGCCTGACCGGCAAGCGGCTGGCCTGGACGATCAAGAACTTCCCGCCGGGCGGCGTCTGGCGATACGCGCCCGTCAACCCCGCCACGGCGGGCTGAACGGGCGGCAAGGCCCGGGGCGGAGAAAGCTTCGTCAATTCTCATCTCCGGCCCTCCGCTGCAACCCAGTGTGATGGCATAGCAGGGTTTGCAACCGGGCTGGAGAGGGGGAAGGCCATCATCGCGCCGCGAATTGTGTCTTGCCCAATATGTTCTCGTGCTCCGCATCGGTCACCTCGCTATGCCCGCCGCGCCGTCGTGATCGATCTTGGCGGGGATGCGGTGAAGGGGGTGGCGCGGTGACCTCACAGCCTGGGTCCAGCTCCTGCAGCGGGATATGGCGTTTGCGGCCATCGGGCGCGGTGCGGAGGTCGATCATTGCGACATCCCACCACCGCTGGATTGCCGCCGTCGGCCGCGTCCGGCGCAAGGGGAAGGCTATTCCGGCTCGATCCCCGCAGCCCGAATGGCCTGCGTCCACTTGACCGTCTCGCTGGCGGCAAATGCAGCGGCCTGTTCCGGTGTGCCGGTGATCAGCGCCATGCCCAGCGTATCGCCCAGACGGGCGCGCAGCTCAGGGTTCTGCGCTGCCGCCCGGACCGCGGCGTTGAGGCGCGCGATCACCGGCGCCGGCGTGCCGGTGGGCGCGGCCAGGATGAACCAGGCGAAGAGCTCGTAATTCGGCAGGTTCGCCGCCTCGGCCACCGTCGGCACATCGGGCAATTGCGCGCTGCGGGTGCGGGTGGTCACCGCCAGCACCCGGGCGCGGCCGGATTGCGACGCCGGCAGGATCACCGCCTGGTCGGCGATGAACATATCCACCCGGCCAGCCAGCAAATCCTGGATGGCCGCCCCAGCCGCGCGGTAGGGCACGTGCAGCAGCCGCACCCCGGCCATGGAGGCCAGCATTTCCGAGGCCACGCGCTGCGATGCGGAGGTGGAGGCATAGGTCACCGCTTCGGGCCGGGCGCGGGCGGCGGCCAGCAGGTCGAGCAGCGTGCGGTGCGGGCTCGCCTCGGGCACCGCCACCAGCAGCGGGACGGAGGCCAGCGTGGAAATCGGCGCGAAATCGCGCTCCATGTCGAAGGGCACGCGGCGGAACAGCGCATTGGCCGCGGCATTGGTGGAATTGGTGCCGAAGAGGATGGTCATGCCATCGGCGGGGGCGCGGGCCACAGCCTCGGCGCCGATCAGGCCCGAGGCGCCGGCGCGGTTCTCGATCACCACGGGATGGCCCAGCGTGTCGCGCATGCGCTCGGCGAAGAGGCGGGCCACGGTGTCGGTGGCGCTGCCCGGCGCGAAGGGGACGATGGCGCGCACCGGGCCGGTCGGCCATTCCTGGGCGAAGGACAGCGCAGGTGCGGCCAATGCGGCAGCCAGAATTCCACGACGTTGCATGCAAACCTCCCGGGACAGTATTGCGACGCCCATACGGCGCGGCGGCGCAGACGGCAAGGCGGGGCCTGAACCCACGGCGGTCAAGGTGCCCCAGGCACCTTGCGGGTGGGGTCCGGGGAGGGCAGCGCCCTCCCCGTCTGCCCTAAGCCCCCGCGCGCTTCCTGCGTTTCGGCGCGCCCATTGGCGCATGCCGCGCCAGGATCGGCCCCAGGAAGCGGCCGGTGTGGCTTTCCGGAGTGGCCGCCACATCCTCCGGCGTGCCCTGGGCCACGATGCGGCCACCGCCATCGCCCCCCTCGGGGCCGAGGTCGAGCACCCAATCGGCGGTCTTGATCACCTCCAGATTGTGCTCGATCACCAGCACGGTGTTGCCGGTCTCGACCAGTGCATGCAGCACTTCCAGCAGCTTTCGCACATCCTCGAAATGCAGGCCGGTGGTGGGTTCGTCGAGGATGTAGAGGGTGCGGCCGGTGGCGCGGCGGGACAATTCCTTCGAGAGTTTTATCCGCTGCGCCTCGCCGCCCGAGAGCGTCGTGGCCTGCTGGCCGAGATGGATGTAGCCCAGACCCACCTCCTCCAGCGTCCGCAGCTTGTCGTGGATGGCCGGCACGGCGGCGAAGAATTCGCGGCCCTCCGTCACCGTCATGTCGAGCACATCGGCGATGCTCTTGTTGCGGAATTTCACTTCCAGCGTCTCGCGATTGTACCGCTTGCCCTTGCAGGTGTCGCAGGTGACGTAGACATCCGGCAGGAAGTGCATCTCGATCTTGATCAGGCCGTCGCCCTGGCAGGCCTCGCAGCGGCCGCCCTTCACGTTGAAACTGAAGCGGCCGGGCTTGTAGCCCCGTGCGCGGGCATCGGGCAGCTCGGCGAACCAGTCGCGGATCGGCGCGAAAAGGCCGGTATAGGTCGCGGGGTTGGAGCGAGGTGTGCGGCCGATGGGCGACTGGTCGATGTCGATGATCTTGTCGAGAAACTCCAGCCCTTCGAGCTTTTCGTAAGGCCCGGGCACGGTGCCCGCGCCCATCAGCCGGCGGGCAACGGCGTTGTACAATGTCTCGATGATCAGCGTGGACTTCCCGCCGCCGGAGACGCCGGCCACGCAGCAAAAAGTGCCCAGCGGGATTTCAGCGGTGACGTTCTTTAGGTTGTTGCCGGTGGCGCCGACCAGCCGCAGCATTTTCTTGCGGTCGAATTTTCTCCGCTCGGCCGGCATCGGCACGCTCCGCCGTCCCGAGAGATAGGCGCCGGTGATGCTGTCGGGGTGCGCCTCCACCTCGGCAGGACTGCCCTGGGCGATGATGCGCCCGCCACCCGCGCCGGCGGCCGGGCCTATGTCGATGAGGTGGTCGGCCTGGCGGATGGCGTCCTCGTCATGCTCCACCACCAGCACCGTGTTGCCGATGTCGCGCAGGCGGCGGAGCGTGCCGAGCAGCCGCTCATTGTCGCGCTGATGCAGGCCGATGGAGGGCTCATCCAGCACATAAAGCACGCCGGTCAGGCCGGAGCCGATTTGTGACGCCAGCCGGATGCGCTGCGATTCGCCGCCCGAGAGCGTGGCCGAGGCGCGGCCGAGCGAGAGGTAGTTGAGACCGACATCGACCAGGAATTGCAGCCTCTCCTCGATCTCCTTGAGGATGCGGCGCGCGATATCGGCGCGCTGCGGCGTCAGCGTGTCGTTTACCGTGGCGAACCAGGCTCGCGCGTCGCTGATCGACAGTTCGCATACCTCGCCGACATGGCGGGCCGCCACCTTCACGCTGAGCGATTCGGGCTTGAGCCGGAAACCGTGGCACACCGCGCAGGCCTTCTTCGCCTGATAGCGGGCGAGATCCTCCCGCACCCAGGGGTTGTCGGTTTCGCGGAAGCGGCGTTCCAGGTTTGGAATCACGCCCTCGAAGGGCTTTTGCACCTCATAGGCGCGCAAGCCATCCTTGTAGCGCAGCGTGATCGCCTCCTTGCCGGTGCCGTGCAGAATGGCGCCGCGGAAGGTTTCGGGCAGTTCGCTCCAGGCGGAGTCCATGCGCTGCTTGAAATGCTTGGCGAGGCTGTCGAGCGTCTGGTCGTAATAGGGCGAATTGGCGTTGACCCAGGCGGCGATGGCGCCGTCGCGCAGCGCCTTGTTGTCATCGGGCACCACCAGGGCGGGGTCGAAAAACGTCTCGGTTCCCAACCCGTCGCAGGCCGGGCAGGCGCCTTGCGGCGAGTTGAAGGAAAACAGCCGCGGCTCGATTTCCTCAATGGTGAAGCCACTGACCGGGCAGGCGAATTTTTGGCTGAACACCGTCCGCGCGCCGCCATCCGCGTCCTCGACATAGGCGATGCCCTCGGCCAAGGCGAGCGCGGTCTCGAAGCTGTCGGCCAGGCGCTGCTCCATGCCCGGGCGAACCACCACGCGGTCCACAACCACCTCGATGTCGTGCTTCAGCTTCTTGTCCAGCTTGGGGGCCTCGGCAATGGAATACAGCGAGCCGTTGACCTTCACCCGCTCGAAACCGCGGCGCTGGAAATCCAGCAGCTCCTTGCGGTATTCTCCCTTCTTGCCGCGCACCACTGGGGCGAGGAGCAGAAGCCGTGTCCCCTCCGGCATGGACGCCACGCGGTCCACCATCTGGGCCACGCTCTGCGCCTCGATCGGCAGGCCGGTCGCCGGGCTATAGGGCACGCCGACGCGCGCCCAGAGCAGGCGCATATAGTCATAGATCTCCGTCACCGTGCCGACGGTGGAGCGCGGGTTGTGGCTGGTGGTCTTCTGCTCGATCGAAATGGCGGGCGACAGGCCCTCGATGCTGTCGACATCGGGCTTCTGCATGAGCTGGAGGAATTGCCGCGCATAGGCGCTCAGCGATTCGACATAGCGGCGCTGCCCCTCGGCATAGATCGTGTCGAAAGCCAGCGAGGATTTGCCCGAGCCAGACAGGCCAGTGATGACCGTCAGGCTGTCCTTGGGGATGTCGACGTCGAGATTCTTCAGGTTGTGCTCGCGCGCGCCGCGGACGCGAATGAATTTTCCGTCCGGCCTGGTCTCGGGCGTGTCTCGCGGCATGGGCCATTCCAAAGTTTGTTCGCGTTGCGTTCGCCTTGATGATATGGCAGGGCAACAGCGTAGAAGCTAGACTGACTCAGAAATTTGCAAGGAATCGGCGCCATGGCTGGCAGTGTGAATAAGGTGATCCTCATCGGCCGGCTGGGAAAGGACCCGGAAACCCGGAACTTCCAGAATGGCGGCAAGGTGGTCAATCTCCGCCTCGCCACCGATGAGCGCTACAAGGACCGCGAAGGCAATATGCAGGAACGCACCGAATGGCATTCGGTCGCGATCTTCAACGAGAAGCTGGGCGAAATCGCCGAGCGCTATCTGAAGAAGGGCAGCCAAGTCTATATCGAGGGCCAGCTGGAAACCCGCAAATGGCAGGACCAGGCTGGCGCCGACAAGTATTCCACCGAAATCGTGCTGCGCAATTTCCGCGGTGAATTGACGCTGCTGGGCGGCCGGCAGAGCGGCGGCGAGGAGATGGGCGGTGGCGGCTACGAGAGCGGCGGCAGCGGTGGTGGCGGTGCCCCCGCCGCCCGCACTGGCGGCTATGCGGCGAAAAGCCCGGCCCCGGCCCGCGGCGGCTGGGACAACAACAGCAAGAAGAGCGATCTGGACGACGACATCCCGTTCTAGCCTGGACTTCACCGCATGATCATCTCCGGGCCGCGGCCAGCGGGCTATTCAAGGCGCCCCGGAGGAACCCGCATGAACAGCACCACCCGCCAGATCCTTGATCTGCATCGCCGCGGCGCCCTGCGCGGCGCGCTCGGCCTGGCCGCGCTGGCCGCGTTGCAGCCGGCGATGGCGCCGCGCGCCCTCGGCCAGCCGATCTTCCGCAGCCACCCCTTCACGCTCGGCGTCGCCAGCGGCGACCCGCTGCCCGATGGCGTGGTGCTCTGGACGCGCCTGGCGCCGGAACCCCTCGCGCCGATGGGCGGCCTGCCGCATGTCGCCTTCCCCGTCGCCTGGGAATTGGCCGAGGACGACCGCTTCACCCGCATTGTGGCGCGCGGCACCGAACTGGCGCGGCCGGAGCTGGGCTTTTCCATCCATGCCGAGGTCTCCGGCCTGCAGCCCGCCCATGGCTATTTCTACCGCTTCCGTGCCGGCACCGAGGTCAGCCGCATCGGCCGCACCCGCACCGCCCCCGCGCCCGGCGCCACGCCGGAGCGCCTGCGCTTCGTCAGCGCGGGTTGCCAGCACCTCGAACACGGCTTCTTCACGGCCTGGCGGCATGTCGCCGAGGAGGAGCTGGATTTCGTCTACCATTCCGGCGACTATTTCTATGAGTACCGCGGCGTGCAGCCGGGCGAGCCGAGCTGGGGGCCGACCGTGCGCAGCCATGTCGGCGATGAAATCCACACCATCGACAATTACCGCCAGCGCTACGCCCAGTACAAAATGGACGCGGACCTGGCGCGGGCGCATGCCATGCACCCCTTCATCGTCAGCTTCGACGATCATGAGGTGGATAATGACTGGGCGGGTGCCTTCAGCGAGGAGAATGGCGGCCGCCGCTTCCCCGTCGCCGTGCCGCCGGAAGTCTTCGCGCTGCGCAAGCAGGCGGCGTTCCAGGCGTGGTGGGAGAACATGCCGCTGCGCCGCGCCCAGCTGCCGCGTGGGCCGGAAATCACCGCCTATCGTGATCTGCGCTTCGGCCAGCTCGCGCGGCTGCATGTGCTGGACACGCGGAGCTGGCGCGACGACCAGCCCTGCGGCGGCAGCCCCGCCGTGCAGCGGGTCTGCGACGCGCTGAACCGCCCCAGCCAGCACATGCTGGGCGAGGCGCAGGAGGCCTGGCTGATGCGCAACATTGCCCAGCGCGACGCGACCTGGCAGGTGCTGGCGCAGCAGGTCCTGGTGATGCCGCGCGACCTCGGCAATTCCCAGGTCAATGTCGACAAATGGGACGGCGCGCCGGCCGCGCGCACCCGGCTGCTGCGCGGGCTGGCCGAGCGCGGCGCGGTGAATTCGGTGGTGCTGACCGGCGACAGCCACAATGCCTGGGTGGGTGACCTGCGGCTGGAGAATGGGCCGGTGGTGGCCACAGAATTCGGTGCGACCTCGATTTCCAGTGGCGGCGATGGCAATGAGATGGCGCCGGCTGCCGCGGCAGTGCTCGCCCGCAACCCGCATATCCATTTCTTCAACAACCGCCGTGGCTATTCGCTGCATGAGGTGACGCCGGCGCGGATGAGCGTGACCCAGCGGGTGGTGCCCTTCGTGACGCGGCCGGATGCGCCGCGGGAGGATCGCGGCGTGTTCGTGGTGGAGGCGGGCAGGCCGGGGGCGGTGCGGGGATAGTCCGCAATCGCCCTGACACAGTCAGGGCGATTTGAGTCCTGCGCGGGACCACCCGCGCGCCGTCACACCGACAGATACGCCTCCCGCGCCGTCGCATCCTCCATCAGCGCCGCCATGCTCCCCGTCCAGCGGATCTGGCCGCGTTCGATGATGCTGGCGCGGTCGCTCACCGCGCGGGCGAAGAACAGGTTCTGCTCCGAGAGCAGCACGCAAAGCCCCTCGGCCTTCAGGGCGCGAATGGCGTCGGCCATGCGTTCGACGATGACCGGCGCCAGCCCCTCGCTGGGCTCATCGAGCATAATCAGGCGGGGGTTGCCCATCAGGGTGCGGCCGATGGTGAGCATTTGCTGCTCGCCGCCGCTCATCCGCCCGCCCGGCCTGCGGCGCATGGCCGCCAGGCTGGGGAAGAGCTCGCAGACCCGGTCAACCGTCCATGGGCGCATTCCGTGGCGCGGCTTCTGCCGGCCGGTCTCCAGATTTTCCTCCACCGTCAGCTCGGCGAAGATGCGGCGTTCCTCCGGCACGTAGCCCAGGCCCATGCGGGCGATCTCGAAGGGTTCGCGGCCAGCGATTTGCGTGCCCAGGAACTCCAGCCGCCCCGCGCTCGGCGGCACCAAGCCCATGATGGATTTCATCGTGGTGGATTTGCCCGCACCATTTCGGCCCAGCAGCACATGCACCTCGCCGGGGCGCGCATCGAGCGTCACGCCGTCCAGGATATGCGCGCGGCCATAATGGGCGTGCAGGCCCTCCACCACCAGCATCCGATCCGCGGAGGCGGCATCGCCGGAGCGATGCATCGGCTCGATTTGGCTCATCAATGGGTCCCCTGATGGCCGAGGTAGACGTCGCGCACCTGGCTGTTGGCGCGCACCTCGGCGGGCGAGCCCTCCGCCAGCATGCGGCCGCGATCGAGCACCAGCAGCCGGTCGGCATGGGTGAAGACCACATCCATGTCATGCTCGGTGAAGAGCACGGCGATGCCGCTTTCGCGGGCGATCTGCGCGGTGAGTGCCATCAGGGCCACCCTTTCGCTGGGCGCCATGCCGGCGGTGGGCTCGTCCATCAACAGCAGGCGGGGGTTGTTGGCCAGCGCGATGGCGAGTTCGACGCGCTTGAGGTCGCCATAGGCCAGCACGCCACAGGGGCGCTCGGCCTGTCCGGCCATGCCCACGCGCTCCAGCAGGGCCAGGGCGGGGGCTGGGTCCATTGCGCTGACCGGCGCCCAGAAACGCATCAGGGCGCGGGCATGGGAAAGCAGCGCCATCTGCACATTCTCCAATACGGAGAGGCTGCCGAAGGTCGCGGTGATCTGAAAAGTGCGGCCGACACCCAGGCGCCAGACCGCGCGGGGTGCAAGGCCGGTGATGTCCTGCCCGGCCAGCGTGACCCGCCCGGCATCCGGACGGAGCTGGCCGTTGAGCATGTTGAAGCAGGTGGATTTGCCGGCGCCATTCGGGCCAATCAGCGCCAGCAACTCGCCGGCGGCGACCGAGAGGGTGACGCCCTGCACCGCCTTCACGCCCCCGAAGGATTTGGCCAGGTCCCGCACTTCCAGCAGGCTCATGTCCGCTGCCCCATACCGGCCAGGCCGCGGGGGAAGAACAGCACCAGGCCGATGATGATGGCGCCCAAGGCCGCCCGCCAGAGCTCGGTGACGCGGACCAGTTGCTCATGCAGGCCGGTATAGGCCAGCGCGCCGACGACCGGCCCCATCACCGTCTGCACGCCCCCCAGCAGCACCATCAGCAACGCGTCCACACTGCGCGGAATGGCCATGGTGGTGGGGAAGACGCTGCCTTTGCCGAAGGCGAAGAGCGCGCCCGCCAGCCCCGCGAAACCCGCCGCGATGGCGAAGGCGAACCAGCGCACCCGAAAAGCATCGATGCCGATGGCCTCGGCCCGCAACGGGCTGTCGCGCTGCGCCCGCAGCGCATAGCCGATGGGCGCGAAGATCGCCCGGCGCAGCAGCAGCGTGCCGGCCAGACACAGCGCGAGCGAGAGATAGGCATAAACCAGCTTGGGCACCGCCCAGGCGCTGGGCCAGACCCCCAGAATGCCATTGTCACCGCCCGTCACCTCCACCCATTGGAAGGCGGTGGACCAGGCGATCTGCGCGAAGGCCAGGGTCAGCATGGCGGAATAGACGCCCGACAGCCGCACGCAGAACCAGCCGAAGACCAGGCCCACCAGGCCGGCGGCGAAGGGCGCGGCCAAGAGGCCCACCTCCATCGGCGCGGCAAAATGTTTCACCAGAAGCGCCGCGGCATAGGCGCCGGCGCCGAAATAAGCGGCATGGCCGAAACTCGCCATGCCGCCCGGCCCCATGATGAAATGCAGGCTGGCGGCGAAGAGGACGGCGATGGCCAGCTCGCTCACCACCACCAGCGCGTAATCGCCCAGAAAAGGCGGCAGGGCGATGGAAAGCAGCAATGCCGCTACAGCCACGGCGCGGCCGCGCGGCGACAGGGCGCGCAGGGGTGGCTCGGGCAGCGCGATGCTGGCAGCGTGGCCCCCAGGACGGCGCCCGAGCAGGCCATAGGGCCGCACCACCAGCACCACCGCCATCACCAGGAATACCAGCACGAGCGTGATGCGTGGGAAGATCAGGATACCATAGGCCTGGAGGAGGCCGATCAGCAGCGCGGCCAGGGCCGCCCCCGGCAGCGACCCCAGGCCGCCCACCACGACCACGACAAACGCCTCGGAAATGATGGCGAGGTCCATCTGGAGATTCACACTCTCCCGCGGCACCTGCAGCGCCCCCGCCAGCCCCGCCAGCGCCGAACCTAGGAAAAACACGCCGGTGAACAACAGCCGCTGATTGACCCCCAAGGCCCCCACCATCTCGCGATCCGCCGTCGCCGCGCGCACCAGCACGCCAAACCGCGTGCGCTGGAACAACAGCCACAACAACATCAGCACCGCGATACCAATGCCGATCAGCACGAGGTCATAGAGCGGGAAACGCTCGCCCATCACATCCACCGCGCCACGCAAACCCGGCGCCCTGGGCCCCAGCAAATCCTGCGCCCCCCAGACCGCCAGCGCGACATCCTGCACCACCAGCACCACGCCAAAGGTGGCGAGCAACTGAAACAACTCCGGTGCCTTGTAGATGCGGCGCAGGACCAACACCTCCACCACCACGCCAATCAACCCCACCGCCACCGCCGCCGCCAGAACACTGCCCCAGAACGGCACATGCCCGCGCGGCAACCAGGTCACCAAGCTGTAGGCGATGTAGGCGCCCAACATATACAGGCTGCCATGCGCGAAATTGACGATGCGCGTGACCCCGAAAATCACCGTCAAGCCAGCGGCGACGAGAAACAACGACGCGGCACTGGCCAGGCCGGACAAGCCCTGGACGAGGAGTTGCGACATTCAGGCGGCCGGGGTTGGGGGTGGCGCATGTGGCCCGGGGAAGGGCTTTGCCCTCCCCCGATACCCCCACCCACCAGGAGCCACGGGCTCCTGGACCGCGGGGGCATAAAGCCAGGGTGGGGAGGGGGGCAGGTGGCGCGAGCCGAAGGCAAGGCGCGGCATGCCCCCCTCCCCACCCTGGCTTTCTCTCGGGATCCAAGGGCCTTTCGGCCCTTGGCGGGTCGAGCGCCAAAGGCGATTGACGGTCTGGGGGAAGGCAGAGCCTTCCCCCAGGGCAACCAGCACCATCCTCAGCCTTGCGGCCGGAGTGTCCGCACCACCTCATCCGACGGCAGGTAGGCCCGGCCATCGGCGTAGCGCCAATCCACCATCACGCCGCGGTTGTTGCGCAATGCCGTGCGGCCGACATAGGCGCCGAGGGTGGATTGGTGGTCGATGGCGCGGAATTCGACCTCGGCTTCGCCGAAGGCGGTGGGGAATTTCAGGCCGCGCATGGTTTGCACCATGCGGTCGGTTTCGGTGGAGCCGGCGCTGCGCAGCATGGTGGTGATGGCGGTGACGGTGTCGAAGGCGACGACCGAGCCGAGTTTGGGGGCTTCGCGGAAGCGTGTGGCGTAGGCGGTTCGGAAACGGGTGTGGTGGGCGTTGTTGATTTCGGCGGCGGGGTAGCCGGTGACGATCCAGTTCTCGGGGGCTTCATCGCCCAGCGGGTCGAGGTATTCCGGTTCGCCGGTCAGCAGGGAGACGACGCGGCGGCGTTCGAAGAGCCCTCGGGTGGAGCCCTGGCGGACGAAGTTGGTGAGGTCGGCGCCGAAGGTGACGTTGAAGATCGCCTCGGGGTTGGCACCGGCCAGCGCCTGGACAGTGGCGCCGGCATCGATGCGGCCAAGGGCCGGGAATTGTTCTGCGACGAAGGTGGTGCCGGGCACGGCGCGGGTCAGCAATTCCTTGAACCAGCGCACGGCGGATTGGCCGTATTCGTAGTTCGGTGCCACGGTGGCCCAGCGGCGGGCCGGCAGTTTCGCGGCCTCTTCCACCAGCATGGCGCATTGCATGTAGGTGCTGGGGCGCAAGCGGAAGGTGAAGGGGTTGCCGCGCGCCCAGACCAGCGCGTCGGTCAGCGGTTCGGAGGCGACGAAGAGGCGGCGGTTCTGGTTGGCGAAATCGCCCAACGCCAGGCCGACATTGGACAGGAAGCCGCCGGCCAGCAGGTGCACGCGCTCATTGTTGATGAGTTCGCCGGCGTGGCGCACCGCGTCTTCCGGCCGGCCGGCGTCATCGCGAAAAATGGTCTCGATTCTGCGGCCGTTGATGCCGCCGGCGGCGTTGATCTCGTCCTGCGCCATCAACCAGCCATTGCGGTAGGGCGCGAGGAAGGCGGGCTGCGAGGTGTAGCTGTTGATTTCACCGATGCGGATGGCCTCCGCCTGGGCATTGGCAAGGACGGGGGCGGAGAGGCCAGCGGCGAGGGTGGCGCGACGGGTGATGATCATAAGGGCACCTCTGAATGTGGAGGGCATGCAACGCCATTCCCCGCTGCGCCGCAACAGCAAATCAGGGGGTGGGAGGGTCCGTCGCGCAGCGCTCGCCCACCCAGCCCCAGCCGCCCTGCTTGCCGCGGGCCTTTTTCATGCCGTCCTGCACCGCCCAGAATAGCCGCACGGCGCGTTTGTCGAGCCCCATGGCGCCGATGACATCCCCGCCCGGCCAGGGCTTGAAGGGGGTGGAACGGGCATAGGACCAGATGGCGATGCGCCTGGTCTGCTTGTCGGTGACGCCGCGGCGGTGGAAGCCCGAGGTATCGGCAACGATCAGGGTATTGGCTTTCGCGGCGAATTTGACCGGCGGGCCGTAGCCCAGGCGGGCGATCTCATCGGGCTCGATCCTGAGCGAACCCTCGCGCGTGCTGCGATCGGGGGAGGTGGCGGCTGAGATGCTCACGCGCCGTTCCCAGGCGAGGTGGCGCCGGGTGGGGAGGTGTGATCCGGGAACATAGGTGAAGCCAGCCTCACCCTCCGCCACGTCTTCCAGGAAGAGCCAGGATTTGACGGTGGGGTGGAAGGTGTCGATGTGGAAGTCGGACTGAATGTCCGGCTCGGCGGCCCGAAAGTTGGAGAAGATGGTCTGCACGAACTGGAACGGCTTTTGCCGAAAACTGTTCGCGTAGTCATGCAGCGCCTGATAGGGCGGGAAGGCCAGGGCGGCGGCGGTGGCGGGCAATTTGCCCAGGGTTTGCGCATCGAGCGGGATGAGGCGGGTGAGGCTGTAGCCGTCGACATATTCCCGCGCCTCGATGCGCTGGGAGAAGATCTCCTCGCGCATGGCGGTGAATGTGGCGTGGGGCAGGAAATTTTCCTTCACCACGAAGCCGTCGCGCAGCAGGGCCGCGCGGTCCTCGGGCGAGAGCGCCTGGCCGACCTGGGCCCGCCTGCGTTCGGCCATGCGCCGCGCCCATTCCCGGCGCATGAGGTGCAGCCCCTGGCGGTTGAGCGCGGGGCTGCCCAGGATGGGGTTCTTCTCGAAGGATTTGGCGCCGGTGGCCACGCCTAACGCGTGCACCGGCATCATCGGCCATTGGTACCAGGCGACCATGGGCTTGCTCCTGCTCTGCGGCGCCATCTATCGCCGCGACGGGCGCGGGCGCAACCATTCCAGGCTATTCGAAGGGGAAGGGCGTGGGCTGCCAGTGTTTCTGCAGCTTGTGGTGGGCGATGGTGGCGGCCTCCATGGCGTGCAGATGAGCGGCGATGCGGGCGGGGTCCTGGGTGGCGAGGGCTTCGGCGAGGGTGCGGCAAAGTGGGATCTCGGCTGGAAGCGATCGTCCGCGATAGACAGGATAGGTTCGGTAGGCTTCTTCCATCCGCTGGACGAAGGTCATCAGGATGGCGGCAGCGCGGGTAAAATCGCCGGCCATGATGGCGCACCAGCCGGCTGTGGGTTCCGGCGCCGGCCAACCGATGGGATTTGGCCCGGGAGCGGATACCCAGTCGATGATCGATTGCAGGGATTGATGATGGTCAAGGAAGGGCCTGGCCTTCGCGTCAAAATTTTCGATAAGGCTGTCCGCGAAGTTTGGAGCGAACATGTCATTGAGGAGGCGGCTTGGGGCGGAGGATGAAACAGCGCGCATCGGTGGGGGCAAGCCGATAACCCGCTCCATCTCAAATGCACGATCAAAACCACGGCGGACGGGCGTGGTGGGACGCGAGAGGGGCAGGACGGACAGGGCGAACCGGGGACTTTTCGGATTATCCATGGCCATGACGACAATTCCCACAATCGCATTGTGTATCGGTGGCTTGAACAAGCGACGGCCGAGTAGCACCAAGTCGGGATTTGTCTTTAGAACCGGTTCAAAAATTTGGCGCAGTTGCTGTGCTTTCGCCATTGTACTAAGGTCTCAGCTCGATAACCATGACCCTTGGAGCCTTTATTGAATTGATACCAGAAAAATCAAAAACCTACTGGATTAGGCGGTTAGCCTGATCGTTTTGCAAACCCCTTCGGCCTGTCTTTATGTCGTAGACACAGATCTGGTCCGTCCCCTCTACAAGGTGAATGATATCAAGGCGGGACGATCCGGCTTGACCTCGGACAGCTTCATTCCCTGCAATGATGGAATACTCCGCCCGGACACTGGGATTCAACCCGCCGAATCTTGTGTTGATCTCGTTCTCAATGGATTGATGCACCTGCATTCCCCACTGCTGGGGTGAGAGCGTTCCGCGTTCAATTCCATTTGCCGAATTGGTCACGATATCCTGAAACTCAGCCGTCCGCGGGCAAAATTGCTCCACGCGATCATTGGGTAATACGCCCACAATCGCCCGCTCGACCATGCGGTCACCCTCAAGCCCGCGATACTGGAGAATGAACGGCGTATCACCGTTCGTGCCTTCGCCAACCCCGCCACGGCGTAGCGCTTCAAGCAGCCTGTTGTAGAGGCCAAGAGCAAGCGGCGGCACCGCGCGGGCAACCCAGGGCAAGGCCTGCGCCTGAACGGGGATGAGTTGCCCATCCTCCGTCGCATTGAGACGCTGAACATACTCCCCGCCATCGGGCAGGTTGATCGTGCAGACTTGGCTGCCATCCAGATGCGCCTCGCATTGGCCAAGTACCTCGCCGGCTCCGTCGCGCACTGTGTAGCGGCGAAGAATGCCCTCGCCGGGGCTTTCTTCAACCGAAACCGCGCCGCTGTCCGGGGCCGCGGCATCGGATTGGGCCTGCGTGTCGTCCCCGTAACGGCCGGAACGTGTGTAGGCGGAAACCTCCTCGGCATGGCCATTGCGCGTTCGGGAATAGGCCCGCACCCGCACCGTCCCCGCCGAGGCGCCTCCACCCACCTGCGGGTAGAGACTTTGCCAGCCCTGCGTCACCCAGGCGTTGAAGACCGCACGCTCGGGATGGCCGGCCTGCCAATAGCGCGGGTCGCGCATCGCCTGGCGGAGATCGGCTTCGGTGATGGATATGCGCTCGGACATCATCGGCTCCTATGTCAGGAGCATATGGTCAGAATATTAACCCAAAATCAAGCTAAAATTCCTATTCACGCGGCCTTCACCAAACCGCCGTCATCCGCCAGCACCTTGATGTGGTGGTCCGCGTCGCCGAAGAGGCTGTCATTCATCGTCAGCCGCTTGAAGTAATGGCCGCAGGCATACTCCATCGTCATGGCGATGCCGCCATGCAATTGAATGCTCTGCTGCCCCACCAGCCGCGCCGAGCGGCCGATCTGCACCTTCACAGCCGAAGCACCGCGGCGGGCCTCGTCAGGGTCAGTGTCGCTCGCCGCCTGCACGGCGAAGAAGCTCATGGAGCGCGCCTGTTCCAGCGCCACCAGCATGTCAGCGGCCCGATGCTGCAAGGCCTGGAAGCTGCCGATGGGTTTGCCGAATTGCTGGCGCGTCTTCATGTAGTCCAGCGTCATGGCATGGGCGATGTCCATGCAGCCCACCGCCTCGAAGGCGAGCGCGGCGATGGCCTCGGCCACCACGGCCTCGACCATGGGCAGACCCTCAGCCTCGATCAGGGTTGCCGGCGCGTTGTCGAACTCCACCTCGGCCGCGCGGCCGCCATCGACGGTGCGGAAGCCGCGCGCCGTGGCATTTTTCGCTTCGACCAGGAAGACGCCGATGCCCGCACGGTCACGCTGGCCGCCGGCGTGGCGGGCGGTGACAAAGAAGCGGTCCGCCGTATCGCCATGCAGGACCATGCCCTTGCGGCCGGTGATGCTCCAACCCGCACCATCACGCTTCGCCGCGGTCGCGACGTCGAAAAGGTCATAGCGCGACTGGCGCTCAACCTGGGCGAAGGCCAGCTTGCATTCGCCGGCGGCGACAAGGGGGACCAACTCCGCGCGCAGCGCATCGCCGGCGCGACGCAGGAAGCCACCGCCCAGCACGACCGTGCTGAACCACGGCTCCAGCGCCAGCGCCTTGCCCATCTGTTCGGCGATCAGGCAGGTGTCGGTCAGCCCACCGCCGAAGCCGCCATCGGCCTCGGCGAAGGGCAGGCCCAACAGGCCGAGCTCGGCATATTGCGCCCACATCGCGGTACTCCAGCCCTCGGGCGACTTCATGTAGCCCTTGCGCTGCTCAAAGCCGTAGCTATCGGCGAACATTTTCCGGACGCTGTCCTGCAACAGCGACTGGTCCTCGGTGAGGTCGAAATCCATTGTCTTCAGAGTCCCAGAAAGGCCTTGGCCATGATGTTGCGCTGGATCTCGTTCGACCCGCCGTAAATGCTCTGCTTGCGCCAGTTGAAGTAGGTGCCGGCCAAACCGAACGCCCAGTCCGGCGCCAGATCCCACTCGTTGCTGCCCTCCTCATCCGGGTCGCCATCGACCCAGGCATAAGGGCCCGCCGCCTTCATCAGCATCTCGGAGACACCCTGCTGGATCTCGGTGCCCTTGATCTTCAGCACGGAAGTGGCGGGGTTGGGCTTGCTGTCGGCGCGCTTCATGTCCTGGGCGATGACGCGCATCACCGTCATCTCCAGGGCCTTCAGCTCGACCTCGATCTCGGTCATCTGGCGGCGGAAATCCGGGTCCTCGATCAGCGGGCGGCCACCATCCATGCTCTCCCGCGCGATGATCTTCAGGCGGCGGATGCGCTCGCGGCTGGCGCCCACACGGGCCTGGCCGAAACGCTCATTGCCCAGCAGATACTTGGCGCAATCCCAGCCCTTGTTCTCCTCGCCCACCAGGTTTTCCACCGGCACGCGGACATCGTCGAAGAACACCTCATTCACCTCATGCCCGCCCTCGATCGTGATGATCGGACGCACGGTGATGCCGGGCAGGTTCATCGGGCAGAGGATGAAGGAAATGCCCTCCTGCTTCTTCGCCTCGGGGTTCGTGCGGCAGAGCAGGAAAATCCAGTCGGCATGCTGGGCCAAAGTCGTCCAGGTCTTCTGGCCATTGATCACCCAATGGTCGCCATCGCGCAGCGCCCGGCACTTCAACCCGGCGAGGTCCGACCCGGCACCTGGCTCGGAAAAGCCCTGGCACCACCAATCATCCAGATTGGCCATGCGTGGCAGAAACCGCTCCTTCTGCGCCTGCGTGCCGAAGGCGATGATCACCGGCCCGCACATGTTCACGTTGAACCCCAAGGGCGACGGCGCCGGCGCCATCTGCAACTCCTCGCGGAAAATATACTTCTGGGCCGCCGACCAACCCGGCCCACCCCACTGCACCGGCCACTCCGGCACCGCCCAACCCTTGGCATTGAGGATTTTCTGCCACTCCACCACCATCGCCTTGGTCGGCGACTTGCCCGCCACCATCCAGGCCCGCGTCTCCGCCGGCAAACTGGCATCAATGAAAGCACGCACCTCGTGGCGGAAAGCGACCTCCTCCGCGGAGAAATTCAGGTCCATCGTGTGGCTCCTTGGGAATGGGATGGGGTGGGGTAACTCGGGTGGCCCGTCAGGGGGCTTTGCCCCCCGACACCCCCCACCAGGGGCGACCCGCCCCTGGACCGTGGAAGACTATGGGTTGGGTGAGGGAGGGGGGCGGGATGCGCTTGCCGCAAGCGGCCCGCGGGTGGCCCCGCTCCCTCACCCAACCCATCACCCGGGGTGCAGGGGCCTTTCGGCCCTTGCTGGGGAGTGCAGAGGGGCAAAGCCCCTTTGCGAGTCACAGGCGCAACCCCACCCCACCCATCCTCAAGCCGCCTTACGTGTGCCTGAGTTCGCGAAGGAGCCGCCTTCTGCCGCGAGGCGTTCGATCAATGCGCAGGGTTTGAGGTTGGGGTCGTTGGTGGCGGCGGCGTATTGGGCGAGTTTGTCGCGGACGTTTTTCAGGCCCATGCGGTCGGCCCAGAACATCGGTCCGCCGCGCCAGGCCGGCCAGCCGAAGCCGTTGCAGAAGATCACGTCGATATCGATGGCGCGGGACGCGATGCCTTCTTCGAGGATTTTGGCGCCTTCGTTGACCATGGGCAGCAGCAGGCGTTCGAGGATTTCGCTGTCCTCGATCTTGCGGCGGCGCACCTGGGATTTCTCGGCGAGGTCCAGGATGGTGGCTTCGACGATCGGGTCGGGCAGGCGGGTCCGCTTCTCGTCGTACATGTACCAGCCTTTGCCGGTCTTCTGGCCGAAGCGGCCGAGTGCGACCAGCGCGTCGGCGATGGGTGCCACCGTGCCGCGTGCCCGGCGGACGGCAGCGCCGATGTCCAGGCCGGCAAGGTCACCGGTGGCGCAGGGCCCCATGGCCATGCCGTAGCCTTCCATGACGCGGTCGATGTCCTGGGGCAGCGCGCCTTCGAGAAGCAGCGCTTCCATCTGCGGGCCGCGCTTGCCGGTGATGCGGTTGCCCACGAAGCCGTCGCAATTGCCCACCACCACGTTCAGCTTGTTGATGCGCTTGCCCACATCCATCGCCGTTGCGATGGCAACCATGGAGGAGGCCCGCCCGCGCACGATCTCCAGCAGCCGCATGACATTGGCGGGCGAGAAGAAATGCATGCCCACCACCAGTTCCGGCCGCTTGGTGGCGGAGGCGATCTCGTCGATCGAGAGGGTGGAGGTGTTCGACGCCAGCACCACGCCCGGCCGGGCCAGCGCGTCGAGCTTGGCGAAGAGTTCCTTCTTGGCGCCCATATCCTCGTAGATCGCCTCGATCACGAGGTCGGCGTCCTTCACCACGTCGAGGCTGGTGGAGCCTTTCAGCAGGCCCTTGCGCTTCTCGAATTCCGCCTGCGAGAGGCGGCCGGAGGTGACGGTGCGTTCCCAGTTGGCGTGGCATTTGGCGAGGCCACGATCAAGCGCTTCCTGGCTCGTCTCCACCACCGTCACCGGCATGCCGACATTGGCGAAATTCATCGCGATGCCGCCGCCCATGGTGCCGGCGCCGATCACCACGGTGTTCTTCACCGGCAGGGGCTGGGTATCGGTCGGCATGTCTGGCACGCGCTGCGCCTCGCGTTCGCCGAAGAAGATGTGGCGGAGCGCAAAACTCTGCTCGCCTTCCACGAGGCGGGTGAATTGCTGGCGCTCAACCAGCAGGCCTTCGTCGAAGGGCGCGGTGAAGGCGGCGCGCACTGCGGCGACGCAGCCCTTGGGGCTTTCCTGGCCGCGGGCGCGCTTGAGCAGGGCGGCAGCGGCGGCGTCGAAGGCCGTCATGTCGGCGCCGACGACCTTGTCGGTTCGGTTGCGCGCGAGGATGAATTTGCGGCCGCTCTTCGCCGCCTCGCGCGCCCAGGCGATGGCGCCGTGTTCGAGGTCGCCCTCGATCACGGCATCGATGAAGCCGAGTTTCAGCGCCTCGGCCGCGCGCACCGGCTCGCCGGTCACGATGATCTTGAGCGCCGCCTCGCCGCCGATGAGGCGGGGCAGGCGCTGCGTGCCGCCGGCGCCGGGCACGAAGCCGCGCTTGACTTCAGGCAGTCCGAGCTGCGCCGAGGCCAGGGCCACACGCGCATGGCAGGCCAGCGCCACCTCCAGCCCGCCGCCGAGCGCGCTGCCATGGATGGCGGCAACGATGGGGATCTTGCTGTTCTCGATCGCCTCGAACACCTCGGGCAGGCTTGGCGGCTGGCGCGGCTTGTTGAACTCCGTCATCTCCGCGCCGGCGGAGAACATCCGGCCGCTGCCGATCAGCACAATGGCCCGCGCACCCTCACGCGTGCAGCGCTGGATGCCGGCCAGCAGCCCCGCGCGCACGCCGGTCCGCAGCGTATTCACCGGCGGGTTGGCGATCCGCAGCACGTGGACATCGCCATCGAAGGCGTGCTCGACAAATTGCGCGTCGTCCTGCATGGGCGCTGATCCTTCCGTCCCGAAACGTCTTGTTGAGCGCATGACAGGCCGCGCGGCCTGGGCTGTCAACCGGGCAGGAGAGGGTTCAGCGCTGTCCGGCGAGGGAGGCCTGGGCCTGGGCGAAGCCGCGCAGGGAGATGGTGAGCGCGATATCCCTGCGCGTCGCGTCCTGGAAGACCAGGCTGGCACTGCCGGTTTCGGCGCGCAGCCGGCGCATCAACGCGTCATCCACCTCGATGGTGGCGAAGCAGCCCTGCGGCACGCAGCGCTGGAATTCCAGGGCGAGTGGCGCACCGGGCAGCATCAGCCGCACCTGGCCGGGGAGGTGAACGTTCAGCGGCAGATGCGCCATGGCGAGCAACGGCGCCTGCGGATTCAGCCGGCCCAGCACGAGCTGCGCGGTCGGCCGTCCCTGCGGGTTGGACAGCGTGGTGGCGGTTTCGCAATTGCGCGGCGGGCCGGCCTCACAGCGCACCGACCAGTCGCCGAAGGTGGCGACGGTGCGGTCCTGCCCGGCGGCGGGCCGCGGCGTCAGGAGGGGCATCAGGACGGCCAGAAGGCAGGTCAGCCAGGCAGCGTGTCGCATGAAAACTCCCGCGGCCCGGGGATGGTCCGGGCTCAACCCAGCATGGCCATCAGCGAGGAGACGAAGGGCACCGCCTCCAGCTCCTGCCGCGTGGCCCCGGCGAAGGCTTCGTATTCCGCTTCCAGGAAGGCGTCCATCGGCAATGGGCGGCGGGCGCCGGAATGGCCGCGCTGGAACATGGTATCGCCGGCAAGGCCCAGACGCCGGGCCAACGGCGGCAGCAGCGGGTGGGCGGCGTGCAGGGCGAGATCATCGATGATGGCATCGGGGTCGACGCGCGCCGCTTCGTCGAGCAGCCCGGCCTTGCGGCCGATGGCCAAGCCGATATCGGCGAAGGCCCAGCCCTTCGGGTGGTTCACGCTGTGCATGAAGCATCCCCGCGCCATCCATCGCTCGAACAACGGTTCGATCGCTATGTCGAACTGGGCGAAGAG
The DNA here is from genome assembly GCA_964395305.1 of uncultured Rubritepida sp. Classification (GTDB taxonomy): domain Bacteria; phylum Pseudomonadota; class Alphaproteobacteria; order Acetobacterales; family Acetobacteraceae; genus Rhodovarius. Next base: position 25,067 of record CAYNBM010000014.1, read on the forward strand.
CTGGCAGGCCATGATCCGCTCATGCAGGAAGGCCTGGAAATAACCCAGCCGGCCAAAGACCAGCGCGTTGTAAAGCCCCGCCGTCTGCCGCGGCGCAAAGCCCGCGAGATAGCCGCCGATGGCGATGCGGGAATGGTAGTGGTGCGTGGGTCCATCGAGGAAACCCCGCGCCGTCGGCACATAGACGGTATCGGGGTGGAAGCCGCCGAAGCTGAAGGAAGGCAGCTCGGTCAGTGCCGGCGCGCGGGCGCGCAGCGCGGCCAGCGCCAGAGGGCCCATCGCCTCGGCGGTGTAGATCGAGAGGACATGGTCGCAGGCGACCAGATCGGCCGCGACCGGCCCCTGCACCGCGGGGTCGCCCAGGGAGGCGACGTCATAGCTCACCACCTCGCAACCGGGGCGGGCATGGCGCAGCACATCGGCCAGCATCCGGTGCTGGCAGCTGAACATGATGCCGATTCTCATCCCGCCTGGCCCGAGACCAGCAAATCCTCGTCGCAGATGATACTGGCGCGGGCCTGGAACGCGGCCATTTCCTCTGGCGTCGGGCCGGAATCGGCGGCGGCCTCGGGTGGCGGTGCCGCGGCCTCGCCCAGCATGTGGCGGTTGAACAGCGCCATCACCTGCGCCACGCCATGCGGGCTGACCGAGCGGAAATCGGCCTCGAAGGCCATGGGGGCGTTCACCGGGGCGGTCACGATCTCGTAGGAGGGGAAGTAGCAAACACGGGTATGCCGCTCGCGCATCATCTCGGCCGCTAGGCGCAGCCGGGCCTTGCTGAGCGTGTTGGAGATCGCGACGTGGCGCGGCTCATAGGTCGCCGCCAGCGCGACGGGCGAGACGGTGAGGATGATCCGAAGATCGGGGTTCACCATGCACATGTCGGCCAGGATATGCTCGAGATCGGACCAAACCTCATCGAGCTGGAAATTGTGGAAATGCGGCGTGCTGGCGCCGGCCTGCACGCCCAGCACGCCGGGTGGCACCGGCAGGGCGCAGCCATCGGCGCCCAGCCAGGCCTCGGTCAGCCCCAGGGTGAAGACGAAGACGGTGCAGCGCTCGAACATCTCGCGCACGGCGGCAAGATGCGGCTCGCGCGCCGCCACCACCGCCTCGGCACTCTCCAGCCCGTCACCGAGGAGCTGCGGCCTGAAAGGGTCGATCCAGCGGCCGCTGGGCAATTGCCAGGCGCTGTCGGCCGGGCGCAGCAAGCCATAGGCGCGCAGGATGAGCTGGCGCAGCTGCCGCGCGGTGTAGATATTGCCAAAGCGCGCCGAGAAAGGGCTGTCCGGCCCCGCCGCCTCGGTCTGCAGGAAATCGAACCCCGCGGCCGAGAGGTTGCGGGCGATGTGCTGGGCGAAGCAGGAGCCGGCGGCGGCGATGCGGTCGCCCGCACCGATACGCCAGGGCGGCGCCACCACCGGGTCGAAGCCGGGCGCGTCCGGTGAGGTGCCGGTGGCGCCCGCCGCCGCCACCGCGCCGCGCCAGAAATGGTGCGCTGCCAGTGGCCGATAGGGATGCTCCTGCATGGGCTAGTTCAGTGCCGCCCGGGACGGCGCGCTGCCTACCAACGGCGTGCCGGCCCGCAATCGAGATGGATGAAGCCATCGCGGCGATAGAGGCCCACACCGCCCAGCTGCATCTCGGCCGCCACGCGGGCGAGTTGCAGCGAGGCGCGGCCGGGCAGCTGCACATCCGCCGCCATGCCCGACATGTGCAGCGAGACGCGGCTGACCCGGCGGGACTGCCTGGCGCGCGCCGCATTGGTCTCCGGCGCGCGGTAGCCTGAGATCACCAGCCAGTTCTCATCCGATCCCATGCGGGTCTGCACGGCGGCCAGCACGTCGAAGAGGCGCGGGTCCATCGGCGTCGCCTCATCCATGCCGGGGTCGCGCAGCACCCAGTCGAGCTGGCGCAGCGCGTTGCGCTCGTACCGACCGTTCTGCCAATAGACGCCGGAGAAATTCTCGCCGGTCTGCACCCGGCGAATGCCCAGGGCCCGCGTCCCCCCGGCGAAAACCTGCGCGACGGCCGCGGGTGCGGCCAGCGAGGCCGCGGCCATGCCACCCACCGCGGCGGCGAAGAGGCCCCGCCTGCCCAGCGCTGGCTGGCCCTCGCAGGCGGCGGCGTCAGCGTCACAGGCCGGGCAGGAATGCGTCCAGGGCGACGAGAACAGGTTCATGCTCAGCTCCTTGCAGCCATCGGCCTGGCGGGGCCGCGTTCCATGGCACGCCAATAGGCCTCGTCATGGCCATAGAGATCAGGGCGGATCCGGACCTGGCCATTCTCCACCACGGTGGTGCGGTAGACCAGCCGCACGCTGGGCTGGCGGCGCAGGCCGATGGCGAAGGTGCGGCCCTCGCTCACGCTGCGCTGCCCGCGGGCGCGGTCCCAGCCGTCCATGCCCTCCACCGCCATCGCCAGGAAATCCATCGGCCGGCCGAGGCGGATGCAGCCCGAGGAAAAGGCGCGTTCCGGGCGGGCGAAGAGATTCCGCTCGGGCGTGTCATGCATGAAGATGTCCTCGCCATTGGGCATGATGAACTTGATGCGGCCCAGCGCATTCGCCTCGCCGGGGTCCTGGCGCATGAAGAAGGGGAAGTTGGTGCGGCTGTAGCTGCGCCAATCCACTGTGGTGGGATCGACCTCGACCGATTCGCCGTCCACCCGCTGGAAGATGCGGGTGCCGTTGCGGGTGAGTGCGAGGGGGTTGCGCTGCAACAGGGGCAGCTTGTCCTCCACCGCATTGCGCACCGGAACGCCCCAGGGCGGGTTGAACTGCACCGAGGTCAGGCGGGTGGCGAGCAGCGGCGTGGCGCGCGCCGGCCGGCCGACGATGACCGGCATGTCGAGCACGACGGTCTCGCCCTCATACACATGCAGCATGAAGTCGGGGATATTGACCTCGATGCGGCGCTCGCGGCCCGGATTGGGTGCCGCGCGGCGCATGTCCATGGCGATGCGCAGCGCGCGCACATCCATGGCCGCGGTGCGGTTCAGCGCCGCCTGGGTGCCGCTGCCGACGCGCGCATCGGGCTCGAGCCCGGCGGCGGCCTGGAAGCGACGCACCGCCGCGACGAGGGCTTCGTCATACATCTCCGGCTCGGCCACCGGGGCCGCGGCCAGCGCGGCGTCGGTGGCGGCGAGGCGGGCGCGCAGCGCGGGCACCCGGTCGGAGAAGCGGCCGGGTTCGATGGTGCCGCCGGTGGGCACGGCGGGCAGCCCGCCGCGGGCCTCACGCGCCCGGGCCTCGGCCATGGCGGCGCGCAGGGCCGCCTGGCCGGCCGGCAGGTCGGCGGCGCGGGTGATGACCTGGGCGGGCTCCGCACTGCCGCTCAATTCGCCGGTCCAGGCGCTGAGCGGCTTGGTCGCGGTGTCGCGGCGGATGTCGATGCGGCCGGCGGGGGTGGCGGCGCGGCCTTGCACCAGATCGGCCAGGGCCAGGCGGGCGGCGTTCTGGGTGGCGGATTGGAAAGCCTGCGGATCGGTCATCGCCACCTCGCGCGGGGGCACGCCGTACCAGGCGGGGTCGAGGCCATCGGCATCGAGGCCGCGCAGGCGTTCATTGAGGCGCAGCATGGCCTCGGGCACGGCCGACCATTGCGCCCGGGCGGGCCGGGCGGCGCTGAAGGCGAGGGCCGCGACACCGCCCATCATCAGGCGGCGGTCAAGTATCGGGGCGGACATACGCAACTACCTTTGCAGAGGGAGGGGCCGAAGCCGGCCGGCCCGGCGCGTGTAGTATCGCAAGGCGCCCCAATTCGCCAAGTGTTGACTTGGCCGGAGTGGATAAGGGAAGCTTTGGCATGGAAATCTCCACCGCCGCCACCGCGCCCCATCCGCGCGCCAATTCCAACCTGGAGGCGGCGCTGGCCGACAGCCATGCGCGCTATGCGCAGGCACGGCCGCGCAGCGCGGAGATTCATTCCAGGGCACGCGCGTCACTGGCCGGCGGCAATACCCGCTCGGTGCTGTTCTACGCCCCCTTCCCCACCGCGATGGCGCGGGGCGAGGCGGCGCGGCTGTTCGACGTCGATGGCCACGAATACATCGATGCTTTGGGCGAATACACCGCCGGGCTGTTCGGTCATTCCGAGGCGAGGATCATCACCGCGGTGAAGGCGGCGCTGGATGGCGGCATCAACCTGGCTGCGGTGGGCGAGAAGGAGGGGGTCTTCGCCGACCTGCTCTGCGCGCGCTTCCCCTCGCTGGAGTTGGTGCGCTTCACCAATAGCGGCACCGAGGCGAATATGATGGCGCTGGCCGCGGCGCGCGGCTTTACCGGGCGCGCCGATGTCATGGTGGCCCGCGGCGGCTATCATGGCGGCGTCATGACCTTCGCCAGCGAAAAGAACGCGGTGAATGTGCCGCTGCCGCTGCATTTCATGGACTACAACGACGCCGAAGGGGCGGCGGCGCAGATCCGCGCCCTGGGCGGGCAATTGGGTGCCGTGCTGGTGGAGCCCATGCTGGGCTCGGGCGGCTGCATCCCCGCGACCCGGGAATTCCTGGCGGCACTGCGCCAGGCCTGCACCGAGACCGGGGCGCTGCTGATCTTCGACGAGGTGATGACCTCGCGCCACAGCGAAGGCGGCATGCAGGCGCTGCTGGGGGTCACCCCTGACCTGACAACGCTGGGCAAATACATCGCCGGCGGCATGAGCTTCGGCGCCTTCGGCGGTGCGGCGGATGTGATGGCGGTGTTCGACGGCCATCGGCCGGGCTCTCTGCCCCATGCCGGCACCTTCAACAACAATGTCTGGTCGATGGCGGCGGGCTGCGTGGCGATGGGCGAGATCTACCGCGGCCCCGTGGTGGGCGCCCTGTTCGAGCGCGGCGAGGCGCTGCGGGCCGCGCTGAACCAGGCCTGCGAGGGGCTGCCGATGCAATTCACCGGCCTGGGCAGCATGATGAGCGTGCATTTCCGGACCGGCGCGATCAACCGCCCCTACAAGCCCGAGCCACGCGAGGAGACGCTGCGCGAACTCTTCTTCTTCGACATGCTGGAGGCCGGTGTCTACATCGCGCGGCGGGGCATGATGGCGCTCAGCCTGCCGATCACTGACGATGATTGCGCGGCCATCACCAGTGCGGTGCGCGAGTTCGTGGCGCTGCGGCGGCCGCTGCTGGCGCTCAGCTGATGAGATAGCCGATCAACAGGATCGTGCCGACCAGCAGGACCACAGCGCGCAGCAAGGTCCATGTCTCGCCCTTGGCCTCACCCTCTTCGGGATGAGCCATGCGTATTTCATGCGGTTCGCGCGTGGGTTCGGCGAAACCGCTCGGGATGGTGGCATCATCAGGAATCCGGGAAGCCATGTCTCCACTCCTTGACCCGTCACATGGATATCGCGCCCGCTGCCGCGAATCGCCAGACACAAAGCTGCGACAGAAAACGTCATCACAAGGATGCGATCAAGGGAAAAAATTCAATTCCCTGAAATCAAGCAAATTCGCGATCAATGCCGCGCGGACCAGACGCTCGGCCGAACCGCCGCGGCGGCGATCACGCCATAGGCGGTGATGCCTAGAGCCACCGCGAGAAAATGCCCCGCGATTCCCATGCCGAGCATATTGGCCAGGAGATGCCCGCCCAGCACCGCGATGCCCAGTCGCGACAGGCCCGCCGCCACCGGCCAGCGCATTCGCCCCGCCCCCATCGCCGCGAAATACATCGCCATGCCCAGGCCGAAGCCGGCAAAGGCCGGGCCGATAAAGCCCAGCGCCTGGCCGGCGATGGCCTGCACCTCGGCATCGGAGGCGAAGAAGCCGGCGAATCGGTCGGGCGCGAGGGCCACCGAGACGCCCACCACCGCGCAGACCGCAAAGGCCATGCCGCCCCCCACCCAGGCGGTGCGCCGGGCCAGTTCCCAATCCCCGCCACCCACCGCGCGGCCGACCAGGGCGGTGAGCGCCGAGCCCACGCCAAAGGCCAGCGGGATCATCAGGAATTCCAGCCGTGCCGAGACGCCATAGGCCGCCACCGCCACCGGGCCATAGGATTTCAGCTGCGCCGTGACCAGGATGGTGGTGAGGTTCGCCACCGTGGCCAGCGCGCAGGCCACCGCCCCCACCGCCAGGATCCTTTTGAACAACGCGGCCTGGAAGGGCACGCGCAGGCTGGGGCGAAAACCGGCGGCGCCGCTCATCACCACCCAGCCCATCACCAGCGCGGCACCCCACATGGCGATGCCGAAGCCCAGGCCAAGGCCCGCCATGCCCAGGCCCAGCGGCTCGGCCAGCAGCCAGCCCAGGCCGGGGAAGACCAGCCAGGCCATGGAATTGATCCTGGCCGCCAGCGCATGTCGCCCGGCGCCGCGCAGCACCGAGGCCAGGGTATTGGCCAGCCAGGCCGGCACCGCGCCCAGGCCGAAGAAGGCGATGGCGTAGGGCACGCCCTGGGCCGCTGCCTCCGGCCCGCCGATCGCGGTCAGGATGGTGCGGGGGAAGACCACCATCGCCAGGATGAAGGCGGCGGCGAAGAGCATGGCGATGGTCAGCGCGTGGAGGACCATGGCACTCGCCTCCTCGGGTTTTTTGGCCCCCAGCGCACGGGCGATGGCCGAGACCACGCCGCCGCCCATCGCCCCCGCGCTCATCTGCCCCAGCAGCAGGGTGAAGGGCAGCACCACGGCATAGCCCGCCAGCGCCTCGCGCCCCAGCCGGGCCGCGATCACCGTCTCGACCAGCACGGCCGCGGCCTGCAGCAGCGACAGCACGGTGGTCGGCGCGGCCAGCGCCAGGATGCCGCGGGCGATGGCGCCATGGCCGGGGCGCGGGCTCGCGCTCACCCGAAGCGCTCGGGCGCGAAGGCGGCGAGCGAGGTATTGGGCCGGGGCCCCAGCATGGCGCGGGCCAGCATGGCGCCGGTGGGGGCGGAGCCGGTGAGGCCGAGATGGCCATGGCCGAAGGCGCACCACAACCCGGGCCACTTCGCCACCGGGCCGATCACCGGCAGGCTGTCGGGCAGGCAGGGCCGGTGGCCCATCCAGAAGCCATCCGAGCCCGCGGTGGAAATGCCGGGGAAGACGCGGCTGGCATCGGCGAGCAGATAGGCCGCCCGCCGGGCATTGGGCTTGCGGTCCAGGCCGCCGAATTCGACGGTGCCGGCGATGCGAAGGCCCATTTCCATCGGCGTGAAGAAGGCTTTTCGGTCGGCCGCGACCACGGGGCGGGCGAGGGTCAGGCCGGGTGCGGGCAGCATCACGTGATAGCCGCGCTGGCTCTCCAGCGGGATGGCATAGCCCAGCGGACGCAACAGCAGGGCCGACCAGGCGCCGGCGGCGAGCACGGTGTATTCGCCATGCAGCGGCCCGGCATCGGTGGCCACGCCGGTGACGCGGCCGCCCTCGGTGATGAGCGCCTGGGCACGGCCACGCAGCACCACGCCGCCCATGCGGGCCACGCCACGGGCGAAGGCTTCCGCATGCCGCCGGGGGTTGGTGGAAAATCCCTGGTCGGGCGAATAGACGCCAAGCTGATAGGCCGGCGACAGCCCGGGCTGGAATTCATGCAGCGCCGCCCCGCGCAGGATCTCTGTTTGCTGCCCGTATTGCCGGCGCAGCTCCCAACCGGCGGCGTCCTTCGAAAAATGCTTGTCGTCGAAATAGAGCTGGAGCTGGCCGTCGCCGCGCAGCAGGTCCAGCGCACCCTCCTCGGCCAGCATGGCGCGGTGGTGTTCCGCGGCGCCGTAGTGGAGCTGGGACAGCGCCTGCGCGATTTCGGCCACCCGCGCGGGTCGGGCGCTGGCGACGAAACGCGCGAGCCAGGGCAGCAACCGCGGCAGGTAATTCGGCGGGATGCGCAGCGCGCCGGCCGGGTTGAGCAGCATGCCAGGCACTTGGCGCAGCACGCCGGGCATGGCGAGCGGCGCGACCGAGCCGGCGGAGACCGCGCCGGCATTGCCCGAGGAGGCACCCGAGGCCGGCTCCTCGGGGTCGAGCACGGTGACCTCACCGCCGGACTTCGCCAGATGCCAGGCGACGGCGAGACCGACCACGCCGGCGCCGATGACGATGATGCGGGGTCTTTGGTCCATGGGGGGCATGCTTGACGGGCGCGCGGCCGGCGGCAAGCCCCGGCCGCGTCAGAAGGCGGTGCGCAGCCGCAGGCTCAGCACCAAGATCGGCCCGCGATCGGCATTGTGGGCGGGGTTGTTGATGAGCTGGATATTGGCCGCGGCGTTGGTGCCGGGCGCCAGGCCAGCGTCGTAGTAGAGCTCGAGCGCCCGCTCAGGGCGGTAGTTCAGCCGGCCATCGCCCAGGATGAAACCCACGCCGCCCGCGCGCAGGAAGCGGCGATGCGGACCGGAAAGGCCGCCGATATTGCCGGCCAGCCCCACCGTATCGCCCGGCCGGCCCCAGCGCCCGCCGCCCAGCGCCATGCCGGCGGAGAAGGCCCAATCCATCTCCGTGTACATCCATTGCTGGGTGCGGCCGTCATTCCAGGACAGGCGGCTGAAGAGGCCGAGATCATCGGCGATCTCCTGCTCGGCATTGAGCACGGCCATGTGCTTGCGCCGGTAGCCGCCGCGCGGGTTTTCCCGCGTCGCCTCGATGTCGCCGGCGAGAAGCTCGTTGTAGGATTGGCTGCGGGTGCGGCTGAGCCCGCCCAGCAGGCGCAGCGCGCCGGGGCGCCCGCCAATCGCATGGAAATGGTCGATCTGCGCGAGAAGCTGAAACCCCCGCAGCGGCTGCGGGTCCAGCGAGAGCGAGTTGATCCGCCGCGCCACCTGCACCGCGCCACTTCGAAAACCCCAGCTGCCGTTCTCCCATTCAAGCGCCACGCCATTGGTATAGCCCTTGGCGTCATTGCTGAAATCGAAGGCGCCGGCGGAGATGAAGGCCCAGTTGAGGAACTGCGTGCGCGGGTCGTGCGAATAGCGGTTGTCGTCGAAGATATCGAAGACGGCGAATTTGCCGGCGGTGATGGTGATTCGCTCGCGCGGGAGCGAGCGGGCGAAGCGGAAGGGGTCGGGCTCGGGCGCCACCGTCTCGGCGGAAAGCCCGATGGTCTGGCGGAAGAAGGCGCGGGTGATATAGCCCGTGGGGTCGTTGCTGCCCATGCGAAACGCCTCGCCATTGGGAAAACCGGCGATGCCGCGGGTGCCGGAAAGGCCAAAGCCGCGGGAGAATTGCGGGTCGATGATGATTTCGGCGCCGGCCCAGAGCGCGCGGCCGATGGTCAGGCTGGCCGAGCTGGTGTTCCGCTGCATTGTGGCGGATTGCATGCTGTTCGGCCCGTTATAGGGCGCGGAAAACGCCGGCCGAAGCTGCTGCACGAAGGTGGCCTGGCCATGCAGCAGCCAGCCCTGTTCCTCCAGACGGTCACGCAGCGCGCCGAGCTGGGGCAGCAGCGCCTGGGCCGCAGCGGGCCGGATGAGCAGCGAGAGCAGCACGGCACCCAAGCATGAACACCTCTTCACATGCAGAGGTACAGTGATATTATCTATGCTTTTCCGATACATAAACCACGCTAAGGCAGCGCCTTGCGGCTCGCAAGCCCGGCCGATTGACGTGGGCCTGCACGGCGCCGAACCTGCTGCCGCGACGAGGGGAAAACGCCATGAAGATTGTTCCCAATGCCGGGCTGGGTGCGCGGCTGCTGGATGTGGACCTGGCCAGGCCGCTGGATGACGACGGCTTCGCGGCATTGCTGGCGGCGCTGGGCGGGCATGGCGTGCTGCATCTGCCCGGGCAGGATATCGATGCGGGGCAGCTGGCCGCGCTGGGCGCCAGGCTTGGCACGCTGGAGGTCAATGTCGCCAACAGGTACCACGCGCCGGGCATTCCCGAGGTGATGATCCTGTCGAACAAGCGCGACGCGGCGGGCAATGCCCTGGGCCTGGGCGATGCCGGCCAGGGCTGGCATACCGATATGAGCTATTCCGCCGATATCGCGCTGGCCAATATCCTCCATGCGAAGGAGGTGCCGATGCGCGATGGCGTGGCGCTGGGTTCGACCCAGTTCCTCGACATGCACGCCGCCGCGGCCGATCTGCCCGCCGAGTTGGCCGGGCGGATTCGTGGCCGCCGCGCGCTGCATGATTTCGAGAAATTCTGGGACATGGTGCGCAAGCGGCCGGGCTCGGAACGCGGGCCGCTGACGCCCGAACAGCGGGTGAAAAAGCCGCCGGTCTGGCAGCCGATGTTGCGCCGCCACCCCATCTCGGGGCGCGAGGTGCTCTATTGCAATCCCGGCTACGCCACGCGAATCGAGGGGCTGGAGCGGCGGGAGAGTGATGCGCTTCTTGCCTTCCTCTTCCGCCACCAGATGCAGCAAAAATATCTCTACGCCCACAGCTGGTCGGCCGGCGATGTGCTGATGTGGGACAATATCGGCACCATCCACAATGCGGTGGCCGACTACACCGAGGCCGAGCCGCGCTACATCCTGCGCGTGCAGGTGATGGCCGACCGCTACACGGAAGCCCTGGCGGCATGAGGCTGGGCACGGCTGTGGTGGATGGCCGCCCCACCCTGGTGGCGGCCATGGAAGATGGGCTGGCGGCGCTGCAATCCCCCGCTCTGCCCGATACCCTTCTGGGCGTGCTGCAGGCCGGCGAGGCGGCGCTGGTGGAATGCGCCCGCCTGGTCGCCCTGGCCGCCCGGCCCAGCGCGGCCCGCCTGCCGCCCTCGCCGCTGCTCGCACCCTTCCTGCCCGGAAAGATCCTCGGCGTGGGTCGCAACTACGCCGATCATGCGAAGGAGGTGGGCGGGCCGAAACTCACCGCGCCGCGCATCTTCCTCAAGCCCAGCTCCTCGGTGGTGGGGCCGGGTGCGGCGGTGCGCATCCCGCCCGCCGTCACCAGGCCGGATTGGGAGGCGGAGCTGGCGGTGGTGATCGGCCGCCCGGCCTGGCAGGTGCCGGAGGGCCGCGCGCTGGAATATGTCGCCGGCTACACCGTGCTGAACGATGTCTCGGCGCGCGAATTCCAGTTCGACCAACCGCTGGCCATGACGAGCTTTGCCAAGGGGCTGGATGGCTTCTGCCCGATGGGGCCTTACCTCGTCACCGCCGATGAGGTGGGCGAGCCATGGGACCTGGAAGTCACCTGCGCGCTGAACGGCGAGGAGGTGCAGCGCGGCAATACGCATGACCTCATCTTCTCGGTGCCCGCGCTGATCGCCTATCTCTCTCGCTACATGGAATTGCAGCCGGGCGATGTGATCGCCACCGGCACGCCGGCCGGCTCCGGCCATTTCCGCTCGCCGCAGCGCTACCTGAAAAGCGGCGACACGCTGCGTCTGGAAGTGGCGCGCGTCGGCATTCTCGAACACTCCATCGCCTGAGGTGACACCCATGTTCCGCATTCTTTTGGCGCTCTGCCTGGCCCTGCCTGCAGCGGCGCAGGAATACCCCAGCCGCCCGGTGCGGGTGGTGGTCTCGCTGGCCCCCGGCGGCAACGCCGACATCAACGCCCGCGTGGTGGCGGCCGCGCTCTCGGCCTCGTTCAACCAGCAATTCATCGTGGAAAACCGCCCCGCCGCGGGCGGCACGGTGGCGGTGGAGCATGTCGGGCGGTCCGCCCCCGATGGATATACGCTGTTGGTGGGCGCGCTGGGGTCCCATGTCCTCAATGTCGGGCTCTATCCCAATGCGCCGGTGAACCCGATCACGGGGCTGTCGCACATCACCATCTCGTCCGAGAGCGCTATGGTCGCCGCAGCCCATCCCTCGCTCGGGGTGCGCAATCTGGCCGAGTTCCGGGCGCTGCTGGCGGCGCGGTCGGGGGCTGTGACCTTCGGATCATCCGGCAATGGCACCACGGGGCATATCGCGGCGGCGCTGCTGCTGCACCAGCTGGGGGTGACGGGGCAGCATGTGCCCTATCGCGGCTCGGCGGCGGCCTTTACCGATCTGGCGGCGGGGCGGATCGGCTTTCAGGTCGATACCATCTCCTTCATCGCCGAGCATATCCGCGCCGGCACCGTGACCGGCCTCGTCACCGGCGGCGTGGCACGCGGACCTGCCATTCCAGCGGTGCCGACGGGCGCGGAAGCCGGGCTGCCAGAGTATGTCGCCAGCACCTGGACACCCTGGTCGGCGCCGCCCGGCACGCCGCCGGCGATCCTGGAGCTGCTTTCTTCCCGCATCTCCGAGGCGCTGGCCAGCGGCCCCGCCCGCGAACGCCTGATCGGCCTTGGCAACACCATCCCCACCGGCATGACCCCCGCCCGCACCCGCGCCTTCATCGAGGCGGAAGCGGCGAAATGGCTGCCCGTCATCCGCGCCACCGGCGCCACATTGGACTGATCCCTGCCATGCTGCTTGCCACCGCAACTTCCGTCCGCGCCCAATGCCTCTGCGTCCTGCGCGCCTGGGGCATGCCGGAGGACCTGGCGACCACCACCGCCGAGATCATGACGGAGACCGACCTGATGGGCGTGGACAGCCACGGCATCAGCATGCTCATGGCCTATGAGGACATGGTGAAGCGGGGCCAGATCCGCATCGCCAACCCGCCCACGATCCTGCGAAGCCACGGCGCCACGGCGCAGCTGGATGGCGGCGACGGGTTGGGCCATCCCGTCTCGGTGATGGGCATGAACATGGCGGTGGACCTGGCTGCCGAGCATGGCGTGGGCGTGGTGGGGGTGGTCAATTCCCACCATTTCGGCGCGGCCGGCGCCTATGCCCGCATCGCCTCGCGCCGGGGCTTTATTGGCATGGTGGCGAGTTCCACCCGCGGCGTGCTGATGGTGCCCACGGGGGCGGCCGAGCCGATCCTGGGCACCAACCCCTGGGCCTTCTCGGCGCCGGCGAAGCGCAACAATGATTTCGTGCTGGACATGGCGACCACCACGGTCGCGGGCAATAAGGTCAAGGTCTATCACCTCAACGACAAGCCGCTGCCCGAGGGCTGGGTGGTGGATGGTGACGGCAAGCCGGTGCGGGATTCGCACGAGGGCAATGACTATGTCTTCAAGCGCGCCGAGGGCGGCATCACGCCACTCGGCGGCACCAACGCCATGGGCAGCCACAAGGGCTACGGGCTGGCGATGATGGTGCATATCCTGGGCGGCGCGCTGGTGGGTGCGAGTTTCTCGCCGATCCGCAACAAGACGCAGAAGGGCGATGAGCCGAACAATATCGGCCACTTCTTCCTGGCGCTGAAACCCGATGTGTTCCGCGCGCCCGGGCTTTTCGAAGCCGATCTGGACGACGCGATCGACGTGCTGCACGGCGCCAAGCGCTCGGACCCGGACAAGCCCGTGCTGGTTGCGGGCGAGCCGGAGGATTTCTGCCGCGCCGATAGGCTGGAAAACGGCATCCCCATTCCGCCCGCGCTGGAATCGCTGCTGCGCGATGTCTGCCAGCGCGCCGACACGCCCTTCATCCTGCGGCCAAACGCATAAGCCTCAGGCCGGGCAGCGCAGCCAGACGCCGGTGGAGGGGCCAGCGGGCGTACCGACGGTCCCCTCGCGCGAAGTCCCGCGCACGGACCGCACCACATTGGTGGCGGTGACGCAGAGCAGGCCGGCCTCGCCATTCGGCAACACCCCGCCGATGGAACCATTGACAGAGGTGATGCGGGCATGGGCGACGACGCCACCCAGCACGATGCCACCGGCAAGGAAGCCCGCGGCGAAGACGGCAATGGGGGAGGTGCGCATGGTGGGTTTCTTTCCTGGACGCCAGGACCATGCCTGCCCCAGCCAGTGCAGTCCACGCGGCGCCGCCTATCGGCCTGATATGCGGCGCCGATGGACGGCGCCGCATGAGGCGGATGGACCGTGGCGGCGCCGGGATGCCAGACTGCGGCCATGCATGATGACCTGATCCGCCTCACCGCCACCGAGGCGGCAGCCCGCCTGAAACGCGGAGAGATCTCGCCGCTCGAACTGGTCGAGGCCGCGGCCGCGCGCATCGCCGAGGTGGAGCCGGCGGTGAACGCCCTGCCCACGCTCTGCCTGGACCGCGCGCGCGACCATGCCCGGCGGTTGATGGCCGGCCACGGCCGCGAACTCGAAGGCGGCGCCGGCTGGCTCGGCGGATTGCCCGTCTCGATTAAGGACCTGACCGACGTCGCCGGCGTGCGCACCACCTATGGCTCGCCGCTGTTCCGCGACCATGTGCCCACGGCCTCGCACCCCGTGGTGCAGCGAATCGAGTCGCGCGGCGGCATCGTCATCGGCAAATCCAACACGCCCGAATTCGGCGCCGGCGGCTCCACCTTCAACGAGGTGTTCGGCCGCACCCGCAACCCGTGGAACACAGCGCTGACCTGCGGCGGCAGCACCGGCGGCGGCGCGGTGTCGGTCGCCACCGGCGAGGTCTTTCTCGCCCAGGGCACCGACCATGCCGGCAGCCTGCGCAGGCCCGGCACCTATTGCTCGGTGGTGGGCATCCGCCCCTCGCCCGGACGCGTCACGCGCGGCACGGTGAACAACCTCTTCGCCACCCTCTCGGTGCAGGGGCCGATGGCCCGCAATATCCCGGACCTGGCGCTCTTCCTCGACACCATGGCCGGCTGGTGCCCGCTCGACCCGCTGACCTACGACGCGCCGGGCACGAGCTACGCCGAAGCCGTCTCCACCGCCGAAAACTTCCGCCCGCGCGTGGCCTTCACCCTCGACTACAAGGGCGCGCTCGCCATCGACCGCGAATCCCGTGCGATCTGCGAAGCGGCCATCCAACGCTTCGCCGATGCCGGCTGCGTGGTGGAGGAAAGCAGCCCCGAATTCGGCGAACTCACCGAAGCCCTGCTGGTGCTGCGCAGCCAACACTTCGTCGTCGACCGCGAATTGCAACTCCTCGCCAACCGCGAATCCCTCAAACCCGACATCATCTGGAACACCGAACGCGGCCTCAACGCCACACCCAGCCAGATCGCCTGGGCCGACCGCGAACGCACCCGCTTCTTCCGGGAAATGACCAAGATCTTCGCCCGCTTCGACGTCTTCGTCACACCCTCCGCCCCCACCCCCGCCTTCGACGTGATGCTGCGCGCACCCGAGAGCATCGCCGGCCAGAAACTGGCCAACTACATGGGCGGCTCCATGCTCAACGCCGCCATGACCATGGCCGGCAGCCCCGCCGTCGCCATACCCTGCGGCTTCGACCAATACGGCCGCCCCATCGGCCTGCAAATCGCCGCCGCCCCACGCCGGGACGACACCGCGTTGCGCGCCGCAGCCCTGTACGAAACCATGACCGGCCTCAACACCCTGCTGCCCATCGAACCACGGCCGGGGGTGGTGCCGCCGGCGGAGGGGTAGGGGCGCGCTTATGGCCCCTGGAGAGGGCTTCGCCCCCTCCAGACCTCCCCCACCAGGGGCGAGGCGCCCCTGGACCGCCAGGGAATAAAGCTGGGGTGAGGGAGGGGGGCAGTTGGCGCGAGCCGACGGCAAGGCGCCGGCTGCTCCCCTCCCTCACCCCAGCTTTCTCTTGGGATCCAAGGGCCTTTCGGCCCTTGGTGGGGGGAGTTTGAGGGAGGCAAAGCCCCTCTCAAGAGCCACCCGCGCCCCCTACCCCGCCCGTCGCCGCAGCATCCCGGCCATGCTCCGCCGGATCGCCGCATTGGCGGCGGGGATGCTCATGACCAGGGTGATGACCACGATGACGGCAAGGACGGCCGAGATGGGTCGGGTGAAGAAGGGGCTGAGGTCGCCGTCGGAGATCACCAGGCCGCGGCGCAGCGATTTGTCCAGCAGATCGCCCAGCACCAGGCCAAGGACGAATGGGGCGGGGTGATAGCCGTAGCGGCGCAGGAAGAAGATGGCCACGCCGACCCCCAGCATCGTCCAGACATCGAAGAGCCGTTGCGCGATGGAAAAGCTGCCCACCACGCAGAGCACAAAGACGATGGGCATGATGATGCTGCGCGGCACCGTCAGGATCGTCAGCAGTGGCCTGACCAGGAACAGCCCAAAGAACAGGATGCCCAGCGTCGCGTAGACGTTCATCGCCACCACGTCATAGACGAAGGTCGGGTTCTCGATCATCAGCATCGGCCCCGGCCGCACGCCGTGGATCATCATCGCCGCCAGCAGCACCGCCGCCGGCGCGCTGCCGGGGATGGCCAGCGCCAGGGCCGGGATGATGCCGCCGGGGATGGAGGCATTGTCGCCGGTTTCGGCCGCGATCAGGCCCTCGACCGAGCCATGGCCGAATTCCTCGGGGTGTTTGCTGGCGCGCTTGGCGGCGGCGTAGCTGGACCAGGCCGCCATATCCTCCCCCACGCCGGGCAGGATGCCGATATAGACGCCGATGACGCCCGAACGCAGCACGGTCTTCCAGTATTTCACCACATCCGAGATGCGGGGCAGGATGCTGTCCACGGCGTAGATTCTGGCCTGTTTGAATCGTCCGCCCATCACCGTCAGCACCTCGGCGCAGCCGAAGGCGCCGACCAGGGTGGGGATGAGGGAGAGGCCGCCGGCCAGGTTCGGGTCGCCGTAGGAAAAACGCTCATAGGCGTGGATGCCGTCCTGGCCGATCTGCGCGACCAACAGGCCGAGAATGCCCATGATCCAGCCCTTCAGCGCGTCCGAGCCGGTGATGGAGCCCGACATCATCACGCCGAAGAGGGCGAGCCAGAAGAACTCGTAGGATTGGAAGGAGAGCGCCACCTCGCCCAGCGCAGGCGTCAGGATGGCGAGGCAGACGATGCCGAAGAGCGAGCCCGCGACCGAACCCGAGGTGGCGATGCCCATCGCCCGCCCCGCCTCGCCGCGCTTGGCCAATTGGTAGCCATCGAGGCAGGCCGCGGCATTGGCCGCGGTGCCCGGAATGTTCAGCAGGATGGCCGAGCGGCTGCCGCCATAGATGGTGCCGACATAGGCGCAGATCAGGATCAGGATGGCGTCCCCGGCCGGCAGCCGGATGGTCAGCGTCGTCAGCAGCGAGATGGCCAGTGTGGCGGAAAGCCCCGGCATGCAGCCGATGATGATGCCGAGCAGGGTGGCGCCGAAGGTGTACATCAGCGCCCGCGGCTCGGCGAAGTTCAGCATGGACTGGCCGAGCAGGGAGAGGCCTTCGAACATCGCTATGGCAGCCGCACCAGGAAAATTTCCTGGAAGACGAAGGTGACGGCCGCCGCACCGATGGCCGCCACCAGGGCCGCGCGGATGATGCCCTGGCGCAGCGTGCCCGCCGCCCGGCGTTCGGGGTATTCGAACAGGATGATGGCCAGGAACAGGAAGACCCCGGCCGCCGCCCAGAAGGGCGGCCCCCGGCCCAGCAGCCCCGCGGCAAATCCCAGGCAGAGGCAGAAGGCCAGCACGACCCGCCATGGCTCGGTCACGCCGCCATCATCGCCTTCTAGGTCGATGCCGCCGCTGGCCGGCCCGCGGCGCAGCACCAGCACCACGCCGAAGACGGCCAGGATCAACCCCAGCAGGCCCGGCACCAGGCCGGGCACGGTGTACGGGTTGATGCCTTGTTCCTCCAGCCTGGGCATCCGCCAGGATTCGAAGGCGATGGCCAGCCCGAGGGCGAGCCAGAACAGGCCGAAGCTCCTGTCCTTCGTGCCGCTCAAAGCCGCTGGATTCCCACCGTATCGGGTGCGACCCGCGCCGTGCCGGCATCGTGGTAGAGCCAGGCGGTCTGGCGGACCATGATCCAGGCACGGTCGAAGGCTTCCTGGCCATGGATGGTGGCGAGCACGGCGGCGCGGGCATCGGCGTATTCCCGCAGCCGCGCGCTGCTGGCCATCTTCTGGCCCCAGACCATGGTGGCGGTTTCGGTGACGGCGGCGGGGACATCCTTGGGGAACCACAGGCCGAAATAGTTCAGCGGTGCTGGGATATTGGGCAGCCACTGCCGGATCGAGGGGATGGTGCCGAAGCCCTGAAGCGTGACCGGCTGTTCGCTCTGCACCGCGAGCGGGATGAGGCGGCGGCCGCGGATCATCTCGGCCATCTCGACCAGGAGCTGGGCGACGACCGGCACCTCGCCGGCGACGGCGGCGAGCACGGCGGGGTTGCCGCCATCATAGGTGGCGTGGCGGTAGTTCACGCCCGGGGCTGCGGCGCGCACGGCTTCCATGATGTTGCGCCCGGCGGAGGACTGGCCGGCGGTGCCGACCGCGATGTCGCGCCGCGCCTGAAGTGCCGCCAGCAACTGCCCGAAATCGGCGAAGCCGGCGCGCGGATTGACCGAAATGGTGTTCACATTGGCGACGGTGAAGAACAGGTTCCAGTCGCTGAGCTGGGTGTCGAGCAGGCCGAGGACCTTGTAGCAACCCACATCCACGGCGGCGCCGGCAGCCCAGGTATAGCCGTCGCGCGCGGCCTGCAGGACGTTGCGGGTGCCGATGGAGCCCGAGGCGCCGGGCTGGTTCACCACCACGAAGCGCTGGCCCAGCGCATCCTCAAGCTCGGCGGCGGCGATGCGGGCCATCTGGTCGGTGGAGCCGCCGGCGGCCCAGGGGACCACGATTGTCACCGGGCGGTCGGGCCGCCAGGGAAAGGCCTGCGCGCGGGCGTGCATGGCGGGCAGTGCGAGGGTGGTGCCGAGGATGGCGCGGCGGCGGAGATCACGCATGGTTGTGGTCCTTCCCTGTATGGCCGCCAGCCTGGGACGGGGGCCGGCCTGGCGTCAAGAGAAGCGAACCGTTTGGTTACCTAAAATTGCCTTCAGCCAAATTCTGGCCCCAGCACCGCCATGCAGCCCTCCCCCTCAGCGGGCAGCGCGCCATCCAGCACCATGCGGGTGAAGGGGCGCATGGGGGCGGCCAGTTCCGCCTCCAGCCAGGGCAGGAAGGGCAGCCCGTCCAGCAGATCGGCGATGCCACCGCCGGGCAGGCAGGCCGCGAGCAGGGCCTGGGCGTGATGCGGCTGCTGCGCCCAGAGCGGGCCGGCCTGGTCCCAGCGCGTGCCGTCGCGGCCCAGCACGGCGGCGACGATCCGCCCGGCCTCCTCCACCACGAAACCGGGGCGGCGGGTGAGGAGGTGGCGCAAGAGCCAGGCGCGGTCGGCGCCGAAGCTGCCCTTGTCGAGCGCCAGCACGGCGGGGATGTCGGCCTCGGTCATCGGGCGGGGGCCGGGGGCGCGGGGCAGCGGCGGGATGTGCCAGCGGGAAAAGCCCCAGGCATCGGCGAAGCCCAGGCGGCGATAGACCTCCCGGCCATCGGGCGTGGCGTCGAGCGCGATGCAGGCCGCACCCGCCGCGCGCAGGCTTGCCATCGCCCATCCCATGGCTTCGCGGGCCAGGCCCTGGCGGCGGAGATCGGGACGCACCAGCACCATGCCGATCCAGGCGACCGGGCCGTAATGCAGGGTGGCGATGGTGGCGGCGAGCTCCGGCTGGCCATCATCGAGCGCCATGACGGCGCCGTGCTCGGCAAAAGTCCGCCAATCCGCCGCGGTCTGGTTCCAGCCGACCAGGGTGGAAAGCGCGAGCGCCCGGGGCAATGCCTCGGGCCGCAGCGCCGTCAGTCGCACTCGCAGCCCGGCGCGGGGCTTGGGCTGGCGCGCAGGATGTGATGGTCCACCCATTCCGCCACGAGCCGGCGTGCTTCGGAGAGCGAGGCCTCGGGGTGATGCACGCGATAGAGGGTCGTGCAGGCCTGGAACGCCGAGAAATCCTCGGCGCCGGTGTCACGCAGCTCGCGATAGGCGGTCACAACGGCGCGTTCGCAGCGGCGGGCGATCTGGCTGTGGTCGCGACCCATGAGCGGCCTCTCGATTCAAACGCGAGTGAGTTGAGAATCACTCGCAACCCCCGGAACAATAGCCAGGATTGAATGGCTATTCAAGTGTCACACGATGGCGAAGCCTTCGCGGCGCAGTTCCACCGCCAGGGTGTCGAGCGAGCGCCGCACGCCGGCGAAGACCTCGGCCAGTTCATCGGCGGAAATCACCAGGGGCGGGGAGAAGGCGATGCCGTCGCCGGGCAGCACGCGCATGATCAGGCCCTGCGCCTCGCAGAGTTTCTGGGCCCGGACCGCGATCTTCTTCGAGGTGTCGAAGTTGCGGCGGGTGGCCTTGTCTTCCACGATTTCCAGGGCGCCGATCATTCCCACGCCGCGCGCCTCGCCCACCAGCGGGTGGTCGGCCAGGGCCTGCAAGCCGGCCTGCATCACGGCGCCGGTCTTCCGGCACATGCCGACCAGGTCCATTTCGTCATAGATCTTCAGCGTCTCAAGGGCGACGGCGGCGGCCACGGGGTGGCCGGAATAGGTGAAGCCATGGCCCCAGGTGCCCAGGCTTGCCGAGCCATCGGCCAGGCCCTCGAAGACCCGGTCATTCACCATCACCGCCGAAATCGGCAGGTAGCTCGACGACAGCGCCTTGGCGCAGACCAGGATGTCCGGCTTCATGTCGAAGGTCTGGCTGCCCCAGTAGTTGCCGGTGCGGCCGAAGCCGCAGATCACCTCATCGGCCACCAGCAGCACGTCGTATTTCTTCAGCACGGCCTGGATCTTCTCCCAGTAACCGGCGGGGGGGACGATCACGCCGCCCGCACCCATCACCGGCTCGGCGAACATCGCGGCCACGGTGTCGGGGCCTTCGCGCAGGATCATCTCCTCCAATTCCGCCGCCATGCGCGTCGAAAAATCCTGCTCCGACTCGCCATCCCGCCCCTCGTGGTAGAAATGCGGGTTGGAGGTGTGCAGCACGCCCTGGATCGGCAGGTCGAACAGCTTGTGGTTGTAGGGCAGCCCGGTGAGCGAGGCGCTGCCGATGGTGACGCCGTGATAGCCCTTGATCCGGCCGATCAGCTTTTTCTTCTCCGGCCGGCCGATCGCGTTGTTGAAGTACCAGATCATCTTCATCGCGCTGTCATTGGCTTCCGAGCCGCTATTGGCGAAGAAGACCTTGCTCATCGGCACGGGCGCGCGCTCGATCAGCATTTCCGACAGATCGATCACCGGTTCATGCGATTTGCTGGTGAAGGCGTGGTAGAAGGGCAGCTTGCGCATTTGCGCAGTGGCCGCCGCGACAAGGCGCTCGTTGGAGAAGCCGAGAGCCGCGCACCACAGACCGGCCACCGTGTCGATGTAGGAGCGGCCCTGGTCGTCCCAGACCCGCACGCCCTCGCCGCGGGTGATCACCATCGGGCCATTGGCCTGGTGGGCGCGCGCATCGGTATAGGGATGCAGCACATTGGCCACGTCGCGCACGGCGTTGCTGTTGCGGGGAGGGGTCATCGATCAGGCTCCGGTGAAACTTCTGCGACGGAGCCTAGGCCGATAACATCGCGCCGTTGAGTCCCGAAACCGTGCCATTGCCCGGCGAAAGCCGATCGAGGATAGAACCACCATGCATCGTCGCGCCCTGCTGCTGCTCGCCACCCCTGCCCTCCCTGGCCTGCTTCGCCCCGCCTGGGCGCAGGCGCCGCAGCAGGGCGAGGTGTTGGCCCCGGGCTGGCGGATCGACACACTGATCCGCTGGGGCGATTCGGTGCTGCCCGACGCGCCACCCTGGGCGCCCTCCATCCCCGACCCGGAGGCTGCGGCGGCGCAATTCGGCTGGGATGGGCGGCTGGTAGCGGCCATCGCCTCGCCGCGCGCGACAGACGGGCTGCCGCGCATGGTGCTGGCCGTCGTCCATCCCCAGCTCGACCCCGCCATGGCCTTCCCCGATGGGCGGGACCGGCCGGAGGTCGCGGCCGTGATGCAGGGGGCGAGCATCGTCAACCTGGAGCATCGCGGCCGATGGGTGCTCGCCGCCGGCGGTTTCCAGGCCAGGCGGCTGACCGGGGCGACGCTGTGCCGCGCCGCTGGCCCGGGGGCGGAGCGCCTGGGCGGCGCGGTGCGGGGCGTCTTCGGCCTCAGCGGCGGGTGCTCCGCCGCGGGCGACCGGCTGCTGCTGACCGAGGGCGAGGCCTCGGACTGGGCCTCCCGCCTGCCCGGCCGGCTGGGCCAGGGTCATGGCTGGGTGGTGGAATGCAACGCGGCCGACCCCGCTGGCATTCCCGCCAAGCGCACCGCGCTGGGCCGCGGCGCGATGGATGCCGCGGCGACGGCGGCGGCCGATGGGCGGCTCGTGGTCTTCCTGGCCCATGCGCGGGGCCTGGCGCGCTTCATCAGCGCCGGCCCGGCCAACGACCCCGATGCGCTCGACCAGGGCAGCCTTTCCGGAGCAAGGATCGGCCCGGCCGGGCTGGCCTGGGAACCCATGCCGGAGAATTCCTGGATGGACATGGCGGCCGCCCTGGTCGCCGCCAGCGCCACGCCGATGGCCGCTGGTGCCACACTGCATCACGGCGCCTCCGGCCTGGTGCTGACATCGCCGGCCGAGGGCAGCCAGTTGCTTCGCCCGCAAGGCGATGCGGCGGCGGCGCGTTACGGCATCGCCGCGCTGGCCCGGGCGCGGGAACCGGCGGGCCAGGTCGCCGCACTCGATGGGCCGCGCCGGACCTGGCTCGGCACTGAGGCGATGGAGGGTGTGGCGGGCATGGTGCTGGGCGGCGGCGCGATGGTGCTGGCAGCCCCGCGCGGCGCCTCTATCGGCGGGCTGCTGCCGGCTTATGACGGCTCGGCGCTGTTCACCGTGCTGCGGCGGCCGGGCGCCGGGGCGGGGCGCAGCTTCGCCCGCCCGGCGACGCGCTGGCCGGATTTCACCCCGGGCACGCCGCCGCGCAGCGCGCTGGTGGCGCTCAGCGGTGGGCTGTAGCCCGCAATCGCCCTGACCCAGTCAGGGCGTTTTGAGCCCGGCGCGGCAGGCTTGCGCAAGCCGCCCTTCACCCAAGCTTCACCGGGCAAACGCCCACCCGGCGGTAGAACCGCCAGACCGACGCAGGAGAGCGCGATGAACGACGACATCGAGATCGAGGATATTGGCAGCAACCCCGCGCCGCGCGCGGGCATCGGCGAGGTGGTGGAGGCCCGCCTCTCCCGTCGCGCCGCCCTGCGCGGCCTGGCCGGTGCCGGCGCCGCGGCGGCGCTGGCGGACCAGCTGATCGGGGATGCCCAGGCGCAGATCTCGCAATCGCAGCCGCAGATACCGACCATCCCCATGACCGGCGGCCCCAGCACGCTGACCTTCCCCGAGCTTCGCCACCAGATGGCGCAGACCGATGCGGTGGCCGAGGGCTATGAGATCCAGCATGTCATCCGCTGGGGCGACCCGGTGGTGGCCGCGGCCCCCCCCTTCGAGCCGATGAACCAGACCGCCCAGGCCCAGGCCACGCAGTTCGGCTACAACAATGACTTCTTGGATTTCGTGCCGCTGCCGCGGGGCAGCCGCAGCTCGGACCACGGGCTGCTCTGGGTGAACCATGAATACACCTCCACGCCCATCATGTTGCCCAGCGCCGATGGCAGCCGGGTTTCCAACCGCCGCACCACGGCGGCGCAGGCGGCCATCGAGATGATGGCCCATGGCGGCACGCTGATCGAAATCCGCCGGGTGAATGGCAAGTGGGAAACCCTGCCCGGCGGCGCCCTGAACCGGCGCATCACCGCCGAGACGCCGATGGCTATCTCAGGCCCCGCCGCCGGTCATCCGCGCATGCGCACCAGTGCCGACGCCACCGGCACCCGCGTGCTGGGCATGCTCAACCAATGTGCCGGCGGCAATACGCCCTGGGGCACGATCCTGACGACCGAGGAGAACTTCAACTCCTATTTCTCGGGCGAGGCGGCGGTGACCGGCGAACAGGCGGCGAGCTACCGGCGCTACGGCATTCCGCGCAACCCGATCTACAACTGGGCGGCGCATGTGCCCCGCTTCTCGCTCGACCGTGAGCCGAATGAGCCCAACCGCTTCGGCTGGATCGTCGAGATCGACCCCTTCGATGTCACATCGACGCCGATCAAGCGCACCGCACTCGGCCGCTTCAAGCATGAGGGCTGCACCCATGCCATCTCCGCCGATGGCCGGGTGGTGATCTACATGGGCGATGATGAGCGCAACGACTATGTCTATAAATTCGTCACCGCCCGGCCCTGGAACCCCAATGACCTGGCGGCCAATCGCGACCTGCTCGACGAGGGCACGCTCTATGTCGCGAAGTTCGAGGATAATGGCACCATGCGCTGGCTGCCGATGGTCCAGGGCGAGGGGCCGCTGACGCCGGCCAATAACTTCCACAACCAGGGCGATGTGCTGATCGAGACGCGCCGCGCGGCCGACCTGCTGGAGGCCACGCCGATGGACCGGCCGGAGGATGTGGAGGCCAACCCGGTCACCGGCCGGGTCTATGTCATGCTGACCAACAACGCCAACCGCGCCACGGCGAACGCCACCAACCCGCGCCCGCGCAACCAGCATGGCCATGTGCTGGAGATGATCCCGCCCGGCGCCGGCACCTCCGCCGTCGATCACGCGGCGCTGGAGGGGCGCTGGGAGATTTTTCTTCTCGCCGGCAAGCCGGGGCAGGATGCCGGCGCGCGCTACCACCGCGCCACATCGGACCAGGGCTGGCTGTCCTGCCCCGACAATTGCGCCTTCGACAGCAAGGGGCGGATCTGGATCGCGACCGATGGCGCGCCGAGTGCGGCGGGCGTGGCCGATGGCCTCTACGCGGCGGACACCATGGGCGGCGGCCGGGCACTGACACGACTCTTCTACCAGGCGCCGACCGGCGCCGAGGTCTGCGGCCCGCTTTTCACCCCCGACAACACCACGCTGTTCCTGGCCATCCAGCACCCCGGCGAAGATGCCACCAGCAGCTTCGCCAACCCCTCCACCCGCTGGCCGGATTTCAAATCGGACATGCCGCCGCGGCCGACGGTGATCGCCATCGTCAAGAAGGATGGTGGGGCGATCGGCTGAGGCCAGGTCCAGGGCTGGCCCGGCGGAGATGTTGGCCAGCCTGCCTGTCACCCGGGTTTCTCGGACCAGACATCGTTTCGCCCCCTTCCTGGTCGACGGCGCTGGCATTGACCAGTTCTTCGTCCATGGCCGGGGGGCGGTGACGGGCGCCGCCTGAACCAGCATCGCAGACCGGCAGGCGGGCGAGACGCTGACCCTCTTCGGCTATCAGGCCGGCGTGAGCCGCTTCCTCTGGGTGGCGAATGATGGGACGGCCGGCTACCAGGGTGTCACGCTGCATGCCGACCTCGATGGCAGCGGCCTGATCGACACCTCGGTGACCTGGGTGGGGCTGACGCAGGAGCAGCTGCCGGTGGCGCAGTTTGGCGCGGATTATGTGTTCTTCGGCTGATCGGGCGGGATGCGGTCGGCGGCCTGGCGGGGTCAATCCAAGCCCTCATGGTATCGAGGGTCGTTGAACCCCCGCCATGGGTGCAGGCTTGGCATGACAGAACCGGCATCGGCCCGGGCCAGGTTGCCCGGCCGATGACCTGGGGAGCGTCGGTCGATGTCCTTTGCCAGCGGCGTCAACCTTTCCAGCCTGAATGGCAGCAATGGGTTCCGGCTGGAGGGTGTCTCCGCCGGTGACAATGCCGGTTATTCCGTCGCCGCGGCCTGCAGGGCAGTGCCGCGGATAACGGCCTCTTCTATGCCAAGCTTGGCGCGGCGGCGGCGGACTATCTGCTCGGCCGCGGCGGCTTTTTCGGCCTGACGAACCAGTTCCAGGCTGGCGCTGGATCGGATGTCGTGCTCGGCACGCCGCGGAGTGACTCCATCGACGGCGGCGCGGGCGATGATGCGATCGGTGGCGGCGAAGGCGCCGATGTCCTGCGTGGCGGGCTCGGCTCGAGCTTCCTGGCCGGCGGATCGGGGCGGGACCAGTTCTCGTTCGAAGCCCAGGCGGGAAACCCGAGCTGGTCCACCATCACCGATTGGGAGGCGGGCGAGGGTTTGCAGATCAGGGGCTATCAGCCGGGCCGGATCAACGTCATCTGGGTCGCCAATGATGGCGCGCCGGGCTACCGGGGCGGCACTTTTCATGCCGATCTCGATGGTGATGGCGTGATCGACCTGTCGGTGACCTGGGCCGGCATGACCCAGAACCTGCTACCCACCCCGCGCTTCGAGACGGACAGCATCTTGTTTGACTGACGCCTGCGGGGGTGCCGGCGATGACCGCCCGCGGGCTGGCGCGGGTGAGAACATCGTGATCGGCGGCGCAGGTTCGGTTCGCATTTATAGGACAATAATCCCATAATGTACGAGCTGCTGCTGTTTCGACAATCGCATACGCCTGCCACCCCCAACCCCTGGCCTTGGCATGTCCAAAACGCGCCGCGGCGGGACGTTGAATTTGTCTGTTGTCATGCGTTTGGTCGTTCAATCCGGCCGGATTCCAGCGCGCTGCACCAGCGCCTCCCAGCGCGGCAGATCCCTCGCCAGGAGTTCCGTCAGCACCCCGGGTGGCCCGCCCACCGGCTCCGAGCCCTGGTTGGCAAGCCAGGACCGGGTCTCGGGATGCGCCAGCGCGGCATTGGTCTCGGCGTTCAGCCGGGCGATCACCGGCTCAGGCGTGCCGGCGGGGGCGAGGAAACCTTGCCAGGAGATCACCACGAGATCGGGAAAACCCAGCTCGGCAGCGGTGGGGATCTGCGGCAGGCCGGCGTTGCGACCGGCCGAGGTCACCGCCAGGGCGCGCATCCGCCCCTCACGGACATGCTCGGCCGAGGCGGGGAGGTTGCCCCAGAAGGCATCCACCACCCCGGCCAGCAGGTCGGTCAGCGCAGGGGCCGCGCCGCGATAGGGCACATGGGCGAAATCGCCGAGCCCGGCCATGGCGCGGAACTGCTCGCCGGTGAGGTGGCCGATGCTGCCATTGCCGGGCGAGGCCCAGCTCATTGGCGCCCGCGCGGCGCGGCTGGCGGCGATCAGCCCGGCGAGGTCGCGATGCGGCGAATCCACGCGCACCACCAGCGCCTGGGGTGCCGCGACGGTCTGCGCCACCGGGGCGAAATCGCGCAGCACGTCGTAGGGCAGGCGGGGATACAGCGCCGGGTTGATCGCCAGCGAATCCCAGCCGACCAGCAGCGTATGGCCATCGGGCGCCGCGCGGGCGACATGCTCGAAGGCAAGGTTACCACCGCCGCCGGGCCTGGCTTCGACCACCAACGGCCGTCCCAGCGGGCCCTGCATTCGCGCGCCCAATACCCGGGCCAGGGCATCGAGGCTGCCGCCGGCGGCGAGCGGCAGCACGAGGCGGATCGGCCGGCTGGGCGCCCATTGGGCCTGGGTTTGGGCCAGCGCCGGGCTGGCCAGAAGGCCGCCGAGCAGAACACGGCGCGGAAGCCGTCGGGAAAATGCCATGATGACCTCCAATACCGGGGTCATCACGCGCCATGAGAGGGAAGCGGACAAGATGAGCAACGGAAGTGTTAGGGCCAGCCCGGGCCTGCCCCGCCGTGATGCTGGGCAAAGGCCTGGCGGACAGCCCAAGCATCGGTCAGGCCTTGTCGGGGTCCTTGCGCAGCCAACCCGACAGGGTCAGCAGCGCCACGCCGGAGAGCATCGGCACCACCCAGGAGGGCCGCACCAGCACCCAGTGGATGACGGCCCCCGCGTTATCGGGATCACCCAGGCCGGGCACGGCCTCGGCCAGGGGCAGGCCGAAGCCCAACCCGAAGCCGAGCACGAAGCCCAGGATCACCAACAGCCAGCCAGCAACTCTCATGCAAACAATCGTTCACCTTGCAGGCCTTCATACATCGAAGCGACCTGTTCGCCATAGCCGTTCCACATCTGCGTCGGCACCCGCTCATTGGTGCCGATCAGCCGCTCGGTGGCCTGGCTCCAGCGCGGATGCGCCACCGCCGGGTTCACATTGGCCCAGAAGCCATATTCGGCCGGCTGGATGGTGCCCCAGAAGGTGGCCGGGCGCTGTTCCTGGAAGACGATCCGCACCAGCGACTTGCCGGATTTGAAGCCATATTTCCAAGGGAAGAGCACCCGCACCGGGCCGCCATTCTGCGGCGGCAGCGGCTGGCCATACATGCCCACCGGCATAAAGCTGAGGGCATTGGCGCCCTCGGCGATGGTGCAGGCCTCCATATGCGGCCAGGGATACCAGCTCTGCCGCAGGCCGGGCATCACGGCGGGCAGCTGGGCGGTCTGGAAGGAGATGTATTTGGCGCTGCCCATCGGCCGGACCAGATTCATCAGCGCGGCGAGGGGGAAGCCGGTCCAGGGCACCGTCATCGCCCAGGCCTCGACGCAGCGCAGCCGCAGCACGCGCTCCTCGATCGGCATGAGGCGGATGAGGTCGTCGATGTCGAATTCGCGCGGGCGTTCGACCATGCCCTCGACCTTCAGGGTCCAGGGCCGCCGCGGCATGCGCTGGGCATCGCGTGAGATGGTCTTGTGCGTGCCGAATTCATAGAAATTGTTGTAGGTGGTCGCCTCCCGCTCGGCGGTGATGGCGCGGGTGGGCCCGAAATATGGGTTGCGGCTGTGCGGGGGCAGAGGCGGCACGGCGCCGGACTGCGCAAGCGCCGGCGCGGCAGCGAGCAGCCCGGCCGACCCCGCCATCAGCGCGCGGCGGTTGAGCAGGGCGTCCTGCGGGGTGATGGTGTGGGCCGGGCTGTTCCAGCCGGGGCGACGATGGATGACCATGTTCGGTGTTCCTTCAGAGAAGTGTAATGTGGGGACGCCGGGGCGGCGCGGAAGGGAGGGCACGGCGGCTCTCGACGAGGACGGCAAAGCGCCACAGGACGAGTGAACCTGTGATCAGCAGCAGCGGCTCGGTCCAGAACTGCGCCTGGGGCCATTGGCCGAAGCTGGTGGCGGCGATGTAGGAAAAGAATAGCCCGAGTGAGAAAACCGGCAGGCTGTTGCGCCCCAGCACGGCGAGCATGCCGGCAGCCTGGCTGCGCGCCCAGCTGACATCGCGCGGGATCAGGACCGCCACCAGATAGGCGCAGGCCAGGGCATGCAGCAGGCGCAACGGCGCCAGCTGTTCCTTGCCCACCCACGCATCGGGCAGGAAGCCCGATTTGTGCATGACGGCGCCGACCACGACCAGCGCGATCGAACCCGCCACCAACCAGGGATTGCGGCCGATGGCATAGCCACGCAGCAATGCCTGGCGTCCGAACCAGGCGCCGAGCATGAAGAGCGGCACCCAGCCCAGCGGGTTGAAGGCGAAGGTGGTGCCGAACAGCCCCGGGACATCGGCCTCCATCGACTGACCCAGCACCCAGAGCAGCGCCGGAATGACCAGCGCCCAGGCGCCATGGCGATGCATCGCCCAGGCGAAAATCGGCAGCGTTGCCATGGCATAGAGGAACAGCGGCAGGATGCCCATGAAGGCCGGCTGGTAGAGGGTGATCGCACCACCCAACGCGGCCAGCGCCGGTTCTTGCATGGCGAAATCCCAGCCCGGCTCGCCCATCCAGGTCGAAGCCGCGGTGACCATCACGCCGAAGCCCAGGAACACGATGAGATGCATCCGCCACAGCCGCAGGATCCGCAGACCAAGATCGCGACAGGCCTGGCCGAAACCGACCCGCGCCTGCTTGAGCACGAAGACAGAACCCAGGCCGAAACCGGAGAGAAAGACGAACTGCTCCGAACTGTCGGAAAGCCCCCAGCCGGCATGGATCAGCCAGGCCCCGGTAAAGCTGCCGAAGGCGTGGGAGTAGAAGATCGACAACTGCATCCAGCCCCGAATGGCGTCGAGCCGCTGGTCACGCGGCGGCGGCTTGATTGTCGCCAGGCCGCTCACGCGTGGGCCGGCGCACGGAAGCGGGAGACGGCGGAGAAGGCGTCGCCCCGGTGCAGCACCGCCAGGAAGGTGGCGATGGTGAAGGTGAAGCAGGCTTCCTTGAAGAGCATCGCGCCGTCATTGTACGGGTCGATGCCGATCGGGCCGATGGTGTGGAAGAAGATGGCACCGCCCATCAGCCCCATCGTCATCAGGGCGCCGAACCAGCGGGTGGGCTGGTTGAGCACGAGCGTGGCGGCGGCGATCTCGAGCAGCGCGACCGACCAGCGCACAAAGGGCTCGTGTCCCGGAATGCCGAACCAATTGGCCAGCGGCTGGAACACGCCCTCCACGCTGCCCTCGGCGGCATTGAGCTTGAATTGTTCGTAGTAGAAGAATTCCCAGGCGATCCAGCCGGCCGCCAGCCAGCTGACCGCGGAGATGAGGTTGGGGGTATAGCGCCAACCCTGTTTCGATGCCTGATCCATGCTCGTGCCCTCTGTGGGAGTGATACCAGGGCTTCGCGGCCGGTGCGCTTGCGGTTACGGCAACTTCGATAAACTTAAGGTAACACTCAGGCCGGCCGTGCGGCAGCCTGGGGTAACGCGTCGCGGATCGGGATGTGGACGAGAGCGGCGAAGGCGGAGGCGGCGATGCAGATGCTCCACATCAGGTCATAGCTGCCTGTCGCGTCGAACACCAAGCCGCCCAGCCAAGCGCCGGTGAAGCCGCCGAACTGATGGCCGAGAAAGACCAGCCCGAAGATGGTGGCGAGCCAGCGCGTGCCATGGTTCCTTGCACATAGGGCAACGGTGGGCGGGATGGTGGAAAGCCAGAGAATGCCCATCAGCGCCGAGAAGACCAGCACCGAGGTGGTGGTTTTCTCCACCAGCATGAAGCCGGTCATCAACACCCCGCGCGAGGCGTAGATGATGATCAGCAGGTCGCGGCGGCGCCAGCGCGAGGAGAGCTCGCCCGCGCCCAGGCTGCCGATGATGTTGAACAGCCCGATCAGCGAGATCGCCCCGGCGCCGACATAGCTGGGCAAATGGCAGGAGGCGACAAAGCCCGGCATGTGCACGGAGAGGAAGCTGACATGCAGCCCGCAGACAAAGAAGCCCAGGAACAGAAACCAGAAATTGCGGCTGGAGAGGGCGCGGCGGAGCGCGGTGGTGGCACTCTCCTCGGGAGCAGCGCCGGGCTGCGGTCGGGCCGCGCGGTCGTTCAGCGGCAGCGCCAGCGGCACCATGATCAGCGCGGCACCGGCCATCAGGAACAGCGCCCCCTGCCAGCCCGCCAGGCTGATGCCCAGCTGCGCCAGCGGCACCACCAGGAACTGGCCGAAGGATGAGCCCGCGGTGCCCAGGCCCACCGCGCGGCCGCGCATGTTCTCGGGCAGCATGCGGGTGAGCGAGGCAGAGATGATGGGCATGCCGGCCGCCGAGACAGCCGCCCCCATCACGATGCCGGCGAAGAAGGTGAAGAGCGTGAGGCTGGTGCTGAGCGCCATGCCGATGATGCCCAGCGCATAGAGCACCGCGCCGCCCATGATGACGAAGCGGCCGCCGAAGCGGTCGGCCAACTGGCCACAGATGGGCTGGAAGACGCCGTTGACCAGCACCTGCAGCGCGATGGCCAGGGCGAAGCCCGAGGTCGACCATCCCAGATCGGCCGTCATCGGCGCGAGGAAGAGACCGAAACTGTTGCGCAGCCCCATCGCGAGCGCGGCACAGACCACGCCACAGAGAATGAGGGTGCCCATCGGCCGGCTCAGCGTGCTGCTCATGGTGGCAACTTCGCCACGGCCGGTGCTGCGCTGCAACAGATTGTTTCGCCGCGCGCGCCATGCCGGTGGCGCATGGGTTCAGCCGAAGAGAAAGTCACTGGCCACGAGCGTCACGCCGAAGACCTGGATCACCCCATTGGCGTGACTGACGGTGGTATTGCCTCCGGCCGTGCTGAGGGCGAGCTGGCCGAAGGCGGCGACGCCGCTGGCGGGGGTGAATTGCAGCTTGGCCAGCCCCGCCGCGAAGCCGCCGATCTGGTCGAAGCCCCAGCCGGGGGCGTCATAGCGGAAGATATCCGCGCCGCGCTGGCCATAGAGGGTGTCATTGCCGGCGCCGCCCACCAGCGTATCGGCGGCACCGGTGCCCCAGATCACGTCATTGCCGCCATTGCCGCGGATGAAGCTGCCAAGCCCGCTGCTATTGCCCACCAGCAGCTCCGCCCCATCGCTGCCGATGAGCCCGGTGCCGAGCTCGGCCAGCCTCGCCTCCTCGATATTGGGTCCGAGGGTGAAGCTGCCGGCGCCGACGAAATAGACGATGTCGCGCCCGGCATCGGCGGCCTCGACCACGCTGGCGCCTAGGGCGAAGACGACATACTGGTCATTGCCCCCGCCACCGGCCATGACGTCATTGCCGCCCTGACCGCGCAGGATGTCATCGCCCAGGCCACCATTGAGGGTATCGGCGAAGCCGCTGCCCCAGAGCACATCGTTGCCGCCATTGCCGTTGAGCAGGCTGGCCCGGCCAGCATTGGCCACCAGGTCCTCGGCGCCGTCGCTGCCGTTGAGTTGGATGGCGCCGGTGGCCGAGAGCCGGCCGATCTCGACATTCAGCGGCATGGTGAAGTTGTTCACCGCCACCCAGGCGGTGTCGGTGCCGCTGTTGATGGCTTCGGTGATCACGATGTCGAGGTCATTCACCACGAACTGATCATTGCCCAGGCCGCCGAACATGCGGTCGGCGCCGCCCTGGCCGCGGAGGATGTCATCGCCATCGCCGCCATCGAGGGTCTCGGCCAGCGCCGATCCCCACAGCACGTCATTGCCGCCACGGGCATAGATCGTGCTGGCGAGCAGCGGATTGGCCACGATCGTCTCGTCGGTATTGGCGCCGGTGACGAGGTTGGCAGTCTCGATCAGGCGGATCTCCTCGATATTGGCGCCGATGGTGGCGCCGGAGACCGTCATCCAGACAAGGTCGAGCTCGCCCTCCGCCACACCCTCGACGACCACGGTTTCGAAATTGCGGACGACATAGGTGTCATTGCCATCGCCGCCGACCAGCACGTCGATGGCGGTGGAGCCGTAGAGGGTATCCGCACCCTCCTGTCCGCGCAGCCCGTCGGTGCGGCCGGTGGCGAAGAGCACGTTGTTCAGCGGGTCGCCCAGGATGGTGGCGATGGCGGGGCCGACCAGGCTGAGCTGGCCGGGCCCGACTGGCGACATCAGCCGCAGGGCGAACTCGTTCATCTGCAAGGTGCCGTCGCCATTCTCGTCCACCACCAGCCAGCCGCCCTGGCCCGCGCTGGGGGCGATGGGGATGAACCAGGCGATGGGGGAGACGGGGGCCACGGTGCCGCCCAGGGTCACCTCGCTGAGCAGCGCGGTGAGGGGGAAGGCGGTGAAGCCGCGCCAGACGACATCGCCCAGGCCGCTGCTGAGGCGGATCTGGTCGCCCTCGACAAAGCTGTAATCGGTGATGACATCCTGGTTGGTGACGGAGGATACGGCGCCGCGCGTGGTGGCGCTGAGCGCGAAGCCGAAACGGTCAGCCCCGGTGCCGCCCGACATGGTATCGCGGCCATTGCCGCCGGTGATGACATCGTCGCCGGCGAAGCCGGTGATGACGTCGTTGCCGTCATCGCCGGTGAGCCGGTCATTGCCCCCACCGCCGAGAAGCGTGTCGTTGCCCGCGCCCCCGGTCAGCCAGTCATCGGCGCTACCGCCGCTCAGATTGTCACCGAAGGCGCTGCCGCGGGCGGCATTGATGCCCACCAGGATGTCGGTGCCGCCCCAGCCATCGCGCGCCTGGCCGAGGCCGAGCTGCACATCGACCGCGGCCGGGTCCTCATTGTAGTCGGCCGCGGTGAAGCCGGCACCCGCGCCCGTCAGCGTATCGCCGCCCTGCCCGCCCTGGAGGAAGCTGCGGGTGGCGAAGCCGAGGTCACGGCCGCGCAGCTCATCGCCCAGCGCGCTGCCCTGCACGGCCTCGATATCGATCAGCGTATCGGCATCGCCCCATGGGTCGCGCGCGGTGCCGGCGGTGAGGTCGACCCGGGCGCCGAAGCCGGCCTCACCCGAGGTCGCGGTCTCGGCATAGGAGACGGTGTCGTTGCCGCTGCGGCCGATCAGGATGTCGTTGCCGGCACCGCCCTGCAGCGTGTCATCGCCCCAGGTGCCGAGGATGGTGTCGGCCCCGCTGCCGCCCACGGCGCGGGTGAAGTTCATCAGCGTGTCGGTCAACCCGCTGGGCTTGACCGTCAGCCCATTGAAGCCGCCGGAGGGCGAGCGGCCGCCGAGGTCGATCAGCAGGGATGCGGATACCGCGTATTGCAGCTCATTGCCGCGGTCGCTGCTGCCATTGCCGTTGAGGGTCTTCGCCCCCTCGGCGCTGCTGACGACGAAGACATCGCCGAAGGCGCCGCCCACGATGGTGTCGTTGAAGCGCGTGCCGATGACGCGGCGGAGGTTGATCAGCGTATCGGTGCCGCCCCAGCCATCGCTGGCGGTGCCGCCGATGGCGCCGGTGGCGGGGGTGAGCCTCACATTGATGGCGGCCAGGCTGTTGCTGTAATCGGCGGCGATGTCGCGATTGGCGGCGCCATCGATGGTGTCATTGCCGGCATTGCCGCGCAGCCAGACCGGCTGGGCGAGCGCGCCGGAGAAGCCGGACAGCAGATCATTGGCGCTGCCGGCGGCGATGCGCTCGACATTGCTGAGCGTGTCGATGCTGCCATCGGGCTTGGTGACGCTGGCCGCGACATAGCCGCTGACCAGTATGGTGAGTTGAGCGGTGTAGGCCTGGTAATCCACCAGATCGAAGCCGGCGCCGGCATCGATGGTGTCAATGCCGGCGCTGCCGGTGATGGTGTCATCGCCCAGGCTCGGAATGCCGGTGACGCCGCTGGAGACGCCACCGGGCGCGATCCGGTCGTTCCGGGGCGTGCCGCTCACAACCGCCATCTTGTCCCTCACCTCGACGTGAGGGATGGAAGCATGTCAGACGCGTTATGTCACCGATAAAAACAACCCCAGGTAGTTTCAACTTCAGCAATGCGCTCAGGACGGGCGGTTTTGTGGCGGTTGGCGCCACACAGGGTTGCTGATGGGCAACGATCTCCCGCCGCCAAGCCGAGAATGTGGTCGGAAAGAGTCGAGGCGGCGCCGAATATCACTGCTCACGCATATTTCTGGCGCTGCGCAGGCGCGCCATCCCGCGCAGGCTATGCCCCGGTGGCCCTACCCGACCGCCGCAGGGATCAGAGCCCCGCCGCTTCCAGCCCGAAGATCGCCCTTGCCATCGCCTGCGCCCTCGGCACCATGGACGACACTTCCAGGAACTCATCCGGGCTATGCGCCAGACCGCCCACCGGCCCCACGGCACAGATCGTCGGCGCCCCCTGCGCCGCGGTATAGCCGCTATCGGCGCAGCCGCCGGAGAATTCGCCCTGTACATTCAGCCCGGCCTCGGCCGCGGCACCCTGGTAGAGCTGGAACAGTTTTGCGGCGGCCGGGCTTTGCGTCAGTGGCAGGAATTCGCCCTTGATCGTCAGCGTCGACTTCGTGCCGGGGACATGCGCGGTGGCGATGATCGCATGGATTTTCCCCATGATCTCGTCGCGATCCTCGGGGTTCACGTAGCGCAGGTCGATCTGACCCTGGGCGGAGGGCGCCACCGTGTTCACGCTCTGCCCACCCTGGACGAGCCCGACATTGAGCGTGATGCCGCGCTTGAGATCGGTCAGCGCATGAATGGCGATGATCTTGTGTGCGAGTTCGCCGATCGCCGAGATCCCGGCCTCGAAATTGCCGCCGGAGTGGCTGGCCTTGCCCACGATATCGAAGACCGAGAAGACCCCGCCCTTTCGCCCGGTCACCACATTGCCGGAGAGCCGTCCCGGCTCGGAATTGAACACCACCCGCGCGCCGCGCGCCTCGGCCTCGATGACCCCGCGGCCCTCGGGGCTGCCGATCTCCTCATCGCCGGTGAAGAGGCCGACCAGCGGGCCGGGGCTGCCGCCGAATTTATGGAAGGCCGCCAGCATGAACATGTTCAGCACGATGCCCGACTTCATGTCGGAGACGCCGGGGCCATAGGCGCGCCCACCCTCGATGCGGAACGGCCGGCGCTCGGGCTCGCCCTTGGGGAAGACGGTGTCGCGATGGCCCATCAGCACGATGTTTTCCCGTGCATTGCCAGCCGGGCGGGCCGCGCCGCCGACGAAGGCGCGCAGGCAATCGCCATGCTTCTCGCCCTTCACTGTTTCCACCGGAATGCCCTGGGCCTCCAGGAATTCGCGCACCTGCTGGCCGACCGCATCGACGCCGGCCTTGTCATAGCTGCCGCCATCGGTGTTCACCATGCGCTCGAGCGCGGCCAGCATGGCGGGCTGCTGGGTGGCCAGCCAGGCGGTGATATTGGCGAGCGGGCTTTCGGCGGTCATCGACGTCTCCAGGGCATTGCTGGAGGCAGTTTCGGCCATCGGCGGCGCGAAGGCTACTCCACCCGGCCGATGCGGCGGACGGCGGCGATCAGCCGGCTGGCATCGTCGCGCACGAAGGCCTCGAAAGCCGCGCCATCGAGATAGGAGAGCGGGCTGCCGGCGGTGGCCAGGGCGCGCTGCGCATCGGCATCCCCGGCGGCGCGGGCGGCGGCCAGGCGGATCTGCTCGCGCAGCGCCGCGGGCGTGCTGGCGGGCACGAAAAGCCCGGCCCAGATGAGGTAGAACACGTCGGGGTAGCCGGCCTCGGCCATGGTCGGCACATCGGGCAGGCCGGGCACGCGGGCGGCACCGGTGGTCGCCAGCGCCCGAAGCCGTCCGCCCTGGATATGCTGCATCACCGGGCCGGTACCACTCGCCAGCGCCTGCACCGTGCCGCCCAGCAGCGCGGTCAGCGCCGGGCCGCCGCCCTGGAAGGGGACGTGCAGCATGTCGATGCCGGCGGCGCCGGTGAACATCGCCATGGGGGTGTGCAGGGCGGAGAAATTGCCGGCCGAGGAATAGCTGATGGCGCCCGGGCGGCGCTTCGCATCCTCGACCAGCTCAGCGAGGTTGCGCCAGGGGGCGGCGGCCGGCACGACCAGCACCGTGGGGTCGGCGGTGACGCGGGCGATGGGGGCGAGCTGCTCCACCTCATACTGCGCGGGGCGGCCATGGATGCGGTCGGCCTCGGGCAGGATGAGCATGGAGCTCAGCGCCATCAGCACCGTCAGGCCATCGCCCGGCGCGCGGGCGACGAAGGCATTGCCCAGGCCCCCGGAGGCGCCGGGCCGGTTCACCACCGGCACCGGCGCGCCGATCACCCGCTCCAGCGCCGCGGCGAAGGGCCGGCCGGAGACATCGGCCTGGCCGCCCGGTGGGAAGCCCACCACCATCGTCACGCTGCGCCCGCCGGGCCAGGCGGCGGGTTGCGCCAGGGCGCCGGAGGCAACGCCTCCGACCACGGCGGCACCCGCCAGCAGGCGGCGACGGACCAAAGTGATTCGGCGGGGATTGCGCATGATGTTGTGCAGCCTGTTTTGCTTCTGGACAGCCGGGACGTTCGGAGGGAGAGAGCAGGTTTTTGTGCGCCCTGAGGGGGTGGTGTTAGCGGACGGTATTCTCCAGCACGCCGATTCCGGTCACCGAAATCCGCACGACATCGCCGCGTTGCATAAAGACGGGCGGGTTGAGGCCAATTCCCACGCCGGCGGGGGTGCCAGTGGCGATGACATCGCCCGGCTCCAGCGTGATGGCGGCCGAGATTGCCTCAATCAGGGTGGGGATGTCGAAGATGAGGTCACTGACCGGGGCGTGCTGGCGCTGCGTGCCGTTGACCCAGGTGGTCAGTTCCAGCCTCGTCGGATCCGGCACCTCATCGGCGGTCAGGATAGCCGGGCCCATCGGGCAGAAGGTGTCGAGCCCCTTGCCCAGGATCCATTGCGAATGGCGCTTCTGCAAATGCCGCGCGGTCACGTCATTGACGATGGTGTAGCCGAAGACGTGGTGGAGCGCTTCGGCCTTCGCAATGCCGCGCCCGCCCTGGCCGATGACAAAGGCCAGCTCGCCCTCGAAATCCAGGCCCCCGGTCGGGTCCATATCCGCCAGAATATCCTCGCCCGTGGCGATAATGCTGGTATGCGGCTTGGAGAAGACCACGGGGAAGGGCGGCACCACATTGGCCGCCCCGCCGTCGAAGCCGGAGCCCGCGAATTCCTTCGCATGCTCATGATAGTTCTTGCCCACGCAGAAGACGTTCTTCGGCGGACGGGGGATGGGCGCCAGCAGCTTCGCACCTGTCACCACGGGGGCCTTCGCGGCGGCGGCTTTCGCGGCGGCCAGGCTGGCGGTGCCGCCGGCGATCAGCGCCAGCATGTCGCGGGGCAGCGCCGGGTCGGCCGCCGTGATGTCCAGCACCGCCTCGCCATCCAACGCGCCGATGCGCGTGCCCTTGCCGTCGGAAAACGTGACCAGGCGCATGCGAGTCCCCGCGAAGTTTTTGTGACGGGGGGCGTAAAGCAGGTTCGCCCGCCCCGCGCTACCCCTCCAGACGGATGTTGTTGTCGCGGATGAGCTGACTGACCCTGGCGCGCTGCTCGACCAGGAAGGCGGCCATGGCGGCGGGGCCGCCTGCCACGATCTCCATGCCCAGCAGGGCGTGGCGGTCGCGCACCATGGGGTCGGCCAGGCCGAGCGCCGCGGCATCGGCGTGGCGCTGCACGGCAGCCGGCGGCGTGCCGGCAGGGGCGAAGAGGCCGAGCCATTCGTTGATGGCAAACCCGTCATAGCCCTGCTCGATCATCGTCGGCACCTCCGGGAATGCGGGGATGCGGGTGGGGGTGGTGACGGCAAGCGCGCGCAGCTTGCCGTCGCGAACCTGTGGCGCGGCCAGCGGCGTGGTGTTGAAGGTGAACAGCGTCTCCCCCGCCAGCAAACCCGGGATGGATTGCGAGCTGGCGCGATAGGGCACGTGGGTGACGGTGAGGTTCTCCCGCGCCGTGAACATCACCGCGGCGAGGTGGGAGACGATGCCGATGCCGGTGCTGGCATAGGCCTCGCGGCCCGGATTGGCACGCAGATGCGCGACCAGATCGGCCACCGTGCGGAAGGGCGTCTCGCTGCGCACCACCAGCAGGTTGGGCAGCAGCGCGAAGATGGTCACGGGCGTGAAGGCGGTGAGATAGTCGAAGGACAGCCCACGCATCAGGAAGGGGTTGGAGACCTGCCCTGCCGCGTCGAACAGCAGGGTGTGGCCATCGGGGGGCGCCTGCGCCACCGCGGCGGCGCCGATCGAGCCCGAAGCGCCGGAGCGGTTCTCGATCACCACGCTCTGCCCCAGCGCGCTCTGCATATGCGGCGCCACCAGCCGCAGCGAGGCATCGGCCGCGCCCCCGCCGGGCCAGCCAGCGATGATGCGCACCGGGCGGCTGGGCGCCCATTGCGCGAGCGCCGGGGTGGCGAGGCTGAGAAGGGCGAGGGCGCGTCGGGTGATCATGCGCCGCAGCATGCGGCAGCGCGCGGCGTCAATCCAGCCTGATATTCTCAGCCGCGATCAGGCCGGACATCAGCGCCCGCTCCTCGGCGAGGAAGGTGGTGAGGGCGGCGGGGCCCCGCGCTTCCGGCTGCAGGCCGAGATCGGCCAGGCGCTGCTGGATCGCGGGCTCGGCCATGGCGGCGGCGGCGGCCTCGGCCAGGCGTGCGATCACCGGGGTGGGGGTCTGTGCCGGTGCGTGCAGGGCCAGCCAGTCGATCATCGAAAAGCCGGCAAAGCCCTGGGCGGCGAGGGGGGCGATGTCGGGCAACGCCAGCGCCGGCATGGGCGAGGAGACGCCCAACGCCCGCAGCCGCCCCTCGCGCAGCAGGGCCGCGGTCAGCGCGACCGAGGAGAAGCCGAACAGCGTCTCGCCGCGCAGCTGCGCGGTGATCTGATCGGCGCCGCCGCGATAGGGCACATGGGTGCCGGGAAGGCCCGCGCGGCGCAGCAGCAGCGCGCCGGCGAGATGGGTGCGGCTGCCCACGCCCACGCTGCCATAGGTGGCGGGCTCGGCCCGCGCGCGCGCCAGCAACTCCGGCAGCGTCGTGATGCCGGATTCGCCCCGGACCACCAGCACCAGCGGCAGCGTCGCCAGCAGCGTGATGGGGGCGAAGCCGGTCACGTAGTCGAAACCCAATCCGCGCATGAGGTAGGGGTTCACCGCATGCCCCCCGCTGTCGAGCAGGATGGTGTGGCCATCGGGCGGCGCCGCGGCCACGAAGCCCGAGCCAACGGCGCCCGCCGCCCCGGTGCGGTTCTCCGGCACCACCGGCTGGCCCAGGGCGGCCGAGAGCAGCGGCGCGATCAGCCGGCCCAGCACATCGGTGCTGCCACCGGGCGGGAAGGCGATGATCAGGCGGATGGGGCGGGTGGGCACCCATTGCGCCCGGGCGGTGCCGGGCAGGGTCGCGGCGAGCGGCATGGCCAGGAGGGAACGGCGGATCATGCCCCATCATACCCCGGGCCAGGGGCGGGCACGAGTATCAGTGAAGTGACATCGGGCTTGTATCGGCCCGGCCATTGCCTCCATGGGTGTTTCCACCCAGAGCGATTAGCCCGCAATCGCTCTGGGTGGAAACACCCAGAGCGCCAATTGCCGGGCCAAGCAAGGCTGGACCCAAATCGCTCTGACGCAGTCAGGGCGATTTGGGTCTAGCGCCTCAGGCCGAAAGCCCCTCGGCGCGGATCACATCGCCCATGCGCTGCCTTTGCCGGGTCAGAAAAGTGGCGAAGGCATCTGGCCCCTGGGCATGCGGGATCAGGCCAAGAAGCTGGAAGCGTTGGGCGAGGGCCGGGCTGTGCATCGCCTCGGCCGCCGCCTCGGCCATGCGCGTGATCATCGTGGCCGGGGTGCCGGCGGGTGCCGATATCTGATGGAAATCCACCATGTCGAAACCCGGGAAGCCCTGCTCGGCCACGGTGGCCACGGTCTCATAGCCCGGTATGCGCTGGGCGGAGGAGGCGGCGATGGCGGTCAGGCGCCCCTCGGCCAGCAGCGGCGCCGGCACCGCCAGGGTGGAGAAAGTGAAGAGCGTTTCGCCGGCCAGCATCGCCGTCATCTGCTGCGCGCCGCCGCGATAGGGGATGTGCTGCGCCTCGGTCCCCGCGCGGCGCATGAGCAGGGCGCCCGAGAGATGGGCCCCGGTGCCGGTGCCGGAGGAGCCGTAGCTCGCCTGGCCGGGATGGGCGCGCAAATGGGCGACCAGCTTCTCCAGCGTGTTGTGCGGGCTATCGCCGCGCACCATCAGCACCGAGGGCAGCAGGGTCAACTGCGTCACCGGGGCGAAGGCGCGTTCATACTCGAAGCCCAGGCCACGCATGAGGAACTGATTGGTCACGGAACCGCCGGC
Organism: uncultured Rubritepida sp.; assembly: GCA_964395305.1. Lineage (GTDB taxonomy): Bacteria > Pseudomonadota > Alphaproteobacteria > Acetobacterales > Acetobacteraceae > Rhodovarius. The sequence continues at coordinate 65,900 of CAYNBM010000014.1, forward strand.
ATCGAGCAGCCAGGTATAGCCATCGGCCGGCCCCTGGGCCGCGGCGGCGGCACCCAGCGCGCCATTGGCACCGCCGCGGTTCTCGATCACCACGGGCTGTCCCAGCACCCGCTCCAGCGTGGGCGCGATGAGGCGTGCCACCACATCGGTGCTGCCGCCGGGCGGGAAGGAGACGATCATGCGCAGTGGCCGCGCCGGCCAGCTCTGCGCCAGCACGGGTGCGGCGAGGGCGGGCAGTGCAAGGCTGGTGATCAGCAGGTGGCGGCGGCGTGGCATGTTTCTCTCCCTGTTTTGCGGGCATGATGCCGTCATGACCGGGACTCGTCACGTGGAAAGCGATCTATTCGGCGGCGCGCCGCCCGCGCCGCGCGCCGGGCCCCGCCCCTTGGCCGACCGGTTGCGCCCGGCCACGCTGGATGAGGTGGTGGGGCAGGAGGCGCTGCTCGGCCCCGCCGGCGCGCTGCGGGCGATGCTGGCGCGGGGTTCGCTGCCCAGCCTCATCCTCTGGGGCCCACCCGGCGTGGGCAAGACCACCATCGCCCGGCTGCTGGCCGAGGCGGCGGGGCTGCATTTCCATGCCATCTCGGCGGTGTTTTCCGGCGTCGCTGATCTGAAGAAGGCCTTCGAGGAAGCGGGGCGCAGACGCGGCCGCACGCTGCTCTTCGTCGATGAGGTGCACCGCTTCAACCGCGCCCAGCAGGACGGGTTTCTGCCCTTCGTGGAGGACGGCACCATCACCCTGGTCGGTGCCACCACGGAAAATCCCAGCTTCGCACTGAACGGCGCGCTGCTCTCGCGCTGCCAGGTGCTGGTGCTGACCCGGCTGGATGATGACGCGATGCAGCGCCTGCTGACCCGCGCCGAGGCGCTGGAAGCCCGCCCCCTGCCGCTGACCCCCGAGGCCCGCGCCAGCCTGCGTGCCATGGCCGATGGCGATGGCCGCTACCTGCTCAACATGGCCGAGCAGCTGCTGGCCATCCCACCGGGCGAGGCGCTGGATGTGGCCGGCCTGCAGGCCCTCCTCGCCCGCCGCGCCGCCCTCTACGACAAGGACCGGGAGGAGCATTTCAACCTCATCTCCGCCCTGCACAAATCCATGCGCGGCAGCGACCCCGATGCCGCGCTGTACTGGTTCGCCCGCATGCTGACCGGTGGCGAGGACCCGCGCTATATCGCCCGCCGCCTGCTGCGCTTCGCCGCCGAGGATGTGGGTGCCGCCGACCCCCGCGCCCTGCCGCTGGCGGTCGCGGCCTGGGAAAGCTACGAAAGGCTGGGCAGCCCTGAGGGTGAGCTGGCCCTGGCGCAGCTCGTGCTGCATCTCGCCACCGCGCCGAAGTCCAACGCCGTCTACAAGGCGTTCGGGGCCGCCATGCGCGCCGCGAAGGAAACCGGGTCGCTGATGCCGCCCGCCCATATCCTCAATGCGCCGACGAAGCTGATGAAAGAGCTCGGCTACGGCTCAGGCTATCAATACGACCACGACGCGGAGGAGGCCTTTTCCGGCCAGAACTATTTTCCGGACGGCATGCCGCGGCAGCGCTTCTACACCCCCACGGAGCGCGGCGCCGAGGCCGCGATCGCCGAGCGTATGGCCGGCTGGGATGCCGCGAGGAAAAAGCGGTGAGCGTGTTTCTGGTCGGCCTGGGCGGCGCGCTGGGTTCCGTGCTGCGCTACTGGCTCGGCGTGGCGCTGAACACGCCCGGTTTCCCCTGGGGCACGCTGGGGGTGAATATCCTGGGCAGCGGCATCATCGGCGTGCTGGCGGGCCTTGGCATTTCCGGCAATTTCCGGCTGTTCCTGGTGACCGGCGTGCTGGGCGGCTTCACCACCTTCTCGGCGTTTTCGCTGGAGACGTGGCTGCTGTGGGAACGCTCGCCCTGGCTCGGCGGCGGCTATGTGCTGGCCTCGGTCGGCCTTGGGCTGCTGGCCTTCTTCCTGGCCTGGCAGGCGGTGCGGGGGGGCTGACCCCCGCACCCGCGCAGCCCTACTTCTTCTTGCCGCCGCGCGCCTCGATGACGGCAGCCTTGGCGGCCACCTGCATCAGGCCCACCTCGTTCGAGATGGTCACCAGCTTAAAGCCCATCTTGATCATCTGGTTGGCATAGGCCGCGGTGCCATTGTGCAGGCCGGCGGCGATGCCGCGCTTCTTGGTCTCCTTCAGCAGCCGCTTGTAGATCGCCATGATCTCCGGCTCATCGCGGTCGAGCTTCGGCTCCATGCCCAGCGAGAAGCCGAGATCGGACGGGCCGATATAGATGCCGTCGATGCCGGGCACATCGAGAATGGCCTCGAGATTGTCGAGCGCGGTCTGCGTCTCGATCATCGGGATCACCAGGATCTCGTCATTGGCGGTCTTCTGGTAGCCGCCCGCGCTGCCATAGGCGCCAGCGCGGATCGGGCCGTTGCTGCGCGTGCCCTTGGGCGGATATTTGGAATACTGCACCAGCGCGCGGGCTTCCTCGGCGGTGTTCACCATCGGGCAGATCACGCCATAGGCGCCGGCATCGAGCACCTTGCCGATGATGCCGGGCTCCAGCCAGGGCACGCGCACCATGGGCGTCACGCCATGCGGCTGCATGCCCTGGAAGCAGGCGACGCAGCTTTGGTAATCCTGCACGCCATGCTGCATGTCGACGGTCACGCTGTCCCAGCCGCATTGCGCGTACATCTCGGCCGAGAAGGCGGAGGGGATGGCAAGCCAGCCATTCACCACCGGCTTGTTGGCTGCCCACATCTCTTTCACTTTATTCGCCATGCGCTTCCTCCTGCTCTGAACGCTGGTTCCGACGGTAGGAGCGGTGACGCAGTGTATCAATCCCCCGGCCTGATGCCGGCGGCCGCGATCACGCCGCGGAATTTTTCCAGCTCGGCGCGATTGAAGGCCGCGAAGTCGACGGCGTTGCGATAGATGATGGGCGTGGCCAGGCGCGAAAAACCCTCGATCACCGCGGGCTGGCGCAGCGCCTCGGCGCAGGCGGCATCGACGCGGGCGATGAATTCGGGCGCGACCCCGGCCGGTGCGTAAATGCCCGACCAGATGGAATAAACCAGGTCGTGGCCCAGTTCGCGCATCGTCGGCGTGTCGGGAAATTCCGCGACCCGGCGTTCGGCGAAGATCGCCACGGGGTGGAGATTATTGGCCCGCAGCGTGCCGGGCTGGTCGGCGAAGATCGCGGTGTCGCCGCGCATCAGCGAGACGATGGCCTCGGCATTGCCGCGGAAGGGGATGTGGGTCATCGCCACCCCCATGCTGCGGGCCAGCGCCACGGTCGCGATATGCGGCATGCTGCCCGGGCCGGTGGAGCCGTAGTTGAACCCACCGCCGGCCTCCCGCGCGCGTGACGCCACCTCGGCCAGGCTGCGCGGCCCGCCGGCGGCGGACATCATCACCACCGGCGTGTCGGCGACCTGGCAGATCGGCGCCAGGTCGCTCGGCCGATAGGGGAGGTCGGCCCGAAAGTTCGGCTGGATCACCATGGCGCCGATCGGGCTGAGCAGCAGCGTGGTGCCATCGGGCCTGGCGCGCGCCGCCTCGGCGGCACCGATGCCGCCGGCGGCGCCGATGGAATTTCGGATCAGCACCTGCGTGCCGAGGCGGGCCGAAAGCTCCGGCGCCAGCAGCCTCGCCATCAGGTCCGAAGGCCCGCCGGCGACGAAATTGACGATGAGCGTAATGGGCGCTTGGGCATGCGCGGGAAGCGCCAGTGCCATGCAGAACATGGCCAGCCACAGGATACGCATTGGGTTTCCTCCGTTTTGCGGAAGCGTAGCGAGGCGCGGGGCTGGGATGCAACGCCCGCGTTTGTGCGCGGCGCCCCGGGGACGATACACGCCCCTCATGTGGAGTGTTTCTTCCGAAACCGGGGTGCTGCGCGAGGTGCTGGTCTGCCCGCCCACGCATTACCGCTGGATACCCACCAACAGCATCGTCCGCCGCGTGCTGGAGGATGGCGGCCAGATGCCGACCGCGGCACAGCTGGCATCGCAACACAACGAGTTGGTGGATGCGCTGCAGCAGGGTGGCGCGCGGGTCCACATGCTCGCGCCCGAACCGCATTTGCCCTACATGGCCTATACCCGCGACCAGAGCGTGATGACCCCCTGGGGCGCCGTGCTATGCCAGCTCGAACGGCCACAGCGCCGCGGCGAATATGCCGCCCTGCATCGCTTCTATGACGGCCAGTTCTGGCGCCTCTCCTCCGCCGGCACGCTGGAGGGGGGCGATATCCACATCATCCGCCCCGGCCTCGCCCTGATCGGCCACAGCGGTGGCCGGACCGACGAGGCCGGCGCCGGCCAGCTCGCCTGCTGGCTGCGCGCCGAGGGCTGGGAGGTTCGCCTGGAGCGTTTCGACGAGCATTTCCTCCATCTCGACGTGCTGTTCTGCATGGCCGCGCCCGGGCTGGCCGTTGCCTGCGTGGATGTGCTCGATCCCGGCCTGCTGGAATGGCTGGCCGCGCATGGCATCCGCGTGCTGCCGGTGACCTATGCCGAGGCGATGCGCCTGGGCTGCAACATCCTGGCGCTGGGCGGCGACAGGGTGATTTCAGCCCGGGAATCCCCGCGCCTGAACGCGGCACTGCGCGCCGAGGGGCTGGAGGTGCTGGACCCCGCCCTGTCGCTCTTCATGCTGGGCGGCGGCGGCCCACATTGCCTGACCTGCCCGCTCTCGCGGGACTGATCAGCGGTCGGTATTGCCGCCCAGACCCGTGGTGGTGATGCCGCCGAAGGGCGATTCGGTCGGGATCGGCCCGGCCCGCCAGGCCCGCTCGAGGTCGAGGCGCAGGATTTCATCCCGCAGATTGGCGGTGGCGATCGCGGCCTGCGGCAGGCCTCCCATATCGCCCAGCCGAGCCAGGGGCGGCAGGCCTCCAGGGCTGACGACGGGCGCGATGGCGGCCCGCGCCGCCGCCTCATCATTGCGGCGCAGCGCGCGGCTTGTGGCCAGCAAGGCCTCCACCGCGCGTGCAGATGGCAAGGTCTCGGCCATGCCGAGCGCGCCGCGCGTCTCGCGCCGCGCTGTCACCATCTGGAACCGCGCGGCTTCGGGCAGCGGCGCCAGCGCAGGGTCGCGGGCGAGCTGGTCGGTCATGTGTTCCAGCCGGGCGACGGCCAGCGCCATCTCCGCGGGGCGGCCCTGCAGGCCGCGCCCGCCATCGCCGAAGGCCAACACCAGCGCCTCGGCACTGCCACGCAAAGGGTCCCCGCCGGTGCCGATGCCCGCGGGCGGCGATGCCGGCCTCTGCTGCAACTCGGCGCAGGCAGCGAGGCCGGCAACCACCGCCAGCAGGACAGCACGCCACATCAGGAGCGGCGACCGCCAGAGCCGCGGCGTCCGGTCAGGCCATCCTGCTCCTGCCGCAACAATTCGCGCTCGGCCGTGGCCGTGGCGGTGGCCACCAGCGGCAGGGCGGGCATGGCGGAAAGCCGGCTGAGCGTCGCCTCACGGTCGGGGAAGGCGAGCGGCGAGAGCGCGCGTTCGGCTGCCGCCGGGTCCTGTGCCCTGAGGGCGCGCGACGCGCCATAGAGCCCATCGACCACCAGCTGCGGGGGCGCATCGGGCGCCACGCCCAGCGCCGTGTGCAATTCACTGCGGGCCAGCGCCAACTGGCCGTTCAGCGTCGGTGCGAAGGCGTAGCGGGGGTCCTGCGGGATGCTGACCGCCAGAAACTCGACATTGGCCGAGGCGCGGGCGGCAGTGGCGGCATTCGCCAGGCCGCCGGGATTGTTGAAGGCGAAGGCGGAGGAGTAGATCGCCGATCGCGTCGGCTCGCTGGCACCCTGGACGGCATCATAGGGCAGCGTGGCGGTGGGTCCCGGTGGGGTCAAAGGCGCGCAGGCGATCATGGGAAGCAGGGCGATGAGGGATAGGCTCTTGCGCATGGCACGTCTCCTTTCTGGGGGGGTTATGGCCGGCCGCCGCTGTCGCCGCCGCCGCTGTAGCCGCTGAGGTATTCCTGCTGGATGCGAAGCTGTTCACGCTCGGCCGTGGCCGTGGCCTCCGCGGTGCGCGGGAGCGGGCCGGGGGCCGCGATCCGGCGCAAGGTGCCCAGCCGATCGGGGAAGGCGGCGGGAGAGAGCGCCCGCTCGGCGGCCGCGGCATCCAGGTTCTCCAATGCGCGGGAGACGCCATAGAGCCCGTCCACCACCGCCTGCGGGCTGGCATCGGGGGCGATGCCCAGCGCGGCGTGCAACTCCTCGCGCGCCGCAGCCATCTGCATCTGCATGATCGGCGCGAAGGAATAGCGCACGTCATACGGCAGGCTGACGGCGAGGAATTCGACATTGGCCAGGGCGCGCGCCGCGACCGCGGGATCGCTGAGGCCGCCTGGATTGTTGAAGGCGAAGGCGCTGCTGATGATCGCGCCGCGGGTGGGTTCGGTGCCGCCCTGCACCGAATCGCGAGGCAGCGAGGCACTGGGCGGCAAGGGCCCACAGCCGATCAGTGGCAGGAGCGCAGGAATGGCGATGGTCCAGCGCATATGTGAACTCCTCTGCCTTGGATGTGGTGCGGCGTTGGCTGGAAGCAATGCGCCTCAGCCGAGCGACGCGCGGTGCCGCCCCGCCAGCTCCACGTAATGCGGCGCGGTGCGGTCAAAGCCGGCCCGCGCCTCGGGCGTGAGCACGCGCACGAGCCTGGCGGGATTGCCCATCCACAACTCCAGCGCGCCGATGCGCTTGCCCGGCGGCAGGACGGAGCCGGCGGCGAGCACCCCACCCTCCTCCACCACCGCATCGTCCAGCACCGTGGCGCCCATGCCGACGAAGGCGCGGTCCTGCAATGTGCAGGCATGGATGATGGCGGCGTGGCCCACCGTCACATCATCACCGATGCGGGTGGGTTGGTGGGCGGCATTCACATGGATGATCGTGCCGTCCTGGATATTGGTGCGCGCGCCGATCCGGATGAAGTTGGTGTCGCCGCGCAGCACGCAATGGTACCAGATATTGGTCTGCGGGCCGATCGTGACATCGCCGATCAACGCGGCCGTGGGGGCCACCCAGGCCGCGGGGTCCACCACCGGCAGCTTGCCTTCGAAAGGGTAGAGCGGGCCGTGGCTCATGCCGCCAGCCTTGTTTCGACGGCCACATTCAGCATGAGGCCGAGGTTCTGCACCGCAGCCCCCGAGGCGCCCTTGCCGAGATTGTCGTAGCGCGCGACCAGCAGCGCCTGCCGCAGGCGCTCATTGCCATAGACCCGAAGCTCGATCTGGTTGGTGTTGTTCAGCGCCTGGGGCTCCAGCCGGTCCTTCGGGTCGCCGGTCATCACCCGCACATAGTCGCTGCCGGCGTGATGGGCGGCGAGACAGGCGAGGATGTCGGCCACCGTCACGTGGCCCGGCAGGGCATCGAGATGCAGCGGGATGCTGTCCAGCATGCCCTGGGCATAATCCGCCACGCTGGGGATGAAGATCGGTCTGCGCGTCAGGCCGGAATAATGCTGCAACTCCGGGACATGCTTGTGCTCAAAGCCCAGGCCGTAGAGCTCGAAGTCATTGCCGCGGCGGCCTTCATACTCCGCGATCATGGCCTTGCCGCCGCCGGTATAGCCGGAGACGGCGTTCACGCTGATCGGGAAATCGGCCGGGATGATGCCCGCCTGCACCAGCGGCCGCAGGAAAAGGATGGGGCCGGTGGGGTAGCAGCCGGGCACCGAGACGCGGGGTGCGGCAGAAATGGCCGCGGCCTGGGCGGGAGAGATCTCAGGCAGGCCATAAACCCAGTCGGGATGGATGCGATGCGCGGTGGAGGCATCGAGGATGCGCGGCGCGCCAGCGCCGAGGCTTGCCGCCATGGCGGCACTCTCCCGCGCCGCGTCATCGGGCAGGCAGAGGATGAGCACATCCACCTCGGCCATCAGCGCGCGCTTGGCGGCCTCGTCCTTGCGCAGCGCGTCGGGCAGGGAACGCAGCGCGATGTGCGGCAGGCCGGCCAGACGCTGGCGGATCTGCAGCCCCGTGGTGCCGGCTTCGCCGTCGATGAAGACGCTGTGGGTCATGGCATTGCTCCTCGGTAGACGATGGTGGTTCGGTGGGTGGCCAAAAGCAAGAAGGGCGGGCCCTTGCGGACCCGCCCTTTCCGATGTCTCGCCATGCGGCGGGCCCAGGGGGGGTCCCTGAGCCCGTCCGCCGGGGCTCAGCGCTTGCTGAACTGGAAGCTGCGTCGCGCCTTCATCTTGCCGTACTTCTTGCGCTCGACGGAGCGGCTGTCGCGCGTCAGGAAGCCGGCCTTCTTCAGGATGCCGCGCAGGTCGGGCTCGTAGTTCACCAGGGCACGGGAAATGCCGTGGCGCACCGCGCCGGCCTGGCCGGAGAGACCGCCGCCGACGACCGTGCAGATCACGTCGAAGGCCTGGTAGCGGTCAGCCACCAGAAAGGGCTGGGTGATGATCATGCGCAGCACAGGCCGGGCGAAATACTGGCTGGCCGGCTTGTCATTGACCGTGATGGAGCCCTTGCCGGGCTTCACCCAGACGCGGGCGACGGCGTTCTTGCGGCTGCCGGTGGCGTAGCTGCGGCCCTGCGGGTCGCGCTTCGGCTCGCGCTTGATGGCGGCTTCCATGACGGCGGCGGCCGGCGTGCCGGACACCATGGTCTTCAGGTCAGCGAGGGAGGAGGAGACTTGTTCGCTCATCGGAGGCTCAACCAATCTTGTTCTTGCGGTTCATGGCGCCGACATCCAGCGCCACCGGCTGGGCGCCGGCATGCGGGTGCTCGGGGCCGGCATAGACGTGCAGGTTCTTCATCTGCTTGCGACCCAGCGGGCCGCGGGTGATCATCCGTTCGACAGCCTTCTCGACGACCGAGGTCGGGTGCTTGCCGCCCAGGCGCTCGGCCAGCGAGCGGCCCTTGATGCCGCCGGCGAAGCCGGTATGCCAGTAGAACATCTTCTGCTCGGCCTTGTTGCCGGTCACGCGGATCTTCTCGGCGTTGATGATCACCACGTGGTCACCGCAATCGACATGCGGGGTGAAGGTGGGCTTGTGCTTGCCGCGCAGCCGGTTGGCCACGATGGTGGCCAGGCGGCCCAGGACAAGGCCATCGGCGTCGACCACGATCCAGGCTTTCTGGACATCGGCCGGCTTGATGGAATGGGTTTGGGTTTGCAGCATGATACTTTCGCCAGAGATGCAGAGATGCGGGGCTTCGAGATGGGCGGCTATGCCGTGCACGGGGCGGAAGGTCAAGCGGAAACTCGGAAAAATCGATGTGGTAACATAATACCGCAGCCTGGGAAGGTTCCGCTTGCATCCCCGGCCCGACCCGGGCGAGGCTCCCCACAGGAGGACAAATCCATGATCGCACGCCGTACCGCGCTCACCCTGCCCATGCTGGCCCTGCCAGCGGCGGCACAATCCTGGCCGGGGGGGCAGACGGTTTCGCTGATCATCCCCTATGCGCCGGGCGGCGCCTCGGATGTGGTGGGGCGCGTGGTGCAGCAATCGCTGGGCGCGGCACTGGGCGGCACCTTCATCCTGGAAAACCGCGCCGGCGCCTCCACCACGCTGGCCGCGCGGCTGGTGAAGGCGGCGCGGCCGGATGGGCAGATGCTGCTGGTCGGCACCATCGCGACCTTCAGCCTCGCGCCACTCGCCTTCCGCAACCCGGGCTATGACCCGCTGGCCGATTTCACCCATGCCACCCAGGTCTGCGACACCGTGACCCTGCTGGTGGCCAATCCGCGCTGGCAGAGCCTGGAGCAATTGCTCGCCGCCGCCCGCGCCCGCCCCGGGGCGCTCAGCTATGCCAGTTGGGGCGTGGGCAGCACCGGGCACCTGCCGATGGTGGAGCTGCTGCGCCTGGCCGGGGCCGATATGCTGCACGTGCCCTATAACGGCTCGCCCCAGGCGATGACCGACACGATGGCCGGGCGCACCGATTGCATGCTGGTGCTGCTGGCCGCCGGCCGCGCCCAGATCGAAGCCGGGCGGCTGCGGCCGCTGGGCATTTCCAACCCCACAAGGTCCGACGCGCTGCCCGGGTTGCCGACCATCGCCGAACAGGGTTTTCCGGGGTTTGGGATGGCCGGCTGGTATTCCATCCAGGCGCCGCTCGGCACGCCCGAGCCGGTGCTGGCCGCCATCCGCCGCGCCATGGCCGCGGGCCTCGCGGATGGCGATGTACGCCGCCTGATGGCCACCAATGGCCTGACGCCCACGCCGCCGGACCAGCAGGGCGAGGCGCCGCTGAAAGCCCGCATCGCGCGCGAGCTGGAACAGCACCGCGCATTGCTGGCCCGCGCCGGGGTTCAGCCGGAATAGGCCGCCCTAGAGCATGATGCGTTGAGGCGGAATCGCCGAACACGCTGAATCATCTCTCAGCAACGGCTAGACCATGCGCAGTGAACGCATGCGAAAGCATGCGAACGCAGCATGGTCTAGCGCCGCGCCGCCGCAGCCTGGACCGAGGCCCGGGCGATGGCGCAGGCCAGGGGAATGTCGGCCAGTGGGACATCACCCAGCAGGTCGGACGCCGCGAGGGCGAAATCCCAGGCGGCATCAATATGCTCCGCCTCCTCCCGGAGCCCGGCGGCCAGCCAGGCGCAGCGCCGGGCCCAGAGCGCCCGGCGCGCGGGCAGGATCTGGTGCAGTATCGCCTCCTCGCGCTTCTGCCTTTGCCTGACGCCGCGCAGGACGGCCGACACGGCCTCGCTCTCCTCAAACCAGCTCGGCAGCATGGCGTCCAAGGACTGAACGACCCGTTCTCTCGCCTCCTTCTGGGCCTCCGGAACCAGTTCCTCGACGGGAATGGTCGCCAGCAGGCTTTCGATCAGCGCGTCGGTCTCCCTGGGCTCCGGTTGCAACGCGGTCAGGCCCAGCATCTCGCTGCATGGCAGGAAGGCGAAGGGCGGCATCGCGCCGTGCTGCAGCCCGTCCTGCAACGCCACGCTGAGCCGCAGGGTGAGGAAATCCAGCGAAACCTCGGCCGTGGCCAGTGCCTTGGTGACATGATCCAGCATCTGTGCGGCCTGCATGGGAGTCATATCCTCGTCCAGCATGACCTCCTTGATGCCATGACCCTCCTTCAGCAGCACCGAGGCCATGACAGTCTTCCGGCCCTTGCTGGCCTGAATGAAGAAGCTCTCGGCCCCCGCACCATCCGGCACCGCGTAGACAATGCGCCGGATCGTCAGCGGTGCCGGTGGCTTAGCCTCTGGCTTGCCGCTTGCGGGCAGGGCCGCGTCAAGCAAGTCCTGCCAGGCCGGCGGCGCCCAACGGCGCAGCCTGCCCATGCGGGCCGGCCAGGGCGCCGGCAGTCGCCCGGACCGGCCGATGACGGTCAGCACCTCAGCCGCCCGGTCCGGCGGCAGCTCCATGGCCAGGCCCAGCGCCGCCATCCGCATGGCAATCTTCGGCGCGCCGGCCATGGCGGCGTAAAGCTTGGCCAGGGCATCGGGCGGCATCCTCGCCAGCCTCTGCTGGCACAGCGCATGGATCACGAACGGATCGTCGCCCGCGACCTCGGCCATCTGCTCCAGGGCGGCGGCGACAGCCTCGGGCCCGGCATCGGCGAGCTTGGCGGCGCCGGCGATCCGGGCCTGGATCGCCTGATCCAGCGCCGGCCCCGGCTCCACCCCCGCATCGCCGAAGATATCCATCAGTCGCAGCAGCCGCATGACATCCAGCGAAGGGTTGGCCAGGAGTGCCAGCGCCGCCTCGCGCACCTGCCCGATCCGGCCGCCGGCAGCGGCGACGCCTCCCCGCGAAAGATCGTCCCACTGGGCGAGCAGCGCCGTGAGAATCACGCCGCAGGCCTCGGCAACCCGCTCGCTCTCGGGCTGGAGGATGCCGGCCATGATGGTGTCCAGGCTTCCCGGCCGCAGCGGGGCGCTGCCGATATCCTCCAGCACTTGAACGGCCTCCTCGAAGCCCAGCCCCGCCTCGATCTCCTCCGCCAGGACCGCGATCAATTGGGTGATATCGAGCACCATGGCCGGCTTCGGCCGGGGGCGCCTGGGCTTCTTGCTGGTGGGCATCGGGGGTCTCCTGCGAAGGCCGCAGCTTCCACGAGGCCGGCCGATTCTTGAAGCCTGGGGCGCGCCGCTCAGGCCGGGCAGCGCAGGGTGGTGCCATAAGAATCGCCGCCCGGCGCGGCCACCCTGCCCTCGCGCTGCACGCCGCGGATCGGCCGCAGCACATTGGCCGCGGTCACACAGAACAGGCTGCCCTCGGAATTCGGCAGCACCCCGGCAATGGCCAGGTTCAGAGTGGTGATCCGCGCATGGGCGGCGAAGATGGCGATGGGGGAGGCTTTCATGACGGTGCTTTCCTTGACGCCAGAAGCAGGGTGTTGGCGCCCCCCCCCGTCCATGCGATGCGCCCGATCGCCGCGGTAGTCAGCACGGTGGGGTGACGCCGCGGCCGCCCTGCCGCAACATGTGGGAATGACCGACAAAACCCCGCACGGCCTGGGCCGCAACGCCGCCAATTACGGTGACCGCGAATTCGCGCTCTACCTCCGCCGCAGCTTCGCGGCCTCGATGGGCTATTCGAAAGACGCGCTGTCGCGCCCCGTGGTCGGCATCGTCGACACCGCCTCCGACCTGAACAATTGCCACCGCTCCATCCCCGACCTGATCGAGGCGGTGAAGCGTGGCGTCATGCTCTCGGGCGGCCTGCCGATGGCCTTCCCCACCATCAGCCTCTGCGAGCCCTTCCTCACCCCCTGTTCCATGCATTACCGCAACCTCATGGCGCTCGACACCGAGGCGATGGTCTCGGCGCAGCCGATGGATTCAGTCGTGCTGGTGGGCGGCTGTGACAAGACGGTGCCGGCGCAGCTCATGGCCGCGGTCTCGGCCGATGTGCCGGCGGTGATGCTGGTGACCGGGCCGATGAGCGCCAATCGCTATCAGGGCGAGCGCTTGGCGGCCTGCACGGATTGCCGGCGCTACTGGGCGCGCTACCGCTCGGGCGATGTGAGTGAAGAACGTATCAACGAGGTGGAGAACGCGCTGGCGGTGACTGCGGGCACCTGCGGTGTGATGGGCACCGCCTCCACCATGGCCTGCCTGGTCGCCACGCTGGGCTTTATGCCGCTGGAGGGCGCCAGCGCGCCGGCCGTGCACAGCGACCGTCTGCGCATCGCCGAGGAGGCCGGCCGCCTGGCCATGGGCCTGAAGGTACGCCCCTCGGAAATCCTCACCATCGAGGCGGTGGAGAACGCCATGCGGGTGCTGCTGGCGCTTGGCGGTTCGACCAATGCGCTGGTGCACCTCGCCGCCATCGCCGGCCGCGCGGGGCTGAAGGTCGACCTCAAGCGGCTCGATGCGATGAGCGACGAAACCCCCGTGCTGGTGGACCTGAAGCCCACCGGCGAAGGCTATATGGAGGATTTCCATTTCGCCGGCGGCATGCGCGCCCTGCTGTGGGAAATCCGTGACCTGCTGCACCTCGATGCGAAGGATGTGTACGGGAAGACCATGGCCGAACGCATCGGCAATGGCACCCATTTCGTCGACCGGCAGTATATCAAATCCCGGAAAGACCCGGTCTCCCCGGTGGGCGGCCTCGTCGCACTCTTCGGCTCGCTGGCGCCGGATGGCGCCATCCTCAAACGCTCCGCCGCAACCGAATCCCTGTTCGAGCACGAGGCGGAATGCATGGTCTTCGACGGCGTCGAGGACCTGGCGCTGCGCATCGACGACGACGCGCTGGCGGTGGACGCCAACACCATCATGATCCTCAAGAATGCCGGACCCTTGTCACCGGCGGGCATGCCGGAGGCCGGCTATCTGCCGATCCCGAAAAAGCTGGCCCGCCAGGGCGTGAAGGACATGGTGCGCATGAGCGATTGCCGCATGTCCGGCACCGCCTTCGGCACCGTGGTGTTGCACATCGCGCCCGAGGCCGCGGCAGGCGGCCCGCTCGCCTTCGCGCAGACCGGCGACCGCATCCGCCTCTCGGTCATCAACCGCAGCCTGGACCTGCTGGTGGACGAGGCGACGCTCGCCACCCGCCGCGCCGCCTGGTCGCCCGCCCCCGCGCCCAAGCGCGGCTGGGACCGGCTGGTGCATGAGCAGGTGATGCAGGCCCCCGATGGCGCCGACCTGCGCTTCCTGCGCGCCGATGGCGGCTGAAACCGTCGCCGTGATCGGCGCCTCCGGCCGCTCCGGCCGGGCGCTGGCGGCGGCACTTCCGGGCTGCGTGCCGGTGGTGCGCGACGGGTCGAAATTCCCCGGCGCGCGGGTGGCCGACATCACCGACGCGCAGGCGTTGCGGGCCGCGCTGCGTGACGCCACGCATGTCATCAGCACCGCCCATGCGCGTCATGCCGCGGCCATCATCGCCGCCGCGCCGCCGGCCGCCCGCCTGGTCTTCCTGGGCAGCACGCGCCGCTTCTCGCGCTGGCCGGATGATCACGGCAATGGCGTGCGCGCGGGCGAGGCGGCGTTACTCGCCAGCGGCCGGGCCGGCGTGATGCTCCACCCCACCATGATCTACGGCGCGCAGGGCGAGGATAATGTCCAGCGCCTGGCCGCGCTGATGCGGCGCCTGCCCATCCTGCCGCTGCCCGGCGGCGGTGCCAGCCTGGTGCAGCCCATCCATCAATCCGACGTGACGGCCTGCGTGCTGGCCGCCCTGCGCGGCGGGGCGCAAGGGGCGATCACCATTGCCGGCCCCGAGGCGCTGACCTACGCCGCATTCTGCGCCGAGATCGCCCGCGCCGCCGGCCTTGCGCCGCGCCGCGTGCTGGCACTGCCGGCGGCGCTGCTCATCGCCGCCAGCCCGATCACCGTCCTGCCCTTGCTGCCTCGCATCCGCGCCGCCGAAATCCGCCGCCTCACCGAGGACAAGGCTTTCGACATCACCGCCATGCGGGCCGAGCTGGGCGTGGCCCCTATGCCGCTGGCAGAGGGTCTTCGACGGATGTTTCGGCCTTCTTGTCCTTGAGATATTTGCGCAGCGCGCAAAGCCCGATCACGCCTGCCGTGCCCGCCACCGCGCCCGCGGTGAAGGCGCTGGTCACCACCACATGCGCCACCATCAGCGGCGCGGCCATCGCTTTGAGAATCATGCCGGGAACCTTTCTTGTCAGACCCCGCACATGGCGATCATAACGGCACCATCAAGCGCCGCCGGAGAATCCCCATGCCCGTGATCAACCGCATCGCCGAATTCCACCCCGAGCTCACGGCCTGGCGGCGCGATTTCCATATGCATCCCGAGCTCGCCTTCGAGGAACACCGCACCGCGGGCATCGTGGCCGAGCGGCTGCGCGAATTCGGCTGCGACGAGGTCATCACCGGCTTTTCCGGCACTGGCGTCATCGGCGTGATCCATGGCGAGGGCGGCGCGAATGGTCGCGCGATCGGCTTGCGCGCCGATATGGACGCGCTGCCGATCGAGGAGCTGACCGGCACGCCCTGGGCCTCGCAGACGCCGGGGAAAATGCACGCCTGCGGCCATGACGGCCACACCACCATGCTGCTGGGCGCCGCGCGCTACCTGGCCGAAACCCGCAATTTCTCCGGCTCCGTGATCCTGATTTTCCAGCCCGCCGAGGAAAAGGGCGGCGGCGCAGATGTGATGGTGCGCGACGGTATCTTCGAGCGCTTCCCGATGAGCCGGGTCTTCGGCATGCACAATTGGCCGGGGATGCCGGCCGGGCAATTCGCCTGGCGCGAGGGGCCGATCATGGCCGCCGTGGCGAACCTGGAAATCGCCCTCCAAGGCCGCGGCGGCCACGGCGCCATGCCGCACGAGACGGTGGACCCGATCATGGTCGCCGCCGCCATCGTCCAGGGCCTGCAAAGCATCGTGGCCCGGAATGTCGAGCCGGTGGAGGCCGGCGTCATCACCATCGGCCACATTAAGGGCGGCTTCACCCATAATGTGATCCCCGACAGCGTGGTGATGCAGGGCACCGCGCGGTGGTTCAGGCCAGAGATCGGCGAATTGCTCAAGGCGCGTTTCCTGCACCTCGTGCCGGGCATCGCCGCGGCCTTCGGCGCGAGCGCCGAGTGCAGTTTCATCCGCTACTGCCCACCCACCATCAACGACCCAGACAGCACGCGACTCACCCTCGCCGCCGCCCGCGCCGTGGCCGGCGAGGCCCGGGTGATCGAAATGGACATGCCAACCATGGGCGGCGAGGATTTCGCCTTCATGCTGGAGGCCAAGGCGGGCAGCTACATCATGATCGGCGGCGGGGTGGGCGAGAACGACCCCGGCCTGCACCACCCGAAATATGATTTTAACGATGAGGTGCTGGCGGTGGGCGCCAGCTATTGGTCGACGCTGGCGGAACAGCTGCTGCCGCGGTGAAGCCCACTGCGAAAAACCTCTTCACCGCCTATTTCCAGGTCGGCATTTCCAGCTTCGGCGGCGCCAATGCCTGGGCGCGCCGGATGCTGGTGGAAAAGCGCGGCTGGCTGACCGACCGCGAATTCGCCGAGCGCCTGGGCCTGGGCCAGGTGCTGCCCGGGCCCAATGCGATGAACACCGCCATCATCGTGGGGCATGGGTTCTGTGGTGCCCGCGGAGCCGCAGCGGCGGTGGCCGGGCTGTTTGCCGGGCCGCTGTTGATCCTATCCATGCTCTGTCTGCTCTATGACCGCTTCGGCCATCTCGGCGTCGTGCGTGGCGCGCTGGCGGGGGTGGCCTCGGCGGCGGCCGGCATGATGCTGGGCACAGCGTTCAAGATGGTGCGCGGGTCGAAGCCGACGGCGCCGATGGTGCTGATCGGGCTGGCGGCGCTCTTCCTCGCGCTGTGGCGGGTGCCGCTGCCATGGATCATTCTGGGCCTGGCGCCGCTGGGCGTATTGGCGGCCTGGCGGGAGGCACAGCGATGAGACCGCCTCGCCGCTCCAGCCCTTCAGGCTTTCCCGGATCGGGCGCGCGATGAGCGACCTTCTCCTCCTCATGGCCGGCCTGGCGCAGCTTTCAATCATCGCCGTGGGCGGCGGCAGCGCTGTGCTGGGCGACATGCATCGGCTGATTGTCGACGAGCATGGTTGGATGGATGACGCCACCTTCGCCCGCAGCTATGCGCTGGCCCAGGCCTCGCCGGGGCCGAATGTGCTGGTGGTCGGCGTCTTCGGCTGGCACATCGCAGGCCCGCTCGGGTTGCTCGGAGCCACACTGGCCATGTGCGCGCCCTCCGGCCTGATGGCGCTGGGCTTCTCCACCATGCGCGCACGGCTGGCCGGGGCGCGCTGGCTGAAGCGCATCGAGCGCGGGATGGTGCCGGTGGCGCTCGGCCTGGTCACCGCCTCCGCCCTGCTGCTGGGGGAGACGGCCCTGGCGACCTGGGGCAGTCTGCCGGTCGTGGCCATTGCCATCACCGCCGCCACGGCGGGGTTTGTATTTCTCACCAAACGCTCGCCGCTGTGGATGCTGGGTGGCGGCGCGGCGATTGGCATTCTGCTCCTGGGGTGACGCATGTTCTATGAACCGAAACACGGCCACGGCCTGCCGCATGACCCGCTGAAGGCCATCGTGGCGCCCAGGCCGATCGGCTGGATTTCCACCCTCGATGCCAAGGGGCGGCCTAACCTTGCACCCTACAGCTTCTTCAACATGGTGCATACGCGCCCGGCGCTGCTGGCCTTCACCTCGGAGACGCTGAAGCACTCCGCGAAGAATGCGATCGAGACCGGCGAATTCGTCTTCAACCTGGCGACCAGGCCGTTGTTCGAGGCGATGAATGCGAGCTCCGGCAGCCTGCCCGAGGGTGTCTCCGAATTCGAGACCGCCGGCATTGCCGAGGCCCCCAGCCGCATGGTGAAGCCGCCCCGCGTGGCGCTGAGCCCGGCCGCGCTGGAATGCCGGGTGACCCATTCCATGGAGATGGGGGATATGGACGGCACGCTGACCGGCGGCTGGCTGATCATCGGCCAGGTGGTGGGCGTGCACATCGATGACTCGGTGCTGAACCAAGGTCAATTCGACGCGGTGGCGGCGCAGACCATCGCCCGCTGCGGCTACCGCGACTATGCCGAACTGACGGAACTCTTCGCCGCTCAAAGACCAGACGATTAACCCAGCACGGTCCAGGGGCGGGTCGCCCCTGGCGGGGAAGGTCCGGAAGGGGCAGCGCCCCTTCTGGTACTACCGCAACCGAGCGAGGGTACCGGCCCGAGCGGCCGCCACCATGGCCGCTGCATCCTCCTCCAGCAGCAATCGCTCGCTGACCAGCCGCGCGGCGCTGGCCTGCACGGCCGTGACGTAGCTGTCGCCCGGCCAGCGCTCTTCGATGGAGGGACGCGGGTCGCCCGCCGCCTCACGCGCCGCGCGGGTGGCGGCCAGCGGCAAGGCGCTGCCATTGTTCAGGCAATAGGCGCCCGGGGCAAAACCCTGCGCCCGCGGGTTGTAGCCGACATAGGTGGCCCGCGGCGCCTCGATCACCGGTAGGCGGATGCCCGCCACCGGGTGGCCATCGCCATCCAGCCGGGGTGTCAGGATGGTATAGGTCCCGACCACGCCGGGCGGCATGCGCGTGAGGTCCAGCAGCACCGCCGGCGGCACGCCATCGGGCAAGGCCAGGCCGGGCAGCGCGGGATAGGCCGGCGGCACCAAAGTGCCGGCGGCGACGGTCGGCGTGCGAGAGGCCGGCGGGGCCACGCCCTCGCGCATCCAGGCCTCCAGCGCCACCACCAGGGCGCGCATGGGTGCGCCGGCCTGCAGCGGGTTCAGCGGATTGGCGCAGCGGGGTACGCGGTCGGCGAAGGCCTGGGCTGTGCTGTAATGCGGGTGGCCGGCGAACATATAGGCGCGCACGCCGGCCGGCAGTTCCAGGTGGCCGCCGCGCGTATCGGTCACCACCAGCGAGCCGCGGGAGCCAAAAAATTCCAGCTCGCTGTCGGTCTGCATGATGCGCGGGCAGGTGTTGCTGGCCGTGCAGCGCCGCAGCAGGCCGTCGGTGCGCCCGGTCAGCGAGTCGGCCATATCGGCATAGGTGAAGGGGAACTGGTCGGCGGGGTAAAGGCGGTCGGTGTGGTCGCCCGGGTTGCGGCTGGGTTGTGCCCAGCGGGCGTTCACATAGGCCCGCCTGCTGCCGGCGATATGCGGGATCAGCCCGTCGAAAACCGGCCGGCCGGCGGTGTCCTCGACAAAGCCCTGGTAGAGAAGGTCGCGCAGGAAACGGCCGGATTGCGAGATGCCCAGCGCCACCGCGCGGGCGGAGGGCCGACCGGTCTGCGGATTGGCCGCACCCTCGCCATGGCGGAGTGCGGCGGTGACGTCACGGAACGCGGCGAGGCCCATGCCCATCAACCCGGGGTCGCGGCCGGTATAGGTGACCTCGTAGATGGCGCCGGCATCGAAGCCGGGCGGCCGGGTGATGGCGATGCGGTTGGGCGCGGTGAAGGCCAGGGTCAGGCCGGCGGGGGTGGCGCGGGAATCGTTGGTGCGGGCGCGCACGGTGACGGCCAGGCTGGCTGGGTCCGCCACTTGGTAGGTGAGCTGCGCGGGCGCCGGGTTGGTCATGTGGTCGAAGACGAATTCATCGCGCACCGCGCCGGTCACGCCGGGTGCCGCCGGGACGCGGACGCGAAACCCCTGGCCCGGCGTCGGGTCGCCCTGCCAACCGATCCAGGCCAGGGTATAGCCCTGGCGCATCATCCAGCCATTGCCGGCATCGGAAGCGGTTTCGAACAGGCCCTGCCGGTTGCCCGGCGTGTCGTTCATCATTTGCTCGATGATCGGGCGGCCGCGATTGGGCGGCTCAACCAGCAGGGTGCCATTGCCGCGCGCGGGGTCGGTGGGGCGCAGGATCATGACATCGGCCACCGCCTCCACCCGTCCCTGGGCGTTGCGGGGCGCCAGGGTGATGTCGGCGATCACGGCATTGCGGGGGTCGGCGGGGTCGAGTGCGATGGTGGCGGTGCCGCGCAACACCTCATAGCTGCCATGGGCGCCGAATGTCGCGCCGCCAAAGGCCGGGCGGGCCGGTTGCATGTCGAAATGGTGGAGCTGTGCCAGGGCGGGCGATATCGCCGGGCCGGCCAGAAGCGCCAGGGCCAGGGTGGTGCGACGCATCGTGTCCTCCGGTGTTTTGCAGTCAGCTTGCGCGCGGGGCGGGGGCGGGCGCAAGCTCCACCCATGCACCGCCGCCACCTCCCTGCCCTGTTCCTCGCCGCACCTGCCCTGGCGCAGGTCGAACGGCCGATCCGCATCATCGTGCCCTTCGCCGCCGGCACCTCCTCCGACGTGCAGGCCCGGCTTCTGGGGGTGCATATGGCTGCGCTGCTGCCGCAGCCCGTGCTGGTGGAAAACCGCGCCGGCGCCGGCGGCACCGTGGGGGCCGAGGTGGTGGCGCGTGCGACGGATGGGCATACCCTCCTGCTCGGTAGCAATGGCCCGCTGGTGAACAACCCGGTGCTGCAGCCGCGCATGCCCTATGAATCGCCCGGCGATTTCGCCCCCATCGGCCTGGTCAGCCGCAGCCCGCTGACACTCACCGTGCGGGCTGAGAGCCCCATCCGCGACGTCGCGGGGTTCCTGGCCGCCGCACGCGCGGGGGGCTTGAGCATCGGCTCATCCGGCCAGGGCAGTGCCACGCATTTCCTCATCGAGCAGCTGATGGCGGCCAGTGGCGTGCGGTTGACCCATGTGCCCTATCGCGGCTCAAGCCTCTCGGTGCCCGATGTCCTGGCGGGCAATGTGGCCAGCGTGATGGGCGAGATCTCCACGGTGTTTCCCCTGTGGCGCGACGGGCGGTTGCGGGTGTTGGCCACCACGGGGCCCCGCCGATCGGTGCTGATGCCCGAGGTGCCGACGCTGATCGAGGCCGGCTTTACCGGGCTGACCGGCGGCAGCTGGGCCGCGCTGGTCGGGCCGGCGGCCATGGCGCCCGCGTTGCAAGCCCAGCTTTCGGCCGTATTGCTGCGGGCGATGGAAACGCCGGCCTATCTGGAGCGCCAGCGCGAGCTGGGCGCCGATGTCGCGGCGGCCGAGGAGCGCGGGCCGGCGGCCCTCACCGCCTTCTGGACGGCGGAAATGAGCAGAACCCGGGCCACCGCCCAGGCCGCGAATATCCGGGCGGATGGCGCGTAATCCACGTTTTTGGACATGTTCCGGCCCTGGCCCGGACAGTGGATGCGGTTCTCCCGCTGATGACTGACTGTAGGATCAAATACCGCAAAAATTCAACCGCGAAGTGATTGCGCGATGCCGTCGAGGGCGATTTGCGCCGCCAGCGCGGCCAGCAGCACGCCCAGCACGCGGCCGATGACATGCCCGCCGGTCCGCCCCAGCAGGCGCGTGACCAGCGGCGCGGCCATCAGGCAGGCAAGGGTGGCGCCAAGTGCGATGGCCAGCGCCAGGCAGGCCAGGCCGAGTTGCAGCAGGGAACCCTTCGCCTGCTCGGCCAGCAGCACCATCGTTGTCATGCCGCCCGGGCCTGCGAGCAGCGGGATGGCGAGGGGGAAGACCGAGATGTCGTCATCGGTCTCGGCCGCGGCGCGCTGCTCGTCATCGCTGGCGCGCAGGCTGGTGCGGCCCATCACCATCTCGGTGGCGAGCAGGAATAGCAGAAGGCCGCCCGCCACCTTCATCGCCGGCAGGCCAATGCCCAGCGCGCGCAGCAGCCAGCCGCCGGCGAGCGCGAAGACCATGAGCACGATGAAAGCGATGGTGCAGCCGCGAAGCGCCATAGCGCGGCGTTCGGCCGGGGTGCTGCGCGCCGTCATGGTGGCGAAGATCACCGCGGTGCCCGGCGGGTCCAGGATCACCAGCAACGCGACGAGGGCGAAGAGCGCGCTTTCCTGCATGGCCCTGTTTAGCGCGGGGCGGCGCTCAGGTCAGCGGCGTGACGTCTGCGGGCCGTGCCGCCCGTCCCGGATTCATCTGCCGACTTTCAGTGTGGAGGGCAGCCCGCGCAAACAGGCAACGATCGACAGCGGGGTGATCCTCCCCGTGCGGGGGGTTCCACGCTGGGTACCTTCGCGATCGTCATGGTCAGCCGGACTGAGTGGGCCTCGACGCCGATGGTGTGTGGAAGGCGGGTGTTCCGACACAGTCCAATCCCATGAGGCCCATCTCGGATCAGGCGTCGTGCGAATAACGGTGACGGTCAAATGTCCGGGTGTTGTTGGGCAGAAACCGTTGGAGGCATCACGCAATATCATCCCGACGTTGCCCTGATCGGCATGCCCGAGTAACAGCGATTCTCCACCAGGGTAGCGAGATTGTCCGGATATGGACCAACGGCAAGCCGGAGCTCCAGACGCCAGCCCGCCGCTGGGGCTGGATGACGAGCCGTTCGATAGCATTCTCCGCCGCGCCGATGCGCTGCGTGCAGCCGGCGATCAGACAGCCGGCCCGCTGTATCACGCTATCCTGCGGCGGGATCCCAGGCATTTTTTGGCGCTGATGGGCTTGGCCGTTCTCGCCCGGGCGCGAGGCGACACGGCCGACGCGGTGGAATTCGTGCTCGCCGCGCTGCGAATCAGACCTGAGGATGAATGGTCGCAGGACCTGCTGCTCGACCTGCACCGCGACAGGAGCGAGTGGGACGCCGCCCGCGAACTCGCTGATCGCGTGCTGGCCGCGAGGCCGCAGCATCCGGCGGCTCTCATGACCCATGGGCTTGCTGCACGGGCCGGTGGCGACCGCATGGCGGCGCTTGCATGGTTCAGCCTGGCCGCTCATGGCAATCAGGGCAGTCTATGGGCCTGTGAGTCCATCCTGGCCGAACATCGCGATCATGGCCGTTGGCCGCTGGCGCAGGCCATGGCTCGGATTATTCTCGCCTCCCTGCCTGACAACCATGCCGCCCTGGTCACACTCGGGCTCGTAGCCCGCGCCAGTGGCGACGATGCCGAGGCCAGGCGCTGGTTCGAAAGTGCCGCCGGGGTGGCGCCGGAGAATGCCTGGTCGCAGGACCTGTTGCTCGAGGAACACCGCCGCGCCAACCGATGGCCAGAGGCCGACGCCGCCGCCGAGACCATTCTGGCGCGGCGGCCTGACCACCTGACCGCACTCATCACCCGCGGCCTGGCCGCGCAGGCGGCGGGTGACAGGCTTGGCGCCGTCAGCTGGCTCAAGGCAGCCAGTACCGTGGCGCCGGACAACCCCTGGCCGCGTGACCTCTTGATGTCAGCGCTGTGCGATGCCGGCGACCATGTCAGCGCCGATACCCTGGCCGAGGCCGTGTTGACACGAGACCCGACGCATCTTCCCGCCTTGATGACGCGCGCATTGAACGCGCGCAAGCGGGGCGACATGGAGAAGGCAGTCGAGATGCTGCGGACGGCAGCGGCGGCGGCACCGGAGAATGCCTGGCCGCGCAACGCCCTGGCCGAGACGCTGCGCGACCAGGGTGCTTTCGCCGAAGCCGAAGCGATCCACCGTGTGGCGCTCGACCACGACCCGGCTGATTGGTCGGCCCGGCTCGGACTTGCCCGATTGCATCATGTTCAGGGCGATCTGGAGCGAGCCCTGGCGGTGCTCACGGCCGAGGCTGCACCGATGGCACCGCTCGATACGCTGATGGAGCATGCCAGATTGCTGCTCGCAACGGGCGACCCAGCAGGCGCAAGACCACTGCTGGAACGCGTGCTCGCAGCGCGGCCCAAGGATCTCCCGGCGCTGTTGACCATGGCGCAGGCTGAGCAAGCACTACAGCGCCATCAACAGGCGCGCGAGGCGCTCGACGCGGCGCGCATGAACCATCCTGACCAGTTGGAGCCTTTGCTCGATCTGGCGGTACTGCTGTGGCAGGCGGGGGATGCGGTTGGGTCCGATGAATTGCTGCGCGAGACCAGGGAACGCTTCCCGGAGGATTCGCGGGCGCTTGAGGCCCTGGCGTCGCAAGCGCGCCAGGGCGAACGGCCAGACAAGGCGGTCGCCTTGCTCCGCGCGGCCCTCGCGGTCAAGCCGCGCAGCCTCGACGCCCATATCAGCCTGGTTGGCGCCTTGGTTGCCGCCGGCGAGGCCGATGCGGCACAGCTGGCGGGACGGGAAGCCGAAGCGCTGCTGGGGCCTCTGCCTGCGATCCGGCACGCCCGGGTCGTCGCGCTGTATCAACAGGGCCACTGGCCGGAGGCCCTGGCCCTGGCCCGCACCGCGGTGACGCCGGGCAACGGTGTGATCGGGCTGCGGCTCTGGCAGGCCCGGCTGGAACTCCTGCTGCACGGACCCACGGTGGCGGAAACAACCTTGGCACGGATTACGCCAAGCCGCGCCTATGAGCAGGTGGAGCACCTGGTCGTTCGCGGCCTTGCCGCTGGTGAAGGCTGGCATCTCGACGATGCCGCGGCATTGTTCCGAAAGGCGGGCGAAGCGAAGGTCAATCACCACGGACTTCCCATGGAGGCCGTGCGCATAGCATTGCTTCGTCTCGATATCGAGACGGCAAAACAACAACTGCGGGTCGCGATGGCGCAGGGGGTCGCAGCACGGCAGTTGACCGGGCGCAGCGGCAACATCAGCCAAAGCCTTGCTGGTCAAATGATCGATGAGTTCAGCCTGGACACGCGATTGCTTGGTACCTTGCAGGAGTTGCGGGGCTGGCCGGCCGAGCAACGGATTGCAGCCCTGGGCGCCCTGGTCCGCGAGAATCATGACAGTACGCTGGCCGCATGCCAACTGGTGTTGGCAATGCGTCAGGCAGACCGCTTTGTATCATCTAACCCGGACGGCGTGGCCAGGATTCCGCAGCGCATCGGGCAGTACTGGAATGACCCTGAACCGCCAGCGGATGTCCTGGCCATCATGGACAGCTGGCTGCCCTACCACCCCGGCTTCACGATCGAGCGGTTCCACGACGCCACGGCTTGGGCGTTCCTGTGCGAGCATCAACCCGGCGCGGTGGCCGAGGCCTTCCGCATCGCGCCAGAACCTGCAATGCGCGCCGACATCTTTCGCCTGGGCTGGCTGGCGGCCCGTGGGGGCATCTATGTCGATGCCGATGACCGGTGCCATGGTTCGATATTGCCGCTGCTGCCGGCGGGGAGGTCGCTGCTGCTCTATCTGGAGGATTGGGGCTCGGTCGGTAACAACATCATCGCCGCCGCTCCCGGTGAGCCGATCATCGCAGCGGCCCTCGCGGAGGCCACAGGCGCCATCATGCGTGACGACCGTGAAATGATCTGGCTTTCAACCGGCCCGGGCATGCTGACGCGTTGCTTCGCACGGGCCGCAGCGGCGCCGGGCGGCATACCCGGCTCTGTGACTGTCGTGGACCGTCAGGCAGTGCATGCGGTCGCCGCGCTTCATTGTCTACTGGCCTATAAATCTTCTGGAAAACATTGGATTCAAAAGAATTTTGTCCGCCAGTCCCGCCGTCTCGAAAAGGTCTGAAGCGGCAGGCCTCAGCTTGAGTCGATAGCAGGGATGCGTGCAGAGGCCCGCTCCTCAGCTCCCGACCTTCAGCGTCGACGTCAGCCCGCGCAAACATGCCAGGATCGATAGCGGCGTGATCTTCCCGGTGCGGGGGTTTTCCACGCTGGGCACATTCTCGATGGTCATGGTCAGCCGCACCTCGTCTGCCTCGACGCGGATGGTGTGGGTGTTGCGCGTCACCGCCGGGTCCGCCCAGATTTCGACCATGGTGCGTTCGGGGCCAATGCCGGCGAGTGCGAGGGCGGCGGCGACGTTCACATTGGCCGGAAAGCCCTGCGCGGCGTCAAAGGCATTGCCCTTGAACACCATGGTCGCCTCGTTCACTCCGAGGACGTCGATGTTGTTCTTTTCCAGGTAAGGCGCGCCGACCAAGCCGCCGGGCGGCTTGCGGGTCTCAATGGTGACGGTGGAGACGGTGCCCTCGGCGGCGGCGCGCACGGCGTCCAGGCCGAGCAGCGCGCCGGTGGGGACGATGATGCGGGCACCGGTTTCCTTCGCGCGCTCGACGAGGTGCATGCGCGGCAGCAGCGCGCCGCAGGAGGAGGGGACGAAGATGCAGCCGGCCTCGATGGCCGCGGTGGCGGCGCGTTCAAAAATGGCGGCGGGCGCGGCCTCGACGATGATGTCGCATTCGCGCGGCAGTTTTTCGATGTCGAGGATCAGGGGGCGGTCGCGAAAGCCCTTCATGCCGGCCAACGCCTTGTCGCGGTCGCGCACGGCAACCGCGGCCAGCTTCAGGCCGGGGACGCCCGCATCCAATGCGCGGGCGAGATGCATGCCGATGGCGCCAAGGCCGACGATGCCGACGGTCAGTGTTTCTGTGCTCATGACGTCGGCCTTAGCAGAGGTTTTCGGCCCCTTGAAGGCTACGACACCGGATTGAACAGGCGGAACTACAATCCAGGCAAAGCCAGGAATTTCTCACTCCTCCTTGAAGCCATACTCCGGAATCCCCTGCTCCGCGCCATAATACTTGTAAGGCAGGAATTTTCCACTCATCGAAATCTTCACCCGATCGCCCTTGGGGTTGGGCTGGCGCTCGAATTCGAAGTCGAAATCGATGGCGGACATGATACCGTCGCCGAATTCCTCCTCGATCAGCGCCTTCCAGGCCGGCCCATTGACCATGACCATCTCATAGAAACGGTAGATCAGCGGGTCGGTCGGCGGCATGGTGGTGCCGCGATAGGGCACTTCATTGAGCATCCGTTCCTCGGCCTCGGAGAGCCCGAACAGCGCGGCGGCCTTGGCGGCCAAAGGCTTCACCAGCTTCATCTGCCCCAGCAGCGCGCCGGTGACGAGTGTCGGCGACATCCCACCAATCTCCTCATTGATATACTTCCAGCTCCAGCCCTTCTCCCGCTTGATATCCAGGATTTTCTCAGTGAGATCGGAACGCTTCATCTTGGCTCTCTTTCTGATCGAAGATGCAAGAAACTGAGTTTCTTGCTGGGGTCCTCGGGGCAAAGCCCCTAGCCTGCCGGCGACACTTCCGGCGGATGTCGAGGGTCATAATCCCCAGGCGCAGTCCCGGCCAAGGTCCGGCTGCGCGTGATGAGGAAATCCATGATGTGATCCCGCAGCTCGTGATAGCCCGGCTGGTGATGCAGGGTCGCCCGCACCCGCGGCTTGGGCAGGGTGTTGATCACCACCTCCGCCACCCGCGCCATCGGGCCATTGGTCATGAGCAGGATGCGGTCGGCCAGCAGGATGGCCTCATCCACGTCATGGGTGATCATGAAGGCGGTCTGCCCGGCCTCGGTGACGAGGCGCGAGACTTCCTCCTGCAGCGAGCCGCGCGTCAGGGCATCGAGTGCCGAGAAGGGTTCGTCCATCAGCATCATCTTGGGTTCGATGGCGAAGGCGCGGGCGATGCCCACGCGCTGCTTCATGCCGCCCGAAAGTTCGGAGGGTTTCTTGCCCATCGCCGCCCCCAGCCCGACCTTTTCCAGTGCGCGCCGCGCCGCATCGCGCAGCCGCCCGGCATCCCAGCCTCGGTGCTTGCAGCCCAGCGCGAAGGCGACGTTCTGCTCGGCGGTCAGCCACGGCATCAGCGCATGGCCCTGGAAGATCACCGCGCGCTCAAGGGAGGGCCCGGCGATTTCCCGCCCATCGGCCAGCACCACGCCGCCGCTGGGCGAATCGAGCCCGGCGAGGATGTTCAGGATGGTCGTCTTGCCGCAGCCGGAATGGCCGACAAGGCAGACGAATTCCCCGCGTTTCACCCCAAACCACACATTCTCGAACACTGTGAGACCGGGGAAACTGCGGGAGATCCCCTCAACGCTGACATAGGGCTTGGTCACGATGATTGGCCTTCGGCAAGGGGCGCGGCCGCGCCGGCAGAGGCCTGCCCGGCGGCGCTGAAATTCGGAAAAATCATTCCTGCCACGCCACCGCGCGCGCCAGCAGCCCCAGCAGCCGGTCCAGCGCCAGACCCACCAGGCCGATCAGCAGGATGGCGATGCAGATATCGGCGATGGAGAGGTTGTTCCATTGGTTCCACACCCAGTAGCCAATGCCGGTGCCACCCACGAGCATCTCGGCCGCCACGATCACCAGCCAGGCAATGCCGATCGAGATTCGCATGCCGGTGAGGATGGTCGGCGCCGCCGCGGGCAGGATGACGCGGAAGGCAGTGCGCCAGGTCCCCGCCTCCAGCGTGCGCGAGACATTGAGCCATTCCCGCCGCACGCTGGACACGCCAAACGCGGTGTTCAGCAGCATCGGCCAGATCGAGCAGATGAAGATCACGAAGACCGCTGAAATTGACGAATCCTGGATCGTGAACAGTGCCAGCGGCATCCAGGCCAGCGGGGATACAGGTCGCAGTACCTGGATGAACGGGTTCAGCGCCGCATTCAGCAGCGGCGACATGCCGATGACGAAGCCGAGCGGAATGGCGATCAACGCCGCGATCCCAAAGCCCAGCAGAACCCGACCCAGCGAATAGGCCACCTGAATGCCGATGCCCTGGTCATTCGGCCCACGGATATAGAAGGGGTCGCTCAGCAGCTGGAAGAGCCGGGCGCCGATCTCGGAGGGCTTGGGCATCGGCGTCTGCCCGCCGGTGGCGGCGGCCTGACCGACGAGGGCGGCGTATTCCGGGTCCAGCGCCGGCCCACCGCCCTGCCCGGCCCCCTGCAGCACCAACTCCCAGCAGCCCAGGAACACCGCAAGGATGACGAAGGAGAGCAGCGTGGCGCGCCACGCCGAAACCGGCCGGTTCATCTCAGCGCCGGATGGCGAAGGAGTTCAGGTAGGCATCGGGCTGCGCGGGGTTGAAGCTGCGGCCGAACACCGTCTCGGTGCGCATCGAATTGGTCGGCACCGTGAGCCCGAGCTCGCGCATCGCGCGGCCGGCATCGAGGGTCAGAAACACCTGACTGGCCACGGCGGCGTAATCCACCTCGCGCTGCAACTGCCCCCAGCGGCGCATCTGGGTCAGGATCCAGATCGCCATGGAATGATAGGGGAAGGGCTCGAAGCCGACGCGCTCGGGCACCCGCTGCACCTGGCCCAGACCATTGGCGAAGGTGCCGGTCAGCACCTGCTCCACCACGGTCTGCGGCTGGTTGAGGTAGTTCGGGCCGGAGATGGCGGCCGCCACCTCGCGCCTGTTCGCGGGGTTGTTGGAATGGGCCGTCGCCTCGACGATCGCCTTCATCAGGGCGGCAAAGGTATTGGGCATCTCGCGCGGCATGGAGGCGGGCACGGCGAAGGCGCAGCAGGGGTGACCGTCCCACATTTCCTTCGTCAGGACATGGATGAAGCCCACGCCGTCGAACACCGCGCGCTGGTTGAAGGGGTCGGGGCCGAGGAAGCCGTCGATATTGTCGGCGCGCAGATTCGCCACCATCTCGGGCGGCGGCACGGCGCGGATCTGGATGTCGCGGTCCGGGTCGAGCCCGGCCTCGGCGACATAGGCGCGCAGCAGGTAGTTGTGCATCGAGAAGTCGAAGGGCACGCCGAAGCGGAAGCCGCGCCAATCCTTGGGGTCGCGCTTGTCACGGTGCTTGTTGGCCAGGGTGATGGCCTGGCCATTGATGTTCTCGATGGCGGCCACCGCCCAGGGCTGCGGGGAAGCCACGCCCACGCCGAGCGACATCGCCAGCGGCATTGGCGCCAGCATATGCGCGGCATCGAATTCGCGGGCGATGGCGCGGTCACGGATCACCGCCCAGCCGGCGGTGCGGATGACCTCCACATTCAGCCCGTGCTTTCGGTAGAAGCCCATGGGGTCGGCCATGATGATGGGGGTCGCGCAGGTGATGGCGATGAAGCCGATCTTCAGGTCGCGCTTTTCCAGCGCAGCCGGCGAAGCCGTCCCCTGGGCGAAGGCCTCGCGCGCAATGCCCAGCGGCAGCACGTCGCCAATGGCGGCCAGGAGGGTCGCCGCGCCGAAGGTCGAGACCATGGCGCGCCGCGTTGCGGCTTCGGGGAAAACCGCGCGCAGCACGGTCTCCTCGACCGCCTGGCCCATGGCGCCGGTGCCGTCATTCGGGACCTCGCAGACCATGCCGCCATGGGAACGCCCGCAGCCACAGGGGTTAATGTCGCTACCGAAAATCCGTGCCATCCGTCCGTGCCTCCTAGAGTGCAGGTCAGATGAAGGCTGCAATGTCGGGGGGCAACCCTTGCAAGGGGTCCTGCGCGGATTTGCCCTGACCACCACTGCACGCTTGTCGAGCAAGGCGCGGCGTGGCCGCGCCCGATACAGGCAATCATGGCACGGTCGGAGGGGCGGTTTGGGCCGTGCTCAGCCGGGCGCCAGCATTCGCCGCGCCACCACATCCAGCTTCTGCATCAGCGCCGGGTCGCGTTTCTCCGGCGCCGTGATGATGGCGTATTCGAGTGCGGTGTCGCAGCCGGCGGGGCAGAGGCCGCGCGGCTGCCCAATGGCGGGGATCAGCGCCTTGACCAGCGACCGGGCGCGGTCGGCGTTGGAGAACAGCACCTTCACCACCTGGTCCACCGTCACCGCGTCATGGTCGGGGTGCCAGCAGTCGTAATCCGTGACCATGGCGACGGAGGCGTAGCAAAGCTCGGCCTCCCGGGCGAGTTTCGCCTCAGGCATGTTGGTCATGCCGATCACGTCGCAGCCCCATTGGCGGTACAGGCGGCTTTCGGCCTGGGTGGAGAATTGCGGGCCTTCCATGACAAGGTAGGTGCCGCCACGCGTCATCGGCAGGCCGAGGTCGCGGCCGGCAATCTCGATGGCATCGGAGAGCCGCGGGCAGGTCGGGTGCGCCACGCTGACATGCGCCACGCAGCCCGGGCCGAAGAAGGATTTTTCCCGCGCGAAGGTGCGGTCGATGAACTGGTCGACGATGACGAAATGACCGGGCGGCAGCTCTTCCTTCAGCGAACCCACGGCAGAGAGGGAAATGATCTCGGTGACGCCCGAGCGCTTCAGCGCATCGATATTGGCCCGGAAATTCAGTGCCGAGGGCGGGTTGGGGTGGCCGCGGCCGTGGCGCGGCAGGAAGACGCATTGCACCCCCGCCAGGGTGCCGAACAGCAGCTGGTCCGAGGGCTCACCCCAGGGGGTGGGGACATGGCGCCATTCGCGATTCTCCAGCCCATCGATGTCGTAAAGGCCCGAACCGCCGATGAGGCCGATGACGGGGGTGATGCTGTCCATGCGAAACGCTCCTGATGTCGGGGGGTTTTAGGCGGGGCCGGGACCAAAAAAAAGGCCGCCCGAAGGCGGCCTTTTCTGGATCGGCGCCGGATAATCAGGCGGCCTTGGTCTTCAGCTCGGCCCAGATCTTGCGCTTCACGCCATAGGCCAGCAGGCCTGCGATCGCGAGGAAGATCAGCACCCGGATGCCCATGCGGCGCCTTGCCTCGGTCTCAGGCTCGGCGGCCCAGGCAAGGAAGGTGGTGACGTCGCGCGCCATCTGCTCGGCCGAGGCGTTGGTGCCGTCGCTGTATTCGATCTGGTCGTCGTTCAGCACCTGGCCCATGGCGATCTGGCCGCCCGGGAAGTAGGGGTTGTAGTTCATTCCATCGCCGATGGTCACGCCCGCCG
This sequence comes from uncultured Rubritepida sp., assembly GCA_964395305.1. Classification (GTDB taxonomy): domain Bacteria; phylum Pseudomonadota; class Alphaproteobacteria; order Acetobacterales; family Acetobacteraceae; genus Rhodovarius. Next base: position 97,222 of record CAYNBM010000014.1, read on the forward strand.
GCGGCTCCTGCTCATAACCGGTGAGCAGCGAGTAGAGGTAGTTGGCACCATCATGGCGCGCCTTGACGATGACCGAGAGGTCGGGCGGCAGGGCGCCGTTATTGGCCAGGCGGGCCGCCGCGTCATTGGCGTGCGGGCGGCGGAAACGGTCGGAGAGACGGGCGGGGCGCTCGAACATGGCACCTTCGTCGTTCGGGCCGTCGGTCACCGTGAAGGTGGCGGCGATGGCGCGAACCTCCGCCTCGCTCAGGCCCAGCTCCATCAGGTTGCGGTAGGAGAGCAGCCGCATCGAATGGCAGGCGGAGCAGACCTCCTTATAGACCTGGAAGCCGCGCTGGGCCGAGGCGCGGTCGAAGGTGCCGAAGAGGCTGGCGAAGCTGAAGCCGCCATCGCGGGGATGGCGGGCCTCGCCAGCCGCCAGGGCCGCAGGCCCGGCGGTCACGAGGAGAGCGCCGGCCAGCGCCGCGATCTTGAGGAAACGGGTGATCATGGTTCAGGCCTTCTCCATCGGCTTGGCCGCGGCGCCGGCGGGAAGCGGGCCGCCGCCCATGGCCTTCATCCCCAGCACGGCGCGCGAAATGCTCTCCGGCAGCGGCATCGGGCGCTCGAAGCGGCCGAGCAACGGCAGGACCACCAGGAAATACGCGAAGTAATAGGCGGTGGCGATCCGGCTGACCGTCACATAGGGCTCTTCGGCCGGCTTGCCGCCGCAATACATCAGGACGACGAAGCTGATGCACCAGAGGAAGAAGAAGATCCTGGCCACCGGCCGGAAATTCATCGACCGCACCTTGGAGGTGTCGAGCCAGGGCAGCGCGAACCAGACCAGGATGGAGCTGAACATCAGGATGACGCCGCCCAGCTTGTCCGGCACCGCGCGCAGGATGGCGTAGTAGGGCAGGAAGTACCATTCCGGCACGATATGCGCGGGCGTGCTGAGCGGGTTCGCCGGGATGTAATTGTCGGGGTGGCCGAGATAGTTGGGCGCGAAGAACACCAGGGCCGCGAACACCATCAGGTAGACCACGATGCCGACAGTGTCCTTGATGGTGTAGTAGGGGTGGAACGGGATGGTATCCTGGGGACCCTTCGGCTCCACGCCCAGCGGGTTGTTCGAACCCGTGATGTGCAGCGCGGCCACGTGCAAGAACACCACGCCCACGATCATGAAGGGCAGCAGGTAGTGCAGCGCGAAGAAGCGGTTCAGCGTGGGGTTGTCCACCGAGAAGCCGCCCCAGAGCAGCGTGACGATGAAGTCGCCCACCACCGGGAAGGCCGAGAAGAGGTTGGTGATCACCACCGCGCCCCACAGCGACATCTGGCCCCAGGGCAGCACGTAGCCCATGAAGGCGGTCGCCATCATCAGCAGGAAGATGACCACGC
>CAYNBM010000015.1:0-95558 GCA_964395305.1 uncultured Rubritepida sp.
AGATGTCGCTGCTGCTGCGCCGCCCGCCGGGCCGCGAGGCCTATCCGGGCGACGTGTTCTACATTCACTCGCGCCTGCTCGAGCGTGCGGCGAAGATGAACGAAGACTTCGGTCTGGGTTCGCTGACCGCCCTGCCCGTCATTGAGACGCAGGCCGGTGACGTCTCGGCGTACATCCCGACCAACGTGATCTCGATCACCGACGGCCAGATCTTCCTGGAGACCGAGCTGTTCTTCAAGGGCATCCGCCCCGCCGTGAACGTCGGCCTGAGCGTGTCGCGCGTCGGCTCCGCCGCCCAGATCAAGGCGATGAAGCAGGTCGCCGGCAAGATCAAGCTGGAGCTCGCGCAGTACCGTGAAATGGCCGCCTTCGCCCAGTTCGCCTCGGACCTCGACGCCTCCACCCAGGCCCTGCTGGCCCGCGGCGCTCGGCTGACCGAGCTGCTGAAGCAGCCTCAGTTCAAGCCAGTGCCGGTTGAGGAGCAGGTGCTCGCCATCTTCGCCGGCACGCGCGGCTATCTCGATGGCATCCCGGTCAGCGCCGTGGGTGAGTTCGAGCGCCGCATGCTCTCCGAGATCAAGGCCTCCGCGCCCGAGATCGTGGATGCCATCCGCAACGACCGCGAGATCAAGAAGCCGACCGAGGACAAGCTGGTCGCCTTCCTGAACGGTTTCGCCAAGTCCTTCGCGGCCTAACACCTCATGGCAAGCCTGAAAGCGCTTCGCCTGCGGATCAACAGCGTGAAATCCACGCGAAAGATCACGCAGGCCATGAAGATGGTGGCCGCCGCCAAGCTCCGCCGCGCGCAGAGCCAGGCGGAAGCCGCACGCCCCTATGCCGAGCGCATGGCGCGCATGCTGGGTGCCCTGGGTGCCGCCGTCGTCGGCAGCCCGGATGCACCCAAGCTGCTCGTCGGCACCGGGGCAGAAAAAACCTATCTGCTGGTGGTGGTGACGGCCGAGCGCGGCCTGTGCGGCGCCTTCAACACCAATGCCGCCCGCTTCGCCCGTACCCGCGTGCGCGAGCTGGAGGCCCAGGGCAAGACGGTCAAGCTGATGACGGTCGGCCGCAAGGGCGCTGCCTTCCTCAAGCGCGAACTGGCCAGCCGCTTTGTCGCCGAGGTGAGCTTTGCCGGGCAGAAGCGCATCGGCTTCGAGGACGCGGCGGGCATCGCCACCATGCTGACCACCATGCTCGATGATGGCGATTTCGACGTCTGCGAACTGGTCTACAACCGCTTCCGCAACGTCATCACCCAGGTGCCGACGGCGCAGCGGCTGATCCCCGCGCCGCTGCCCGAAACGGTCGAGGACGCCACCGCCGGTGCGCAGGCGCTCTACGAGTACGAGCCGGCCGAGGAGGAAATCCTCGCAGCCCTGCTGCCGCAGAATCTGAGCATCCAGGTCTATCGCGCGCTGCTCGAATCCGGCGCCGGCGAACAGGGCAGCCGGATGAACGCGATGGACAACGCCACGCGCAACGCCGGCGAGATGATCAAGAAACTGACGCTGAACTACAACCGCACACGCCAGGCCAACATCACCAGCGAGCTGATCGAGATCATCTCCGGTGCTGAAGCCGTTTAAGGAACCACGATGATGAAGAACAATGTGGGCAAGATCACCCAGGTGCTGGGCGCCGTCGTGGACGTTCAGTTCCCCGAGGAACTGCCGGGGATGCTGAACGCGCTGACCGTGAAGATCGGCGATCGCACGCTGGTCCTCGAAGTTGCGCAGCACCTCGGCGAGCGCACCGTGCGCACCATCGCCATGGACACGACCGACGGCCTGGTCCGCGGCTCTGAAGTGACCGACACGGGCGTCGGCATCTCGGTGCCCGTGGGCGCCGGCACGCTCGGCCGCATCATGAACGTCATCGGCGAGCCGATCGACGAGCGCGGACCGGTGCCGCACGAGAAGACCTACACCATCCACCGCGCCGCGCCCTCCTTCGAGGACCAGGCGACCTCGGCGGAAATCCTGGTCACCGGCATCAAGGTCATCGACCTGCTCGCCCCCTACATCAAGGGCGGCAAGATTGGGTTGTTCGGCGGCGCTGGCGTGGGCAAGACCGTGACCATCCAGGAGTTGATCAACAACATCGCCAAGGGCCATGGCGGCGTGTCCGTCTTCGCCGGCGTGGGCGAGCGGACGCGTGAGGGCAACGACCTCTACCACGAGATGGTCGATGCCGGCGTCATCAAGCTGAACGATGGCAATACCGAAGGCTCCAAGGTCGCGCTGGTCTATGGCCAGATGAACGAGCCGCCGGGTGCCCGCGCCCGCGTGGCGCTCTCGGGCCTGTCCATCGCCGAATACTTCCGCGACGAGCAGGGCCAGGACGTGTTGTTCTTCATCGACAACATTTTCCGCTTCACCCAGGCCGGTGCCGAGGTCTCGGCGCTGCTGGGGCGCATCCCCTCCGCCGTGGGCTACCAGCCGACGCTGGCGACCGACATGGGCGCGCTGCAGGAGCGCATCACCTCGACGAAGAAGGGCTCCATCACCTCGGTGCAGGCCATCTACGTGCCGGCCGATGACTTGACCGACCCGGCGCCCGCGACCTCCTTCGCCCACTTGGACGCGACCACGACGCTGAACCGTTCGATCGCCGAGCTCGGCATCTTCCCGGCCGTGGACCCGCTGGACAGCACCAGCCGCGCCATGGACCCCCGCGTGGTGGGCGAGACCCATTACAACACCGCCCGCGAAGTCCAGCGCATCCTGCAGACCTATAAGTCGCTGCAAGACATCATCGCGATCCTGGGCATGGATGAGCTGTCGGAAGAGGACAAGCTGGTCGTCGCCCGCGCCCGCAAGCTGCAGCGCTTCCTCAGCCAGCCCTTTCATGTCGCCGAGGTCTTCACCGGCACGCCGGGCGTCTTTGTGAAGCTGGAGGACACCGTCCGCAGCTTCGCCGCGATCTGCAAAGGTGAATACGACCACCTGCCGGAAGCCGCCTTCTACATGGTCGGGCCGATTGAAGATGCCGTCAAAAAGGCGGAAGCCATGAAGCAGGCGGCCTAAGGGCACTTGTTGGACTCTGCCCTCAGACGCCCGCCTGGCTTTGCCGCGCGACTGGGGCGCTGAGGGTTGGTGGGGTCGGCTGCTTCGCGGCCGAAAACAGGCCGGATGGGCGCTGACGCCCACCGGCATTTCTTTCTGAGGGGCGTGACATGGCCACTTTCCAACTCGAACTCGTCTCGCCGGAGAAGCTGCTGCTCTCCCGCCAGGTCGATATGGTCAGCCTTCCCGCCGCCGAGGGCGAAATGGGCGTGCTGCCCGGCCATGCCCCGATGATCGTGGCACTGGGTGGCGGCGCCATTCGCGTCACCGAGAATGGGCAGATCACCGAAAGCCTGTTCGTTGCCGGTGGTTTCGCCGAGGTCACGCCGGACCGGGTGACCGTGCTGGCCGATGAAGCCACGCCATTGGCCGAACTCAGCCGCGCCGCGGCCGAAGCCCGCGTCGCCGCGGCGGAGGGCGACTACAATGCCAGCGCGATGGAAAGCCCGGAGAAGCGCGACGCCGCGATGGCGCGGCTGCTGTCGATGCGCATAATGGCCACACTCGCCCAGGCTTCGTAACCCAACGCCTTGAATCCCGTGGGGATCAGCAGAACATCCGCTCCATGAAGCACTGGACGCTGGATGATATCGACTGGGGAATGTTCGACGCAGGCAAAGTCGATCCCCAGATCGTTCCCCTGGTGAAATCTGCGGCCATGGTCGAACGCAATGGCGATGAATACGCCCTCTACCTCAACAGCGTCTTCGCCGATGATCCCGACTTCCAGCAGGCCGCCCGCAATTGGGCGGTGGAGGAGGTGCAGCACGGCGATGCGCTCGGCCGCTGGGCCAGCCTGGCCGATCCGTCCTTCGACTATGCCGCCTGCTTCGGCCGCTATCGCGCTGGCTACAGGATCGACGTGAAGGCCGATGCGTCGGTGCGCGGGTCACGCGCCGGCGAGTTGGTGGCGCGCTGCATCGTGGAGACCGGCACATCGAGCTACTACACAGCACTCGCCGATGCCTCGGCCGAGCCGGTGTTGATACAGGTCTGCCGGCTGATCGCCGCTGATGAGTACCGCCATTTCAAGCTTTTTTACGACCATCTCAAGCGCTATCTCGACCGTGAGGAATTGTCCTACATGCAGCGCTTGCGGATCGCCCTGGGCCGGACCACCGAAACCGAGGATGACGAATTGGCCTTCGCCTTCCACGTCTCCAACGAGCCCGAAGGCACGGTCTATGAGCATGAGCGCTGCATCACCGGCTATATGGCGCGCGCGATGGGGGTCTATCGCCAGCAGCATCTCGATCGCGCGATGGGCATGATCTTCAAGGCCGTGGGCCTGCCGCCGCGCGGGCGATTGTCGGACCTGGCGGCGCGCGCTGCGTTCCGCCTCATGCGGTGGCGGCACGCCCGCTATCAGCGCGCGATCTTCCAGGGCCACCAGAGCGCGCTGGCGCGGGCCGCTTGAAACGCCGAGGCATGTTGCTGGGCTCGGGGCTTGGCGTGGCCAGCGGCCTTCCGGGCTGTGCCAGCGGCCAGCCCGCGCCCCAGGCGGCGGCGACAACCTCCCTGCCCGGCCTGCGCCGCCAGGCCCGGGCCGCCGGGCGCAGCTTTGGCGCCGCCATCCGCTCGGAGATCCTGGCCAATGACCCTGCCTATGCCGCGCTATTCGCGGCGGAATGCGAGCTTCTCACCCCGGAATGGGAGGCCAAATGGGAGGCGCTGCAGCCCGAGGAAGGCCGCTACGACTTTTCCAACCTCGCCCCCCTCATCGCCTTCGCGCAGGCCAATCAGCAACGGCTGCGCGGCCATGCGCTGATCTGGCACGAGGCCATGCCGGCTTGGCTCACCGTCGCGCTGCGGGAGGATGGATCGCGCGCGCGCGGCATGATGGAGGCGCATTTCAATGCCGTCCTCACCGCCACACGGCAGACCATCCGCGACTGGGACGTGGTGAACGAACCCGTGGCCAATCCGCCGGGAAGCGACAACCCGCAGGCCGGCGACAACATCTATCGCGAGTCACCCTGGTTCCGGGCGCTGGGGCGCGACTATATCGAGATCGCGCTGCGCTGGGCCCGGGCGCATGACCCCACCTTGCGGCTGACCATCAACGAATACGGTATTGAGGAAGCGACCCCCGATGCCGCCATCAAGCGCGCCCGGCTGCTGACCCTGCTGCGGCATCTGCTCGATCGCGGCAGCCCGCTGGATGCGGTGGGCATCCAGGCGCATCTGCAACTCCGCCGCCCATTCCAGCCCGAACCCTTCGCCCGCTTCGTGGCCGAACTGCGTGGCATGGGCCTGGCCGTGCTGATCACCGAGCTCGATGTCCGCGAGGGCGACCAGCTTCCGGCCGGCATCGAGGCACGGGATGCCGCGGTGGCCGCTCGCACGGCAGCCTTTGTCGGCGCCGCCGTGGAGGCGGGCTGCCGCAACGTGATCACCTGGGGGCTGAGCGACCGCGATTCCTGGCTGGTGAAGGAGCCGGCGGTGGCCCGGCCCGATGGCGTGACCACCCGCGGCCTGCCCTTCGATGATGCATTGCAACGCAAGCCGATGTGGCATGCCCTGGCAGCCGCCTTGCGATAGCCGTCACGAGCCGCTTCAATCATCGCAGCTTTACAGGAGCCACCCATGCCCCTCACCCGCCGGACCACACTGGCGCTTCCCGCGATCCTCGCCGCCGGCGCAGCGAGCGCGCAGGCCTTCCCCGACAGGCCGCTGCGCTGGATCGTGGGCTATCCGCCCGGCGGCGCCTCGGACGCCTTCGCAAGGTTGATCGCGGGCTTCATGACGCCGCGCCTGGGGCAGAATGTGGTGGTGGAGAACCGCCCCGGCGGCGGCGCCGTGCTGGCCAGTGAGACGGTCGCGCGCAGCGCCCCCGATGGCCATACCTGGCTGCATGTCGACAATGGCATCCTGGTCTACAACCCGGCACTTTATGCCCGGCTGCCGATCAACCCGGATGTGGATTTCACTGGCGTGGGCTTCATCGGCCGCTTCCCGCTCTACCTCGTGGTGAAGGCCGACAGCCCATGGCGGACATTTGCCGATTATCAGGCCGCCGCCCGCACCCGACCGCCCAATTACGGCACGCCGGCGGTGGCCAGCCCGCACCACCTCGCGATGGAAATGGTCAAGCGCCGCACCGGCATCGATGCCCAGCACGTGCCCTTCCGCGGTGGACCGGCGGCGATGCAGGAGCTGCTCGCCGGCAATATCGAGAGCGTGGTGATCGACACCGCGACCGGCCTGCCCTTCATCGCCGATGGCCGGGTGCGGGCGCTGTGCGTGCTGAGCGAGGCGCGCTCGGACAAGGCGCCGACGGTCCCCACGCTGCGCGAACTGGGTTTCCCCGAAGCCGTGGCCTATGGCTGGCAGGGCATGAGCGTGCCGGCGGCCACCCCCGCGCCGATCATCGCGCGGCTGAGTGCCGAAATGATCGCCGCCATCCAGTCGCCCGAGATCTCGGGCCGCATGGGCATGCTGGGGATTGAGTACCGGCCCTGGAGCCCGGCCGAATTCAACGCCTTCGTCGCCGCCGAGAATGCGGTGTGGCGGCCGCTGATCCGGGAGCTGGGGATCAGGATCGACGGTTGAGGTGACGGCTGCCCTGCCGGTTTTCGGTGGGGGATTTGCGCGGCAGCTTGATGCGACCTTCGCGCTCATGCCCCTGCGATGATGCAACGGGATCGATGTGTCGCGGCGTGAGCCTGGCGGCGACGCGCCGGATCCCCTGGATCGACCAACGGATCAAAACGGCCAAGACGGTTGCCTCACCCCGCTGAATGTTTCCGGACGCGCGGCAGCCCGGCGGCGGGCTTGGTGCCAGGCGCCGCACTATCTCCAGGCGCGGCTGTGGTTCATTGACGACAGCCGCACCGAGTTCGACCGCCCCCCCCCCAATCCGGCCATCGATCCTGACGCGAGAGCCGAGGTGAACCGGTTCGACCATCTCGCGACGGAATTCAGGCAGACGCGATAGCCTGGTTCTGGCCATCGCGCGCCCCCCCGGAGAAAGCACCGGGGCTTCTACAAAACCGGATTATCGGGTCAACGGCCGATACTTGATCCGGTGCGGCTGGTCTGCCGCCGCACCCAGGCGGCGGCGCTTATCGGCCTCATAAGCCTGGTAATTGCCCTCGAACCACTCGACATGACTGTCGCCCTCGAAAGCCAGGATATGCGTGGCGAGGCGGTCGAGGAACCAGCGGTCATGGCTGATGATCACCGCGCAGCCGGCGAAATCCATCAGCGCCTCCTCCAACGCGCGCAGCGTGTCAACATCGAGGTCATTGGTCGGCTCGTCCAGCAGAAGGACGTTGTGTTCGATCTTCAGCATCTTGGCCAAATGCACGCGGTTGCGCTCGCCGCCCGACAGCACACCCACCCGCTTCTGCTGGTCGCCGCCCTTGAAGTTGAAGGCAGCGGCATAGGCGCGGCTCGGCACCAGGCGCTTGCCGACCTGGATCTGGTCCATCCCGTCGGAGATTTCCTGCCAGACGCTCTTATTGTCATCAAGGCTGTCGCGCGACTGGTCGACATAGCCCAGCCGCACGCTGTCACCGACGATGAGCTTGCCGCCATCGGGCTGCTCGACGCCGGTGATCATCTTGAACAGCGTGGTCTTGCCCGCGCCATTGGGGCCGATGACGCCGACAATGCCGCCGGGCGGCAGCTTGAAGCTCAGATCATCGATCAGCAGGCGGTTGCCATAGGCCTTCCGCAGCGCCTCGGCATTGATGACGATATTGCCCAGGCGGGGCGCTGGCGGGATCTGGATTTCCGTGGGGTCGGGCGCCTTGTCCAGGCTCTTCTGCAGCAGGTCCTCATAGGCGGAGATGCGGGCCTTGCTCTTGGCCATGCGCGCGGTGGGGCTGCGGCCCATCCATTCCTGTTCCTGGGCGAGCTGGCGCTGGCGCGTGCTCTCCTCACGCTCCTCCTGCTTCAGGCGCTTGCGCTTCTGGTCGAGATAGGCGGAGTAATTGCCCTCATAGGGAAAGCCGCGGCCGCGATCGACTTCCAGAATCCAGTTGGTGACGTTGTCGAGGAAGTAACGGTCGTGGGTGACGATCAGCACGGCACCCTGATAGTCGCGCAGCGTGTGTTCCAGCCAGGAAACGCTCTCGGCGTCGAGGTGGTTGGTGGGCTCGTCGAGCAGCAGCAGCTCGGGCTTTTCCAGCAGCAGCTTGCAGAGTGCGACGCGCCGGCGCTCGCCGCCGGACAGCTTGGTCACATCCGCGTCGGCGGGCGGGCAGCGCAGGGCGTCGAGGGCGATCTCGACGGTGCGGTCGAGCTCCCAGCCATTGCCGGCATCGATGCGCTCCTGCAGCTCGGCCTGCTCGGCGAGGAGGGTGTTCATCTGCTCCTCGGTCATCTCGTTCATGAATTCTTCGGAGATGGCGTTGAAGCGGGCAAGGTCGGCCTTCATCTGGGCGAAAGCCTCTTCCACATTCTCGCCCACCGTCTTGGTCGGGTCGAGATGCGGCTCCTGTGAGAGATAGCCCACGCGCACGCCCTCGGCGGCCCAGGCCTCGCCGCCGAATTCCTTGTCCTGACCTGCCATGATCCGCATCAGGGTGGATTTGCCGGCGCCATTGGGGCCCAGCACGCCGATCTTCACCGTGGGCAGGAAGGACAGGGTGATGCCCTTAAACACCTCGCGGCCACCCGGATAGGATTTTGTCAGATCCTTCATGACGTAGACGTATTGATAGGCGGCCATGGGCGATTGCGTCCTGCGAACGAAGTGCGATCGCGCCTTGTAATGCATGCGCGCCGTGGTGGGGAGGGCGGGTTGCGCGAAAGTGCTTGCAGGACGACCAAGAGAGCCATTACAGTGCGCCACATGATCAATCCCGGCCTTTCCGAAGTCCAAGCCGCCTTCCCCGCTGAGCCTCGCGCCGCCAGCGACCTGTCCCTGGCGGACAGTATCGCCGCCGGGCTGCCGGTTACCGCGCTGGAGGCGCTCGTGCGCGGGATTTCGCCGGAGGATGACGGGCTGCGCTTTGCCTTCGTCCCCCGGCCCACCCTCACCCGCCGACAGCACCAAAGACGCCTCTCGCCAGAGGAAAGTGCCCGTGTCGCCCGCGTTGCCCGCGTCTTCGAGATGGCCTGCGAGGCCTGGGGCAGCGAGGGCGAGGCGCGCGATTTTCTGCGCCGCCGCCATCCCATGCTGGAAGATCGCACGCCGCTGGAGGTTTCGCTGGCCACCGATCTCGGCGCCAGGCTGGTCGAAAAAATCCTCGGCCGGCTGATCCATGGCACGGCGGCCTGAGTTTCCGCCGCCCCGCTTCCCGCCGCAGCGGCTGGACCGAACGCTCACCTGCTTTCGGATCGGCGATCCCGAGGGGGCTTGGCCCATCATGGACGCCAGTGGCTCGCGGCTCTTCCCCGGGCGATGGAACACGCCGGCGGCCGGGGTGCTCTACGCCGCGCGGCATTACTCCCTGGCTATGTTGGAAAAGCTGGCGCATGGCGCCGGCCGCCTGCCGCCCAACCAGCATTATGTCGCCATCACCCTGCCGCGCGGGCTGAGCTACGAGGTCTTCGACCCCGCCGCCCTGCCGGGATGGGATTTCCCCGATGGCAGCGTCTCCGCCCGCTTCGGCGCGGAATGGCAGAAATCCCGCCGCAGCGCCGTGCTGCTGGTGCCCTCCATCCTGGCGCGAATGGAGGAAAATGTGCTGCTCAATCCGGAGCACCCGGACTATGCGGGAATATCATTCGCCCTGCCCCGCCCGGTCTGGTGGGACAAGCGGCTGTTCAGTCCCTGATCTCCCAGACGCCGTCATGCAGGCCCACCGCCTCCGCATCATCCTCCAACAGCGGCCCGACAACCTCCACCAAGCGCTGGCCGGTGGCGAAGACGGCGCGGCAGGGCAGGTCCAACGTCAGGTTGTCAGGGTGCGGGCCGATGATGCCGCGCATCTTGTGCTCACTCAGCGCATAGACCACGCGGCCGATGCCAGCCCAGTAGATGGTGCCGGCGCACATCGCGCAGGGCTCGGCCGAGACATACATGGTGGTCGCCGCCAATGCCTCGGCTGAGAAGCCGGCGCAGGCGCGACGGGCCAACACCGTCTCCGCATGGCCGACCCGGCCTTCGCTGTCGAAGGCGTTTTCCTGTTCCAGAAGAACCCGTCCCTGGGCATCGACCAGGATGGCGCCGAAGGGATGTTTTCCGCCCTCCCGGGCACGGCGGGCGACAGCGAGGGATTTCCGGAGCAGCGCGATGTCATTCATCGCGCCATGCTGCCATCTCGCAGCGGTCGCGGCCAACAGCGCAATGTCTTCGCCAGCGTGGTTGCGCCAGAGAGCGTCCAGGCGCCGGCCAGGGCGCGTGGCGGCGCCCGGCCTCGGCTGCGCGCGTTAACGGCTGAAGGTCAGCCTGCGCGGGCTGCTCGACGTCACCGCTGGCGGGGATCGCCCCGGGAACCGCCCACTACTTCAGCGGGAACCCCATGCCCCGCAGCACGGCAACCATCTTGTCGCGCCCGCTCAGCGCCGCGAGCTTGCCCATGCGGGCGAGCACCCGGCCCGACCAATTCTCATCGCCCATCCCGCTGCGGCGGGAAAAGCTCGCCATTTCCTCGTCATAGGCCTTCACCAGCGCAGGTTCGGCGGTGTTGCCGTAGCTGTCATGGAATAGAATGGCCTCCTGCGGCAGGCGGGGCTTCACCGCGTTCGCCACCCCCTCGGCCGCATAGCCGACGCACAGGCCAAAGACGCCCATGCCGCCCTGGGGCATGTTCAGCAGCGCGCCCACTTCGGCCGGGTTGTTGCGCAGCGCACCGATATAGACCGTGGAAAGGCCCATCGATTCCGCCGCAATCACGGCATTCTGCCCCGCCAGCGCGGCGTCGATCGCGGCGACCAGAAACGTCTCCAGGAAGGGCATGGTTTCCATCGCAACGCCGGCGGCATCGGCCATGCGCTGGTTGCGCGAGACATCGGCCATGAACACCAGGAAGAGCGGGCACTGCATGATGTGCTTCTGGTTATTGGACAGCCGCGCGAGTTCGGCCTTCTTCGCCGCATCGGTGACGGCGATGACCGACCAGGTCTGCAGGTTGGAGCTGGTGGCGGCGGATTGCGCGGCGGCGACCAGCGTCTCCAGCGTGCCCTCGGGCAGGGCATCGGTCTTGTAGCCACGGATGGAGCGGTGGCTGAGCAACAGCGCGATATGGTCGTTCCAGGGGCCTACGGCTGGGATGGACGCGCCATAACGCAGCGCCAGGGCTTCGGTGCGGCTGGTGGTGGTGGGGGTGGCAATATCCATGGGGCGCGGGTCCGTGCTGGGGTTCTCGAGCCATGTTGCAGCACCCGGCGCGGGCGGCAAGGTGCCGCGCCTCCCGATTCACACCGGCGCGTGGCTTGCGGGCCTGGCCTTGCGGCGGAGTTCGAGCATCTCGTCCCGCTCCCGCGCGCTGTTGCGGAACAGCGCGTCGCGGCCAGGACCATATTGCGGCGGCGTGGTGACGCCCTTCGCGCCATAACTTGCCGCGGCATGCAGGGAGAAGGCGGGATCGGTGAGGTGCGGGCGGGCGAGCGCCACCAGATCGGCGCGGCCGGCGGCGAGAATGGTATTGGCCTGGTCGGCCGTGGTGATGCTGCCCACGCACATCGTGGCCACCCCCCCCTCATTGCGGATCATGTCGGCCCAGGGCAGCTGGAACATCCGGCCATATTGCGGCGCCGCGTCGGCCACGGTCTGGCCGGTGGAGACATCGATGAGGTCGCAGCCGGCGGCGGCGAAGGCGCGGGCGATGGCGAGGCTCTCCGCATCGGTGATGCCGCCATCGGCCCAGTCGGTGGCCGAGATACGCACCGACATGGGTTTTGCGGCGGGCCAAGCCGCGCGCATGGCGGCGAAGACCTCCAGCGGGAAGCGCAGCCGGCTTTCCAGAGCGCCGCCGTATTCATCGGTTCGGTGGTTGGTGAGAGGGGACAAAAAGCTGGCGAGCAGATAGCCATGGGCGCAGTGCAGCTCCAGCATATCGAAGCCGGCGGCGATGCCGCGCTGGGTGGCGGCAACAAAATCCTCGCGCACGTCGTCCATGTCGGCGCGGGACATTTCGCGCGGCGTCTGGCTCTGCGGGTAGTAGGGGATGGGGCTGGCAGAGAGGATGGGCCAGGCGCCGTCCTCCAAGGGCTGGTCCATGCCCTCCCACATCAGCCTGGTGGCGCCCTTGCGGCCGGCATGGCCGAGTTGCAGCGCCATGCGGGCGCCCTGGCCATGCGCGAAATCGACGATGCGCGCCCAGGCGGTTTGCTGCGCATCATTCCACAGCCCGGCGCAGCCCGGGGTGATTCGCGCGCCGGCGGATGGGCAGGTCATCTCGGTGAAGATCAACCCGGCGCCGCCCATGGCGCGGGCGCCGTAATGCACGAGGTGAAAATCCTGCGGCACGCCCTCCACCGCGGAGTACATGCACATCGGCGAGACGACGACGCGGTTGGGCAGGCGCAGGCCGCGCAATTGCAGGGGCTGGAACAGCGGCACGTCCCGGGCATTGCCGCCCGCCTGGCGCGCGAAGGTCGTCCCCGCCTCGGCCACGAATTCCGGCGCGCGGAGCAGCAGATTGTCCCAGGTGATGGCCTTGCTGCGCGTCATCACGCCGAAGGCGAATTGCGTGGCGTCGAAATGCCAGAAGCGCTTGACGTGTTCGAACCAAACCAGGCTGACATCCGCGGCGTGCTGGGTCTTCTCCACCGCCTCGCGCCGCGTGGTCTCATAGCGTTCGAGGCATGTCGGCACGTCGCCACCGGCGAGAAACGCCTGGTGCAGCGCGATGGCATCCTCCATCGCCAGCTTGGTGCCGGAGCCGATGGAAAAATGCGCCGTCGCCTTGGCATCACCGATCAGCACAGTGTTGCCGCGCACCCAGCGGGCGCAGCGGATCATCGGGAATTGCCGCCATGTCGAGCGGTTGGTGATCAGCGAATGGCCTTGCAATTCCTGGGTAAAAACGCCCTCCAGGAAGCGGGCGGATTCGGCCTCGTCCATGCTGTCGAGGCCGGCGCGAGCAAAAGTCTCGGGGTCGGTCTCCAACACCCAGGTGCTGGCGCCGGGTTCATACTGGTAGCAATGGGCGATGAAGATGCCCCACTCCGTCTCCTTGAAGAAGAAGGTGAAGGCATCGAAGGGGCGCGTGCTGCCCATCCAGGTGAAACGGTTGGGGCGGAGGTCGATTTCGGGCTGGTAATGCTCAGGGTTCGCACCGCGGATGGCGGAGTTGATGCCGTCCGACGCCACGATCAGATCGGCATCGGGGTAGTCGGCCGGGCTGGCCTCGCGGCGGAATTCGAGCTCGACGCCGAGTTCGCGGGCGCGCTGCTGCAACAACAACAACAAGGTCCGGCGCGAGCAGCCGCAGAACCCGTTGCCACCGATGCGATGCACCGCGCCCTTGGCGTGGATCGCGATGTCGTCCCAATAGGCAAAGCTTTGGGTGATGGCGCGGTAACTCGGCTCATCGGCATCCCTGAAGGCGTCCAGCGTTGCATCCGAAAACACCACGCCGAAGCCAAACGTGTCGTCGGCCTGATTGCGCTCCACCACCGTGACACGCGCCTCTGGCATGGCGCGCTTCATCAATATGGCGAAATAGAGACCGGCGGGGCCGCCGCCGATGATGGCGATGCGCATGGTGGGGTCTTTCGCTGCGAGATGCTTGCTGTTGTGCCAGGAAATGTTTTAAGCTTCAAGGATGTCAAGGACACGCGCTTTGGTCAGTGGTGGCGGGACGGGCATCGGCCTCGCCTGCGCGCGGGCGCTGAGCCAGGCCGGCCATGCCGTGACGGTGCTGGGGCGGCGTGAGGCGCCGCTGCTGGCCGCCATCGAAGCCGGCGCGGCGGAGGCGATGATCGTGGCCGATGCGCGCACGCCCCCTGCCCTGCATGGCTTCTCGGTGCTGGTAAACGCGGCAGGCCTGGCCGAAAGCGCACCGTTCCAGAAAACCGACATCGCGATGTTCCAGCGCGCCATCGAGGTGAACCTGCTGGCCGCCGTGGCGCTGACCCATGCGGTGCTGCCGGGGATGATCGCGGCTGGGCATGGGCGCGTCGTGCACATCGCCTCCACCGCCGCGCTGAAGGGTTTTGCTTACACCACCGCCTACACGGCCTCGAAGCACGCTTTGCTTGGTTTTTGCCGCGCGCTGGCGCAGGAGGTGGCGACAAAGGGCATCACGGTCAACGCCGTCTGCCCCGGCTTCACCGAGACCGCGATCGTGCAGGAGAGTGTTGCGCGCATCATGGCCCGCACCGGCCGCAGCGAGGCCGAGGCGCGGGCCGAACTGACCCGCGGCAACCCGCAGGGCCGCATGGTGCAGCCCCAGGAGGTGGCCGATGCGGTGCTCTATCTCTGCGGCGCCGCGTCGGTGAATGGCGTCGCACTTCCCGTCGCCGGGGGCGAGATATGAAGGCCGATTTGCGCCTGTGGCTGCGGCTGCTGACCTGCACCAATCTGATCGAGGCGGAGCTGCGCCGGCGCCTTCGGGAAAACTTCAACACCACCCTTCCCCGCTTCGACCTGCTGGCCGCCCTCGACCGGGCGCCGGAAGGGCTGACACTGGGAGAGATCTCCGGCCGGATGATGGTGAGCAACGGCAATGTCACCGGCCTTGCCGCACGGCTGGAGGTGGAGGGCCTCGTTGCCCGCCGGACCGAGGCGCATGACCGCCGGGTGGTGCGCCTGACGCTGACCGAGGCCGGGCTTGCCGCCTTCGCCGTGCAATCCGCCGCCCATGCCGCCTGGGTGGCCGAGCTGTTTTCCGGCCTGGCGCCGTATGAGCGCGAGGCGCTGCACCGCCTGCTCGGCCGCACCAAGACCGCGCTGACCGAGGCGCTCGAAGGGGAAGAGGCATGAGGCTTTCGACATACCAGGCCGAGCATTTCGCCTTCGCGGTGGAGGGCGCGGTTGCGCGCATCACCCTCAACCGGCCCGAGCGCAAGAATCCGTTGACCTTCGAAAGCTATGCCGAACTCGGCGCGCTGTTCCGCGGCGCTGCCAATGATCCGGATATCCGGGCCTTTGTCATCGCCGGCGAGGGCGGCAATTTCTGCTCGGGCGGCGATGTGCATGAGATCATCGGCCCGCTGCTGGAGCGCGATACGAAGGGCCTGATGCAATTCACCGCCATGACCGGCGAATTGGTGAAGGCCATGCGCGCCTGCCCGCAGCCCATCGTGGCGGCGGTGGATGGCGTCTGCGCCGGCGCGGGCGCCATCATCGCCATGGCATCGGACCTTCGCGTCGGCACGCCCGCCACGAAGGTGGCCTTCCTGTTCAACCGCGTGGGGCTTGCCGGCTGCGACATGGGCGCCTGCGCCATTCTGCCGCGCATCATCGGCCAGGGGCGGGCCTCGGAACTGCTCTATCTCGGCCGCTCCATGTCGGGCGCGGAGGGGGAGCGATGGGGCTTCTTCAACCGCCTTGTGGAGAGCGAGGCGCTGGCCGAGGCCACGACACTCGCGGAAGAGATCGCCGCCGGCCCCGGCTTCGCCAATGGCATGACCAAGCGCATGCTGGCCATGGAATGGGCGATGTCGGTCGATCAGGCGATCGAGGCCGAGGCGGTGGCCCAGGCGCTGTGCATGACCACCAATGATTTTCGCCGGGCCTATGACGCCTTCGTGGCGAAGCAGCGCCCCGTCTTCCAGCATGACTGACACATTTTCCCTGCCCTTCTTCGAGGATCGCCATCGCGCCTGGGCGGCCGAGGTCGAAGCCTGGGCCGCCCTTCATGCCGCGCGGCTGACCGATGAGCACGACGCCGATGGCAGCACCCGCGCACTGGCCGCCGCGATGGGCGAGGCGGGGCTGCTGCGCGCCACCGCGGCACCGCTGGATGTGCGCATGCTCTGCATCGCCCGCGATATCCTGGCGCGGCATTCCGGCCTGGCCGATTTCGCCTTTGCCATGCAGGGCCTGGGCTGCGGGCCGATGACCTTGTTCGGCTGCGAACCCGCCCGCGGGTTCATGGCCGAGGTCCAGGCCGGCCGCG
This sequence comes from uncultured Rubritepida sp., assembly GCA_964395305.1. GTDB lineage: Bacteria > Pseudomonadota > Alphaproteobacteria > Acetobacterales > Acetobacteraceae > Rhodovarius. Next base: position 16,028 of record CAYNBM010000015.1, read on the forward strand.
CCCTTGCTGCCTTCGCGCTCAGCGAGCCCGAGGCCGGCAGCGATGTCGCCGCCCTCGCCACCACCGCCACCCGCGACGGCAACGCGCATTGGCGGCTGAACGGCGAGAAAACCTGGATCAGCAATGGCGGCATCGCCGGCGGCTATGTTGTCTTCGCCCGCAGCGGCGAGGCGCCGGGGGCGAAAGGCCTCACCTGCTTCTGGCTGCCCGCAGAATGGGTGCGGGTGGTGGAGCGGATCGAGGTCGCGGCCCCACACCCCCTCGCCCGCATCGCCTTCGACGATGTGCGCGTGCCGGACAGCCACCGCATCGGCGCCCCCGGCGACGGTTTTCGGGTTGCCATGGCAACCCTGGACGTGTTCCGCGCCACCGTCGGCGCGGCGGCGCTGGGCTTCGCGCGGCGCGGCCTGGCACTGTCCCTGGCGCGCGCGAAAGGCCGAAAACTCTTCGGCGCGCCGCTGATGGATTTGCAGATGACCCAGGGCGCCGTCGCCGACAGCGCGGTCGATGTCGATGCCGCGGCGCTGCTGGTCTATCGCGCCGCCTGGCTGAAGGATTCCGGCGCCGCCCGCGTCTCGCGCGAGGCCTCGATGGCAAAACTCTTCGCCACCGAAGCGGCGGGCCGCGTCGCCGATCGCTGCGCCCAACTGCATGGCGGGCTCGGCGTCGTGCGCGATTCACCGCCCGAGACGCTGACGCGCGAGGTGCGCGCGCTGCGCGTCTATGAGGGCGCCTCCGAGATCCAACGCATCGTGATCGCCAAAGCGGAGGCCGCCCGATGAGCTCAGCCCATCTCGACCCCTTCACCGGCGCCCGCCTGCCGCCGCGTGACCAATGGCCGGAGTTTCCGGGCCTCGAAGCACTGGGCTACCCCGCCCGGCTGAACTGCGCGGTGGAGCTGCTGGACCGCAACCTCACCACCCGCGCCGATCACCCGGCCATCCTCTCCCCCGGCGAAACCCTGACCTATGCGCAGCTCGCCGCGCGGGTGAACCGCATCGCCAATGTGCTGGTCCACCGCATGGGCCTCGTGCCGGGCAATCGCGTGCTGCTGCGCGGGCCGAACTCGCCGTGGATGGTTGCGGCCTATTTCGCCGTGCTCAAGGCGGGGGGCGTGGTCGTGGCCTCGATGCCGCTGCTGCGCGCCAAGGAATTGTCGCAGATGCTGGAGAAGGCGGCGATCAGCCACGCGTTGTGCGATGCGCGGCTGGCCGATGAATTGTCCCGCGCCACGCCCGCCCCCAGCCATGTCGCGCTCTGGGGCAATGGCGAGCTGGAAGCCCTCTGCGCCGAACAGCCAGAAAACTTCGCCGCCTGCGACACCGCGGCCGATGATGTCTGCCTGCTCGGCTTCACCTCCGGCACCACGGGCAGCCCCAAGGCCACCATGCATTTCCACCGCGACATGCTGGCGATCTGCGATACCTATTCGGCGCACGTGCTGCAGCCTGGGCCGGAGGATGTTTTCATTGGTTCGCCGCCGCTCGCCTTCACTTTCGGCCTGGGCGGGCTGGTGCTCTTCCCCTTCCGCGTCGGTGCCACCGCCACGCTGCTGGAACGTGCCTCGCCGGACGATCTGTTGCCATTGGCAGAAAAATATCGCGCCACCATCTGCTTCACCGCCCCCACCGCCTATCGGGTGATGGCGGGCAAAGCGGCCGGGTTTGACCTGTCATCCCTGCGCAAATGCGTCTCGGCCGGCGAGGTCCTGCCGCTGCCCATCTTCGAGGCCTGGCGGGCCGCCACCGGTCTCGAACTGATGGACGGCATTGGCGCGACCGAGATGCTGCATATTTTTATCGGCGCGCCGGCGGGACAAGTCCGCCCCGGCGCCACCGGCATTCCCGTGCCGGGCTATGAAGCGCGGGTGCTGGACGAGCATGGGCGCGAGGTGCCCCGCGGCACCCCCGGCCGCCTCGCCGTGCGCGGCCCCACCGGCTGCCGCTACCTCGATGACAGCCGGCAATCCGTCTACGTGCAAAGCGGCTGGAACATCACCGGCGACACCTACATCCAGGACGAGGACGGCTATTTCTGGTACCAGGCGCGTTCGGACGACATGATCGTCTCCGCCGGCTACAACATCGCGGGGCCGGAGGTGGAGGCGGCCTTGCTGGCCCACCCCGCGGTGCGCGAATGCGCCGTGGTCGGCACGCCCGACCCCGAGCGCGGCATGGTCGTCACCGCCCATGTCGTGCTGCATGAGGGACACCGGCCCGGCCCCGATATGCACAAAGCATTGCAGGATTTCGTGAAAGCCGAAATCGCGCCCTACAAATATCCACGCCTGATCCATTTCCCCGATCAATTGCCGCGCACCGAGACGGGCAAGCTGCAACGCTTCGTCCTGCGCCACGAAAACAGGTAGAACCACGCCATGTTGACCCCGATCGAACCCGAGGGCTGGCCCAAGCCCCGCGGCTATTCCAACGGCATGCTGGGCGAGGGCCGCGTGCTGCTGGTGGGTGGCATGGTCGGCTGGGATGCCGAGCACCGGTTTCCGGAGAGCTTCGTGGCGCAATGCCGCCAGGCGCTGGAGAACATCATGGCCGTGGTGCGCGAGGCCGGTGGCGGCCCCGAGCATATCGGCAGGCTGACCTGGTATGTGACGGACATGTCCGAATACCGCGCTTCGCTGACCGAACTCGGCCCCGCCTATCGCGACGTGATGGGCCGCCACTTTCCCGCCATGGCGCTGGTGCAGGTGGCGGCACTGGTGGAGCCCGAGGCGCGCGTCGAGATCGAAGCCACCGCCATCCTGCCGACATGACGCCCCGGGCCGCCATCACAGCGGCCGCCCTTGCCCAGGGTTTCGACGCCGTGGGTTTTGCCGAAGCCGTGCTGCCCGAGGCGGTGCGCGCCCGGCTGAACGCGCATCTCGCGGCCGGCGAGCATGGCGAGATGGCTTGGATGGAACGCCGCGCCGACCAGCGCGCCCAGCCCCGCGTGCTCTGGCCGGAGGTGGTGAGCGTGATTTCGCTCGGCCTGAATTACGGCCCGGCGGAGGACCCGATGGCGGCGCTGGAACAGCGCGAGCGCGGCGCCATCAGCGTCTATGCCCAGGGCCGCGACTATCATGATGTGGTGAAGAAAAAGCTGAAGGCGCTCGGCCAATGGATGGCACACGAATACCGGCCGCACCCGCTGAAGGTGTTTGTGGATACCGCACCGGTGGCGGAAAAGCCGCTGGCGCAGCAGGCGGGGCTGGGCTGGCAGGGCAAGCACACCAATCTTGTCTCGCGAAGCCATGGCAGCTGGCTCTTCCTGGGTGAGATTTTTTCGACCCTGCCGCTCCCGCCTGATGCGCCGGAAGGCGACCATTGCGGCCAGTGCCGGGCCTGCCTGGATGCCTGCCCGACCCAGGCCTTCCCAGCACCCTATCGGCTGGATGCCAGGCGCTGCATTTCCTACCTCACCATCGAGCATGCCGGGCCGATCCCGGAGGAATTCCGCGCGCCCATGGGCAACCGGATCTATGGCTGCGATGACTGCCTGGCCGTCTGCCCCTGGAACAAGTTTTCCCATCTCGCGCATGAGGCGCTGCTGCACGCGCGCGACGGCGCAAAAAACCCGCCGCTGGAGGAGTTGGCCATGCTGGATGACGCCACATTCCGGGCACGTTTTTCCGGCTCGCCGATCAAGCGCATCGGGGTGGCGCGCTTCCTGCGCAATGTGATGATCGGCATCGGCAATTCCGGCCAGGCCCGGCTGCTTCCGGCGGCGCAGCGTCACACCGAAAGCGCCGACCCGGTGCTGGCCGAGGCGGCGCGCTGGGCGACCCAAAGGCTCCCCGCGTGACGCCCCCGTCCGATGCTCCGCAGGAGCTGAATCGGTCGGGCAACGGCGCCCTCGTCCTCTTCTCCGGCGGTCAGGACAGCGCGACCTGCCTGGCCTGGGCGCTGGAGCGCTTCGAGCATGTCGAGACGTTGGGCTTCGACTATGGCCAGCGGCATGTGGTGGAGCTGGAGTGCCGGGCCGCGCTGCGCGCCGGCATGGCGTCCCCACGGCTGGGCGAGGACCACACCCTGCACATCCCCACCCTGGCCGAGATCGGCGGCAGCGCGCTGACCGAGAGCACCGCCATCGCCATGCGCGAGGACGGCTTGCCCAACACCTTCGTCCCCGGCCGCAACCTGGTCTTCATGACCTTCGCCGCGGCACTCGCCTATCGCCGCGGCACCCGCCATCTCGTCGGCGGCATGTGCGAGACCGATTATTCCGGCTATCCCGATTGCCGCGACGACACGCTGAAAGCGCTGCAGGCCACCCTCAACCTCGGCATGAACACCCGCATGGTGCTGCACACCCCGCTGATGTGGCTGGACAAGGCCGCGACATGGCGGCTGGCAGAAACGCTGGGTGGGCCGGCGCTGGTGGAGTTGATCCGCGAAAAAAGCCATTCCTGCTACCTCGGCGATCGCACGCCGCACCCCTGGGGCGCGGGCTGCGGCCATTGCCCGGCCTGCGACTTGCGCGCGCGGGGCTGGCAGGCCTATGCCGCAGGCCATGAACACTGATCTCGCTCGCCGCGAAGGTTTTTGGGCGCTTGCCGCCTTCGCCCTCTGCATCCCGGCCGCGAATTGGCTGATCGGCCATGTCGGCACCACTTGCGTGCCGAATGGGCCCTGCCTGGTGCCGGTGGCGCCCGGGGTCTCGGCGCCATCGGGGGTGCTGATGGTGGGGCTGGCATTGGTGCTGCGCGATCTCGTCCAGCGCAGGCTCGGCATGGGCTGGGCGGTGGGCGCGATCCTGGCCGGTGCCGGGCTTTCCGCGTTTCTGGCGCCGCCGGCGCTGGTGCTGGCCTCGGCCGTGGCCTTCCTGCTGAGCGAGGTGGTGGACATGGCGGTCTACACGCCGCTGGCCCGGCGCGGGCTGGTGCGGGCGGTGGCGCTGAGCGGCGTGGCCGGGCTGGTGGTGGACAGCCTGGTGTTTCTCTGGCTGGCCTTCGGCAGCCTGGACTTTCTGGCCGGGCAGGTCATCGGCAAGGCCTGGATGGTGCTGCTGGCGCTGCCGGTCATCGCCCTGCTGAAGCGCCGCGATGACCGGCGCCCGATGGCCGCGGGCTGATCAGCCCGCGACGGGCGCGCCCAGGCTCTCCAGGATCGGGCATTCCGGCCGGCCATCGCCCTGGCAATTCTCAGCGAGATGGCTGAGCGTCCGCACCATCTCCTCGAGCTCGATGATGCGCCCGCGCAAGGCCGCGATTTGGCCCATGGCCAGGGCCTTCACATCAGCGCTGGCCCGGCTCCGGTCGTTCCACAGCGTCAGGAGCTCCGCGATCTGCTTGATCGTGAAGCCCAAATCGCGCGACCGGCGAATGAAACGCAGCCGATGCAGATCCGTCGCGGAATAATGCCGATAGTTGCTGTCCGAGCGTGTCGCGGCCGGGATCAGCCCCTGCTGCTCGTACCAGCGGATCATCTTGGCCGAGACACCCGTGGCACGCGCCGCCTGTCCGATATTCATGCCTTCACCCTGCGTAGCCTCAATGCGTTGCCGAGGACGAAGAGGCTTGAGAAGCCCATCGCCCCCGCCGCTAACATGGGAGAAAGCCCCGGCCCGTCAAGAAGTTGCAGGGCGCCGGCGGCGACAGGGATGAGCGCCGCATTATAGGCAAAGGCCCAGCCCAGATTCTGCCTGATGTTGCGCAGCGTGGCTCGCGAAATCGTGATCGTCTGGGCGACCACTCGCAGATCGTCGCTCATCATCACCACATCGGCGCTATCGATTGCGATGTCCGTCCCCGTCCCGATCGCGATGCCGACGGCGGCCGCGGCCAGGGCCGGGGCATCGTTGATTCCGTCGCCGACAAAGGCGAAATCCGCCTCGCCGGCCAGGGCCGCGACCTTCTGCCCGGGCAGCAATCCACCCTTCGCCTGTTCGATGCCAAGGCTTTGCGCCATGGCGGCGACAGCGGCGGGGTGGTCACCGCTGAGGATCATCAGCCGCAGGCCCATGCCGCGCAGCAGGGCGATGGTCTGCGGGGTGGCCGGGCGCAGCCGGTCGGCCACCAGCAGCAAGCCGGCGGCCTGACCGCCGATGGCGACGAAGACCGGCGTCTGCCCCTGCCCGGCCGCCGCCGCGGCCGGTCCCTCCAGCGTCTCGGGCGCGATGCCCGCGGCACGCAGATATTTGGCCGAACCCAGCATCACCGCCAGGCCTTCGACCTCGGCCGATGCGCCCTCGCCGGCGGTGGTGGTGAAGGCCAGCGCCGGTGGCGGGTTGGGGTGGGCGGCGAGGATGGCGCGGGCGATGGGGTGTTCGCTCCGGGCCTCCACCGCGGCGGAAAGGCGGAGCAGCGTCTCGGCGGTAAAGCCGGGCGCGGGCAGGGTCTCGACGAGGGCGGGATGGCCCTCGGTCAGGGTGCCGGTCTTGTCGAAGGCGACGCCTTGCACCGCGGCCAGGCGCTGCAACGCGTCGCCATGGCGGAACAACACACCGAGCGAGGCAGCGCGGCCCATCCCCACCATGATGGAGGTGGGGGTGGCGAGCCCCATGGCGCAGGGGCAGGCGATGATCAGCACCGCCACCGCATGGGTCAGCGCCACCGCCAGCGAGGGGCCGAAGGCCAGCCACAGCGCGAAGGTCAGCGCCGCCACAGCCATCACCGCGGGGACGAACCAGAGCGTGATCCGGTCCACCAGCGCCTGGATCGGCATCTCGGCATTCTGTGCCTCCTCCACCATGCGGATGACGCCGGCCAGCAGCGTGTCGCCGCCCAGCTTGTCGACCCGCATTGTCAGGGCGCCGGCTTGATTCACGCTGCCGCCCAACACGGAATCGCCGGGCTTTTTCGCGACCGGCATCGGCTCACCGGTGAACATGGACTGGTCGAGAAAACTCTCGCCGGTCAGCACCGTGCCATCGGTGGGGATGGCCTCGCCGGGGCGGATGAGCAGTTCGTCGCCCAGCGCCAGCGCCGCAAGCGGGACCTCGCTGCCATCGGCCCGCCGCGCGACGCGCGGCGCGAGGCGGGAGAGGGCGCGGATGGCGTCCGAGGTGCGGCCGCGCGCCCTGCCCTCAAGCCAGCGCCCCGCCAGCACCAGCGCGACGATCACGCCGGCGGATTCGAAATAGACCGCCTCCTCCGGTTGGGTGGCGAGGATGGCGACGGAATAGGTCCAGGCCGCGCCGGCGCCGATGGCGACCAGCGCGTTCATGTCGGGCGAGCGCCGCCACAGCGCGGGCAGGCCCAGGCGGAAAAAGCGCAGCCCGGGGCCGAAGAGGATGGCACTCGCCAGCAACCCCTGGATGAGATGGCTGGCGGGCAGGCCGATGGTATGGGCGATCCAGTGATGGATGGCGGGCACGAGGTGGCCTGTCATCTCGAGCAGCAGCAGCGGCAGGGCGAGGGCCAGCGCGGCGATGGTGGCCCGGCCGAGTGCCTGCTGTTCGAGGGCGCGCGCGGCGGCACGGTCCTCGGCAGGGGTGAAGGGGTGGGCTGCGTAGCCGGCATCCTCCACCGCCTCGAGCAGGGTGGCGAGCGGGACCTCACCCTCGATCCCGGCCCGCTCGGTCGCCAGGTTCACATGGGCATGGGTCACGCCCGGCACAGCCTGCAGGGCGCGGCCCACCCGGGTGGCGCAGGCGGCGCAGGTCATGCCCTCGATGGTCAGTTGCGTGTTCATGCGCTTGGAGATGGGCCTTGCCATTGTGGGAGGGTCAAGAGATCGCTTGACCTTGCCATAGGGGAAGGCGTGATGGTGGCGTTATGACCCAGATCAACCTCACCCTTCCCGAGATGCATTGCGATGGCTGCGTGCGCGCCATCACCCGGCTGGCGCAGAAGCAGGACCCCGATGCCCGGGTGAGCGCCGATCTGCCGGCGCGGCTCGCCAGCTTCTCCGGCAAGCTGGACGAGGCTGTGCTGCGCGCGGCGCTGGCCAAGGCCGGGTATCAGCCGGCCTGATCGCCGCCATCAGCCAGGGCCCGGCTTGGCGGGCGGCGGCGGCGGGATTAGTTTGGATGCCGAAAACCCAAGGAATTCCCATGCCCGCCCTGGCTGACCGCCTGAACGACGTCAAGATGTCCGCCTCCACGGTGATGAGCGTGAAAGCGCGGGAATTGGCGGCCAAGGGTGTGGCGGTCATCGCGCTGACCGTGGGCGAGCCGGATTTCGCCACCCCCGCCCATGCGATCGAGGCGGCACATGCGGCGGCGCTGCGCGGCGACACCAAATACCCCGCGCAGGATGGCACCCCGGCCCTCAAGGCCGCGATCCAGCGCAAATTCAGGCGCGACAACAATCTGGACTACGCGCTGGACGAGATCATGGTCGCCAATGGCGGCAAGCAAATCATCTTCAACGCCTTCATGGCGACGCTGAACGAGGGTGACGAGGTGGTGATCCCCGCCCCCTATTGGATCAACTATGCCGATATGGCGAAGGTGGCCGGCGGCAAGCCCGTGCTGGTGAATTGCCCGCAGAACAACGGCTTCAAGCTGCGCCCCGAGGATCTGGAAGCCGCGATCACGCCGCGCACCAAGTGGCTGCTGCTGAATTTCCCCTCGAACCCGACCGGTGCCGCCTGCTCGCGCGCCGAGATGCAGGCCATCGCCGATGTCATGCTGCGGCATCCCGATGTCTGGATCATGACCGACGACATGTACGAGCATGTCATCTATGACGGCTTCGAATTCTGCACCATCGCCGAGGTCGAGCCGCGGCTTCGCGAACGGACGCTGACGGTGAACGGGGCGTCGAAGGCCTATGCGATGACGGGCTGGCGTATCGGCTTCTGCGGCGGGCCGAAGGCCCTGATCAAGGGCATGATCAATATGCAGGGCCAGGCGACGAGCGGCGTCTCCACCGTGGGCCAGGCCGCCGCCGCCGCCGCGCTGGACGGGCCGCAGGAGCTGGTGGCCGAACGCGCGGAGATTTTCCGCCAGCGCCGCGACATGGTGGTGGACATGCTCAACGCCGCGCCGGGCATGAGCTGCCACAAGCCCGAGGGCGCCTTCTACGTCTTCCCCAATATCGCCGGCTGCATCGGCAAGACCACGCCGGCCGGAACGAAGATCGAGACCGACACCGATTTCGCCATGGCCCTGCTGGAGGAAAAGCATGTCGGCACGGTGATGGGCGCGGCCTATGGCATGAGCCCCTATATCCGCGTCTCCTACGCCACCGACACCGAGAGCCTGCGCGAGGCCTGCACCCGCATCCAGGAGTTCTGCCGGGCGCTGACTTGATCCGTCCCGGCACCGACGCCGATGGCCCGGCCTATATCCGGCTGATCGGCGAGGCCTGGGCCGAGTTTCCCGGCGTGGTCTTCGACGTGGATGCGGAACTGCCCGAGCTGCATCACCTCGCCAGCTGGTTCGCCGCCGCGGGCGGGACGCTGTGGTTGGCCGAGGATGCGGGTCGGCCGCTTGGCATGGTGGCGACCCGGCCGCTGGGATCCGACAGCGCCTGGGAGATCTGCCGGATGTATCTCGACCGCGCGGCGCGCGGCTCGGGCCTGGCGCAGCGGCTGCTCGATACCGCCGAAGCCCATGCCCGCGCGGCGGGCGCGCAGCGCATGGTGCTCTGGACCGATACCCGTTTCAACGCCGCGCATCGCTTCTATGAGAAGCAATCCTATGTCCGGCAGGGCGCCGTGCGCATCCTCGACGATCTCTCGAAATCGCTGGAATTCCGCTACGCCAAGCCGCTGACCGGGCTGGTGGTGGATATGCTCGATGCGGCCGCGGCGAGCAGCGCCGAGCGCCGGCTGGCCGATATTCTCGTGGCCTGCGTGGCCGAGGGCGGCTCGCTGCTGTGGCACCGCCCGCTGGCTTTGGAGCCGGCACGCGCGGTGTGCCGGCACCTCGCGGCCGATGTCGCGGCGCAGCACCGGCTGCTGCTGGCGGCCTGGCAGGAAGGCGCCCTGGCGGGCTGGATGCAGATCAGCCTGGCGACGGCGCAAACCCAGCCGCACCGCGCCACGCTCGGCCCCTGGCTGGTCCATCCCGGCTGGCGCGGCCAGGGGGTGGGGCGCGCGCTGCTGGCACGCGGCGAACAGGCGGCGGTTGGGCTGGGCCGTCGGCTGCTCAGCCTGGAAACCGCAGCCGGTGGCCAGGGCGAGAGGCTGCTGCTGGCCGCGGGCTGGGCCGAGGCTGGGCGCATCCCCGGCCAGGCGCTGGGCGAGGCGGGCGAGCGGCTGGATGCGGTGACCTACCTTCGCGGCTGAACAAAGGCTCGCAGGCCCTGTTCAGTGGTCATCCTGACGAAAGGCCTCGCCGGCGGCCGGCTCGAGCAGGGCGGGAACAGGTTTCAGCGTCATATCCGGCATGGGCTTGCGGGCTTGCAGGAATGCCGCCGCCTGCGTTGCGCCATCGGCCATCAGCCGGGCCATCTGTGCGGCCGAACGGTCGAGCTTGCTCTCATAATCCAGCGCGGATTGCAGCGCCGGCGACATTTCGATCAGCGGCAGATGGTAGGGGCGCAGCGGCTTGTGCTGGAAGCTGCGGGGAATTCGGATCATCCGCTTGATCGGTGATTTGGCCAGGAATTCCGGCCGGAACGCCTCGGCCATGAACAGCTCGTTGATCGTGGCGATGCCGGCGAGCTGATGGAACAGCGAGATATTGCCATAAAGCTCATTGCGCCGGTCGGTGATCTGGTCGGGCGTGGTCGGCACCCGGTCCGAGGTGGTCGGGTTGATCTTGATCACCCAGATCTCGTCGGGGATGTTGTCCGCCCCCACCACGTCGTCGCGGATCAGCTCGCCCACCGGGGGATTGTCGGAGAACAGGCCGTCCCAGTAGAGCCCGCCATCGCCGACATCCACCGCCCGGAACAGGCTGGGCACGGCGGCCGAGGCGAGGAGGTGCGGCACCCCGATCGCGCCCTCGCGCGAGGTGAATTCGCGCATCCGCCCGCTGAGGATATCGACGGCGCCGATCAGCAGCACCGGCGCCGCCATGGGGTCCAGCGCCGCCATCGCGTCGAGATCGAGGTGGCGGGCCAGCAGCTTGCCGAGATCGGCGTATTCCGGCCGCATGCCCATGCTGGCGGCGGCCAGTATCGCCTGCATGCCCGGCGCATAGGGGGTGGTGTTCACCGAGGGCACCCAGCCATTGGAAACCCAGCGCAACGCGCGGAGCAGGCTGTCGTTCATCGCCGTCTCGATTGGGCCCTGGGCGGTGTTGTCGGCCCAGAAAGCCTCCAGCCGCGCCCATGGCTCGGGCTCCTCCAGCCGCAGCGAACACCAGGCCAGGGCGGCGCAGATAGCGCCCCCCGATGCGCCGGAGAGGCTGACGATCTCGAATTCCCGGGGGACCCCGGCGCGCAGGAGGTGGGACAGCGCCCCTGCGGTGAATGCCGTCTGGCTGCCGCCACCCTGGCAAGCGATGGCGATGCGGGTCCGAGCCATGGGCGTGATCCTCCAAACGGGTCACCCCCGCTAGACTTCGCCCACCGGGGCTGTCCACCATGTCCCGATGACAGGACGAATGCGATGATCGACCCACGCTGGTGCCGCACCATGGCGGCCTATAATGGCGAGATGAACCGACGGATCTATGCCGCCGCCGGGCGCCTGAGCGAGCGCGACCGACAGGCGGAGGCGGGTGCGTTCTTCGGCAGCGTTTTCGCCACGCTGAACCACATCCTCTGGGCCGACCACATGTGGATGCACCGCTTCGACGGCTGGGAAAAGCCGGCCCAGGGGGTGCCCGACAGCGTGACCTTCATGCCCGACTGGGAGGCGATGGAGGAGGCCAGGCTGCGCACGGACAGGGACATCGCCGATTGGGCGGGGCGGGTGTGCGGGGCCGACCTGGCGGGCGACCTCACCTGGTACAGCAGCGCGCTGCAGCGCGAGCTGCGCCGGCCGCGCTGGCTGCTGGTGACGCATATGTTCAACCACCAGACGCATCACCGCGGCCAGGTCCATGCCGTGCTGACCCAGCTGGGCCAGCGCACCGGGGATACCGACCTGCCCTGGGTGGTGGATGTCGAGGCGTTGGGACTTTAGCGCCGCCGGGTTTCGGCGCCGGATTGCTAGCGCCGGGCGCTGCGCGGATCCAACGCGTCCCGCAGCCCATCGCCCAGCAGGTTCAACGCCAGCACCAGGGTGAAAATCGCCATGCCCGGAAAAATGGCGAGCCAGGGCGCGTTCTCGATGAAGCGCTGCGCAGAGTTGAGCATGGAGCCCCAGGAGGGTGCCGGCGGTTGCTGGCCCAGGCCGAGGAAAGACAGCGAGGCCTCGGCGATGATCGCCTCGGCGATGGACAGCGTGGCCTGCACCAGCAGCGGCGGCGCGATGTTGGGCAGGATATGGACCAGGGCGGTGCGGGCCGGGGGGTTCCCCATGGCGCGCGCGGCCTCGGCGTAATCGGTCGTGTTCGCTTCCAGCGCCATGCCGCGGGCGAGGCGCACGAAGACCGGGCTGGCGGAGATGGCGATGGCCAGCATCGCATTCTCCAGCGCCGGGCCGAGGAAGGCCGCAAGTGCGATGGCCAGGATGAGGAAGGGCACCGCCAGCATGGCGTCGGCCACGCGGCTGATCACCGCATCCACCCAGCCGCCGGCCAGCCCCGCGACGAGGCCGATCGGCACGCCGATGAGCAAGGCCCCACCCACCGCGATGACGCCGGCCATGAGCGAGGCGCGCGCGCCCCACAGCACGCGGGACAGCACGTCGCGGCCATTCTCATCGGTGCCGAACCAATGCGCGGCCGAGGGGGCACGGCGGATCGCCGTCCAGGAGGTGGCGAGCGGGTCCGCCGGCGAGATCCAGGGCGCGAGAATGGCGGCGGCGACGAAAAGCACCACCACCACCAGCCCGAACATGGCCAGGCGGTGCCGCAGCAGGGCGGCAAGCGCGCGGCGACCGGGGGAGGCAGGGGGTGCGAGAGGGATCGCGGCCGCGGCGGCCATGCTCAAAACCGCCTCGGCAGAATGACCGAGCGCGTGGCATGGACCGTGCTGTTCGGCGGCCCAGCGATTGGCAGCAGGGCATTGGCAGTGATCACGCTGTCATCGCCGATGGCGATGCCGCCGACCACAACCGCGCCGGTCAGGATCGAGACACGGCTGCCGAACACCTGTTCGCCGACATGAGTGGCTCCGACGGTGGCGTTCCGGTTGATCCAAACATCCGGGCCGGGTTCGGGAGCGTTCATGCCGCGCGCAGCCGGGGATTGATCAGCATGTACAGGATATCCGCAATCAATGACAAAGCGACAAAGATCAGCGCGGTCGCCAGGACCACGCCCTGCACCACAGGATAGTCCCGGTTGAATACCGCATCCACCACCAGCTTGCCGAAGCCGGGGATGGAGAAAATCTGTTCGGTCAGCACGGCACCCGCCAGCAGCCGGCCGAATTCGATGGTGCCCAGCGTGACGACGGGGATGAGCGCGTTGCGCAGGGCGTGGCGGGCGATGACCGTGCGCTCGATCACGCCCTTGGCGCGGGCGGTGCGGATATAATCCTGCTCCAGCGCGCCCAGCATGGCGGCGCGGGTGTGGCGCATCAGCACACTCGCGACACCCGTGCCCAGCACGAAGGCCGGCATGATGGTGGTGGCCAGGGACTGCCACGGATCCTCCCAGAGCGGCACGTAACCGCTGGGCGGCAGCCAGCCGAGCTGCACCGAAAACAGCAGGATCATCATGATCCCCAGCCAGAAATTCGGCATGGAGATGCCAAACAGCGCCACCGCATTCATCAGCCAATCCAGCGGCTTGTCCTTCGCCACGGCGGAGACCACGCCCGCCGGCACGCCGATCAGCACGCCGATCACGAAGCTCATCGCGGCGAGCTGGGCGGTGACCGGCAGCTTGTCCAGCAGCAGCTCGCCCACCGGCACACGGATGCGCCAAGAGAAGCCGAAATCGCCGTGCAGCAGGCGCCACAGCCAGTGCCCATATTGCTCCAGCAGCGGCCGGTCGAGCATGAGCTCGGCCCTGATCTGCGCCAGCACCGCCGGGTCGCCACGTTCCTCGCCGGCCAGGATCAGCGCCGGGTCGCCGGGCATGAGCTGTTGCAGCGCGAAGATGCCGAAGCTGAGGATGAGCAGCGTGGGCAGGATCTGCCCAAGGCGCCGGAGGAACCAGCTGATCACGGGGTCAATCGCAGCCCCTGCACCCGGATCAGCCCATCGGGCACCGGCGCATAGCCGGTCAGCCGCGCCGTATGCGCAACAATGTTGCGGCGATGCCAGAGGTAGATCCGGCTGCGATCGGCCCGCAGCGCGATGTTCCAGACCTGGGCATAGAGCTCACGCCGCTTGGTCAGGTCGGCCTCGGTGCGGCCGGCGTCGAGCAGCCGGTCGACCTCGGGATTGGCGTAGCGGCCGTCATTCTGCGCCCCCCGGCTGTGCAGGAAGGTCCAGGTGTTGCCATCGGGGTCGACGCGGCCGGACCAGGCGATGAGGTAGGTCTCGAAATCGCCGCGCGTCGCTGCCTGGAGCGAACTTGCAAACTCCATCGCATTGATCCGCAGCTCGAAGCCCGCCTCACGCACCATGGCCTGGATGACCTCGGCGGCCTGGCGCAGGTCGGGGTTGTTGGGCACCGTCATCTCGACGGGGATGGGCGTGCGCGCGCCGCTCTCGCGGATCAGCGCGCGGGCGCGCTCGATGTTGCGCGGCTCGGGGTTGAAGCTTGCGATGCGATAGGGGCTGGCGGGCGGCACCGGCTGGGCGGTGGGCAGGTACATGCCCTCATAGACCACCTGGTTGATCGCAGTGCGGTCGATGGCGAGCTCGAAGGCGGCACGCAGCCGGGCATCCTGGCCGAGCGGCGTCTGCGCCCGCGCGCCATTGCCGATGTTGAACTGGATGGACTGGTAGCCGAGCTCATCGGAGATGGAGACGCGCAGGCGGGTGTTGCGGCGCACGGCGGCGACGTCGTCGGGGTCGATGGTCTGCACCAACTCCAGCGCGCCGGCCTGCAAATTGGCCAGCCGCACGGTGCTGTCGGGAATCGGCAGGTAGGTGATCCGCGGGATGGTGATGGCGGCGGCGTTCCAATACTCCGCGAAACGGTCGACCACGATGCGATCCTGCGCCACACGCTCGGTCAGGCGATAGGGTCCGGCGCAGATCGGGCGCAGACCGAAATTGCGCCCGGCCGCCTCGGCCGCGCGGGGGCTGACGATCATGCCCGCGCGGTCGGTCAACTGCGAGAGGAAGGCGGCGGAAGGTTCGCGCAGGCGGATGAGGATGGTGAGGGGATCGACCACCTCCACGCTTTCCATGGAGTTGATCTCGCCGCGGCGGAAACTGCCCTGCATGGTGAGGTGGCGGTTGAGCGAATAGCGCACCGCCTCGGCATCCATCGGCTCGCCATCATGGAACTTCACGCCGGGGCGCAAGGTGATGCGCAGCGTCTTCGGATCGTCCCAGCTATGGCCGGTGGCGAGCTGGGGGACGATCTCCAGCCGCTCATTGATGTCGAACAGCTTGTCGCAGACCGCGGCGAAGACGATGCGGCCGACGAAGGTGCGGGCCAGCGTGGGGTCCATGATGTCGGGGTCCTCGCGCAGGCCGATGCGCAGGTTCTGCGCCTCCGCTTGCGTGGGCAGGGCCGAGGCGGCGAGGAGCATGGCGAGGGCGATGCGGCGAAACATTGTTATGCATTCTCCCGATGGAAGCGCGCGGCGAGGCGGGTGAGGCGTTCGCCGCCGGTGGTGTTTTCGCGGAAGGGTATGGCGGGCGGCAGGCTTTCCGCAAGGAAGCAGGCGGCGCGGTGGATGTCGCCCGTCAGTTCCGGCATGGCGGCGCTGCAAGCCGCGACCGCATGTGGGCAGCGGGTGTGGAAGCGGCAGCCCGGCGGCGGCGCGATGGGGCTGGGCACATCGCCCTGCAATGGCGCCGAGCGCGCGCCCTGGCCAGGAACGGCCGCCAGCAAGGCCCGTGTATAGGGGTGACGAGGCGCCGCAAAAACCCGCGCAGCCGGCCCTTCCTCGACGATGCGGCCGAGATACATCACAGCCACCCGGTCCGCGATGTGGCGCACCACGCCGAGGTCGTGACTGATCATGATGAAGCCCAGATTGAACTCGGCGATGAGGTCCTGCAGCAGGTTCAGCACCTGCGCCTGCACCGAGACATCGAGGGCGGAGACCGGCTCATCGCCGATGATCAGCTTGGGTGAGCTGGCGAGCGCCCGGGCGATGGCGATGCGCTGGCGCTGGCCGCCGGAGAATTCATGCGGCCAGCGGCCGGCCATTTCGGGGCGCAGGCCCACGCGGGTCAGCAGATCGGCCACGCGCGCGGCGCGGCCGGCGCGGGTCAGCACGGTGTGCAGGATCAGCGGCTCCTCGATGGCCGCCGCCACGCTCATCCGCGGGTCGAGGCTGCCGAAGGGATCCTGGAAGATGATCTGGGCATGTTTTCGCCGCGCCCGCAGCAAGCGCGGCGGGAGGGCGGAGAAATCCTCGCCCGCGAAGCGGATTTTTCCGGAGTCCGGCTCGATGAGCCTGAGCGCCACCCGCCCCAGCGTCGATTTTCCGCAGCCGCTTTCGCCCACGATGGCCAGTACCTCACCCGGCATGACGTGCAGCGACACACCGTCCACCGCGCGCACGGCACCCCGCGCGCGGCCCAGCGCGTCGCGCACCGGGAAATGTTTTTGCACATTGTCGAGTTCGAGCAGCGGCGTCATGCGGCGGCCTCCAGCGGCGCGTTCCAGCAGGCGACCTGGTGCGCGCCCGCGGCCAGCGGCGGGGTGGTGTCGCAGACCCCGGTGGCGAAGGGGCAGCGCGGCGCGAAGCGGCAGCCCGGCGGTGGCGCGGCCAGGTCGGGCACCGTGCCGGCGATATTGGCGAGCTTGCCGCCGGGCGCCGAGAAACGCGGCGCGGCGCCGAGGAGCCCGATGGTATAGGGGTGCTCAGGGCGGGTGAAGAGCGCCCCGGCCGGCGCCGCCTCGGCCACCCTTCCGGCATACATCACCACCACATCATCGGCGTAGTCGGCCACCACGCCCAGGTCGTGGGTGACGAGGAGGATGGCGGTGCCGGTCTCGCGCTTCAGCGTCTCCAGCAATGCGAGAATCTGCGCCTGCACCGTCACGTCGAGCGCCGTGGTCGGCTCATCGGCGATCAGCAGGCGCGGCTTGCAGGCCAGCGCCATGGCGATCATCACCCGCTGCCGCATGCCGCCGGAGAGCTGATGCGGATAGGCAGCGGCGCGGCGGGCCGGTTCGGGGATCCGCACGCGGTCCAGCATCTCGATCGCGCGCTTGAGCGCCAGGTCGGGGGCGAGACCCTCATGCACCCGCAGCGCCTCGGCCACCTGCTCGCCGGCGGTGAAGGCGGGGTTGAGGCTGGTCATCGGCTCCTGGAAGATCATCGCCATGGCGCCGCCACGCAGGGAGCGGCGCTCGGCGGGCGGCAGGGTCAGAACGTCGCGGCCCTCGAAGAGAATGCGGCCCTCGGTGCGGGCATTGCCACCGAGCAGCCCCATGATGGCCAGCGAGGTGACGGATTTGCCGCAGCCGCTCTCCCCCACAACCGCGAGCGTTCGGCCGGGGGCGAGGGTGAAGCCGACATTGTCCACCGCGCGCAGCGCGCCGCGCTGGGTGGCGAAGGTGACGGAGAGATTCTCGACCGTGAGCATCACTGGCCGGCGGCTTCGATGGCCGCGTTGATCACCGCGCGGTCGAAAACGCCGGGATGGTCGCGCCCGGCGAGGAAGCGGCGGAAATGCACGTAGCGTTCGCGCGCCACGGCCAGCAGGCGGCGCAGCTCGGCCAGCGGGTCGGCATGGTCGTCCACGCGAAGGTCGAGATCGGTATAGGGATCGCGGCTGGCGATCATCAGGGCCGCGGCCTGCTTGCCGCGGGCATCGCCGCCCTCGGCCTCGCCGGCCTCCAGCGCCGCGATCAGCCGATCGGCCATGGGCAGGTGGGGGGCGGCGAGCCAGGCATCGCGCGTCGCCTCCACCACCCTTGGGCCGGCCAGCATATTGCCGGCGACCGAGACGTTTTCTGCCGTTACCGAGCCGCACCAGGGCACGCAATCCGCGCCGGTGTGCTGGGCGATCTCGCCGGTCATGCCCAGGATGTGGAATTGCCGGCTCTCGCGCCCGGCATCGGCAGCGAGCAGGGCGGCGAGAACGGCGGAGGGCGCTTCGCCCGCGCGCAGGCGTTCCATGCCGAGAATGCCCAGCATGGGGTTGACCAGCGCCTGGGTGGCGAGCGCCGCGACCCCGCCCTCAACCCTGGGGCAGAGCGCGCCCACGGCGAAGAAGCGGGTGGCGACGGCCACGCCCAACTCGCCGGTTCCGGGGTCACGCGCCAGGATGGACCATGTCATCCCACCGCTTCACCACGCGGGCGGGTGGCAGGCAAGTGGCCACGTGCCCTTGGGACTATGCCCCCGGGGACCAAATGCCTGCTTTTGCGGCAGCGGCTATGCCGTCTTGGGCTTCAGCATATCCTTTGCCGGCCACGCCGCTATTCAGCAGCGGGCTTGAGAACGCCGCGCCTGACCTGGTCCAGCTCGATGCTTTCGAACAGCGCCCGGAAATTGCCTTCGCCAAAGCCCTGGTCGCCCTTGCGTTGGATCAGCTCGAAGAAAATCGGGCCGATCACCGTATTGGTGAAGATCTGCAGCAGCCGCCCGCCGGAGGGTGAGCCATCCATCAGGATGCGGTTCTTCGCCATGCGGGCGATGTCCTCGCCGGTGTCGGGCAGGCGCTGGGGCAGCAATTCATAATAGGTGTCGGGCGTATCGAGAAACGCCACGCCCTGGGCGCGCAGGCCCTCGACGCTGGCATAAATATCGGTGGTGCCCATGGCGATGTGCTGGATGCCCTCGCCATTATAGACCCGGAGAAATTCCTCGATCTGGCTCTTGTCGTCGGAGCTTTCATTGATCGGGATGCGGATCATGCCGCAGGGCGAGGTCAGCGCCTTGCTCTTCAGGCCGGTCAGCTTGCCCTCGATATCGAAGTAGCGGATCTCGCGGAAATTGAAGAGGCGCTCATAGAACCCGCTCCAGGCATCCATGCGGCCGCGATGGACGTTGTGGGTGAGGTGGTCGATCACCGTGAGATTGTGGCCGGTGGTGGCGGGTGCGGCGTCGAGGAAGCGGAAATCCACATCGTAGATGCTCCCCTTCGCGCCGTAGCGATCGACGAAATAGATCAGCGAGCCGCCGATGCCCTCGATGGCGGGGATGTTCAGCTCCATCGGGCCGACGCGGCCATGGAAGGGGCGCGCGCCGAGTTGCACGGCGCGAGTGAAGGCGGCCGCCGCATCGGCCACGCGGAAGGCCATGGCGCAGGCCGAGGGGCCGTGAACGCGGCCGAAGGCGTTCGCGAAGGATTCCGGCTCGGCATTGAGGATGAAATTCACCTCCCCCTGGCGCCAGAGCCCGACATTCTTCGACCGATGCACCGCCACCTTGGAAAAACCCAGCCGGGTGAAGACGGCTTCAAGCTCGGCCATGTCGGGGCCGGTGAATTCGACGAATTCGAAACCATCCGTGCCCATGGGGTTCTCGGGCGAGATGACGCCGGCAAGCGCCGTGCGGTCGGGCGGGATATCCATGGGCGAGGTTTCCTGGAGGTTGGATTGGCCGCAGGTTAGCCACGCTCCGGCGGTGAATTTCGCCTTTTGTTGCCGTGAAATCGGGCCATAGTGGTGAAATTCACCAAAGTGGGCTGAATTCATGGACGATACCACCGCACTGGACGCCACCGACCGCCGCCTGCTGCGCCTCCTCCAGCGCGATGGCCGCATCGCCGTCACCAGCCTGGCCGAGGAGGTGGGGCTTTCCGCCACGCCCTGCCTGCGGCGGATCAAGCGGCTGGAGGAGAGCGGGGTGCTGCGCGGCTACCGCGCCGATATCGACCCCAGGCGCATCGGCCTGCGGGTGCAGGCCTTCGTCCAGGTCAGCCTGACCAGCCATGAGGAGAAGCTGGTCGATGCCTTCCACCGCGCGCTCGCTGCCAGGCCGGAGGTCGTGGCCGCCTACGCCATGTCGGGCGAAATGGACTACCTGCTGCACATCCTGGCGCGCGACCTCGACGCCTATGGCGAATTCACCATGAAGGCGCTGCTCCGCATGCCCGGCGTCAAGGAGACGCGATCCAGCTTCGTGCTGGATGTGCCGAAAGTGCCGGCGGGGGTGCCGGTGTAGCGCGGCCTGCCTCAAGCCGGCTCGGCATCCCGCTCCGCCCACATCCGCTTGAAGGCCGGCCTGGCCTGGCAGGCCGCCAGCCAGGCCTTCACACGCGGCGCCGCCTCGAACAGCGCCGGCGCGGGCATGGCGTAGCGGATGATCTCGGCCACGTTGATATCGGCCACCGTGAAGCGGCCGCCCACCAGGAAGCCGGTGCTGGCCAGCGCCGCGTCCAGCACGGCGAAGGGGGCCACCAACGCGGCCTCCGCCGCATCCGCGGCCGCGGCGTCGCGTTCGGCCGGCGGTTTTCCCACGCGGTTGTAGAGGATGGAGATGGAATGCGGCTCCACCCCCGTGGCGGCCCAGAGGCTCCACATGCCCATCTGCCCATCCTCGGCCAGGTCAGCCGGACCCAAGGCCCCGCCATAGGCGCGGGCCAGATAGAGGTTGATGGCCAGCGATTCGGTCAGCACCAACTCGCCATCCACCATGCAGGGCACCTGGGCGTTTGGGTTCACCTTCAGGAAGTTTTCCGACGCGGTGTGCAGTGGCGCATCCGGCGCCTTCGGGTCGGCAAGGCGATAGACCTGGATGACGGGGACGTGGGTGAATTCCAGCCCCGCCTCATAGGCCAGCCAGAGATTGCGCGAGGCGCGGGAGCGCAGAACGCCATAGATCGTGATCATGGGGGATCCTTATGAGTTGTAGAGGCCAGCCGCACGGGCGGCGTGTTTGAGAAGGGCGATTGAGATTTCCAGCGTCGGCGCCGGCACGGCAAGTTCACGGGCGAGCAGGATGGGCTGTTCGAACAGCGCCGCCACCTCCATCGGCCGGCCGGCTTCCAGGTCCTGCAGGATGGAGGGCTTGTGGGCGATGGCGCTGCTGCGCGCGGTGCGCTCGCGCGCATCCATCTCGATATTCAGGCCCAGCGCACGGCCGATGGCCAGCCCCTCCTCCGTGCAGCGGATCGCCGCCTCATAGAGCACGGGGTCGGACATGGTGGTCTTGATGTCCTGCCTGGCCACGGTGCAAAGCGGGCCATTGGCCAGGTTGCCGATCAGCTTGGTCCAGAGCTCGGTGCGGATGTCCGGGCTGGCCTTGGCGCCCATGCCGCCGGCCTTCAGCGCGGTGGCCAGTGCCGTTGCACGCTCGGAGATGCGGTTGTCCAGCTCGCCGAAGATCACCCGGTCGCCCTGGCTCGCCACCTTGACCACGCCGGGCTCGATGACGGTGCAGGCCGACCAGACGACGCCGCCGATGGTGCGCTGCGTACCGATAGCGTTTCGCACCACATCGCCGGGGTCGACCAGCGGCAGGCGGGTGCCCTCACGCGCGCTGCCCTCATGGTCGAAGAACCACCAGGGCACGCCGTTCATGATAAAGGCGACGGCGGTGTCAGGGCCAAGCAGCGGGCCGATGGCGCCGGCCACGCTGGGCAGCGCGGTCTGCTTGGTGGTGACCAGCACAGCGTCCTGGGGCCCGAGTTCGGCCGCGGTGGCGGCGGCGCGGGGGTGGACATGGATCTCGCCATCGGCTGTCAGCACCTTCAGGCCGCGCGACCTGATGGCCTCGAGATTGGCGCCACGGGCGATGATGGAGACATCAGCGCCGCCCTTGGCCAGGCGGGCCGCGACATGGCCGCCGATGGCGCCGGCACCGAATACGCAAATCTTCATGAGTTACCTTCCGGATTGAGGCGCATCAGCGCGAGCATGGCCGCCGCGGCCTCGGCGAGGCTGGCGGCGAGACGGGCGCCGAGGGCGGCATCGGCCGGGCGGGCATCCTCGGCCTGCACGCCGCCCGGCGCCACTTCTTCGACATGGGTGGGCAGCGCGAAATCGACGCCGCCGAGATGCAGCGCGCCGAAATTGGTGATGGGACGACCGAAGAGCCGAGCGGCGGCCTGGCGCGGGGCGATGAGCTGGGGCGCGCAATGCTCGGGCAGCAGGTGCATCGCCACCGCGAGAACCGGGTTGCCACCATGCCCGGCGGCGGCGGCCGGCGCCTCCCAGGCCTTCAAGAGGCCAGCGGCCTCGCGCCAGAGATGCAGCGCGGGCGCGATGACGCCGTGGCGCGACCGCATGGCGCGCTGCGCCGTATCGATGGCGGCGATATTGCCGCCATGGCCATTGACGACCAGCAGCCGCGCCGTGGGCGCGCCGCGATGCAGCGCTTCCAGGCATTCCAGGACCAGCGCCGTCAGCGTCGCGGGGGAAAGCGCGATGGCGCCGGGGACGCCGGCGAAGAAATCCTCACCGCCATAGGCGATGGGGGGTGCGACCAGCGCGTCATCGCCCTGCGCCGCCACGGCGCGCGCGGCCTGCATGGCGATGGCCTCGGCCAGGAGGTGGTCGCCCATCGGCGCCGCCGGCCCATGGGTTTCGGTGCTGCCCATGGGCAGGATCAGCGCGGCACCGGCGGCGAGGCGGCGGGCCACATCGGGCGCGCGCAGGCGGGCGATGGCGTGCGGCATTACCGCAGCATGTCCACGGCGATACGGCTGAGCGCCTGCACACCCAGGCCGATGCAGGCCTCGTCGGGCTGGTAGAAGGCGTTGTGCAGCCGGTCGTCGCGCCCCGGCGCACCGGCGCCGACCAGGAGATGAAAACTCGGCACCCGGTCGGCAAAGGCCGAAAAATCCTCCGCACCCATGGAGGGTTCCTTCTCCATCAAGGGCTTTGCGAAGTTCTGCGCGACGGAGGCGATGGCGGGGTCCAGCACCGTGTCGTCATTGCGCAGGCTGGGAACCATGCGGCGGTATTGTACGTCGATCTTGCAGCGCATCGCCTCGCCGACACCGGCGCAGAGGCGGCGGATGGCGTTCTCAGCGATGTCGCGCGCCTCGGGCTGCAGGGTGCGCACGGTGCCCTTCAGCGCCACGCGTTCGGGGATGATGTTGTAGGTGGTGCCGCCGGCCACCATGCCCACGGTGACCACGCAGGGGTGCAGCGGCTTCTGCTCGCGCGAGACGACCGTCTGGATTTGGGTGATGAGATGGGCCGCCGCCACGATCGGGTCGACCGCGGCATAGGGGTGCGCGGCATGGCCGGACTTGCCCTGGACGGTGATGTCGAAGCGGTCGCTCGCCGCCAGCGCATGGCCGCGGACAAAACCGAATTCGCCCACCGGCATGTCGGGCATATTGTGGAAGCCAATGGCCATGTCCAGGCCATCCGCCGCGCCGTCGGCGATCATGGCGGGGGCGCCTTCCAGCACCTCCTCGGCCGGCTGGAAGATGAGCTGGATGCGGCCGGCCAGGTTGGGGGCGAGGTCGCGCAGGATTTCGGCCACGCCGATCAGCGTCGAGGTGTGGATGTCATGGCCGCAGGCATGCATCTGGCCGGCAATGGTGCTGGCGAATTCCTGGCCAGTCTCCTCATGGATCGGCAGCGCGTCCATATCGGCACGGATCGCCAGGGTGGGGCCGGGGCGGCCGCCCTCGATGGTGCCGATGACGCCGGTGCGGCCCACGCCGGTGCGGTGCGGGATACCCAGCCGCGTCAGTTCGGCGGCGACGATGCCGGCGGTGCGGACCTCCTGGAAGGCGAGTTCGGGCACGCTGTGGATGTCGCGGCGGATTTCCACCAGCCGCGGCTCGATGGCGGCGGTGGCCTCCTTCAGATGGTTTGCGATGTCGTTGGGGAGGGCCATGCGAAGCTCCGGCGGATGAGGTCCGCAACATCCGCCGGGGCCGCGCGCCTGTCCAGTTAGCCCGGCGGGCGGGGGGCGGCGTAAATCGCGCCGCCCTGGTTGCGGAAGGCCTCGCTCATCTCCTCCATGCCCTTGTTCGCGGCATCCCGGACCTCCTGGCTGATCTTCATCGAGCAGAATTTCGGCCCGCACATCGAACAGAAATGCGCGAGCTTCGCACCTTCGGCGGGCAGGGTCTGGTCGTGGAACTTTTGCGCCGTCTCGGGGTCGAGGCCAAGGTTGAACTGGTCGCGCCAGCGGAATTCGAAGCGGGCGCGGGAGAGTGCGTCGTCGCGTTCCTGCGCCGCCGGGTGGCCCTTGGCGAGATCCGCCGCATGGGCGGCGATCTTGTAGGTGATGACGCCCACCTTCACGTCGTCCCGGTCGGGCAGGCCGAGATGTTCTTTCGGTGTGACGTAGCAGAGCATCGCGCAGCCGAACCAGCCGATCATGGCAGCGCCGATGCCCGAGGTGATGTGGTCATAGCCCGGGGCGATGTCGGTGGTCAGCGGCCCGAGCGTGTAGAACGGCGCCTCGCCGCATTCGGCCAGCTGCTTGGTCATGTTGACCTGGATCTTGTGCATCGGCACGTGGCCGGGGCCCTCGATCATCACCTGCACATCGCGCGCCCAGGCGATTTTCGTGAGTTCGCCGAGCGTTTCCAGTTCGGCGAATTGCGCGGCGTCATTCGCATCCGCCAGGCTGCCCGGGCGCAGCCCGTCGCCGAGCGAGAAGGAGACATCATAGGCGGCCATGATCTCGCAGATCTCGTCGAATTTTTCGTAGAGGAAGTTTTCGCGGTGATGGCTGAGGCACCACTTGGCCATGATCGATCCGCCGCGGCTAACGATGCCGGTCACGCGCTTGGCCGTCAGCGGGATATAGGCGAGCCGCACGCCGGCATGGATGGTGAAGTAGTCCACCCCCTGCTCCGCCTGCTCGATCAGCGTGTCGCGAAAAATCTCCCAGGAGAGGTCCTCGGCCCGTCCATCCACCTTCTCCAGCGCCTGGTAGATCGGCACCGTGCCGATCGGCACCGGGGAGTTGCGCAGAATCCATTCGCGGGTGGTGTGGATGTTGCGGCCGGTCGAGAGGTCCATCACCGTATCGGCACCCCAGCGGATCGCCCAGACCAGCTTGTCCACCTCCTCGGCCACGCTCGAACTCACCGCCGAATTGCCGATATTGGCGTTGATCTTCACCAGGAAATTCCGGCCGATGATCATCGGCTCGGCCTCGGGGTGGTTGATATTGGCGGGGATGATGGCACGGCCCCGGGCGACTTCGCTGCGGACGAATTCGGCGGTGACGTGGTCGGGGATGGAAGCGCCGAAATCCTCGCCGTCGCGGATCACGGCGGCTGCGGCGTCGCGGCCGATGTTTTCGCGAATCGCGATGTATTCCATCTCCGGCGTGATGATCCCGGCCCGGGCATAGGCGAGTTGCGTCACAGCCGCGCCATGGGCGCGGAGCGGCTGGCGGGTGCCGCGTTGGAAGACCGGAACACGAGGCGCCTCGCCCACCCGCAGCCCGTCATCCTCCGGCTTGGGGTCGCGGCCGGCATAGGCCTCGACATCGCCGCGGGCCGCGATCCAGCCGGCGCGCAGCGCGGGAAGGCCGGCCGCGATATCGGAGAGATGGTCAGGATCGGTATAAGGGCCGGAGGTGTCATAGACCCTGAGCGGCGCCTCGCCGCCCGAGACCGCGATCTCGCGCATGGCGACCCGGATATCCGGATGAATGGCGCCGGGAAGATGAATTTTGGTGGAGGCCGGCAGCGGCCCGGTGGTGATGCGGTGTTCGGCGATGGGCAGGTCAGGCATGGCGTCCTCGCTTTTTGGGCGGGGAACGGAATGCCAGCGGGTCCTCGCCCCCGCATGCGTCCATCCCTCCGCCGGCATGATCCGGTTCAGGTTCGAAGGGTTCTTCGCCATGACAGCGAAATCTCAGCCCCACTCCAGGGCACCCCTTGGCATCGAAAGCATGCGCCTTCGCAACGCAACACGTCAACACGACTGCGTAACGTGTTGAAAACGCGCTTGCTGTGGCCGCGCGGCGCTGCCATAGCGCAAAAAAAGCTCGGGAATCCCAAGTGTGAACGATCTTGCAAGGCGCGGCGTCCTGACCACCACGGCGCTCTTCGCGCCGCATGTCCTGCGCGCGCAGTCCTGGCCGGGCCAGCCCATCCGCCTGGTCGTGCCCTTTGCCCCAGGCGGCACGACGGACCTGATGGCGCGCCTTGTCGCCACGCCGCTGGCCGAGAAGCTGGGGGTCGCCATCACCATCGAGAACCGCCCAGGCGCCGGTGCCACGGTGGGCAGCCTGATGGTGGCGCAGGCCCCGCCCGATGGTCACACGCTGCTGATGAGCAACATCGCCAGCCACGGCATCGGGCCCACACTCTACCCAAACATCCGCTACGACGCGGTACGCGATTTTTCCCATGTCGCGCTGATCACCGAGAACCCCTCGGTCTTCGTTGCCAATCCCCGGGCGGAGATCAGCAATCTGGCTGATTTCGCGGCCAGGCACCTGGGCCGCGCGGGCGGGCTGGACATGGCGAGCTCCGGCGCCGGTTCATCCAACCACATGCTGATCGTGCTGATGGGCCGTGCCCTGGGGCGGGAGATCAACCACATCCCCTTTCGCGGCGCGGGGCCGGCGATGACGGCGGTGATCGGCGGACAGGTGCCGCTGATGAGCGACAGCCTGCCCTCGGCCGCGTCGCATCTGCGCAGCGGTGTGGTGCGCGGTATCGCCATGTCCTCGGCCGAACGTCATCCCGCCTTCCCGAACATCCCCACCTTCCGCGAACAGGGGCATGACATCGTCAGCACGAGCTGGTTCGGAATCTCGGGCCCGCCGGGCCTGCCCGCGATGATTGTGGATCGACTCAACCGGGAGCTGCGGGACATCCTCGCGACACCCGAGCTGCGCAATCGTTTCGCCGAGCTGGGCGGCACGTCCGGGCAACTTTCGGCAACCGAATATACAGATTACGTGCGGCGCGAAGTGGGCTATTGGGCTCCACTGGTGCGGGCTTCCGGCGCGCAGCCAGATTGACGTTGAACGATTCTGCCAAAACGCCTGACGCAAACGTAAGCCCATTGCGCACTGGGCTGGACGCGCGCAACACGCTAGGCATGATGGCAGGATTGTGATGGAAGCAGCATGCAAGCGGCTTTCATCATGGGATGGTTTGGCCGCTGGCTTGAGCGGGTGGTGTCTGGGAAAGGCCTGGGAATGAAAATCAATGAGAAGGACCTGGTATCAGGTCTGTTTCTGATCCTGATCGCGGCCATAGGTTTGTGGCTGAACCAGGATCACACGATGGGCACCGCGCGCCGGATGGGGCCGGGCTACATGCCCTGGATGGTGTTCTGGCTGCAGATCGCGCTGGGCGCTGGCGCCGTGCTGATCGGCATCTTCGGCGACGGCGAAAAGCTGCTCCGCTGGACCGGTCAGGAAATCGTCAGCTTCATCGGCGGCATCGCCGCCGGCTTCGCCGTTTTCTACATTCTCAAGCCAATGCCCGGCTTCTTCGGCCAGACCTACAACGCGGTCGGCACGGCGATGATGATCGGCTTCTTGGTGCTGTGCATTTCCCCTGGCTGGCGGCTGTTCGGCCTGATCAATGCTTCGATGTGCCTGTTCGGGCTGCTGCTGGAGAAGATGGGCTTCTTCGCCGCGCTGATCGGTATCATCGTCATGTCCTGCCTGGCGGAACGCGAACACCTCAAGAAGCCGCTCGGCATCCTGGGCTGCACCGTGTTTCTCCTGGTGTTGTGCTGGTTCGTGTTCATCAAGGAACTCGATATCCGCGTGAACCTCTGGCCGCAGCTGTAAGGAGCCGGACCCATGGAACTTCTTCTCACCAACCTCGCGCATGGTTTCGGGGTGGCATTGTCCCTCCAGAACCTCAGCTTCGCCCTGCTCGGCGCGCTGATCGGCACCGCCATCGGCGTGCTCCCGGGCATCGGCCCGGTGGCAACGATCTCGCTGCTGCTGCCCATCACTTTCGGCCTGCCGGCGACCACGGCCATCATCATGCTGGCCGGTATTTTCTATGGTGCGCAGTATGGTGGCTCGACCACGGCCATCCTGTTGAACCTGCCCGGCGAGGTGTCATCGGTGGTGACGACGCTGGAGGGCTACAAGATGGCCCGCAACGGCCGCGCGGGTGCCGCGCTGGCCACCGCGGCCATCGGCAGCTTCTTCGCCGGCACGGTGGGCACCATCCTGGTCGCGGCCTCCGGTCCACTGCTGACGCAGGTGGCGTTGAGTTTCGGGCCTGCGGATTACTTCTCGCTCATGTTGCTCGGCTTGATCATCGCCTCGGTCCTCGCCCAGGGTTCGGTCATCAAGGCCATCGGCATGGTGGTCTTCGGCGTGGCGCTGGGCCTGGTTGGCACCGATGTGCAGACGGGGCAGCAGCGCTTCACCTTCGGCATTCCTGAATTGTCCGACGGCATCGGCTTCGTGCCGGTGGCCATGGGCATGTTCGGCATTGCCGAGATCATCCTGAACCTCGAACGCCCGGAATCGCGCTCGGTGCTGACCAATAAGGTCGGCAGCCTGTGGTTGACGAAGGAGGAGTTCAGGCGCGCGACACCCGCGGTGCTGCGCGGCACGGTCGTGGGCTGCTTCCTCGGCATTCTGCCGGGCGGCGGCGCCTCGCTCTCGGCCTTCGGCAGCTATATGATGGAGCGCAAGATCTCCAAGGGCCGCCACCTCTTCGGCACCGGCGCCATCGAAGGTGTGGCCGGCCCCGAGGCCGCCAACAACGCGGCGGCGCAGACCAGCTTCATCCCGCTGCTGACGCTGGGCATTCCGTCGAACGCCGTCATGGCGCTGATGGTCGGCGCGCTGATCATCCAGGGCATCCAGCCCGGCCCCCGCATGGTGGAAGCCCAGCCCGACCTGTTCTGGGGCCTCATCGCCTCGATGTGGGTCGGCAACCTGATGCTTCTCGTCATCAACCTGCCGCTGATCGGCATGTGGGTGAAGCTGCTGCAGGTGCCCTACAAGTACCTCTACCCCGCCATCCTCGTGTTCTGCTCGATCGGCGTGTACTCGCTGAACAACAACGTCTTCGACGTCTACATGACGGTGCTGTTCTCGGTCTTCGGCTACATGTGCAACAAGCTGAAGCTGGAGGCGGCACCACTGCTGATCGGCTTCGTGCTCGGGCCGATGATGGAGGAACACCTGCGCCGCGCCATGCTGCTGTCGCGCGGTGATGTGATGGTGTTCGTCGAACGTCCGATCAGCGCGACCATGCTGGGGATCGGCTTCGTGGCCCTGGCCCTGATGCTGCTGCCCAGCCTGCGCAAGGGCAAGGACAAGGCACTGGCCGAATAGGCTTGAGCGCCGGGGTGCCGAGGAGGAGATTGGTGCGCCGTCGGCTCTGGGCGGCGTCCATTCTCGGTGTTTTGGGCGGTTGCGTTGCGGCGGAGCCAGCCTCCCCGCTGCCTTCGGAAGGGGAACAGACCCGACCGATCCCCCCAGGACAGTCAATTCGCGAGATCCTCGTCACGCCCCAGGGTGAAGCCACCCGCATGAGACTGGCACTCTTCCGGCCAGTCCATGATGGGCCGCACCCCCTCCTGGTGTTCCACCATGGCTCCACGGGCCGTGGAGAAAATCCCGCATCGTTCCCGCGCCTCTGGACACCGACCGAAGCGGCCGAACTTTTCGCCAGGAACGGATGGCTCGTTGCGGTGCCGCAGCGGCGCGGCCGCGGCGGCTCTTCGGGCCGGTATGATGAGGGCTTCGGGTTCGACCGACGTGGTTACTCCAATGAGCCATCGGTTGCGCGCGCCGGGTATGAGCGTGCGATGGCTGACGCGATGGCAGCGACCGATTGGCTGCGTGGCAGGACGGAGGTCGACTCCGGCCGCTGGATGCTGGGTGGCCAGTCCCGCGGCGGCATCCTTGCTATGGGCCAGGCGGCGAGGCAACCGCAGCCCGGGCTACTCGGCGTGCTGAACTTCGTCGGTGGCTGGCTGGGTGAAAGCTACGATCAATACGGCCTTAACGCAGCGCTCTTCGCAGAGGCAGGGAGGGGCCAGGCGCCCGCCCTCTTCCTCTACGCAGATCAGGACCCCTTCTACGGGCTGGCCTTCAGCCGGCGGAACTTCGAGGCCTTCGCCGCGGCCGGTGGCCGAGGGCGGATGGAGACGTTCGAGACCGCTGCCCCCGGGACGGGGCATGCGCTCATCAGCCGTCCGGATCAATGGCAGAGCACGGTATCGATGTTCCTGCGAGAGGTCGCGGGGCGTGGATGGACTGCTTGATCTGGGCGGCAGACAGGGCGTTCGGGCCTGATGCATTGTGCGGCCCCGGATTGCCTGAACCCATGGATATCGCATGAACCTCCAACTTGCCGGCCGCGTGGCCCTCGTCACCGGCGCCTCGGCCGGCCTGGGGCGCACCATCGCCCGCATCCTGGCCGAGGAAGGCTGCCGCCTGGCACTGCTCGCCCGCCGCCGCCCGCTGCTGGAAAGCCTGGCCGCCGAATTGCCCGCCAGCGCCGAGGCCCTGCTGATCGAACAGGACATCACCGCCCGCGACGCCGGGGAGCGCACGCGCGATGCGGTGCGCGATCGCTTCGGCCGCTGTGACATTCTGGTGAATAATGCAGGGGGCAGCCGGCCGCAAAGCGACCTCGGCACGCCCGAGATCTGGGCCGAGGCGATGGAACTGAATTTTCACGCCGGGCTGCGCATCGCCCACGCCATCGTGCCGCTGATGCAAGCGGAGAAATTCGGCCGGATCATCAACATCACCGGCCAGGACGAACCCTTCCAGATCAATGCCGCCAATGCACCCAATGGCGCGGTGCATATCTGGGCCAAGGCGCTGTCACGCCGCCTGGCACCCGATGGCATCACGGTGAATTCGATCCCGCCCGGGCGCATCCACTCCGAACAGATCGACACCCGCATCCTGCCCACCGAAGAAGCCCGCGCGCATTGGGCACGCACCGAGGTGCCGGCGGGGTATATCGGCGAACCGGAGGACCTGGCGGTTCTGGTGGCGTTCCTGGCCTCGCCACGGGCGCGCTACATCACGGGGCAGGTCGTGCATGTGGATGGCGGGGTGCGACGGTTTCCGCATTGACGAGGCGCTGGTGACCCCTGGGGAAGGCGCTGCCTTCCCCAGACCCCATCCGCAAGGGGCGAGCCGCCCCTTGACCGTCGTGGAATAAAGCCGGGGTGGGGGAGGGGGCGGGCAGCGCGAGCCGCAGGCAAGGCGCTGGCTGCCCCCTCCCCCACCCCGGCTTTCTCATGGGATCAAAGGGCCTTTCGGCCCTTTGCGGATGGGTTTGGGAAGGCAGAGCCTTCCCAAGGGCCACCTGCGCCCCCCTCAATCCGCCCGCCACAGCCCCCGCCCCGCCAGCCATTCCTGCACCCGGCCCGCCACAGCCTGGTTGTTGCGTTCCATCATCATGAGGTGGCCATTGCCGGCAATCCCGGCATCGGGCAGGTCCAGCACCTCCACGCTGACGCCGGCGTTCTGGGCTGCGGCGAAGACTTCGGTGCCGCGGTTGCGGATCGCGCTCCAGCGCGGGTCCTGCGCGATGAAGTCACCATAGAGCGCCAGGATGGGAATGTCGCGCAGCGCGGCTAGGGCTGCGGCCGTGCTCTCGCCAAAGCCGGAGGGTTCGACCAGCACCAGCGCGCGCACGAGGGCGGGCCTGGCCTGGGCGGCGCGGAAGGCGAAGAGCGCGCCTTGCGCATGCGCCACCACCACCGAAGGCCCCGCGCGTTCCAGCAGTGCGATATAGGCGGCGAGCTGGGCCGCATCGGTGGTGGTCCAGCGCGGCACCATCTGCGCCATCAGCCCGTCATAGGCCTCCACGGGGAACTGGCCGCCGGGCTGGGCGGTGCGGCTGCGATAGCTGCCGGGGCCGGGGCCGATGCGGAAGCGTTCCCAGGGGTCGGCGGTGGTGAGGAAGAGGGGGTCGCCGGTGAAAATCTCCGGGCTCATCGCCCAGCCGGCGCGGCCGCGTTCCACCGCGTCGCTGACATAGACGCTCCAGCCGCGGCGAAGGAAGTAGAGCTGCCAGCCCTCGCGCCCATCGGGGGTGGTTTCCCACACCACGCCCGTCATGCCGCCGCCATGCCAGAGCATGAGCGGAACCGCGCCCTGGCGGCGGGCGGGGTGGTGGAACTGGGCGTAGAGACCTTCGACGCGATAGGTGCCGTTCGGATCGATGCGCACCGGCCGGCTGCCTGGCACCAGTACGACATCGCGCGCCGGCCGGCCGCTGACCTGGGCCTCGCGCCCGCCGACATGAAAGCTGCCCATGGCGGCGATGGCGAGCGGCGGCTCCTCGGCCGGCGCGGGGCCGGCGAGGAGCAGGGCAAGCAGCAGCAGGGCCGGGGCGAGGCGCATGGCGGCAGTTTACACGCGGCTGTGCCGCCGCGTCACACCCCCTTGGGGGGTGGCCCCCTGTCGCGCCGCCATGCAGCATGAGGCATGGCCATGCTGCTCTTTCCATTCGCTGCCCTGCTGGAGATCGCCGGCTGCTTTGCCGTCTGGGCGTGGTGGCGGGGCCAGGCGGGGCCGGCCTGGCTGGCGGTCGGGCTGGCGGCGCTGGCCGGCTTCGCGGCGGTGCTGGCGCTGGTGCCCGGCGCCCAGGCCGGCCGCGCCTTCGCGGCCTATGGCGGGGTCTATATCGTGGCCAGCCTGGGATGGATGTGGGTGGTGGAGGGCGCGCGGCCGGACCTCTGGGATGGCGCGGGCGCCCTGCTCTGCCTGACCGGTGCCGCGATCATTCTCCTGGCGCCGCGGTGATGGACGCCTGGGCGCACCCATGCGAGCCTCCGGCGAGATAAGGGGGAAACCATGGCGCGAATCCGCACCCGCACCCGGGCAGACCTGCCCGCGGAAGACCAGGACCTGTTGAAGCGCGACATCACGCTCTACCGCGTGCTGTCGAACAACCCGACCGCGATGCGCGCCTTTTCGGGCCTGGGGCAGTATATCCGGCACAAAAGCATCCTGGACGCGCGGCTGCGCGAGCTGGCCATCCTGCAGGTCGGCTGGGTCGCGCGGGCACCATATGAATGGTCGCACCACGTCAAGATCGGCTATGATTTCGGCGTCACCGACGAGGACATCCGCGCCCTGATCGCCGAGACGGCGGGCGAGGCCACCACCCTGGACGCCCAGGCCCGCCTGGTTTTGCGCGCGGCGCGCGAGGCCGCGGCGGGGCCCGGCGTTTCGGCCGGGACCTATGCCGAGCTGGAAAAATTCCTCGATGAACCACGGATGGTGGATCTGGTCGTGACCATCGCCTTCTATTGCGGCGTGGTGCGGCTGCTCGCCAGCTTCGAGGTCGATGTGGAGCCGGAATACCAGCCCTACCTCGACAAATATCCCTTCCCCGAACAGGAGTGAGTGGCATGGCCGGTCGGCTTGCGGGCAAACGCGTTTTCGTCACCGCCGCGGGCCAGGGCATGGGCCGGGCATCGGCGCTCGCCATGGCGGCGGAGGGAGCTCATGTGGTGGCCACCGACCGGGATGCGGCGAAGCTCGCCGGGCTGGAGGCAGCGGGCATCGAAACCCATGCGCTGGATGTGCTGGATGATGCGGCAGTGGCGCGCAGCGTGGCGGCGGCCGGGCCGCTTGACGTGCTGTTCAACTGCGCGGGCTTCGTCCACCAGAACACCGCGCTGACCTGCACGGACAGCGAGTGGGATTTCGCCTTCGCGCTGAATGTGCGGTCGATGTGGAAGGTGCTGGCAGCCGCCCTTCCGGGGATGCTCGATCGCAAGCGCGGCTCGATCATCAACATGGCCAGTGCGGCGGGCTCGATCAAAGGGGCGCCCAACCGCTTCGTCTATGGCACCACCAAGGCGGCCGTCATCGGCATGACGCGGGCGGTGGCGGCGGATACGGTGACCCAGGGCGTGCGCTGCAACTGCCTCGCACCCGGCACGGTGGATACGCCCAGCCTGCATGACCGCATCGCCGCCAATGCCGATGCGGCGGGCGGCTTCGAGGCATCGCGCGCCGCCTTCATCGCGCGGCAGGCGATGGGGCGGCTGGCGACGGCGGAGGAGCTGGCGATGCTGGTGGTCTATCTCGCGACCGATGAGAGCGCCTTCGTCACCGGGCAGGCGATCGTGATCGACGGCGGCTGGACGCTATAGCGCGGCGGCGTAGGCTGCGGGCGAGAAGCTGACCAGGCGGCGGTCGCCCAGATCGAGCACCGGCCGCTTGATCATGCTGGGCTGGGCCAGCATGAGCGCGATGGCGCGGGCTTCGGTGAGGCCCGCCCGGTCGCCTTCGGGCAATTTGCGAAACGTGGTGCCGGCGGTGTTGAGCAGCGTCTGCCAGCCATGCTCGGCGACCCATCCCCTCAGCACGGCCTCATCGAGCCCCTGGGTCTTGTAGTCGTGGAAGGCATGCGCGACGCCATGGGCATCGAGCCAGGCCCGCGCCTTCTTCATCGTGTCGCAGTTCCTGATGCCGTGGATGGTGATCATGCGCTCTCCTCAACTGCGGGGTTGGCCTGGGCCTCGGCCGCGGCCAGCAGGTCGCGGGTGTTGTCGTGGCTGGCCTGCGCCATGGCCTGCGCGAAGGGCAGCCAGACCTGGCCGCGGCCGCTATCCTGCTGCACCCCCTGCCCCAGCGCGCGCATGAGGTAGAAGCGCGAGACCACCTGCTTCTCGCCCACCATATACGCGATGTCGCCCAGCTCGCCGTCCAGCCGGGCCCAGATGCCGGTCTCCTCGCGCACCTCGCGCACAGCGGCATAGGGGGGGTGTTCGCCATCCTCGATATGGCCCTTGGGCAGCACCCATTGCAGGCGTTCGTCATTGGCCTCGATGAGGAGGTATTCGGTGATGCCGCCCCGCCGGCGAAACACCACGCCGCCGGCATGGCTGGGGCTGCCGGGCGGGGTGCGGGCGGGCGGCAGGGTTGTGCCGGTGCGGGCGGCGAGGGTGATCGCGGCTTCGAAGGCCATCGTCTCGGCCCGGTGGCGCAGGCGCATATGGCCCCAGAGGGTGAGCGGCAGCACCAGCAGCAGCACGGGCAGCGCCCAGGCGCCGAGCAGCAGCGCCATGGTCAGCGCCGCGCAGAAGCGGGCCTCGGCCTCGGCGCGCAGCACCAGGCCAAGCGCCGGCGGGCTTTCGATAGCCAGCAGGGCGCGGCACCAGCCCAGGGTCGAGATCGAATCCTTGCCCTGGAGCGGGGCCAGGGCCTGTTTGCGCAGCCGATCCGCCCGCGCCAGGGCCATGTTCTGCTCCTCGCCGAAGACCAGCCAGAGCAGGGCGCGCAGCGGCGCGGCCAGCAGCCGGCCACCGCGGGCAAGGCTGGCGATCTGCCGGTTCATCGTCTGCGCGCGGGCCCAGCCATAGAGCCCGCCCAGCGCGGCGCTGGCCAGCATGTTCACCACGCCCAGCAGGATGGCGGCCAGCAGCATCAACGCCCAGCCGATCGCATCATCGGGTTCCGCATCCGGCACCAGCAGATAGGCCAGCAGCAGGCCCGGCATGGTGATGGCGGCGAGGTCGACCAGGCTGGCCGAGGATTTATCGGAGCCGCTTCGCATCATTGCATCCCTTCAGCCCGCGCGGGCCTCGAGAAAGGCCTCGACCTCATCGATATCGGCGCAATAGGGGTAATCCTTGTCGCCGAGAAGGATCAGCATCGTCTCGGCATCGCGCAGCATGTAGCCGCCATGGGCGCGCACGCGGGGGTCGGTCTTCGGCGCGATCATGAGATGGATGTTCAGCCGGGTGGCGAGGCGGCGCACCCGGCGTTCGATCGAGCGGGTATTGCCGGCGCGGCTCATGGCCCGGCCATCACCGGCATCGCCCGGCCCCGGCTGGATTGCGTCTTTTGTCGTCGTTCCAGCGGTTCACGCCCCATGCTCCTTGGCCCAGGCAGTCCATAGGTCCTGTCGGCCAGGCGTGCCAAGCCCATGGCGGGCGCTGGGTCAGTGCGGCCGCGACGCCCCCGGCAGTTCCATCCCGAGCGGCAAGACATCGGCCGCCTCGCGGCGGAAGCGGCCGGGCGACAGCCCGCTCTCCCGCGTGAAGGCCGCGGTGAAATGCGACTGGCTGGCGAAGCCGCATTCCAGCGCGATGGCGGCCAGGCTCCAGCGGCCATCCCGCAGCAAATCCCGCGCGCGGGTGAGGCGGCGCGCGAGGACATAGCGCGCCGGCGTCTCGCCCAGCGTCGCCTTGAACATGCGGGCGAAGTGGAAGGGCGAGAGGCCGACCAGCGCCGCGATCTCGTCCAGGCTGATCTGGCGGCTGAGATGGGCCTCGACGTAGTCCGTCACCCGCCGCAGCTTGGCCGGCGCGAGGCGAACGCGCTGGTTCGGCGGCGCGATGCCGCACGGATCGCAGCGGGAGAGGAGATTGGCGATGACGCGCATCAGGCTGTCCACCACCATGTCCGAGCCGAAGCCGGGGTTCTGGA
This sequence comes from uncultured Rubritepida sp., assembly GCA_964395305.1. GTDB lineage: Bacteria > Pseudomonadota > Alphaproteobacteria > Acetobacterales > Acetobacteraceae > Rhodovarius. The sequence continues at coordinate 52,224 of CAYNBM010000015.1, forward strand.
TCTCGGCCAGGATCATGCTGGCGAGCTGCGTCACCCTATCATTCTCGGCCAGGAAGATCGGCGATTGCAGCGTGCCGTCGGGCCGCAGCGTCATGCCGGCCAAGGCGCCCCGGGCGAGGGACAATTCCACGAAGCCGGTCTCGGCCGGAAACTCCAGCATCGAGCCCAGTGTGACCGGCACGAAACTAATCATGCCCCGGCGCATGCTGCCATCCACCCGCTGGCCATGGCAGTGGCCGATCAGCGCGCCGGGGGTGTTGGTGTTGAGGATCAGCGTGTCCGTCCGGGTCCGGCGGCAGAACAGGCCGGCCATGCGCACATTGCGCACGCCGATGTGGCGGACAGCCTGGATCGGGGCCCCGGGTTGGGAGAGCACCTCGCCGATCGGTTCGGCGGAAAAGCGGCTTTCGTCATTGCTGAGCTCGCCGGTGGTCGGCGCGATGTTGGGTTGAAACTGCAAGATGGGGGCTCCGGAAAACGGCGGTCAGCAACGGCCATCCTGGCAAGGGGCCGCTACCATACGGCGCCTGGCCAGGGATGAACCGTGATGCGTGTTGTCCCCTCCCACAGGTTGTATAGTGCTGGAGGCCGCCCGCCAGGGTCAACAGGCGGGCGGCTTCACAATCCTGGGATAGACGGCCGGCGCTTGGGCATCCCGGCTCCGCCCGGACCGTGCTTGCGATCAGGCGACGCGCCTGCCTTTGAACAGCAGCGTCATAAAGGCGAGGTCCAGGCCGCGCGGCATGATGGGCGCGCTGCCCATCACGATGGCGGCGACCGGGCTGATGATGACCGAACGGCGGCGGCGGCGCGCGGCATCCAGCACCGCCCGCGCCACCGTGGCAGGTCCCACGGTCGGGAAGAGGCGGTGGACCAGCGTGGTCTTCAGATCGGCCTTGCCGGCCGAGCCGAAGCTGGTGCGCACCGCCGGAGGATGGATCGCGCTCACGCTCACGCTATGCTGGCGCAGCTCGCTCTCCATGGCGATGCTGAGATTGGTCACGAAGGCCTTGCTGGCGGCATAGGCGGCGAAGTAGGGCGTGGGCCGGGTGGCGACGGCGGCCGAGAGATTGACGATGGCGCCCGAGCCGCGCGCCTTCATGCCCCGCGCCGCCCAATGGCTGAGCCGGGCGAGGGCATTCATGTTCAGCCGCAGCATGAGGTCGAGCCGCGACCAGTCGGTCACCACGAAGGCGCCGGAGAGGCCATGGCCGGCATTGTTCACCAGCACATCGGGCAGCCAGCCACGGGCGTCGAGAGCGGCCAGGAATTCCTCCAGTGCCTGCGCGTCGGCGAGGTCCAGTGCGGCGATCTCGGGGCGGATCGGGCCCTCGATGCTGGCGGCGGCGGCCTGCAGCCGGGCTTGGTCGCGCGCGACCATGACGATGGCGGCGCCCTCGGCCGCGGCCTGGCGGGCGGTCTCCAGACCGATGCCTTCGCTGGCGCCGGTGATGAGATAGGTCTTGGTCATGGCGTGTGAGCTCCTGTGCTGGGTCAGGGCCGTGCTTGGCCCGTGGCCGAAACCTAGGAGTTCGAGGTTTGCCGCTGTATTCGTGGCGACTGGAAGTCTCACTCTCGCCGGATGCAATGGTGGTGGGTGGGGGGGCTCACTCCCACTCAATAGCTACTCATATTTTTTCCTATGATTTTTCAACGATTTATACGTTAGTTTCCTCCACGTGTAACTTTTGTGCAAGCGCCCGTATTTATCGCACTGGCTACGATTAACCTACTCATATCGTGATCTGGACCCAAACCTGCACGCTGTGCGACCTATGACCGACATGCGCCATGGAACTCGGCTGACGGTGCTTAGACTGGTATGATTTCGTGTTAATAATTTGAAATAGAATGGTATTTTGTCATGATTAGACTAGCTTGACTTTTGTCTGTGTCTGCCGCTCCAGGCAGCTGACAGCGATGACGCTAGCCTTTTCACCCTTCCAGCTTAGGCTCGTGCCTCGCGTCGGCGCCTATCTCATGCTGCAGTAGCGTCGGGCTACCGAGTTTATCTCTGAACGCGCAATTGCTGCCATACGCTCCGCTCTAACGGACTATATTGGCGATGGCGGCCCTTCAGGGGGCCGAACCCTATGACGAACCAGCATGGAGGTTGCGCTTGACGAGGTGAAGCGGGTTACGATCTAATATAGACATGACAGATTGGGCGTCGAAGCCTCACCCAACGCAATCAACTCGTCAATAGGAGAATAAATATGGGAGACTCTATCCACAACATAAATAATTCTATGATAGTAAACCGTTCTCTAGTTAATGGATCTTTCAATAAAATTCGAGAAGAAATGGGTGATAACGAAGCGAGTGTGTTAGCAAAAATCGCTGCGGAGATCGAGCGATCCGGTAACCGAGAGGCGGCAGAGCTCTTCGATCATTTTAACGAGGAGCTTCAGCGGACGCCGTCCAGGAAAAGCATCTTGCGCAATGCTTGGGACGGCATCATCCAGATGCTTCCATCCATTGCAAAGATAGCCGACGCGGCAAGCACCATGGCCAAACTGTTCAAGTGAGGCAAACGTCGATGACGGCATTTAGAAAGGACACTGCCGGGCTTGAGCGTCGAGGCAGAGACTTTAAGGGCCTCAACGACAAAAGATTACGCTACGATGAACACGCATCTATCCTTGTGGACGCTCTAGATGTGGGGCTGTACGCAGACATTGATCCAGATCATGGGCCCGGTCAACCAAGACACGTTTATCGCAACAACGGACAATTCTGGAGGCGGGTGCTTGAGGGAGAGCTCCGGCATGGGGATGTGGTAAGCTTAAGTGACTTCAATATCACTGAGTGGCTGCCTGCCACCCCTGGGCGGTATTTTACGGAAGACGCTGCGCGTGCACGCGAGAACGCAAAAGAATTCTACTCATGGACAAATGAAGAGTATCTTCCCCTAGGCAAAATGGAAATGGTGCTGGGTGGAGTCGGATCGGTCCGGCTTGCACCGAGAGATGTAAGTTTAGGTACGGTGTGCTTCTTCGGAGCTTCTTCAACAGGAGTCAGCCATCAAGGAATTCCTATTATTTGTCCAATACAAGAGGGAAAATCTGCACTGCAAGCTATTCGTCGCACAGGTGGGGTGGTTGCATCCATTACCGGAACGCTTTGGCCACTCCCGCTTGAAAAATCCCCAATTAAATTTGATCGAGGTATAGCAAAATATTTCCTATTTGCAGAGAAAATATCAATAAAAGGTCCGTCTGATCCGTCACAACTTCTTGTAGCCGTAAATATAACTTATAATTCAAATTATGATTATGGTAATGAAGTTAATCTCGGCAATATTAAATTCAAATCTGGGAAAAATTGGTCGTTTGCTTCTTTTAATCCATCTGATGAAGCTCGAACCTTGGGCAAGGCTGTCAAATGGCTTGAGAAATATACGATCAGACACTCGGATGGTTCTTCCGAATTTGTTCCCATATTCGCTGATTTTGACCAAATACAAGACCATTTTGTTAACCCGATAGAATTTCCGTTACAAATGACAATGAGAGGGCATTACGATCCTAGATTACTCGGATTGTATGCAGCTGAGGTTGAGGGTTTTGTTATCAACGAGGTGGTTCTTGGAGATAAATTTGAAAATATATATAATTCTACGGTGATAAATAGATCAATTATTACCAACTTATCTGATCTAGCATCGCGTGATTTTGGGCCAGACTACGACGCACCCATGAAGCAGGTGATACAAATCGTAGAGCAGTCGGATAATATTGCTGCCAAGGCTTTACTTGAAGTTATGAGTAGGGAGCTAGAGGCTCAAAAATTTGCTAAACGACGCATCAGTCAGGCGCACGTTTGTTGGCGAATTTTGAAGAAACTAATCCCTCAGGTGAAAACCGTCGAAAAATTAGAGTTACTTTTGAGGGGTTGGTAATTGGTATCTGTACCGAGACGATCTGGTGGTTTCGTAATTTTGGTGCTACACTCCAGACGCAACCTATTGATAAGCAGGCTGCCGCTCAGGTGCTCAGGGCGGAACGAGCACAATGTCCGCTCTCCGCCCAATGCGGGCGGTGAGACCGGCCAACTCGCTAGCCGCGCCTGGGCGGCTGGCTCGAGCCGCCGAACGTCCGGAAAGGGCGCAAAGCGGGTAATTGCTCCGAAGATCAGGCAATTCGATGTTAGGGCTGAACCGCATGCTGGGCATGGGTGGGTATGCGAAGCGTGTCCCAGCATACCTTTGTCTAACACGCGCAGCCGCAGGTTGACGCGCAGCACTATCGATTAGGCTATGAGAGCCTTATTGAGCTACTCAAGACATTAGCTCCACCGTAGCCCGCTTCATGTCATCATTTGCGTCGATATATAGACAAGCGTCGAGGGCAAGGAGCGGTGCCCAGCGAGGGCAGCGAGCACACGAACGCCGACCCCTTTGCTGGCCAGCGTGGTGATGAACGTCCGGCGTCCGGAATGGCTGGTCGCTCCATCCAGACCTGCTTGCCGATAGATGGTATTCAGGGTCTGGCAAAGGGTGTTGGCAGAGAACCCGGCCCGCTTCTGAGAACGAAAGAGCGGCCCATCGCCCTTTGCTTTTGGCAGCCGCTTCACATAACCCGGACGCTATGAGGGGCCGCGAAGCCCCCGTCGACGTGTTTAGGGTATTATCCAAATTTCCGAGCGGCATCTTCCAGCCACTCTTCCAAAAATACGATAGCGCCTTGAGCTAACTGATAAAGACCAATCGCCTCGTCGGGCGGCTCGTACAAAACGCCGCTATCAGTTACAGCAACGGCTCTAACTTGATGCGGCGTGACATAAATCGATGGGGGCGTACCGAGAAATTCTATAATCATTTCGCCATTGATCGCCGAGATATTTTTTATCAACGTTGAACCAGCACTAGTTATAGCAACAATTCCCTCCTTTTGCGATAATATAGCGGCTATATTGTGTGTATCAGAATTTCGTGCATGAAAGACGTATGTCAAAAGCTTACTCGACTTTCGCCGAGCATCAAATGTACCACACCAAGAATTAGATTCAATTTTATTTTGTGAAAGAAGGTTAGCTGCATGGCGAATTTTATTCTGAGTTTTTGCAAAAGCGTCCAAGAAAGATTTCCATGCATCAGAAATATCTAACAAGTTACCATTGGATTCGAGTATATCTTTGCACCTGGCGGCACGTTCGACTTCCTGTTTTGCGCTTTCAAATTCGGCAGGAACTGGACTTATACGTCCCGACCCCCGAATTGCGCCTCTGCCTAAGATTTGATTTTTTTCATTCTCAAGAATTTCGGCTTCCGACTTCAGTAAAATAGTTTTATCCTCGCAATCTAATAATTGTACGGTGCTTTTCGCCAAGATGTGTCCACCCGCCGCAATACTAATATCTGAACTCTTCCAGGTTATCGCTATTTTCCAGTAAATTTTTGATGGATCTTCCTCATTATCAAATTGTACCGGACACGTTTCGATCACTGATCTTGCACCAAGTCGGTGGGCAAGTGTGACCTCTATGCGTCTCGATGCCATTGTTTTTATCGTAACCTCCACATCGCCAGCTGTAATTTGAGCTAATATGTGTGGTCGGTGGGGTGGCCACACTATCGGCACTCTACATGTCCCCACAATTGTACCTTCTACGGGGGGAAATCGGGGCATTTAAGGCTTCTCCCTTTGTCCAAAAGACGATCGGATAAAGATCCTGGCGCCGAGATTATGCATTCCAACGCTTGGAAGCGTGCCAATTTTTTACTGCAACAGCTCAACGGCTGCCCGCATCATGTCGTCGTTCACGTCAATATACCGCTGCGTCGTGGATATCGAGCGGTGCCCCGCGAGCGAGGCAAGAACGCGCACTCCGACCCCCTTGCCCGGCACGATCAGCCCGACCTCAACGTCTTTCTGCCGATGCGCGATATACAGCTCGACAGCCTTCTTGGCGTCGATTGAGAAGTAGGTCTTGCCCTGCTTGAGATTGGCGAGCAGCTCCAGATAAAGCTCCTTGCCCTTCTCGATAGCGGTTGTGCGGTTGCGCGTCCCGAGACTGCGTCGGACATACTTGCCTTCCTTGCGCAGCCACAGCCGGAATTGCCAGTAATCGCCGCGCTTGTAGACTATGGCCTCGTCAAAAATGAGGACTTCATCCTCGTCAAAGTCCTGCTTTTTGATGACCATGCGCTGGTGCCCGAGCCACTATGTTTTGGAGTAGCTACAAAAATGTGCAGCTTTCTGTGCAACATTGCGCAGGCACCCGTTGAAAAGCAACGGGAAAGTTAGGGGCGTGAAAGTCGTGTGTAAGTTTTTTATCTAGTTATTTCAAATCACTAGGATATTTTCTTTACTCCCACTCAATCGTCCCCGGCGGCTTGGATGTGATGTCATAGGTCACCCGATTAACCCCCCGCACCTCATTCACGATCCGCCCCGCCACCCGCGTCAGAAACTCCATCGAGAACGGAAACACATCCGCCGTCATCCCATCCGTGCTGGTCACCGCGCGCAGCGCGCAGGCCATGTCATAGGTGCGGCCATCGCCCATCACCCCCACGGTGCGCACCGGCAGCAGCACGGCAAAGGCCTGCCAGATCGCGTCGTAGAGCCCGGCGGCGCGGATTTCCTCCAGGTAGATCGTGTCGACTTTCCGCAGCAGGTCGGCCTTCTCGCGCGTCACCTCGCCCGGGATTCGAATGGCCAGGCCCGGCCCGGGGAAGGGGTGCCGGCCGACAATTTCCTCGGGCATGGCCAGTTCCCGCCCCAGCGCGCGGACCTCATCCTTGAACAGGTCGCGCAGCGGCTCCACCAGCTGCATGCGCATCCAATCCGGCAGCCCGCCGACATTGTGGTGCGACTTGATGGTCACCGAGGGGCCGCCGGTGGCGGACACGCTCTCGATCACATCGGGGTAGAGCGTGCCCTGGGCCAGGAAATCCGCGCCGCCCAGTTTTTCCTGTTCCGCCTCGAAGACCTCGATGAACAGCCGCCCGATGGTTTTGCGCTTCACCTCCGGGTCGGTGACCCCCGCCAGCGCTCCCAGAAACAGCTCAGAGGCATCAACATGCACCAGCTTGATGTTGAAGCGGTCGCGGAAGGTCGCGACCACCTGCTCGCTCTCCCCCGCCCGCATCAGGCCGTGGTCGACATAGATGCAGGTCAGCTGCTCGCCGATCGCCTCATGGATCAGCACCGCGGCCACCGAGGAATCGACGCCGCCGGAGAGGCCGCAGACCACCCTGCCCTTGCCCACCTGCGCCCGGATCCGCGCGACGGCCTGGGCGCGATAGGCGCCCATGCTCCAATCACCCGTGCAGCCGCAGACGTCATGGGTGAAATTGCGCAGCAGCGCGGAACCATGCGGGGTGTGCACCACCTCGGGGTGGAACATGGTGCCGTAATAGCGGCGCGCATCATTGGCGATGAGTGCGAAGGGCGCGCCCTCGCTTTGCGCCACAACCCGGAAGCCGGAGGGCAGCACGGTGATGCGGTCGCCATGGCTCATCCACACCGTCTCGCGGGCACCCACCGCCCAGACGCCATGGGTCAGCGCGCATTCGCCGGTGACATCGACCACGGCACGGCCGAATTCTCGGGCATGGCCGCCTTCCACCACGCCGCCAAGCTGCGCCGCCAGGGTCTGCTGGCCGTAGCAAATGCCCAGGATCGGCAGGCCCATGCCGAACACCTCCTCCGGCGCGCGCGGGCTTTCGCCCTCCGTCACGCTCGCCGGCCCGCCAGAGAAAATCACCCCGCGCGGATTGAACCCCGCGATGCGCTGGCCATCCGCCTTGTTGTAGGGCCAGACCTCGCAATAGACGCCGCTCTCGCGCACCCGGCGCGCGATGAGCTGCGTCACCTGGCTGCCGAAATCGAGGATGAGGATGCGGTCTTGAGTCGTTGGTTCCATGGCGGCTTTCACCACAAAGGGCGCGCGGCTTCAACCGCGGGCGGGCGGGCGCGCCCCGTGCAGTGCCCGCCAGCCCCATTGCAGCAGCGGCAGGCCGAGAGGCACAAAGGCCAGGATGCGCTCGACCAGCGCTGGCTCATACATCGCCTCCAGCGTGAGGGGCTGGCGGATGACGAGGTGGCGCAGCTTCAGCGCCCCGGCCAGGTCAGCGTGATCGGGCGGCAGGTCGAAGCCCTTGGGCAGGCGGGTCAGCGCCTCCTCGCGCGAGAGGGCATGGCCGGCCTGGGCCAGCCCCGCCTCGATGCCGGCCCAGGCCCCGGGATGGGCGAGCATGGCCTGGCGCAGGCTGTGGAGATCGGCCGGCTCTGGGGAATAAAAACCCATGGCCATCAGCCCATCCGTCGGTGTGATGTGGATATAGAGAATGCCCCGCGCCTTTCGGGTGCCATCGCGGGAGAGGATGGCGCCGGCATTGGTCTTGTAGGGGCTCTTGTCGGCGGCGAAGCGGACGTCGCGGTTGATCCGAAAAAGCGAGGTTTTGCCGGACCCGGTCAGCGGGATGTCATGCGCGGCGAAAGCCAGGGCCAGCGCCTCGACCAGCGCGGTCAGCGGCGCCTTCACCTCGCTTTCATATTCGGCCTTGTGGGCAAGGAACCACTCGCGGTTGTTATTGGCCGCCAACCCCCGCAGGAAGCCTGTGGTGGCGGGGGAGAAGTGGCTCATGCCTCGCGGTAGAGGCCGAGCTTCTCCTGCGCCGCGCGGTCGGAATAGGCGAAGAGGACGAGCTCGGTCTCGGCCTCCAGCACCAGCTCGGCCCAGCTCGGCACCACCAGCAGGTCGCGTGGCGCCAGGGCATGCGCCGTGGCATCGACCAGCGCGCGGCCCTGCCCCTCCACCACCACGAAGACCGTGCCGTCGGTCGCCCGACGAGGGCGGGTGGCGAAGCCCCGCGGCAGCAGGCGGACATGGGTGGAGATGGTGGGCATCACCGGCCCGCCATCGGCGGGGTTGCGGAATTCCAGGGCGTGGCCGAGCGCCGGATCGGGCGCCTCGGCCCGGGCCATCAGGGCCAGGCTCTCGCGCCATTCCGCATAGGGGTAGTGGAACAGGGGCTGCGCCTGCGGCCGACGCGCCGCAGCGCTGCCGGTGAAGGGGCGAAGGTTGCGGCCATAGCGCATGGCCGTATCGCCAGGGGCGGCGGTGACGGGATGCTCGCCGCCCATACGCTCCGCAAAACTGGCGGCGTAGAAGCGCACCGTTGGGATATCGAGGCCATCGAGCCAGATCATCGGGCTCGCGCTGTCATTGCCGTGGTCGTGCCACTGCCAGTTCGGCGTCAGCACGAGGTCGAAGGGGCGCATCACCGCGCGCTCGCCATCCACCGCGGTGTGGGCGCCCTCCCCCTCCATGACGAAGCGGAGCGCGGATTGGGTGTGGCGGTGGCACGGCGCGACCTCGCCGGGCAGGATGAGCTGGAGGCCGGCATAGAGGCTGTTGGTGATGGCGGAACTGCCGGGCAGGCCGGGGTTTTCCAGGATCAGCACCCGCCGCTCGGCCTGTTCGGCCGAGATCATGCCGCCGGCGCGCATGAGAAATTCCCGCGCGCCCGCATAGCCCCAGTGCCAGGGATGGGCCGCCGTGGAGGGCTGCGGCGTCACCAGCGCGTGCAGCACCTCCCACAAGGGGTAGAGGCTTTGCGGCTGCATCTCGGCATAGAGGGCCTGGAGTGCGGCCCGCTGGCTGTCGGGGTGATGTGTATCCATGGCAAGAGATTAGGCCGGCAAGCCGCGGGCTGGAAGCAGCGATTCAGTTGTAGCCCAGGGTCAGTTATAGCCCAGGGTCAGTTATAGCCCAGAGCGTGCAGGGCGGGCTCGATCTCATGCTCCACCGCGGCGAAGGCGGCGGCCATGGCCATGGAATTGTCGCGGGCGGCGGCCTCCAAAGTGGCCAATGCGGTGGCGAGGCCGGCCAGGCCGAAATTGGCCGCCATGCCGCGCAGCGCATGGGCCTGTTCCCGCGCCCTGTCGCGTTGCGCCCGGCCCACGGCCTGGCGCAATTCCGGGACACGGACACAAAGTTCGTCGCCACATAGGCGGGCTACCGACGGGGGGATCGATCGCACATTCATCATCACATCAGGTGCCTCACCGGGGGCAGACGTGCCAAGACACGGCTGCGTGAGTTGAGCCATTCAGCGCCGTTTCTCAAAAGAGAATGCGCATTGGCAATTCATAGTTGCGTTACCCCGAAAAATCCACCCACTTATGGTTGTATTTTTGTGATGACAATGGTGTGGGTTCGCGCCCCGCACGGGCTCACCGGCCCGGCCCATCCGCAGGCCGGCTTGTGTCGCACTGCACCCGATGCGATTGTCTGGCCCGTTCAAAGACGTTCCCGCAAGCCCGGCCATCGCGCCAGGTCGCGGGGCCGGGCCGGATATCGGCCGCATCGCAATGGGCCCCATCGAACAGGCCCTGGCAATCAGTGCGCCGAATGGCGCCAAGAGGAATGGCAATGGCAAAGATCAAGGTAAAGACCCCCGTCGTGGAGATGGATGGGGATGAGATGACTCGGATCATCTGGGCGTTCATCAAGGACAAGTTGATCCACCCCTATCTCGACATCGACCTGAAGTATTACGATCTGGGCGTTGAATACCGCGACCAGACCGATGACCAGGTCACCATCGACGCGGCGAATGCCACCAAGCAGTACGGCGTGGGCGTGAAATGCGCGACCATCACGCCGGACGAAGCGCGGGTGAAGGAATTCAACCTCAAGAAGATGTGGCGCAGCCCGAACGGCACCATCCGCAACATCCTCGACGGCACGATTTTCCGCGAGCCGATCATCTGCAAGAACGTCCCCCGCCTGGTGCCGCACTGGTCGAAGCCCATCGTGGTCGGCCGCCACGCCTTCGGTGACATCTACCGCGCCGTGGAAATGAAAATCCCCGGCGCCGGCCGTGTGGCGCTGACCTACACGCCCGCCGATGGCGGCGCCCCGGTCGAGATGGGCGGCTTCGACTTCCCCGCCACCGGCGGTGTGGCGATGGGCATGCACAACCTCAACGCCTCCATCGAGGGCTTCGCCCGTGCCAGCCTGAACTATGGGTTGAGCCGCGGCTTCTCGGTCTATTTCAGCCACAAGAACACCATCCTTAAGGCCTATGACGGCTCCTTCAAGGACATCTTCCGGCACATCTACGACACCGAGTTCAAGAGCCGCTTCGAGGCTGCCGGCCTGACCTATGAGGACCGGCTGATCGACGACATGGTGGCCTCCGCGTTGAAATGGGAAGGCGGCTATGTCTGGGCCTGCAAGAACTATGATGGCGATGTGGAGAGCGACATCGTGGCGCAGGGTTTCGGCTCCCTCGGCCTGATGACCTCCGTGCTGCTCTCGCCCGATGGCAATACGGTGGAATCGGAAGCCGCGCATGGCACGGTGACGCGCCATTACCGCGAGCACCAGAAGGGCCGCGAGACCTCGACCAACCCGATCGCCAGCATCTATGCCTGGACGCGCGGCCTCGCCTATCGCGGCAAGTTCGACAACACGCCCGATGTGGTGGATTTCGCCAATGCGCTGGAGGCGGTCTGCATCGAGACGGTGGAAGCCGGCGACATGACCAAGGACCTGGCCGCCCTGATCGGGAAGGACCAGCCCTGGCTCAACACCCAGGCATTCCTGGCGAAGCTCGATGAGAACCTGAAGACGAAAATGGGCTGAACCGCGCCGGGGCCTGCGCCCGCCCGCCCCGGCGCGCGCAGGCTTCACGCGATTGACGCCGTCGCGTCACCGCTTGGACATTCGCGTTTCATTAACCACTGGTAGGACGCCTCCCACATCAATTGGGATTCCTCCATGTCGTTCTCCACCAGCTTTCCGATCGATTTCACTGGCTTTACCGCCGCGGGCTTCCAACCCACTCCGGCCACCGGTCAGCTCGATTCGGATTTCTGGCGAATTGAAGGCTTTGGCGGCGGCACGCCCTTCGTGCCGGACACGCTGAACTATGGCGACACCCGTACGACCGCGAATTCCGACTTCACCCGCGGCGTCATCCCGACCGATCCGACCGCGGCCGGCGTCTATGCCGCCAATACCGGCCTGGCCGGCGTTGCCACCGCTTTCGTCATCCAGCCAACAGGCGGCGAATTCGGCACCACGCCGGGCACCATCACGCTGCGGGTGCAGTATACCGGCGCCTCGCCGCTCTCCTCTTTCACCTTCGATTACGATGGCATCTATCGCAACAACGCCGACCGTTCGGTGGCGGTGAATTTCTCCTATGCCGTCTCCTCGGCGGCGACACAGCCGGCCAGCTTCTCCGCCAGCGTCGCGCCGCTCGGCTTCACCACGCCGCTGGCGCTGACCGCGAGCGCACCCTGGACGCAGCTTGACCTCTCGGCGCAGACCATCAGCGCCTCGGTGAACACCAATGACTACATCTTCCTGCGCTGGTCGATCGGCGACAATGGCGGCACGGGCAGCCGTGACGAGGTCGGCTTCGACAACCTCCTGCTGACCGCGGGCGGCGGCGGCGGCGGCGGCGGGGCCGCGACCATCAGCCTCTCGCCCACCACCATCTCCCTGGCCGAGGGCAATAGCGGCAGCACCGCCTTCAGCTACACCATCGGCCGCAACGCAACCGCGCCGGGCGACGCCACGGTGAGTGTGACGATCAGCGCCGGCACGGGCTTCACCGCCGCCGACATCGCCTCCGTCACCCTGGGCGGCGCACCAGTCTCGGGCTTCACCCTGGGCACCCCCTTCACCGCCACCCTGGCCGGCGCCGCCACCACCGCCACCCTCGTGGTGAACATCGCCGGCGACACCATCGTCGAAGCCGATGAGACCTTCTCGGTCGCCCTCAGCAACGCCGCCTCCGGCTACACGCTGGGCACCGCCTCGGCCACCGGCACGGTGCTTGATGACGACAACACCACCACCGCCATCAGCTCCATCCAGGGCAGCGGCGCGGCCTCGCCGCTGGTTGGCAACACCGTCACCATCGAGGGTGTGGTGACCGGCGACTATCAGAACGGTGATGGCGACGCCGCCCGCAACCTGCAGGGTTTCTTCGTCCAGATGATCACGGGCGACGGCAACCCGCTGACCTCGGACGGCATCTTCGTCTACCAAACCGACGGCGCCTCCAGCCCCGGCACCAATGTCAATGTCGGCGATATCGTGCGCGTCACCGGCGTGGTGGCGGAAACCTTCAACGAGACCGAGTTGACGGTCGCCAATTCCGCCACCGGCATCAGCATCGTCACCGCCGGCGCCTATACGCCCGCGCAGGTGATCAGCCAGTTCGCGCTCGATGTGAACCTACCCGCCACCGGCACCATCACCGTGAGCGGCCGCGTGCTGCCCGACCTGGAATTCGCCGAGGGCATGCTGGTCCGCCTGCCGCAGACACTCACCATCACCGAGGCATTCAACCTCGACCGCTTCGGCGAGGTGCGCGTCGCCCAGGGTGGCCAGGCGACCCAGTTCACCCAGACCAATGCGCCCAGCGTCGCCGGCTACAACGCCTATCTGCAGGATCTCGGCTCGCGCTCGATCCTCATCGATGACGGGCTCAACGTGCAGAACCCCAACCCCATCACGGTCCTGGGCAATCCGCTGACCACCGCCGGTGCGCCGCAGATCGGCGACAGTTTTTCGGGCCTCGTCGGCAATCTGGGCTATGATTTCAGCGAGTACCGCATCCAGGCCTCCAACAGCCCGGTGATCATCGACAGCCAGCCCCGCCCCCCGGCGCCCGGCCGCGCCGATGGCGACCTGAAGCTGGTCTCCACCAACCTGCTGAACTATTTCACGACCATCGACAACAACACCAACAACACCGGCCCGGGCAACAGCTTCGAGTCCCGCGGCGCCAACAACGCCGCCGAACTGGCCCGCCAGACCCAGAAGCTCTACACCGCGCTTGGCCAGCTCGATGCGGACCTGATGGTGGTCAATGAGCTGGAAAACAACGGCTTCGGCGCCGGCAGCGCCATCAGGACCCTGGTGGATGGCTTCAACACCTCACTGGGCGCGCCCGGCCGCTGGAGCTTCGTCGACCCCGGCGTGACCTATCTCGGCGGCGATGCGATCAAGGTCTCCATCCTCTACCGCACCGACCGGCTGGCGATCGCCACCGGCACCACCGTGCAGGTGCTCGATGACAGCGACATCCCCGGCCTGATCACGGCGAACCTTCTGCCGGCCAATTTCCTGTCGCAGAGCACGGTGGGCGCGGTGTTCGACGGCGTGAACACCAGCCGCGCCATACTGGTCAGCAGCTTCCAGCAAATCGCCAGCGGCGAGGTCTTCACCGTCGCCGCCCTGCACAACAAGTCCAAATCCGGCACGGGCACCGGGCTCGACGCCGACCAGGGCGACGGCGCCGGCAACTGGAACAACCAGCGCCTGCTCGCCAACCAGGCGCTCGACGCCTTCCTCAAGACCAACCCGACCGGCACCGCCGACCCCGACCGCATCATCATGGGCGATGCCAATAGCTACGCCCAGGAAGTATCGATCAAGAGCCTGACCAATGCCGGCTACAGCAACCTCGTCGAGGAGTTCATCGGCAACGCCAATGCCGCTTCCTTCGTCTTCGACGGGCAGAGGGGATATCTGGACTATGCCTTCAGCAGCCAGTCGCTGAAGCCCTATGTACAGACGGTGGACGAGTGGCGGCTGAACTCGCCCGAGCCGGACGGCCTCGACTACAATACCGATTTCGGCCGCCCCACCAGCATCTTCGACGGCACGGTGCCCAACCGCTATTCCGACCACGACCCGGTGGTGGTGAACCTCAAGCTCGACCCGGCCTTGCTGCTGAGCCGCGGCGGCGCCACGGTGGATGTGGGCGATGCGGTGGCGGGCCTCACCCAGGGCGCCCTGGCCGGGGATGTCGTCACGGTGCGCAAGCCCGCCGCCGTCTCGGACGCCGGCAATGCCATGGTCAATGCCAACAACCTGGTCATCGACGCGCCCAGCGGCTTTGCCGGCACATTCACCCTGGCGAATGGCCAGGCCAATATCGGCTCGACCGGCCAGGGCAACATCACCATCGCCGGCAATGCCGGCAACAACAGCATCACCGGCAACCTGGGCGCCAATACGCTCGAAGGTGGCGCCGGCAATGACGTCATCGATGGCGGCGCCGGCACCGACACGGCGCGGTTCTCGGGTGATCTGACGCAATATCGCTTCGGCATCCGCGACGGTGTGACGCTGGTGACCGGGGCGGATGGCTCCGACAGCTTGCGCGATGTCGAGATGGTGGCATTCGGCGCCGCGGCCAGCGTCTCCATCGCCTCGCTGACGGGCACCGCGGCGGATCAGGGCGTGGTGGTGCAGGCGATCGGCGGGGTCCTCGGTTACTTCCTGCCCGAGCTGTATACCGGCCCCGTCGCCGGGTTGCAGAACCAGTTCCTGGGCTCGGCGGTCGGCGAGATCGCGCTGGGCACCGGCCTGAACGACTTCATCAACGCACTCGGCGGCAATGACGCAGTCGATGCTGGCGCCGGCAATGACGTGACCGATGGCGGCCTGGGCTCCAACTTCCTCACCGGCGGCGCGGGCATCGACATTTTCTTCATCGATGGCCGTGGCGCCGCCACCACCAACACCTGGTCCACCATCACCGATTTCGCGGCCGGCGAGCAGGCCACGATCTTCGGCTACCAGCCAGGCGTCAGCAATTTCATCTGGGTCGGGAATGATGGGGTGACCGGCTTCACGGGCGCCACCATGCATTGGGACCTCGACGGCAATGGGCTGATTGACACCTCGCTCACCTTCGCCGGCAGGACGCAGGCGTCGTTGCCGGTGGCGCAGTTCGGCGCGGATTACGTGTTCTTCGGCTGAGGGCTGAGCCTGGGGGGGCCGGCCAGTCGCCGCCCTCCTCCTGCCCGGCGTTGCGACAGGCTATACTCGCCAGATGACCTATCTCGACTGGGCCGCGCTGGCGGTCTTCCTGGCCTGCTGGATCGGCTATTCCGCGGTGACGGACCGGGTGGACAGCATCCGCCGCCGCAGCGTGATCGCGGCGATGGACGAACACCGCAGGCGCTGGATGCTGGCGCTGCTGGAGCGCTGCAACCGCATCAGCGACACGGCCATCATCGGCAATCTGATGACCAGCACCGGCTTCCTGGCCAATACCTCGATCTTCATCCTGGGCGGGCTGGTGGCCTTGCTGGCCTCGCCCGAGCTGGGGCGGCGGGTGCTGGCGGCACTGCCCTGGGCGCTGCCGCCGGGCAGCGACGCGGCCTGGGAGCTTCGGGTCGGCCTGCTCATGCTGATCTTCGTGCGCGCCTTCTTCGAACTGACCTGGGCGCTGCGGCAATTCAACTACTGCTCGATCCTGATCGGCGGCATCGGCGTCGGTCCGGCCCATACCAGGCAGGCGGAAGTGGCGGCGAAGGTGGCCAATCGCGCGGCGCGGCATTTCAACACCGGGCTGCGGGCCTATTATTTCGGCCTGGCGGCGCTGGCCTGGATCATCCATCCCCTGGCACTGATCGCGGCGAGCCTCCTGGTGCTGCGGGAGCTGCACCGGCGCGAGTTCAGGAGTGCGGTGCGCGATGCGCTGAACGAGGGATAGCTCAAGGAAAAAATTCCTTGATTTTTGGACGCCGTCGTGCCTTGGTTCCTGCCTGCAACCCCGAAATGCGCGCCGTCCCCCCCCCGGGGCGGCACCTTCGCCGGGATGGTGATTTTGTCTGTTTTCGTGCGTTTGAAAAATGCCTTGCTCAGAATCGCTCCGCCCGCAGCACCGCGCAATCCGAGATCGAGACGATGGCGGGCCTGGCGCCGAGCAGTTCCTGGTGCGCATCCAGCACCGCATCGGCCACCGCCGCGGAGGCGATGCAAAGGATCAGCACATTGTCCAGCACGCCCGAGAGGTCCCCGCTCTGCCGCAGCCCGTTGCGGCCGCGGCCGCGGATGACGGGCAGCATCGTCCAGCCCTTGGCCCCCAGCCGGTCCAGCAGGTCCGTCACCGCCTCCGCCTGCACGGCCTCGACGATGATCTCGATGCGTTTGCGTGGCGTCGTGTCCATCATACCCCCGCCGCCCAGAGGTAGAGCGGTATCCCCAGCAGGATATTGAACGGGAAGGTAATCGCAACCGACAGCGTGACGTAAATCCCCGCATCCGCCTTCGGCAGCGCCATGCGCATCGCCGCCGGCACCGCGATGTAGCTGGCCGAGGCGCCGAGCACGATCAGCAGCGCATGGCCGCCCGGGGAAAGCCCGGTCAGCATCCCCATGGCCCAGGCGCAGCCCGCGCCAAACAGCGGCATGACCAGCGCGAAGGCCACGAGGTTGAAAGGCAGCCCCCGCCCCGCAGCGCGGAGCTGGCGCGCCGCCATCAGCCCCATCTCCAGCAGGAAGAGGCACAGCGCGCCGGGAAACAGCCCCTCGGCGAAGGGGGCAAGCTGCGCCTTGCCAGCCGGCCCGGCGATCCAGCCGATGGCGAAGCTGCCCAGCAGCAGCACGACCGAGCCGCTGAGAAATACCTCCCGCGCCAACCGGCGAGAGAACAGCCCGGCCGTGCTGCCGCGCGCCAGCAGCAGCGCCGTGATGATGGCCGGCGTCTCCATCGCCGCCAGCACGGCGGGCAAGAAGCCCTCATAACCCACGCCCCGGCTGGCCAGGATGCCGGCCGCGGCGGCGAAGGTGACGACGGAAACCGAGCCGTAATGCCCCGCCACCGCCGCCGCCGTCTCACGGTCGAGCGAGGAGGTGGCGCGCAGCGCCGCGAAGGCCGGCAAGGGCAGAAAAAGCGAGAGCGCGACACCGGCGGCCAGCGCCGGCCACAGCCCCTCCGTGGCACCGGGCAGCGAGATGGCGGCGCCGCCCTTCAGCCCGATCACCACCATGAGGTAGAGCGACAGCGCCTTGGCCAGCGCATCCGGCACGGCCAGGTCGCTGCGCAATGCGCCGGCGGCGAAGCCGAGCGCGAAGAACAGCACGGGTGGCGGCAGCAGGGCGGCGATATCGGGCATGGCCGGCGAAGTAGACCCGCGCCCGGTGCTTGGCCAGCCACGCCCCAATCTGTGCTTGCACAGAGCGGCCGAACGCCGCTTCACTGCATTGTCATGACGGAGGAAACGGGTGGCGCATATCGGGCATTTCCCGGCGGATCAGGAGATGCTGGCCCGCGCGATGACGGGCCTGGCCGAGCTGGCCAATGGCCGCTTCGCCGAACGCATGCGCCTGGATGCCGCCGCGCGGCTGGTGGTGACCATCCACCGGGTGCTGGCGCTGCGCCGCGCGGGCATGATGGCTGATCCGCGGCCCCGTCCGCCGCAGCGCCGCGCGGTGGCGGAGGTCGAGCGCGTGGCCGGCGAATGGAACCCCGCCTCGACGACGGCGCGCGAATTCGTGAGCGAGCTGCCACCGGCCGATGTGAAGGCGCTGATCGAGCTCAGCCCGGTCTGGGCCGATGCGGTGGCCCGCTGCAATCCGGGCTGAGGCACCATCCATGGTTGAATCACCACGTCAGGCGACCATATCGGACGGGTGCGGAGTGGGTTCGTGATCGGACAGCGTTATCCATTGGACCGGCCTTCCGGCCTGTCGCGGCGCGGCGTGATCGCTGCGGCGGGGCTGGTCACTGGCCTGGCATCGGCGGCGGATCGCCTGCCCCATCCCGTCACGGGCTGGACGCGCATTGCGCTTGGCCTGGGCCCTGGTGTTGCCAATCTGCGGGTGATCGCCGCGATGCACCTGGCCATGCACGACGCCCTGAACGCGGTTGAGCCGCGCTTCCACCGCTACCGGCCGGCCGGGCCGGACGAGCCCAACCCTGGGGCGGCGGTGGGGTCGCCGGCGCTGGCCATGGCGGCAGCGGCGGCCGAGACAATGGCCCGGCTGCATCCCTTCGGCGCCAGCCGGGCCGAATCGAGCGTCTATGCCGCCCGCCAGGGCGTGCCGCCGCGCGCGGCCATGGCGGCCGAGGCGCTGGGCCGCGCGGTGGGCCGCAACCTCTGCGCTTGGCTGGAACAGGCCCGCCCAATGGGGCTGATGCGTCTGGAGGGCAGCAACCTTCCCGGCCATTGGCGGCCCACCCCGCCCCGGCCCCTTGCGGCGGAATTGCTGGTCTTCGCGCCATTCCTGGTGACGCTGGGCCCGGCCCTCTACGGCCCCGGCCCGCCGGAGCCGGGCTCGCCACGCTACCTCGCCGATCTGGCGGAGGTGCGGCTCTGGGGCGCGGTGCGCAGCCAGGCCCGCGTCGCCGAGCAATCCGAGGCCGCGCAATACTGGGCGGTGCAGGACCTGTTGCGCTCCAGCGTGCTGATGGCGCTGGAAAAGCTGGAGGCCCAGCCCGTCAGCCTGCATGACGGCGCGCGCGCCATGGCACGGATGGTGGCCGGGATGGCCGATTCCTACATCGCCTGGGCGACAGCCAAGCGGCGTTTCGACTTCTGGCGGCCGGTGACGGCGATCAATGAGGGCGGCTTCGGCGTGACGCGCGACCGCGCCTGGCTGCCCTATCTCATCACGCCGCTGCACCCCGAATTCCCCTCGGGCCATGCGACGGATTGCAGCACCTCCACCGCCCTGCTGCGCGGCCTCTTCCCCCATGCCGAGGGGCCTTTTCGCTTCCGCAGCCTGTCCAGCCAGATGCCGCAGGATGCGGATTACAGCGGGATCGAGGCCGCGGCGGAGGAATGCCGGATGTCGCGGCTCTGGGCCGGGGTGCATTTCCGCAGCGCCAATGATGATGGCAAGCGGCTGGGCGAGGCGGTGGCGCAGGTGGCACTCGCAGCCCTGCCGCCGCTGCAGGTCAGGCCGGCGCCGTCCCCCGATGCCGGGCGATGATGGATTTCATCCGGGCGATGGCGCTGGGCAGCCCCTCGAAGATGCTGGTCGAGATCAGGAAATGGCCAATGCTGACCTCGATCACGCCGGGGATGGCGGCGATGGGGCCGACCGTGTCGTAGGTCAGGCCATGGCCGGCATGGCAGTGCAGGCCGAGGCTTTGGGCCAGGGCGGCGGCGGATTGGATGCGGGCGAGCTGCGCCGGGCGCTGCTCCAGCAGCCCTTCGGCATAGGTGCCGGTGTGCAGCTCGATGGCCTGCGCACCCAGGCGCTTCGCCGCCTCGATCGGTGCCGCATCGGGCTCGATGAACAGGCTGGTCTCGATCCCGGCGCCGTTCAGCCGGGCGATCGCCTCGGCCAGGAAGGGGCCGGCATTGAGCACGTCCAGCCCCCCCTCGGTGGTCAGTTCGGCGCGCTTTTCGGGGACGATGCAGCAGGCCGGCGGACGGAGTTTCTCGGCCATGGCCACCATCTCCTCGGTCGCTGCCATCTCGAAGTTGAGGCGGCATTCCACCTCGGCCGCGATGCGCTCGAGGTCACGGTCGCGGATATGGCGGCGATCCTCGCGCAGATGCACGGTGATGCCATCGGCGCCCGAGGCCATGCACAGCTTCGCCGCCTCCACCGGGCAGGGGAAATGCCCGCCGCGCGCATTGCGCAGCGTGGCGACGTGATCGACGTTGACGGAGAGGCGCATCAATGTGGGTCCGATCGGTGATGTGACGGGCCGGGATCGCCATGCGGCGCGCCCCCAGCCAGGTTCCTGTGGATGGCAAGCCTGTGCGCCAGGCGCAGTGCGGCGATCAGGGAATTGCCACTCGCCACCCCCTGCCCCGCGATGTCGAGCGCGGTGCCGTGATCTGGGCTGGTGCGGATGATGGACAGGCCGAGCGTGACATTCACCCCGCCATCCATGTCCAGCGTCTTGATCGGGATCAGCGCCTGGTCGTGGTACAAGCAGATCGCGCAATCCATCCTGGGCCGGGCCAGCGCGGTGAACATCGTGTCGGGCGGCATCGGGCCGCGGGCGTCGACGCCCAGCGCGCGCAGCGTGGCGATGGCGGGCGCCACAATGGCCTGGTCCTCATGGCCCATCGTGCCGGCCTCGCCGGCATGGGGGTTGAGGCCGGCGATGGCGAGGCGCGGTTTGGGTATGCCGAAATCGCGCACCAGGGCGGCGTGGACCGTCTCCGCCGCCTCGACGATCATCATCGGCGTGAGGCGGGCGATGGCGCGGGCGAGCGGTTCATGGATGGTCACCGGCACCACGCGCAATTCGGGGCTGACCAGCATCATCACCGGCGCCGCCGCCTCGGGCGCCAAGGCATGGAGGAATTCGGTGTGGCCTGGGTACCGGAAGCCCGCGCCGGTGAGGATCGATTTCTGGATCGGGTTGGTCACCACCCCGCCCGCGCGGCCGGCCCGGGTGAGCGCCACCGCGCGCTCGATGCTGGCGATCACGGCGGGCGCATTGGCGGGGTTGAGCTGCCCGGGCAGGGCGGGCTCGGGCAAGGGCATATGCAGCACCGGCAGGGCATGGCCGAAGGCTGCCTGCGCCTGGTCGGGCGCGGTGATGCGCACCACCGGGCAGCCCTGGATGGCATCGGCGTCGCCGATGAAGAAGAAGCAGGGACCTGGGCCGTGCAGGGCATGCCAGGCGGCGGCGGCGATTTCGGCGCCAATGCCCGCCGGTTCGCCCATGGTGAGTGCCAGCGGTTTCACAGCGCGGCGAGCCTTTCGAGAAGCGCATCCACATCGGCGGCGCGGTGATAGAGGCCGAAACCGAAACGCAGGCGGTTGCCGCGCCGGTCGGTGATGATGCGCGCGGCTTCCAGCCGGGCCTGCCAGGCCTCGGCCTCGGGCAGCTCAAAGGTGAGGAAGTTACCCCGCGCGGCTTCGGCCAGGGGCACGACCAGCGCGGCCTCGGGCAGGCCCTTCGGCTGGCCTGCGATGAAGCGGGCCTGCAGCGCATGGGCATGGGCGTGGATGGCGGCCGGCGTCGCGCCCACGCTGGCGGCCCAGTTCAGCGCGGCATGCAGGCGGTAAATGCCCGAGGGGTCGAAGGTGGCGCCCATGAAGCGCCAGCCGTCGGGGCCATAGGGCACGCCCTCCTGCGCCGCGCCCAGCGTGCCGAAGGCGGCATACCAGCCGGTGCTGCGCGGCCGGGGCAGCCATCCCGGCGGGCAGTGGAGAAAACAGCAGCCCTCGCCCCCCATGGCGTATTTATAGCCGCCGGCGAGGTAGAAGGCGCGGCTGGCCAGCGCAGACAGGTCCGCCGGCCTGGCCATGAAGCTGTGGTAGCCGTCGATGACCAGCACTGCCTCACCGGCGGCCTCGGCCAGGGCTTCCAACCCGGTCAGGGCATGGCCGGAATTGAAGAAGACCTGACTGACCCAGATGAGATCATGGCCTTGCCGCGCGGCGGCGCAGAGCCTTTCCAGGCATTCCCCCCCGGGTTCGGCCGGGATGCGGGTGACGGCGAGCAGCCCCTCCTCCTCGAGCCGCGCGGCCTGGCGCGAAAAGCTGTGGAACTCCGCATCGGTGGTCAGCACGCGGGGGGCGCGATGCGTCGGCAGAGCCGAGAGGATGCGGGTCACGAATTCATGGGTATTCGGCGCGAAGGTCAGCGTCGCGGGGTCGGGCAGGTTCAGCAGCCCGGCGATGCTGGCCTGCAGGGCGGCCCATTTGGCACCAAGGATGGGGTCCCATTTGCCATCCATCAGCCTGGCCGCATTGTCCCAGGCCTGCATATGGGCGGCGCGGGTGGCATCGGGCCAGGGGTGGTGGCTATGCGCGGCGAAGTGCAGGCGGCCTGGCTCGCCCCTCAGGAATTGTGAAAAATGCGCGGCCAGGTCCAGCATGCAACGGAAGATGTGCGCCCCGGCGGGATATGGCTAGAGTGGCGGTGATGACGGACAGCCCGATCACCACCGATTTCCGCGACCGCATGTCCTATGGCGACTATCTGCGGCTGGATGAGCTGCTGGCCGCGCAGCAGCCGCTCTCGGGCCAGCATGACGAGATGCTGTTCATCACCATCCATCATGTGCAGGAGCTCTGGCTCAAGCTCCTGTTGCACGAGATGGAGCTGGCCATGCGCTGCATCGCGACCGATGAGCTGCGCCCGGCCTTCAAGGCCCTGGCGCGTTGCGGGCGGATCCAGAAGCAGCTGATCGAGGCCTGGGACGTGCTGGCGACGATGACGCCGCATGACTACCTGGCGTTTCGCAACCATCTCGGCAGTTCCTCGGGCTTTCAGTCCTGGCAGTACCGCATGCTGGAATTCCGCATGGGGGCGAAGAACGCCTTCATGCTCAAGCCGCATGAGCATCGGCAGGACCTGGTGGCGCCGCTTCAGGCAGCCCTCGAGGCGCCGTCGATCTATGATGAGGTGATGCGGCTGCTGGCACGCCGCGGCATGGCGGTGCCGGGGGATGTACTGGAGCGCGACCTGCGCGAGCCGCATAGCCAGAGCGAGGGCGTGATCGCGCTTTGGACCGCGATTTATGAGAACGCGACGGAGGGTTTTGATCTTTACGAGCTGGCGGAAGAGCTGGTCGATCTGGAGGATGCCTTCCAGACTTGGCGCTTCCGGCACATGCGGACCGTGGAGCGGATCATCGGCTATCGCATGGGCACCGGCGGCTCGGCCGGCGTCGCCTATCTGAAGGGCGTGATGGAGCGCCGCTTTTTTCCGGAACTTTATGAGGCCAGGACAAGGATACGGGGATGATCGACATCGAGGCGTTTCGCGCCGGGCTGGCGGCGGATGGGTTTGCGGAACCGGTGGATCGCAGCCTGCCGCCGGAGGGCGACAATGGCACCCACACCCACCCCTTCGAGGTGCGCGCGCTGGTGGTGGAGGGCGCGCTGACCCTGCGCTGGGACGGGCGGGAGGAAACCTACGGCCCGGGCGAGATTTTCCGGATGGCGGCGAACCACCCGCATTCCGAGGAGATCGGCGCCGCGGGCGTGCGCTACCTCTCCGGCCGGAAAACTATTTGAGGCCGACCAGCCGGCGCGCCATCTTCAGCGCGCCGGCCGAACGCGGAAAATCGAACATCCGGCTCAGGCTGAAGCGGCCATGCCGCACCACGGCGCGGAGGTTGCTGAACTCGTCGAACCCCGCCCGCCCGTTGCGCCGGCCGAAGCCCGAGGCGCCGATGCCGCCGAAGGGCACGGCGTGGAAGGCGGCATAGTCCAACGCCCGGCCAGAGACCAGCGCGCCGCTGCGCGTGCCCGCCGCCACCACCGCCTCCTCCTCCGCCGTCGCGCCGAAGAGGTAGATGGCCAGCGGCCGGTCGATGGCGGCGATGGCGGCTGCGAGGTCGGGCCATTCCCGCAGGGCGAGCACGGGGCCGAAGATTTCCTCGGCGTGCAACTGGTGGTCAGCGGGGGCTGTGGCCAGCGACAAGCCGCCCAGCGGTGTCAGCGCGGCCCCCTCGCAGAGCCGGGCGAGGCGGTCGGTGTGGATGACCGCGGTCTCGAGCGCGCCGATGCCGGTGGCCCGCGCGGCGGCGATGAAATCCGCGGTGCCGTGGCCGATCAGGAAGACGGTGTCAGGCGCCACGCAGGTCTGCCCGGCATTCACCGCCTTGGCGTTGAGAATGTCCTTCGCGGCGCGCTTCAGATCGGCGCCCGGCAGCAGGATGGCCGGGCATTTGCCGCCGAGTTCCAGGGTGAGAGGGGTGAGGTTGGCGGCGGCGGCCTGCATCACCCGCCGGCCCGTCGCCGTGCCGCCGGTGAAGACCAGATGATCCCAGGGCTGGGCAGCGAAATCCTGCGAGACCGCGACACCGCCCTGTACCGTGCGGGCGATGTCATCGCCCAGCGCCGTGTGGAGGATTTCTGCGATCAGCACGCCGCAGCGCGGCACGGTCTCGGAGGGTTTCACCACCACCCGGTTGCCGGCGGCGATGGCGTCGACCAGCGGCATGAGCGCGAGCTGGATGGGGTAGTTCCAGGGCGCCATGATGCCAATCACGCCCTTGGGCTGCGGCGTGATGGCAGCCGAGACCGGCCAGAAGGGATAGGGCGTGCCCTGCCGCCGCGGCCGGGCCCAGCGGCGGAGGTGGCGGCGGGCATAGGCCGCAGCATCGGCCACCAGCAGGACATCGGCCAGCAGCGTGTCCATTTCCGACCGGCCGCCGAAATCGGCGGCCGCGGCAGTGACGGCGTCGGGGGCGCGGCGCAGCATCTCGGCGCGCAGCGCGGCCAGCAGGGCGCGGCGGTCTTCCAGCGGGATGGGGGGGCGGCCGGAAAGGGCTGCCAGGGCTTCGGCGGGGCTCATGACAGCGCCTTCGCGGCGGCCTGGCCACTGCGCACGGCGGCATCGATGGTCGCGGGCAGATGCGGCCAGGTCCAGTCGCCGGCGAGTGCGAGGTTGGGCAGCGGCAGGCGGGGCGGTGTGAAGGGGGGGCCTGGATTGTGGCGGGGTGTCGCGCGGCGCTCCTTCACCACCCGGCATGCCGGCGGCTTGATGGGCCATTCGCCCGGGATGCCGAAGGCGGCCACGGCGCGCAGGATTTCACCCCAGGCGCGGGGGGCGAGGGTTTCGGCGTCCTCCCGCGCCTCGGCGTCGCCGGCGGAGACGGTGACGGAGACGCCCGAGGGGCGCACCAGCACCCATTGGCACAGCGCGCCGACAAACCCCACGAAGCGCACCGGGCCGGGTTCGGCACGCGCGAAGTGGAGGTTCACGATGGGGGCATGCGCCTCGGGCACTTTGAGGCCGGGCAGCAGGCGGGCGGATTCCCAAGGGGGGGTGGCGAGGAGGACCTGCTCGACCGGGATGGTCTCGCCGCATTCCAGCGCCACGACGCGGCCGCCCTCGACCACCAGGGCGCGCAGGCGGGAATTGAACCGAATTTCGCCGCCGGCGGCCGTGATGGCGGCAATGGCGGGGTCGACCATGTCCGGCCCCAAGCCGCGCTCGGCGACATAGAGGCGGGTGGCGCCCGGCCCGCCCAGGCGACGCAGCACCTGGGCGAGGCGGGCGGAGGAGGCCTCGGCGGTGGGGGTGTTCAAGGTGGCGACGACCAGCGGGTCGACGAAGCCGCGGCAGAAGGTTTCGTGGCCCCTCATGGCCTCGGCCACCGTCCGGTCGGCCGCGCCGGGCAGCGCCATGCCGGCTATCGTCCAGAGCGCGCCGGCGGAAAGCCCTGGCGGCCGCCGATCCGCCCGCAGCCAGCCCAGGGGCGAGAGCGAGATGCGCCGCGCCGCGCCATCGGCGCAGTCCAGCACCGGCAAGCCATCGGGCTCGGGCTCCACCCAGCCCGCCCGGGCGCCGATCGCGGTCAGGAAATCGAGCGCCGCGGTATTGGCGCCGACCAAGGCATGGGTGCCGTTGTCCGTACCATCGGCCAGCGCGCGGGCGCGGCCGCCGGCGCCGGGCGATGCCTCGTGCAGCACCACAGGCTTGCCAGCGCGGGCCAGGGCCAGGGCGGCGGCGAGACCCGCCGCACCCGCACCCACGACATGAATGGTCACGCCCGCCAGCCCAAAGCCATGCCGGCCATGTGGAGTTTTTCGGATTTGGTCAGGCGCGGGCGGGGCCGCGCTCCTTCCCAGCCCCGCGCCATCATGCGCTGGAAGAGCCGGCGATAGCCCCACATCATGACCCGCGCCGGCAGCAGGGCGGTGGGGTTGTACTGGCCCATCTCAGCCTCGGCACGGGCGAAGCCGTCGCGTGCCTGCTGTGCCAGCCCCGCGCAGATCGCGGCGAAGCGCGGGTGCTTCACGATCTCCGCCGCTGGCCCATCCTCGATGCCCGCCGCGCGCAGCAGGGTGAGCGGGATATAGACCCGCTCGCGCACCGCATCCTCATCCACATCACGGAGAATGTTGGTGAGCTGGAAGGTGTGGCCCAGGCGCAGGCCCCATTGCTCGGCCTCCGGCGCGCCGAAGATCCGCACGGCAAGGGCGCCCACGCTGCCCGCGACCTGGCGGCAATAGAGGTCGAGCCCGGCCTCGTCGGCGATCCGCAGCCGGTCGGCGGCGTCGGTCTGCATGCCGGCGATCATCGCCTCGCATTCCGCCTGCGGCAGGTCGAAGCCGCGCCGGGCGAGTGCGAGCTCGCGGGAGAGGACGCAGTCCGGGCGTTCCAGCTTGCCCGACCAATCGGTGAGGAAGCGGCGCTTGTCGGCCTCTGGCATGGCGCCATCGGCGATGTCGTCCACCGCGCGGCAGAAGGCATAGACGGCCCAGAGGGCGCGGCGACGCTCGCCCCGCAAGGCCCGCATGCCACGCGCGAAGGAGGAGGCGGCGCGGGCGACGCGGCCGGCCACCAGCTCCGGATCATGCGGCCCCGGCAGGGGGGCGGCCAGCAGGGCGCGGGCGAAATCAGCCTTGCCGAGTGCGACCCGGCCCAGCACCGGGTCAGCCCCGCGCAGCTTGTCCAGCAGGCGGCGGGCCAGGCCGATGGTCATGGCGGATTGCAAGGCCAGGCGCGGGGAGGCCGCGACCAGCCTGGGCAGGTTCTGGGCGCGGTCGAGCTGTTCCTCCACGCGGTCCAGCGCCGCGTCCAGCACTTCGCGCCTGCGGGGATTGCCGGGGGCGAAGAAGGCGTCCTCGCCGCCGGCCAGGGTCATCCAGGATTGCGGCATATAGACCCGGCCGATCTTTTGCCGGTCATCCACCAGATCCTGCAGGTGGTTCAGGATCTGCAGCGCGGTGCAGAGCCCGTCGGAGGCCGCGTGCCCCGCCGCGCTGGCCACGCCATGGACGCGCAGCAGCATCCGGCCCACCGGATCGGCGCTGCGGGCGCAGTAGTGTTCGAGTTCCGCCCAATCGGAGTAGCGGGCCTTCAGCGCATCCTGGCGAAAGGCTTCGAGCATCAGCGCGGCCTCGGCGACGCCGACATTGCTGGCATGCATGCCCGCGGCCTCGGGGAAGCCGGTCGCGGGGTCGGCAAGCGCCTCGCCCATCGCATCCAGCCGCCGCAGCTTCTCATAGGGGTCGAGCTCAGCGCTGTCGGCGATGTCGTCCGCCATGCGGACAAACCTGTAGAAGGCCATCACCTTGCCCCGCACCGGCCGGGCCAGGATCAGCGAGGCGGTGGGGAAATTCTCGGTGTCGTGGTCGCGGTTTGGGGAACCGGGGGCGGCTTCGGTCATACCCCCTTTGTGGCGGGATATGCGCGGCCTTTCCACCCCGCCTGGAGGCCGAGCATGGAGCGCACCAGCGCCGTCCACTGGATGGCCAGCGCCACCAGCACCGTCAGCGGATGCAGCGGCACGGTCCAACACGGCTCGCCCGTCCGCCAGGTCACCGCGGCGCGCAACGCAAACATCAGCAGGATGGTCAACATGGCCTCGCCATCGGGCAGCAGCGCCCAGGGCCAGATGTGGCCGCCGGCCAGCAGCACCGTCCAGATCGGCAGGCCGACCGGCGTCGCCATGCCCTCGCGCGCATTCTTGATGAAGCCGCCCCAGGCATGGCTGAAATTCTCGTACATCCGGCAGGTCGCCAGCGGCGTGCCGTCGACGATTTCGGTGTCATGCCCGCGCTCACGGAACAGCCGGGCCAGCGCGATGCCGTCATGCAGCACGCCCTTGATCGAGGCATGGCCGCCGATCGCCTCATAGGCCGTGCGTTCGACCAGCACGAGCTGGCCGCAGGCCGCGGCCAGGCTGGGCTTGCGCTGCGCCGCGCGGCCGCCGAAGGGCAGGTAGCTGACCAGCAGGAAATTGATGAAGGGCACCGTCAGCCCCTCGCCCAGGCTGCGGATGATCTGCTTCGGCACGCCGCTGACCATGGCGATCTTCTGCGCGGCGCTGTGCGCGGCCATGGCGGCGGCGGCGTGCGGGGCGAGCCTGACATCGGCATCGATGAACAGAAGATGCGTGCCGCGGGCGTGTTCGGCCAGGCGGGCGCAGGCATGCACCTTGCCGGTCCAGCCCGGCGGCAGATTCGGCGCCTCGACCAGCCTGACCCGGCCGTCGCGCGCGGCATAGTCGGCGACGATGGCGGCGGTCTGATCGGTGCTGCCGTCATCCATCACCACCACCTCGACCGCGGCGCCGGTGGAGGCCAGTGCGGCATCGAGGCAGGCCGCGATATTGGCCGCCTCGTTTCGCGCGGGGATGAGGATGGAGACCAGCGTGGCCGCGGGCGGCGTGCCATGCAGCCGCGGCATCCGCCACAGGTTGATCGCGCCGAAGATGATCGGCAGCAATGCCAGCGCCAGCGCAAAATGGCCATAATCCATTGTCTACTCTGCCTTTTTTCCCGGGCTATGCTCGGCGGCATAGCGTTCCCCGCGCAACATGGCGCGAAGATACTGCCATGCGCCATAGAGCCCGCCCATCCCTTTGCTGCCATCGATGGCGGCATGGAATCGGTCGGGGTCGCGGCTGATCACGTCGGTGGCAAGCCGGTCCATCACCGCCTCCAGCGCGGCGCCCAGCCGTGCCGCCCGGGCCTCGCGGTCGAGACCCGCGAGCTCACCGGCGGTCATGGCGGGGCCGAAGGCGGCGAAGGCCTCGGCCTGTTTTTCCGACCAGAAGGCATATTCGAAGGCGAGCGGGGCGATCAGCGCATCGGGGGCGATTTCGGCCAGGCGCACCAGCCCCGGCGTGATCGGCACCGGCCGCTCGCGCACATCGGCGAAGCGGCCGGGCGCGTTCATCCACAGCATGTGGCGCGGGTCGGCCAGCACCTCTTTCGCGGTGTTGAGGAAGCGCACGGCGCCTCGCGGCGAGGCCTGCTCCACACCGAAGACGCCAAGCCTGGTCATGAAGGGGTATTTGCGGATTGCCTCGGCCGCCATCGGCAGGAAGGCCGGGCGCTGGATGAAATAGCGCCGCAGCAAAAGCATGAAGAGAATGGCGTCCCACCAGGAGGGGTGGGTGGCATAGATCACCAGCGGCCGGCCCTCGGCATAATCGGGCATTCCCCAATGCGGGATGCGCAGCGCGCGCATCGAGCCCCCAAAGGTGCGGCCGAAGGCGACGTTGAAGAAGGCCATCGCCTTCTCCGATCGCAGCGCCACCGGTGAGGCATCGGTGGCCGCCATGACGTTACTCCGCGGCGAGGACGGGAATGTCGCGCGAGCCAGCGAGGCGGGCGGCGTCATTCATGCCGCGGCCGCCCATGTCGGTGTCCATGGCGTCCGCCGCGATCCAGCCCGACATCATCACCATGGGCATGCCCGGGCCGGGATGGGCGGCACCGCCGCAGAGATAGAGCCCCTTCACATGGCGCGAGCGGTTGCCCGGCTTGAAGGCGCCGGTGAATGTGCCGTGGCTCGCCAAACCATAGATCGCGCCGTTCAGCACCTTGTAGCGCTCATGGATGTCCTGCGGCGTGAGATGTGCCTCGGTCACGATGCGGTCCTCGATATCGGTGAGGCCCGCGGTGCGCTTCAGCTTGTCCAGAATGACCTGGCGATAGGGCGCGAACATTTTCTTCCAGTCGTGATGCGGCCGGAGATAGGGGGTGTGGACCAGCACGTAGAGCGCCTCACCACCCTCGGGCGCGACCGAAGGATCGGTGCCGCTGGGCGCCGCGAGATAGGCGGTGGGGTCGGGTGCCGGCTCGCCACGCTTGTAGATCGCGTCGAATTCCTCCTCTGGATCGCGGGAGAAGACGAAGTCGTGATGGCCGAGATGCTCATAGCGCTTGTTCAGGCCGAGATAGAGCACGACGCCGGAGCAGGCCGCCTCGAAGCCCTTATTGGTATAGGCCGCGCCGGTGGCGCCGCCGACCAGTTCGCCATAGGTGCGGATGGCATCCATGTTGGAGATCACCGCATCACAGGCGATGGTTTCTCCGGACGCCAGCTTCACGCCGCGCACCGCGTTGTTGACGATGTCGAAGCCGGTGACTTCGGCATTCGTGCGCAGCTCGGCGCCCAAATCGCCGGCCAGTTTGGCCAGGCCCTCCGCCACCGCGCGGGTGCCACCCTTGGGATACCACACGCCTTCGGTGGCCTGCATGTCGCCGATCGAGCAGAGCACCGCCGGCGCGGCATAGGGGTTGCTCCCGACATACTGCATGTAGTGGTCGAGCATCTGCGCCATATTGGCGTCGGGCACGTGCTTGCGGATGACGCCCGCCGCCGACTGGCCCATGCGCAGCGCCATGACGTCCTTCAACACGTCGGGCTTGAAGTTGTCGGAGAAATTCAGCGTGTCGCCGATGCCCTCGACCGGCTTCCAGAAGAAGAATTTTTCGCTCACGTCGTGCAGGTGCTTCGCCACGTGCTGGAAGCGCTTGTAGCCCTCGCCCAGGCCGGGCGTGATGCTGTTCATATGCGCGGCCATGGCGTCCACATCGCCCACGAGGTCGGCCTGGGTGCCATCCTCGAAGAAGCAGCGCCATTGCGGCTCCAGCTTGATCAGCGGCAGGTTCTCATGCAGCGCGCGGCCGGCCTCGGCGAAGATCCGGCGCAGCACGCGCGGCACGGTCAGGATGGTCGGGCCCATGTCGAAACGGAAGTTCCCGCCGCCGGGTGCCGGCAGATTCAGCACCGCCGCCTTGCCGCCCAGCCAGGGATTCTTGTCGAGGACGGTGACGCGATGCCCACGGGCGCGGGCCACGGCGGCGGCGGCCAGGCCACCCAGGCCCGACCCCACCACAACCACATGCGATGCCATGACGTGTTCTCTCCGAAAATTATTACTGTGCGGCGATGGCGTAGGCGGGTTGCACCCCGCCCCGCTCGGAAACCGGCAGGCCGAGATCGGCCTGCAGCAGGCGGGTGGTGATGCGCGCACCCTCATAGATGACGGGCAGGCCCGAACCCGGATGCGTGCCGCCGCCGACCAGATACAGCCCCTGGGTGTTCTGAAAGCGGTTGCCCGGGCGCCAATGCAGCATCTGGCCGATCTCATGGCTCAAATTGAAGGTGGCGCCATAACCCACCGCGTAATCATCCAGCCAGCCCTGGGGGGTGACGATCTTCTCGTAGCGGATGCGCTCGCGGATATTGGGCACGCCGAGCGCCTGGATGCGGTCCAGCGCGATCTCTCGGAAGGGTGCCAGTTCCTTCCGCCAATCCGTGCCGAAGCGCAGATTGGGCACGGGCACCAGCAGGTAGAGCGCGGTGTGGCCGGGCGGTGCCATGGTGTCGTCGGTGGCGCTGGGGTTGTGCAAATAGAGGCTGGGGATGGCCGGGATCACGCCGCGCTCGATCTGCGCGATATTCTCCATGTATTCCTTCGACAGCAGCACATTGTGGTGCTGGATGGCCGGGCATTCGCCCTCGATGCCGAGATAGAGCATGAAGGTCGAGCAGGAATAATTGGCGCGGTCGATCTTCTTGTCCGACCATGTCCGGCGGATGGAAGGCGGCACCAGCCTGGGCATGGCATGGGCGAAATCGGCGTTCATCACCACCGCATCGGCCGGGATATGCGCACCACCCGCCTCCACGCCAATGGCGCGCTTGCCGGCGAAGGCGATGCGATCAACCGCGGTATTGAAGCGGATGTCCACGCCCAGGCGCTGGGCCACGCGGGCCATGGCTTCCGACACGCCGCCCAATCCGCCGCGGACATGGAAGACGCCGTGCTCGTATTCCAGGAAACTCAGGATGGTGAAGAGCGCCGGGCATTTGAACGGCGACATGCCGAGGTATTTCGTCTGGAACGAGAAGGCCAGGCGGATGCGCGGGTCGGCAAAGTATTTTCGGAGGTCCTGGTCCACCGAGAGATGTGGCCGTAGCCGCATCAGGCCCTTGAGCATGGGAATACTGAAGAGATCGGCCGGCGAGAGGATGGGGTTTTCCAGGATCGGCCGAAAGGCTTCCAGCTTCACCCGGTTCTCTCGCATGAAGACTTCGAGGCCCGCGACATCGGCGGGTGCTATGGCGCGGATCTGTTCCGCCATGCGTGCCATGTCGGGCGTCGCGTCGAGCACGGCGGGCGCGCCATCGCCCTCGAAGATGATGCGGTATTGCGGATCGAGGCGGATCATCTCGATCTCGTTTTCCAGCTCCGCCCCGCAGCTCTGAAAGATTTCCTTCAGAATTCGCGGGTAGAGAAAGAAGGTGGGCCCGAGATCAAAGCGGTAGCCTTCGGGCGAGGTCATGGTGCGGGTACGGCCACCGACCACGCCATCCTTCTCGAAGATGGTGACCTGAACGCCGGCCGCGGCCAGCTGCATCGCGGTCGCCAGCCCCCCCGGGCCTGCGCCGATGATGGCGACATGCGTCCGAGGGCGGTTCACATAGGGTGCGGCAATCGGGGCGTTCATCGAATGATCATGTCTCTCAAGCCGCTAGAGCACGCCTTGGCGGGCCGAAGTCAATCGGTCGCCAACACGTGACCCAAAGCACGTAGCTGCGGTGCAACAGTCGGAACGCAAGGGGGACGTTGTCAATATGGGCCGTCTGGCCTGCCCTGTCACGCCGCCATGACGGCCTGGAGCGCTGCCGTCTCGCCCAATTGCGCCAGGGCGGCGCCGGCGCGGGGCAGCAGCCGGCGGAGGTAGAACTCGGCGAGTGGGGCGTAGCCCGGCTCGATCGCGGCGGCCTGGGCCAGCATGGAGCCGCCCAAAACCCATCCCGCGGCATCGAGATAGGCGGTGGCGCCGGCGGCGACCTCCTCGGGGGCGGCGTCCAGCAGGAACGCCGTGGCCCCACGCATGGCGGCCACCGGGGCGACGAGCAGCGGATGCGCCGCCTCCGCCTCGGCCAGCAGCGAGAGAATGGCCGCCCCGCCATCGCCGCGCAGCTTGCGGCCGGTCAGGTCCAGCGCCTGGATGCCGTTGGTGCCCTCATAGATCGGCGTGATGCGGACGTCGCGCAGCACCTGGGCGGCGCCGGAATCCTCGCAAAAACCCATGCCGCCATGCACCTGCACGCCCGTGCTCGCGACCTCAACGCCGCGATCGGTGGACCAGGCCTTCACGATGGGGGTGAGCAGGGCGAGGCGCGCGGGTTCGGCGGAGCAGGCGGCGATCGCCAGCAGCCGCATGGCGAGCGTGATGGCGCGCATCTCCGCCAGCATGCGGGCGACATCGGGGTGCCGGGCGATGGGCCGGCCGCCCTGCTCGCGGGTGGCGGCATAGGTCTCGGCCAATTGCAAGGCCAGGGCGCCCTGGCTGACGCCCTGGATGCCGACAGAGAGCCTGGCATTGTTCATCATGGCGAACATGGCGGGCAGGCCGCGATGCGGCTCGCCCACCAGCTCGGCCTCGGCGCCTTCGAACAGCATGATGCAGGTGGGGCTGGCATGGATGCCCATTTTTTTCTCGAGGCCGCCGCAGCGCAGGGCGTTGGCGGTGCCGTCCGCCTTCACCCGCCGCGCGGCGAAGAGCGAAATGCCCCGCGAGCCCGGCGGCGCATCCGGCAGCCGCGCCAGGATGAGGTGCAGGGTGTTCTCGGTGAGATCGTGGTCGCCATAAGTGATGTAGATCTTCTGGCCGGTGATGGCGTAGCGGCCATCGCCCAGCGGCTCGGCCCGGGTGCGCACGGTGGAGAGGTCGCTGCCGGCCTGCGGTTCGGTCAGGCACATGGTGCCGGTCCATTCGCCGGTGGTCATCTTCGGCAGCCATTCCGCCTGTTGCGCGGGGGAGGCATGGCGCTCGATCGCCTCGATGGCGCCGGCGGTGAGGAGCGGGCAGAGGCCGAAGGCCATGTCGGCGGCGGTGACCAGCTCCACCACCGCGGCCCATAGCCCGAAGGGCAGGCCCTGGCCGCCATGCGCCTCGGGCGCGGTGAGCGACTGCCAGCCGCCCTCGATCCAGGCCTGGTAGGCCGTGCGGTGGCCCTCAGGGCAGCGCACCCGGCCGTTTTCCAGGCGCGCGCCCTCGCGGTCGGCGGGGATGCGGTTGGGGGCCAGCACCTCGTCGCAGAATTTGGCGCATTCGGCGATGATGGCGGCCACGCCATCGGAATCCAGCGCGCCCCCGGTGCGGCCGGGCAGGTCGAACATGCGGGTCAGGGCGAAGGTCAGGTCCTCGGCGACGGTGGTGTTCATGCGGCGATGCTCTCGGGCAGGGAATGACGGGTGGGGGATGCCGGGCCGGCGGCCCATGCCGGTGGATTGGCCGGCGCTTTGGCACCCGGAGGGGCCGTCATGGCGCCGGAACGAACGCCGAGGCCGCGCATCATTGGCGTGCCTGGTGCGATGGGTTCGATCATGAATTCCTCCTGCTCCTGGCCGCCGCCATAGCATGGCTGGGCGCCAAGGGATGCTCCCCGGCCGGGCTTGGGGAATCCCTCATGGCCCTCTTGGCGGAAGCCGGCGGTGGGAGGACGATGGCGCCATGTTGATGCATGAATGCCCCACCATCATCGCCACCATCACCCCCTCGGGAAACACGGTGGTGGAGCGCACCACCATCGCCATGCTGCGCGATATGCCTGAAGTGGCGCCGGTGTTCAGCCGGTTGCCGGTGCATGGCAGCCTGGACCGTTTTTCGGACAGCTATGACGAGGCTGGGATGCTCTCGGCCGCAACCCTTTTGAGCCATGCGAACCCTGCCGCCATCGTCTGGAACGGCAGCAAGGGCGGCGCCATCGGCCTGAACCATGACACTGCGCTGGTGGCGCGCATCACGGCGGAAACCGGGGTGCCGGCCGATACCTCCGGCCTGATGCTGCAACGGCTGATGGCGGCGCGCGGCTTCCGGCGGATCGGGCTGGTGACGCCCTATTCCGAGGCTTACGTGGCGAAACTCACCGCGCGCTTCGCCGCCGAGGGCTGGGAGGTGGTGGCCGAAAGCCATCTCGGCATGACCGACAACCTTTCCTATGCCTCGGTCCCCTTCGCCACCATCGGCGAGCAGGCGCGGGCCGTGGCGGCGGTCAGGCCCGACCTGCTGCTGGCCTGGTGCACCAACTACCCCGCGGCGCCGCTTGCGGCGGCCATCGAGGCCGAAACCGGCATACCATTCTGGGATGCGACGGCGCTGGGGGTGCTGGCGGCGCTGGAGGCCGCGGGCATCGCTGCGCGCCCCGGTCAGGCCTGGGGCGGCCTGATGTCGTGAGGGCCGGCATCCCGCCGCAGCGCGAGCGGGCCGCCGCCGCCCTCTCGGCCCGCGCCACCGCCACCCGGGCCCGCATCCTCGATGCCGCCTTCGTGGAATTCGCCGAAAAGGGCCTGGCTGGTGCCAGGGTGGATGAGATCGCCGCGAGGGCGGGCGCCAACAAGCGCATGCTCTACGCCCATTTCGGCAGCAAGGAGGCGCTGTGGCTGGCGGTGCTGGAGGCCACCTACACCGCCAAGCGGGCCGAGGAGCGCGCCGTCGAGGTGGCCGACCTGCCGCCGGCCGAGGCGATGGCCAAGCTCGTCGCCTTCAACCTGCGCTACGTCGCGCGGCACCCGGAATTCCTGGCGATCCTGCACCAGGAGAACCTGCACCGTGCTGCCTATCTGGCGGCGTCGTCGCATGTGCAGGGGCTGTATTCGCCGCTGCTGGAGACGTTGCGCGGCGTGCTGGCGCGGGGCGAGGCGGCGGGGCTGTTCCGCCGCGGCGTCGAGCCTTTGCAGCTCTATGTCTCGATGCTCGGGCTGTCGCATTTCTACCTCGCCAACCGGCACACGCTGTCGACCATCTTCGGCACGCCGCTGGACACCGAGGCGGCGCTGGCGGCGCGCGAGGCGCATATCGTCGAGGTGGTGATGGGGTATTTGCGGGTTTGAAGGTTTGGGCCTGGGGGGATGCGCGGCTGCTGGCCGCCCGGCCCCTCCCGCCAGGGGCTTTGAAGCCGGTTTTTCCGCGCGCGGGCGAGGCGGGCGGCAGTCCTTCGCTGGCGGTTTGCCGCGCCGGCGGTGGCGCGGGCGGAGGTCGCTGGCTGGCCTGGGGTTGTTCATCGTCGGTCACCGGCGCCGGCTCTGACGAATTAAAGAAGAGTTAGTTTTTGTTGACAAAGATGTGAAGGATCGGCACGGGATCCTCAAATTCGTGCAGTCGTCCCGTTGTCTGGAGATGCCTGCACCAAATGAGGAAAGCATCGGATGTCGTTCAGCAGCACCGTCAATCTCTCCAGCCTGAACGGCACCACCGGCTTCCGGCTCGATGGCATCACGGAGGGTGACTTCAGCGGCTATTCCGTCGCCTCGGCCGGGGATGTGAACGGCGATGGCTTCGCCGATCTCGTCATCGGCGCCTATGGCTCGGCGAATGCCGGGGTGGATGCGGGTTCCAGCTACGTGGTGTTCGGCAGGTCGGCCGGGTTCGGCCCCAGCCTCAGCCTCTCCTCGCTGGTCGGCAGCAACGGCTTTCGGCTGGACGGCGTCTCGGCCGGCGACCAGAGCGGCGTCTCCGTCGCCTCCGCCGGCGATATCAATGGCGATGGCCTGGGTGACCTCATCATCGGCGCCTGGGAGGCCGACCCGAACGGCACATCCTCGGGCGCGAGCTATGTGCTGTTCGGCGCCACGGGCTTCGCCGCCAGCCTCAGCCTTTCGGCGCTCAACGGCAGCAACGGCTTCCGCCTGGCCGGCGTGTCGGCCACGGACCAGAGCGGCTACTCCGCCGCCGCCGCCGGCGATGTGAATGGCGATGGCCTGGGCGACCTTATCGTGGGCGCCTATGGCGCCAATGGCAGCACCGGCAGCAGCTATGTTGTATTCGGCCGCACGGGCGGCTTCGCCTCCAACCTCAACCTCTCGGCACTCAACGGCAGCAACGGCTTCCGCCTGGACGGCGTCTCGGCCGGGGACCAGAGCGGCATCGCCGTCGCCTCGGCCGGCGACGTCAATGGCGATGGCTTCGCGGATCTGATCGTCGGCGCCTATTTCGCGGACCCGAACGGCACCAATTCCGGCGCCAGCTATGTCGTCTTCGGCGGGTCGAGCGCCCTCCCCTCCAGCCTCAGCCTCTCGTCGCTCACCGGCAGCAACGGCTTCCGGCTGGCCGGCGGCTCGGCCGATGACTTCAGCGGCTATTCCGTCGCCGCCGCCGGCGATGTGAACGGCGACGGCGTGGGTGATCTGATCGTCGGCGCCTATGGCGCGCCCAATGGCGGCAATGCGGGCGCCAGCTATGTGGTGTTCGGCAGAACCGGCGGGTTCGCCGCCAGCATGAACCTCACGGCGCTCAACGGCACCAACGGCTTCCAGCTCGTCGGCGCCGCGGCCGGCGACCAGAGCGGGCTTTCCGTGGCCCCGGCCGGGGATGTAAATGGCGACGGCTTCGCCGACCTGATCATCGGCGCGCCCTATGCCGACCCTAACGGCACCGATTCGGGTGCCGCTTATGTGGTGTTCGGCCGCTCGACCGCCTTCGCCTCCAGCCTGAACCTCTCGACCGTGACGGGCAACGTCGGCTTCCGGCTGCAGGGCGCCTCGGCGGGCGACAGCAGCGGCTATTCCGTCGCCTCGGCCGGGGATGTGGATGGCGATGGCTTCGCCGACCTGATCATCGGCGCCTTCGGGACCAACACCGTGGGCCTGAGCCACGTCTACCTCAGCCCCGCCACCGGCGCCGCCACCTATCGCGGCACCAGCCTGGCCGATGTGCTGCGCGGCACGCCGGACGGCGACGTGATGAACGGCAACGGCCGGAACGACCGGCTGTTCGGCGGTGCCGGCAATGACACCATCAATGGCGGTGCGGGCGACGACACCATCGAGGGTGGTGCCGGCAATGACACGCTGGATGGTGGCACCGGCACTGATACGGTGAGCTATGCCAGCGCGAGCGGGGCCGTGAATGTTCGCCTCGCCTTTCAGGGCCAGGAACGGAATACTAGCGGAGCCGGGTTTGACTTTCTCACGAATTTCGAAAACCTCATCGGCAGCGCCTTCAATGATACGCTGAAGGGGGCGGTCTTCACTGCCTCGTCCATCGACGGTGGTGCCGGCGATGACAACATCACCGACAATGAGTCGTTCAGCGACACGCTGAACGGTGGCTCGGGCGATGACTATCTCGGCTCATTTCAGGGCAATGACGTCATCATCGGCGGTGCCGGCAACGACACCTTCGATGCGAGCCAGTCCGCTGGTAACCAGACCCTCAGCCTGTTGGTCAGCGGGGCGCAGACCAGCGGCGGCCGGATGCTCACGATCAGCGGCGTCGAGAACCTGACCTCCGGCGCGGGCAATGACAGCCTGACCGGCGATGCCGGCAGCAACCGCCTCGACGGCGGCGCGGGCAATGACACCCTCGATGGCGGCGGCGGCGGTAATGACCTTTTCCAAGGCGGCGCTGGCATCGACACCGCGACCTTCGCCTCGGCCCCCACCGGTATCGCGCTGAACCTGGCATTGGGCTCGTTCGGACCCATCACGGTTGGGAGTGGTGGCACTATCCTCACTGTGGAAAACATCATCGGCAGCCCCTTTGCCGACAGCCTCGTGGGCTCCGCCGGCAATGACGCCATCAGCGGCGCCGCCGGCAATGACACCATCGCGGGTGGCTTGGGCAATGATACGCTCGATGGCGGCGCGGATATCGACACGCTGAGCTACGCCTCGGCCACCGCCAATGTCACTGTCAGCCTGGCTGTGGCCACGGCGCAAAACACCGGCGGCGCCGGGACCGACACGGCCACCAATTTCGAAAACCTGACCGGCGGCGCGGGCAATGACAGCCTGACGGGCAATGCTGGCGACAATATCATTGAGGGCGGCGCCGGCAACGACACGATGGATGGCGGCGCCGGCAATGACACGCTGAGCTACGCCTCGGGCACCGACTATATCCTCGTCGATCTTGCGCTGACCAGCCCACAGGCCACCCAAGGCGCCGGAACGGACACTGTCAGCAATTTTGAGAACCTCACTGGCGGCGCGGGCCGTGACAACCTGGCTGGCACCAGCGGCGCGAACATCCTCATCGGCGGCGCGGGCGACGACACCATCCAAGGCCGCGCGGGTGACGACACCATCGATGGCGGCGACGGCGATGACATACTCGACGGTGGCGAGGGCATCGACACCTTGAGCTTCGCCTCGGCCACTGGCAATGTGAGGATATCGCTGTCCGCGAACGCCTCGAACGAGGTGATCTTCAATCTCGAAAACCTCATAGGCGGCGCGGGCAACGACAACCTCGAAGGCAGCGACACAGCCAACCTGATCATCGGCGGCGCCGGCAACGACTCCATCGCGGCCTTTTTTGGTGACGATACTCTCCTGGGCGGCGAGGGCGATGACACGCTGGAGGGTGGCCCAGGCAACGACATTCTCGATGGCGGCAGTGGCAATGACACGCTCAGCTACGTCTTTGCCGGCGGCAATGTCACGGTCAGCCTGGCCTTGGGCACCGCACAGGTCACCGGTGGCGCCGGGACGGATACCGTCAGCAGTTTCGAGAATCTGACAGGCAGCGCCAGAAACGACAACCTGACAGGCAGCGACGGCGTCGCCAACATCATCCTGGGCGGCGCCGGCAACGACTCCATCTCCGGCCTGTCCGGCGACGACACCATCGAGGGCGGCCTCGGCAACGACACGATGGATGGCGGCGCGGGCATCGACACGCTGAACTACGGCGCGGCGACGACGGGGGTCGATGTCAATCTCTCTGTGAACACGGCTTCCGGCGGCGCCGGCAGGGACAACTTCAACGGCTTCGAGAACATCATCGGCGGCGTGAGCCATGACAACCTGCGCGGTGACGCCTTCGCCAACCTGATCCAGGGCGGCGATGGCATTGACTTCATCGCTGGCAACCTGGGCAACGACACGCTCGATGGCGGGGCAGGCGTCGATACCGTCAGTTACGTCTCGGCGACCTCGGATGTGGTGGTCAATCTTGCCACCGGCCTGGCCACCGGCGGCGCGGGCAATGATGTGCTCAGCGGTTTCGAGGACCTCCTGGGTGGCGCGGGCAATGACAGCCTGACCGGCGATGACGGCGTCAACTACATCACGGGGGGCGCTGGCAATGACACCATCAACGGCGGCGCCGGCAACGATGAGATCGAGGCCGAGGCCGGCGACGACCTGATTGTCGGTGGTGGTGGCGTCGACCTGCTGCGGTTTAACTTCACGACGACGGACGTGGTGGCCAGTCTGGCCACCGGCCTGGCCACCGGTGGCGCTGGCAATGATGTGTTCAGCGGCTTCGAGAACATGACCGGCGGCGAGGGCAATGACAGCCTGACCGGAGATGCCGGCAACAACAGCCTCCAGGGCGGCGGCGGCAACGACACCATCGATGGCGGCGCGGGCGATGACACGCTGAACGGCGGCAACGGCAATGACACGCTGAGATTTGCCTCGGCCACCGGCAACATCACCATCAGCCTGGCGCTGACCGCGGCGCAGAACACGGGCGGCGCCGGCACCGACACCATCAGCAGCTTCGAGAACCTGACCGGCGGCGCTGGCAATGACAGCCTGACTGGCAGTAGCGGCGCCAACATCATCCAGGGCGGCGCCGGCAATGACAGCCTCGATGGTGGCGCGGGCGATGACACGCTCGAAGGCGAGGCGGGCGATGACAACCTGAACGGCGGCAGTGGCAACGACACGCTGAGCTATGCCGCCGCCACCGCGAACATCACCATCAGCCTGGCGGTCGCCACGGCACAGGTGACCGGCGGCGCCGGCACCGACACGGTGATCGGCTTCGAGCACCTGACCGGCAGCGCTGGCAATGACAGCCTGACCGGCGATATCAACGCCAACATCATCGCCGGCGGCGCCGGTGACGACACCATCGCGGGTGACGGCGGCAATGACACGCTGGATGGCGGCGCCGGCAACGACACACTGAATCTTGCCCTCGTCCCTGCCATCCAACAATTCACCTTGGACATGACGCTACCCACGGTGTTGCTGGGGGGCGCGCCGGTCGCGTTCAGCAATTTCGAAAACGTGGTGGCTGGCCTCGGCAGTGACGTTGTGCGCGGCACGGGCGTTGCCAATGTGATCAGCGGCGGGGAAGGCAATGATGTCCTCGACGGGCGCGACGGCAATGACACCCTGGACGGCGGCCTGGGCGATGACACCATCGTGGGTGGCCTGGGCGATGACCAGCTCACCGGCGGCGCGGGCAAAGACACGCTGAACTATGAATCGGCGACGGGCGGCATCACCGTCAGCCTGGCGCTGACCACGGCGCAGGTGCCCGGCGCCGGCACCGACGTGTTCAGTGGCTTCGAGAACCTGCGCGGCTCGGGCTTCGACGACATCCTGACCGGCGACGGCCTGGGCAACGCCATCGAGGGCGGCGCCGGCAATGACAGCATCGATGGCGCGGCGGGCGATGACAGCATCCAAGGCGGCCCGGGCAACGACACGCTGGATGGCGGCAGCGGCAACGACACGCTCAGCTATATTTCAGACGCCGAGGTCACCGTCAGCCTGGCGCTGAGCACGGCGCAGGTGACGGGCGGCGCCGGCACCGACACGGTGATCAACTTCGAGAACCTGACCGGCAGCTTCGGAAATGACAACCTGACGGGCAATGCGACCGCCAATATCATCGACGGCAGCTTCGGAAATGACAGCATCGACGGTGACGCGGGCAATGACACCATCGATGGCGGCTCGGGCAATGACAGTCTGATCGGCGGCGCCGGCAATGACTCGCTGACGGGCGGTGCTGGCGCCGACACCATCGAGGGCGGCGCGGGCGATGACAGTCTCGTGGGCGGCACGGGCAATGACACGCTGAGCTACGCCTCGGCCACCGCCGATATCGTGGTCCGTCTAAGCGTGCCGCAGCCACAGGCCACCGGCGGCGCCGGCACCGACACGATCAGCGAGTTCGAGAACCTGACGGGCGGCGCGGGCAATGACCGTCTGGCGGGCAACACCCTTGCCAACGCCATTAGCGGTGGCCTGGGCAATGACACCCTCGACGGCGTCGCGGGCAATGACACGCTCGGTGGCGGCGATGGCACAGATTATCTCATCGGGGGCGACGGGAACGACTCGCTCGATGGCGGCGCCGGAAATGACGAACTCGTCGGCGGTGCCGGCGACGACGTGCTGAATGGCGGCGCGGGAACCGACACGCTGGGCTATGGCGGCGCCGCCTCCGCTGTCACCATCAGCCTGGCGTTGAGCACGGCGCAGGCGACGGGCGGCGACGGAACCGACACCGCGACCAACTTCGAGAACCTGA
Source organism: uncultured Rubritepida sp. (assembly GCA_964395305.1). GTDB lineage: Bacteria > Pseudomonadota > Alphaproteobacteria > Acetobacterales > Acetobacteraceae > Rhodovarius. The sequence continues at coordinate 94,910 of CAYNBM010000015.1, forward strand.
GCGGCAGCAACTTCAACGACAGCCTGACCGGCAATGGCGACAACAACGGGATCTTCGGCGCAGACGGAGACGACACCATCGAGGGCGGCGCCGGGGATGACACCCTGTCCGGCCAGGCGGGCAACAACACGCTGAGCTACGCCTCGGCCACCGCCAATGTCACGGTCAGCCTGGCCGTGACATCGGCGCAGAGCACCGGCGGCGCGGGGACCGACACCATCTTCTTTTTCGGCAACCTGACGGGCGGCGCCGGCAATGACAGACTGACCGGCGATGGCCTCGCCAACAGCATCCAGGGTGGCGCCGGCAATGACAGCATCGATGGCGATGCGGGCAATGACAGCATCGATGGCGGGCTGGGCAATGACACCATCATCGGCGGCCAGGGGGATGACCAGCTCACCGGCGGCGCGGGCAACGACACGCTGAGCTATGCCCCGTCGACGGCCGGCGTCACTGTGAGCCTGGCGCTGGCCACGGCGCAGATCACCGGCGACGCGGGCACCGACACGGTGACAGGCTTCGAGAACCTGACCGGCGGCGCCGGCAATGACAGCCTGACCGGCGATGGCGGCGCGAACATCATCCAGGCCAGCAACGGCAACGACACCCTCGATGGTGGCGCCGGCAACGACACGCTCAACGGCGG
>CAYNBM010000016.1:0-85601 GCA_964395305.1 uncultured Rubritepida sp.
CCAATCCAGCGCGAGACACCCGGCCAGCTGAACACCAGAACGAGGAAATAGGCCAATCTCAAGACGAATTTCCGCGGCCTGTTAGAGCAGACCGCAAAAACACCTCAAGGTTGTAGAATTCCTCTCCGAACGACCAATTCGTGTGGCGAGCGCATGCGCAAGCCGGTGTGCGTGTGGTCTATGTTGTGGTACTCGAAACATCTGTAGAAGTTTGAATGTGACTGGACGGTTGGTGTGATCGGCGGGGAGAGAGGCCGGGGCGGGGGGCCATAGGCGTCGCGCTGCAGCGACACCGGCCGGCGCCGGCGATCGCCTCGGGCCGCGGCCGCTCTTACAGGCTACTGAGAAGCGTTCCTGGAGAGCGGCTTGTTGGCTTTGGGAACAGGCTTTAAGCGGCGGCGAGGCCTAACATTCCGTTTTTCGTTGGTATTTTGGCAGCGGGCTCGGGACGGAATCCGGGCGTCACGCCGTCACCGCCAGCAGCTTCGGCAGGCGAACCAGATTGTAGGCTGCCATGGCAAGGGTGAACTGCCAGTCGACCTTGGGCAGCCCACGGTGCCGCGCCTTGCGTAGCCCGGCCGCCGTCTTGGCCCAACCGAAGGCCTCCTCGATCCGCTTGCGGATGCGCAGGCTAACGGCATAGCCGGGATGGCGCGTGGTCCGGCCATCGATCGCCGAGCGTCGTCCGTTGGTGTTCTGCGCCACATGCGGCGTGACGTTAATCTCGCGGAATTCGGCCACGAAGTCCTGCGTGTCGAAGCCTTTGTCGCCGGCCAGCGTGACCTTCTGCGGTCGGTCGGCATGCGGCCCCATCAGGTGAAGTGTGGCCAACCGCTCAGCATGGCCCGAGGCGCGGGTGGCGACTGCGCCAACGATCACGCCGTTTCGGTTTTCCATCAGCGCGTGCCCCATGTCCAGCACGGGTGCCCGACCAGAGCGCAGCGCGTCCATGCGCACCGCCGAGGGCGCCATATCGAGCTCTTCGAGGATTGGCCCATAGGGCGGCTCGAAATTGCGGGCCCGTGCGCCGGTGCTCCACACCACCTCGACGGTGCGAGCTGCGCGATTGACGCTGACCGGTGCGGCCAGGGCGCGGCACGCCACGATCGACTGCCCAGCGGTGGGCAGTCGATCGGGCGCAGGTTCCTGCTCCGGCGCGGGGAGGTCCCCGCCCGGTTCGATCGGCTCGGTCATGAGTTGTGCTCCTGGGCAGCGCCGCTACGGCGCGGCGAAGCCCTGCGCGTTGACGTAGACCTGCGCGCCGGTGGTGATGCAGGCGACGTTCATCGCCGTCGCCGCGGTGCCGCGCAGTGGGGTAGGAAAGGTGACCTCCACGGGCGCGGCCATCGCGGCCGGCAGCAGCTGCCGCCAGATGACTGTGGCGCCGTCCTTGATCACCACCTCCGTCGCCACCGTGGCGTGCGCGTTGCGGATGTCGATCGAGGTGACGTAGTTCCAGATGCCGGCCGCGGCGGCCGCCCTAGGCACCACCTCGGTGGTGTTGATGATCCCGCCCGCGGCGGCGGCGTATTGCTGGTCCGCCTCGGGGATGGCGTAGGGCTTGGTCACCAGCGCGCCGTGGTGACGGCGGTCGGGTTGGCCGAATAGCCGGTGGCGGCCAGGACCGGCACGGCGCCGCTGGTGTTCCGCGCCTGGCCGCCCACCGGGGTGACGGCCGGCGGGATGGTGCTGAGCACATTCACGCCCAGCCCCTGACCCGCCATGGACTGGCCGCGGCCGGCGGTGATCTCGGTGGTCAGCTCCGCATAGTCGGCGAGCCCCCCCGTTCCGAAGGACATGAGATATGGTTCAACGTCTAAGTTAGCCACCCTCGCTTCCCCGCATGGCGGGGTGAGCCGTTGTGTTGGGATGGAAGGGAAACAAACGAGATGGCATAGTGTAAGATAACGTGAGTTGGTAAATCGCGGAAGCATGCCGGATACCGGAAGCAAGCCGGCGCCGTACCAAGTTGTTCGCTCTCGAAGTACGGATTTCGGGCAAGTGGGGTTCGAACCAGAGCAAGTGCCAACCGCCCGGAAACCAGCCTTTTACCTGGTTTTTTGAGTTCCGTACTAAATCGGCCAAGTCAGGAGGTCCGGAGAGAATTGGCCTTCGGAGAGCGATTTTCACGCGTCTCCGCGGCTGGCCAGTCAACAGGTCTGCCCCAAAAAACCCCAGGAAATCTGCCACTCAGCTCGGTGCCTGGTCGGGCGGAGAGCATGGTTCGTATGGAAACTGGCGGATGGAGTGGGATTCGAACCCACGATACGCTTGCACGTATGGCGGTTTTCAAGACCGCTGCCTTAAACCACTCGGCCATCCATCCATGATTGCTTCGTAGTGCCCAGCGCAGTCATTCAGGGCTGATTGGCGACCTCGCTCTCCCCACAGGGATCGCTTGCGCAGAGTGTACACCGCGACTGCGCAATCTGAGAAGTAATGCCAGATGCCGCCGATCAGAATCCGCAGGCCGATGGACAGCATGCGCCATGGCTGATCGACGAGGCGCCGCCAGCGGTGGCAGCGGTGCTCGGCAATGGCACCCCAGACGGCGAGCAGGACCTCACCCACGCCGACTGTCCAATCACGGTCGGCGATGATCTTGGCGGCCTGCAGATGGGCGACGTCACCGCTGATGCTGAGCCAACCTCCCATCGGTTCGGCCCCTCAATCGAGTGCGAGCGCCCGCGCCAACGCGTGCTGGCCGACCGCCCCGCAGCAGGTCTGACACGGCCCAGGTTGGGCAGACCCGAGGACGTGCCGGCTGCAGGCACGATCCGTGCTACGCCGCCACCATGGAAACAAAGCCTCCCATTCCGCTTGCCATCCTCGTCGGGATTCAGACGCCGGAGGTCGATGATGTCGGCCACGCTGCGAGCCTCGAAGAGCTGGGGCGCCTGGTGAAGACGCTGGGCTACGAGGTGGTGGGCATGGTGTCGCAGCGGCGCGAGGGCACCGGCGCAGGCGCCCTGCTCGGCAGCGGCAAGCTGGCGGAATTGGCAGCCCTCACCGGCGGCACAGGCCAGGTCGGCACCATGGCGCCGCCGCCGAAATCCAAGGCGCGGGAGCGCTTCGAGGCGGCTGCCGGGCCAATAGCCACGCCGATGCCGGATACGGATATGGCCCGGAAGCCGGAATGCGTGATCGTCGATCACGAGCTCTCGCCCAGCCAGATCCGCAACCTCGAACGGGCCACCGGCGCCCAGGTGCTCGACCGCACCGGCGTCATCGTCGAAATTTTCCACCGCCACGCGAACACGCGCGAGGCGAAGTTGCAGGTGGAGATGGCGCGGCTGAAATACGTCGCACCCCGGCTGCGCGAATCCTCCGGCGGCGGTGAGCGGCGGCAGGGGCCCGGCGCCGGCGAAAGCACCCTCGACCTCGATCGCCGCAAGATCCGGGACCGGCTGTCGGAGCTGAAAGAACAGCTCGAGGCGGTGCAGCGCGACAGCGACAATCGCCGCTCCGCCCGGCGTGACCAGCTGCGCGTGGCGCTGGTCGGCTACACCAATGCGGGCAAATCCTCGCTGATGCGCGCGCTGACCGGCAGCGAGGTGCTGGTGGAGGACAAGCTATTCGCAACGCTCGACACCACCGTGCGCGTGCTGCAGCCGGAGACGCGCCCGCGCGTCCTGGTCTCAGACACGGTGGGCTTCATCAAGCAATTGCCGCACGACCTCGTCGCCTCCTTCCGCTCCACCCTGGCGGAGGCGCTGGAAGCCTCGCTGCTGCTGTTCGTGGTCGATGCGTCTGACCCGACCTATGAGGCGCAGCTGGCGGTGAGCCGCAGCGTGCTGCATGAGATCGGCGCGGATGCCGTGCCCTCCCGCCTGGTGCTGAACAAGATGGACCGGGTGGATGCCGCCGGCCGCGCCGCCCTGCTGGAAAAGCACCCCGACGCGATCCTGCTGTCCGCCCATGCGCCCGGCGATGTCAGCGCGCTGCGCGAGACGGTCATCGCGTTTTTCGAGACGGCGATGGCGGAGGATGTGCTGGTGCTGCCCTATGCGAAACAGGGCCTGATCGGCGATGTGTATGACAGCGTGCGGGTGCTGTCCGAGACCTATGACGAGACCGGCCGGGTGCTGCAGGTGCGCGGCCTGCCCGGCGCCATTGCCCGCCTGCAGCGGAGCCTGGCCGCGCACTGAGCCGCGGCGCTGGGGTGAGGCGCAGGCGGCGCCTGGAACACGGACGCCGGGCGCGGCCGCAGCAGTTATCCTGAAGCCAGGTTTCGCCGCCGCCAGATCCCCAGCAGCGTCTGGGCGCCGGCGACAACGATCGGCCCCAGGATGATCCCATATGTGCCGAAGACCAGCAGGCCGCCGACCACGGCGATGAAGGATCGCACCGTGTGCAGCATCAGGCGCTGCCCAACGAGAATCGGATACAACACGTTGTCCACCAGCCCGACGACGAGCGTCCCCCAGAGCGTGAGCAGGATGGCCGAGGGCACATCGCCATTGAGGCCGAGCACAATCGCCGCTGGCGCCCAGATCACGAAAGCGCCCAGGAATGGCACGATGCCGAGCAGCCCCATCAACACGCCCCAGAACAGCGGCGCCGGCAGATCGAGCCACCAGAACATGGCACCACCCAGCCCGCCCTGCAGTGTCGCCACCGCCGCCGTGCCATAGACTGAGGCGAAGATCGTGTTGGTGACGCGATCGGTCAGCCGCCTGTATTCCCCGGCCGTCAGCGGCAGGATGCTGCCGATCGCGGCCACCGCCATTTCACGGTCGCGCAGGGCATAGAACAGGAAGTAGAAGGTCAGCAGCAGGGTGACCAGGCTGGAGACCGAGCCCTGAGTGATGCTGCCGCTCCACCCCGCAGCGCCGGCGTCAAGACGATGGTGGCGCTCGTCGCCGTCAAGGGCGGGAAGTCGTTGGCCGACTTGGCCAATCTGTTTGAGGCGGGTCGCCCGGCACACTGGCCGCGGAGTACGCCCAAGCAGTTTCAGAATTGACGAAGTTGGTTCGCCGATATCGAATGCAGTTCGTTCAGCCCCCCGGCCCGGACTGCAGGAGAAAATTCGATGGCGGTTGCCGCGGCACTGAAGGTTCTGATCGCCGGCGCCGGCCTGGGCGGCCTGGCGGCGGCTTTGGCGCTGCTGCAGCGCGGCATGGATGTCGAGGTCTACGAGCAGGCAGCCGAACTGCGTGAGGTGGGTGCGGGCGTCCAGATCAGCGCCAATGGCTCAAGGGTCCTGCATGCGCTCGGCATCGCCGCGGCGGTGGAACGCGAGGCCTGCGAAGCGAGCGGCAAGGAGATACGCCTCTGGAGCACCGGGCGCAGCTGGAAGCTGTTCGACCTCGGCGCGGAATCCGTGGCCCGCTATGGCTTCCCCTATTTCACGGTGTACCGGCCCGATCTGCACGCCGCCCTGGTGGCGGGCGTGCGCAGCGCGAAGCCGGATGCGATCAGGCTCGGCGCCAGGGTCGCCGGCTTTTCGCAGCAGGCTGGCCGCGTGCTGCTGCGGCTGGAGGATGGCACTGTGGCGGAAGGCGATGCGCTGATCGGTGCGGATGGCATCCACTCCGCCGTGCGGCACGGGCTTTTCGGCGAGGACCAGGCCCGCTTCTCCGGCATGGTGGCCTGGCGCGGGGTGATCCCGATGGCGTCGCTGCCCGCCCATATGCGGCGGCCGGTCGCGACGAACTGGATCGGTCCGGGCCGCCATGTCGTGCAATACCCTCTGCGCCGGGGCGAGGTGATGAATTTCGTCGGCATCCTCGAACGCGGCGACTGGCAGGTGGAATCCTGGAACGAACGCGGCAGCACCGCGGAACTGGCGGGTGATTTCCAGGGCTGGCACGCGGATGTGCAGGCGATGATCCAGGCCATCCCCACCCCCTATAAATGGGCGCTGATGCTGCGCCCGCCGCTGGAAAGCTGGACCAGGGAGCATGTCACGCTGCTGGGCGATGCATGCCACCCCACCCTGCCGATGATGGCGCAGGGCGCGGTCCAGGCCATCGAGGATGGCTACATCCTGGCGCGCGCGCTCGAAGGTGCTGCGGGCGACATCCCCGCGGCGCTGCTGCGCTATGAGCAGGCAAGGCGCGATCGCACCAACCGGATGGTCCGCGCCTCGGCGGAAAACGCCGCGCGGTTCCACAATCCTGACCTGGCGGAAGAGGCCGGCGCGCAGGCCTATATCGACCGCGAATGGGCGGAGGAGCGGGTGCGCGAGCGCTATGATTGGCTGTTCCGCTACGAGGCCGACAGCGTTCCGGTATAACGGGGGAGGACAGAACAATGGCCCAATACAGCGCGGCGCATTACCTGCTGGAAGCGCTTTGCGAGGCGGGTGTCGAGCACATCTTCTGCAATCTCGGCACCGACCACGCGCCCATCATCGAGGAAATGGCGCGATGGGATGCCGAAGGTCGCGCGCGACCCGCCACCATCATCTGCCCGCATGAGAATGTGGCCGTCCATATGGCAGGCGGCTACGCGGCGATGACCGGGCGCGGCCAGCCCGTGCTGGTCCATGTCGATGCCGGCACGGCCAATGCCGCCATGGCGCTGCACAATCTGTTCCGCGCGCGCCTGCCGGTCTTCCTCATGGCGGGGCGGGCGCCCTTCACCTCGCATGGCGAATTGCCGGGCGGGCGGGACAATTACGTGCATTTCATCCAGGACCCCTACGATATCGCCAGCCTGGTGCGCCCCTATATCCACTGGGAATACTGCCTGCCCTCCGGCATGGTGGCGAAGGAAGCCTTCGCCCGTGGGCACGCCATGATGCAGGCCGAGCCCCGCGCGCCGGTCTTCATGACCCTGCCGCGCGAGGTGCTGGCGGAGGCGCTTCCGAAGGAGAAGATCAACGCCTACCCGGTGGAGCGCTACGCCGGCCTGCCCGCCCGCGGCACCGACCCCGCCACCGCCACGCACATTGCCGAAGCGCTGATGGCGGCCGAGAACCCGGTGGCCTTCACCGCCTATCTCGGCCGCAATCCCGCCGCCGTGCCGCTGCTGGATGCGCTGGCGCGGGAGGTGGGCATGCGTGTCGTCGAACACGCGCCAATCCATCTCAACATCCCGCATGACAGCCCCTGCTTCGCCGGCTTCGACCCCCGCGCGCTGGCCGCGCAGACCGATTGCGGCCTGCTGCTGGATGTGGACGTGCCCTGGATCCCGCTGACGACGCAGCCGAACCCGGATGCCACCTGGATGCATCTGGATGTCGACCCCCTCAAGCGCGACCTGCCGATGTGGAGCTTTCCGGCCGGGCTGCGCGTCGCCGGCGATTGCGCCACCATGCTGGCCCAGGTGCTGGAGATCGTGCGCGCCCGCGCCGATGCCGCTTTCTCCGCTCGCGCCGCCGCACGCATCGCCGCCTGGGCGCCGGCCCGCCGCGCGCGCGAGGATGCCGTGGCCGCCGCTGCCGCCGAGCCTGGTGCGGCGGACGCGCTGAACCCGGCCTGGGCGCTGGCCACGCTGGCCCGCCTGATCGCGCCCGAGGACATCCTGCTGAACGAGGCCATCCGCAACGGCCCCGTGGTGCAAAGCCAGATGCCGCGCACGCTGCCCGGCTCCTATATCGGCCTCGCCGGCGGGGGGCTGGGTTTCTCCGGCGGCATGGCGCTGGGCGCGAAGCTCGCCTGCCCCGACCGGCGCGTGGTGCAGGTGGTGGGGGATGGGACTTTCCATTTCTCCACCCCCGACAGCGTCTACGCCACGGCGCAACAATACGGGCTGCCGATCTTCACCGTGGTGCTCGACAATCGCGGCTGGCAGGCGGTGAAGGAATCGACGCTGCGGATGTATCCCGCTGGCATCGCGAAGCAGCACGACAATTTCCAGTCCCGGCTCGACGGCCGCCGCAACGATGCGAGGCGCCGCTTCGAGGATGTCGCCGTTGCCTTCGGCGCCCATGGCGAGCGGGCGAGCACCGCGGAGGCGTTGGAGCCGGCCATCCGCCGCTGCCTCGATGCGGTGGAGGCGGGCCAGGCCGCCGTCCTCACCATCCGCATCGCGCCACTGTAGCATGCGCATCCTGGTCATCGGCTGCGGTGCCATCGGGGGAATCCTCGCAGCCTCGCTCGCCGCGGTGGCGGGGGTGACGGGGTTCGACACGAACACGGCGCATGTCGCCGCCATCGAGGCCAACGGCCTTGAGATCTCCGGCGCGGGTGGGTCGGTCACGCAGCGCTTCGCCATCACGGCCGACGCCGCCACCTTGTCGGGAGAGCGCTTCGACGCGGCGATTGTCCTGGTGAAGTCGGGCGCGACCGCGGCGGCGGCGGCGGCGCTCGGCCCGGCGCTGGAGGGGGCGGTGCTGCTGACCTTGCAGAACGGCATGGGCAATGCCGAGGCGCTGGAACTGCTGCCCAACCAGGCGATCGCGCGCGGGGTGACGATGGATGCCGGCCGCTACCTCGGCCCCGGAAAGGTCGAACGGCTGATCCACGGCCAGCCCCTCTGGTTCGGCCCGGTGCGCGGCCCGCTGGAGGCGCTGCGCCCGCTTCAGGACAGCTTCGCCGCGGCGGGCATCGCGGCCGAGCTGATCGCCGATCCGATGGGCGCGGTCTGGGCGAAATTCGTCTTCAACGCGGTGATGAATCCGGTGGGCGCGCTGGTGCTCGGCGTGAACGCGGCGCGCTACGAGGTGGCGGAGATGCGCGACCTCATCGATGAGATGGCGGCGGAATGCACCGCCGTGGTGGAGGCGCTGGGCGGACATTTCGCCTTCGAGCCGATGGGCTTCGTGCACAAGGTTCGCTCGGGCGCGGTGCCGCTGTCGCGCCATGCCGGCTCCATGGCGCTGGACATCGCCCGCGGCGGGCCGACGGAGATCGAGGAACTCACCGGCTTCGTGGTGCGGGAGGGGGCGCGGCTGGGCGTGGCGGTGCCGGCCTGCCGCACGGTCTATCGGCTGGTGAAGGGGCTGGAACTGGCCGCCGCGAGGGGAGGCTAGCTTCCCTCGCCCGGGCTGCCCAACGCCATCGTCAATCCTCTGAACGGCGAATGCGCTTCGTCAAATCCGAATCTTGCGGTTGCTCTGCCATCCCACGTCGCGTCTGCGCGGATAACCTGCTTCTGTAAGTCCCCGCGTTCGAGGCAGGTATCCGATGACAAAGCGCCCTGAACCGCCAGGCGATGAAGCGGCGGATGATACCGCGCTGGAGCAGCGCTCCATCCAATCCGTCGTGATCGGCTTCCGCCTGGTCGAGGCGCTGGAGACCGCCGGTGGGCCGACCACGCTGAAGGAGCTGGCCGCCGCTGCCGGCATGCCGCCCAGCCGCGCCCATGCCTACCTCGCCAGCCTGCGCGCGGTCGGCCTGGTGACGCAGGATGGCGAGGGCGGGCGCTACGACCTCGGGCCGCGCGCGCTCTCGCTCGGCCTGGCCGCACTCAGCCGCCTCGATGTGCGTGAGGTGGCGCATACGGCAATGCGGCAGTTCCGGGACAAGACGGGTGAGGCGGTGCACCTCTCCGTCTGGTCCGGAGAATCGCCTGTCATCATCTCGCGGCTCGATGGACACCGGGCGGCGTCGCTGGCCATCCGGCTGGGCACCGCGCTGCCGCTGCACCGCACGGCGTCGGGACGAATCTTCGCGGCCTTCCTGCCAGAGGCGCGGGCGCGGGCCGGCGGCCGGATCCCAGCCGACGAGATCGAGGCCGTGCGACGGGCGGGCATCGCCGTCGCCGATGGCATGCTCAATGCGGGTTTCGCGGCCCTCTCCGTGCCGGTCTTCGACGATGCCGGGGAGCTGGCGGCAGCCATCACGACGCTGGGGGCGGCGGGGCATCTCGATGTCTCGCCGGGCGGCACCACCGCGCATTGGCTGCGCGCGGCGGGCGAAACAGCGTCGAGGGGGCTCGGCCATGGCCTGACCGGCGCCCGCTTGCCGGCGGGCTGATTTGCCATTGACGAAAGGATTTCGCCTGTGAGCTAATTTGCCCCAAGCGGCGCGATGGAAAACTGCACGCACAAGCCGTTCCAGGGGGGATCGTCGTGTCGTTGAGCTCAAGGCAGCCTGGCCACCCGTCCTCCGCGACCGGCGCCGCCGCGCGGTGGGGACGGCGCAGCGTGCTGGCCGGCCTTGCGGGTGCCGCCACCTCCGGTCGTTCCAGCCCGGCGACGGCGCAGGAGTTTCCGAGCCAGCCGATCCGGATCGTCGTGACCTTCCCGCCCGGCGGCAGCACCGACATCATCGCCCGGCTGTTGAGCGCAGGCATCGAGAGCCGGTTGGGCAGGCCGCTCATCATCGAGAACCGCGCCGGGGCCGGCGGCAATATCGGCATGGACGTCGTGGCGAAGGCCGCGCCCGACGGCCACACCATCGGCATCGGTGCGGCCGGGGCACTCGCGGTCAATCCGAGCCTCTACCCCTCGATGCCCTATGACCCGATCCGCGACCTGACCCCGATCGCGATGATGGCCGAGATTCCCTTCGTGCTCGTCGCGCGCGAGACCCTCGCGCTGCGCAGCTTCCAGGCCTTTCTCGCCGCCGCGCGCGCGCAGCCCGAGGCGTTGTCCCTCGCGCATGGCGGCAATGGCACGGCGATGCATCTATCGGCCGCCTTGCTGAACCAGATGGCGGGGGTGCGCCTCGTGGGCGTGCCCTTCCGGGGCTCAGGGCCGGCCGCGGCCGCAGTCCTCTCCAACACGGCCGATATCGGCATGGTCGACCTGCCATCCTCCCTTGCCCTGATCCGCGAGGGCAAGCTGCGGGCGCTCGGCGTCACCGCGTCCCGCCGGCTGGCGAACCTGCCGGAGGTGCCGACCTTCGCCGAGGCCGGCCTGCCCGGCTACGAATCGGTCGGCTGGTTCGGCCTGGTGGGGCCGGCTCGGATGCCCGAGGCGATCGTCGCGCGGCTGAACGGCGCCTTTGGGGAGGCGCTGCGCGAGCCGCAGATCGAGGAAAGGCTGAGGCTTCTCGGCGTCGAGCCCCGCCTGGGCAGCCCGGGCGAATTCGCCGCCTTCATCCGCAGCGAAACGGTGAAATGGGCGGAGGTGGTCCGCATATCCGGCGCCAGGGCCGATTGATCGACCAAGCAAAAGAGGAAACGCCATGATCGACAGGAGAGGCCTGCTGCAGGCCGGGGCCGGCATCGGCACCGCTGCCCTCACCGCGGGGGCGAGTGCGCAGGGCGAGCTTGGGAACTGGCCGAACCGGCCGGTGCGCATCATCGTTCCCTATGGGCCGGGGGGCGCCAACGACATCCTCGCGCGGCTTTATGCCCAGAAGTTGAGCGAAAGGCTGGGGCAGCCCTTCGTCGTCGAGAACCGCCCGGGCGCCCAGGCGATCATCGGCACCGAGTTGGTCGCGCGCGCGGCACCCGATGGCTACACGCTGCTGCTGGGCGCCACCGGGCCGATGATCTTCAACAGCGTCACCTATGAGCGCCTCTCCTACGACCCTGTGCGCGATCTCGTGCCGATCTCGATCGCCGCGTCCTTCCCGCTGGTGCTCGCGGTGTCGGGGGAGGCGCCGTTCCGCACGGTGCCGGAGCTGATCGCCCATGCGAGGGCCAACCCCGACCGGATCAACTACAGCACGAGCAGCGCCGGCTTCCAGATGGCGACCGAGCTGTTCAACCTGCGCGCCGGCACGCGTTTCACCTATGTCGCCTATCGCAGCAGCGTCGAGAGCGTGAGCGCCGTCGCCTCGCGCGAAGTTACCATGACGCTGGTCGATATCGGTCCCGCGGTGCCGGCGATGCAGGCCGGACGCGTCCGCGGGCTTGCCATCACCTCGGCGGAGCGTAGCTCGGCGTTCCCCGACATCCCGACGATGCGGGAACTGGGCTTCCCCGACCTCACCCTCGTTCTCTGGAGCGGGCTGATAGCCCCCGCGGCCACACCCGAGCCGATCGTGCGCCGGCTGAACGAGGAGATCGTGCGCGCCAACCAGGCGCCCGACATGCGTGAAAGGCTGCGCGCGCTGTCCATCGACCCCGTCGGCAGCTCGACCGAGGAGGCACGCACTGCGGTGGCTGAGGGCATCGCCTTCTGGCGCGGCATTGTGCAGGAAGCGGGGCTGCGCTTCGAGCGTTAGCGCGGGCGACGCAGGCGCGAGACGCTGTGCCGAAACCGCCTATAGTCTGGCCTTGCCCAAATTGCGGCCGGTGCGGTGCGCTGCGCGATTTTCCGCCCGGCAGCTCCGCAAAATCAGCAGGCCGAAATTCGCGTAACCGGCCGTAGGAAATGGTGCCGATTCGGGGAATTGAACCCCGGACCTACTGATTACGAATCAGTTGCTCTACCCCTGAGCTAAATCGGCTGGCCGCGGCGGTGATAGCGCCGCGCACGCCTCAAAACAAGGCCATCTGCCGGGCCTCGGCCTGGGCGCCGCGCGGCACGGCGAATTGCTCGCAATCCAGGCTCGCCACGCCGCCCTGCCGCCGCTCCATCCCCAGCGCCGAGACCATCCGCAGGAAGCGCTGCTGCAGCAGCTCCGCATAAGGCCCGGTGCCGGTCTGCCGCGTGCCGAAGCCGCTCTGGTACATCGCGCCACCCCGCGTCTCGCGCACCAGCGCCAGAACTTTTCGTGCCCGGTCGGGGAAGTGGCGGGCGACCCATTCCTCGAACAATGCACGGATCTCCAGCGGCAGCCGCAGCAGCACATAGCCCGCCCGCTTGGCCCCGGCATTCGCGCCGGCCAGCAGGATTTTTTCGAGTTCCGCATCGTTCAGGCCAGGGATCATCGGCGCCGCCAGCACGGCGGTGGGGATGCCCAGGCGGGAGAGTTCGGCCATGGCGGCCAGGCGGCGCACCGGGCTGGCGGCGCGCGGCTCCATCTTGCGCGCCAGCGCGCCATCCAGGGTCGTGACCGAAATCGCCACCTGCGCCAGGTTCTTCGCGGCCATCCGGGCCAGGATATCGGCGTCACGCAGCACCAGCGCCGATTTCGTCACCACCGTCACGGGATGGTTGAACCGCTCCAGAACCTCCAGCACCTCGCGGGTCAGCCGCATGTTGCGCTCGACCGGCTGATACGGGTCGGTATTGGCGCCCAGCGCCACCGGGCGGGGGGTATAGCCCGGGCGGCTCAACTCGCGCTCCAGCAGCGCCGGCAGGTCGGGCTTGAACAGCAGCTTGGTCTCGAAATCGAGCCCCGGCGAATAGCCGAGATAGGCATGGCTCGGCCGGGCATAGCAGTAGATGCAGCCATGCTCGCAGCCACGATAGGGGTTGATCGAACGGTCGAAGCCGATATCGGGGCTGTCGTTATAGGTCAGCGCGGTCTTCGATTTTTCCCGCAGCAGCTGAGTGGCCAGCGGCGGCAGATCGGCCAGATCCTCGGACAGGGTGCCCCAGCCATCATCCAGCGGCTCGACCGCACTTTCCTCGAAACGGTTGCCGGGGTTGGAGATCGCGCCGCGGCCCTTGTATTGGCTGCCCGGAATGGCGAAGCCGGTGCGCGACTGCTGGCCCGCCGCATGCATCATCGGCAGGCGCTTCGGCGAGGGCTGACCCCAGAGGAGACCATCAGGCATGGCTAAGTTCCTGTTCCGTTCTGCGCCAATCTGATGCCCGCTTGCACGCCAGTCAAGAACAAAAAATGAACGCCATCATCCCCACCTGGAAGGCCGCCACCACCCTGCCCGCCACCATCGCAAGCCTCGCCGAGGCCGGTTGCCGCATCATCATCGCCGATGCCGGCAGCCCAGATGGCACAAGCGATGTCGCGCTTGCGCTCGGCGCCCAGGTGATCCAGGCGGAAAAGGGCCGTGGCGCGCAGCTCGCCGCCGGTGCGGCGGCCGCGACCGCCGACTGGCTGCTCTTCCTCCATGCCGATACCCGGCTGGAAGCGGGCTGGAGCCGGGCCGCTGCCGCCTTCATGGCCGGCCCGCCGGGGGCCGCGTATTTCACCTTCGCCCTCGATGATGACAGCCCCGCCGCGCGCCGGCTGGAACGCGCCGTGGCCTGGCGCTGCAGGAATCTTTCTCTCCCCTATGGCGACCAGGGGCTGCTGATCCATCGCGCGGTCTATCTGGCCGCCGGGGGGTACCGTCCCCTGCCCCTGATGGAGGATGTGGATTTCGTGCGCCGCCTCCAACCCGTTGCGCTGGCACCGCGGGCGATCACCTCGGCCGGGAAATGGCGGCGCTCCGGCTATCTCGCCCGCTCGGCGAAAAACCTTACCATCCTCACGCTGTATTTCGCCGGCGTGCCGCCGCGCTGGCTGGCGCGGATTTACTGAGGCACCACTGCGCGCGCATGCTGGCGGCGGAGGACACAATCATGGATCACCCGCTCACCGGCCTGACTGTCATCGAGGTCGGCCAGGCCCTCGCAGGCCCGCTCGCCGGCGCCGTGCTCGCCGATATGGGCGCCGACGTCATCAAGGTGGAAAAGCCCGATGGCGGCGATGATGCCAGGGCCTGGGGCCCCCCTTACGGCCCGGATGGCGTCACCTCACTCTACTTCCACAGCCAGAACCGCAGCAAACGCTCCATCACGCTGGACCTGAAGAACCCCGCCGATGTCGCCGAGCTGCACCGCCTCTGCGAGACCGCGGATATCCTGATCCAGAACCTGCGGCCGGGCGTGGTCGAGGAATGCGGCATCGGCCCCGAGACCATGCTCGCCGCCCATCCCCGCCTGATCTACTGCTCGATCTGGGCCTTCGGCTTCGAGGGGCCGATGATGATGAAGCCTGGCTTCGACCCGCTGCTGCAGGCCTATGGCGGCATGATGAGCGTGACCGGCCAGCCCGATGGCCCGCCCACCTTCTGCGGCGCCTCGATCAACGACAAGGCGACCGGCCTGTTCATCACCATCGGCGCCCTGGCCGCGCTGCGTTGGCGCGACCGCACGGGAAAGGGCTGCCTGGTCGATGGCTCGCTGTTCGAAACCGCGGCCTTCTGGGTCGAGGGGCAGATCAACAACCACGTCGCCACCGGCGATATCCCCAAACGCCACGGCACGGGTGCGGCCGTCATCGTGCCCTACCAGACCTTCGAAACCGCCGACCGCCCGCTCTGCCTGGCAGCCGGCAATGACCGGCTCTTCGCCCGCGCCGCCGCCGTGTTGGGCCATCCGGAGTGGTCGAAGGACCCGCGCTTCGCCGCCGGCGCCGAGCGCGTCCGCAACAAGGCGGTGCTGGTCCCCCTCATCGCCGAAGTCTTCGCCACCCGCCCGCGCGACCATTGGCTGGCGGCACTCGACGCCGTGGGCGTGCCCAGCGGCCCGGTGAACGACATCGCCGAGGTGGTGGCGAGCGAACAAATGGCGGCGGTGGGCCTGATCCGCGCCCTGCCCGATGGCGGGCCGCAGGTCGTCGGCCTGCCACTTTCCTTCAACCGGCAGCGGCCGCATCCCAGCCGGGATTCGCCGAAGCTGGGCGAGCATAATGCGGAGCTGCTGGGCCGGGGCTGAGGGTTTTGCAGAACATTTTCCTTTATTGACTGGCCTTCTTTCGACATAACCCTCGCATCATCGGCGGCCAATGCGCCCGGGATGGTGAATTTGTCCGTTGGGGTGGACGGCCCCGTCGGCATCGCGATGTGCCAATGTTGGGTTGTCGAACACAAACAGAGGAGCCGTCCGACGTAAGGCGTAAGCTGATAGCGGTGGACACGTCGAAGCATGTGTTCACCCGACACCGTGGGGATGAAGCGGGCCGCGCCGCCCGGCATGGCCAGCGTGCCGGTGAAATCGGCCCAGAGGCAGGGCGAGATGATGGTCCTCAAGGCCCGGGAATTGCTGGTCCGCCACACGACAGCAATCGCATCGATGTTCACAGCATCCAGTTCAGAAAACCCTTGCAACCTAGACCATGCTGCGTTCACATGCGTTCACTGTGCATGGTCTAGCCGTTGCTGAGAGATGATTCAGCGTGTTCAGCGATTCCGCCTCAACAGATCATGCTGTAGTGGCCGTCCACACAGGTTTTCGTGTGTTTGGCGCGAACACCACGATATCTCGCAATCTTTTCAATGCCCGAGGTCAGCCATCAGCGGATGGCGAAAGTCCCCTCCACCTCCAGGATATCGTCCTGGTTCAGCCGCTGCACCTCGATGATGGTGCGCGGCGGATGCGGCCCCGCCGCCCCCCACAGCTCCTCCTGGATGCGATTGGCGATGGGGCGGAAGCGGAACATATCCGTCACATAGACCACCAGCCTCACGGCATCCTGCGGCCCCGCCCCGGCCGCGGCCGCGATATGGAGCATGTTGCGATAGGCCTGCCGCACCCGGGCCTCGTCGCCCTGGACGAGTTGGTTGGTCGCGGGATCGATCCCGCGCATGCCGGCGACATGCAAGAGGTTGCCATGCCTGGCCGCCAGCCCCCAGGGGCCTGTCGGGGTGATGGCGCCGGGCGGCGCCAGAATGGTCACGTTCTGGGCAGCGGCGGGGCCGCCCAGCAGGATCAGGGCAAGGAACAGGCGCTTCATCGGTCTCTCCGAAAGGTCACGCCGCGCCCAAGCAAGTGCCAGGCCAGTCACCGCCGCAGCCCATCCGCCACCAGCGAGCACCCCGCCACCGCCAGCAGAATGGCCAGCCCCGGCCAGAGCGCCACCAGCGGCGCGGCAAACACCGCCTCCTGCGCATTGGCCAGCATATTGCCCCAGCTCGCCGTGGGCGGGGCGATACCCAGGCCGAGAAAGCTCAGGGCGCTTTCGGCCAGGATGGCGCCGCCCACGGCCAGTGCCGTCGCCACCGCCACCGGCGTCACGAGTTGCGGCAGCACATGCCGCCAGACCAGCCTGAATTCGGAAACGCCCAAGGCCCGCGCCGCCCGGCAGAAATCCATCGCCAGCACCGAAACCACGGCACCCCGGGCCAGCCTGGCCACCCCCACCCAGCCGAAAGCCGCCAGGATGGTGGCGATCCGCAGCATATCCGCCCCCGCCTCCCCCCTCGGCAGCCCGATCATGGCCGGGTCCAGCGCCGAGAGCACGACCAGCAGCGGCAGCGCCGGCAAGGCCAGCAGCGCATCGGCCAGGCGCATGATCACGGCATCGGTGATCCCCCCGGCCCAGGCCGCCAGCACCCCAGCCGTGGTGCCCACCACCATGGCCAGCATCGCCGCCCCAAGCCCGACCGCGAGCGAGACCCGCGCGCCATGCAGCAGCCGCAGCCAGACATCCCGCCCGAGATCATCCGTGCCCAGCCAATGCGCGGCCGAGGGCGCGGCGTAACGGTTGAACAGATCAGGCATGAAAGGGTCATGGCTGCCCGCCAGCGGCGCCAGGGCCGCCGCCAGCGCGATGATCGCCAGGATCGCGAGGCCGGCGAAAAGCTTCATCGCAGCCTGGGGTCCAGCGCCCGCTGCGCGAGGTCGGCGCCCAGCGAGCCCAGCATGGTCACCACCGCCACCACCAGCAGCGCCAGCAAGGCCAGATTGTAGTCATTGCCCATGATCGCATCGAAAATCAGCTTGCCCATGCCGGGGCGGGCAAAAAGCGTCTCGGTGATCACGGCGCCCGAGACCAGCGCCCCGGCATCCAGCCCCAACAGCGTGAGCAGCGGCACCGCGGCATTGGGCAGGGCGTGGCCGAAGGCGATGCGGCCATCCCCGGCGCCACGGGCACGGGCCGAGCGGATCCAGGGCTCCGCCAGCGCGCCCTGCATCGCCGCCGCGGCATGTCGGGCATAGGCTGCCATCTGGCCGAAAGCCAATGTCGCCACCGGCAGAACCAGGAACCGCCAGGCCGCCTGCCCCTCCTCTGCCACGCCGCCCGCCGGCAACCAGCCCAGCCCGACGGCGAAGAGAATGATCAGCATGATCCCCAGCCAGAAACCCGGCATGGCCTGGGCCAACAGGGCCAGCCCCTGCACCCCTGGGGCTAAGCGCGGCCGCAACGCCGCCAGCACGCCCAGGCCCACGCCCAGCCCCGCCGCCAGCCCCACCGCCCAGCCCAGCAGCACCAGCGTGGAGACCAGGGCCGGCCAGAGCAAAGCCGCCACCGGCTGGGCAAACAGCCGGGAGAAGCCGAAATCGCCGCGCAGCACCGCGGCCCCCCAGGCGAAATAGCGGGCCAGCAAGGGCTGGTCCAGGCCGTGCAGCGCCCGCAGCCGCGCGGCATCCTCCGCCGTCAGCCGCGGGTCGGCCATGATGGCGAGGTCGATCGGGTCGCCCGGCATCAGGCCGAGCAGCATGTAGAAGACGAAGGACAGAACCGCGGTGGTGACCAGTATTTGTACCAGGCGCGCGAAAAAACTCATCGCACCCGCCACTGCTCCACCCAGAGGCTGCTGGGGCTGAGATGCCCGGTGGGGCGCACGCCATCCAGCCATTGCGGCCAGACATGGGCGTCCTGCCGGAACCACAGCGGTAGCGAGGGCAGTTCCTCGGCATAGATCGCCTGCAGCCGGTTCCACATCGGGCGCCGGCGTTCCGGGTCGAGCTCGATGGGCAGGGCTTCCAGCAGCGCATCCATCTCGGCATTGCGGAAGCCGGGGTAGTTCTGGCCGGAGAAATTGCGTTCGGCGCGGGGGATTTCATCGCTGTGCAGCGAGGAGCGCGGCACGTTCTCCGGCGAGGAAATCCAGGCGAACATCGCCAGCCCCTGATGCCGCCGGCGCGACAGGGTCTCGGCGAAGAAGACCCGCGGCGGTTCGTTGCGGATGCGCGTCTCGATGCCCACCGCGCGCCACATCGCCGCCAGCACCTGTTGCACCTGCTCGCGCGAGCGGTTGCCGGCGGTGGTCATGAGTTCAAGCGAGAGGCGCTCGCCGGCCGCGTTGCGGCGGATGCCATCGGGGCCCGACCGCCAGCCCGCCTGCTCCAGCAGCGCCGCCGCCTGGGCGGGGTCGTGCGGGTATTGCCGCAGATCGGGGTCGGCCATCCGGTCGAGCGGATTGACCACGCCATGCGCCACGGTCTGCCGGCCCTCGAAGAGCTGCGCCACGATGCGCGGCCGGTCCAGCGCCAGCAGCATTGCCTGCCGCACCCGCCGATCGGCCAGGATCGGGTTGTCGAGATTGGTGTCGAGATGCTCGTAGATCAGACCGGAGCGGAACTCGAAACGGAAGCGGCTGGGGGCGCGGCGCTGCAAGGCGGCGGCCTGCTCCACCGCCAGGCCGAGCTCGCCGGCGATCATGTCGAGCTGGCCTGACAGCAGCTGGGCTTCCAGGGCCGTGGTGTTCTCCACCGTGCGGATGCGAATGGTGCGGAAGGCCGGTGCGGCGCCGTTCCAGGCGGCGTTGCGCTCCAAATTCACGCCCGAGCCCGGCAGCACCGAGGCCACGCGATAGGGCCCCGACCACAGGCCGGGATTGGTGGGGTTGGTGTCGTACTGGGTGCGGGTGCGGTAGGTGCGCGGCTCGGCCTGCCAGATCGGCCGCTCGATATGCGCGGGCAGCGGCTGGAAATCGCCCATGGAGGCGAAATCGAAGGTCACCCGGTCGAAACGCAGCGTGACGGTGCGAGGGTCAACGACTGTAAGCTCATAGGCACTCCGATAAAATTCGGCGGGGCCGAAGCCGGTGGCGGGGTCCCGCCCCGCCTCCCAGGCGAAGCGCAGATCCTCGGCCGTGATGGGGGTATTGTCGCCCCAGCGCAGCCCCTCCCGCAGGCGCAACGTGACGCGGATGCCGGGACGGCCATCGGGCGTGGTCTCGCGCTCCGCCAGGCCGTTCTCCAGCGTGGGCAGGGTCTCGCAGAGCAGGCAGACCAGCGCCCAGTCGGCATCACGCGCATTCAGCGGCCGCCGCGTGAAGCCGAGCACATAGGATTTCGCCGCCATGTTCTCGATATTGGGATGCAAGGTGCTGGGGTATTGGGTGATGCCGATGGTCAGCACGTCACGCGGTTGGGCCAGGGCCACGCCGGCGCAGAACAGCGAGACGAAGATCATCCGAAGCATGCATGGTCTCCGAGGCTGCCATGTCCAGCTTTGGCGATGGAAAAGCAGGGACGCAAGGCCTAAAGTAAGAGTGATATCTTTCGAGGTAATACCGGAGCCGCCATGAACGCCATCACCAGCAAGGGCCAGGTCACCATCCCCAAGCGGGTGCGCGAGCGCATGGGGCTGCACCCCGGTGACAGGCTGGGCTTCGACACCCTGCCCGATGGGCGGATCACGATCTTCCGCGCCGAGGCGGATGGCACGCCGGCACCGCTGCCGCCCAGCCGGTTCGAGAAGCTGCGCGGCACGCTCGATCTGGGAATGTCCACCGACGAATTCATGCTCATGATGCGCGGCGACCCGGCGGAGGATCCCATCATGCCGCGACACGATGACGACGCTGATTGACACCAATATCATCATCGATGCGTTGCAGGGCGACCCGGTCTGGGGTGGTTGGTCGATCGAGGCGATGACGGCCGCGGCTCTTCGAGGGCCGCTGGTCATCAATGATGTCATCTTTGCCGAATTGTCGGCAGGCTTCGGCAGCCAAAGCGCGGTGGAAGCGATGATGGAGGAGGCCATGCTGCAGCTCTGGCCCATGCCTCGCCAGGCATTGTTTCTGGCGGGGCGCGCACATCGAGCCTACCGCGCGACAGGCGGCCGGAGGACTGGCGTGCTGGCGGATTTCTTCATTGGAGGTCAGGCCGCCGTGCTGCGCCTGCCATTGATGACCCGGGATCCGCGACGCTTCCGCAGGTATTTCCCGGGCCTGCTGCTCATCACGCCCCAGCCTGACCCAACATCCGCATTGGGTTAGCGAAAAGCACGCAGTCCTGGGGCCTTAGAAGCGCGGGATTGGTCAGTGCAATCTCCCGGGCGAACTGCGGCAAAACGCCGCTCAGCATGGAATGGGCATCCGCGTCGCTCAGGATGAAGGGCCGCTTGCCCGACTGCTTCCGCCGGAATCGGGTGCGTGGAACCCGTCCTCTTCCGCCAATTCCGGGCGATCACGCCGCAGCGTCAGCCCTTCGCCGCCTTATAGGCCCGCGCCTCCTCCCGGCTTGCCACCCCACCGCGCGCGGCACTCCAGGCCACCGGGTTCTCCAGGAATTTCCGCACCTCCTTCAGCGCGCTCTCCTCGAAATACGGCCGCTCCTTGCAGACCTCCAGCACATCCCACCAGGTGCAGAGGTGGTGCAACTGCAGCCCCATCGCCTTCATGTCCTCGAAGCTGCCTGGGAAGACGCCGTAGAAGAACACCACGAAGGTGTGGTCGCACAGCGCGCCGGCCTCGCGCAGCGCATTGGCGAACTGGATCTTGCTGCCGCCATCGGTGGTCAGGTCTTCCACCAGCAAGGTCTGCTTGCCCACCGGCACATCGCCCTCGATCTGCGCGTTGCGGCCGAAACCCTTGGGCTTCTTCCGCACATAGGCCATCGGCGCCATCATCCGGTCGGCCATCCAGGCAGCGAAGGGGATGCCCGCCGTCTCACCGCCCGCCACGCATTCGATGGTCTCATAGCCGACATGGCGGCCGATTTTCTCAGCGCCCAGGTCGCAGATCCGCGAACGGGCGCGGGGGAAGTAGATGATCTTGCGGCAATCGATGTAGACTGGGCTCTTCCATCCCGCGGTGAAGGTGTAGGGTTCCTCGGGGCGAAAATTCACCGCCTTGATTTCCAGCAGGATCCGCGCCGTGGTCAGAGCGGCGTCGCGGTCCCAGTCAGAGGCGTGTTGCGTGGTCATCGATCGGTCTCCGTGCTGGAACAGGAGTAACGCGCAGGCCCAGGCACGTCCATGATCTGGGTGCTGGAAGACCCACGACCGGGCACCGCGGCGCAGGCGCTGGGCATCGCCGAGGCGCTGGGGCTGCCCTTCCGACGCATTGCGCTGGGGTGGAGTTCCTGGGCCGGCTTCGCCCTTCCCTGGCCCAGCCTCCTCGGGCTCGACCCACAAAGCCGCGCGGCCTTCGCACCGCCCTGGCCGCGTCTGGTGATCTCCGCGGGGCGCCGGGCGGCGCCGGCCGCCCGCTGGCTCCGCGCCCGGGGCGCGCGCAGCGTGCATTGCATGCGCCCAGGCCCGGGGGCGGCGGATTTCGACCTTCTGGTGCTGGGCCGGCACGACAATCCGCCCATCCGAACCGGCATCCTCCCCATCCTGGGCGCCACCCACCGGGTCACTGCGGCAGGGCTGCGCGAGGCCGGCCTGGCATTTCCCGCGCTGGGCGCCCTGCCCGCCCCGCGCGTGGCGCTGCTCCTGGGCGGGCCGGTGCGCGGCCTGGGGCTGGCGGCCGAGACCGCCACCAGGATCGTGGCCGCAGCCCGGGCGCTGGGCGGCAGTGTCATGGCCAGCACCAGCCGCCGCACCGGCGAAGAAGCGGCCGGGGCCGTGGCTGTCGCGCTGCAGGGCCACCCCCACACGCTCTTCCGCTGGGGCACCGCCGGTGCCAACCCCTTTCTTGGCCTGCTGGCCCATGCCGATGCGGTGGTGGTCAGCGCCGACAGCGTTTCCATGCTGAGCGAGGCCCTGGTCACGGCGGCGCCCGTCTTCTGGGCCGATACCGGTGGGCTCGGCCCCCGCCACCAGGCATTGTGCCGAAGCCTGGCCGAGGCGGGGCAGGCGCGCCCGCTGACCTCGGATGCAACACTCTTCAGCCGCGCGCCGTTGAACGAGACCGAAAGGGTGGCCACCTCCATCCGCGGCATGGGATGGGTTGCATGAGCTGGACGAAGTATCTCTTTCCGGGACGGGATTTCTTCATCCCCTGGCGTGACCGCAGCGGGCAGCTGTGTCCCGTGCGCATACCCACCCTGCTGTTGCTGCTGCTGCCCGCCCTGCCGCTCGCCTTCGACGCCATCACCGGCAATCTGGGCCCCGAACCGCTGGAGGAGGCCACGAATGTCACCGGCGCCTGGGCGCTGCGCTTCCTGATGCTGAGCCTTGCCGTCACGCCGCTGGGCCGCGCGCTGGCCTGGCAAAAGATCTACCAGGTCCGGCGCATGATGGGGCTGGGCGCCATGGCCTGGGTGTTGGCGCATGTGGCGCTCTATGTCGTCGATCAGGACGCGATGTGGGGCAAGATCGTGAGTGAGATCACGATGCGCTTCTACCTCACCATCGGCTTTATCGCTGTGCTGGGCATGGCGGTGCTGTCCTTCACCTCGTCCGATCTGTGGGTGCGCCGACTGGGCCGGGGCTGGAAGCGGCTGCACCGCATCGTCTTCCCACTCACCGTGCTGGCGGTGCTGCATGCGGTGATCCAGGCCAAGAGCAACGCGTCCGAGCCGCTGGTGATGGCGGGGCTGTTGCTCTGGCTGATGCTCTGGCGGGCCATCCCGGTGGAGCATGCGGTGAAGCTGTGGGTGATGGCGGCGCTGTCCATCGCGGCCGGCATGGCCACCGCGGGTATCGAGTTCCTGTGGTACGGCAACTTCACCAACCTGCCGGCGGCGCGCATCTTCGCCGCCAATTTCGACATGGCCGTGGCGCCG
This sequence comes from uncultured Rubritepida sp., assembly GCA_964395305.1. GTDB lineage: Bacteria > Pseudomonadota > Alphaproteobacteria > Acetobacterales > Acetobacteraceae > Rhodovarius. The sequence goes on from CAYNBM010000016.1 coordinate 23,246, forward strand.
CGCCCGGCCCTTCTGGTCGCGCTCATTCCCCTGGGTTGCGTGGTGCTGATCGCACTGCGTCGGCTTGCCGGACGGCGCCTGCCGGCGTAACCTCGACCTCTCAGGAGGAAGCTGACATGAACCGCAAGCACCGCATCGCCGTCGTTCCCGGCGATGGAATCGGCAAGGAAACCGTCCCCGAAGGCCTGCGTGTGCTCGATGCGGCCGCGCGGCGCTTCGGCTTCGACCTGGAGCTCAGCCATTACGACTGGTCCTGCGAGACCTATGCCCAGACCGGCAAGATGATGCCCGATGACGGCCTGGACCAGCTCGGAAAATCCGACAGCATTTTCCTGGGCGCCGTCGGCTGGCCAGGCGTGCCCGACCATATCTCGCTGTGGGGGCTGCTGATCCCGATCCGCCGCAGCTTCGACCAGTACGTCTCGCTGCGCCCGTGCAAGCTGATGCCAGGTGCCCGCACGCCGCTGGCCAACCGCACACCGGCCGAGATCGATTTCTTCGTCGTGCGCGAGAATACCGAGGGCGAGTATTCCTCCATTGGCGGGCGGATGTTCCCGGGAACCGATCGCGAATTCGTCAGCCAGCAATCCGTCCTGACCCGCATCGGCACCGACCGCATCATCAAATACGCCTTCGAGCTGGCGATGACCCGGCCGCGCAAGAAGGTGACGAGCGCGACGAAGTCCAACGGCATCACCTTCACCATGCCCTATTGGGATGAGCGTTTTGCTGAGATGGCGAAGAACTATCCCGAGGTGACGACCGACCAGTTCCACATCGACATCCTTTGCGCACAATTCGTGCAGCACCCGGACTGGTTCGACGTGGTCGTGGGCTCCAACCTGTTCGGCGATATTTTGTCTGATCTGGGGCCGGCGGTGGCGGGCTCGATCGGCATCGCGCCCTCCGCCAACATCAACCCCGAAAAGCTGTTTCCGAGCATGTTCGAGCCGGTGCATGGCTCCGCCCCCGACATCGCCGGCAAATGGATCTGCAACCCGATCGGCCAGATCTGGTCGGGCGCGATGATGCTGGAGCATCTGGGCGAGAAGGAAGCCGCCGACGCCATCGTCCGCGCCATCGAAGTGCACCTCGCCGAGGGCGGGCCGCGCACGCGGGATATGGGCGGCAATGCCGGCACCGTGGATGTGGGCAAGGCATTGGCCGAGGCCGTCAGCCGCGCATGAGCGCCCTTCCGCTTACCCCGGCGGCAGCCCCACAACGGCGCGCCCTTCCGCCGTCTTGAGGGAGAAATCACCCCCCAGATAGGCGTCGGCCGCCGAAGTGCAGAGCCAGGCGACCGCCTCGGCCGCCCATTCCGGCGGGATATGCGCGGTGGCATCGAGCCGACTGACGGGGTTGATGCCCGACGCCCTGATCGCAAGCTGCATGTCGGTGGCGACCGTGCCGGGGCTGAGGCCCAGCGCCCGGATGCCACGCGCCCGATACTCCTTGTCGGCGCAGCGCGTCAGCATCAGCGCGGCCGCCTTCGAGGCACAATAATGACTCCAACCCTCCAGCGCGCTGGTGGCGGCACCGGAGCTGATGGTGACGATGCTGCCCGCGCCCTGCGTCAGCATCACCGGCAGCGCGGCGCGGATGCCGTGATAGGCGCCCTTGAGATTGGCATCGATGACGCCGCCCCACTGTATCGGGTCGGACTCGGCGAGACGCGCGATCGGCTCGATCAGGCCGGCGTTGTTCACCAAAATGTCGAGCCGGCCGAAAGCCCCTACCGCCCGTCCCACCGCCTCGGCTACCTCGTCGTAGCGGGTCACGTCGCAGGGAGTGGCCAGGATGTCGGGTCCGCCGCCCAGCGCCAGAGCGACGGCCTCGGCCGCCTCCGCCCGCCGGGCTGAGACAACAACCCGCGCGCCGGCCGCCGCCAGACGGCGCGCGACGGCCGCCCCGATGCCGCGGCTTGCCCCCGTGACCAGCGCGACCTGACCCCGCAAATCAATATGCTGCATGTCCTCTCTCCTTCCGAAAGCGCCGGCTTAGGCAATCGGCCGGGACGAAAACAGGATGACCTGACGGCCATGGCATTGCATTCTGCGCATGAATGGACATCGCCACGCTTCGCATGCTGCTGGAGGTTTCAGAGGCCGGAAGCTTCGCCGCGGTGGCGCGCGAACGCGGTGTCGAACCCTCCTCCATCTCCCGCCCCATCGCGGCGCTGGAGGCCAGTCTGGGCGTGCGGCTGCTGCAGCGCACGACCCGGGCGATGGCGCTGACCGAGGCGGGCGAGCGCTATGTCGCGGCCATCACCCCCGCCGTCGAGGCCATCGAGGGGGCCGGGGAAGCGGTGAGCAGTTCGTCCGATCAGCCGTCAGGCACCGTGCGGCTTACCGCCTCGGCCGCCTTCGGTGAGCGGCTGCTGGCGCCGCTGCTGCCGGCGTTGCGCGACGCCCATCCGGGGCTGCGCCTGGAATGCGTGCTGACCGACGCGAATATCGACCTGGTCGCCGAGAGAATTGACATCGCCCTGCGGCTCGCGCCGAGCTATCGCGCCGACGTGGTCGGCGTCAGGCTGTTTCCGACCCGATACCGGGTGGTCGCCAGCCCCGGCCATCTCGCCCGCTTTGGTCGCCCGGGCCTTCCTGGCGACCTGGCGCAGCGTGGTTGCGTGGTCTCGGCCGTTCCGGCCTTCCGCACGCGCTGGATGTTCCGCCGCGAGCGACGCATCGAGCCGGTCTTCGTGCGGGGCGACGTCATCAGCAGCAACGCCACGCTGCTGCGCCACGCCGCGCTGGATGGCTGCGGCCCCGCCCTGCTGGCGGACTGGTTGATCGATGACGCGCTGGCGGACGGCCGGCTGATCGATCTGTTCCCCGATCATCACGTCACCGCGACCAGCTTCGACACCGCCGCCTGGCTGCTCTTCGCCAGCCGCGAGCACATGCCGGCCCGGATCCGCGTGACCATCGATTTCCTGCGCAGCCGGCTCGGCGGCCTGGCGCGCCGGACCGACACCCGCGCCTGGCCTCAGCCGTGATCCAGGTTCCGCCTGGATCACGGCCGGATCAACCGGCGCTGGAGGAATAATGACCAGGCTCACCCGCCGCCCGGCGCTGGGTGCCGTCGCCATCATGTCACCCGCACTTGTCCAGCGGGCGCCCGCCTGGCGGACCCGTAGTCCTCGACCCACGAGAGTCGGCATGGCCTGAACGACAAGCTCTTCGCCGCGCCAGCGATCTGAAATCGCTGCCCCTGCCCAGGGCTTAAGCAGCGGCGGGGTGGGTTGTGCCGCCGGGAGAGATAACCTTCTTGCAATGTCCGCCCCGTCACGGCATCTGCTCTCCAGGGCAATTCCGGGCCAACCGGCGCCTCTGGGACATGAAGGGACACAACATGAAATTCAAACTGCTTGCCGCGGCCGCCGCGGCATTCATCACCTTTGGCCCGGCCGAAGCACTGGCCGGCCGCGATCTCGACCAGATCCGGTCGCGGGGCACCATCCGCTGCGGCGTCCAGGGCCCCTCCAACCCCGGCTTCGGCGTGCCCGACAGCCAGGGCCGCTGGCAGGGCTTCAACGTGGAAATCTGCCGCGCGGTGGCGATCACCATTTTCAACGATCCGACCAAGGTCGAGTTCGTGCCCGTCACCTCGCAGAGCCGCTTCCCGGCGCTGGCGGCGGGCGAGGTCGACATCCTCTCCAACAACACGACCTGGACGCTGACGCGCGATTCCAACGTCAACCGCTTCAACTTCCCCGCCATCGTCTTCTATGACGGCCAGTCTGTGATGGTGCCGCGCCGCCTGAACGTGACCTCGGCCCGCCAGCTCAACGGCGCCACGGTCTGCGTACAGCCCGGCACGACGACGGAGCTGAACCTCAACGACTTCTTCCGCCAGTTCAACCTGCGCTTCACCCCGGTGGTCATCGCCGACCTTGAGGAGCTGCGTCGCGCCTATGACGCCGGCCGTTGCGACGTCTTCACCAATGATTTTGCCGCACTTGCCGCGCAGCGCACTTTGCTGACCCGGCCCGCCGACCACGTCATCCTGCCCGAGCGCATTTCCAAGGAGCCGCTCGGCCCGGTCGTCCGCCAGGGTGACGAGGAGCTGACCAACATCGTCGCCTGGACCGTCTTCGCGCTGATCGAGGCCGAGGAACTCGGCATCACCGCCGCCAATGTCGAGCAGACCGCGACGTCGAGCACCAACCCGCTGGTCCGCCGCTTCCTCGGCGTCGAGGGCAATATGGGCGAGAGCATTTCCGCCGCGCGGGCCGATTATGCACGGGTGATCATCCGGACCTTCGGCAACTACGGCGAGATCTACAACCGCCACCTCGGGCCCAGCACGCCGCTGGCGTTGGAGCGCGGCCAGAACCAGATCTGGACGCAGGGCGGCCTGCTCTACGCACCGCCCGCGCGCTGAGCCGCACGGACCCGGAACCCTGCCGGCGGGGGGCCTCCCTCCGCCGGCATTCTTTTTGCAGGGCCAGCGCATGAGCAATCCTCTCTCCCTGCCGCCGGGCATCACCTGGCGCGGCATCTTCTGGCAGGCGCTTCTGCTGGCCGTGGTGCTGACGATCGGCTGGTGGCTGATCGGCAATGCCGAGCGCAACATGGCCGCGCGCGGCCTGCAATTCGGCTTCGGCTTCCTCGACCGCACCGCGGGCATCCCGATCGGTGAATCGGTCATCCCCTATACCTCTCAGGATACCTATGCCCGCGCGCTGATGGTGGGCATCACCAACACGCTGCGCGTGGCGGTCGTTGGCATCATCCTCGCCACCATTCTCGGCGTCTTCCTCGGCCTCGCCCGGCTTTCCGCCAATCCTCTGCTGCGGATGCTGACCGGCGGCTATATCGAGGTGATCCGCAACACGCCGCTGGTGCTGCAACTGGTGTTCTGGCAGGCGCTGGTCCTGCAACTGCCCGCCGTGCGCAACGCGCTGCACCCGCTGCCCGGCGTCTTCCTCAGCCAGCGCGGGGTCAGGATCCCTGGCCTGCTGGCCGAGCCGGCGCTTTACTGGTTCCTTGCCGCCATCCTGGCCGCCCTGGTCGGCTGGTGGCTGCTGCTGCGGCGGGAGCATGCCCGCCAGATGGCCACCGGAGAGCGCCGACCCACGATCCTGCCGGGCATGGCCCTGCTGCTCGGCCTGCCCGGGCTTTCGGTGGTGTCGCTGGGCTGGCCGCGGGTGGAATGGCCCGAACTCACCGGCTTCAATTTCGAGGGTGGCCTCAGCCTCAGCCCGGAATTCTTCGCGCTCCTGATCGGCCTCGTGCTCTACACCGCCGCCTTCATCGCCGAGATCGTGCGCAGCGGCATTGAGGCCGTCTCCAAGGGACAATGGGAGGCGGCGCGGGCGCTGGGCCTGGCACCGGGGCGCATCATGCGCCTGGTCATCCTGCCGCAGGCGATGCGGGTCATCATCCCGCCGCTGACCTCGCAGTACCTGAACCTCACGAAAAATTCCTCGCTGGCGCTGGTGATCGGCTATCCCGACCTGGTCTCGATCGCCAATACCTCGATCAACCAGACCGGGCAGGCGATCGAGGTGATCGCGCTGTTCATGGCGGTCTATCTCATCATCAGCCTGGCCACCTCGCTGGCGATGAATTTTTACAACAGCGCGGTCGCGCTGAAGGAGCGCTGAGGCATGGCACAATTCCTGCGCGCCTGCTTCACCGGGCCGTTCAACATCATCACCTCGCTGGCCTGCCTGGCGCTGTTGGCCTGGGCGGTGCCGCCTTTCGTGCAATGGGCGGTGATCGATGCGACCTGGAACGGCAATGCCCAGACCTGCCGCGCCAATGGCGGCGCCTGCTGGGCCTTCATCCGGGAGAAATTCTGGTTCTCGATCTTCGGCCTCTACCCCTATGAGGAGCGTTGGCGCCCTGCCCTGATGCTGGCCATCCTGGTGGCGATGGTGCTGGCCACCACGCAGCGGCGGTTCTGGAATGTCTATCTGTTGCTGGCCTGGGGGCTGGCCGCGGCGGCAATGCTCGCGCTGATGGCCGGCGGCGTCTTCGGCCTTGTGCCGGTGGCGACACGGCAATGGGGCGGGCTGACCATCACCGGCATCATCGCTGTCTATGGTGTGTCGCTGGGTTATCCGCTGGCGATCATCCTGGCGCTGGGCCGGCGCTCGAAGCTGACGCTGGTGCGCTGGTTCGCAACGGTCGTCATCGAGGTGGTGCGCGGCGTTCCGCTGATCTCGCTCCTGTTCATGGCCGCGATCATGCTGCCGCTGTTCCTGCCCGATGGTGTCACGCTGGACCGCCTGGCCCGCGTGCTGGTCGCCTATACCCTCTTCACCGCGGCCTATATGGCCGAGGTGATCCGCGGCGGCCTCCAGGCCATGCCGCGCGGCCAGTACGAGGCCGCCGAGGCGCTGGGGCTGAGCTACTGGCAGAAGATGCGGCTGATCATCCTGCCCCAGGCCCTGACCATCACCATCCCCAGCCAGGTCAACACCTTCATCGGACTGTTCAAGGACACCACATTGGTGGTGGTGATCGGCGTCTTCGACTTCTTCACGACGCTGCGCGCGGCACTGGGCGATTCGAACTGGCTGGGCTTTGCGACCGAGGCCTATCTCTTCGCTGCCGGAGTCTATTTCCTGCTGTGCTTCGCGATGAGCAAATACAGCCAGAAGCTGGAGCGGGATTTCAAGCCGGAGGGCGTGCGGTAGGCTCGCAGCCCCATCCGACAGGCACGCCATGCCCGAACCCCCGCCACCCCGGGCCCGGCTGCCCGCCATCGACGTGGCGCGCGGGGTGGCCCTCTGCGGGATGGCCTGCTTTCACCTCGCCTGGGACCTCAGCGTCTTTGGCCTGATCGCGGTGGATGTGGCGGCCGATCCAGGCTGGCAGAGCTTCGCGAAGCTGGTGGCGGGCAGCTTCCTGGCCTTGTCTGGGGTGGGCCTCACCCTGGCCACCCGCGACGGTCTGCGGCCGCGCCCGTTCCTGACGCGGCTCGCCCGCATTGGCGCCGCCGCAGCCTTGGTCAGCCTCGCGAGCTGGTGGTTTGACCCGGCGGGCTTCATCTTTTTCGGCATCCTGCACTGCATGGCGCTGGCCGCGATCCTCGCCCTGCCCCTGCTGCGCGCGCCCGCCTGGCTTCTCGCGCCGCTGGCGCTCCTCATGTTCGTCGGCGGGGAGCTGTTGCGCGACCCCGCCTTCAACGCGCTGGCCTGGCTCTTCCTCGGCCTCGCCACCAAGGTGCCGCCCAGCGCCGACTATATCCCACTCTTCCCCTGGTTCGGCGTCGTGCTGGGCGGGATGCTGGCCGGGCGCTGGCTGCTGCAGGATCAGGGCGGGCCGCTCTGGCGCTGGAAGGGTACAGGCCGGCCCGCCCGCGCCCTGGCCTGGGCCGGGCGGCACAGCCTGGCGATCTACCTGCTGCACCAGCCCATCCTGATCGGCCTGCTGATGGCGATCATGCCGCTGCTTCGCTGAGCCGGGCATCAAGGTTTTCTCCCGGCGCCCGGATGATCGCGCCGCGGCAATGGGGCATACTCCGGCGACAGGGAGAACAACCATGCTGCTGGGCTGCATCGCCGACGATTTCACCGGCGCGACCGACCTCGCCGCCACACTGGTGCGCGCGGGCATGCGCACTGTTCAGGTCATCGGCGTGCCCGAGGGCCCGATGCCCGAGGCGGATGCCGTGGTGGTGGCGCTGAAATCGCGCACGGCACCGGTGGCCGATGCCATCGCCTGGTCTCTCGCCGCCTGCGACGCGCTGCTGGCCGCCGGTGCGAAGCAGATCTTCTGGAAATACTGCTCCACCTTCGACAGCACGCCCGCCGGCAATATCGGCCCCGTGGCCGATGCGCTGATGAAGCGCCTCGATGCCGGCTTCGCACTGGCCTGCCCCGCCTTCCCGACCAATGGCCGCACGATCTATCAGGGCCATCTCTTCGTGGGCGGCGCGCTGCTCAGCGAGAGCGGCATGGAGAACCACCCCCTCACCCCCATGACCGACGCCAATCTGGTGCGGGTGCTGGCGGCGCAGACCCGCCATGGGGTGGGGCTGGTGCCCTTCACGGTGGTCGACCGTGGTGCGGCCGCCATCCGCGCCGAAATGGGCAAGCTGCGCGAATGGGGCAAGCACTACGCCATCATCGATGCCATCACCGACCAGCACCTGCTCGATATCGGCGAGGCGGCAGCGCTGCATCCGCTGATCACCGGCGGCAGCGGCGTGGCGATGGGCCTGCCCGAGAATTTTCGCCGCGCGGGGCTGCTGCCGGCGCGCAGCGATGCCGCCGCGCTGCCGGCGCAGAGCGGCTTCGCCGCGGTGCTGGCGGGCAGTTGCTCGCGCGCCACGTTGGGCCAGATCGGCCTCGCGCGCGAGCATATGCCGACCCTGGAACTGGACGCGCTGACCACGCCCGACGCGGCCGCCCTGGCCGCCCAGGCCGTTGCCTGGATGGAGGGGAAAATCGGCGCGGCGCCCATCCTGATCGCCGCCTCCGCCCCGCCGGAAAAGGTCGCGGCATTGCAGGCAAAGCTCGGGCGCGACGCCGCCGGCCTGCTGGTGGAGAGGGCGCTGGCGGCGGTGGCCGAGGCGCTGGTCGCGCGCGGCGTGCGACGCCTGCTGGTGGCGGGCGGCGAGACCTCAGGCGCCGTGGTGCAGGCGCTCGGCGTGCGCTCCTTGCGCATCGGCGAGGAGATCGACCCTGGCGTGCCCTGGACTTTCGCGGAAGGCACGGGCGCCCCCCTGCATCTCGCTCTCAAGAGCGGCAATTTCGGTGCCCGGGATTTCTTCGTCAAGGCGTTTTCCCATGAATGAGCAGGCGATCCGCGAGCTCCTCGTGGAACTCGGCGCCAGCCTTTTCGCCCGCGGCTTTTCGGTCGGGAGTGCGGGCAATATCTCTGTCCGCCTGCCCGATGGCTATCTGATCACGCCGACCAATTCCTCGCTCGGCCGGCTGGATGCGGCTGGCATCAGCAAGCTCGATGCTGGCTGGAACCACATCGCGGGCCACAAACCCTCGAAGGAGGTCTTCATGCATCGCGCCGTGCTGACCGCGCGGCCCGAGGCAGGGGCGGTGGTGCACCTGCACTCCACCCATGCCACCGCCATCGCCTGCCTGGCCGAGGTGGGCGAGACGGCGCCGATCCTCCCTCTCACGCCCTATTTCGTCATGCGTGTGGGCCGCCTGCTGCCCGTGCTGCCCTATCACCGCCCCGGCGATGCGGCGATGGAGGAGGGCATCCACCAGGCCGCCAAAACCGCCCGCGCGGTGCTGCTGGCCAATCACGGCCCGGTGGTGAGCGGTGCGACATTGACCGACGCGGTGGCCGCGGCCGAGGAGCTGGAGGAGGCCGCCCGCCTCGCCCTCATGCTGCGCGGCCTGAATGCTCGCGCGCTCACCCCGACCCAGGTCGAGGATCTCCTGACCAGCTTCGGTTGACGCGGCGCGGAGGCGCTGGCACGCCGCTCCTCTCACACCGAGGAGCCCGCGATGACCGACCCCCGCCCAGCCCCCACCAGCCACACGCTGCTGCCCGCCATCGCCAATCGCTGGTCGCCGCGGGCCTATGCCGATACCGCGGTCACCGACGAGGCGCTGCTGGCCGTGCTCGAAGCCGGCCGCTGGGCCTCCTCCTGCTTCAACGACCAGCCCTGGGTCTTCGTGGTGGCGCGGCACGGCACGCCCGAGCATGCCGCGATGCTGGCCACGCTTTTGCCCTTCAACCAGGTCTGGGCCGCGGCGGCGCCGGTGCTGCTCTACTCCGTCGCGCGGGAAAAATTCGCCCATAATGGCGAGCCCAATAAGCACGCCTGGCACGATGTGGGCGCGGCCACCGCGACGATGGCGATCGAGGCCTCGGCGCGCGGCATGCAGATGCACGGCATGGCGGGCTTCGACGGCGCCGCCGCCCGCGCGGCACTCGCCATCCCGGAGACCCATGCGCCGGTGACCGCCTTCACCCTGGGCTTCCCCGGCCCCGCCGGCATGCTGCCGGAGAAGCTGGCCGAGCGCGAGGCCGCGCCGCGGACCCGCCGCGCGCCCGAGACCATGCTGTTCCGCGGCAAGTGGGACGCCGCCCTGTGAACGACGCCCTCGCAATCCGCCAGCTCATCGAGAACTGGGCGGTGTGGCGCGATGCCGGCGACTGGGCGCGTTTCGCCACCTGCTGGCACCCCGAGGGGCGGATGATGGCAACCTGGAAACAGGGCACCGCCGCCGAATTCATCGAGGCCTCGATCGCCGGCTGGAACAGGGGCGTGTCCATCCTGCATTTCCTGGGCGGCCACAGCAGCGAGATCGTGGGTGACCGCGCAATCTCCCAGACCAAGATGACGATCAGCCAGCGCGCCGAGGTCGATGGCGTGATGGTCGACGTCGTCTGCACGGGACGTTTCTACGACTTCGTGGCGCGGCACGACGGCGCGTGGAAAGTGCTGCTGCGCCAGCCGATCTACGAGAAGGATCGGATGGACCCGCTGGCCCCCGATGCGGTTCTGTCGCTGGATGCCGCGCTGCTCGCGCAATTCCCCGAAGGCTATCGCCACCTCGCCTATCTCCAGACCCGGATCGGCTATGCGGTGAAGCGCGACATGCCAGGGCTGAAGGGGCCGGAGGTCGAGCGGCTCTATGCCGATGGCAAGGCCTGGCTGGCCGGCGCTTCGCTCCCGCGCTGAACGAAAAAGGCGCCGACCCTCGCGGGGCGGCGCCTCTTCACATCGACAACGGTCGTGGGTGTCAGCTCGCGCTGCCGTCGCCAACCGGCGCGGCAGTCTTGGCGGCCTTCTTCGGCGCGGCGGGCTTCTTCGCAGCCGGTGCCTTGGCCGGCGCGGCAGCGGCCTTGGCCGCGGCTTTTTTCGGTGCCGAGGCCTTGGCCGCCGGCTTCTTGGCAGCGGGCGCGGCCTTGGCGGCGACAGGCGCGGCCTTCTTGGCGGGCTCGGCCTTGGCAGGCGCGGCCTTCGCAGCGGCAGCCTTGGCGGGCGCGGCCTTCGCAGGGGCGGCCTTGGCGGGCGCGGCCTTCACGGGCGCCGCCTTGGCGGGGGCGGCCTTCGCCGCGGCCTTCTTCGGCGCTGCCGCCTTGGCAGCCGGCTTCTTCGCGGCCGGCGCAGCCTTGGCGGCGGCGGGCGCTGCCTTCTTCGGTGCCGCGGCCTTCTTCGGCGCAGCAGCCTTGGCGGCCGGCGCCTTCACCGCGGCAGCCTTGGCGACGGGCTTGGCAGCAGCAACGCGCGACCGGGCGGTGGCAGGCTTGGCGGCGCGCTTCGGGGCGGCCACGGCCATCGCTTGGGCGCGGGGTGCGGGATTGGTGTCATCGGTCACGAACGGTTCTCCTTGATGGGATGCGTGTCTTGAGGCGAGTGCAGTGCGGCAGCCTCGTGCCGCGGCAGTGAACGGGCGCGGGAGAGGGAGCCATCGGTCACGACGCAGCAATCGCCGCGATGAACCGATGGTCCGAAGCCGCACCAGGGATGCTGGGCATTGTTGCGTGGGGTCGAGGCATCGCGGTGATGGCGACGATGTGTTCCGCCGCCGCGCCGCATTGCCGATGCTGACAAAGCTCTGCCGTCATCACGCCCGACATGGCTGCGCTATTCCCTCTTCATCGCGCGTCGCTGCCGTGAAAACCAATCCGCATTCGCGCGAATCGCACGTCAACCACGCGTGTGGAATCACGCTATCTGAATGCGACGCGCGCCTGTCAAACACTTTCGATATTCGTGGCCGCATTTTGCGCCACGGTGAGTCGCGCGGGCATCAGCACGCGCGACATGGCGCCCGCGATTCAGCGCGCGGCGATCGGCACGACCTCGCGCTGCTCGAGCCCGGTGTAACGCGACAAAGGCCTGATCAACCGGTTGTCCGCACCTTGTTCGAAGACATGCGCGGCCCATCCGGTGATGCGCGAGCAGACGAAGATGGGCGTGAACATCGGGATGTCGAAGCCCATCAGGAAGTAAGCGGGGCCGGCGGGAAAATCGAGGTTGGGATGGATCTTCTTCTCCTCGAGCATGACGCGCGCCAGCACGGCGGAGGTGTTCATCCAGCGCCGGTCGCCCACCACATCGGCCATGATCTCGGCGTATTTCTTCATCGTCGGCACGCGGCTGTCGCCATTCTTGTAGACGCGGTGGCCGAAGCCCATCACCAGCGCCTTGTGATCGAAGCGATCGCGCAGCCAGGCCTCCGCGACATCGGGCGATGGAATCTCGCTGAGCATGTGCATCACCGCCTCATTCGCGCCGCCATGCAGCGGCCCCTTCAGCGCCGCGATGCCGCCCACGATCGCACCATGCAGGTCGGCCATCGTCGAGGTCACGACGCGCGCCGCGAAGGTCGAGGCATTGAAGGTGTGCTCGGCGTAGAGGATCATCGACACATCGAACGCCTTGATGACTTCCGGGGCCGGCACGCGGCCGAAGACCATGTGGAAAAAATTCTCGCAGAAGGGCAGCGAAGGGTCGGGTGCGATGGGCTCCAGCCCCTTGCTCAGCCGGTTCGTGGCGGCCACCGCCGTGGGGATTCGCGCCAGCAGGCGGATCGCCTTGCGGCGCTGCGCCGCGTCGCTGATATCGCCCGTCTCCGGATCCTCCATCCCCAGGAAGGAGACGGCGGTGCGGATCGCATCCATCGGATGCGCGTCCTTCGGGAACTCCCGCAGCACGCGCAGCAGCGCGGGCGAGAGAGCACGCTGGGCCCGGCCCTCGACCTGGAAGGCGGCAAGCTCGGCAGCATTGGGCAATTCGCCATTCCACAGCAGGTAGGCGACCTCGAGAAAGCTCGAATTCTCGCACAGATCCTGAACGGCGTAGCCGCGATAGGTCAGGCTGTTGGTCTCGGGCATCACCTTCGAGACGGACGAATCATCGGCATAGACGCCCACCAGGCCTTTGCGGACTTCGACTTCTTCGCTCATGGCATTCCTCGATGCGTTGATTGTGCGGCGCACTCTACGCCTGTGCCCGTGCCAGGCAATCGGGCCTTCATCCCTCATCCATAGGTTAAGTGGATGATGGTCATACACAGCGAGAGTTGGATGCATCCACCAGGACGGCGGTAGCGTTGGGACATTGGCGAAGGAGCCTTGCGATGACCCGTTCCAGGATCACCACTGCACTGGCGATGACACTCACCCTGGCCGCGCTGCCATGCGGCGGCTGGGCGTCAGAGGCCGACACCCAGGCGCCGGAAGGCCCACGCATCATCTGCATGGGCGATGCGACGGAGCCCGGCCTGCTGCGCTTCGCCTTCCAGGCCGAACCCGCCACGCGCTTCCGTCCGGAGCTTCTCCGCACCGCAGAGCCCGCCCGGCGCCGCGCCCCGCCCGGCGCCGCCCAGCCCCAGGCGCGGACAGGCGGTCAGACGCGCGCACCGTCGCTGCCCACGCTGCACCTGCCTTGCATCAGCGGATAGCCTGCAATCGCCCGGGGTGTTTCCACCCAGGGCGATTGCAGGCTAAAAAATGCCCGGCTTGGCCTCTTCGAGCGCGCCCTTGGGCAGCGCCACGTTGAGTTGACCAAGCTCGCCCGCCGGCAGCTTCGCCAGGTTTTGCGCCGCCTCCAGGAAGCGGTTCGACTCCCGGGCGGTGATAATCCCGTCGGTCATCCCGCGGAATTTCTGGATATATTGCTCGCGGGCAAAGGGCCGCGCGCCGCGGGGATGGGCATTGGCCACGCCCAGCTCATCGATCAGGCGCGAGCCATCCTTGAACAGGATCTCCACGCGGCCGCCGAAGGCCAGGGTGTCGGGGTCCTTGGAATGGTAGCGCTCGGTCCATTCCGGCGCCTCGCGAGTCTCGATCTTGTGCCAGAGCGCCACAGTGTCGCGGCGCCCGGCGCGCTTGGGCGCGTAGCTGTCGACATGGTGCCAGGTGCCGTCCTGCAGGGCGACGGCGAAGATGTACATGATGGAATGGTCCAGCGTCTCGCGGCTCGCCTTCGGGTCCATCTTCTGCGGGTCATTGGCGCCGGTGCCGATGACGTAGTGGGTGTGGTGGCTGGTGTGGATGGTGATCTTCTCGATCGCCTCCATGTCAGGGACCTGCTCGCGCATACGGAAGGCGAGGTCGATCAAGGCCTGGCTCTGATACTCGGCCGAATGCTCCTTGGTGTAGCTGTCCAGGATGGCGCGCTTGGCCTCGCCCGGGGCGGGCAGGGGGACGTGGTAATAGATGGGGTCGTAGACCGTGGCGCGCCCCTTGCTGTCCGCCTGGGTGCGGCCGGAGAGGACCCAGGCGATGACGCTGTCCTCGCCCTCATAGATCGGGCTGGGCGCGCCCTCGCCGCGCATGCAGCGATCCACCGCCTCGATCGCCAGCTTGCCGGCATGGGCGGGGGCATAGGCCTTCCAGGAGCTGATCTCGCCCTTGCGGCTCTGCCGGAACGAAATGGAGGTGTGCAGCGCCTGCTGGATGGACTGGAACACCACCTCCTGCTTCAGGCCGAGCAGCGTGCCGATGCCCGCGGCCGAGGCAGGGCAGAGATGGGCAATGTGGTCGACGCGATGCTCATGCAGGCAGATCGCGCGGACCAGGTTGATGTGCAGCTCATAGCCCGTGGCGGCGCCGCGCAGAAAATCCTTGCCCGATTTGCCCATGGCCTGCGCCACGGCGAGGATCGGCGGGATGTTGTCGCCGGGGTGCGAATAATCGGCCGCCAGGAAGGTGTCGTGCATGTCCAGCTCACGCACCGCCGTGCCATTGGCCCAGGCCGCCCATTCCGGGCTGACGGTGGCCGATGTGGGCATGCCGAAAACGGTGGCGCCGCCGGCCTTCTTGCCATGGCCGAGTGCCATGCCGCGGGCGGAGACGACGGGGCGGCGGTTGACCGAGGCGATGGCGACGGCGGCGTTGTCGATGACGCGGTTGATGATCATCTCCACCACGTCCTTCTGGACGGCAACCTTGTCGGTGGCCACGCCGGCCATCTTCCAGGCCAGCTGCTCCTCGCGCTTGAGCAGCGCCTTGGAGGGATGAACCTTGACTTCGTGCAATTGCATCGCGCGTTTCCTCATGCCTGACTGGGCATATCCGAACGTCGCGGCAGCGGCGTGAATCGGCCCGCATGTGCTGTAGCCCTGGAATAACCACCCAACAAGATGAGGTTTTGATGCAGTTCGATCGTGTGATCCTGGGTGACTTGGTGCTGCCCGATGGTGTGCTGGAGCGCGGCTATGTCGCGCTGCGTGGCGAGGTGATCGCCGCCATCGGTCAGGGCACGCCACCACCAGCCGCGGAAACGACCGACCATTCTGGCATGCTGATCCTGCCCGGCCTGGTGGATGGGCACATGCACACCGGCAGCGCCGTGGGCTGGGCCGGGATCGAGGGTGCCTCGATGTCGGCCGCCGCCGGCGGTGTGACGACCTGCGTCGACATGCCCTATGACGTGCCGCGCGCCACCACCGATGCCTCGATCTTTCGGGAAAAGGCGGAGTGGGTGAACCGCACCAGCCATGTCGACATGGCGCTCTATGGCACCATCACCAAGCACAATGGCGTCGACGCCATCGCCGGCATTGCCGCGGCCGGGGCCTGTTCCTTCAAGCTCAGCACCTACGAGTATGACGCCACCCGTTTCCCGCGCATCGACAACACGACGATGGTCGAAGCCTTCCGGGAGATCGCTAAGACCGGCCTCATGGTCGGCATCCACAATGAGGATCAGGAGATTGTGGAGGGCGCCATCGCGGCGGCCAAAGCCACCGGCCGCACCGACCCCATCATGCATGCCCGCACCCGCCCGCCGCTCTGCGAGACCATGGCCGATCTCGCGATCTTCGAGATGGCGCTGGAAACCGGCGCGCATGTCCATATCGCCCATTCCTCGCTGGCGCGCGGGCTGGACCTCGCCGAGATCTTTCGCAACCAGGGGGGCAAGACCAGTGGCGAGGTCTGCATCCAATACCTCTGCATGACGGAGGATGACCTTGTCCGCCTCCAGGGCTTCGGCAAATGCAACCCACCCTTCCGCACGGCGGAGGAGGTGGAGCGGATGTGGGGCGTCCTCGCCGCCGGCAAGATCGCCTATGTCAGCACCGACCACGCGCCCTGGGGCCGCTCCAAGAAGGTCTATGACGGCGACATTTTTGCCTGTGGCGCGGGGCTGACGGGGATGCAGAGCTTCGCCCCACTTATGGCCACGCTGCTGATGGAACGCGGGCTGCCGATGACGCTCATGGCCTCGCTCTGCGCCGAAAGGCCTGCGAAGTTCCATGGGCTCTATCCGAAGAAGGGCGCGATCCGCGTCGGCTTCGATGCCGATCTCTGCGTGCTCGAACGTGGTGACTTCACCTTCGACGAGGCCGATATCCAGGACCGCGAGGATGCGAAGTGGTCGCCCTATCACGGCCGCGCCATGCGCGCGCGCGTGGCCGCCACCTGGCTGCGCGGCACGAAGATCTGGGATGGGACCACGGTTCTGGCCAGGCCAGGCAGCGGGCAGTTCGTGCCCCGGCAACATCGCGAGCAGTTCTGGGCGTGAGGCGCCGCGCCGTGCTGGATGATGCCGGCATCGAGCCCGCCGATCCCGGCACGCCGGAGAGTGCCGCCGCGTTTCTCGCGGCGGAAATTGCCCGGTACCGCCCCGTTGTGGAGAGCGTGCGGGCGGAACTCGACGGCTGAGCCTTGCCAGCACCGGGGCGGGCGGGCAGCTTTCGGCCATGACACGCTCCCTGATCATTGCCGGCGCCCAGACAGGCCCCATCCAACGTGCCGACACGCGCGGAAAAACGCTCGACCGGCTGATCACGCTGCTGGAGGCGGCCGCGATGAAGGGCGCGCAGATGGTGGTGTTCCCCGAACTCGCGCTGACCACCTTCTTTCCGCGCTGGCTGATGGACACCACCCAGGAGCTCGACACCTGGTACGAACGCGCCATGCCCAACCCGAATTGCCAGCGCCTCTTCGACCGGGCGCGGGAATTGGGCGTGGGTTTTTATCTGGGCTATGCCGAACTCACCGAGGATGGCCGCCGTTTCAACACGTCCATCACCGTGGGGCCGGATGGGGCGATTCTGGGGAAGTACCGAAAGGTGCATTTGCCCGGCTCGGTGGAGCCGCGCCCGGGCAACCGCTACCAGCAGCTCGAAAAACGCTACTTCGAATATGGCGATGGCGGCTTCCAGGCGTTTCGCGGTGCCGCGGCATGGGGCTCGCCGATCATGGGTATGCTGATCTGCAATGACCGCCGCTGGCCCGAGGCCTGGCGCTGCTACGCGCTGCAGGGGATGGAGCTGATGGTGCTCGGCTACAATTCGGCGGCCTATGACCCGAATGGCGGCGATGCCGAGAACCTGGAGATCCGCACCTTCCATTCCATCCTCTCGGCCCAGGCCAATGCCTATTTCAACGCGACATTTGCTGTCGCGGTGGCCAAGGCCGGGGTGGAGGATGGCGCGGGGCTGATCGGCGGCAGCGTGATCGTGGACCCAAATGGGATGATCCTGGCCCAGGCAAAGAGCCTGGACGACGAGGTGATCATCGCCGAGTGCAACTTCGAAAAATGCCTGCAAGGGCGAGGGCCGGGGAAGATTTTTGACTTCGGTTTCCATCGCCGCCCGCAGCATTATGGTCGCATCGTCGAACAGGTCGGCGCGGAGCCCATTCCATGAGCCGAAAACTCGTCCTCGCCGCCGCCCAGCTCGGCCCCATCCAGAAGGCCGAGGGCCGCGACGTGGCCGTGGGCCGCATGCTCCGCCTGATGGAAAAGGCGCATCAGCGCGGGGTGCAGGTCGTGGTCTTCCCCGAACTCGCGCTCACCACCTTCTTCCCCCGCTGGTATGAGGAGGATATCGCCAATGCCGCGCATTGGTACGAGACCTCCATGCCGTCCAATGCCACCGCGCCATTGTTCGAGGCGGCCAAAAAATACGGCATCGGCTTCCATCTCGGCTATGCGGAGAAGACCCCGGACGGGCATCACTACAACACCGCGATCTACGTGCATCCCAGCGGCGAGGTGGTGCTGAAGTATCGAAAAGTGCATCTGCCGGGGCATCGCGATTTCGACCCTATCCGGCGCGTACAACACCTTGAGAAGCGCTATTTCGAGGTGGGCGATTTGGGCTTCCCGGTTGCCCGCGCGCCGCTCGGCGATACCGAGGCCAATATCGGCATGATGATCTGCAATGACCGCCGCTGGCCCGAGGCCTGGCGGGTCATGGGGTTGCAGCAGGTCGAAATCGTCATGCTCGGCTACAACACCCCCAGCTTGAACATGGACAATCGCGGCTTCGAGGCGCACCACCTGCGCGTCGAGCATTCGCACCTCTCCATCCGCGCCGGGGCTTATCAGAACGCCTGCTTCGCCGTGGCCACGGCCAAGGCCGGCACCGAGGACGGCCACGAACTCTTCGGCCACTCCATCATCGTCAACCCGCAGGGCGAGATCATGGCCCAGGCGACGTCCTGGGATGACGAGCTGATCACGGTCGATGCCGATCTTGCCATGTGCGAATTGGGCCGCAGCACCATCTTCAACTTCGCGGCGCACCGCAGGCCGGAGGCCTATGGCCCTATCACCGCGCAGATCGGCAGCACACCGCCACCGCGTTGGCAGCCCGGCTGAATTTTCGGTTGACGTCGGGCGCAAGGACAAGCAAGTTTTGGCACATTATTGAACACTAAGTTCAAATAAGAACATTCATTCCTCAACCGGGGAGCCAGCATCCGCATGTTCAGGACCGCCCATGGCCTGATCGCCACCACCGTGCAGACGGCGCCGCGGGCCCCGCTGTTCCGTGCCGCCTCGGTGGCCGAGGCGGTGGCGGCGCTGGCCGAGCCGGGTGCCGTGGCGGTGGCGGGCGGCACCGATCTCTGCGCCCGCTTCAATGCCGGCGAAACCCCCTCCCTGCTGGTCTGCCTGGCACGGCTGGATGCCCTGCGCGCCATCGAGATCACCGCCAGCGAGATCAGGATTGGCGCGCTCGTCACCCATGCCCAAGGCAGCCGCCACCCTGGCCTTCGCGCAGCACTCCCCGGCTTCGCCGCGGCCTGGGCCATGCTGGCCAATCCCCGCGTGAGGCACCGCGCGACCATCGGCGGCAACATCATGGCGCGTCACACCCGCTATGAGATGTCGCTGCTGCTGACCGCATTGGACGCGCGGCTGAACTGTACCGGCGGCAACTTCGCGCCGTCCGAGATCTGGGACGATGGGGCTGCCGGGCTGCTCACCCATGTCGCCATCCCGCGCCAACCCAGCCAGCGCTTTGTCTATATGCGTGGGCTGCGGCCGCAACTGACCCTGGCGGTGCAACGGCACGACGGCGGCGGCGCAGTCGCCATCGGCACCGAATGGCTCCGTCCGGCGCCCCTGCCGCTCAGCGACACCGGGCTGGAAACACTGCCCGAAACCTTCGCCGACCACGTGATATCACACTGGTATGCCCGCCGCGCCGGCGCCACCCTGCTGGCACGCGGGTTGGAGGCGCTCAATGCCGTCTGAAACCATTCGCTTCATCCTCGATGGCCGCGCCACCGCCATCACCGCCGAACCGACCGAGCCGCTGGCCCATGCGCTGCGCGAGAGTCTTTCCGCGCAGGGCGTGCGGGTGGCATGTTCGCGCGCGGTCTGCGGCGCCTGCACGGTGTTGGTGGATGGCCTGCCCGCGGCCTCCTGCGCCATGTTCCTCTGGCAGGTCGAGGGGTGTTCGGTGGAGACGGTGGCCGGGCTGAAATCCCACCCCCTGCAGGAAGCCTTTGCCCGGCACGGCGCCTTCCAATGCGGCTACTGCACCGGTGGCTTCCTGATGCTGGCCAAGGCGCTGCTGGCAGAAAATCCGGCGCCGGATCGGGCGGATATCGCGGCATACCTCTCCTCCAACATCTGTCGCTGCACCGGCTATTCCGTGATCATCGAGGCAGTCGAGGAAGCCGCCGTCATCATGCGGGGCGCGGCATGAGTATCGGCCGGTCGATCCCACGGGCCGATGGCGCAGAAAAGCTTTCTGGCCGCGCCACCTACACCACCGACATCACCCTGCCGGGCATGCTGCACGCCAAGCTTCTTCGCTCCTCGCAGGCGCATGCAAAACTCTTGCGCGTGGATGCCAGCCGCGCCCGCGCCGCCCCCGGCGTGCATGCCGTGCTGACACGCGACGATGTGCTGCCCCTCCGTCAGACCATGGGTCTGATGCCGGTCTATGGCTATTTCATCAAGGACCAGCCGATCGTGGCGACCGACCGGGTGCGCCATATCGGCGACATCATCGCCGCCGTCGCCGCCGAAACCGAGGCGCAGGCCGTGGCCGCGCTGGCCCTGATCGAGGTTGACTACGAGACCCTGCCGGTGGTCGCCAGCATCGAGGCCGCGCTGGCCGAAGATGCGCCGGAGCTTTTTCCCGAGGCGCCCTTGGGCATCGTGCCGGCCTATGGCGATGGCGCCCGGGGCGCGCTCAGGTCCGCCAAAAACGTCTGCTACGAATTCGGCTACCGCATGGGTGATGCCAGCGTGTTCGACCGCTGCGACCATGTCTTCGAGGATGAATTTCGCTTCTCCCGCATGTGGCATTTCCACCTCGAGCCTTTCGTCTCCGTCGCCGATGCGCGTGACGGCCGGATCGAGGTCTGGTCCTCCAACCAGAACCCCTTCCCGCTGCGCAAGGAGCTTTCCCGGATTTTTCGTACCCCGGAGAACGCCATCACGGTGCGGGTGCCCTATGTCGGCGGCGGCTTCGGTTCGAAGAACAATTGCAAGACCGAGCCGGCGGCGGTGCTGCTCTCCATGCTCGCTGAGCGCCCTGTGCGCCTGGCGCTCAGCCTGGAGGAAGGGTTCCTCACCAACACCCAGCACGCCGCCATCCTGCGCCTGCGCACTGGCGTGATGAGCGACGGCCGCCTGGTCGCGCGCCAGAGCCATATCGAGCTCGACGCCGGCGCCTATTCCGATGCCTCGCCGCTGGTCGCGGAGAAAGCCGGCTACCGCATCCCCGGCCCCTATGTCTGGGAGCATATCGACAGCCTGTGCCGCTGCGTGATGACCAACACTGCCCCCGCGGGCCCCTTCCGCGGCTTCGGCGGCACCCAGGCGACATGGGCCAGCGAGAGCCAGATCGACATGATCGCGCGGCGCCTGGGGATATCGCCGCTGGCCATCCGGCAAAAGAACCTGCTGAAGCTGCATCAGGCCTTCATGCCCGGCGAAAGCGGCGTGGATTCCGACATGGAGGATGGGCTGCAATCCGTTCTGGCAGCCATCGACCACACCCCCGCCCCCGATCGCGGCCTGGGCTTTGCCATCGGCTTCAAGGATGGCGGCGGCGTGAACAAGCCGGCCCAGGCACGGGTGAAGGTCTCCACCAACGGCGACGTGTTCCTGGCTTGCGGGACGGTGGAGATCGGCCAGGGTGCGCGCACCGCCATCCCGCAGATCGTCGCCGAAATCCTGGGCACAAGCGCCAGCCGCGTGCGGGTTGCGCCCATCGACACCGACCACACGCCCTTCGACCAGGGCACCAACGCCTCCTCCGGCATCGCGGTGATGGGCCAGGCCGTGGCCCGCGCGGCCGCCGCTGTGCGCGACCAGGTGCTGGCCTTCGCCGCCACCCAGACCGGCGCACCGCCCGAAACCCTGCGCCTGGAAGACTGGCACATCATTCGCGGCAATGAGCGCCTGCCGCTCGGCCCGATGATCATGCGGCATTACGGCGGCACCGGCTTCGAATTCACCGCCGACGGTTTCTTCAAACCCGAAGCCGACCATCACGCGCCGCTCGAAGCGCAATGCGTCTATTGGGAGATCGGCTGGGCCGCCGCCGAGGTGGAGGTGGACCGCGGCACCGGCCAATTCGCCGTGACCCAGCTCGTGGTCGCGGGCGATGCCGGCCGCGCGATCAACCCCATGCTCTGCCGCGGCCAGGACGAAGGCTCAGCGGTGATGGGCTACGCCCAGGCCATGTTCGAGACCATGCGCTACGACGCCGCCGGCGAACTCCTGAACGGCGACCCGCTGCATTACCGCGTGCCGCTGGCCGAGGACCTGCCCGCCCGCTTCACCACGCTAACCATCGAACAGGGCCATGGCCCAGGCCCCTTCGGTGCCAAGGGGCTGGGCGAGGGGGCGATGCTCCCTGTCGCCGCCGCCATCGCCAATGCCCTGCATGACGCGGTGGGCATCCGCATCACCGAACTCCCGCTGACGCCCGAGCGCGTGCTTCGGGCACTCGACAATCCTCCAACCCAAAAGGCCGACCGATGAACCTCTCCCGCCGAACCCTTGCCCTCGCCACCCTCTCCGCTCCGGTGGCGCTGGCCCAAAGCCGCCCTGTCACCATCGTGGTGGCCTATCCGGCGGGTGGCGATACCGACGCGCTGGCCCGCATCTTCGCCGAGCGGCTGAGCCCTCGGATTTCGCGCCCCGTGGTCATCGAGAACCGCTCCGGCGCTTCGGGCGGCGTGGGGTCGATCTATGTCGCGCGTGCGACACCCGATGGCGACACGCTGCTCTTCGCCCCCTCCACCTTCCCGATCGTGCCCCATGTGCTGCGCGCCGCGAACTACCAGCCGGTGACCGATTTCACGCCGATCATCATGACCGGCACCTCGCCGCTGCTGCTTGTGGCGAGCGCGCAATCCGGCCTGAAGACGCTGGCCGATGTGCGGGCCGCCGGCCAGGCCGGGCAGCTCAATGACTACGGCTCGCCGGGCTCAGGCTCGCCGATGCATCTCTTCGCCGAGATGTTCAACCGCGCCGCTGGCCTGCGCCTCACCGAGGTCGCCTATCGCGGCGTCGCCCCGGTGATCAACGATCTTCTGGCCGGCGTCATCAAGCTGGGCTGGGTCACGCCGGGTGCCGTCTTCCAGCACCTGCGCGCCGGCACGCTGGTGCCGGTCGCGGTCAGTGAGCGCACCCGCTCGCCCGTGCTGCCGGAGGTGCCGACCTTCGTCGAGGCTGGCTTCGACATCGACATCTCGGCCTGGTGGGGCCTCTTCGGCCCAACCGGCCTGCCCGCCGCACTGGTCGCCACGCTGAACCGGCACATGAATGAAATCATCCGCCTGCCCGATGTGGAGACCCGCACCGCGGCGCTCGGCGTGGTGACCGGTGGCGGCGACCCGGCGCGCCTCACCCAGTTCAACGGCGGCGACTTCGAGAAATTCGGCCGCGTGGTGCGCGAGCTGAATATCCGGGTGGAGTGAGTGAGGCATGGCCAGCCATTCCGCGGCGATAGAGGCCTATTGGGCAGGATTCAGCGCCAGCTCCGGCGTGACCGACACCGATTACGACGCCATCGCCTTCGGCCATGGGGCGGCGATGGCGGATTGGATGTGCCGCGACGTGCTGGCGGGCATCAAGCGTGCCACCTGCATGCCGGTTCGCGACCACACGGTGAAGGGGCTGCAGGCGCCCATCCTGGGCGGGCATGTCGTGCTGCTCGACGGCCAGGGCACCCCGCGCGGCGTCTGGCGCACCACCGAGGTCCGCATCGGGCCGCTGAACAGCGTGGACGACGCCTTCGCCTGGGATGAGGGCGAGGGTGACCGCTCCCGCGCCGTCTGGCTCGCCAACCATCTCGGCTATTTCGCTGAACAGGCGGCGCGCGAGGGCTGGGAGATGCGCGACGACCTGGAGTGCTACTTCGAGCGCTTCACCCTCGTCTGGCCGCCCTAGACCATGCTGCGTTCACATGCGTTCACTGCGCATGGTCTAGCCATTGCTGAGAGATGATTCAGCGTGTTCGGCGATTCCGCCTCAACGCATCATGCCCTAGCCAGCAATCGCTCTGGGTGGAAACACCCAGAGCGCCAATTGCCGGGCCAAGCAAAGCTGGACTCAAATCGTCCTGACACAGTCTGGGCGATTTGAGTCGAGGTGGCCGATCCGCCTCAGTCCGGCCGCACCGGCTGAAGCAGCAGCTGGTCCAGCCGCTGGTCGCGCGGCTGGCCATAGGCGCCGATGCCCAGCCGAAGCGCGCCCTGATGCTCGCGCCGCAAAGTGCCGAACCATTGGTCCCAGAGGCTGAGGTTGAAGCCGAAATTGCTGTCGGTCTCTTCCCGCCGCTCGCTGTGATGGATCCGGTGCAGGCTGGGCGTGATGATCACCCGGCGCAGCGCGGCATCCAGCCGGGGCGGCAGGGTGATGGCGGCGTGCTCAAACATGCTCGACGCATTCAGCAGGATTTCGAACAGCAGGATGCCCTCGGGCGGCGCGCCCAGCGCCACGGCGGCGCCCATCTTGATGAAGACGGAGAACAGGATCTCCACGGGGTGGAAGCGCAGGCCGGTGGTGGCATCCATCTCGGTATCGGCGTGGTGGACGC
Source organism: uncultured Rubritepida sp. (assembly GCA_964395305.1). Lineage (GTDB taxonomy): Bacteria > Pseudomonadota > Alphaproteobacteria > Acetobacterales > Acetobacteraceae > Rhodovarius. The sequence goes on from CAYNBM010000016.1 coordinate 47,433, forward strand.
GATGCAGCCGCCACAGCGCCGGCACGGCATGAAACATCCGATGCTGGAAGTAGATCAGCAGGTCGAGCAGCACCACAGTGATCGGAATGGCGGCCCAAAGCGGCAAGCCCAATGCCGGAAACAACCCGAGCTCGCGCTGCTGGGCCCAGAACGCCGCCCCCATGGCAGCCGCGGGCACCACCAGGCGCACCAGCACCGAGCCGATGGCAAGCAGGCCGATATTGCTCAGCCAACGTCGGGCACCCAGCGGCCGCGCCACCCGCCAGGGCAACAGCCGCTCGGCCAGCAGCAGCAGCGCCAGGATCCCGAGGAATGCCCCCAGGCGAAGGGCAGGTTCGTTCGTCAGCATGGCTGGGATATAGGCGTCGAGACGCCAACCGGAAGGCCGCCCAGCCGCGTTGTCACCAGGCGGCACCGACCGCGCCCAGGGCCCGCAGCCGCTCGGCATAGCGCGCGGCCAGCGCCGCCTCGCTGAATTCCTGGCGCAGCAAAGCCTGGCCGGCCGCGGTGCGGGCGGCGGCAGCGGCCGGATCACGCATGACCTCGCCCATGCGCGCCGCCAAATGCGCCTCATCGATCTCGGCCCAATGCGCGCCATCGACAGGGAAAATTGCCTCCGCCGGCACCATCGGGCGGGCGGTGGCGCGGACCGGAAAGGCGGTCGTCTCGTCGCAGTATTCCTGCGTGCCGGAATAATCCGTCACGATCGCGGGCTTGCCGAGGAGCATTCCATAGGCTGGCAGGTAGCCAAAACCCTCGGCCCGATGGGCCGAGACCACGCAATCACAGGCGGCGATCAACCCGAGATAGTCCGGGAAGTCCAAGGCCTCGACAATGACATGGATGCGCCGGTCAGCCCGAGCGGCCTCCTCGATCGCCAGCCACTGACCATGCGGATCGCCCCAATGTCCGGGCACGACATCGGTGGATTTGATGACCAGCCGCACGGCGTCGTCACCGGGCGGAAACGCCGCCTGAAACGCCCGCACAACGGCCATCGGGTTCTTCCGCTCCACCGAGGAGTGGAAATCGAAGGAACAGAGGAAACAGAAGGCCGCCTCGTCGATCCCGAACCGCGCCCGCGGCATGCCCTGCGTCACCGGCGGGAGCGTGATGCCCTTGCGCATGTTGATGACCGGCTTGTCGAAAGCCGCGGAATAGAGCCGCGCCAGATAGGCCGAGGGCACCCAGATCTCATCGACCAGATCGAGCGCCAGGCGATGCGATTCCGGCAGCACCTCCAATTCCCACAGGAAAAAGCCGATGCGGTAGCTGCCGGGGCGGCCAGCGCCATTCGGCTGTGCCAGGATCTGCGGCACCTGATCTGCGTTCATGTGGATGATCACCACATCGCGCTGCATCATCGTCTCCGCCGTGCCATGGGGCAGTGGCGAAGATGGCGCCTCCGGCAGGTCGATACCCAGGTCGCGCAGCACGGGCTGAATGCCGATGCGCCGCAGCGCACCCGCGGTCATCCGAAGATTGACCCCGAGGCCGGTGGGTGAGTCCACCATGCCGATCACCGTGCAGCGTGGCGCGCGCTGCACCGCCGCGCTGGCCACGCCCTGTTGCCGCAGCGAGGAGAATGCGGCGAAATCCGGCCTCACCCGGCAGACGACGCTCTCGAACCAGCGCTGGATCCGCACCGAGCGCCAGGCCGGCGCCGTCTCGCCGGGCAGGCCGCCCAGAACCCCACAGCAGGCGGCGACGAGGAACTCCATACGCGTCAAGGATTGCGGATCGGCATCGATGCAGCCGGCGAAGTGGCACAGCGCCGCCTGGCCGAGAAGGCGGCGGCGCAAAGGGTCGGCACCCTGGGCGACCAGAAGGGCGAAGACCAGGGCCAGCTGACCGGTCGCGGTCGTCAGGTCATGCCGCTCCCGCGACCCCGCGCTCTCGCCATGCAGGCGATGGGTGAAGACAGAGACAATGCCCGGCGCGGCCTGCCCGGGGGCAGGTGCTTGCAGGGCCTCGATCGCATGGGCCGGCATCACGGCGGGGTCCATGCGGTGCCAGGGGATCACCGCATGGACCCATTCGAACATCAGCCCTTCGGCCATCGCAGGGTCCAGCAGCCGTGGCGCCAGATGGCCGTCGCGCCAATGGTTCAGCATCAGCTGCGAGAGACGCATCGGCCGGGCCCAGGCCGGCAGCGCATCGGCATTGAGGAAGTCGCTGAGCAGCGCCGGCACGGGCACCCTGCCGCCCGCGATATGGCTGGGCGCCTCGCGCACATACCAGCAGAGGAATTCGAACCGGTTCTCCGCTGTGCGGAGATGCCAGCGCGCCTGCAGGCGCAGGCTGGCGCGCAGGTGAAGCATCATGCGGGTGATCGGAACCGGGCAGCCCGGCGTCACCTCGGCCAGTTCATTCATCACCAGCAGCAGCGCGGGGTCCGGCTCGTCGGCAGCGGTGGGCGCAGCGCGCGGCAACAGCGCGTGGCGACGGATATCCTCGAACAGCGGCTCTCCCAGCAGGTCTGCCTGGCGCAGCACCTGGCCCAGAATGGCCATCTCCTGAAGTGCTGCCGGCGACACGCTCTCACCCCATTCCGGGCTCGCCACCTCCGGCATCGCGGAGACGGTCAAAACCAGGGACATCACGGGGTGGCCGCGGTCCTGGAACCAATGCGCACCCTCGCGCACCAGATCGATCACCACAGGGTATTCCCCAGGGGGGAGGTCCGCGGTGGGCAGCCGCAGGCTGAAACGGGCCCGCCCGCCCGCCGGCAGAAGCTGCGGCTCGGGCACCGCACGCGGCTCGGCGATGGTGGTGGGTTGGCCATGGCGCCACAGCCGGGCGGCGATCCGCAGCGGTTCGGGCCTGACCTGGTCGAAATCCAGCGCGCCGGCATCCCGGTTGTAGATCGCGCCATGCAGCATCGTGTCACTGCCCTGCATCACCCTGTCGGCAAAGCCTTCGACGATGATGTCATAGCGCGCCGCTGCGTCGGGCAGCGCCTCGGCCCCAATTCCCGGCAGGGCGTCGGCGATGGCCTCCAAGACGGGATCGACGCCTCTTGGCGGAAGCGTGATGGCGATGTCACCCAGCCGAAAAAGCCGCCCGGGGCGGGTTGGACCGAAGCGGCGCAGCGCGGACCCTGCCAGGCCGCGGCGCAGATCAACCGGCATGGCCGTGACGATCACGCCGCCCGGCCGGACCTGGCCTAGAAGGCGCAGCAATGGAGGCGTCAGCGGTTCACCCGCGCCCAGCAACAGCAGCAGGTCGATGGACAGAAGGCCGGCATCATCCATCGTATCGGCCAGATCCGCGATCCGCGCATCGGGGAAGCGGGTGCCCAGGCCCTGGGCGGCAGAAGCCTCGGCCACAATGGCGATGCCGGGCGCCAGGCGACGGGCGAGGAGGTCGAGAAGTCCGGTGGTCGCGGCTTCGCCATTCATGTCCATCGCCACTCCAACACCACCCTTCAGCCAGCCGCAACCAGGGAAACCGCCATGGCGACCAATGCACGACGCCGCGGCCCCGGCAGCTTCTCCCATTCCGGGGGCACCAGGGCAAATGACATGGGTTTCGTCATGCGGCGTAGGGCAGGCCGACGTAATTCTCGGCCAGGGTGCTGCGGGCGGCGGCGCTGCCGCAGAGGTAGCGCAGCTCCGCCGTATGCACGCGGTGTTCGAAGGCGTCGCGCATGTCGCTGCGATGCAGCATCTGCGTCATCCACCAGGAGAAGCGCTGCACCTTCCAGATCCTTTCCAGGCAGATGCGGCTGTAGTCATCCATCAGCGCCTCACCCCGGCCGGCGAAGAAATCGGCCAATGCCGCGGCCAGGATGCGCACATCGGCGATGGCGAGGTTCATGCCCTTCGCGCCCGTGGGCGGCACGATATGGGCGGCATCGCCGGCCAGAAAGAGCCGGCCGAAGCGCATCGGCTCGGCCACGAAGCTGCGCATGGCGGTCACGCCCTTTTGGATGATCGGGCCTTCATTCACCTGGCTCGGCAGGCCCGTGCGGGCGAGGCGGCTGTGCAGCGCATCCCAGATCCGCGCATCCGACCATTGGCCGAGATCCTCATCGGGCGCGCATTGGACATACATCCGGCTCAGCGTTTCGCTGCGCATGGTGGCGAGCGCGAAGCCATCGGCGTGGCGGGCATAGATCAGCTCGTGGCTGGCCGGCCGGGCCTCGGCGAGGATGCCCAGCCAGGCGAAGGGGTAGATGCGGTCGAAAAAGGCGATCGCCTCGGCGGGGATGGCCTGGCGGCAAATGCCATGAAAACCATCGCAGCCCGCGATCACGTCGCAATCGAGCCGCTGCGCCTGGCCATTGCGGGTCCAGGTGATGCCCGGCTTCCGGGTGGCGATGTCATGCACCGCCACATCCTCGGCCTCGAAGATCAGCGGCAGGCCATCGCTCAGGCGCTGGGCGATGAGGTCCTTCACCACCTCCTGCTGGCCATAGATGGTCACCCGCTTGCCGGTCAGGCCGGCGAGGTCGATGCGGTGATTCTCCCCCTCGAAGCGCAGCTCGAGGCCGTCATGCGCCAGACCCTCGCGATGCAGGCGGTCGGCCACACCGGCTTCGGTCAGGGTATCGACGCTGCCCTGTTCCAGCAGCCCGGCGCGGATGCGGCCCTCGACATAGGCGCGGTCGCGCGCCTCCAGCACCACGCAATCGATCCCCGCCTGGCCCAGCAGGCGCGCCAGCAGCAGGCCCGCGGGCCCTGCGCCAATAATACCAACCTGCGTGCGCATCCCAGCCCCTTTCGCATTTCGCCGAACCTGCGCGAAATGGAGCCGGAACGCAAAACACGCAACAGGGCCTGACATGACGAGATTGCTCTATGACCTCGCGGGTGCCGACCCGTCGCTGCGCTTCAGCCCGTATTGCTGGCGCACCCGGCTTGCACTCGCCCATAAAGGGCTCGATGTGGAATGCACGCCATGGAGGTTCACCGAAAAGGACCGCGTCGCCTTCTCCGGCCAGGGCATGGTGCCGGTGCTGGTGGATGGCGAGACGGTGCTGAGCGACAGCTGGCGCATCGCGGAATGGCTGGAGGCAAACCACCCGGACAAGCCAAGCCTGTTCCACGGCAACCCAAGTGCCACCCGCTTCGTCAATGCCTGGGCCGATTCGGTGGTGCAGCCGGCGCTGGCGCGGCTCATCGTGCTCGATGTCTGGAACTGCCTGCATGAGAAGGACCGCGTCTATTTCCGGCAAAGCCGCGAGGAGCGCTTCGGGATGAGCCTGGAAGCGGTGCAGGCCGGGCGCGAGGCGGACCTGCTGGCCTTCCGCAAGGCCATTCACCCGGTGCGGATGGTGCTGCGCGAACAGCCCTGGCTGGGGGGTGAACAGCCCGGCTACGCCGACCATATCGTTCTGGGCAGTCTGCAATGGGCGCGCTGCACCAGCCCCTTGGCACTCCTGGCGGAGGACGACCCCGTCCACGCCTGGCGTGCCCGCGGCTTCGCGCTGTATGGCGGGCTGGCGATCAATGCGAAAGGATTTCCGCTGTGAGCGACGTCTTGACCCGAATGCGCATCGACATCGTCTCCGACGCGATCTGCCCCTGGTGCTGGATCGGCCGCGCCAACCTCGCGGCCGCGCTGGAGGAATTGGGCTGGGACGCCGAGATCCATTGGCACCCCTACCAGCTCAACCCCGACATGCCGCGCGAGGGGGTGGAGCGTGCCACCTACAGGACACGCAAATTCGGCAGCCTCGCGCGCTCGCAGGAGCTGGACGCGCAGGTCACCGCCGCCGGCGCAGCGGCCGGGCTGGAATTCCGCCTCGGCGAGCAGAAGCGCACCCCCAACACCATACTCGCCCACCGGCTGGCGAAATTCGCCGACGGCCAAGGCCTGCAGAACGCATTGGTCGAGGTGATGTTCCGGGCCTATTTCCAGGAGGGCCGCGATATCGGCGACCCGGCGGTGCTGGTCGAGCTGTCCGCGGGGCTGGGTCTCGATGCGCAAGCCTTCCTCCTGTCGGACGAGTACGAGGCCGAGGTGCTGGCCGAGGATGCCAATTTCCGCCGCATGGGGATCAACGGCGTGCCCAGCTTCGCGCTGGCGGGCCATGTCCTGTTCAGCGGCGCCATGCCGCCTTCGCAAATGGCCTCGGCCTTTCGCCGCGGCGAGGCCATCCTGCGCGAGAAAGGCCTGCTGTGATGCCCGGGAAGGACCACACCCATGCCGCATGATGGCCACCACAGCCACGACGACCCTCCCCATCGGCCCGCCGATGGCTGGAAGCACAGCGGCGTGCGCGTCATCCCGGGCGACAGCCTGGACACGAACACAGCGCAGACCCCCGGCATGAACCGGGCCGCCGCCATCAACCTGGCCCGTGTCGGTGCCCAGAAGATCTGGGCCGGCACGGTGCATATCCACCCCGATGCCAAGACCGGCGCGCATCACCACGGCGCGCTGGAGAGTGTCATTTACGTCATCTCCGGCCGCGCGCGCATGCGCTGGGGTGAGAATCTGGAATTCGTGGCAGAAGCCGGCCCCGGCGATTTCATCTTCGTGCCGCCCTATGTACCGCATCAGGAGATCAACGCCTCCACCGACGAGACGCTGGCCTGCGTGCTGGTGCGCAGCGACAATGAGGCGGTGGTGGTCAATCTCGACATCGAGCCGGTGGAGAAGCCCGAAGCTGTGAAATGGATCGACCCGATCCACCGCAGCTAGCCCGCAATCCCCCTGGGTGGAGACACCCAGGGCGGAAATCGCCGGGCCAAGCAAGCCTGGACGCAAATCGCCCTGACACAGTCAGGGCGATTTGAGCCTAGGGCCGGCAGATCCGAAGATCGGCCTATGCGGGTGCAATCGCGAGCTCCGCCAAAGGAAGGGCGTCCAGTCTGGCGATCCGCAGCCTCGCCGGGCGAGAGAGCGTGATCTCGGTCATCTCCGCGATCTCCGCCAATGGGATGGCGTTGCGCGCGTCGCTCACCCCAAGACGGGCGGCGCCGGCCGCGGCGAAACGCCAGGCGCCAGCGGGAATATCCAGCACCAGCCCTTCCGACGACAGCCGCTCCGGCGCCAGGCAGACCTGCCGGCCGATGGCCAGCGCCTGAGGCACCAGCGGGTCGGATGTGGCGATGAGCCAATCCACCGGATCCCAGCCCTGCGGGAACACCCAGACCGGCCTTTCGCCACAAGGCAGCACGCGCTCGGGCGGCCCATGGATGCGCGTGACGGCATCCGGGTCCAGCCCGGTCATGTCGATGAAGCGGTAGGGCGGCGGCGTTCCGCGCGCCGCGTGGCGCCGCTGCACATGGCTGCGCGGATCAGCGATCCAGAACAGCGGTCGGCCTTCGCCGAAATCGGTTGATTCGACCTGGCGCCGCCAGTCGCTGGAGGCCGCAATGGTGCGGGCGTGCCAGTAGGCCGCAAGGCCGGCACGCCAATCCCTGCGCGGATCGGCAGCGTCCAGGCAGACCAATGCGGGATGGCGCCATTGCATGATCGCCGGAGCGCCGCCGCCCTGGGCCGCCGCCACGCCCATGGCCGCAAGCGGGGCGATGCGCGAAAGGCGATGCCCCGGCAGAAAACCAGCCACCAGGATGACAGGCCACCAGGCCAGGGGCATGGCGTAGCGCCAGCTCATCGGCGAGGCATAGAGCGCCATGGTGATCAACAGTGACGCCGCGCAGGCCGCGGCCGCCACGACGACGAAGAACCGCAAGGCGGCCGCCTCCCCGCCCTCCGGAAGCAGCCGCCCCGCGCGCCGCGGCCAGACGAAGGCAAGCGCGATCGGCAGCGCGGCGACGAGCATCGCCGACACCACCGGCTGCGCCACAAGGCCGGCTGCGGCGGCCTGTGCCGCCTCTCCCCACCCTCTTGGCGGCGTGACGGGAAGGTCCATCCGCCTGGTCAGGCCGCCAAGCCAGAAGCCGCTCGCCTCCCCCAATGCCAGAGAACCGGAGGTGGCAAGGGCCGCACCCGGCGCAACGGCGCGACGCAGCGCCGAATCAGCCAATGCGATCATCGCCGGCAGGATGGCGTGCGCGACCGTGATGGTGTTGGACATGGCGGCAACGGCGCTGAGCAGCGCCAGCATCAGCAGCGCCAGGGGCGATGCCTGGAACACCGTCCGCCAGGCCAGCGCCACCACTGCCAGACCGATGATGAAGCCGCCACCATGCCATATCGGCAGCATCAGCAGGGTTTGCAGATTCACTGGCAGATGGGGGTCGGAGACTTCCATCGGCCGCTCACCAGAGGCCCAGAGGTGGAAACCCAGTCCAGCGAGCAGCAGCACCGCCATCAGCGATGCGACCGTCAGGGCGCAATCACTGGGCCGGCGCCTGGTGATCGCAGCTGCGATCCAACCGCCCAGGCCGCTCAACAGCACGAAGGCCAAGGCTCCATAGAGCCAGAACGCCAGGCGCCAGCTCCCGGTCAGCAGATCAATCGTGACGGTCAGCAGCAGGTCGGGCAGGAAGCTGGGGATGCGCGAGGGGGTGAAGCGTAGCGCGGCACTGGGGTCGGCGCGCAGTTCCTCGGTCAACAGCGCCGGATAGAGGGTATCGGCCTGGATCGCGAAGTCGAGGAAAAATGGCGAATTGTTGAAGCTGTAGGACACAGCCAGCGCCAGCGCCGAAATCGCGAACCAGGCCAGAAGCGCGCGCATTCAGCGCCAGCGCCTGTGCATCCAGAGCCATTGCCCGGGATATTCGCGAACCCAGCCCTCGATGATCTGATTGAGCATGGCTGTGGCCTGGATGACCTCAACCTTGCCGCTGCCGTCACGCGGCAAGGCGAAAGGCCCCTCCAGGACAATGCGAAACCGCCCATGCGGCAAGCGGATGGCCCGCATGCCATAAACCGGCGCATCGAAGCGCCCGGCCAGCCGCGCCAGGAAGGGATTGGCCGCCACCGGCCGGCCAAAAAAGGGCACCAACGGCCCGCGGCCGAAACGCTGATCGATCAGCATGCCCAGGTTCAGCCCGCCATCCAGCGCCTCGGCCATCCGGATGGGTGCCGCGATGCCGGCGGGGATCAGCCGGCCCATGATCGGCTCACGCATTGCGGTGATGTCAGCGGCGATGAAGCGGTTGTTCGGCGTGCGGTAGAGGATGGCGGCGTTCTGGTCGATGGCATGGGCCACCACCGCCGGAAGCTCCCAATTCGCCAGATGGGCGGCGAAGACCAGCACCGGCCGGGCCTCGGCGCGCAATTCTTGAAAGCGCGCCTCGGTCTCGGCATCGGATTCCAGCCTGGGGCCCAACCGGTCTGCCGTGGTCCCGGCCGTGATCGCCGACAGATGGACGTATTCGCAGGCCGTGCGGCCGAGATTGTCCCAGGCCTCGCTCGCCGTGGCCCGAAGCCAGGCCTCGTCGCGGTCTGGGAAAGCCAGGCGCAGATTGCCGAGCACGATGCGTTGGGTGGGGGTGAACGGCCCGATGCCCCGCGCCACCGCGGCACCGATGGCCGGCCCAAGCCGCGAACCCATGCCACGCATGACGAGATACATGCCGCGCACCAGCATGGCCAGCAGCCATTCCCCGGCCCGTACCGCCCAGGCCTTCACAGCGTGACGACCACCTTCCCGAAGACCTTTCGCTCTTCCAGCCTGGCGAGCCCTTCGGCGAAACGCTCCAGCGGCAGCACGCTGTCGATCACCGGCGTGATGCCGCCGGCCATCTTCGCCAGCCCCTCGGCCACACAGCGGATGGGCGAGCCAAAACTGCCATAAATCCGCAATTGCCTTTGGAACAGCATCATCAGGTTGGTCTCGGCCGACACGCCGCTGGTCGAGCCGCAGGTCACCAGCCGCCCGCCCATGCGCAGCGAGAGCAGCGAGGCCGCCCAGGTCGAGGCGCCGACATGCTCGAACACCACATCCACACCACGCTTGCCGGTGATTTTACGGGCAACACTCTCGAAGCGCTCGGTCGAATAATTCACGACATGATCCACCCCCAGCGCCTCAGCCGCCGCGCGCTTGCCCTCGGAGCCGATGGTGCCGATGACGGTGCAGCCGATGGCCTTGGCCATCCGCACCGCGATGGTGCCGATGCCCGACCCCACGGCATGGATCACGATGGTCTCACCAGGCTCCAGCTTCGCATTGTCGAAGAGCATGTGCTGCACCGTGGCATAGGTGACGGCGGCGGTGCTGGCATGCTCGGCCGAGACGCCGGCGGGCACCGGCACGCAGAGCCTGGCCGGTACGTTGGTCTCGCCTTGCGCGAAACCATCGACATGGAAGCCGCGCAGGCCCGCGATGTTCTCGCACATATTGTCCCGCCCGGCGCGGCAGGCCGGGCAGGTGCCGCAGGTGATGGCGCCATAGGGCACCATCAGCGCTCCCAGCGGCAACGCCACCCCCTCGCCACAGGCCATGACCTCGCCCACCGCCTCCACCCCCACGGTGATGGGGAGTGCGCGCCTGGCGAAGGCCATGCCGCGAAAGCCCCAGAGGTCGATATGGTTCAAGGCCACCGCGCGCATACGAAGCCGGACCTCGCCGGGGCCTGGCGGCGGCGGCGGTTCGATCTCGGCCAGGCGGAGGTCACGTTCGGTGAAGAGTCGGAGTGCGCGCATGCGGGCGGCGATAGACCGGATTTCACCGCGCGGGAACCGGATGCAACAAAGTGATACCCTGGCCGCCGCGGCAACACGCCGCAACGAAGGGGCGGATTTTCCGCTGAGCAACCCAGCCCTGCTGCCCTATTGTAACAGCCATGGACGCACAGCCGCATATCCTCGTCGTCGATGACGACCGCGAGATCCGTGAACTGCTCAGCCGCTTTCTCGAAAAGCAAGGCATGCGGGTCAGTGCCGCGCGCGACGCGCGGGAGGCCCGCCGCCTCTGGCCGCTCGGCCGCTACCACATCGTGGTGCTGGACCTCATGATGCCAGGTGAATCGGGGCTGAACTTCGCCCGCTGGCTGCGCAGCCAGTCCAACGTCCCCATCCTGATGCTGACCGCGATGGCCGAGGAGACCGACCGCATCGTCGGCCTGGAGCTCGGCGCCGATGATTACGTGCAAAAGCCCTTCAATCCGCGCGAATTGCTGGCGCGCATTCGCGCCATCCTGCGGCGCACCAATGGCGAGGGGCCGGCCCTGGAGGCCGATGCCCGGCCGATCCAGTTCGCCGGCTGGACGCTGGAACCCAGCCGCCGCCGCCTGCTCAACCCCGATGGCGCCGAGGTGCCGCTGACCGGCGGCGAATACGAATTGCTGGCCGCGCTGGTGGAACGCCCCAACCGCATCCTGACCCGCGACATGCTGATGGACCTGCTGCGCGGCCGTCAGGCCGGGCCGTTCGACCGGGCCATCGATGTCGCGGTGTCCCGCCTGCGGCGAAAACTGGAGGATGATGGCCGCAACCCCAACCTGATCAAGACCGTGCGCGGCGGCGGCTATGTGCTCTCCACCACGGTCGAGCGGGCGTGACCCTCTGGCCCCGCAGCCTGGCCGGCCGAACCGCGGCGCTTCTGCTGATAGGCCTGATCATTGTGCAGGCGGCGGGGCTGACCATCCACGCGCTCGACCGGGTGGAGCTGCAATCCTTCATCCAGTCGCGCGAGATCGCCGGCCGCGGCTTCGCGCTGTGGCGCAACCTCGTCGTGCTGCCCTCGGACCGCAGGGCGGCCTTCCTGGCCGATGTCGAGCTGCCCGCGGGCCTGACCGCCAGCTATGATGCGCAATCGGCCGTGCGGCCGGACATGCCGCCGGTGAATGAGGAGGTCGCGCGGCGGTTTCGCCTGGCAGGGCCGCCGCCGCCTTTCGGTCCCCTGCGGTTCCGCCCCAGGGAAGTGCTGGTGGCCGGCATTCCGCCGGATGGGCTGGTGCTGTCGCTGCGCTTCATCGATGGCGGCTGGCTGAACATGCGGGTGCAGCCGCCGCCGCCCCGCCCATGGCATAGCGAGAACTTCCTCTGGGCCTTCATCGCGATGAGTTGCTGCGCGGTGGCGCTGATCCTCTGGGGCGTGCGGCGGATGATCCGCCCGGTGGCGGCGCTGGCGGCGGCGGCCGATGCGCTGGGCCGCAACGTCAATGCGCCCCCCCTGCCCGAGGATGGACCGACGGAGACCGCCACCGCCGCGCGCGCCTTCAACACCATGGCCAGCCGCATCCGGCGCTTTGTCGATGACCGGACGCAGATGCTCGCTGCGATCGGCCACGATCTGCGCACCCCCATCACCAGGCTGCGGTTGCGGGCGGAATTCCTGGAGGATGACGACCAACGCCGGAAAATGCTGTCCGATCTCAGCGAGATGGAGGCGATGATCAACGCCACGCTGGCCTTCGCGCGTGACGACGCCGCGACCGAGCCCTCTGTCGCCTTCGATCTGGCGGCACTCTGCCAGACCGTGCTGGACGAGGCCGCGGATGCGGCGCCCGACAAGGCGGATGCGATAGCCTATGCGGGGCCGGAACGCTTGCGGGCGCAAGGCCGGCCGGCGGCGCTGAAGCGGGCTCTGGCCAATCTGGTCAGCAATGCCCTGGCCTATGGCGGCGATGCCAGGCTGACACTGACCAGCGAGGCCGAGGCTGCGCGCATCAGCATTGAGGATAATGGCCTGGGCATTCCGGACAATGAGCTGGAGAATGCCTTCCTGCCTTTCCGCCGCCTGGAGGGCAGCCGCAACCGCGAAACCGGCGGCAGCGGCCTGGGGCTCACCATCGCCCGCAATATCCTGCGCGCCCATGGCGGTGATGTGGTGCTGCGCAACCGCCGGGGGGGAGGATTGCAGGCGCTGGTGATGCTGCCGACCGCAACCTAAGCGCGAATAAAGCCGCGCTCATTGCAACCGGCTTCCCAGGCACGACATTGTGCCACTATAGCTGCGTTCAGAGGTACAGGGAATGACCATTCGGGTCTGGTTGATGTTGTTCACGCTGGGCGGCGGGGCGGCCATGGCGAGTGGCGCGCCGCCGGCGATGTGCTTCTCGCAATGCGGCGCGCCTTCGCTCTCCCTCGCCGCCAATCCACCCGCCATCCAGGCCTGCCTGATCCGGTGCCGGGCAGGCGCGGAATTCAGCGCCGCCAACCGGCGCGGGCCGCAGGTGGCGATGCGCGGCATTGCTGCCCCCCCCAGCGCTTCGGCCGCATCCCGACCGGGCGCCGCCGTGCCGCCTGCGGCGCGCATGGCATCGGCCGGTGCCGCCATGGCGACGGCCGCAGCCGGGGCCTCGGCCATGGCTGCGGCGGGCGCGGGCACAGCCCGGCCGCAGGGATCGCAACGATGGGTCGCGATCTATACCGCGGCGCCCCCGGCCACCGCGTTCGGGGTGAGCCAGGGCCTGGCGGACCGCACCATGGCCCATGTCCGGGCCGAGACGGAATGCCGGGCCCGCGGCCAGGTGAATTGCCGTTTGCTGACCGAGTTCAGCAATGGCTGCGGCGCGGCGGCTCAGGCCACGCGCGTGCTGGGGCTGCTGCCGACGGGGGACAGCTCCACCCAGCGCGTCTCCTTCGTCGCCGCCGGGACAGGGGCCAGCCGGGCCGATGCTGAACGTTCAGCCGTGGCGCTGTGCCAGAGCCGCGAGCCCTCGGCGACATGCCGGGTCGTCGCCTCGGCCTGTGTAGCGGGCTGAGGGCCGATCGACGCAGCGCCGGATCGCAGTGCCCATCCACCCAGCGCCTACTGGCTGGCCCAGACGATCCGCTGAATCCAGGCCACTTCGGCCAGGTCGAAATTGTAATTGGGATGGGCCGGGTTGAGGCTCGCGAGTTCGATCCGCTTGGCACTCTGGCGGATCAGCTGCTTGGCCATCACCTCGCCCAGCTTGGTGCGGACCACCACCCGGTCGCCCCGGCGCACCGGGGCCGCGGGCGAGACGATGACCATGTCACCGTCGCGGAACACCGGCTCCATCGACTCGCCTGAAATTTCAAGCGCGTAAGCGTTGGGATCGGCCACATCCGGGCCGGAGATCTCATCCCAGCTGCCGCCCACGGGGAAGCCCGCATCATCGAAGAAGCCATCACCGCCGGCCTGCGCGAGACCAATGAGCGGGATGCGCCGGGCGGAACCGCCGCGTGGCCGCGACATGTTCGGCGCCTGGCCGGAGACCAGCGCCGCGAAGCTGTCCACCCCGGTGCCGGTCGATGCCAGCACCTTCGCCACGCTCTCGGTCGAGGGCCAGCGGGCGCGGCCATCCGGCCCGATCCGTTTGGACGGGTTGAAGGCGGTGGGATCGAGCCCGGAGCGCCGGGCGAGGCCCGAGGCTGAGAGGCCATTTTCAGCGGCGATGGCGTCGATCGCCCGCCAGACGTCATCATGTCGCATGAGGGGGATTATCCTAGGTGTTGATTCTGCATGCAATAGGAAAATAGCACGTTTTCCCACTTGCGTTCGATACAACCGGAAGTTTAAGTTCTGGTTTCGTTCCAGCAAGAGGAAGGCATCCCCCCCATGGCCACCGCCCCCCGCCCACAGCACAGCGCCGTGCTGCATTCCATCGCCCAGGCCGAACCGTTCCGCAGCGCCGAGGATGCCTGGTTCTGGACCATGGCAGCCCTCATCGCGCGGCAGGATGGCGCGCGCATTGTCGCCGGCCGCGGCAGCGCCGTGCGCCCTTGCGAGCCGGATGATGTGGTGAAATGCCTCGACCGGCTCTACCGCCAGCGGCGCATCGATCTCAACCATGCCCGCGTGATGCGCCGCTGGGGTGAGCGCGGTTATGCGCCCAACCCGCAGGCCCCCAGCGAGCGGGCCGAGGCCGCGATCTGGCGCGAGGCCTTGGGCCGGCTGGAATGGCCCCTTCGAATCAAGGGGATAGTGGCCGGAAACGGCTTCAACACGGTCACCAGCCTGCGGCCGTGATTCGCCCTTCGCATCACGCCGCGGGGGATAGCCAGCAGGTCTGGATCGTCTTCGGCGGGCGGGCCGACATGGCCTGGCAGCGCATGCTTCGCCCGGGCTTCCGCCACTGCTTCGCCGCCTTGCGCGACGAGGCGGGTTGGCTCGTGCTCGACCCGCTCGCGGGTTGCCTGGTGCTGGCGCGCATCGATGTGCCGGCGGCATTCGACCTGCCGGCCTTCTACCGCCGCGCCGGCCTGACAGCGCTTGGGCCTTTTCCGGCCGGCACCACGCGACCCCACCGCCTGCCCGGATTGCTGCCGATGAACTGCGTGGGCCTTTGCCGGGCTGTTCTGGGCCATGCCGCACCCCTGGCCTTTACCCCCCGTGGGTTGCATGCAGCGCTTTCAGCACAACTTGAAAAAAGGAAAAAAAACTTGACAAGCTGGGAAGGCGCCGTCTACAACACCATCATCAACGGGCGAACTGCGTCCGCATTGATCCCGGCGGGTTCAGCCCCGCTTTCGCACCACCGCCATTGCTCCAGGCCAGGCCCGCTCACGCGGGTGCTGGCCTTTTTTTCGTCCACGATGCCGAGGAGAGAGACGCCGATGGGCAGCCTGTTCAAAGCGCCGAAGCCGGTGCGCATCGACCCGCCCGCCCCGCCACCCCAGCCCGTCGCCCCGGCGCCGGCCGAGGTCACCGAGGCGGTCAGCGTCGATACCCGCAACCGCGCCCGCCGGGGCATCCAGGGCACCATCGTGACCTCGGCCCGCGGCGTGCTCGAGCCGGCACCGCTCGGCCTGGCCCGCAAATCGCTGCTGGGAGAATAGCCGCATGAGCCAGGAGATTTCACCCGGCGATGTCCTCGTCCGCCAGAGCCGCGCGCTCGCCCGCCGCCAGCCGCATGAGAGCGGCTGGCGCGACGCCTATGACCATGTCCTGCCGCGCCCCGGCATGCAGGCCGACCTTTACGACGCGACCGCCGCCGACGCCGCCGAACAGCTCGCCGCCTCGCTGCTGGCCGAGCTCACGCCCCCCTGGTCGCGCTGGTTCGGCCTCGCCCCCTCCGAGGCGATCGCCGAGACCGAGGCCGGCCAGGCCATGGCCTATGCGCTGGAGGGCACCGCCCGGATCCTGCAGACCGCCTTCGACCGTTCGAACTTCGCCATCGAGATGCACCAGGCCTTCCTCGACCTCGTCATCACCGGCACGGGCGTGATCATGGTCGAGGAGGCGCCGCTGGGCGAGGCCTCGGCGCTGCGCTTCACCGCCATCCCGATGATGTCGGCAGTGCTGGAGGAAGGCCCCTCGGGCCGCCTCACCACCATTTTCCGCGAGGATCGCCACAGCCCCGAGGAGATCCTGCGCCGCTTCCCCTTCGCCGAACTGCCCGATGCGCTGCTGCGGGAAGACGCGCAGACCCAGCACCGCGTCGTCGAGGCGGTGTGGCCCGACAGCAACGGCACCCGCTACGCCGCGGTTCTGGCGGGTGACAGCCCGATGCTGCTCGCCCAGGGCGGTTTTTCCGAGAGCCCCTTCATCGCCTTCCGTTGGCTCAAGGCACCCGGGGAGATCTATGGCCGCGGGCCGGTCGGCAAGGCGCTGCCCGATATCCGCACCGCCAATCGTGTGGTGGAGCTGGTGCTGAAAAACGCCTCCATCGCCTGCACCGGCATCTGGCAGGCCGAGGATGATGGCGTGCTGAACCCCGCCACGATCAAGCTCACCCCCGGTGCGATCATCCCCAAGGCGCCGGGCAGCGCCGGCCTCACGCCGCTGGCGGCACCCGGCAATTTCGACGTGTCGCAGCTCGTGCTGAATGATTTGCGTGCCCGTATCCGCACCGCCCTGCTGGCCGACCGGCTGAACGCGCCGCGCGATGCCAGGATGACGGCGACCGAGGTGCTGGAGCGCTCGGCCGAGACCGCCCGCCTGCTCGGCGCCACCTATGGCCGGCTGCAGACCGAGCTGCTGACGCCGATGATCGCGCGCTGCCTCGCCATCCTGGCCCGCCGTGGCGAGGTGCCGCCGGTGCTGCTCGACGGCCAGGGCGCCAGGCTGCGCTACGAAAGCCCGCTGGCCCGCGTCCAGGGCCGGGCCGACGCGGCCAATACGCTGCTCTTCCTCGACGCCGTCGCGAAGATCGGCGGCGCCGCCGCGGCGCAGGTCGATGCCGCAGCCGCCACGCGCTGGCTCGCCAGAACCCTGGGCGCGCCGGCCGAGGTGCTGGTGCCGCTCGTCCCCCCCGCCGCCTGACCCCGCAACCCGCATCCGGAGAGCCCCCCATGACCGACAGCCTACTCGACCCCGGCGTCAACGCCGCTCCTGCCAATGCCCGCCCCAGCGACGTGCCCGAGAAATTCTGGGACAGCGCGACCGGGGCCATGCGCGTGGACGCGCTGCTGAAAAGCTACAGCGAGCTGGAGAAGCGGCTCTCCCAGAAGCTCACCCCCCCCGGGGCCGAGGCCACGCCCGAGGAAATCGCGATGTGGCGCGACGTCATGGGCATCCCCGCCTCGCCCGATGACTACCAGGTGAGCGAGGCGGCAGGGCTGGGCATCGACCCCGAGGTCAATGCCATCCTGCACCAGGCCGGCTTCACCCAGGCCCAGGCCCAGCTCGTCTACGACCTGGCCGCCCAGCGCCTGCTGCCGCTGATCGGCGAGGCCGCCCAGGCCTATGAGGCCGAGCGCCAGGTCGAACGGCTGGTCACCCATTTCGGCAGCGAGGAGCGTTTTCGCCGCATCGCCAGGCAGATCACCGCCTGGGGCACCCAGCATCTGCCCAAGCCGGTCTTCGAGGCCCTCTCGACCACCTTCGAGGGCGTGCTGGCGATGGAGCGGATGATGGCGGGCACGGAACCGGTCATGGCCCGTGACAGCGCACCGCCCGCCGCCGCCAGCGAAGCCGAGCTGCGCCAGATGATGCGCGACCCGCGCTACTGGCAGAAGCGCGAACCGGCTTTCGTGCAGAAGGTCACCGAAGGCTTTCGGCGCCTCGTCGGCGGCTGAAGCGCCCGAAACCGCGCCAGCTCGCGCGGTTTCGGCTCCCTTGCCGGGCGGCTGATCGACGTGCCCTGGACCGCAGCGACCCAGGGACGATCAGACGCCTGCTCCAGGACGGCCAGGCAGCGCGGGTCGCGCCTGGCCGCGGGGCTTGAGCCCGGGCTCCCTCCCTCCACCGGGCTCGCCCCCGGTGCCCGTCGGCGCGCCATTCCCTCCGCGCCGGCGGGCACCCCCCATTGCTCGCGCACAACCCGCGCCCCGGGCGCGCGATGCCGGCCGAAAGCGCGGCCCCGCCCAGGGCCAACCGCGCCGCAGGCCATCCCCCGCAACGCCACAACGCAAAGGAGAAGCCCGTGTCCACTTCGATCGACCAGGCTTTCATCAAGCAGTATCAGGTTGAGGTCCAGGAGGCGTATCAGCGCCAGGGCAGCCGCCTGCGCGCCACCGTGCGCTCCAAATCCGATGTCCGGGGCGCCTCCACGGTGTTCCAGAAGATCGGCCGCGGCACCGCCGCCTCCAAGTCGCGCAACGGCATCGTGCCGGTGATGAATCTCGACCACACCAATGTCGAGTGCTTCCTGCAGGACCATTACGCCGGGGACTGGATCGACAAATTCGACGAGCTGAAGACCAATGTCGATGAACGCTCCGTCGTCGCCAATGCCGGCGCCTTCGCGCTCGGCCGCAAGACCGATGAGCTGATCATCGCGGCCCTCGATGCCTCGACCAATGAGGCGGTGGGCATCGAGCCGGGCGAGACCGACAATGACGGCCTGACCCGCGCCAAGGTGCTGCTCGCCTTTCAGGCGCTCGGTGCCGCCGATGTGCCCGACGACAGCAACCGCTTCGCGGTGGTGGGCTGGAAGCAGTGGAGCGAGCTGCTGGCCATCCCCGAATTCGCCAATGCGGATTACGTCGGCCAGGACGCGCTGCCCTGGAAAGGCATGACGCAGGCCAAGCAGTGGCTGGGCGCGCTGTGGATGCCGCATTCCGGCCTGACCAAGATCGGTGCGCTACGCTACTGCTATTTCTACCACAAGACGGCCGTGGGTCATGCCGCCGCGTCCGAAATCGTCACCGATGTCAGCTGGCACGGTGACCGCGCCGCCTTCTTCATCAATTCCATGATGAGCCAGGGCGCCGCCCTGATCGATGGCATGGGCGCCGTGCGGATGCGCGCCAAGGAGTAACGCCTGCCCCGCGCACCCCGTGCCGCCTGGCCCGGGGTGCGCGCCCCGCCCCCTTCCCCCAATCAGGAGCTTCCGATGGCCCTCACCGCCCTCGCCCTGTGCTCGCGCGCGCTGATCAAGATCGGCGCCCAGCCCATCGCCTCGCTTGACGAAGGCACCGCCGAGGCGGAAGTGGCGGCCAACCTCTACCCCGCCACGCGCGACGGCATGCTCTCGCTCCACCCCTGGTCCTTCGCGACCGGGCAGGACAGCCTGCCGCGCCTGGCCGCGGTGCCCGCCGCCGATTTCCAATACGCCTTCCAGCTGCCCGCGGGCTTTCTGCGCGTGCTCTCGGCCGGCAGCCCCGGCTCCAGCCAGGGGCTGAGCTACCGCATCCTGGAGGACCGGCTGCATTGCGACGCCGAGCAGGTGGTGCTGGCCTATATCTTCCGCCCCGATGAGGCCGCCTTCCCGCCCTTCTTCGCCTCGGCGCTGGCCACCCGCCTGGCCGCCGAATTCTGCATTCCGCTGACCGAGGCGACCTCGCGCGCGCAGCTGCTGTTCAACCAGGCCGAGGCCGAGCTGCGTGCCGCGCGGCATGCCGACAGCGCCCAGGCCACGCCGCGCGCCATCCGCGACTTCCCGCTGCTCGCGGTGAGGGGCTGACCATGGCCGAAAGCCGTTCCTTCAAATCGAGCTTCGCCGCCGGCGAGCTGGCGCCCGAGCTGCTGGGCCGGGCCGATCTGCGCGCCTATGCCAATGGCGCCCGCGCGCTGCGCAACGTCTTCATCCAATCGACCGGCGGGCTGACCCGGCGGCCGGGGCTGCGCCATGTCGCGACGCTGCCCGGCCCCGCGCGCCTCGTCGCCTTCGAGTTCAACACCGAGCAGACCTACCTGCTGGTGCTCAGCGCCGCGCGGCTGCAGGTCTTCATCGGCGATGCCGAGGTGACATCGCTGGCGGCACCCTGGACCGAGGCGATGCTGCCCCAGCTGGCCTATACCCAAAGCGCCGATACGCTGCTGGTCTGCCACCCCGAGATGGCGCCGTTGCGCATCACCCGCAGCAGCCACATCAGCTGGAGCATCGGCAACTGGCCCTTCAGCGAGGTGCCGACCTATCGCTTCGCGCCCCTCGACGTCTCGCTCACGCCAAGCGGCACGACGGGCGGCGTGACCATCACCGCCTCGGCCGCGGTCTTCACCGGCCAGCACCTCGGCACCAGGCTGCGCATCGCCGGCAGGCGGGTGGACATCTCCTCGGTGGTCTCGGCCACGCAGGTGACGGGCCAGGTGCTGGATACGCTGGCGGGCACCGGCCCGAGCTTCGACTGGGAGGAGGGCGCGCTCTCCACGCTGCGCGGCTGGCCGGTCTGCGTCTGCTTCCATCAGGACAGGCTGGTGATCGGCGGCTCGCGCGATCTGCCCAACCGGCTGTGGCTGTCGCGCACCGGCGACCTGTACAATTTCAGCACCGGCACCGGCCTCGATGACGAGGCGATCAGCTTCGGCCTGATGAGCGACCAGGTGAACGCGATCCGCGGCGTGTTCTCGGGGCGCAACCTGCAGGTCTTCACCTCGGGCGGCGAATGGATGGTGAGCGGCGACCCGCTGACCCCCGCCTCCATCCAGCTCACCCGGCAGACCCGCATCGGCAGCCCGGTGGCCCGGCTGGTGCAGCCGGTGGATGTGGATGGCAGCACCATCTTCGCCGCCCGCAACGGCCGCGGCGTCTATGAATTCACCTATACCGACGTGCAGCAGGCCTATCAGGCAAACGACCTGGCGCTGGTGGCCTCGCACCTCATGCAAACGCCGGTCAGCATGGCCTATGACCAGCAACGCCGGCTGCTGCATGTCGCCATGGCCGATGGCAGCCTGGCCACGCTCACCCTGTTCCGCGCCGAGCAGGTCACCGCCTGGACCGCGCAGGCCACGCCCGGCGCCTTCCGCGCCCTGGCCGAGATCGAGGGCGTGGTCTGGGCCGTGGTCGAAAGGCTGGGCAGCCAGCGCCTGGAACGCTTCGACGATGCCCTGAACCTCGACGCCGCGCTGACCGGCAGCGCGGGCGCGGAGCAGGCGCGTTGGAGCGGGCTCGGGCATTTGCAGGGCCAGGCGGTGGGCGTGCTGGCCGATGGCGCGCCGCGTGGCGATGCGGTGGTGAGCGGCGGCGCCGTGACGCTCGACGAGCCGGCGGCATCGGTCCAGATCGGCCTGCGCTTCGCCCATGTGGTGGAGCCGCTGCCGCCGGAATTGCTGACCCCGGCCGGCGTGCGGGCCGCGCCGCTGCGGCTCGTCGCCGTCACCTTCCGCCTGCTCGGCACCGCGGCACTGGCCGTCGATGTCGGCCGTGGGTCGGAGCCGGTGCCCTTCCGCCGGCTGGACACCGCGCTGCTCGATGCCGGACCCGTGCCCTTCACCGGCGATGCCAGGCTGCGCGCGCTCGGCTGGCGCCGCGATGCCACCCGGCCGCTCTGGCGAATCGAGGACGACACGCCGCTGCCGCTCACCCTGCTTTCCGTCACCACCGAGATGAGGATCACCGACTGATGGCCGCTCTCGCTTCCATCGCCACGCTGGTCGGCGCAGGCGCCAGCATCTACGCCCAGAACCGCAACAACCAGGCGCAATACAGCACCCAGCTCGCCCAGGCGCAGGCCAACCAGTCGGTCGAGGTGCAGCGGCAGAACCAGCTCATCGCCCAGCAGCAGGCGGAAGCCCGCGCCCGGCAGGTGCAACTCGCCCGCAGCACGGCCACCACCCGCGCGCGCCTCGCGGCGGGGGGCATCGCGCCCGATGAGGGCTCGGGTGCGGCGCTGACCACCGGCTTGGCCGCCGATACCGCCGCCTCGGCCAATGACAGCGATGCGGTTTTCCGGGCGCGCCTCTCCTCCGGCCGCGCCTCGCTGCTCAACCCCGATGCCAGCCTGACCGGCTTCGCCCGCGCCGGGCAGAGCTTCGGCCGCGCGCTGGGCAACCTGCTGCAATAGAGCGTCCTCAGGCCTTGCGGCTTCGCAAGGCTGCTCGAAAATCGCTTGAAAACAATGCGCTAACCCAAACCCTTCCCTCCCAGGAGCCAAGCCGACCATGGCAGACCACATCCGCATCGGCGATGTCGCGCCGCGCATCCAGTATGCCACCGACGGCGCACAGACCGCCTTCACCTATCCCTTCCCGATCTTCGCCAATGCGGATCTGGAGGTTCGACTCGATGGCCTGCGGCTCTTCAGCGGCTTCAGCATCACCGGTGCCGGGCTGTCCGAAGGTGGGCAGGTGGTTTTCGGCGAGGCGCCGGCGGCCGGCGGCAGGCTGACCCTGCTCCGCCGCCTCAAGCTCGCCCGCACCACCGATTTCCAGCAGAACGGCGTGCTGCGGGCGCGCATCCTCAATGACGAGCTGGACTATCAGGTGGCGGCTTTGCAGGAGGCGCAGGACGGGCTGAGCGGTGCGATCCGCCTCGACCCCTCGGAATACGGCGATACCGTGCTGCCGCTGGCCGAGGGTCGGGCCAACCGCATCCTGGGCTTCGATGCCGTCGGCAAGGTCACGGTCTTCCCCCAGGGCGGCGCGATCACCAGCGCCTTTGCCGGCGCCGTGCCGCGCAGCGTGGAGGACAAGCTCTCCGAGGCCCTTTCGGCGCGCGATTTCGGCTCGACCGGCAATGGCACGAGCGATGACGGCCCCGCCTTGCAGGCGGCGATGAACGCCGCGGCGGCGTCCGGCAAATTCCTGCTGATCGGCGAGGGCACCCATCGCACCACCATGCCGCTCATCCTGCCCGGCGATGCCGCGGGGCTGATCATGCGCGGCGTGATCCTCTATGCCGGCGGCGGTGGCCAGGCGGCGCTCACCCTGGGCAATGGCGGCGGCACACGCAATGCCAATCGCCGCTACGAGGGCCTGCGGGTGCAGCGCGCCATCCAGAGCGACTGGAGCAACGAGGCCGATATCGGGCTGCTGATCCGCAACCTCGATGCCAGCCATGTCGAGATCTTGCAGGCCGAGGGCTTCACCATCGGCATCCGCACCCTGGGCGATGAGCGCGGCTTCGAGGACAGCACGATGCATCTCGGCCGCATCGTGAACAACCGCTACGGCCTCGATGTGCGCACCGGGGCGGCGGCGGGCTGGAACAATTCCATCGTCTATGTCGGCGGCCATTTCGCCTGCGCCTCGGCGGTGAACCCGACGATGGGGCGCTTCGGCGTGCGTTTCTCCAACGCGCCGGGCGCCTATGACCGGCACAACCAGCACCTCTTCCTCGGTCCTGCTTTCGAGCTGCAGCGCCAGGGCACGCCGGGCAGCGTGGACGCCATCCCCTTCCTGGTCGATGCGGACGATGCGCGCTGCATCAATGCCCGCGGCATCCGCATGGAGCAGTGCAGCGAATTCGTCGCCCGCCACACCGGCGGCGCCAATGATTGCGTCTACGAGGTGGCCTATACCGGCACCTACGGCTTCACCGGCAATGGCGTGCATTACCCGGCGGGTGCCACGCGCGCCGGCGGCACCGTGGTTTCGCTGCACCAGGCGGCGGCGGCGCACGCCACGCCCAGGCTGGTGGCCGAGGCCGGCAATATCCGCGCCCGCGCCTTCCGCCAGACCATCGACACCGCGGGCGGCGTGGGCTTCGAGGGCATGGCCGTGCTCTCGGGCAATCCATCCGGCCCGCCCGGCACGCTGAACGGCTTCTGCTTCGCCGGCCTCACGCTGATGACGCTCAATGCCGAGAGCGTGGGCATCCCCACCTCCCGCGCGCTGGCCTTCGTGATGGATTGCTCGCAGTGCAAGGAGTTCTTCATCGCAGCCGAGGGCACCGAGTTGCGGCCGATCATCCAGCAATTCGACGCGGCCGAGAATGTGCTGGACGACACCGCGACGGTGCTGTTCTCGAACATGAACGCGATCTGGGCCGGCGCGCCGGCGATGTGGTGGGAGGGCAATGCGAACCTCGACAGCCTCTCGGCCGGCCTGCCGCTGAACCGGCTGCAGCGCGTGACACTCAGCCCCCAGGCCAGCTTCGCGGTGATCGGCGTGCGCGGCGGCTCGGCCTCGGCGGTGATCAAGGCGCTCAGGCTCTACACGCCGGCGATCCACGCGCCGATGGTGCTGTTCGGCGGCGGCCGGCGCTGGGGCGTGCGGGAATACGCCACCACCGATGCCGAATGGACGATTCCCGCCCTCGCCGCCGGCGCCACCACCACCCGCGACGTGACCCTGCCCGGCGTGCGCCAGGGTGACATGGTGAGTGCGGGCTTCGCCAAGGCGAGCGGCTTCCAGAATGGCGGCGTGGTCTTCCACGCCTCCGTCGGCGGCACGGCCAGCACGGACCAGGTGCGGGTCACCGCGCAGAACATCAGCGGCGGCAGCATCACGGTGGATGCGGGCACGCTGCATGTCCGCGCCGTGAAGCCGCGGGCCTGAGGGGCGCGCCATGGCCATCCGTCGCCGGCCGCCAAAGGCCATCCACCTCGATGTGGGCACCCAGGCCCAGGTCATCTTCGCCGAATACAACGCCTTCCTGCGCGCCGATGTCATGGCCGATGACCCCGACCGCGCGCGGGCCTTCCTCGCCCGCCACACCGCAGCCCGCGCCGCCATCAGCCATATCGACGCGCTGCTCAAGCTCGATGGCGGCGACAGCCCGAACACCCAGGACCAGCAGAACGCCATGGTCGCCGATGCCCGCGCCGCGCTGGCCGGCGACAGACCGGAGAACCTGTCGGATGACCCAGAGGCAGAAGAGTGACTTCATCGAGTTCGTCTGGGTCTGGAACGCGACCCAGAATCTCGGCACGCCGCAGCACCACCGCCGCATCGCGCGCTGGCTGGATGCGCGGGTTGCGGCGGGCGACCATCGGCTGCTGCTGATGGCCTTCCGCGGCTCGGGCAAATCCACCCTGGTCGGGCTGTTCTGCGCCTGGTGGCTGTTCATCAACCCCGAATCGCGGATCCTGGTGCTGGCGGCCGACCAGTCCCTGGCGGGCAAGATGGTGGGCCAGGTGCGGCGCATCATCGAGCGGCACCCGCTCTGCGAGGCGTTGCTGCCCGATGGACCGCGCGGCGAGGATGGCTGGGCGGCGGACCGCTTCACCGTCGCCCGCCATGGCGTGCTGCGCGACCCCTCGATGCTGGCCCAGGGCCTCACCGGCAATATCACCGGCGCACGGGCCGAGCTGATCATCTGCGACGATATCGAGGTCGCCGGCAATTGCGACACCGCCGCCAAGCGCGAGGACATGCGCGACCGCCTGGCGGAATGCGAATTCGTCCTGGTGCCGAGCGGCACGCAGATCTTCGTCGGCACGCCGCACACCAACCAGAGCCTGTATCGCGTGCAGGAGGAGCCGCTGCTGGCGGGATACCGTCGCCTCGTCATCCCGCTGCTGGGCATCGATGGGCAAAGCGCCTGGCCGGAGCGCTTCCCGCCCGAGGCGATCGAGGCGCTGCGCGACCGGGTGGGGCCGCTGCATTTCGCCCGGCAGATGCAGCTGCGCGCGGTGCGCAGCGAGGTGCTCCGCCTCGATCCCTCGCTGATCATCCGCTACCACGCCGAGCCGGATTATCGCGAGGCGAATGGCCAGGCGCAGCTCCATCTCATGGGGCATCGCATGGTGTCGGGCGGCGGCTTCTGGGACCCCTCCTTCGGCCGGCCCGATGGTGGCGACGGCTCGGTGCTGGCGGCGGCCTTCGCCGATGGCGAGGGGCATCACTACCTGCACAGCCTGACCTGGCTGACCCACGACCCCGAAAGACCCGAGGACAGCGCGACGCAGCAATGCCGCAGGGTGGCCGCGATCGCCGGCGAGCTTCACCTGCCCGCGGTGCATGTCGAGACCAATGGCCTGGGCAAGTTCCTGCCCGCCATGCTGCGCCATGCGCTGTCGGAGGCGCGGGTGCCCTGCACGGTGCGCGAGCATGTCAGCCGCCGCGCCAAACACGAGCGCATCCTGGCCGCGCTCGATCCGCTGCTGGCGGCGCGCCGGCTGCATGCGCATGACACGGTGCTGGCCGGGCGGCTGCCCGATGAGATGGCGGAGTGGCGACCGGATGACCGCGCGGCGCGCGATGACGCGCTGGATGCGATCGCCGGCCTGATCCTCAGCGAGCCGGTGCGACTGCCCCGCCTGCCGCCGCCGCCGCCCCGCCCGCCTTCCTGGCGGGGCGGCCAGTGACCAGCGCCGCGTGGCTGACCTGGCCGAGGGCGGTGATCTGCCACCGGCCGTCGGGCCGCGGCGCGGCGAGGGCCATGCCCTGAAGCCGGACCAGGCATGGCCCATCCTTGAGGCCGTCAGGCCGCCCATCCGCACCCACCAGCAGCAGCCGGTGCAGCGCGGAGCGGCAACAGGTCTCGAGATACGGCTCGTTCCACATCACCCCATGCCCCCCAAGGCCGCGCCCATGGGCGTGCCAGGCCCTCAACGGAGACCTGTATCATGATTCCCTTGGAATTGCCCCCGTCGCTGATCGTCACGGTGGTGCAGACGAAGCTGCTGATCGCGCTGTTCTGGATGCTGCACGGCATCCGGCGCGAGCTCGACCGCCGCATCGAGCGCGGCGACCTGCGGCAGACCGACGGCCTGGCCCGCACCCGCGATGAGCTGGCCGCCTTCAAGCTGGAAGTGGCGCGCACCTACGTGCCGCTCTCACTCATGCGCGGCGTGGACCAGCGCATCACCGACCACCTGATCCGCATCGAAGACAAGCTCGAGGAGGCAACCCGCCGATGACACCCACCGAGATTCTCGCCCGCACCCTGCATGTCGAGGCCGGCGGCTGCGCGCTGCGCGGCATCGAGGCCCTGGCGGTGCTGGTGCTGCGCCGCGCCCGCATGGCGCTGGCCTGTGACGAGGCGCGGCTGCGCTTCGCCCAGGGTGCCCCCGCCGGCGGCGAGGCGGCGATGGTCGCCGCGGTCTGCCGCGCGCCCTTCCAGTTCGGCTGCTGGCGTCCGGGCGGGCCGGCCTGGGATGTGGCGGGCGAGGATGCGCATCTGGCGATGTGCCATCGCGTGGCGGTGCGCGCCCTGGCCGGCAGCCTGCCCGACATGGCACCGGGCGCCACCCATTGGCACAATGCGCGGAGCCTGCCGGCCTGGGCCATCGGCCGGATGCCGCTGGCCGAGACGGGGGGGCTTGCGCTGTACCGCCTGGCGGCGTGAAAAACCGGCCATGGAACGCCACATCTACACCCTTGTCCGTCGCGCCGATTGGGTGGCGGCGGAGGCCGAGGGCCAATACACCGGCAGCGCGGATGACCGGCGCGACGGCTTCCTGCATTTCTCGACCGCGGCGCAGCTGCGGGCCACGGCGGCGAGGCACCGCGCGGGCGAGACGGATCTGGTGATGGTCGAAGCCCTGGTCGAGGCGCTGGGTGCCGCGCTGCGCTTCGAGCCGCCGGCCAGCGGCCGCGCCGGGCTTTTCCCGCATCTCCATGGCGTGCTGCCGCTCTCGGCCGTCACCCGGGTTGTGCCATTGCCGCTGGGTGCGGATGGGCTTCACGTCTTTCCCGAGGGCTTCGCTTAGACCTGAATCGCCCCGACACCGTCTGGGCGATGCGAGTCTATCGCGCCGCGGCCTTGAACGCGCGCTCGCTCATCACGCAGGCCAGCACCACCACGGCCCCGCCCAGCAGCAGCAAGGGCTCCGGCGTTTCGCCGAAGACAAGATAATCCAGCGCCACGCTCCAGGGCAGGGCGATGAACTCGAAGGGTGCCAGCCGCGCCGGGGTGGCGTGGCGGAAGGCCAGGGCCAGGGTCACGGTGGCGAAGCCGGCGAGCAGGCCATTGGCCAGCAGCTGGGCCGATTGCACCGGCCCGGGCGGCACCCAGAGCCAGATGGCGAAGGGCAGGAAGACCAGCAGCCCCAGCGCGCTGGGCCAGAGCAGCAGGCGGGCATAGCCCGTCTCACCGCGCAAGGCGCGGTTGATGGTGATGTTCACGGCATAGAACAGCGTGCCCAGCGCCGCGCAGCCATAGCCGAACAGGCTGCTGCCGCCGCCCGCGCCGAGCTGCGGCACCAGCACCAGCAGCACCCCCGAAAATCCAACCAGCGACCAGATGATGGCAGCGCGCGGCACCGCCTCGCCGAGGAAAACCCAGGCCATGAACATGATGAGGAAGGGGCTGGTGAAGAACACCAGATAGCCATCGGCCAGCGGCAGGTGGCGGAAGGTGAGGAAGAACATCATCCCCGACCCCAGCATGGACACCGCCCGCAGCGCATGCAGCCCGGGATGGCGGGTGTAGAGCGTGCCGCCCAGCGAGGGGCTTACGCCGCGGGCGGAAAACAGCAGCACCAGCAGCACGCCATGACGGAACACCAGCGCCTGGGCCGGGCTGAATTCGCCGGACAGCAGCTTGGTATTGGCGTCGAGCAGGCCGAACAGGGCGATGCCGGCCATGAGGAGGAGCGGTCCTTGCACGGCGCTCCTCTATCCCGCCCGGCGCGGCCCGGCCATGGCCCGCGCTTCCCAGGCGCGCATGGGTCTGGCATTCCCCGCTGGAATGACACCAGCCCTGGCTTCCGCCCTGACCCCCCTGATGCGCCTGATGGATGCGGAGACGGCGCATGGCTGGGCCCTGCGCGCGCTCTCGGCCGGGCTGGCCGGGCGTTCGGCGGCCGATACCCATCCCAGCCTGGCAACCCAGGTCATGGGGCTGCGCTTCGCCAATCCGCTGGGCCTGGCGGCGGGCTTCGACAAGAATGCGGCGGCGGTGCTGCCGCTGATGCGGCTGGGCTTCGGTTTCCTGGAAGCCGGCTCGGTCACGCCGCGCCCGCAGGCCGGCAACCCCAGGCCGCGGATGTTCCGGCTGGAGGAAGACCAGGGGGTGATCAACCGGCTGGGCTTCAACAATGCCGGGCAGGAGGCTTTTCTGGCGCGGCTGCGCGCCCTGCCCCGCCCGCTGCCGGCGCCGCTGGGCGCCAATATCGGCGTCAACAAGGACGGTGCGGTGCCGGAGCGCGACTACCCCGCGCTTTATGCCGCCATCGCGCCACTGGTGGACTACGTCACCATCAATGTCTCCTCGCCCAATACACCCGGGCTGCGCGACCTGCAGGGCGAGGCGCTGCTGGATGGCATTCTGGCCGCCATGCCGCCGCGCAGCGTTCCCGTGCTGGTGAAGATCGCGCCGGATTTGGCCGATTCCGCGCTGTTTCCGCTGCTCGATGTCTGCATGGCGCGCGGCGTGGCCGGGGTGATCATCTCCAACACCACATTGGGGCGGCCACAGACGCTGCGCAGCGCCCGCCGGGGCGAGGCCGGCGGGCTCTCCGGCCAGCCGCTGTTCGAGAAGAGCACCGCCATGCTGCGCGCGGCCTTCCGCCACACCCAGGGCCGCATCGCGCTGGTCGGCGTGGGCGGCGTGGCCTCGGCCGAACAGGCCTATGCCAAGATCAGGGCCGGCGCCTCTCTCGTGCAGCTCTATAGCGGCTTTGCCTATGCCGGACCGGCGCTGGTGCCGCGCATTCTCGACGGGCTGGCCGGGCTGCTGGCGCGCCACGGCCTGGCCCATATCAACGACGCGGTGGGAGCCGAGGCTTGAGAATCATCGAATCCATCGCCGATACCTTCGCCGATTATGATGGCTATGTGCTCGACCTCTGGGGCGTGGTGCATGACGGGCGGCAGCCCTATCCCGGCGCCGTGGCGGCGCTGCGCGCCATGCGCGAAGCCGGCAAGCGCGTGGTGTTCCTCACCAACGCGCCGCGCCGCGCCTGGTTCATCGACGAGATGCTGCGCAAGATGGGTATCACGCCCGATCTGCATGACGGCATCATGAGCAGCGGCGAGGCGACCTGGCAGCTGCTGAAAGCGCAGAGCGACCCGCGCTTCACCGGGCCGGCCTTCCATATCGGGCCCGAGCGCGATCTCTCGGTCGTCGATGAGGGCGTGGCCGCGTTGGTGGCCGAGCCCGGCGCCGCGCGCTTTCTGCTCAACACAGGGCCGGACCCGGACCGTGGCCCACGCTCGGTCGAGCTCTATCGCGCCGACTTGGCACGTTGCCACGCCGCGGGGCTGCCGATGCTCTGCGTCAATCCCGACCGCGCGGTGATGGTGGCGGGCGAGCGCATCCTCTGCGCCGGCGCGCTGGCCGATGTCTATCGCGAGATGGGCGGCAGCGTGCTGGAGATCGGCAAGCCGGACGCCGCGGTCTATGGACCGACGCTGGCCCTGCTGGGCGATGTGGCGAGGCATCGCATCGTCGCGGTGGGCGATACGCCGCACACCGACCTCGCCGGCGCCATGGCGGCGGGGCTCGACGGGCTCTGGGCGATGACGGGCCTGTTCCAGCACGCCCATGGCGACAATCCAGCGCCGGAGGAGATCGGCCGGCTGGCCGAAGCCGAGCATGTCAGGCCGGTGGCGGCGCTGCGGGGTTTGCGGGTTTAGCGGGTTCGGGAAGCACCGGGCGGGGCGCTGCCGGCTCCCCTCCAGAGACGTCCTGCCGCCGCCCGCCAGGCCCTACCGCGCGCCCTGGATCATCCGCGGCCAATAGGCGGTGACCTGCTGCACCAGGGCCGGCGCCAGCGGCACGAAGCCCAGGCGGGTGGCGTCATCGCGCCCCTCGGTCAGCGCCAGGCGGAAGAATTCCAGCGCCCGCCGGGTGCGGGCGGCCGAGACCGGGCGGCGCGGCACGAGCACATTGACGGTGGCGATCAGCGGATAGGCGTCCTCGGCGGTCGGCGCCTCGCGCTCGGCGAAGAAATGCTGCGCTGGATCCAGCCGGTTCGAGGCAGAGGCGGCCAGGAGATTGACCTGCTCGGGTGCTACGAAGCGGCCGGCGGCATTCTGCAACAGCGCCACGGCCAGGTTCAGCCGGCGGGCCTCGCTGACCTCGATATAGCCGATGCTGCCCTCATTGGCGCGCACCGCCGCCGCCACGCCACGATTGCCGCGCGCGGCGATGCCGGCCACCGGCCAGCCGGGCTGGGCATGGATGCCGATGCGGCCGCGCCAATCGGCATTCGCACCCGCCAGGAAGGCGGTGAAGTGATGGGTCGTGCCCGAGCCATCGGCGCGCCGCACCAGCTGGATCGGGTTGGCCGGGAGGCCCAGCCCGGGGTTGAGGGCCACCAGCGCCGGGTCGTTCCAGCGGGTGATCTGGCCGAGATAGATCTTCGCCAGGGCATCGCCGGTCAGCCGCAGCGCGCCGCTGGTCACCCCGCGCAGCGAGGCGGCGATGGCGATGCCGCCGGTCACGATGGGAAATTGCGCAAGGCCCAGCCGCTCAAGCTCGGCCGGGGGCAGTGCGATGTCGGAAGCGCCGAATTCCACCGCCCGCGCATTCACCCGCGCCAGCCCGGCAGCGGAGCCGGAGGCCTCGTAATCCATGCCATTCTCGGTATCGACCTGCGGCTTGCCGTCGCCATCGCGCGGCGCAAGGCTGTGCTGCCATTGCAGGAGCATGGGGTAGACCAGGGTGGAGCCGGCGCCACGGAAGCCGGAATCGTCAAGGCCCTGTGCCCTGGCACCCGCGGCGCCAAGGCCGAGCAGCGCCAGGCCGGTGGCGGGGAGATGTCGTTTGCGGATCATGGCGGCTTCCTCGGTCGCGGGAACTCCAGCCCTAGAATGCGGAGGCAGGACGATCAAACGACGCTTCGATGACAGGTTCAGCCGGCGCCGCTGTGGTCGAAGGCCAGCGGGCTGATCATCGCCACCAGGGCCTGGCCCGGCGCGAAGCCCGCGGCGGCAGCGCGCGGGATGCGCCCCAGCACCGCCGCACCTGCGACATCGAGGGTCAGCAGCAGGTCATCGGCCTGGCCAGGGCGGGCCGCCGTGATGGTGGCCGGCAGCGCATTGACCAGGGCCATGCCCTGCGGCGCGGCATGGGCGAGTGAGACGTCGCGCGCGCGCAGCCGCAGCCGCAGGCTGGCGCCGGGCGGTTCGGGCCGCAGCCGCACCCACCAATCCGCCTGGCCGATGCGCAGGCGGCTGAGGCCGCGCGGCGGGTCATGCTCCAGCACCACGGCGCTGAGCAGCGCGCCGGCATCGCGTCGGGCCGCCAGCGGCAGGTCCGGCCGCAGGCTGAGCGCATCGGGCGTGCCCTCGGCCAGCACGCGGCCGTGGTCGAGCAGCACGAGATGGTCGGCCAGGGCATCCACCTCATCCAGCGCATGGGTGACGTAGAGCATGGGCAGGCGCGCGGCGTCGCGCAGCCGGGCGAGGAAGGGGATGATCTCGGCCCGGCGCGGGGCATCGAGGCTGGCCAGCGGCTCGTCGAGCAGCAGCAGGCGGGGGCGGGCGAGCAGGGCCCGGCCGAGCGCCACGCGCTGCCGCTCGCCGCCCGACAGCCCGGCCGGGCGGCGGGCAAGCAGGGCTTCGAGGCCGAGCAGCGCCACCACCTCCGCAAAGTCTGGACCACCTCCGGCGGGCGCGCGGCGGGCGCCGTAATCGAGGTTGCGCCGGACAGTCATGTGCGGGAAGAGCCTGGCCTCCTGGAACACCACGCCGCAGCCGCGCCGCTCGGGGGGCAGGCCATGCAGCGCCGTGCCGTTCAGCGTGACCTCCAGCGCATCGGCCCGCAGCAGCCCGGCCACCGCCTTCAACAGGCTGGACTTGCCGCTGCCGGAGGCACCGAAAATCGCCGTGATGCCGCTGGACGGCGCACCGAAAGCGGCGTCGAGCCGGAAGCCTGGGACATCATGCCGTACCGCGACCCGGAGCATCAGACCACGCGCCCGAGCAGCCGGGGCAGCCTGCGCGCGAGGAACTCCGCCAGCAGCAGGCCGGAGATGGCCAGGGCGAAGGACAGGCCGGCGAGGCGCGCCGCCATCGCCTCGCCGCCCGGGGTCTGGGTGGCGGCGTAGATCGCCAGCGGCAGGGTCTGGGTCTCGCCCGGGATGTTCGAGGCGAAGGTGATGACGGCGCCGAATTCGCCCAGACCGGCGGCGAAGGCGGTGACCGCGCCGGAGAGAATGCCCGGTGCGGCCAGCGGCAGGGTGATGGTGAGGAAACGATCGATCGGGCCGGCGCCCAGGCTGCGCGCCGCCTCCTCCAGCCCGCCATCCACCCCTTCGAGCGAGAGCCGGATGGCGCGCACGATGAGCGGGAAGGACATCACGGCGGTGGCCAGCGCCGCACCCTCGGTGGTGAAGACCAGGCGCAGGCCGAACCATTGCCAAAGCAGCGCGCCCAGCGGCCCCTGCACGCCGAAGACCACGAGAAGCGCCCAGCCCACCACCACCGGCGGCAGCACCAGCGGCAGATGGACCAGCGCATCGAGCAGGAAGCGGCCGGCAAACCGCCCACGCGCCAGCAGCCAGGCCACCAGCAGCGCCGGCGGCAGGCCCAGCACCACGCTGCGAAGGGCCACCTGCAGCGAGAGCGTCAGCGCCTGCCATTCATCCGGGGTGAGCATGCAGGAGCCGTATCGCGCCACCCGCATGGCGTCCAGCGACCCCATGCGCTATGTCGCAGCGACCATGGAAAACCAGCCTGATTTGGGCGCCGACACGGCCCCCCACCGCGGCGTGCCCGATGATTCCAGCCGCGTCGCCATCGAGGCCACAAGGCGGCGCACCTTCGCCATCATCGCCCACCCCGATGCCGGCAAGACGACGCTGACTGAGAAATTGTTGCTCAAGGGCGGCGCCATCCAGCTCGCCGGCCATGTCCGCGCCAAGGGCAATGCGCGGCGCACGCGGTCGGACTGGATGAAGATCGAGCAGGATCGCGGCATTTCGGTCGCGACCTCGGTGATGACCTTCGAGCAGGGCGGTCTCGTCTTCAATCTGCTCGACACGCCGGGCCACGAGGATTTTTCCGAGGACACCTATCGAACCCTGACCGCGGTGGACGCGGCGGTGATGGTGCTCGACGCCGCCAAGGGCATCGAGAGCCAGACGCGAAAGCTGTTCGAAGTCTGCCGGATGCGCGACATCCCCATCATCACCTTCATCAACAAGATGGACCGCGAGGCGCGCGACCCCTTCGAACTCATCGACGAGATCGAGAGCACGCTGGCGCTCGACGCCGCCCCGGTGGCCTGGCCGGTGGGGCGCGCCTCGGAATTCGCCGGCACCTATGACCTGCTGGCCAACCGCTTCATGCCCGTGGACAAGGCCTGGGAGGACAGCATCCCGATGTCCTCCACCGAGGATCCGAAGCTGGCCGCGCTCGTCGGGCAGGAGCGCGCGACCCAGCTGGCCGAGGAGGCGCTGCTGGCCGAGGCGGGCCTCAAGCAATTCGACCTGGAGGCCTTCCGCCAGGGCACGCTGACGCCGGTCTTCTTCGGCTCGGCGCTGCGCGATTTCGGCGTCGCGCATCTGCTGGATGGGCTGGCGCGCTACGCGCCGCCGCCGGGCATGCGCCATGCCGACCCGCGTGACGTGCAGCCGGAGGAGCCCGCACTGACCGGCTTCGTCTTCAAGATCCAGGCCAATATGGACCCCAACCATCGGGACCGCGTGGCCTTCGTGCGGCTATGCTCGGGCCGGCTGACCAAGGGGATGCGGTTGCGCCAGGTCCGCACCGGCAAGCAGGTGCCGGTGAACGCGCCGCTGTTCTTCTTCGCCAAGGACCGCCAGGTGGCCGAGGAGGCCTGGCCGGGCGATGTGGTGGGCATCGCCAATCACGGCATTTTACGAATCGGCGACACGCTCACCGAGGGGGAGAACCTGAACTTCCGCGGCGTGCCCAGCTTCGCGCCGGAAATCCTGCGGAACATCCGGCTGGAAGACCCCATGCTGGCCAAAAAACTGCGCACGGCGCTGGACCAGCTGGCGGAGGAGGGGGTGGTGCAGCTCTTCCGCCCGCTCGATGGCTCGCAGCCCGTGGTCGGCGTGGTGGGCCAGTTGCAGCTCGATGTGCTGCAATCGCGCCTGAAGGTGGAATACGGCGTGCCGGCGGGCTTCGACAACACAATCTGGAACGAGGTGCGCTGGGTGACCGGCGACAAGGCCGACATGGCCCGCTTCGCCGATGTCCATCGCCGCGATGCCGCCACGGATCATGACGGCGCGATCGTGGGTTTCTTCGCCTCGGCCTGGCGGCTGGGCAAGGCGGCAGAGGATTTCCCGGCGCTGCAATTCCACAAGCTGCGCGAACAGCACAGCGTGGGCCCGGCCTGATGCTGGATTTCGCGCCCCTGCACGTGCTGGTGGTGGGCGATGTGATGCTCGACCGCTACCTCTATGGCAGCGTGGAGCGGATTTCGCCCGAGGCGCCGGTGCCGGTGTTTTCCCGCGGGCGGGAGAGTGCGATGCCCGGCGGCGCGGGCAATGTGGCGCGCAACATCACCGCACTCGGCGCCCGGGCGACGCTGGTCGGGCTGGTCGGCGCGCGGAGCGAGGCGCTGCGCGACGCGATCGCCGCCGCCGGCATCACCGATGCGCTGGTCGAAAGTGCCACGCGCCCCACCACCACCAAGCTGCGCATCGTGGCGGGCAATCAGCAGATGATGCGCATCGATGACGAGGCGACGGGCGCGCCGAGCGAGGCCGAGACCACGGCGTTGCTGGCCGCGATCGAGGCCGCCCTGGCGGCGCGGCCCGATGCGGTGATCCTGTCCGATTACGGCAAGGGCGTGCTCGCCCTGCCCATCCTGGCCCGGCTGCGCGCCGCCGGGGTGGCGGTCTTCGTCGACCCCAAGGGGGCGGATTTCTCGCGCTATGCCGGGGCCACCTGCATCACGCCCAATGCGGCGGAGATGGCGCTGGCGGCCGGCCTGCCCACCAGGAGCGACGAGGATTGCGCCGCCGCCGCCCGGGCCGTGATGGCGCGCGACGGGGTCTCGGCCATCCTGGTCACCCGCTCGGCCAAGGGGATGATGCTGGTGCGGCCCGATGCCATGCTGTCGATCCCGGCCCGGGCGCAGGAGGTCTTCGATGTCTCCGGCGCGGGGGACACGGTGATCGCGGCCCTGGCGCTGGCCCATGCCGGCGGTCGGTCGCTGGAGGATGCGATGCGGATCGCCAATGCCGCGGCCGGAATCGTGGTGGCCAGGCTCGGCACCGCCACGACTTCGGCGGCGGAGCTGACCGCGGCATTGGCCGGCGGCGAGGGCTCAGCGCTGCTCGACCTCGCGGCAACACGGGCGCTGGTGGCGCAATGGAAGGCGGCGGGGCTTTCGGTGGGTTTCGCCAATGGCTGCTTCGATATCCTCCATGCCGGCCATGTCGCCATGCTGGCCCAGGCGGCGGCGGGCTGCGACAGGCTGGTGGTGGCGCTGAACAGCGACGCCTCGGTCGCGCGGCTGAAGGGGCCGAGCCGGCCGGTGAACCGGCTGGAGGACCGCGCGGCGGTGATCGCCGCCCTCCGCCAGGTCGCCGCCGTGACCAGTTTTTCCGAGGACACGCCGCTCGCCACGATCACGGCGCTGCTGCCCGATGTGCTGATCAAGGGCGCCGACTACACCGCCGAGACGGTGGTGGGCTGGCCCGAGGTGCGGGCCAATGGCGGGCGGCTGCTGCTGGCCGAGCTGCTGCCCGGGCGTTCGACCACGGCGATCCTCGCCGGCCGCTGATTTCGCTTGACCTTCCCAGCGTGGCAAGGCGGAGCCTGCTTCCCAACAGAAGGAGTCAGATCGGATGAAACGCATCATTCTCGCCGCATTGGTGGTGGTATCGGCCGGGACCCTCGCCTGGGCGCAGGGGCAGCATCGCGGCCATGCGCCCGCGGCACCGGCCGCGAATGCGGCGACCCGGGCCTACCAGGCCGCCGCCGAGACCATGCACCGCGACATGGCCATCACCTATACCGGCAATGCCGACCGCGACTTCGTCCAGGGCATGATCCCGCACCACCAGGGCGCCATCGCCATGGCCCGTGTGGTGCTGCAGCACGGCGGCGACCCCGAGATCCGTGCCCTGGCCGAGAGCATCATCCGCGACCAGGAGCGCGAAATCACCCAGATGCGCGCCATTCTGGCCCGGCTCCCGCGCTCCTGAAGGCCAGCGGCGGCCAGGACCTGTCGGGCTGACACTGCCGCGCGGGAGGCGGGCTGAACGCGCGGCCCAGATCGCAGCCGGGCATACCAGCGGCGTGGCTGGACAAGCCGGCGCCAAGCCGGCACCTCTGGCCGTCATGCGCGTCCTGTTCATCCATCAGAATTTTCCCGGCCAGTTCCGCCATGTCGCCGCCGCCATGGCCGCGGCGGGGCATCACGTCACCGCGCTGGCGGAGGCGCAGAATCCGCCCATCCCCGGCGTGACGCTGCACCGCTACGCCGCGCCCGAGATGAGTCAGGAATCCCAGGCCCGCGCCCATCCCTATCTCCGCCGGCTGGAGACCCATGTCCGGCGCGCCCAGATGGTGGCCCGCGCCGCCGCCCAGCTGCGCCAGCAGGGCTACCGGCCGGACGTCATCGCGGCCCATATCGGCTGGGGCGAATCGCTGTTCATGCGCGACATCTTTCCCGAGGCGCGGATCATTCTGCATTGCGAGTATTTCTTCCGTGCCAAGGACGGCGATGTCGGCTTCGACCCGGTCTATGGGCCGATGACGCTGGACACGGTGGCGCGCACGCGGATGCTCAACACCGGCCAGCTCGTCCAACTCGAAGCCGCCGATTGGGGCATGGTGCCGACGCTGTGGCAGCGCAGCCGCTACCCCGACTGGGTGCAGGCCAAGATGAGCGTGATCCATGAGGGGGTGGATACCACGGCCATCAACCCCGACGGCATCGCCGCATTCGCGCTGCCCGATGGCCGCGTCTTCCGCCGCGGCGACCCGCTGGTGACCTATGCCGCGCGGCATCTCGAGGCCTATCGCGGCTTCCACCATTTCATGGATGCGCTGGTGACGCTTCAGAAACTGCGGCCAGATGCGCATGCGGTGGTGGTGGGCGGCAGCAAGGGCGCCTATGGCGGGCCGCCGCCGGGCGGCGGCAGCTGGCGGGACTATGTGATGGGCAAGGTCGAGGGGCGGCTGGATATGAGCCGGGTGCATTTCTTCGACTGGCTGCGGCATGACCAGCTGCACACGCTGTTCCGGGTGAGTGCCGCGCATGTCTATCTCAGCTTCCCCTTCGTGCTGTCCTGGTCGGTGCTGGAGGCGATGGCCTGCGGGGCGGCGGTGCTGGGCTCGGCCACCGCGCCGGTGCAGGAGGTGATCGCGGATGGGGTGAACGGGCTGCTGGTGGATTTTTTCGACAGCGAGGCGATCGCGAAGCGGCTGGCGGAGATGCTGGCCAAGCCGGAGGCGTTGGTGGGGTTGCGGGCGGCGGCGCGGGCGAGTGTGGTGGAGCATTATGATTTGAAGGGAATTTGCTTGCCTGCGCTGGTGGATTTGATCGAAGGGTTGGTGCCTACTGTCTAATCAAGCAAAAT
>CAYNBM010000017.1:0-51262 GCA_964395305.1 uncultured Rubritepida sp.
CGACGTCGCCATAGCCGGCGACGACCGCAACCTTGCCGGACATCATGACGTCCGTGCCGCGGCGGATGCCGTCGACCAGCGACTCGCGGCAGCCATAGAGGTTGTCGAACTTCGACTTGGTGACGCTGTCGTTGACGTTGATGGCGGGGAAGAGCAGCTTGCCTTCCTTGGCCATCACATAGAGGCGGTGCACGCCCGTGGTGGTCTCTTCCGAGACGCCCTTGATCGACTTCGCCAGCTTGGCGAACCAGCCCGGCTTCTCGACCAGGCACTTCTTGATCAGCGCGAAGAAGACCGTCTCTTCCTCGTTGCTGGCCTTCTCCAGGAAGGCCACGTCGCCCTGCTCGGCCTTCAGGCCGTAATGCACCAGAAGCGTCATGTCGCCGCCATCGTCGAGCAGCATGTTCGGCTCACCGCCATCGGCCCATTCCAGGGTCTTGCGGACGTAGTCCCAGTATTCCTCCAGCGTCTCGCCCTTGATGGCGAAGACCGGAACGCCGGTCTCGGCGATCGCGGCCGCGGCATGGTCCTGGGTGGAAAAGATGTTGCAGGAGGACCAGCGGACCTCGGCGCCGAGCGCCGTCAGCGTCTCGATCAGCACGCCGGTCTGGATGGTCATGTGCAGGCAGCCGGCGATGCGGGCACCCTTGAGCGGCTGGCTGGCGGCGAATTCGGCGCGCGTGGCCATCAGGCCGGGCATCTCGTCCTGCGCCATGTTGAGCTCCTTGCGGCCCCAGGCGGCGAGGGAAATGTCCTTAACGATGTAGTCAGGCATGTGCGGCAGGCTCCGTGTGTGATGGCGGGGCCGTAGCATGGGGTGCGGCCCAGGGCAACACACCCATAAGCATATCTTTATGTCTTGCGGTTGCGCGGTTCGCGCGAAAGCCCCCGCGTCGCCAGCGCCTGCTCATAGGTGGCCCAGCGCGCCTCCTGCTCCTCGCCCAGGGCGCGCAGATAGGCCCAGCTGAAAATCCCGCTGTCATGCAGGTCGTCGAACACGATGCGGACCGCGTAATGCCCCACGGGCTCGATGCGCATCACGCCGACATGCCGCCGCCCGGCCACGATCACCTTCTGGCCCGGCGCGTGTCCCTGCACCTCGGCCGAAGGGCTTTCGACCCGCAGATACTCCGCTGGCAGCAAAAAGCGCGCGCCATCCGCGAAGCTGACCTCAAGCGCACGTGCCTCGCGCCGGTAGACCAGTGAGAAGGGCGCGCTCACGGTTCCAGCTTGCGCGCCTCGCCCGGCAGCATGATGGGAATGCCGTCGCGGATCGGAAAGGCGAGGCCGGCCTGTTCGCTGACCAGCTCGGCCTTTTCACGCTCGTAGCGCAATGGGCCCTTGGTCACGGGGCAAACCAGGATTTCCAGCAGTTTCGGATCGATGGGGAGTTGCGTGCTCATGGCCGTTCACTAGCATTTTTTGTCAGCCGCGTCAGTCGCCCCGCCAAGGCTCCTGCTAGCTTCGCCCACGCCTTGGCCCTAGCTTCGCTGTGTCGCCGGGGCGCCCTGGCCCTTCATCTTGAAAATGCACGCCAGGGTTGTTTGACATACTTCGCAACAACCAATTTTAATTGGAGATCAATCCCAATTTTTGGGATAGTAGCTCTTGACGGAATAGTGAGAGGCGCGGGCAAAAGGCGCGGCCTCGGTGCGGAGAGGGATATCGTGATGGCGTCAATGTGGGGCCGCTCGTGGCAGAACGAGATCGCGGCGCGGATCGCAGCCGTCGCCTTCGCGGCGGGGGTCGGCATGCCGATGGCGCATGCGAATTCCCTGGCCGAGCTGGGCTTTCCGGGTGGCATCACCCTTCAGGGATCCCGCGCCCAGGGCGAGGTGTTCTTTCCCTTGCCGGCCAATCCGGTCCGGCCGGAACTGGAACTCCGCATCACGCCCAGCCCGATGCTGGACAATCTCTCCTCCGTCCAGGTGCTGGCCAATGACGTTCCCGTGGGCTCGATCGCCTATCGCGAGGGGATGACCACCACCACCATCCCCATTCCGCCCGCGCTGGCGCGCAGTGAATTCCTGCGCGTGCGCTTCCAGGGCGACCAGGCGCTGCAACGCGATGTGCTGTGCTTTGACAACGATACACCCAGCGTCTGGAGCCACATCTCGGCCGAAAGCCGCCTGAACGTGGGAAGCGAGGGCGAGGAGGGCGTTGGCGTGGTCTGGCGCCGCCTGGCCGGCGAGGTTGGCATTGCATTGCCGGTTTCGCCCTCGCTCCAGGACATCGAGGCCGCGCTCTCGATCGCCGTCGCCATCGTGCAGCGCGGAGCAACGCCGGTCATGCTCGGCCCGAGCGATCCCTCGGCGCGGGTTGTGATCGGCCGCGGTGGTGCGCCGCTGTCGGTCGAGCCCCGCCCGGCCGGCGGCCAGCGCCTGCGCGTCGCCGATACCGCCGCGGCACGCGCGCTCGTCACCGCCGCCACCACGATGCGCGTGGTGCCGACCGCCATCGGCGCCGGCGCGCCGCTCAGCGTCGCCACGGGTGCCACCGAGGCGGTGACCTTCGCCGATCTGCGGATCGGCCGGCCGGAGGTGAACGTCTTCTCCGAAGGCACGATGGAATTCGAGATTCCCTTCACCAACCTGCCTGCCGGCCGCCGTCCTGTCGCGCTGCGCCTGTTCGGCCGCGGTCCGGTGATGCCACCGGGCAATGCCATGAGCGTGACGCTGCGGGTGGGTGATCGCATCATCTGGAGCGAGACCTACCGTGACCTGGTCAGCATGGAGGGCGTGTTGATCCGCCTGCCGGCCGAGTTCACCCAGCACCGCATGCGCCTGCGCCTGCGCCTCGCGCGCATCGGCTTCCGTCCGGCCTGCGACAGCAGCTTCGTCTATCAGCTCTCCGGCGCCTCGCAGATCCTGCTGGCCGAGGGTTGGGCACCGCCGACCGACTTCAACAGCTTCTTCGTCAGCGGCGACAGGCCGGCGCTGGTGCGCATCGATGCGCCCGCGAACGAGGCCGTGGCCGCCATCCCCGCCCTCGCCACGCTGCTCGCGCGCTCCGGCGGCCGGGCGCAGGCGATTGAGGTCAGCACCGGCACGCGGCTCGACCGGCCCTTCCTCGTGCTCAGCCGCGCTGCCCCTTCCGAGGTGGAGGCACGCGGCCTGCTGCGCCCCGATCTCGGCCGCATCATCCTGCAGGATGAGCGCACCGGCGCCCGGGCCGAGGTCTCGCCCGCCGCCGGGCTGAGCGTGGTGCAGGTGGTGCAGGCCAGCTCCGGCGCCCCGGGCCTGTGGATCAGCCCGGGCAGCGAGCGCAGCTTCGCCACCCCAGCCGTTCTTTCCGAGGGCAATGTGGCGGTGCTGGACGGCACCAGCCTGCCGGCAGTGTTCGACACCCGCGCGCCGCGCGTCAGCGCCGAGGAGTCCCGCCTCACCACCGCCGGCGGCGGTGCCCTGTCTTTCCTCAGCAGCTGGCGCAACGAGCTGTTCATCGCCGGCTGGGTCATCCTGACCATCCTGGTGCTGATGCTGGTGCTGCGCTTGCGCCGTCGCAGGGCCTGACGCCGATGGTCGGGGGGCACGGGATCGAGGAGGAAGGCGCGCTGGCGCAGTTGATGCTGCGCGGCCGCATCGACGCCGCAGCCCTGGCGAAGGCACGCGACCAGGCCACGAGCTGGAACACCTCGATCGGCGATGCGCTGGTGGCTGAGGGTGCGATCAGCCCGCGCGACTGGGCGCTGGCCACCTCGGCCAGCACCGGATTGCCGCTCGCCGACCTGATCTCCGAACCGCCCGACCCCGCGCTGCTCGACGCCGCCGATCGCGACGCCTACCTGTCGCTGGGTGTGCTGCCGTGGAAGCGCGCGGCCAATGGCGCGCTGCTGCTGGCCGCCCAGCGCCCCGCGGCGCCCGACGTGCTGGCCTGGGCGATGCGGCGCTACCCGCATGAGCGCCTGGGCTGGGCGGTCACCGCCAAGTTCGACATCCTCTGGGCGTTGCAGAAGCGCTTTGACGTGCTGGCCGACCAGGAGGCGCGCGAGGCGCTGCACATCGCCACCCCCGAACTCTCCGCCAAGCAGGTGCTGACGGTGCCGCAGGCCGTCTGTGCCTGGATCGCGGTGTCGCTGTTCATCCTCTTCATGTGGATCGCGCCGACGACCACGCTGATCCTGTTCTCGGCCGTGGTGACGCTGTTCTACCTGCTCAGCTTCGCCTTCCGCTTCCTGCTGACCTGGAAGGGTTCGCATCACAGCGTGGATGTGAGCGTGACCGATGAGGAGGTGGCGGCGCTCCGGCCGGAGGACCTGCCGATCTACACCGTGCTGGTGCCGATGTACCGCGAGGCGGAGGTGCTCCCGATCCTCATCCACTCCATGCGCCGGATGGATTACCCGCTGGCCAAGCTCGACGTGAAACTCGTGCTGGAGGCCGATGATGAGGAGACCATCGAGGCCGCCAAGGCGTTGAAGGCCGAGGGCATCTTCGAGATTGTCCGCGTCCCCACCAGTTATCCGAAAACCAAGCCCAAGGCCTGCAACTACGCCCTGCGTTTTGCTCGCGGCGAATTCGTCGTGGTCTTCGACGCCGAAGACATTCCCGAGCCTGACCAGCTCAAGAAAGCCGTGGCGATGTTCAAGCGCAGCCCGCCCGAAGTGGGCTGCATCCAGGCCCGGCTGAATTATTTCAACCGCCGGGAAAACTTCCTCACCCGGATGTTCACGCTCGAATACTCGAACTGGTTCGACTATCTGCTGCCAGGCCTGCACGCCCTGAAGATTCCCATCCCGCTGGGCGGCACTTCGAACCATTTCCGCACCGCGGTGCTGCGCGGCGCCGGCGCCTGGGACCCCTATAACGTCACCGAGGATGCCGATCTGGGCGTGCGTCTCACCCAGCAGGGCTTCTCCGTCGCGGTGATGAACAGCACCACCTTCGAAGAGGCCAATGGTGTGCTGCGCAGCTGGATCAACCAGCGCAGCCGCTGGATCAAGGGCTATATGCAGACCTGGCTCGTGCATATGCGAAGGCCCATCCACCTCTATCGCCAGCTGGGTTCCGCGGGCTTCTGGGGCTTTCACTTCTTTATCGGCTTCCCGGTGCTGACGGCGCTGCTCAATCCCATCCTCTGGGCCACCACGGCGGTGACGCTGGTCTTCGGCTCCGCCTTCATCTCCACCTACTTCCCGCCGCCGGTGATTTACTTCGCGATCTTCAACCTCGTCATCGGCAATGCGATGTATATCTACATGACGATGGTGGCGGCGGCGAAACGCGGTTGGTTCAGCCTGATGCCCTGGGCGCTGCTCTCGCCGGTCTACTGGGTCATGCATTCCATCGCCGCCTACAAGGCGCTGTACCAGCTGATCGTGAAGCCGCATTTTTGGGAGAAGACCCAGCACGGCACCTCCAAGGTCACCCAGTCGCAGATCGCCAACATCGCCCAGCAGGCCGCGCAATGAACGCCGCGGCCGCCGAAAGCCAACACGCAGCCTTTTCGTTCTCGCGGACGGCGCTGATCTCGGTCCTGGTCGGCGTGGTGACCTTCGTTATCTTCATCGGCGCGGGCGACCGGCTGCTTCAGGGTGACTGGCTGTCGCCACAGTTGATCGAGACCTGGGGGGTCAGCGAGGACCCGGCAGCCACGGCCGGGAAATGGTTCACTGCCTTCCTGCTGTTCGTGCTGCGCGGGATCCCCGGCACCGGTCCGCAGAGCCTTGTGCTGGTGACCTGTGCCACGGCGTCCGTGATCATCGCCATCATCCATTGGCGCCTTCGCGGCCGGGGCTGGGGGGCGGCGACGGCCACCGCCGCGGTTCTGGCCATCGCGCTCAATCCGATCATGCTGATCCTTGCCACCACCGGCAGCACCCTGTTGCTCAACCTGGTCCTGGTCGGGTTTGTCGCCCTGGCCTTCGACCGCGCGTCGACCGTGGGTGACGCGCAGTCATTGATCGGCATCGGCCTGTCCCTCGCCGCGCTGGTGCTGACCACCCCTGGCGCCGTCTATGTCATCATGCCACTGCTGGTGCTCCTGCCGCTCGGCCTGCGTGATGTGCGCGATGCCGCTTCCGCCACCGCGCTCTTCCTGCTGACCCTGTTTCCGGCCGTCATCGCGGTCGGCGGCATCCTCGTTGCGGCATCAACCCTGGGCGAGCCGCCGAAATTCGCCCTGCTGCGCTGGGCATCCCCGATGCATGGGGTCGAGAGCGCGGTGAACGTGCCCTGGCTTGCCGAGAATGGCGGCAGTTTCTATCGCCCGCTCGGCACGCTGCTG
The DNA here is from genome assembly GCA_964395305.1 of uncultured Rubritepida sp. Lineage (GTDB taxonomy): Bacteria > Pseudomonadota > Alphaproteobacteria > Acetobacterales > Acetobacteraceae > Rhodovarius. Next base: position 6,226 of record CAYNBM010000017.1, read on the forward strand.
CTGTGGTACCTCCTGGCCGTGCCGCTCGCGGTGATGCCCGGCATCCATCTCGCGATGAACCCGGTGGAGCGCAGCAAGCCCGCCATTGTTTTGCTGGCGCTGTTCTGTGGCCCGCTGGCCGGCGCCGCAGCCACCTTCTACTGGCATATGGCGGATCCGATCTGGGCCTGCGCGGTGGGCTTCGCCTTCGTCCTGGCCTGGCTCAGCTCCCGCGTTCTGTCGTCCTGGGAACGCCTGGCCTGCCTGGCGCTGTTGCTGCTCGGAATGGCGCTGGCCTGGGGACCGATGTGGATGTGGGCGGAACCGGCGCGCGAGGGCTGGTATCGCGCCCTCCTCGGCTGATCACTGGACTTAAATCGCCCTGACTGTCTCAGGGCCATTTAAGTCCAGCTTTGCTTGGCCCGGCAATTGGCGCTGTGGGTGTTTCCACACAGAGCGATTGCGGGCTAGAGCGTTTTCAAGCCTTGCGGCTTCGCAAGGCGACTCGGAAAACGCGCGCAAACAATGGGCTGGAGCCGTTTCACCGTCTCCACTTCCGGTGAAACGGCTCTAGACCAAAAGCGCCAGCGCGCCAACCAGCAGCGCGGTGAAGGTCAATGCCATGCCGACCTGCCGCAGGCGCATGACCTCCGGCTCGCGTGCGATGCCAAGGCCATGGGCCAGGCGTCCCGCCAGGGTCATGCTGCCCAGCGCATGCAGCAACCATCCCGGCGCGGCCGAGAGCTCGAGCAGCAGCATGAGCACCAGGATCATCGGCACGTATTCGACAAAATTGCCCTGCGCCCGGCTGGCGCGCAGCAGGCCGATTGCCCCCGGGCCGCTCTCGCCCAGCCCAATGGCCACGCGGGTTGCGACCCGCGCCTGGATGACCTTGATCGAGAGCGCGAACAGCAACAGGGCCAGCAGCGCGGCGTAATGTCCTGTGATCACTGGCATGTTTCAGGCCTCCAGAAAGGGTTCCAATGCGGCGAGGAAAGCGTGCGGGTTTTCCGAATGCACCCAATGCGCAGCCTCCACCGCGGCATGCCGCGCGCCGGGAAAGTAGCCTTCGATGGCCGGCATGTGATCGGGCAGGACGTAGTCGCTGCGGGTGCCGCGGATGAAGAGGCTGGCCCCCTCATATCGCGCGTCAGGGGGCGGGGCGAAATCCTCGATCGCGTCCATGCCGGCCGCGATCCAGTCCAGCGCCACGCGCCAGCGCGGCAGGTCGCCGTCGAAGATCAGGTTCTGCAGCAGGAAGGCCCGGATGCCCTCCTCCGGCACCGCCGGTAGCAGGGCGGCCATGGCATCGCGCCGGGTCATCCCCGGCACCAGCGGCATGCCCTGCATCGCCACCACATAGGCGCGCGAGGGTGCCGCATAGCGCACCGGCGACATGTCGACGACCACCAGCCGCTCGACCAGCGTCGGCCGGATCAATGCCAGCATCATTGCGATCTTGCCGCCCATGGAATGGCCCAGCACCGCGGCCTGGGGCACGCCCAACGATGCCATGGTCTCGGCCACGTCATCGGCCAGGGCGGCATAATCCATGCCCGGCGCGTGCGGGCTGGCGCCGTGGTTGCGCGCATCCATCGCCAGCACACGGTGCTTCATGCCCAGCCGCCTGGCCATGCCGCCGAAATTCTGCGCCGCGCCCATCAGCCCGTGCAGCATGACAAGGGCTGGGCCCTCGCCCGTCTCGACCGTGTTCAGGATCATCCGCGTGCCGCCATCACCACACTTGCCATGATCAATACCCCGCCCAGGATGAGATCCCAACCCAGGGGTTCGCCCAGCCATGCCGTGGCCAGGCCAAGCCCCAGCACCGGCACCAGCAGGAAACCCACCGAGGCCAATACGGCATTGAGGTGCCGCCCGCTCTCGATCACCGCCCAGGTGCCGATCGGTGCCGCCACCAGCCCGATGAAGGCGGCGTGCGGCAAGGCTTCCACGCCGATGCCGCCATCAGGCTCGCGCAGCAGCGCGGCGGCGGCCAGCAATGCCGTTGCCATGGTAAAGCTCCAGGGCAGCAGGTCGATCATCGGCGAGGCCGGCGGAAAGCGCCGCACCAGCACGATGGCGACCGACCATGCCAGCGAAGCGCCAAGCAGCAAGGCATGCCCGCCCACCACCCCCGGTGCCCGCCAGTCGATCGCCCAGGGCCCCAGCATGACCGCGACGCCAGCCATGGCCAGCGCCACCGCCCCCCAGCGCAGGGGCGAAATCCGCTCGCCCAGCACCATCATGGACAGCGGCACGAGCCACATCAGCGTGACGTTGCTCAGCACCGCGGTCCGCCCCGCCGGTACCAGCGCCAGGGCGAGATGGGCGAGCAGGAAGAAGGCCGCCAGCTGCAGGCTGCCCAGCGCCAGCACCGAGGGCAGGTCCCGCCGCGCGGGCCACCGCAGCCGCCGCAGGATCAGCGCCAGCAGCGTGACCGAGACCACCGCGAGCCCGGCGCGCGACGTCGCGAACCACAGCGGCGTGGCATGCGCGAGCGCGTGCTTCGTCACCGGCCAGACGCCGCCGAACAGCACCACCGCCAGCAGCAGAAGCTGGAGGCCGCGGGCCTGGGTCACGCCACGGTCAGCATGATCTTCCCAATATGGGCCGAGCTCTCCATCAGCGCATGCGCTGCTGCCGCCTCCTCCAGCGGCATCACCGCATGGATCACCGGGGCAAAGGCGCCTGCGTCGAGCAATGGCCAGACCTTGTCGAGCAAGGCGGTGGCAATGGCGCCCTTCTGCGCCGTGCTGCGCGGCCGCATGGTGCTGCCGGTCACCATCAGGCGCTTGAGCATGATCGGGCGCAGATCCAGGTTTTCCACGGTCTCGCCACCCAGGAAGGCGATGAACACCAGCCTTCCATCCATGGCCAAACAGCGGAGATTCTTCTGCATGTAGGGTCCGCCCACCATGTCCAGCACGACATTGACGAGTTGGCCGTCGGTGGCGCGCTTCACCTCCTCATAAAAATCCTGGGTGCGGTAGTTGATCGCGGCCACGGCGCCGAGCTTCAGGCATTCCGCGCATTTCTCGTCGGAGCCGGCGGTGGCGATCATCTTCGCCCCCATCGCCGTGCCCAGCATGATGGCGGTGGTGCCGATGCCCGAGGTGCCGCCATGGACCAATGCCCTCTCTCCGGCGACCAGCTTGCCGTGGCCGAACAGGTTGGCCCAGACGGTGAAGAACGTCTCCGGCAGCGCTGCCGCCTGAATGGCGGAATAGCCCTTCGGCCAGGGCAGACATTGCGTGCCGGGGGCGGCGCAATACTCGGCATAGGCGCCGCCATTGGTCAGGGCGCAGACCTTGTCTCCCACCTGCCAGGCGCCGGCATCGGGGCCGACCTCAACCACCTCGCCGGCGCATTCCAGGCCGATGACCGGGTTGGCGCCGGGCGGCATCGGGTATTTGCCCTCCCGCTGCAGCACGTCCGGGCGGTTCACGCCCACGGCCTCGACCCGGATCAGCACCTCATCGGGGCGCGGCGATGGCAGCGGGCCGCGGGCGGGCACCAGGACCTCGGCCGCGCCACCGGCGCCATGGGCGATGAACATCATGTCTGCTGGCAAGGCCATGCTGCGGCTCCTGGATTTGCGATGCAGGTGGCCTTGCCGCCGTATTGTCGTCAAGCCGTGCCTTGCCGGCGGGGTGTTGCGTTGCAACACTGGTCCCCGTCTTGGTGAACCCTGCCCTTCCGCGCCGCAGCCTTGCCGCCATTCTGGCCGCGCCGGCGCTTGCCCGCGCGCAGGCCCCCGAGATTCGCCTCGCCGCCCTGCTGCCGCTGACCGGACCTTTGGGCGTGCTGGGTGACGAGACCTGCCGTGGGCTGGAGCTGGCCGCGGATGAGCGGGCAGGCGCGCCGCGCTTCCGCGTGGTGCGCGTGGATGCGCCCGACGCCGCGCAAGGCGTGGCCGAGCTGCGCCGGATCCTGGCCGAGCGCCCGGCGGCGGTCTTCGGCAGCGTGTCCTCGGCCATCGCCCTGGCCACCAGCCAGGCCGCCGATGCCGCCGGACTGCCTTTCTTCGAGCTGAACGCGGTGGCCGACAGCATCATCGAGCGCGGCTTGCGCCAGGTCTGGCGCCTGGGGCCGGCCGCGACCCAATACGGCGCTGCGGTGGCGGCGGCGATGGGCACGACGGTGCCCGGGCTGCTGGGCACACCGCTGGAGGCCATGCGGGTTGCGGTGCTGGGCGGCGGCGGCCCCTCGTCGGAGGCGATCTGCGCCGCAGCGGAAGCCAGCCTGGTGCCGATCGGAGCGGTCCCGGCCGGGCGCTTCAATGCGTCATCCGGTGAGATGGGCCATGCCGTGCAGCGCCTACGCAGCCTGGGCGCCGACGTGTTGCTGCACACCGGCACCGAGGGCGAGATCGCCGCGCTGTTTCGTGCCTTCCGCGAGGAGGCCTGGCGCCCGCGATTGGTGTTGGGCATCGCCGGTGGCCATGCGGTGGCCGATACGGCGCGTGCGGCCGGTGACGGGCATGACGGGACCCTCGTGATCGACCTGCCGCCGGTGCCGCCCGCGCACCCCTTCGCCGATGCCTATCGGCGTCGCTACGGCGCGGCGCCGCGCTCTGGGCACTCGCTGGCCGCCTATTCCCTGGCCCGGCCGGTGCTGGACGCATTGCGCGGGCCCGACCTGCGGCTGGGCATGGTGGCGGTGGATCTGCCCGAGGGCACGCTGCCCAATGGCTGGGGCCTGCGGATGGATGCAAGGCAGCAGAACACCCGCGCCAACCCCGTGCTTTCGAGTTGGGAGAACGGGGTGCTCGGCCCGCCATAGATCCGCTTTATCTCAGCCGTGACCGGGCGAGGCGAATGGCAATTCGCGCCCCGGCCCTAAATCGCCTAATCGGCGCGAATGCCAGCCGCGCGGATGATGGGCTCCCACTTCGCCATCTCGCTGGCCAGGAACGCGGCCGCCGAGGCGGGCGTGCTGTCCCGCACCACCTCCATCGCCATGTCCGTCAGCCGCGGCGCCACCTGGCTGACTGCGCGGTTGACGGCGGCATGGATGGCGCTGATCACCGGTGCGGGGGTGCCGGCCGGCGCCATCACCATGTGCCAGGTATAGGCCTCATAACCCGGCACGCCGCCCTCGATGAAGGTGGGGATATTGGGGGCCAGGCTGCTGCGGGTGGCGGTGGAAATGCCCAGTGGCCGCAACGCGCCCCGGTTGACCTGCCCCAGCGCGCCGGCCGCCACCTCGATGATCATGGGAATGCGCCCGGCCAGAATGTCGGGATAGGCGGCCGAGGAGCCGCGGAAGGCGATGTGGTTCATCCGCAACCCGCCGGCCTGGTGCAGGAACAGCTCGCTGGCCAGATGCACCGCGCCGCCATTGCCACTGGAAGCATAGTCGTAGCGGCCCGGGTTGGCCCGGATGAGCGCGATGAACTCCGCCATGGTGCGGGCCGGGAAGTCGTTGTTGACCAGCATGATCATCGGCACCTGGCCGACGAGTGCGATGGGCTGGAAATCCGCCACCGGGTCGAAGGGCAGGCGGTCGAACATCGCCCGCGTCACCGCATGGCCCACGGTGGTGTAGAGAATGGTCAGACCATCCTTCGGCGCCTTGGCCACCACGTCGGTGCCGATGACCACGCCCGAGCCGGTGCGGTTCTCCACCACAATGCGGTTGGGCAGGTTGCGCGACATTTCCTCGGCCAGCAGGCGGGCCGGCACATCGGTGGGGCCGCCGGCGGCGAAAGGGACGACCATGCGCACGGGCTGGCTGGGCCAATCGGACTGGGCCCAGGCAGCGGATGGCGCGGCGAGCGGCAGGGTGCTGGCGGCGGCCAGAAGGGCACGACGGTTCATGAACATATCCTCACGTTTGCGCATAGAATGGGGAGGCGGTGCGCCGCCTGCAAGGCGGTTTTGTCGGAGCCGTGGCTGTCTGCCCCCGTAGGCTTCCGCTCAGGCAGAAATCCGCTTTCCGCTGAGGGCATCGAAGAGATGCAGGCTTTCCAGCGGCAGGATCAGCTCGAGCGGCCCTTCCGTCGTCACCTCGCCCGGCAGGCGGGCCGTCATCTGTGTGCCATCGGGCAGCCGCCCATGGGCGACAGTTTCGCTGCCCAGCGGCTCCAGCAATTCGACATTCAGCGTGATTCCATCAAAACCCGGCAGCAGATGTTCCGGCCGGATGCCCAGCGTCACCTTGTGGCCATCGGCCAGGGCCGGGGTGCCCGGCACATGCAGCTTCAGGCCGAGATCGAGCCGCACCGCACCGCCCTCCATCGTGCCGGGCAGAAAATTCATGGCGGGGCTGCCGATGAAGCTGGCGACATAGGTATCGGCGGGGCGGGACCAGATTTCCATCGGCGTGGCCACCTGCGCGGCATGGCCCTGATGCATCACCACCAGACGGTCGCCCAGCGTCATCGCCTCCACCTGGTCATGCGTGACGAACAGGCTGGTCACGCCCAGGCGGCGTTGCAGCCGCTTGATCTCGGCCCGCATCTGCACCCGTAGCTTGGCGTCGAGGTTGGAGAGCGGCTCGTCGAACAGGAACAGCTTGGGCTCCCGCACGATCGCGCGGCCCATCGCCACGCGCTGGCGCTGGCCGCCGGAGAGTTCGCGCGGGCGGCGTTCCAGCAGCTTCTCGATGCCCAGAAGCCCTGCCGCCTGGGCCACGCGCTTGCGGATATCCTCGGGCGGCATGCGGCGGATCTTCAGGCCATAAGCCATGTTCTGGAAGACGCTCATGTGGGGGTAGAGCGCGTAGTTCTGGAAGACCATCGCCACATCGCGCTCGGCCGGGTCGAGGCCCGTCACGTCCCGCCCGCCAATGTCCACGCGGCCGGAACTGGCGAATTCCAGCCCCGCCACGATCCGCAGCAAGGTGGATTTGCCGCAGCCCGAGGCGCCGACGATGACGATCATCTCGCCCTCGGCCACGTCGAGATCGACGCCATGCAGCACCTGGGTTTCGCCGAATTTTTTCCGGATGTCGGTGAGCTGCAGCGTGGCCATTACTTCTCCGTCTCCGTCAGGCCCTTGATGAACCAACGCTGCATCAGCACCACCACGGCGACCGGCGGCAGCATGGCCATCACCGCGGTCGCCATGATGATGTTCCACTCGTTCTGCGAATCACCGGTGCCGATCATCTTGGTCAGGCCGACGACGATGGTCTCCAGCGACCGGTCGTTGATGATCAGCAGCGGCCAGAGATACTGGTTCCAGCCATAGATGAAGAGGATGACGAACAGCGCCGCGATGTTGGTCACCGACAGCGGCAGCACCACGTCGCGGAAGAAGCGCAGCGGCCCCGCGCCATCCACCTTCGCCGCTTCGACATATTCGCGCGGGATGGTCAGGAAGAACTGCCGGAACAGCAGCGTGGCGGTGGCCGAGGCCATCAGCGGCACCACCAGCCCGGCCATGGAATTGGTCAGCGAGAGATCGACCATCACCTGGAAGGTCGGGATGATCCGCACCTCGACTGGCAGCATCAGGGTGATGAAGATCAGCCAGAAGGCCAGCATCCTGCCGGGGAAGCGGAAATACACCACGGCGAAGGCCGAGATCAGCGATATCGCGATCTTTCCGGCGGCGATGCACACGGCCATGATCAGCGAATTGACCAGCATGAGGCCAGCGGGCTGGCCCTGGATGCGCCCGCCGCCGGTGCCGGCCCAGGCATTGCTGTAGTTGTCGATGCCAAGCGGCCCGGGCAGCAATGGCACATCGCCGCGGCCGATCGTGCTGGCATCATGCGTGCTGCCGATCAGGGTGATGTAGATCGGGAATGCGAAGACCAGCACGCCCAGGATCAGCCAGGGATAGGCGCCGAGATCGGACAGCCGGAAGGGACGTTCCCCGCTCATGCGCGGCGCCAGCGCCGGGCGAGTGCCGCGGCCGCCAGCCACAGCATCGCCGGCGGCGCCAACAGCCACAGGAAGCTGCCCGCCGCGCCGCCCTGGCCGAACAGCAGGGCAGCCTGGATGGCGGGCATCAGTATGGCGCCGGCGCAAAGCAGCCATACCAGCGCCAGCAACCGCACCACCCGCACCACATCATCGACCACCCGCATCAGTAATGCACCTTGCGCTCGACATAGCGGAACTGCACGAAGGTCAGCCCCACCACCAGCACCATCAGGATGACGCTTTGCGCCGCCGAGGAGCCAAGGTTCAGGTTCACCACGCCATCGGTATAGACGCGGTAGATCAAGGTCTCCGTCGCCTTGCCCGGCCCGCCCTGGGTCAGCGAATGGATCACGCCGAAGGTGTCGAAAAACGCATAGACCAGGTTCACCACAAGCAGGAAGAACGCGGTCGGCGAGAGCAGCGGGAAGACCACGGTCCAGAACCGATAGCGCGGGCTGGCGCCATCGATGGCCGCCGCCTCCAGCACCGATTTGGGGATGCTCTGCAACCCGGCCAGGAAGAAGATGAAGTTGTAGCTGACCTGCTTCCAGGCGCTGGCGACGATGACCAGCAGCATCGCCTGGTCACCATTCAGCTTGTAGTCCCAGGGGATGCCGGCGGCGTTCAGGGCCCGGCCGAAAATGCCGATATTCGGGTGGAACATGAACAGCCAGAGCACCGCCGCCACCGCCGGCGCCACGGCATAGGGCCAGATCAGCAGCGTCTTGAAGGCCGAGCCGCCGCGGATGTTGCGGTCGGCCAGCACCGCCAGGAACAGCGCCACCACCAGCGCCAAGCCGGCGACCGAGCCCGAGAACAGGATCGTGCGCCCGAAGGACGCCAGCCATGTCGGGTCGGAAAACACATCGGCGAAATTCTCGAGGCCGACGAATTCGCTGCGCAGCCCGAAGGCATCCTCGCGCAGCAGCGACTGCCACACCGCCTGCCCCGCCGGCCAGAAGAAGAACAGGCCGGTGATGACGAGTTGCGGCAGCAGCAAAAGCCACGGCAGCGCCGTCCCCCTGAAGAGATAGGAGGCCGGCGCCGGGCGGCTCACGCGCGGTTCGACCGCTCGAAGTTGCGCAGCACGACATTGCCGCGCGTCACGCTGTTGGTCAGCGCCTGCTGCGGCGTCTGGCCACCCTGCAGGGCGCGTTCCATTTCTTCCTGCATGATCACGCGGATTTCGACGAAGCCGCCGAGGCGAATGCCGCGGGTATTGCCGGTCATCTGCCCGCCGCCACGCAGCAGCTGCTGGATGGGAATGTCGGCACCCGGGTTCTGGGTGTAGAAGCCGCTGGCGCGGACCTGCTCGAAGGCAGTGCGGGTGACGGGCAGGAAGCCCGTCTCGGTGTGCCAGGCGGCGGCCACGCGGGCCTGCGCGATGAAGGCGAAGAATTCGGCGATGCCGCGATTCTCGTCGGCCGAACGCGTGGCGTTCGGGCCGCGGTTCATCGCCCAGAAGCTGGCGCCGCCGATGATGGAGTTGAGCGGCGCGCCGCCCACGTCGTTGTAATAGGGCAGCATGGCCGCGCCCATATTGGCGACGCCGCCGGGCAGTTCGCGCACGAAGCGGGCGCGGGCGCCGGAGCTGGCATGGATCATCGCGGCCGAGCCATTGGCGAAGAGTGCATCGCCCGCGCCATCGCGCCCGCCCCAGCGGAAGGTGTTCTCGCGGCCCATCTCCACCAGCGTGTTGAGGTGGCGCAGCATCAGCGGGTTGTTGATGGCCAGCTCGGTGTTCAGGCCACCGAAGCCATTGTCCAGCGTGGCCAGCGGCGTGTTGTGGATGGCACTGAGCTGCTCCACCTGCGTCCAGGTCGGCCATGCCGTGGTGAAGGGCATTTCGTGGCCGGCGGCCTTCAGGCGGGCGGCGGCGGCGCGGACTTCGGCCCAGGTCGCGGGCGCCTGGTCGGGGTTCAGCCCGGCGCGGCGGAAGGCGTCCTTGTTGTAGAACATGATCGCCGTGGAGGAGTTGAACGGCATCGACATCATCCGGCCATCGGCCAGGGAGTAGTAGCCGCGCACGGCAGGCAGATAGTCGTCGAAATTGATGCTGACGCCAGTCTCGGCCAGCAGCTCATGCAACGGCTTCACCGCGCGGCCGGCCGACATCATGGTGCCGGTGCCGACTTCGAACATCTGCACGATATGCGGCGCGGTGGAGGCGCGGAAGCCGGCGATGGCGGCGACCATGGTCTCGGGGTAGGAGCCGCGGAAGCTGGAGACGATACGGAAGCGGCTCTGGCTCTCGTTGAACTGGTTGGCGATGCCCTCCAGCAATCCGCCGAGCGGCTGCGGCAGGCCGTGCCAGAAGGAGATCTCGATCGGACCGCCCTGTGCCAGGGCGGGGGCGGCAACAAGGCTGGCCGAGGCCAGGCCGAGGGTACGGCGCTTCATGCGGAATTCTCCCATTGGAGGTGATATGGCTGGCGGCTGGTAGCCTTCCAGCATTGCAGTCCAATGGCAAGTTTGTGACAGACGCGTGAAGCGGATTGCATGGCCGTAAGGTTACGCGCCCGCCACCAGCCGGGCATAGAGTTCCGGGTCGGTCGCGCCCTCGGTGCCGAAGACCAGCACACGGCTCTCCGGCCCCAGCCCGATTGCGCCCGCGCGCCCGGCCAGAATGGCGCCGACCAGCCCGGCCACCGCGGATTCGCCGGCAACGACGCCCAGCCGGGCCAGGGCGCGCATGGCCTCCACCGCCGCGGCATCAGGCACGGCCATGAAGGCATGTGCGGCGCGCTCCAGCTCCTGCCAGGCGAGTAGACTGGGCTCGCCGCAGGCAAGCCCGGCCATCAGCGTGGGCAGCTCGCCCTCCACCACGTGGATCTCGCCGGCCTCGGCGCTCAGCAGCAGGCATGCGGCGGCGTCGGGTTCCACCACCACCAGCTTCGCCGGGATGCGCCGGGCACGCAGCTGCACCGAGACGGCGGCCGCCACCCCGCCCACGCCGCCCTGCACAAAGACATGCGTCGGTGGCTCGGGAAGCTGGGAAAACGCCTCCTCGGCCATCAGGCGATAGCCTTGCATGACGTCGCGCGGCGGCTCGGTATAGCCGGGCCAGGAGGTGTCGCTGATGACGTGCCAGCCATTGGCCTCGGCCGCTGCCGAGGCGGCGCGCACGCTGTCATCGTAATTGCCCGGCACCTCCCGCACCTCGGCACCGTAGGCGGCGATCGCGTCGCGCCGGCCCTGGCTGACATGCTCATGCACGAAGATGACGCAGGCCGCATGGCACTGTCGCGCGCCCCAGGCGACGGAGCGGCCGTGATTGCCATCCGTCGCGCAGGTGACGGTGACCTCGGGCCTGTGCCGCCCGGCGAAGACCTCAGCCCCGGTGGTGCGGATGCCGGCGCGCGCCAACTCGCCCACCACAAGCTTCTGGACCGCATAGGCGCCGCCCAAGGCCTTGAACGACCCCAGGCCGAAGCGCCCGGCCTCGTCCTTGTAGTGCAGGCTGGCGAGGCCCTGGGGCGGCAGGGCGCGCAGCGGGGTGGGTTCATAGCCCGGCCAGGCGGTGATCTCGGCGCTGGCACGGCGAAAACCGCCCTCGGTGAGCACCACCACGCCGGGCACACCCTGGCGCGGATTGAGGAAGAGGCGGTAGGGATGGTCCGTGATCATGGCGCCATGCTGCGCGAGAAAACCATTGGGGGCGAGATGCACATCACCATTCTGGGCGGGGCTGGGTTCCTGGGCCGCAAGCTGGCCGCCCGCCTGGCGGCCGAGGGCCGCGCAACGTCGCTGACCTTGTTCGACATGGTGGCCCCGGCGCCGCTGGAGGCGCCCTTCCCGGTGCGTTGCCTGGCCGGCGATGTGGCGGACCCCGCGTCGCTCGCCGCCGCCATCCCGCCTCAGACCGACATCATCTACCACCTCGCCGCCGTGGTGAGCGCCGCGGCCGAGGCGGATTTAGACCTTGGCCTCAGGGTCAACCTGCAGGGCACGCTGGCGGTCATCGGGGCTGCCCGGGCCTGCGCGAAGCCGCCCAGGATCGTCTTCACCAGCTCGGTTGCCAGCTTCGGCGGCGGCCAGGATGCGATTTTGGACGATGATGCGCGGCAGATGCCGACCAACAGCTATGGCGCGCAGAAGGCGGCGGGCGAATTGCTGCTGCAGGATGCCTCGCGCCGCGGGCTGCTTGATCTCGTGAGCATCCGCCTGCCCACGGTCATCATCCGGCCCGGGCGTCCGAATGCCGCTGCCTCCTCCTTCGTCTCGGCCATCCTGCGCGAGCCGCTGCTGGGGTTGGAGACCACGCTGCCGGTGGGCGATGACTTCGCGCTTTGGGTTAGCTCGCCGCGAATCGTGGTGGAATGGCTGTTGCATGCCGGGTTCATGGACACGGCGCCGTTGGGGTTGGATCGCGGCGTCAATCCGCCGGGGCTCACGGTGACGGTGGCTGCGATGCTCGATGCGCTCTCGGCGGTGGAGCGCGCGCGGGTGAAGCCAGTGCCGGATGCCAATGTGGCGGCGATCATCGGCGGCTGGCCGGCGCGCTTCCTCTCCCGCCGCGCCCGGGCGCTGGGCTTTGCCGAACAATCGCCCCTGAGCGAGATCATTGCCGCCTTCCGCGAGGATGACCTGGCCGCCACCCGCGCCGATCGGGGGCTGTGATGCTGGAACTCGCCCATATCCTTCTGCCCGGCGGCCCCGCGCGTGTGGCCCCTTTCAGCCATGCCGTGCGGGCGGGGGATTTTCTGTTCGTGACCGGGCAGATGCCCACCTTGCCCGAGGACAACACGCGCTGCGTGCCGGGCGATGTCGCGGCGCAGACGCGCCAGGTCATCAGCAACCTCAAATCCGTGCTGGCCGGCAGCGGCGCGGCGTGGGAGCGCGTGGCGATGGCGCGCATTTACCTCACCCATTTCGAACGCGACTATGCCGCGATGAACGCGGTGTGGGAGGCAGCCTTTCCGCCCGGGCAATTGCCTGCCCGTACCACGGTCGGCGTCACCGGCCTGGCGCTGGGCGCGCTGGTGGAGATCGATCTCGTGGTGGCGCTGTAATCAGCGCAGTTCTGAGGTTGCGGCGCCGAGGCCGCTCCAGCGCGCGGTGACCGGCCCGGGGCCGGCCAACACCTCCGCGCGGCTATCGAACACCAGCACCAGCACGGCACCCACCGGCAGGCCGCCGGCCTCGCGCGCCACGCGCACCGCGGTTTCGAACAGGCCGGCGACCTCTGCACGGGTGGCACGAGGCGCCCCCAAGGCGCAGGCCGATGGCCAACGGGCGGCTTTCCCCTTGCCGATCACCACCTGGCCGAGCCCGGCGAGATCGGCCGCGGCCTCGAACATCGTGGCAGGGCCATCCCGCCAGCGGGAGGCGCTGAGGTCGAGCGCGGGGTGCAGCCGCGCCACCGCCGGCAGCCCCTCGCCATCCCAGGCAATGGCTTCACCCAATACGGCGAGAAGCGCTGGCGCCGCGCGGCCATGGGGCAGGGCGGCCAGCGGGAGGGGCAGGCCTGTCTGGCTCAGGCGGCCTTCCAGCATCGCCCCCACCAGGCCGCTTTCCAGCACCCTGATCCCGCACGGCGGCAGGGCCAGTTTTTCAAGCACGGCGCCCGCCACCGCCTCCGCCGCGTCCAGGCTGCCGAGGGCGAATTCGGCGGAGAGCGGTGCGACCGGCTGGCCGGTTTCCCAGGCCTCGGTCAGCGCCGCGGCGATCGAGGACATCATCGCATCGGTGGCAGTTCGGGGATTTCCTCTTCGACGAAGCCGCCGACAGGCGGTGCGTCGACACTGATCGCCGGCGGGCCGGACTGGCCGCCATACAGCGTCTCGGGCAACCATGTGACGATGCCTGGGAAGGCATAGACGCAGATCATCGTCAGCACGACGATGTAGATGAATGGCATGCAGCCCTTGAAGATATCCTCCAAGCGCACGTGTTTCGGCGCCACGCCCTTCAGATAGAAGGCCGCCATGGCCACGGGGGGCGAGAGGAATGACGTCTGCAGGTTCAAGGCGATCATGATGCCGAAGAACAGCGGATCGACGCCGAAATCATCCAGCAGCGGCAGGAATATGGGAACGAAGATCACGATGATCTCAGTCCACTCCAGTGGCCAGCCCAGCACGAAGATGATCGCCTGTGCCAGAAGCATGAAAGTGAAGGTGTTCAGCGGCAGCGACTTGACGAAATTCTCCACCACCGACTGGCCACCGAGATAGCCGAAGACCGAGGAGAAGATGTAGCTGCCCACGAACAACCAGCACACCATGGCCGAGGTGCGCGCGGTGAGGAAAACGCTTTCCTTCAGTTTCTGAAACGTGAATGCGCGGTAGACGATCGCCAGCAGAACAGCGCCGAGCGAACCCATCGCCGCCGCCTCAGACGGCGTGGCCAGGCCGGTGAGGATGGCGCCCAGAACCATTGCGATCAGCGCCGCCAGCGGCAGGAAGCTGGTCAGGAGGTTCCAGAGGATGGTGCCAAACGGCACCGCCACCGCGTCGGGCGGCAGCCGGGGCGCCACCTCCGGTTTGATGATGGCGATGCCAATGGCATAGACGATGTAGAGCCCTGCCAGCATCACGCCTGGAATGAATGCTGCGGCGTAGAGCTGCACCACCGAAACGCCGGCGGTGGCGCCATAGAGGATCAGCATGATCGAGGGCGGGATGAGAATACCCAGGCAGCCGCCGGCGCAGACCACGCCCGATGCCAGCTTCACATCATAGCCCGCGCGCAGCATGGCCGGGAAAGCCAGCAGGCCCATCAGGGTGACGACGGCGCCGACGATGCCGGTCGCCGTGGCGAAGAGCGCGCATGTCGCCAGCGTGGCCACGGCCAGTGAGCCGGGGATATTCCCCGAGGCCATCTGCAACGCCCGGAACAGCCGGTCGAGGATATTCGAGCGTTCGACGATGTATCCCATGAAGACGAAGAGCGGCACTGAAATCAACACGTCCGAGCTCATCACCGCATAGGTGCGCTGGATCAACAGGTCGAAAACCCGGGCACCCATCGACATGTAGCCAAAGCCCAGGCCCATGGCCATCAGCGTGAAGGCGATGGGAAAGCCCAGCATGATGAAGCCGAGGAACAACAGCAGCATCGAGATGCCAAGAACGGGATCGGGGATCACTCAGCGCACTCCCTTGGCGGCAAGTTCCGCGGCGAGTTGTTCGGCGCCCTTCTCGGCGGCCTCGGCCAGAATTCTCTGTTCCAGTTCCTCCACATCGGAGAGGCGCTGCGGCCATTCACCCTCGCGGATGGTGCGCACGCAGCGCACGACCTCCACGATGCCCTGCAGCAACAGCAGCAGGCCGACGAAAGGTATGAGCATCTTGAATGGCCAGATCCGCGGCCCGCCCGGCGAGAAGGCGCTGCGTTCATCCTGGAAATACGACAATTCGAAGAAGTGATAGCCCGAGATCATGAAGGCGAAGATCGCGGGAAAGAAGAAGATGATGAACAGCGTCAAATCCAGGCTGGCCTGCCGCTTCGGGCTCATCATTCGATAGAGAAAATCGCCGCGGACATGGCCATTGCGGCTGAGCGCATAGGCACCCGCTGTCATGAAAAGCGTACCATACAACATGTAGGAGACGTCATAGCCCCAATTGGTCGGCGCGCTGAAAAAACGGCGCATCACCACTTCATAGGTGATGACCCCGGTCAGAATGATGATGCACCAGGAGAAGAGCTGTCCAACGCGGGTGGAGAGCAGATCGATGCCCAGAAGCACCTTTTGCACCCAGGGCGAAGCTGAGAAGGCGATGGCGGTGATCAAGGCCGCCACCACCAACCCGGCCAATGCCGCCACGGCGTAACTATCCGTCATCCGACCATTCCCCAATACGCAAAAAGGGGTGGGCCAAGCCGGCCCACCCCGTCAATGCCTGGCCCGAGATCAGCCGCGGGCAAAGAAGTGGTTGAAGCTGCGCACCGGGCTGACCTGGTAGCGCAGGAAGAAGTTGCCGACGCGGCGGCACCAGGCGCGCTGGCTGTCGCAGATTTCCTTGAACAGCGGGCCGTTATTAGGGTTGGAGTTGTCACCCTCCATCCGCTCGATCACCCGGTTCCAGGCTGCCAGCTGCGCGTCCAGGATGGGCGTTGGCGTGGGCCGCACATTGACCTGCTGCTGCTGCGCCATGGCCAGCAGATCGGCCGAGTAGCGATCCTGCAGCTTCCAGCTCATATCGGCCGAGGCGGCCTCGGCGGAATGCCGCAGCAGCGCCTTGTGCTCATCGGGCAGCGCGTCGAACTTGGTCTTGTTGAACAGGATCTCGAAGCACTCGACGGCCTGATGGTAGGACTGGACGTAGTAGTTCTTCGCCACATCGGGGAAGCCCAGCACGCGGTCGGAGGAGGGGTTGTTGAACTCCGCCGCGTCGATCACGCCGCGCTCCAGGGCGGGGACGATCTCGCCGCCCGGCAGGGCCACGACGGCGGCACCCATTTCCTGCATGAGGTCGGTCGCCAAGCCCACCGTGCGGTAGCGCAGGCCGCGGATCTGGTCGGGACGCTCGATCGGGTTGCGGAACCAGCCCAGCGGCTGCGTCGGCATCGGGCCCGTCAGGAAGCCCACCGCGTTCAGCCGCAGCACGTCATTCATCAGGCGACGATAGAAGGCCTCGCCACCGCCGTAATAGAACCAGCCCAGCAGCTGATGCGCGTCGCCGAACCAGGGCGGCGTCGTCCCGAAGAGCGAGAAGGCGCGGTTGCGGCCGAACCAATAGGCGGACACGCCATGGCCGCCATCCAGCGTACCGGAATGCACGGCGTCCAGCACCTGGAAGGCGCCGACCACGGCGCCGGCGGCCAGCAGCTCGAGCCGGATGCGGCCGCCACCCATGGCGTTGACGCGGGTCACGTAGTCCTGCGCGAATTCATGAAAAATGTCGCGCTGCGGCCAGGTGGACTGGAAGCGCAGGGTGACGGTCTGGGCGCGGCTGACGCCGGGCGTGGCCAGGATGGCTGTCGCGGTGGCCGCGGCTGCGCCTGTCGTCAGGAAGCCACGGCGCGCGGCGATACTGCTGCGATCAATGTCGGACATGAACTTCTCCCTACGAGACGCTTGGCTGCGTCTTCACATCATGCCCTTAGCCAAGGCGTTGCGCGCTTGCAATGGGCAACGATGCTTGACTGTGCGGAGCCGGCTGCCTCTATTGATCGCAAAGCGGGTCGAACACTCTCCATGGCTGCTGCGAATGAAGCTTCCCTTGCCGTTATCCAGGATATCGAGGCCTCCAACCTGGGGGACTTCGCCGGCGACGCCGCGCCCAGCCTCTACCGCCTCGATGGCTCGACCGGCCATTTGCTGCGCCGCGCATTGCAGCGCCACCAGGCATTGTTCCAGGAATGCGCTGCGGGAACCGGCCTGACGCCGCCGCAATTCGCTGCCCTCACCAAACTCGCTGAATTGCGGCGCGTGACACAGAACCGGCTGGGCCGGCTCGTCGCCATGGATCCTGCCACCGCACAGGGCGTCATGAAGCGCCTGGCGCTGCGCGGCCTGCTGCGCACCGAGAAGGACCCGATGGACCGCCGCACGGTCGTGCTCTCCATCACCCCCGAGGGCGAATTGTTGGTGGAGCGCGCCCGCGCGGCCGGCCAGCGCGCCAATCAGGCCCTGATGCAGGACCTGGACATCTCGGAGCAGGCGCTACTGCTGGCCCTGCTGCGCCGGATCACCGACTGAACGGCTTGCCGTCGGGCACCACGCGCGAGACCATGCCTGACGAGATGAGGATAAGGGGATGCGGGTGATCATTGCGGATGGCGGCATGACCCGGGCGTGCGCGCCGCGCCCGGCTGTAACCAGGGCCGAGGTCCTGGCGGGCGTGGCGGCAAGCCGGCCGACTGGCCTGGGTAACGAGATCGCATTGTTCGGGGTGCGAGAGCTCGGCGCGCTCCGCACAGCCATACCATCGGAAAGCTGCACCGCATGAAGATCGCCGCCATCGGACTGGGCAGCATGGGCCAGGGTGCCGCCGCGAACCTTCTGGCAAAAGGGCTGGACGTGACGGGCTGCGACCCGAGCGAGCGGGCGCGCGCCGCCTTTGCCGGCGCTTCCGTCGCACGCGCCTGCGACCTGCCGCCGGGCATCGAGGCGGTGCTGGTGCTGACGGTCAATGCCGCCCAGGCGCGGGCCGCGCTGTTCGGGCCTGAAGGCTGCGCCGAACGGCTGGCGCCCGGTGCGGTGCTGATCGTCGCCGCCACCATGGCGCCGGCCGATGCGCGCGCGCTGGCCGAGGAGGCGGCGTCTCGCCAACTGCTCTATCTCGATGCCCCGGTCTCCGGCGGCGCCGCCGGTGCCGCCCAGGGCGCGCTGACCGTGATGGCCAGCGGGTCGCCGCAGGCCTTCGCCGCGGCGCGGCCGGTTCTCGATCGGGTGGCGGCAAAGGTGTGGGAACTGGGCGAGGCGCCCGGCCTGGGCGCGACCATGAAAGTGGTGCACCAGCTGCTCGCCGGCGTGCATATCGCCACCGCCGCCGAGGCGATGGCGCTGGGCATCAAGGCCGGGCTGGACCCGCAGCAGATCTATGGCGTGGTGACGGGTGCCGCGGGCAATTCCTGGATGTTCGCCAACCGCATGGCGCATGTGCTGGCGGGCGACGACACGCCGCTCTCGGCGGTGAATATTTTTGTGAAGGATTTGGGCCTGGTGGATGCGCTGGCGCGGGAGGCGAATTTCCCCATCCCCCTGGCGGCGCAGGCCTTGCAACTTTTCGTCGCCGCGGCGGCGCAGGGGCATGGTGGTCGGGACGACGCTTTTGTGATTCGCGCCTATCAGGCGCTGACGGGAATTGCGTTGCCGGGCGATTCAGTGAACGAAAAGAACTGACAACTCGTGCCGTCGTTTCGCCCGTGAGCTGAAAAAAAGGCACCATCATGATCACCGCTCTGCCGATCACGCCCGAAGGCGAACGCGACCTGGCGCTGGCTTTTCACCTCGCCGCTTCGCCGGCCGCGATCTGGCGCTGCTGGACGGAGGCCGCGCTGCTCCGCCGCTGGTTCTGCCCCGCGCCCTGGCAGGTGAGCCATGCCGAGATCGATCTGCGTCCGGGTGGCGCGAACCTGATCGTCATGCGCGGGCCGGACGGCCAGGAGATGCCCAATCGCGGCGTTTATCTGGAGGTGGTGGCCGAGCGCCGGCTGGTCTGGACCGATGCATTCACCGCCGCGTGGGTGACCTCGGAAAAGCCTTTCATGACCGGGATCATCGGCATGGAGCCGGATGGCGAGGGCACCCGCTACACCGCCATCGCTCGGCATTGGAGCCTGGCCGATTGTGAACAGCACAAGGCGATGGGATTTTTCGAGGGCTGGAGCAAAGCGACCCAGCAGCTTGAGGATGTGGCGCGCACCCTGCCGGAGGCATGAAGCCCCCGGCGGACGTGCCCTACAGCCTCCGCAACGCGCCGCAAATATGTTCCACCTGCGCGTCGCTCAGCTCCGGATACATCGGCAGCGAGAACACCACCTTCGCCGCCGTGCTCGTCTCAGCGCAGCCCGCCGGGCCGAGTGCCGTGCGGCCGGCATAGGCGGATTGCTCATGCACGGGGACGGGGTAGTGGATGCCCGTGCCCACGCCCTCGGCCCGCAGCCGCGCCATCACCGCCGCGCGGTCATCGCTGCGCAGGACATATTGGTGGAAGACATGCGTGGCATCGGCCCGCCGCGCGGGGGGCGTGAAGGGACCACCGGCCAGCGCCTCGTCATAGGCCGCGGCGATCGCGCCGCGCCGGGCATTGCCGGCATCGAGATGCGGCAGTTTGGCGCGCAGGATGGCGGCCTGCACCTCATCCAGCCGGCTGTTGATGCCGATCAGCGAGGAGACATAGCGCTCCTTCCAGCCATATTGCCGGATGGCAGCAATACGCTCGGCCAATTCCAGGTCGCGCGTCGCCAGCACGCCGCCATCGCCCAGCGCGCCCAGGTTCTTCGTGGGATAAAGCGAAAACGCCGAGGCATGGCCGATGGTGCCGAGCATGCGCCCGCCCAGGGTCGCGCCATGGCATTGCGCGCAATCTTCGATGAGAGGCACGCCGGCCTTCTCGCAAGCCGCCAGCATGGGGCCGAGATCACAGGCCTGGCCGTAGATATGCACGGCCACAACGGCGCGGATGGGCGGGATGCCCGGCGGCGGATCCTCCAGCACGGCGGCCAGCTCGTCGGCGTCCATGGTGTAGGTGTCGGGGTCGATATCCAGCAGCAACGGCGTGGCGCCGGCCATTTCGATGGCGGCCACCGTGGCCACGGCGGTGTGGGAGACGGTGACGACCGTGGCCCCCTCGCCAATGCCCATGCCGCGCAGGATCAGGGCGATGGCGTCCGTGCCATTGGCGCAGCCCACGGCGCGCATGCCCTCACCCAGCCAGGCGCCATACTCGCGCTCGAAGGCCGCACCCTCGGCGCCCAGAATGTACCAGCCCGAATTCAGCGCCCGTGCCACGGCGGCATCGATCTCGGGCTTCAATGCACGATAGCCCGCGCCTGGGTCGGCCTGGGCAATCACGGTGAGCGGTGCGTTCATCGGCTCGTGTCCTAGAGATAGTCGGTCATGCGTTCGCGGTACCAGGCCAGTGACAGGCGCAGCCCCTCGTCGAGCGAGGTGGCGGGCGCCCAGCCGGTGGCCTTCCGGAAAGCGGCATCATCGGCATGGTAGCTGCCGATGTCGATTGGTGCGCGGTCGGCCGGAAATTCCCGGGTGGTGAAGCTGCCCTTGCCGTCATTGGCGGCGATCAGCCGCTCCGCCAGATCGAGCAGCGAGATCGGCGGCGAGCCGCCGAGGTTGAACACCTGCCCATTCACGCCAGGCTGGTCGGCCTGTTCCGCCGCGGTGATGAAGGCCTCGGTCACGTCATCGACATAGGAGAGGTCGCGAAGCTGGGCGCCGCCCCAGACCTCGAAGGCCTCGCCCTCCAGAACCCGGCGGATCCAGATGCCCAGGAAGGTCTGCTTCGCGTCGCGAATGCGCAGCCGCGGGCCGTAGCAATTGGTCAGGCGCAGCGAGACGACAGGGCGGCCCAGGACGCGGGATTCCAGCAACCAATACTGCTCGCCCGCCCATTTCGAGACGCCATTCGCATCGGGGGGATTGACCGGATGCAGCTCATTGACCGGCAATGCGATGGGGCGGCCGTAGAATTGCCGGGTGGAGGCATGCACGACCCGGGCCGCCGGCGCGGCCTCCCGCATGGCCTGGATCAGGCGGACCTGTGCCACAGCGTTTATTCCGATATCGGAAACCGGATCCTTCTGGCCACCCATATGGCTGGTCTGCGCCGCCATGTTGAACAGGACATCTGCCCCCTGGGCGAGGGAATGCAGTTCGGTGTCGCGCAGATCACCACGCACCAGCAGCACGCCGGCGCCATCGAGGTTGCGGGGGTTGGCGCCGCCCTCCTCGCTCATCGCGTCCAGCGCCGTCACCCGCGCGCCGACGGCGGCCAGCGCATGGCACAGGTTCGAGCCGAGGAACCCGGCGCCGCCGGTCACGAAGACCCGCTTGTTCTTCCACCAGGCGCGGTTCATGCGGCGCTTCCCAGGCGTTGGCCCGCATATTTCCGGGCCCGGATCGGCCCCCACCATGCCTCATTGTCGAGATACCATTGGATGGTGGCGGCCAGGCCGTCCTCGAAGCCATGGCGGGCCCTCCAGCCCAAAGAGCGCTCGGCGCCGGAGGGATCCATGGCATAACGCAGATCGTGGCCCGGGCGGTCCTTCACATAGGTGATCAGCCGCTCGCGCGGGCCAGCAGCATCGGGGCGCTTCTCGTCGAGGATGCGGCATATCGCGCGCACGACGTCGAGATTGGTGCGCTCCTGCCGCGGGCCGAGGCAATAGGTCGCGCCGGGCTGGCCCTGGAACAGCGCAAGGCACAGCGCCTCGGCATGGTCCTCGACATGGATCCAGTCCCGCACCTGCTGGCCATCGCCATACACGGGCAATGGCTGGCCATGCAGCGCATTGAGGGTGACGAGCGGGATCAGCTTTTCGGGGAACTGCCACGGCCCGTAATTGTTCGTCGTGTTGGAGACGAAGGCAGGCAGCCCATAGGTGTGCTGCCATGCCCGGACGAGATGGTCGGACGCGGCCTTGGATGCGCTGTAGGGGCTGCGCGGGTCATACGGGGTGTGTTCGTCGAAGGGCGGCGCGTCGCGTTCCAGGCTGCCGAAGACCTCGTCCGTGCTGACGTGGTGGAAGCGGAAACTCTCCCTTGCCGCGGCGTCGAGCCGCGACCAATGGGCGCGAGCGGCTTCGAGGAGGACCTGGGTGCCCACGACATTGGTCTGGATGAACTGCGCCGGGCCGTCGATCGAACGGTCGACATGACTTTCAGCGGCGAGATGCATCACCCGGTCCGGCAGGTATTGCCCGAAGGCTGCCTGCATGGCCGCCACATCGCAGATATCGGCCTTGATGTGGATATGCCGCGCATCGGAAAGCCAGGCGCCGAGCGATTCAGGGCTGGCCGCATAGGTCGCGGAATCGATGTTCACGACGACCTCACCCGTGGTGGCGAGCAGCCGCCGGACCACGGCCGAACCAATGAAACCCAAACCGCCGGTGATCAAGATGGTCATTCAAAGCCCCTTGCTGACGCCCCTTATTGGCATGGATTGCGGCGCTTTTGGACCCTGATCATGGCTTTTTCGTCGCGGCGGACTTCACCGCGCGGCAAGTTCCATCGCCAGTTTGCGGCGCATGGCGCGTGCGAAGTCCGTCCAATCCCCCGCCGACAGGGCGAAGCCGCCCAGCGTGATGGCATTGTCGCGCAGCCAATCCGCCGGTGTTCCGCCCGGCAGGCGCCCGATGCCGATGGCGTTCACCCGCACGCCGCGTGCGGCGGCCGCTTCGCGCGCCCGCATGGTCGGCACCGGGTCGGCATCGCCATCGGTCGAAATGTCCACGACCTCCTGCTCGGCCTCGCAAGGCGCGGTTTCGAAGGCGCGCAACGCGTCCTCCATCGCCTCGCCAACGCGGGTGCCGCCGTAGAGGCTGCGTGGTGCCTCCCGCAATGCCGCGGCGAAACCTTCCGCCTCGTTGCGGCCGTTGACGATGCGCCAGGGCACGAGCGGGCGGGTCTCATCCGAGAAGGCGATGGCCGTCATGGCCACCGCCCCCTGGCGTTCGATGATCCGCACCACCGCGTCATCGGCGATGGCATCGGCGGTGCCCGTCGCCTGCATCCGCCAATCCTCGCTCGAAACGGAGCCCGAGGCGTCCAGCAACAGCACAAGGGCAACGGCGCAGGCGATGGGCATGGCTCAATCTCCCGTCATGGTGAGGCTGCCGGGATTCACCGTGACGGTGCCCGCGCCGGTCACGGAGGTGGCGGCGGACAGCGTGCCCCAGGTCAGGGGATTGCCGCCGGCCGCGGCGTCGAAGAGGCCGAGGTGCGACAGCGTGCCCACCGCGCCGGTGAAGCTGAAGCGAATCGCCTCCGCATTGGTCTGCACGCCGGTGCCGGTGAAGGTCACACGCTGGCGGGCGTAGCCATTGCCCACCGGCTCACCGGTGAGGCCCGTGGGGTCGCTGCCGCCGGTGCCCATGCCGCAGAACACCGCGGTGGGCGCGGTGGGCGTGCGGCCGCAGAGGGTGCGGGCCAGGAGATTCTTCGCGTGATCGGTCAGGGAGCTCATGTGTGTGTCCTTATCGTGACGGGGATGGGGTGAAGGGCTGGTAAACGGCCCGGCAAAAAATGCCGGGCCGAACCGCCTGGTTCAGACGTCCTCAGCCGTGGCGAAAACCGGCGGCAGCGGCGCGCCATCGGCGTCCGCGCCAGCGTTGAAGCCGCGCACGGCGTTGTAGACGTCGCCCAGCTTGAGCGTGCCGCGCTTCATCAAGCCCGCGGCGGGCAGCCGGAACGCCAGCACGGAAAGCGGGCTCTTGCCCGAACGGCGCGCGGTCTCATCGAGAAAGCCATGCATCCTGGCTTCGACGATGCCGGCGGTCAGGTCGGCCTGGAGATGGGTCAGGCGCCAGTACTGCGCGCTGACGCCGGTTTCCTGGATTTCGACGGGTTGCATAAAGGCCATGATGAGGCTCCTCAGCTCGCGGTGACGGTTTCGGTGCTGTCGAAAGTCGCGACAGTGTTGATGGTGGTGGCGGCAGCGCCTGTGATCGTGAGCGCGACGCCGCCATTGGTGGTGTCGGCAGCGATCCCCAGGCGCCATGTCGAGCCGGAGCCATTGCTGGCGCCGGGCGCCAGCGATGCGTTGCCGCCAAGAAAGAGTGCGGTGGTGCCGGCGCCATTGCCGCGCACCACGCCAATCGCGACGTCCCACACAGCGGCGTCGAGCGCGCCATTGGCCTTCGAAACGACACGAAGGCGGCCCATGACAGCGCAGGCGTTGGGGATGTTCAGGGTATTGGCGCTGCCGGCGGTTCCGGCATCGGCGGTGATGCGCTGGGCGGTCGCATCGGTGGTTTGTCGGCGCAATACCGACCAGCCCAACTGCGCATCGCCATTGCTGGCGAAGCGGCCCGCAGCCATAATGCCCTTGCCGTACTGGCCGCGAGCGCTGGCCTGAAAGCCGCCTGGCGACCAGGAGTAGATGCCATCGGCGACATTGGAGCCGCCGCCGGCGATAGCGGCATTCGCGGCGGAGGCGATATTGCCGGCGCCGCCTCCCACCGCGCTGGACGTGCCGCTCGCGGTGTTGCCGCTGCCGCCGCTCAGCGTCGCGAAGCTGGCGCTGGCGACGTGGGTCGCGGCGGTTCGTGTGGTCTGCAGGTCCACCGCATTGCCGCCGCGGACATTGCCGCCCGATGCAGCGCTGTCCGGAAACTGCGCGATGACCGCACCGGTGCCCTTGGGCTGGCCGATGACGGCGGCGATGTTGGCGTCCGAACCCGCAGCAAGCCAGCCGACGCGTGAGGGCGAACCGGTGGCGGCGCCCAGGACCTGAACGGTGTTCACCGCATTGGCCTGGTTGAGCACCTGCATCTGCGGGCCGCCACCCGTCACGAAGTTATGGGTGCCGGTGCCCTTGGTCTGCAGCAGCAGATCCACATTGGCGTCGTTGCCGGTGGACAGCAGCGCAGGTGGCGCGCCGCTCACGGCGCCATTGATCCAGACGCGGTTGACGCTGCCCGCGGGGGCCGCAACCTCCAGCCCATGGGAGCCCGGGGCGCCGCCCAGCGTGACAGCGCCGCCCTGGGTGAGCCGCAGCATCTCGCTGCCATTCGACGCGACGGCGAGCGCGGTGCCGGAAGGCGTCCACAGGCCGCTGTTCGACTGGCCGACCGCCAGGCCCGGGACCGTCGCGGTACCCGTCGGCGCGCGCATCTGCACCACGCCATTGCCATCGGTGTTGTTCAGGATCCCCGCATAGGTGCCCTCAAGCACCGGTGGGCTGCCGAGGATGACGGTGTTGGGCGTGCCGGCGGTGGCGTTGAAGAGCTGGATCGCGCCCGAGCCGTTGTTGCGGTTGTTGTAGCGCACGACGCGCAGCGCGAAGATGTCGAGCCGGTTGGAGTTGCCCACCACGCGAATGGCATTGTCCTCGACCGCGTCGACCCGCAGGTTGGCCACCTGCACCCGGCAATTGTCGGAGCTGATGAGGATGCCGTGCGAGGCGCTGAGCGCCGGCCCGCCGCCCGCCCAGATTTCGCCGTGGGTGGTCAGATTGCCGATCAGCCCATCCACGCCGAAGCTGTCGATCAGCACGCCATAGCGGCAGAAATCGGCATAGGCGGAGTTGATGTAGAACTTCGTCGTCCAGCCGCTGGCCGACTGGCTGAAGCGGAACATGCTACGGTAGCCCAGCGCGAAGGCCTGATCGATGAAGGGGCCATCGGCGCGCTTGAAGACGATCGCATCGCCCTGCGCCTGCTGGTAGTTCATGACGTTGGGGTCGGCACTCCAGAACGGCCAGAAGTGGATGTTGTGCAGGCGCGGAACATCGAGCGCCGCATCCACCTCGATGCCACAGCTGAACACCTGGCCGCGGATGCGCCGGAAGTCGGTGCGGCCGGAATTGAAGCAATAGAAGCCACGGGTGATCGCGCAGAGGAAGATGTTGTCGAAATCCACCCCGCCCAGGCAGTCCTCGATGCGGAAGAACCAGTCGTAATTCACCGGGGTCCAGCCCACGGTGAAGTTGGGGTTCTGCGCCTGCACCACGGCGATGTCGCGCATCACCGAACCGCGGGCGCCCACACCGGTGAAGGTGATGGGGGTGAAGCCGGTCTGATCGACAGCGAGCCAGGTGCCGTCGCCCGGTCCCGGGCCCTCGGTGAAGCCGGCCCCTTCGAGCCGCACCGCCACGCCATCGATGACGAGCGCGCTGGCCAGGCGATAGGTCCTGGGCGCGAACTGGACCACGCCGCCGCCCACGCCCCTGAGTGAGTTGATGGCGGCCTGGATGGCCGGCGCGTCGTTGGTGGTGCCATTGCCCACCGCGCCGAAATCGCGGACGTGCACGCTGCGCTGGTCATGCACCGTGGTGCGCAGCTGGGCGAGGGTCGCCCTGCGTGTTGTGGGGTTTGCGCCGAGCTGGGTGACAGGCGCGAGGTCACTTTCCGACAGCGTCGAGGCTGCCGGCAATTGGCTGATGCGAAGATCGCTCATGAAGGGGTTCCGTCGGCTGGGGGCTGCGTGGCGGGGGAGGGATGTTCAGCGCAGCAGTGCGAAGCCGCTTTCCAGGAGAAGCATGAAGCCGTTCTCCTGCAGCACTGCGTCGGTTGCCGGCGCCACCGAAAAGCTGCGGGAGATCGTCGCCAGCCCGGGGTCCTGGGCGTCCTCCACGCGGATGCGGTAGCCGCTGCCGACCGCCGGCGCCGTCAGCGCGGCGGTGGCGAAGCCGCCGGTCACGGTCACGATCTGGCTCGGTACGACCGTCTGGCCGGCCGCGTTGCGCACGCTGACCACGACCTGGCTGATGGGCCCCTGGATCTGGGCCGAGACCGGGATGGCGGAGCCGGCGATAAAGCCCGCCACCAGCGGCGCCAGCACAATGGTGCGCACCACCGCGCCCACGGCCTGGGCGACGGAGAAGCGCTGGGCGGCGCTGCGAACGGCGGCCAGCGGCGTGACCGCGCCGTCGAGGGTGACGCCTGGGCCGAAGGCAGGGCCGGCGCGCAGCGGCAGCATGGCCAGGGCATCCGCGGCCTGCAGGAACATGATGTCGCCCGCCCTGAACTGCGACGCGACGGCTGAGAAATAGCCGGTCGCCGCGACATCGGCGCGCAGATCGGACGTGACATAGCGCCACATCGAGAAGCCACTGGTCTGGATGAGCGGGGTGAGGCCTGAAGCTGCGAAGGGCATGGGCGGTTCTCCTGTGCGAGGGGCGGGGGCGCGCGCGGCCACAGCGCGGCGATGCGCCGCACGGGGCCTGGGACATTGAGGATGGAGCGGGGTTCAACGGCCTTCCCGAGCAGGGGCTTCAGCCGGGGGAGGGAGCGGAGCGGGCGCAATTCACCCGTTGGCGAGGATTGGATAGCAATTAAATCCAGAATTTGTCAAGCATAAAATCCTGATGGCGACACGGTACTTGACGGTTTGCCCGCCCCCCGGGACAGCTTGCTCCACTTGCCCAGCCGCCATCGCGAAGGAGCCGCCATGCCTGCCGCCCACAGCGCCCTTGGAGGCATTGTTCGCACCGTGTCGCTCGCGCTGCTGGTTGCCTTTTCCGTGGCCTTTCCGCTGCGTGCCCAACAGGTCCTCAATGTCTTCAACTGGGCCGATTACATCGATCCCTACGCCATCGAGCGCTTCCAGCGCGAGACCGGCATTCGCATCCGCTACGACGTCTATGACAGCCTGGAGACGCTGGAGGGCCGGCTTTCGGCCGGGCGTTCCGGCTTCGATATCGTCGTGCCCACCTCCGAACCCAGCTTCGCCCGGCTGGTTCGGGCGGGCGCCTTGCGGCCGCTGGATGCAGCGCGCCTGCCGAATCTGGTCAATCTCGACCCCGCCCTGATGGCCCGTGTGTCGTCGGTGGATGCCGGCAATCGGCATGGCGTGATCTATCTGTGGGGCACGGTGGGTCTGGGCCTGCGGGAGGACCGGATCCGCGCGCTGGCGCCCGATGCGCCGCTCGATTCCCTGGCCCTGCTGCTCGACCCCGAGAATGCCCGCCGGCTGGCCCGGTGCGGCATCGCCGTGATGGACAGCGCGACGGATGTGCTGCCCTCCATCCTGCGCTTCCTGGGCCGCAGCCCCGACAGCGCGGATCCCGCCGATCTACGCGCGGCGGAGGCGGCGCTGCTCGCCATCCGGCCGCATCTGCGCTCCATTCCAGGCTCGGCGGCGATCGTCGACGCGCTGGCGTCTGGGGAAATATGCCTTGCCCTGACCTATTCGGGCGATGTGATCCAGGCGGCCGCCCGGGCGCGTGAGGCGGGGCGAACGTTTCGCATCACCTATGTCGCCCCGCGGGAAGGGGCACAGCTTTGGTTCGACATGCTGGCCATTCCCGCCGATGCGCCGAACCCCGATGCCGCGTATGCCTTCATCGACTTCCTGCTGCGGCCCGATGTGATGGCGGGCATCACCAACCAGGTGCGCTACCCCAATGCCGTGCCGGCCTCACGCCCGTTGTTGCAGACGGAGGTGGCGAATGATCCGTCGATCTACCCAGGGCCGGAGGCGCTCACGCGGGCCTTTCTCGCCGGCACGCCCGCGCCTGCGGCGGAGCGCCTGCGGGCCCGCCTCTGGGCCCGCTTCAAGGCCGGACGTTGAGCCTGCAGGTCGAGGGGCTGAGCAAGCGGTTTGGCGCCACAACGGCGCTCGACGGGCTTGGGCTGGAGGTGCGTGAGGGCGAGTTCCTGGCGCTGCTCGGTGGCTCGGGCTCCGGCAAATCCACCCTGCTTCGCCTGGTGGCCGGTTTCGAGACGCCCGATGCCGGAACGATCCGCATCGCCGGGCGCGACATGGCAGGTTTGCCACCGCCCGCCCGGCCCTGCGCCATGATGTTCCAGTCCTATGCGCTGTTCCCGCATCTCAGCGTGACGGAGAATATCGGCTATGGGCTGCGCCGCGCCGGCTGCTTCAGCCAGGCCCGGGTGGAGGAATTGGCGGCGCTGGTGGGGCTTGCGGGATTCGGTCCCCGGCGGCCGACGCAGCTTTCGGGCGGGCAGCAGCAACGCGTCGCGCTGGCACGGGCGCTGGCGCGCAAGCCGCCGGTTCTGCTGCTCGATGAGCCGCTGGCCGCACTCGACGCCGGGCTGCGCGCGCAGACCGGTGCCGAGCTGCGCCGGCTTCAACGCGAGACCGGCACGAGTTTCGTCATGGTCACGCATGACCAGACAGAGGCCTTGGGTCTGGCCGATCGCATCGCCGTGCTGGCCGAAGGGCGCCTGGCGCAGATCGGCCCCCCGCAAGAGGTCTATGACCGCCCGGCGACCCGTTTCGTGGCCGAATTCCTCGGTGCCGCCAATATCCTCGAAAGCCCAGAGGGCGCCTACGCGTTGCGGCCTGAATTCGTGCGTCTTGGCCTCCAGGGGAGGATGGCGGGCCGGGTGATGGCCACCGCGTTTCGCGGCGAAGGCTGGATGGTGGAGTGCCGCTGCGACAGCGGCGCGCGGCTGCGGGCGGCGCTGCCGCGCGGCGCCGTTCCGCCCCTGCCCGAGGCCATGGTCATGCTGGACTGGGATGACGCCGCGCTGGTGCGGCTCGTGGCATGATCCGGGTTGCCGCTTCGGCGTGGTTGGCGGCCTTGGTCGTGGCGCCGCTGCTGGTGGTGCTGGCCATTGCCTTCGCGGTGCCTGACCCGGGCGTACCGCCCTTTCGCGCGCCCTTTGCGCAGGGGCGTTGGATGGGTGGCAATGAATCCTGGGGCGTGCTGACCGAGGATGGGTTCTATCTCGACGCGCTGATGCGCTCTTTGGCCATTGCCGGCGTCACGGCCGGGCTGTGCCTGGCGCTGGCCTATCCGATGGCGCTGGGCATCCTGCGCGCCGCGCCCGCCCGCAGGTCATTGCTGCTGGCCCTGGTGGTGCTGCCGCTTTGCATCGGATTTGTCCTGCGCATGGCCGCCTGGGTGGGTTTGCTGCGCGACAGTGGATTGCTCAATCAGCTGTTGCTGGCGGCGGGGTTGGTCAGCACGCCGGTCGAACTGCTCTACACCACCACGGGCCTGCTGCTGGGCATGGTGCACAGCTACCTGCCCTTTGCGTTCCTGCCGCTTTATGCCGCGCTCGCGTCGCGCGATCCCAGGCTGGAGGAGGCCGCGGCCGATCTGGGTGCCGGCCCAATCACCGTCTTCCGCACCATCACCTTGCCGGGCAGCGCAGCGGCGGCTGGCGCTGCCTTTCTGCTGGTGTTCATTCCTGCCGCCGGCGAATTCGTCATCCCGGCATTGCTGGGCGCACCCGATGCCCTGCTGGCCGGTGGTGCGATCTGGCAGGCGTTTTTTGCCGCGCGCGACTGGCCGCTTGCGGCGGCGGCCGCGGTGGCGCTGCTGGCCGTGCTGTTGCCGCCACTGCTGTTGTGGCAGCGATTGGGGCGATGACGCGGCTCGCGCTCTGGCTTGGGCTTGGTTTCCTCTGGGCGCCAGTGTTGCTGATGGCCGCCTTCGCCTTCTCGGATGCCCGGCAGCCCTTTGTCTGGGGGGGCTTCTCCCTGCGCTGGTTCCTGGCGCTGGCGGGCAATGAGCGATTGCTGGGCGCCGCTGCGCTCTCGGTATTGGTGGCGGCGGGCGCGGCCACCCTGGCCGTGCTGGCGGGCGGCGCGATCGGCTGGGTGCTGGCACGGCATGGCGCCTTTCGCGGCCGTGCCCTGTTCGGCGCGCTGGCGGTGGCACCGCTGGTTCTGCCGGAGGTGGTGACGGGCCTGGCGCTGCTTCTGTTGTTCGTGGGCATGGAACGGCTGACCGGCTGGCCGCAGGGCCGGGGGGCCATCACGCTGCTGCTGGCCCATGCCAGCCTGGGTACCGCCTATGTCGCTGTGGTGGTGCAGGCGCGATTGGCCGCTATGGGGCCGGTGCTGGAAGAGGCCGCGGCCGATCTCGGCGCCTCGCCCGCCACGGTGTTCGGCACGGTCACGCTGCCATTGATGGCGCCCTCGCTCGCGGCGGGTTGGGGTCTGGCCTTCCTGTTGTCATTCGATGATGTGGTTCTGGCGAGCTTCACCAGCGGCCCGGGCGCCACCACCCTGCCGCTTCTGCTGTTCAGCCAACTCCGCATGGGGCCGACGCCGGAGGCGCATGCCCTGGCGGTGATGATGCTGCTCGCTTCCGGGATGTCACTCTGGCTCTGGCGCCTATGGCGATCCCGCAGGGGGATGGGCTGAGGCCCGCAAAAAAAAGCCCGCCTGCCCAAGGGCGGCGGGCGAGTCATACAGGGAGGCTTCACGTCTGGGAGACGAAGGGTCCTGAGACCCTCTCGGCAACAAATCGCCGATGCGCATACAGTAGGAGAGAAAGCCCCATGCGGTTGCGGCAAGGCAACGCCCCTGCCATGCGCCTGTCGCATGCGAACACTGACCTGGTTACGACAGCGATCCGTTTGCCAGCTCCGCCACCAGAAAATCCCTGAACACCGCCACACGCTTCGAATTCCGCATTTCCTCCGGGTAGACGAAATACGCGTTGACCCGCGGGGGCTTCAGGTCAGGCAATACCTGCACCAAACCCGCCAGATCCGTGCCGATGTAATCCGGCAGCGCGGCCAGCCCGAGGCCTGACTGCACGGCGCGCAGCATGCCGGTCAGGCTGTTCACCTCCACCGCAGCGCGGCGCTGGCTGCCGTTGCGGCGGCCCACCTCCGCCAGCCAGTTGATCTCCTCGATCGGCGGTCGGTAGTCGCCCCAGACGACCAGCCGATGCGCGTCCAGATCCTCCGGCCGTGCCGGCATGCCATGCTGCTTGAGGTAATCGACCGAGCCGTAGACCTTCCAACCGAAGCTCGCGATGTGGCGCTGGATCAGGTCGGGCTGCTTGGGCGGATGCATGCGGATGGCGACATCGGCCTCGCGCATCGCCAGATCGAGATCGGCGTCATCGAGCAGGACGGAGACGCTGACCTCCGGGTGCAGTTCCAGGAAGCGGTGCAGCCGCGGCGCCAGCCAGGAGCTGCCGAAGCCGGTGGTGGTGGTGATCTTCAGGCGCCCCGCCGCGCGTTCCCGCCCCTCGGTCAGCAGCGCCTCGGTCATGGCGAGCTTGGCGAACACGTCGCGCACCGTGCGGTTCAGCGTCTCCCCGCTTTCGGTCAGGATCAGGCCGCGGGCATGGCGGTGGAACAACGGCACAGAGAGCGATTCCTCCAATGCCTGGATCTGCCGCGACACGGCGGATTGGCTGAGATTCAGGCTCTCCCCCGCATGGGTGAAGGAACCGGCTTCGGCCACGGCGTGAAACACCCGCAGCTTGTCCCAATCCAACGGCATCAGGCGGCCTGTCTTTCGGCGGTGTTGGCGGCGGCGAGGAAGCGTTCGGCGTCCAGCGCCGCCATGCAGCCCGTGCCCGCGGCCGTGACGGCCTGTCGATAGATATGGTCCTGCACGTCGCCCGCGGCGAAGACGCCCGGAACCGAGGTGCGGGTGCTGCCTGGCTCGGTGGTGATGTAGCCGCCGGCATCCATCGCCACCTGGCCCTTAAAGATGGCGGTTGCCGGGTCATGCCCAATGGCGACGAACATGCCGTCGAAGGGCATTTCGGTGATGGCGCCGGTGCGGGTGTGGCGCAGCTTCAGCGCGCGCAGGGCTGGGCGCTTGCCATCATCAGGCAGCACTTCCTCCACCGCATTGTCCCACAGGCAGGTGACGTTGGGCTTGGCGAAAAGGCGCTGCTGGAGAATTTTCTCGGATTTCAGGCTGTCACGGCGATGGATCAGGGTGACATGGGCCGCGAGGTTGGAGAGGTAGAGCGCCTCCTCCGTCGCCGAATTGCCGCCGCCCACCACAGCCACGTTCTTGCCGCGAAAGAAGAATCCGTCGCAGGTCGCGCAGGCCGAGACACCAAAGCCCGACAGGGCCTGTTCGCCCGGAATCCCCAGCCAGCGCGCCTGCGCGCCGGTGGCGATGACCACCGTCTCGGCGATGAAGACATCACCGCTATCTCCCTCGCATCGGAAAGGGCGGGCGGAAAAATCCACCGAGGTGATCACATCGTCGATCATCGTGGTGCCGACATGGGCGGCCTGTGCCCGCATCTGTTCCATCAGCCAGGGGCCCTGGATGGCATCGGCGAAGCCCGGATAGTTCTCGACATCGGTCGTGATGGTGAGCTGGCCGCCTGGCTGCAGGCCGGCGACGAGGATCGGCTTCATGCTGGCGCGCGCCGCATAGATCGCCGCAGTATAGCCGGCGGGTCCGGCACCGATCACGAGGAGCGGCGTATGATGCGTCATGGGCACGGGCGAATCCGATATGACAGGGCGTTCATGGCTGATATTCGGTGCGGCCCCCCCCGGCTGCAAGACATGAAACGGTCTTTCCACCGCATTGGCTTGATACGCCACACATAAGACAGGATATTGCGTGCCTATGCGCCCAGGCGCAACGAAATACGGGACCCAATGCCAGACGCGATCGAAGATGAACTCGACGATGTAGACCGCCACATTCTGGCGGAGCTGCAGAATGATGGCCGCATCACCAATGTCGAACTGGCCCGCCGAGTCGGCCTCTCGGCGCCGCCCTGTCTGCGACGGATGCGTCGCCTCGAGGAGCTGGGAATCATCCGCGGCTACCACGCCGATGTCGCCCCTGAGCCACTGGGCTTTGAGATCACCTTCTTTGCGCTGGTCGGCCTGGAAACCCAGAAACAGGCGGTGCTGGACGGCTTCGAGGCGCTGGTGAACGCCTGGCCGGAGGTGCGCGAATGCCACATGATCCGTGGCGGCGGCGATTTCCTCCTGCGCCTGGTCGCGCGCGACACCGCGCATGAGAACGAGCTGACCGGCCGCCTCACCGGCGCGGCCATGGTGGCGCGGGTGATGACCTTGCAGACCATCCGCACCGCCAAGGACGAAAAGGGCGTGCCTATCCCGCGCGGTTGAACATGCCGGTGATCGCGGCGGGGTCGATCTCCTCCAGCGTCGCCGGCTGCCAATTCGCCACGCTGCCCTTGTCCACCAGCACGCTGCGCACGCCCTCGCAGAAATCGGGATGTCCGTGCACCACGCTGCCGGTCAGCACCAGCTCTTCATCGAGGCATTGGCGCAGGCTCATGCCCGCGCCCCGGCGCAGCAACTCCAGCGAGACGCATAGGCTGGTGGGCGACATTTTGCGCAGCGTGGCCACCTGCTGCATCGCCCATTCGCCGCCATCGGCCTGAAGTGCCGCGATCATGCCGAGCACGCTGGGCTGGCCGAAGGCATGGTCGATTAGCGCGCGGTGGGCGGCGAAGCTGGCGGGCGGCGGCGCCTCGGCAAACTGTGACAGGACCGCGACATCGCCGCTCTCCACAAGAGCGGCGCGCAGGGCGGCAAGCCTGGCCGCGGGCACGAAATGGGTGGCGAGGCCGGCATGCACGGCGTCGGCGCCGCGCAGCCTGGCTCCGGTCAGCGCCAGCCAATTGCCGATGGCGCCGGGCAGGCGTGGCAGCACATGGCTGGTGCCGACATCGGGGAAAAGTGCGATGGCCGTCTCGGGCATCGCCAGCAGCGCGTTCTCGGTCACCACCTGCGGGCTGTTATGCACCGCAAGGCCGATCCCGCCGCCCATGCACACGCCGTCGATCAGCGACACCCATGGCTTGCCAAAATTGGCGATGCCCTCATTCACCGCATATTCCTCGGTGAAGAAGGCGGCGACCGGGGCGCGATCGCCGGCCAGGGCGGCCTCCCGCACCGCCCGCACATCGCCGCCGGCGCAGAAGGCCCGCCCGCCCGCGCCTTCCAGCACCACGAGTCGCACGGCGGCGTCGGCCTTCCACATGTCCAGGGCGCGCTGGAAATCGCGGATCATCTCCAGCGTCAGGGCATTGAGTGCCTTCACCCGGTTCATCAGGAGCGTGCCGGCCGCGCCCTCGCGCGCCATGATCAGGTTGGGTTCGGACATGGCGCGTTCCTTCTCGCTTCGCCCCGCGGTTATCATCAAGAACGCCTGGCTGAAACCCGCCCGACCTGGCGCGGCTGATGAACCGGGCCACTTGTGCTATCAATGCGCCACACAACGGAGGACACGTCATGTCGCATCTCAACCGTCGCAACCTGCTGCTGGGCGCTGCCGGCCTTGCCGCGCTGGCGGCAACACCGCGCAGCGTCTGGGCCCAGGCCGCCGCCAGCGGGCCGCATAGCCTTCCCGCCCTTCCCTATGCGTTCAACGCCAATGAGGCGGCGATCGATGCCATGACCATGGAACTCCATCACGGCCGGCATCACGCCGGCCAGGTGGCGGGGCTGAACGCGGCGCTGAACGGCCAGGCGGCGCTGTCCGCCCTGCCGCTGGATGAACTCCTGATGAACCTCGCCCGCGCGCCGGAGGCCATCCGCACCGCGCTGCGCAACAATGCCGGCGGCCATGCCAATCATTCGATGTTCTGGGCCATCATGGGCGGCCAGGGCGGCGCGCCCAGCGGCGAGGTGGCCGAGGCCATCACCCGCGACCTCGGCGGCTTCGACAAGTTCAAGACTGATTTCAATGCCGCAGGCGGTCGCGTCTTCGGCTCCGGCTGGGTCTTCGTCACGGTGACCAATTCCGGCCAACTCGCCATCACCACCCGGCCGAACCAGGACAACCCGCTGATGGACGGCACCCGTGTGCTGATGGGCAATGACGTCTGGGAGCACGCCTATTACCTGCGCTACCAGAACCGCCGGGCGGATTACCTGAATTCCTGGTGGAACGTGCTGAACTGGACTGCGATCAACGAACGCTACACGGCGGCGAAGGCCGGCACGCTGCGGATCTGATCGTCACGCCTGTTCGGCGCCTCGGACGAGGCGCTGAACAGGCGTCAGCGGCCGCGCCGCCCCGGCCGGTTCAGGGCATCGAGCGCCGCCTCAAGCTCCTTGCGCGCCGTGGCGTAATCGCCGGCGAGGGTCGCGCGGCGGGCGCTGCCGACGCGGCCCACCGGCCCGCCCTGCACCGGCGTGCCGGCCTGCGGCACCGGCGTGCTGCGGGTCAGCAGCCTGGATTCAGCGCGTTCCATGAATTCCACGGCCTGGCCGCGGCGGTTTGCCCGCAGCGCGGTCTGCGCCGCCTGGAGCAGCCCGACCACGTCATCGATGCCCGCGGCATCGGCATCGGCCGCGCCGCGGTTCTGCTCAGGCACCCATGGCGTGGATGCAGGGTTCTGCTGGGCGCGGCGGAGTTCCCGGGCGACCGGGTCATTGCTTTGCGCCATGGGCTGGGCCGGCAGGGCCAGAAGGGCGGCTGCCAGCAGAACGCTGCGTTGCATCATCAAGCTCCCACCAATGCCTTCATGTCGGCCTGAGGTCGCGCCCCAAAATGGCTGATCACCTCGGCCGCGCAAACGCTGCCCCAGCGGCCGGCCTCGGGCAAGCCCAATCCTTTGGTGTGTGCGGCCAGGAAGCCGGCGGCATAGGCGTCGCCCGCGCCGGTCGTGTCCACAACGCTGGTCGCCACCGCGGCCACCTCATGCGTCGCGTCGCCCGCGATGATCACGCTGCCCTTCTCGCTGCGGGTCAGCGCTGCGATGGCCACCTCGCCACGCAGCTGCGCCGCGGCGGCGGCGAAGTCGTCGGTTTCGTAGAGGCTGAGCAGTTCGGCCTCGTTGGCGAAGAGAATGTCGGTCTCCTCCCGGACAAAGGCCCGGAAGGCATCGCGGTGGCGGCCGACGCAGAAGGGGTCGGAGAGCGAAAGCGCCACGCGGCGCCCGGCGGCATGCGCGGCGCGGGCGGCGGCGCGGAAGGCGGCCTGGGCGGCCGGCGGATCGTAGAGGTAACCCTCGAGATAGATGACTTGGGCACGCGCCACCTCGGCCGCGTCCACATCGTCCTCGCTGAAGGTGACACAGGCGCCGAGGAAGGTGTTCATGGTGCGCTGTGCGTCCGGCGAGACGAGAATCAGGCAGCGCGCCGTGGGCGCGCCGCCCAGCAGCGGCGCGGTGGGGAAATGCACCCCTGCGGCGCGGATATCATGGCCGAAGACCCGACCGAGCTCGTCATCGGCGACCTTGCCGAGAAAGCCGACCCGCGCGCCCAGCCCCGCGGCCACGGCGCAGCTATTGGCGACCGAGCCGCCGCTGCTCTCCACGCCCGGACCCATCGCGCGGTACAGCGCCTCGGCCTGTTCGGCGTCGATGAGCGCCATGCCGCCCTTGTTCAGGCCGCGTTCGGCCAGGAAGGAATCCTCGGTGCGCGACAGCACGTCCACGATCGCGTTGCCGATGCCCAAAATGTCGAGTGAAGCCTGTGTCATGCCGCTATCCTGGTTGCCGTTGCGGCTTAGCCCGCAATCGCTCTGGGTGGAAACACCCAGAGCGCCAATTGCCGGGCCAAGGAAGGCTACGGCCCGTCCATGCCGGGCTTTGGTGGCAGAAAGAAACGATATCGATATATCCCCGCAACCAAGCTGTGGACAATTTCCGGGGATAAGCCAGCCCTGGCAATTGTCCCCGCCGCGGGCCAGCGGTAAGGCGTGGAGTCTGTAGGACTGAGCAGTAGGGGGCACGAATGGCTATTTTCGGACGCAAGAAGGAGGAAACGGCGCCGCCGGAGGCTCCGCGCATGGCCCCGGCCAGCCGTGACGTCGACATTGCGATGCCTTCTCGAACCGCCAGCGCCTCCTCCATGCCGTCATCGCCGCCCACCGGGCCGAAGGAAAATATCATGAGCCAGACCATGAAGCCCGCAACCGCACCCGCGCCGAACACCCTGGCGCAGCGGCCTATGGCCCCTGCAGGCGGCGTCGGCGTTCCTGCCCGGCCGCAGCAGACCGCACCTGTCGGCGGGGACCGTCGCACGCTGACGGTCGGCAAGGGCATCAGCGTCCAGGGCACCGTCGCGGATTGCGAACGCCTCGTGGTCGAAGGCACCGTCGAGAGCCAGATGCTCCAGGCTGCCGAGCTCTCGGTCGGTTCCACCGGCGTCTTTCGCGGCGAAGTCCAGGTCGAGGATGCCGAGATCGCGGGCCTGTTCGATGGCACCCTGACCGCGCGCGGCAATCTGGTGATCCGCTCGACCGGCAAGGTGAATGGTGTGGCGCGTTGCAAGCGCCTTTCCGTCGAGGATGGTGGGCAATTGACCGGCCGGATGGAAATGCTGACCGAAGGCTCCATGCCGACAGCGCCTGCCGCGGCCGCCCCGGCCCCGGCACCCGCCCCGGCCCGTCCGGCCCCGGTGGTCTGAAACCGGGTTCAACCCATGCCGGCGATCCGCGCCGGCGGCCCTGAGCCCGAGGAGGCCCCGCGTGGCCCGCTATGCCTTTGTCGCCGTGGTGATGTCGCTGATCGCCTCCGGTTGCGCGCCGGCCTCGGATGTGAACGGGGCGGCAGAGCAGGCATTGGCGGATGGCCGCGCAAGCCTGAGCATTCTTGGTGTGGCGATGGCGCCTCAGCCGGCGCCTGGCCCTCGCGAACCCGCCCGCATGCGCCCCTTGCGCACCGAGGGCCTGCCGCCGGCGGGCGAGCCCCGTACCCCGGCACCTGCGCCGGCGGGTGGAATGCCGTTCCAGGCCGCGGCGATGTCGGGCAGCCCGCCGGAGCGTATCCTGGCATGGCTCGGCGAGCCGGCGTTGCGGCGGGCGGAGGGACCGGTCTCGATCTGGCTTTACGCCGCGGCGGGCTGTCAGCTCGACGTCATGTTCTATCCAAGCGCGGCGGGGCTGCGCGTCGCCTATGTCCAGGCCCGCGCTGGTGGCTTCGCGCAGCGCACCGAGGCGGCATGCCTGCAGGACCTGGCGGCGCAGGCCCGCCGCCGCCCCTCGCCAGCCCTCCCGGTTCCCACTGGAGAGCTTGGCGGGTCCTTCGGCATGCTGGGCTGACGGGCGTGCCGCCCTGGTCCGCGCCCAGGTGCTGAACGCCTATCTCGATGCCTTTGTCCCGGCCTTTGGCCTGCTGCTGCTGGGCGCCTGGCTCAAGCGCGGGTTGCTGCGCGACGATACCGTCTGGGCCGGAATCGAGCGGCTGATCTTCTGGGTCCTGCTGCCCTGCCTGCTGGTTGTGGCGATCGGCGGGGTCGAGCTGGGCACGGTGCCCATCCTTGGCATCATGACCGCGATCTGGGGCAGCCTTGCCATCGGCACGGTGCTTGCCATTTTGCTGGCCCGGGCTTTTCGGCAGCCGCATATGGCCATGACCTCGGTGCTCATGGGCGGCATCCGTTTCAACAACCTCATCGGCTTCGCGATCTCGGGGGCGGTGTTCGGGGTGCCGGGGCTCGCGCTGGGCGCGGTGGCGACCGGCATGATCGTGCCCTTCGTCCAGGTCGTGACCACGGTGGCCTTCGCCATGGGCCATCCCGGCCGGCTGCGCCTCTGGCCGGTGCTGCGCCAGGTGCTGCTCAACCCGTTGATTGTCGCATGCGGCCTGGGCTTTTGCGTCGCCGCCTTGGGCGGGCTGCCGCATGGTGTGGCGCCGCTGGCGCGCAGCCTTGGCCAGGCCTCGGTGGCGCTGGGACTCCTGGCGGTGGGGGCTGCCCTCTCGCTCGGGGCGCTGCGCGACCGTTTCGCCCTCCAGATGGCAACCGCCATTCTGAAGCTGGGCGTGATGCCTGCACTGACCCTGATGGGCGGAACCCTGCTTGGCCTGGATTCGCTCTCGATCGCGGTGGCCGTGCTGTTCATGGCGATGCCCACCGCCGCCACCAGCTACGTCATGGCGCGCGCGATGGGGGGCGATGCGCCCCTGATGGCGGCCATCACCAGTTCGGAGCATGCCCTGGCCGTGATCACCCTGCCGCTGTGGCTGGCGCTGGTGATGTAGCGGTCAATAGGCGATCAGGCCGAGGATCCCGTAGCGTTCGGCAACCCGGGCCATGGCGCCATCGGCCTTCACCGCGGCGAGGAAGGCATTCGCCTCGGCAAGCCAGGCGCTGTCGCCGCGCTGCACCGCATAGGCGGTCAGGGTTTCGCCGAAGCGCGGCGGGGCCTCCACCAACCGCATCCAGTCCTGTTGGGCAGCCAGGCCCCGGCCATAGGGGACATCGGTGACGAACACATCGGCACGGCCGGCCTGGACCTCGGCTTCGCGTCGGCGGGGTGATCGCATCACCGACAATTCGGCCCTTTGCAGCGCGCCGCGCATGACGGCCTCGGCCGGCCCGCCTTCGGTCACGGCGACCACCACGCCCGGGCGATCGATGTCACCCCATTCCCGCACCCTCGTGCTGGCGCGATTGGCGATGCCAAGCAATGGGGTGGAGAGGTACGGCTTGGTGAAGGCCACGCGTTCGGCGCGATCCTCGGTCACCGTCACGCCGCTCATGCCGATGTCACATTGCCCGGCTTCGACGGCGGTGACGATACCGATTCCGAACAGCACCTCCACGAAGGCAAGGCGGACCCGCAACCGGCCGGCGAAGAGCCGGGCCATGTCGGCATCAAGCCCCTCCAGTTCGCCGCTGCGCGGATTGCGCCACGACAGGCCGAAATAATCGGGCCAGACGCAGACCCGCAACTCGCCCCGGGCGCGGATGGCGCCGAGGCGGTCCGGGTCGGCCCCTCTCGCCGGCTGCGCGGATGCAGGCCCCGTGCAAATTGCCGGCAGCCCTGCGATGATGCCGGCCAGCATGAATTTTCTCACCGATCTGCGCATCGCCTTGCGTCGCTCCCTGGGCCTGAATGGCAGCGTTGCGACTGTCGCACGCCCCTGGCGGCTGTTTGGTCTGGCTGCCTGTGTCGTCATCGCTTCGATGATCGGAATCTACACCATCGTGATGCAGCGCGCCCAGCAGGATGCTGTGGATGAGGCGACAGCGCTGACCCTGAACCTCGCGCTCACCATGGCCGATCAGGTCACCCGCACGATGCAGACGGTCGAGCTGGTCATGCAGGATGCGACACGCGGGCCGGATGGTGGCGCCTTCAGCGGCGAATGGCCGACGGTGATGGCGGACCTGCCGCAGCTGCGGGCGATGGTGGTGGTCGATGCCGCCGGCCGGGTTCGGCAATCGAGCGAAGCCGGGCTGATCGGCTTTCAGATCGACGACCGCGAATGGTTCCGTGTGCTGCGGCTTGGACGGCAACCCTACCGGCTGGGGGCGCCCGAGGCCGGCCGATTCCTCGCCGTGGGTGCCCGCAGCATCCAGGACGTCGGGCTGTGGTCGATTCCGCTGGCGCGCGCCAATCGCAGCGGCGATGGCGGTTTCGAGGGCGCGACGGTCGCCCTTCTCAACCCGGATCACCTCAGCGGTCTGGCGCAGCGCTATGCCGAGGGTTTTGGCGTCTCAGTGCGCATCCATTCCACCAGCGGTGCGCTGCTGGCGCGCAGCGACGGCACGCTGCAGGGGATTGGCGGCATCGACAATGCGGCCTGGCCGTTTCGCGATTTCCTGCCGCGGCGCGACCAGGGGGTGCATGTCGGCCAGGATTCGCGCGGCCGTGACATCCTCGCCGCCTTCGCCACGACCCAGCAGGGGTTTTTCGTCATCGAGGTGGTGCGCGAGCGCGCGGCGGCATTGGAGCCGTCTCAGCGTCTGGCGCAGCTTCTGGCACTGTCGATGTCGGGCACCGCGGCGCTTGTGCTTGGAGCCTTGCTGCTGCTGCTGCGCCAGTCGCGCGCGCTGCAGGCCCAGGGCGTGGCGCTGCGCGCCAGCGAGGCCGCGGCCCATGCCGGTGCCCGCGCCAAGGAGGAATTCCTGGCCTCGATGAGCCATGAGATCCGCACGCCGATGAACGGCGTGATCGGGATGGTCGGCCTGCTGTTGGACAGCCGGCTGGATTCAGTGCAGCGCCGCCATGCCGAGACCATCCAGCGCAGCGCCGAGCATCTGCTGCTGGTGCTCAACGATATTCTGGACCTTTCCAAGCTGGAGGCAGGGAAGCTTGCGCAGGAGCGTGCGCCCTTCAACCCGGAAGCCGAACTGGCCACCATCGTCGACCTCTACGCGCCCGCCGCCGCCGCACGCGGCGTGGAGCTGCTCGCGGCAGTGGCACCCGACCTGCCGCCACGGGTCCTGGGTGACCCGGGGCGATTCCGCCAGCTGCTGTTCAATCTGGTGGGGAATGCGGTGAAGTTCACTGAGGCCGGCAGCATCGAGGTGGCGCTCTCGGCGCGGCCCGAGGGCGCCAGCACCAGGCTCGTCTGCGCTGTGCGCGACACTGGCATCGGGCTGGAGGCTGGGCAGATCGAGCATCTCTTTGGCCGCTTCACCCAGGCCGACGCGTCGATCCGCCGCAAATACGGCGGCACCGGCCTGGGCCTTGCGATCTGCAAACGGCTGGCCGAGCAGATGGGAGGCAGCATCAGCGCCCGCCCGCGTGACCCGGCGCTGCCACGCGGCGGCGGCAGCGTCTTCGAATTCTCCGTCCTGATGGGGCGTTCGGCCGAACCCCGGCCGGAGCCGCCGGCGGAGCTGGCTGGCCTGCCGGTGATCTTCGTCAGCCACAGCCCGCGGATGCGCGAGCTGGTGGCCGAGGCGCTGCGTGCCATGGGCTGCCTCCCCATCCTGGCCATGAACGCGGAGGAGGCGCTGGCGCTGGTCCGGCAAAGCCCGCCCCGCATCGCGCTGATCACCCATCCGCTCGCAGGCGGTAGCGGCGTGGCACTGGCGGAGCGGCTGCATGGCGCGGCACCTGAGGTCGCCATTCTGCTGTGCTGCGCGGCGTCCGACGCACCCACCGGATGGCCAAAATTGCTGACACCCATCCTGCCGCAGCGCCTGCGCGAGACATTGCTGGGTGCGGTATCCAGCCGCCCACGCCCGGCCGAGGTCGCGCCCGAGTCGCTGCCGGCCGCGCGCACCATCCTCCTGGTGGAGGACAATCCGACCAACCAGCTTGTCATACGCAGCATCCTGGATTCCGTGGGCTGCACGGTGGAGGTGGCGGATGATGGCGTGCGGGCGGTGCAGGCGGCCCGATGCACCGGCTTCGCGGCGATCCTGATGGATGTGCAAATGCCGGTGATGGATGGGCTTGAGGCGACACGCCAGATCCGCGCCACCGCCGGGCCAAACCGCCACACCCGCATCATCGGCCTGACAGCGGCAGCCGGGGCGGAATACGAGGCGCAATGCCGCGCCGCTGGCATGGATGACTACCTCACGAAGCCGGTTCGCCGGAAGGAATTGCTCAGGCGGCTGGGGTTGGAGGAGGGGTGATTTCAGGCGTCTGTGCGGCGCGGAAGTCACGCACTACCAATGACTTCAAACCAGACTTGCTGTGGCTGCTGCCACACGTTAACGTACGTCCAGTTGGTATCTCTGCGCGGCAAGCCTTTTCACCTGTTCCAGGATGGGGTTTCCAGTGGATGTGTCCTGACGAGACAATCAATGTGAAACGATTGAGGAATGAGATGCGCAAAATCCTGATCCTGGCCCTCGCGGCACCGCTGTTCGCGGCCTGCACCTCCGCCGACAACGTCGGTAGCGGCGCAACCGTCAGCGGCACGATGGGCGAAGGTCGCCCGACGATTGAGCGCGGGGCCACCCGGGCCGATGAGAATGCCGGAAGCGGCGCCGCCGTCGTGACCGGCACGATGGGCGAAGGCCGCCCGACCATCGAGACCGCGCCTGCCCGCGGCCGCGGCATCGCCAGCCCTGGCACCCCGGTTGTGACTGAAACGATGGGCGACGGCCGTCCGACCATCGAACGCCGCTGACACGCGGCATGGAGCGCGGCACCCGCTGCGCTCCATCCGTGATTGAGCGGTGCAAGGGGGCGCGCGCTCCCGTGCGGCACCAATATCAACGCATGGCGGAAACACTGCCGGCGTGAGGTCCCCAATGCATGTTGTGGTACTAGGGGCTGGCGTTGTTGGTCTGGCCGCAGCCTATATGC
This sequence comes from uncultured Rubritepida sp., assembly GCA_964395305.1. Classification (GTDB taxonomy): domain Bacteria; phylum Pseudomonadota; class Alphaproteobacteria; order Acetobacterales; family Acetobacteraceae; genus Rhodovarius. The sequence goes on from CAYNBM010000017.1 coordinate 49,833, forward strand.
TGGTCCGAGATGGCCATTCGGTCACTGTACTAGAAGGCGAAGCCTCCCCCGGCATGGCCACCAGCCGGGCCAATGGTGGTCAGCTTTCCTATAGCTATGTCGCCCCCTTTGCCGGTCCCGGCGTTGTCGGCAAGGTGCCGGGCTGGCTGCTGGACCCGGATGGGCCACTGCGGTTCCGGCCGGATTTCACCCTTGGCCAATTGTCCTGGCTGATGGGCTTCCTGCGCGCCTGCAACGCCACCACCGCTGCGCGCACCACCGCATCGCTTTTGCGTCTGGCCTATCTCTCGCGCGACCTGCTTCACGAATTGGTGCTCAGAGAGTCGCTGGATTTCGCTTTCGCCCGCAGCGGGAAGCTCGTGGTCTATTCCGACGCTGCCGGCTTCGAAGCTGCCAGGCGGCAGATGGAAGGCCAGGCGGCGCTTGGCAGCGAGCAGCGTGCAGTTTCGGCCGCCGAGTGCCTGGGTGTCGAACCTTCACTCACCCATATCGCCCATCGGCTTGTCGGCGGCATCTATACCCCCGGCGAGGATGCGGGCGATTGCCACCTCTTCTGCCTGGGGCTGGAGCGGCTGTTGCGCCACTCCAATTTCGATGTGCGCTTCCACTTCAACACCCGGGTGACGCAGCTTCTCACCGCCGGTGGCCGCGTGGTGGGGGCGGCGACGCGCGAGGGCGTGCATGAGGGCGATGCCTTCATCCTCGCCTTCGGCAATGGTGCGCGGGCGCTGGCCGCGCCGCTTGGCGTGGATGTGCCGATCCAGCCGCTGAAGGGCTATTCCCTCACGGTTCCCATTTCCGGCGCGGCGCCCGCCATCTCCATCACCGACGCGGCGGCGAAGGTGGTCTATGCCCGCCTTGGGGCCTCGTTGCGGATCGCCGGCATGGCCGATGTGGTGGGGAATGATCCGCGCTTCGACAATCGCCGGCTGGACACGCTGCTGCGCCAGGCCCGCGCCGCCTTCCCCGAGGCCAGCGACTGGCGGGAGTTGCAGCCCTGGACCGGCCTTCGCCCCGCCACCCCCACCGGCCTGCCATTGCTGGGGCCGACGGCGCGCTGGCCAAACCTGCATCTCAATCTGGGCCAGGGTTCGCTGGGCTTCACCCTGGCAATGGGCAGTGCCGCCATCATTGCCGATATCATCGCGGGGCGGCCGCCGCCGATCGCCATGGATGGGTTGTCAGCGTAACCATTCGGTGGCCGCGGCCTCCGCGGTGAGAGGCGCTGCGGGGTCGTCGATCCAGGTCGCGATATCCGTGGCAACCCTGGCGCGCACCCCATCGCGCAACAGCAGGTGCCAACCCTCGGGGTAGTGCAGGATGCGCCGTTCCGCCCGCGGCGGCAGGCCGCGCAAGACGCGCCGCGCCACGCGGGTGGGAATGACCTGGTCCTGCCCGCCGGTCAGGATCAGGCTGGGCGCGGTGCAGCA
>CAYNBM010000017.1:51362-52864 GCA_964395305.1 uncultured Rubritepida sp.
CCATCACCAGCGCCTCGGCCGGGGCCGGTCCTGCGGGGATGGGCGGCGGCGCGGGTGGCACGCCGGCCCATGGGCTTGGCCGCTGGGGCTGTGGCGGGGGGGTGAAAGCCTCGATCCCGGCCTCGCGCGTGCTGGGGCCGGCCGGAATGACCTGACGCGCGCAACCCGCCAGCAGCAAGGCCAGCAGCACGGGAATTGCGGAGCGGCGCCATGCACGGGTTGGGCTCATGTTTGCGCGATATGGTGCGGCCGGCCCATGGTCCAGCCCCTTGGTTCCGGCTATTGCATGGAAACGAAAGCACGAGGCCCCCATGCGCGACCCGCAAATGACCGGCTACGGCCCCAAGATGACCCCCGGCGTGACGCCGGAGGAGATACTCCCGGCCCATTCCCGCAGCGTTGCCTGCGATGGCGGCGGCGGTGCGCTTGGCCACCCCCTGGTGATGCTGCGCATCGAGGACACGCAGGTGACCTGCCCCTATTGCAGCCGGACCTATCGCCTGGCGGCGGATGCGGGGCATGGCGGCGAGCATTAGGATGCGCGCCAACGCCGTTGGGTGGAGCGCGCGGCCCTTCGCCGATGAACCCAGGCTGGCTGAACCCCGATGACCGACAAGCATCTCATCCTCATCGACGGCTCGGGCTATATTTTCAGGGCCTATCACGCGCTGCCGCCGATGACGCGGCCGGATGGGGTGCATGTGAATGCGGTGTTCGGCTTCTGCCAGATCCTCTCCCGCTTCCTGGAGGCGCATTCGGCAAGCCACATCGCCGTGGTCTTCGACACGGCGCGGCTGACCTTCCGCAATGAATTCTACCCCGAATACAAGGCGCACCGGCCCGAGCCGCCGGAGGAGCTGATCCCGCAATTCGCCCTGATCCGTGAAGCAACCGAGGCTTTTGGCGTGGCCCGCGTCGAGCAGCCGGGATATGAGGCCGATGACCTCATCGCCGCCTATGCGCGCGCGATGGAGGAGGAGGGCGGCCGCACGACCATCGTCAGCTCCGACAAGGATTTGATGCAGCTCATCCGCGCCGGCGTGATCATGCTGGACCCGATCAAGCAGAAGCCGATCCGCGAGCCCGAGGTTTTTGAGAAATTCGGCGTGACGCCGGACAAGGTGGTGGAGGTCCAGGCGCTGGCCGGCGATGCGACGGACAATGTGCCAGGCGTGCCGGGCATCGGCATCAAGACCGCGGCCCAGCTCATCAATGAATATGGCGACCTGGAGACGCTGCTGGCGCGTGCCGGTGAGATCAAGCAGCCCAAGCGGCGCGAGGCGCTGCTGGAGAATGCCGAAAAGGCGCGGATTTCGCGGCGGCTGGTGCTGCTCGACGACCAGACGCCGCTGCCGGCGGCGATCGAGACGCTGGTGGCGCGCCCGCCGGAACCCGCGCGGCTCGCCGGCTTCTTCCAGGTGCAGGGGTTTCGCAGCCTGCTTTCGCGGCTGGGGCTGGGCGATGCCAAGGCTTCGATCCCGGCCATGGTCTCGGCCCCCGCC
>CAYNBM010000017.1:52964-83290 GCA_964395305.1 uncultured Rubritepida sp.
AATGGCGCCGTCACCATCGCGCCCATCGATGACACCATGCTGATCTCCTACAGCATGGATGCCGGCAGGCACGGGCAGGGCATGGATTTCCTGGCTCAACTGCATCTCAACCACACGCCAATCTCATTCGACAGCGTGACGGGTACCGGCAAGGGTCGGCTCTCCTTCGATCAGGTCGCGCTCGACCGCGCCACCGCCTATGCCGCCGAGGATGCGGATGTGACGCTGCGCCTCTGGCTCAAGCTGCGGCCCATGCTGCGCGAGGCGGAGGCGCTGGTGCTCTACGAGCAGGTCGAGCGCCGGATGATCGCCGTTCTGGCGGCGATGGAGACCGCCGGCATCAAGGTCGATGGCGCGGAGCTGGCCCGTATCGGCCAGGATTTTTCCGAGCGCCTGGTGGTCCTGGAGGCGGAGGCGCATCGCGTCGCCGGCCGGGCCTTCAACGTGGCCAGCCCGAAGCAGCTCGGCGAAATCCTGTTCGACGAGATGGGGCTGAAAGGCGGCAAGAAGGGCAAGACCGGCGCCTGGTCCACCGATGCGAAGGTGCTGGAGGAGCTCGCCGCGCAGGGCGCCGAGTTGCCAAAAGTGGTGATGGAACATCGCCAGCTCGCCAAGCTGAAATCCACCTATGTCGAGGGGCTGACCGCGCAGCTGGCGCGCGACGGCCGCGTGCACACCGATTTCGCCATGGCGGTGACCAGCACCGGCCGGCTCTCCTCGAACGAGCCCAATTTGCAGAACATCCCGATCCGCACGAAGGAGGGCATGCGCATCCGCCAGGCCTTCGTGGCGGAGGCAGGCCATGTGCTGATGAGCGCCGACTACAGCCAGATCGAGCTGCGGCTGCTGGCCCACATGGCCGACGTCCCGACGCTGCGGGAAGCCTTCGCCCAGGGGCTGGACATCCACACCCGCACCGCCTCCGACATTTTTGGATTGCCGCTCGATGGCGTGGACCGCGAGGCTCGGCGCCGCGCGAAGGCGATCAATTTCGGCATTATCTATGGCATGAGCGCTTTCGGCCTGGGCGCCCAGCTGAGCATCGGTCCGGGCGAGGCGCGCGGCATCATCGATGCCTATTTCCAGAAATATCCCGGCATTCGAGCCGAGATGGAACGCCTCAAGCAGGAGGCGAAGACGCTGGGCTATGTGCTCAGCCCGTTCGGACGAAAACTCTGGATCGCCAATATCGCCTCGAAGGACCCCATGCTGCGCGGCGGCGCCGAGCGGCAGGCGATCAACGCCCCCTTCCAGGGCGGTGCGGCCGAGGTGATCAAGCGCGCCATGGTGCGCGTGCCGCGGGCGCTGACGGATGCTGGCCTGAAAGCCCGCATGCTGCTGCAGGTCCATGACGAGCTGGTGCTGGAAGTGCCGGTCGCGGAGTTGGCGGCGACCGAGACCATCCTGCGCGACACCATGCAGAATGTGGCCAGCCTGCGCGTGCCGCTGCTGGTCGAGGTCGGCCATGGCCGATCCTGGGCGGAGGCGCATTGAGCGTGTTCGAAGCGGCCGAGAAGCGAACGCTGGCGAAGATCTCGGGCGCGCATTTCCTCAGCCATGTGCATATCCTGGTGCTGCCGCCGCTCTTCCCGCTGCTGCGCGATGAGATGGGCGTGACCTTTCTGGAACTCGGCCTGGCCATCACGGTGTTGAACATCGTCACCGCGCTGACCCAGGCGCCGATGGGCTTTCTGGTCGACCGCATCGGCGCCCGGCGGGTTCTGGTGGCGGGGCTGTGCCTGGGTGGGCTCGCCTTTGTGGTGGCCGGCATTGGCAACAGCTATTTCTGGTTGCTGGTGGGTGCCGCGTTGGCTGGGTTGGCCAATGCCGTCTATCACCCGGCGGACTACTCCATCCTGGGCCATTCGATCGGCGATGCGCGGGTCGGCCGCGCCTTTTCCATCCACACCTTTGCCGGCTATGCCGGCAGCACGGTGGCGCCCGGGCTGATGCTGGGGCTGGCCTGGGCGTTCGGGCTGCAGGGCGCGCTGATCATCGCGGGGTTGCTCGGGCCGATCGCGGCCCTGCCTCTGCTGCGCGATGCCCTGGCCGAACGCATGCCGCCGCCGCGTGCCAGGCCCGCCCCCGGGGCGCCGCGGCTGCTCAACGGCACGGTTCTGGCGCTGACCGGCTTTTTCATCCTTCTGGCACTTTCGAGTTCAGCGGTGCAGAGCTTTGGTGTGCCGGCCTGGAATGCGCTGTCCGGTCTCTCGCTCACCGCCGGCAACACGGCGCTGACGGCCTGGCTCGGCATGAGCGCGCTGGGTGTTCTGGCCGGCGGCCAGGTGGCGGATCGCACGCGGAGGCATGGTCTGGTGGCGGCCTGTGGGCTTGGTGCCTCCGGCCTGCTGATCCTTCTGGCCGGGACTGTGCCGATGGCCGCCATGCCGCTGGTGGTGACGATGGGGCTCTCGGGTTTTCTCTCCGGGCTGATCATGCCCTCACGCGATATGCTGGTGCGCGCGGCGGCCCCGCCGGGCCAGGCTGGCGCGGTGTTCGGCGTGGTCAGCACCGGCTTTTCCATCGGTGGAATCTTCGGCCCCCCCAGCTTCGGCTGGCTGCTCGATCATGGACAGTCATCCGCGCTGTTCCTGATCGCAGGTGGGTGCCTCGCCCTCGCGGTGATCATGTCGGTCTGGCAGGATGCCAAGGGCCGCGCACGAAGGACGCAACACGCCTGATGGATATCGAAACCTTGCGCCGGGCGGCGAAGCTGCTGCCGGACGCGACCATTCCCGAGCTGCCGAACCACTACAGCGGCAAGGTGCGCGACAATTACGACCTGCCCGATGGCCGGCGCATCATCATCGCGACCGATCGGTTGAGCGCCTTCGACCGCATCCTCTGTGCCGTTCCCTTCAAGGGCCAGGTGCTCACGCAGACGGCGCGTTTCTGGTTCGAACAGACCGCCGATCTCTGCCCCAACCATGTGCTGTCCTACCCCGACCCCAATGTCGTGGTGGGGCAGCGGCTGGATATCCTGCCGGTGGAAATCGTGGTGCGGGACTATCTCGCCGGCACCACGGGCACCTCGATCCTGACATTGTACAAGGCTGGCCAGCGCGAGATGTATGGCCACCGTCTGCCCGAGGGGCTGCGCGACAATCAGCGCCTGCCCCAGCCCATCATCACGCCCACCAGCAAGGCGTTTGACGGCGGCCATGACGCGCCGCTGACGCCGCGGGAAATTCTGGATCAGAAGCTGCTCACGGCGACGCAATGGGCACAGCTCAGCGAATATGCCCTGGCGCTCTTCGCCCGCGGCCAGGCGATCGCGGCGCGCAATGGCCTCATCCTGGCGGACACGAAATACGAGTTCGGCACCGATGCCGCCGGCCGCATCATCCTCGCCGACGAAATCCACACCCCCGACAGCAGCCGCTACTGGCGCGCCTCCAGCTATCCCTCGCGTTTCGAGGCCGGCGAGCGGCCGGAAAGCTTCGACAAGGATTTCGTGCGCAGTTGGGTGGCCGCGCGCTGCGACCCCTATCACGACGCGATCCCGGAGATACCCGAGGCGCTGATCCTGGACACGGCAGCGGTCTATATCGAGGCCTTCGAGACCATCACCGGGCAGTCCTTCGCCCTGCCAATGGAGACGGGGACGGTGTTGCAGCGCATCCGGTCCAACCTGTCGGAATTCCTGACGGCGTAGATTGCGCCACGGCGCAAGCTGGCGTGTAGTTCACCCGAACAAAAACGGTGGGGACGCGCGTGATCAATCGCTTTAGCCGGCGTGGGCTTGCCGCGGCCAGCATCGCAGCCTCGCCGCTTGCCGCTCAGGAGGCTTGGCCGGCGCGTCCGATCCGTCTGATCATTCCCTTCGTGCCGGGCGGCTCGACCGATCTTCTCGGTCGCCTTTTGGCGCTGCGCCTCTCGGAACGGCTCGGCCAGCCGGTGGTGGGCGAGAACCGCCCGGGTGCCAGCACCAATCTGGGCAATGACCTGGTGGCGAAATCCCGCCCGGACGGCCACACGCTGCTGTTCGGCGCCGCGGCCATCGCGGTGAATCCCAGCCTGACCTCCAACCTGCCCTATGATCTGTTCCGGGACCTCGCACCGCTTTCGCTGATCTGCCGCACGCCGCTGGCGCTGGTGGTGCATCCATCGGTCCCGGCGCGCGATGTGGGGCAGCTTGTCGCGCATGCCCGCGCCAGCGGGGCGCCGATGATCTATGGCTCCAGCGGCAGCGGCACCATCCCGCATGTGGCGATGGAATTGTTCGGGCTGATGGCCGGGATTTCGCTCACCCATGTGCCCTATCGCGGCGGCGCCGCGGCGATGCAGGACCTCATCACCGGCCGCCTGCCGATGATGATGGAAAGCGTGCCCACGCTGCTGCCGCTGATCCGCGGCGGCGATATCCGGGCGCTCGCCGTCTCCGAGCCCGAGCCGTTGCGCAACCTGCCCGGCGTGCCGACCATCGCGGCTTCGGGCTTTCCCGGCTTCGCCGCCGCCGCCTGGAACGCCGTCTTTGCCCCTGCCGGGACGCCGCCTGCCATCCTCGCCCGGCTGGAGGCTGAGATCATGGCCGTGCTGCGCGAGGCCGAGACGATGCGTCGGGTGGAAGAACTCGGCGCTGTGCCGCTGGGCAGCAGCGGCGTCGAACTCACCGCCTTTCTGCGTGCCGAGGTGGCGCGTTGGGGCGATGTGGTGCGCCGCACCGGCGCCACCGCGGACTGACAACCGGCGGTAACGCCGACTTACGACGAAAGAGCCAGCACCATGCCGAGCGCGAAGAACCTCATCGTCATCATGTCTGACGAGCACAACCCGAAGGTTTCGGGCTATGCCGGCCACCCCGTGATCACCACGCCGCATCTCGACCGGATCGCGGCTGGGGGGACGAATTTCACCGCCGCCTATACGCCCTCGCCGATTTGCGTGCCGGCGCGGGCCAGTTTCATCACCGGCCGGCCGGTGCATCAGAACCACGCCTGGGACAATGCCATCGCCTATGACGGCCGGATGCCGGGCTGGTCGCACATGCTGCGCGAGCGCGGCCACACCGTCACCTCGATCGGCAAGCTGCACTACAAGGGCCATGAGGGCGAGGATTACGGGTTTTCGGAGAGCCTGCTGGCGATGCAGATCGCCAATGGCACGGGCGATGTCACCCACCTCATCCGTGACCCCGATGATGTGCGGGTCACCGGCAAGAAGCTGCTGGAACAGGCGAAGGCGGGCGAGAGCGACTACACCATCTACGACCGACAGATCGCAGCCGAAGCGCAGGTCTGGCTGCGCGAGATCGGCACCCGCCGGCATGACAAGCCCTGGGTGCTCTTCGTCTCCATGGTCTCGCCGCATTTCCCGCTGACCGCGCCGCCGGAGTTCTTCTACCAGTATCGCGGCCGCGACCTGCCCAGGCCGAAGCTCTATGACGAGAGCGAGCGGCCGATGCACCCCTATGTCGCGATGTATCGCCGCAAGTCACACTACGACGCCGCCTTCCAGGGTGAGGACGACCTGAACCGCGCGCTGTCCGGCTATTTCGGCCTGACCTCCTTTCTCGACGAGCAAGTCGGCAAGATCATGACGGCGCTGGAAGCCGCGGGGCTGAGCGACAACACGCGGGTCATCTATACATCCGATCATGGCGACAACCTCGGCAGCCGCGGCCTCTGGGGGAAGGCCACGATGTATGAGGAGAGTGCCGGCATCCCCATGCTCATCGCCGGCGCCGATGTGCCGGTGGGCGGCACCTGCCGCACGCCTGTCACGCTCTGCGATGTTTCCGCCACCATCCTCGACGCGGTGGGGGCGGGCGATGCCATCGCGGCGAATGGGCTGCCTGGCGCCTCGCTGCTGCGGCTGGCCAATGCGCCGGCGGAGGACCGCGTGGCATTGTCGGAGTTCCACACCTATGGACCCGATGCCTTCTACATGCTGCGCAGCCTGACCCATAAATACGTCCATTACGTCGGCGCGCCGCCGCAGCTCTTCGACATGCAGGCGGACCCGGAGGAGCTGGTCGATCTCGGCACCAGCAATGCGGCTGCGCCGATCCGCGAGGCGATGGAGGCGCGGCTGCGCGGCCTGCTCGACCCCGAGGCGGTGGACCGCACGGCCAAGGCCGACCAGGCGGCTATGATCGCGCATTACGGCGGCGAGGCGGTGCTGCGGCAGAAGAAGCCGGCCGCCTTCACGCCGCCGCCTGCGATGGCGGGGCATTGATGCGCCGGCGCGGTCTGCTTGGCGTCACGCTGGTGGCGCCCAATTTGGCCCGGGCCGCCTGGCCTGACCGGCCGCTGCGCATGGTGGTGGCTTATCCGGCCGGTGGCGGCACGGATCTCATGGCCCGCGCGGTGGTGCAGCAGATGCAGGTGGAACTCGGCCAAAGCGTCGTGGTCGAGAACCGCAGTGGCGCCACCGGTGCCATCGGTGCCGCGGCCGTGGCCGCCGCGGCGCCCGATGGCTACACGCTGCTCTTCATCAATGGCAGCGACCTCACGCTGCGGCCGCTGATGGACCGTGCCGCCACCTATGACGTGGACCGCGACTTCGTGTTGATCAGTCTGCTTGGCGTAACCCCGGTGGTGCTGGCCGTGCGCTCGGGCCTGCCGGCGCGCTCGGTGGCGGAGCTTGTGGCGCTCGCCCGCGCCAGCCGCCAGCCATTGACCTGCGCCAATACCGGGGCAGGTGGCATCATGCACCTCACCAGCGAGGTGTTCCGCCAGCGCGCCGGCATCCAGCTCGAACAGATCCCCTATCGCGGCGCGGCGCCGGCGGTGAACGACACGGCGGCGGGGCAGGTGGACATGATCTTTGTCGGCCTGCCGCCGGTGCTGCCGCATGTGCAATCGGGGCGGCTGCGCATTCTGGCGGTCAGCACGCCGCGTCGCAGCTCCTCGGTGCCCGATGTGCCGACGCTGGACGAACAGGGCATGCCGGGTTTCGACATGTCCAACGTGGTGGGGCTGGTGGCGCCGCGCGGCACGCCGCCGGCGATCATCGAGCGTCTGAACACCGCCGCTGTCGCCGCGGTGCGGCACCAGCGGGTGCAGGAGATCTTCCAACGCAATGGCGCCGATACCGTGGGCAATACCGCCGAGGAATACGCCACCTATACAAGGGCTGAGCGGGAGCGCTTCGCCGAGGTGATCCGAACGACCGGTTTCAGGGGCGAGTAGGCCGCCGCCGGAACACTTCTATTCCAGCCCCCTCGGCCTCGGCAAAAATCTGCAGCTTGGTCACCCGGACCCGCGCCGCGACCACGCGTGGCTCGGAAAAGCATTGCGCGAGCAATTCCTCGGCCAGGGTTTCGAGGAATTCCACATGGCCGCGGCCGGCCCACCCCCGCACCAGGTCGCGCACCGGGTCATAATCCACGATGCCCGCCGCCGTGGCCTGCACCGCATCCACGGGCACATACATCTCCACATCGATGGAGAGCCGGTTGGGACGTTCCGGATGGCGCTCCCAGGGGTGGATGCCAACCGCCACATCCACCACCATGCCGATGACGCGCGAGGCGACATAGCCCTCGGGGAAAATCGAAACCGCGTCCATGGGCTTCCTTGCCATTGCTCTGCGCGCCTATATGCGTCCTCCCCCTGATGACGAAAGCCCCGCAACCATGAACCAGATGTCGCGCAATGTGCTGGTGACGGGGGCTGGGCGGCGGATTGGCGCCGCCATCGCCCGTCGGATGGCGCAGGCGGGCTGGGGTGTGGTGCTGCATCACAATGCGTCCGGCGCGGATGCGAAGGCGCTGGCCGGCGAATTGCCGCGCGCCTGGACCATTCAGGCCGACCTTGCCGATCCGGCGGCGGCGGCGGCGCTGCCCGGCCAGGCGGCCGCGCTGTGCGGCGGGCTGCAGGGGCTGGTGAACAATGCCAGCCTGTTCGAATACGACACGCCCAGGGTTTTCGACCCCGCGCTTTTCGCGCGCCACATGGCCGTCAATCTGCTGGCGCCCGCGCTGCTGACCCAGGGCTTCGCCACCCTTTTGCCGGAGGGTTGCGATGGCGCCGTGGTCAATCTCCTCGACAACCGGCTTTATGCCGCCAACCCGGATTACTTCACCTATTCGCTCTCCAAATATGGGCTTGCCGGCATGACCGAGATGCATGCGCTGGCCTTCGCCCCTCGCATCCGGGTCAATGGCGTCGCGCCGGCCATCACCCTCGTTTCGGGCGACCAGTCGGAGGAGAATTTCCGCCGTGCCCATGTCAACAACCCGCTGGAACGTGGTGTGACCGGCGAGGATGTCGCGGAGGCGGTTGCCTACCTGATGGCATCGCCCAGCACCACCGGCAGCGTGGTCATCGTCGATTCCGGCCAGCGACTGCGCCGGCGCGGCCGCGATGTGGCCTTCGCGTCGTGATCAACGCCCCCGATGCCGATCGTCGCACCCGCCTGGTCTTCGTGCGTGGCCTGGAACTGGTGGCGCGGCTTGGCGTGCATGCGCATGAGAAAGCGGCCCCGCAGCGGGTCGTGATCGGCGTCGAGCTCGAGGTGCATGACGAGAGCGCGCCGGGCGGAATCGGCCCCGATGCGCTGGAGCGGGTGGTGGATTACCAGGCCGTTGTGCACGTCGCGCGTGCAGCCGTGGCGGCGGGGCATGTGCTGCTGGTGGAGACCCTGGCGGAAACCATAGCGGCCACGGCGTTGCAGGATTTCCGCGTGATCAAGGCCCGTATCACGATCGAAAAACCCGATGCCTTCCCGGACGTGGAAAGCGTCGGCGTTGTCATCGAGCGGACAAGAGCTTGAAATACATCGTCTCTCGTCTGGATCTTGCCTTATTTCATCCACTGTCCCCTGAGGTGCTGGCGCCGGGGGCCAAAACATGCCTTGAAGCTGAACGGAGGCTGAAGGCGGACTCGCGCCGCCGATATAATATTCAGCAAAATCAACATCTTAATTTTGTTGCTTAAGGGTTGGGCAAGAAGTTGCAATTGGCGGTCTTCCGCTGGATTCCGGGTGGTGTGACAACAATGCCCACAGGCTTATCCACAGAAAGCGTGGAGAAGTCGCAGCAGCGCTGCCCCGGTCTTGAGCGGGCGCGTCCATTGCGCCACATCACCGCCAATGGTCCCTGACGCCGAAGCCACGCCGCCCGAAACCACCCCGGCCGCGCCGATCCATGGCCTGACGGTGATCGAGGCCGCGCTGCCCAACCTGCCGCTCAGCCCTGGCGTCTATCGCATGCTCGATGCCCGGGGCGACGCGCTTTATGTCGGCAAGGCGCGGGTCATCCGCAAACGCGTCACCAGCTATACCCAGACTGCGAGGCTGCCCGAGCGGCTACGACGCATGGTGTTCGAGACCCGAAGGCTGGAGGTGATCACCACCGCCTCCGAGGCCGAGGCGCTGCTGCTCGAAGCGAACCTCATCAAGAAACTGCGGCCGCGCTACAATATCGTCCTGCGTGACGACAAATCCTATCCCTGGCTGATGATCAGCGAGGACCATCCCTATCCGCAGGTGGCCAAGCATCGCGGCGAGCGCCGCAAGGGCGCGACCTATTTCGGCCCCTTCGCCAGCGTCTGGGCGGTCAACCAGACCATCACCGCGCTGCAGCGGGTGTTCCTGCTGCGGACCTGCCGCGACACCGTCTTCGACAGCCGCGACCGGCCCTGCCTGCTCTATCAGATCAAGCGCTGCTCGGCGCCCTGCGTGGAACGGATCAGCCGGGATGATTATGCCGACCTGCTCAGCCAGGCCCGGCAATTCCTCGCCGGTGAGACGCCCTCGATCCAGAAGGGGCTGGCGCGCGAGATGGAGCAGGCGGCCGAGGCGCTGGAATTCGAGCGCGCGGCCTCGCTGCGCGACCGCATCCGCGGCCTGACCTATCTGCAGGGCAGCAGCCGCATCAACATGGATGGCGTGGGCGATGCCGATGTGGTGGCGTTGCACATGGCCGCCGGGCAGTCCTGCGTGCAGGTGTTTTTCTTCAGGGGCGGCCGCAACAACGGCAACCGCCCGTATTTCCTCAGCCATTCCAAGAGCGACATCACGCCCGAGGAGGTGCTGGGCAGCTTTTTGGGGCAGCTCTACGAGGATCTGCCGCCGCCGCCCCTCGTGCTGCTCAGCCATGATCCGGACGACGCGGCGCTGATCGCCGAGGCGCTGTCCTTCAAGGCCGAGCGCCGGGTGGAGCTGCACCGCCCGCAGCGCGGCGACAAACGCGCCGCGGTCGAGCATGCCGAAACCAACGCGCGTGAGGCGCTGGAGCGAAGGCTGGCGGAATCCACCGCGCAGACCGCGCTGCTGGAGGGTGTGGCCAAGCTCTTCGACCTGCCCGAACCGCCGGCGCGCATCGAGGTCTATGACAACAGCCACATCATGGGCAGCAACGCCTATGGCGCCATGATCGTGGCCGGACCCTCGGGCTTCATGAAATCCGCCTATCGCAAATTCGCCATCCGCGAAGCCAAGGCGGGCGATGATTTCGGCATGATGCGCGAGGTGCTGGAACGGCGTTTCGCCCGCGCGCTGAAGGAGGACCCGTCCCGCGATGGCGAGACCTGGCCCGGCCTGGTGCTGATCGATGGAGGCCAGGGCCAGCTCAGTGTCGCTCGCGAGGTGATGGCTGAGCTTGGCCTGGAGGACCTTCCCCTGGTCGGCGTGGCCAAGGGTGTCGACCGCGACGCAGGGCGCGAGTGGTTCCACATCGCCGGCCGCGAGGCGTTCCAGCTGCCGCCGCGCGACCCCGTGCTGTATTACCTGCAACGCCTGCGCGACGAGGCGCATCGCTTCGCCATCGCCACCCACCGCGCCGGACGCTCCAAGGCGCTGACAAAATCCGAGCTCGACGATGTGCCCGGCGTGGGCGCCGCGGTGAAGCGGCGGCTGCTGAATCATTTTGGCTCCTCGCGCGGGGTGCGGCAGGCCGGGCTGGACGATCTGGCCAATTGCCCGGGCATCGGACCGGGGCTTGCCCGGCGTATCCATGAGCATTTTCACCCGGCCTGAGGGCGTGACCGGCGACCGCGACTGCATGTTTTGGCGCAGCGGTGATTTCGCCGCGGCGGATCATGGGTTAAAGCAGCGATGTGCCGACAGATCTCCCCAACCTCCTGACGATGAGCCGCATCGCTGCCATCCCGCTGCTGGTGGCCCTGGTGATGCTGCGCAGCCCGGAGGGGGACATCCTGGCCTGCCTGGTTTTCGGCCTCGCCGCGATCACCGATTATTTCGACGGCAAGATCGCCCGCCAGCGGGGCATCACCTCAGGCTTCGGCGTGATGCTGGACCCCATCGCCGACAAGCTGCTGGTCGCCGCCGCGCTGATGTTGTTGGTCGGCTTCGACCGGCTGGACGACAGGGCGCTGCTGCCGGCCATCATCATCATGCTGCGCGAGATCCTCGTCTCGGGCCTGCGTGAATATCTCGCGACATTGCGGGTGGGCATGCCGGTCACTCGCCTGGCGAAATGGAAGACCGGCTTCCAAATGGGGGCGCTGGGCACGCTGCTGGCCGGCGATACCGGCGCGCGGGTGATCGGACTGGGCTTCCTGCCCGTCGCGGCGATCGGCGAGGTGATGCTCTGGACGGCGGCGGCACTCACCCTCATCACCGGCTGGGACTATTGGGTGGCTGGCCTGAAATACGCCGCAGGTGATAAGGCACAATCGTAATCGCGCCCTTGAGGCGGCGGTGCGGGCAGCGCATGTTGCGGGGCAGCACGAATTGCGGGGCATCGAATGACGCGAGTTATGCGAGTACTGACCTTGGTCGCGGCTTTTGGCCTCAGCGCCTGCGCGCGGGTCGACGGCGTCATCACGCGTGGCTTTGCGAGTGTGGGCGGCGTCAGCTTCGGCTCGGCAATCGGCGTATCACCAATCGACCCGCTGCCGAACAGCGTGACCGTTCAGCGCGTTCGTGCCGGTGGCGGCTCGGCGGGGATGGAGCAGCTTCGCACCGAGGAAGGCAATGTCTGGCCGCCCGAGGAAGGCCCGCGCGCGACCCTCGCCAATCCTGACGAGGCGCTGCGCGGCATTCCGGGCTACCGGCCGGGCAGCGAGGCCAATTCACCCCTGCCCCAGCGTTCCGAAACGCCCGCCAGGGGGCCTTCGCGCGGAAGCGCCGCCGCCTTCGAGCCGCCGCCGGGCTACGTCCCGCCCCGCGGTTTTGAGCCCGCACCGGCCGCGCCTCTGCCGCAGACGGCCCTGCCCGGAAGCACGGTGAATGCCGGCGGCGCCAATCGTGTCGTGACCGGGCGCAGCGGCAATACGGCGACCACTATCGGCCCCTCCGGCCAGTCCGGCGTGCTGCTGGGCGCGCCTGGCGGTCCGCAGATCCTGCAGGAGCCGGGCCGTCCGGCGCAGCAGATTCTTCCCCGGCCCTGAGCGATGAAAATCCTCTACTTCGCCTGGGTGCGGCAGAAGGTGGGGATCGCCGAGGAGGCCGTCTCGCCACCGGCCGAAGTGCGTGACGTGGCTGGGCTGGTGGATTGGCTGTCCGCGCGAAGCCCCGGCCATGCCGAGGCCTTCGCCCAGCCCAAGCAGATCCGCGCCGCGGTGAATCAGGAATTCGCCGGCCCGGATTCGCTGGTGGCGGCGAATGACGAGATCGCCTTCTTCCCACCCGTCACCGGGGGCTGAGCATGGCGCGCATCAGCGTGCAGGAAGCGCCGTTCGACCTGGGCGCCGAGAGCGCCGCGCTGGCGCTCGGCCGCGACGATGTCGGCGGCATGGCCAGTTTCGTGGGCATCTGCCGCGCCGATGATGGCATCGCGGCCATGGTGCTGGAGCATTACCCCGGCATGACCGAGAAGGCGCTGGCCGGCATCGCCGCCGAGGCCGAGCGCCGCTGGCCGCTGACCGGCTGCACCATCATCCATCGCATCGGCCGCATGGTGCCCGGCGCGCCCATCGTGCTGGTGCTGACGGCCAGCGCCCATCGCAGCGCGGCGCTCGAATCCTGCGCCTTCCTGATCGACTGGCTCAAGACCCGGGCGCCATTCTGGAAGCACGAGGAATTGGCTGACGGCACCACGCGCTGGGTCGAGGCCCGCGCCGAGGACGAGGCGGCGACCAGCCGGTGGTGATCGCCTGGCTGGCCGGCGCCGCGCTTCTGGCCTGGCCTGCCCTGCTCAATGGCTACCCCATCCTGTTCAGCGACACCGGCGCCTTCCTGGCACAGACCCTGCTGCCGGCGATGGTGTGGGACAAGCCCTATGTCTACGGCCCTTTCCTGCACCTCTTTCATTGGCGGGTCAGCCTTTGGTTTCCCATGATCGCGGTGCTGCTGGGCTTGTCGCATCTGCTCTGGCTCACCCAGCGCGCGGTGCTGGGGCGGGCCAGGCCGGGGGAGCATATCTGGCTCTGCGCCGGGCTGGCGGCGTTGACCGGCCTGCCCTGGTTCGCCACCTTGCTGATGCCCGACATCCTCGCGCCGGCGCTGGTGCTCTGTCTCTATCTCCTTGGTTTTTCTCGGCTGTCATGGCCCGAGACGGTCTGGATCACGCTGCTGGCGGCGCTTTGCGCGGCGGCGCATCTGTCGCATCTCCCGCTCGCCGCCGCGCTGATCGCGCTGGTGCTGCTGGTCACGCGCCGGCTGGTGCCGATGCTGCGCTGCGCCTTGCCACTGGGCCTGGCGCTGGCGGTGCTGGTCGGTACCAATTGGGTGGGGCATGGCAGGCTGGCCGTCTCGCCCTATGGCAGCGTCTTCGCGCTGGCCCGCCTGGTGGCGGATGGGCCGGCGGCGCGGGTGATCGAGGCGGCCTGTCCAGGCGCTGGCTGGCACCTCTGCCGCTGGGCCGGCCGGCTGCCCACCAATTCGGACGTGTTTCTGTGGAACGCTGACGGGCCGGTCTGGTCGGAGCGGCTGGATGGCGCGCGGCCCGGCGGCCCGATATCCCTCGCTCCGGAGGCCGCGCTGATCGTCGGCCTGACCATCCGGCAATATCCGGGGGAGGTGGCGGTGATCGCCTTCCGCAACGCGGTGACGCAGCTGTTCCGCGCCGAGGTCGGCGATGTGCTGGGCCCCGATCACCTCGCCGCGTCGGTGGGACTGCGGCTGGCGGAGGGTGGTTTCCCCGGCTGGGAGCAGGCCGCCTTTGAGGGGAGCCGCCAGTCACGGGGGGCGTTGCAGGCTCTGGCCAGCCTATTCACCTGGGTGCATCCGCCGGTTCTGATCATCGCGGCGCTCTGCGCGCTGCTGGCCTGGTGGCGTGCGCACAAGGCGGGCGACATGCCCAGGCTTGCCTTCGTGCTCTGCGTTCTGGTCGGCCTTTCCGCCAATGCGGTGGCGACCGGCGCGCTGTCGATGCCGCACCACCGCTATCAGGCCAGGATCATCTGGCTGCTGCCGCTGGCGGCTCTGCTGTGTCGCCTCCCGCCGCGCCCCGGCGTGCCGGTCGAAGACTATACCTGACCGGCGCCGCCGGTCAGGTCATTGTCGCGCCTCGGGTTCAGAACAGCGCGGTCGGTGCCACGGTGCTGCCGCTGCCGCCGCGGATCTTCAGGGGCTGCACGGCAATGGCGAACTCATGCACCCCGCGTGAGGCCAGCTCGTCCAGCTTCATGTTCTCCAGCAGATGCACGCCATTCACCACCAGCGCGATCTGGTGCACCGGCAGCGAGGCGCCGGGCATGGTGCGGCTGGGTGCGACCTCGACCGGCCAGTTGTCGGCGCCCATCAGCATGACGTTCTTCGCCAGCACATGCTCCGCCGCCGCCACGCCGATGCCCGGGCAGCCTGAGACGTAGCGGGCATTGTCGCGGCCCCACAGCGTGCCCCAGCCGGTGTGGAAGATCACCGCGTCGCCTTCCTCAATGCGGGTGTTCTGCACCTGCTGCGCCTGTTCGATCTCGGCCACCGTGATCTCATGATTGATCGGCAGCACAGGCACGCCGCGCAGCCGTGCGATATCCAGCATCACCGCGCGGGTGAAGATGGTGCCCACCGTGTCCACGCCCATGGCCGAGAAGCCGTTGCGGCCGGCGATGGAGGGGATCTCGACGCAGTTGTAGGTCTGGCTGCCGATGGTCTGGTGCGGGAACATGTCGAGCTGGGTGCCGACCTGGCCAATCTCGCCCACCACCACTTCCTCGTTCGAGCCGCGGCGGTTGCTCTCCGGGTTCATGAACATCGGCTTCTGGTGGATGTCGAAGCGCCTTGTGCCGAAGAACGGCATCTGCATGGACAGCACGTGGCCCAACTCGACCATGCCGCCGGTGCGGATCAGGCTGGCGGCGCGCCGCGCGCGCTCCTGCGTCATCAGGTTCATCGAGCCGCGACGGTCCGCCGCACCCCAGCGGCTGGGGCAGCGCTGCGCCTCGGCCGGCGGCGCCCAGCCAGGGGTTTGCGCCTGCACCGGGGTGGCCTGGAAGCCGAGATGGGCGCCGCCGCAGCCCAGACAGGCGGCGGCCAGCATGCCGCGCCGCGAGAACAATTTCATGACATTTCTCTCCGCATGTTATGTTATTACTTCGGCGCTTCTGCGCCGGATGATGAGAGCACGAAACGATTGCTGTTGGCAGAGGGAAAGATTGACCGCGAGCGTTTCCCACGGTGAGTTGCGGGAATGGGACGGATAACGACAGGCAAGGCCAGAATCGCGGGCGTCTTCGGCTGGCCCGCCGGCCATTCGCGCAGCCCGCAACTGCACAACCACTGGCTGGAGCGCCATGGCATCGATGGCGCCTATGTGCCGCTGCCTGTGCCCCCGGAAAACTTCGAGGCCGCGCTGCGCGGCGTGATGGCCGCGGGCTTCGCCGGCGCCAACGTCACGATACCGCACAAGGAGGCCGCCTTCGCGCTATGCGATGAGCGCGATGCCTCCGCGTTGCGCGCCGGTGCCGTGAACACGCTGGTGTTTCGTGACGGCCGCATCCTCGGCAGCAACACCGACGGCTTCGGCTTCCTGGAAAGCCTGCGCGCCGCCGCCCCCGCATGGCGGCCGGAACGCGGCCCCGCCGTGCTGCTGGGCGCGGGTGGGGCGGCCCGCGCCATCGTCGCCGCACTGCTCGATGCCGGTGTGCCGGAGGTGGCGGTGGTGAACCGCACCCCCGAACGGGCGGAGGAACTGGCCCGCGCCATCGGCGGCAATATCCGCGCCTCCGCGGCAGCCCCGCTCGCCACCGCCGCCCTGCTTGTCAACACCACCAGCCTGGGCATGGCGGGCCAGCCGCCGCTGGAGATCGACCTCTCCCCCCTGCCGCCCCACGCCGTGGTGGCCGATGCCGTCTATGTGCCGCTGGAGACGCCGCTGCTGCGTGCCGCCCGCGCCCGGGGCCTGGCCGCCGTGCCGGGCCTGGGCATGTTGCTGCACCAGGCACGGCCGGGTTTTTCGCTCTGGTTCGGCGTCGATCCGGTGGTGGACCAGGCGCTGCACGACGCGGTGGCAGGGGATATCCCCCCGCGATGAAGCGCATCGGCCTGACCGGCGGCATCGGCATGGGCAAATCCACCGCCACGCGCGGGTTTCGGCGCGCACGCGTGCGGGTCTTCGACGCCGATGCGGCGGTGCATGAGCTCCAGGCGCGTGGCGGCCGCGCGGTGGCACCCATCGGCGCTGCCTTCCCGGGCAGCGTCGTGCAGGGCGCCGTCAGCCGTGAGGCCCTGCGTCAGGCCGTCCTGGGCAAGCCCGAGGCATTGCGGGCGCTGGAGCGCATCATCCACCCCCTGGTGCGCGACATGCAGCGGCGTTTCGTCGCCCGCGCCCGGCGTGATGGCCAGCGCATGGTGGTCTTCGACATTCCGCTGCTCTTCGAGACGCGCGGCGGGCGGGAATTCGACCTCGTCATCGTGGTGTCAGCCCCGGCCGCCGTGCAGCGCGCCCGGGTGCTGCGACGGCCGGGCATGACGCCAGAGCGCCTCACCGCCATCCTCGCCCGCCAGATGCCCGATACCGAAAAGCGCCGCCGGGCCGATGTGGTGGTGCGGACCGGCCTCTCGCGCCATCATGCCGACCGGGCGATTCGCCGGATCATCAGGGAGTGCCGCGCATGAGCCGCGAAATCGTGCTGGACACCGAGACCACCGGCATCGAGGCCTCCGAGGGCCACCGGATCATCGAAATCGCCGCCATCGAGCTGGTGAACCTGCTGCCCACCGGCAGGAGCTTTCACACCCTGCTGAACCCCCAGCGCGACATCCCCGCCGATGCCAGCCGTATCCACGGCATGACCAGCCGGGATGTGGAGAATGCGCCGCTCTTCGCCCAGCAGGTCGATGCCTGGCTGGAATTCATGGCCGATGCGCCGATCATCGCGCACAACGCCCCCTTCGATTTCATGCATCTCGATGCCGAGCTGAAGCGCATCGGCCGACCGGCATTGCCTGCGTCGCGCATGGTGGACACGCTGGCGCTGGCGAAAAAACGCTTCCCCGGCATGCCCAACAGCCTGGATGCGCTGTGCCGCCGCTTCGATATCGACCTCAGCGAGCGCACCACCCACAATGCGCTGCTGGATGTGAAGCTGCTCGCGAAAGTCTATCTGGAGCTGCGCGGCGGGCGGCAGCCCGGCCTCACGCTCGCCAGCAACTCCACCGGCCCGGTGCTGGTCACCGAGGAGCGGCGCGCCCGCACCCTCCGGCCGATCATCGTGCCCCCCGAGGCGGAGGCGGCACACGCCGCCTTCCTCGGAAAGCTGAAGGATCCGCTTTGGGCAAAACTCAGCTGAGCAGCTGCCCGCCATCCACCACGATGGTGTGCCCGGTCACCCACCCCGCCAGCGGGCTGGCCAGGAAGAGCACCACATTCGCCACCTCCTCCGGCGTGCCGAGGCGGCCGAAGGGGATGCTGCCCAGGATGCGGTTGTAGAGCGCGGGGTCGGAGTTTTTCCGCGCCTCCCACGAGCCGCCCGGGAATTCGATGCTGCCCGGCGCCACGCCATTCACCCGGATGCCCTTGGGCGCCAGCATCGCCGCCTGGCTCTGGGTGAAGTTGATCAGCAGGGCCTTCACGGCCGCGTATGCAGGCGTGCGCAGGCTCGGGCGAAAGCCGGAGATGGAGCTGACATTGATGATCGCGCCACCCGCGTTCATGTGCGGCACCGCGGCCCGGCTGGCGCGGGTGGTGGCCAGCACATCCACGTTCAGGCTGGCCTCCCAACCCTCCTCGGTGTCCAGCGCGCCGAAGCCGGAGGCGTTGTTCACCAGGATGTCGATGCCGCCCAGCGCGGCGGCCGCCTCGGCCACATAACCCAGCACGGCGGGGCCATTGCCCAGGTCGCAGATCGCGGCATGGGCGCCGGCGCCGAGTTCAGCCTCGGTTTCGCGCAGCGGCCCCTCGCTGCGGGCGCAGATCGAAACCCGTGCTCCCGCCTGCGCGAAGGCCAGCGCGCAGCTGCGCCCGATGCCGCGACTGCCGCCCGCCACAACCACTCTCTTGCCGGAAAAATCCATAACCCTGCCCTTCCTCGGAAAGGCCGGAGGCTATCAGCGCCGCGGCCACTGTCTATGCCGAGAGCGGCAGATCGGCGAATTCGGCCATCACCTCGCGCCCGAAGAGGCGCTGCGAGGCCAGTGATTCCTCCCGCCGCATATCGCCGAAGGCGAAGCGCGCGAGCACGTAGTTGCAGCCGCTCTCGGCGATTTGCGCCGCCACCTGCCCGCGCACCGTGGCTGGGCTGCCGCAGAATGCCTTGCCCTGGGCGAGAAGGCTGTCGAAGTCATCGGGAAACATCATGGTGTGTGGCATGCCGCCCTTGCGGTTCCAGATGAAGGCGAAGCTGCGGTGCCACGCAGCATAGGCACGACGCGCGATCGCCATCGCCTCGGCATCCGTCTCGGCCACCACGCTGTGGCGGTTCATGCCCATGCGCGGCAGGGGGGCATCGCTGGCCCAATGGGCACGGTAGCTGTCGGTGATCTGCCGCATCGCCGCCGGGCCATTGCTGCTGACGATATTGAACTGGTTCACCGCCAGCCAGGGCACTGAATCCGGCTTGGCCACGCCGTACCACAGCGGCGGATGTGGCTGTTGCACCGGGCCCAGAATGATGGGCACGCCATGGGCGCTGTAGAAGCGGCCGTCGAAACTGATCTCCTCGCCCGCGCTGCGCAGGATGAGCAGGATCAGCCGCAGCGCCTCCTCATAGCGCGGCTGCGTCTCGGCGGGGTCGAGGCCATGGAAGGCCACCTCATGCGGGGAGACGCCGCGGCCCACCCCCAGCTCCAGCCGCCCGCCCGACATCTGGTCGAGCATGGCGATCTCCTCGGCCAGCCGCAGCGGGTTGTAGAGCGGCAGGGTATAGACCAGCGGTCCGAAGCGCAGCTTTCGCGTGCGCTGTGCCATGGCGGAGAGGAACAGCCCCGGGGAGGGCGCCACGCTGAGCGGCGTGCCGTGGTGTTCCGTGATGTGGAAGCGGGTGAATCCCAGCGCCTCCCCGGCTTCGGCCAGCAGCAGCCGGTGTTCGTAATCCTCTGCCAGGGAGGCCGAACCGCGGTCCATGTGGTCGAAAAGCCCGAACTCCATATTTCATGTCCTGAAGTTAATCCAATGTTACACATGCCGGGCTGTGAAATGGAAGCGTTGACGTGCGGCCGAAGCCGCCCCAAAGCCCGCGCATGGCCGCACCTCCGCTTCTCCTGCTCACTGACATCAAGGCCAGCTTCGGCACCATTCCACTGCTGCGGGGGGCGACGCTCAGCGTTTCCCCGGGTGAGCGGCTGGCGCTGGTGGGTCGCAACGGCTCAGGCAAATCATCACTTCTGCGGATCGCCGCCGGCCTGACCCAGGCCGATGGCGGCACCCGCTTCCTGCAACCCGGCGCCACCATGCGCTATCTGGCGCAGGAGCCCGACCTCTCCGCCTTCGCCACTGTTGAAGACTTCGTGATGTCCGGCCTGGGGCCGGCCGACGAGCCCTATCGCGCCCGGCAATTGCTGGGGGATCTCGGTCTCTCGGGCGATGAGGACCCCGCGCATCTCTCGGGCGGCGAGGCCCGGCGGGCGGCGCTGGCGCATGCGCTGGCCCCGCAGCCCGACATCCTGCTGCTGGACGAGCCGACCAACCATATGGACCTGCCGGCCATCGAGTGGCTGGAGCGTGAGCTCAAGGCTTTTCGCGGCGCGCTGGTACTGATCAGCCATGACCGGCGGTTTCTCGAACGCCTCTCCAAGGCCATGGTCTGGCTCGACCGCGGCACCACCCGCCGTCTGGAACAGAGCTTCGAAAAATTCGAGGAATGGCGCGACACCGTGCTGGAGGAGGAGGAGCGCGACGCCCACAAGCTCGCCCGGCAGATCGTGCGTGAGGAGCACTGGCTGCGCTATGGCGTGACGGCCCGGCGCAAGCGCAACGTCAAGCGCCTGGGCAACCTGCACAGCCTGCGCCAGAAGCACCGCGAGCGGATGGGCCCCCAGGGTGCCGCCAGGCTTTCCGCCAGCAATGCCGAGACCAGCGGCAACCTGGTGATCGAGGCGAAGAACATCGAGAAGAGTTTCGATGTGCCGGTGGTGGTGGATTTCTCCACCCGCATCATGCGCGGTGATCGTGTCGGCATCGTCGGCCCCAATGGTGCCGGCAAGTCGACACTGCTGAAAATGCTGACGGGCGAATTGGCCCCCGATGCCGGCGAGGTTCGCCGCGGCACCGAGCTGACCATGGTGATGCTCGACCAGCGCCGCGCCGAGCTCGACGCCGACCGCACGCTGACCGAAGTGTTGACGGGCGGGCAGGGCGACCAGGTCGAGGTGAATGGCCAGCGCCGCCATGTCGTCGGCTATATGAAGGAGTTCCTCTTTCTGCCCGAGCAGGCACGAACGCCGGTGAAGCTGCTCTCGGGTGGCGAGCGTGGCCGGCTGCTGCTGGCCCGTGCGCTCGCCCAGCCCGCCAATTTGCTGGTGCTGGACGAGCCGACCAATGACCTCGACCTCGAAACCCTCGACCTGCTGCAGGAATTGCTGGCCGAACACCCCGGCACCGTGATCGTGGTGAGCCACGACCGCGATTTTCTCGACCGTGTGGCGACCAGCGTGATCGCCCATGAGGGCCAGGGCCGCTGG
The DNA here is from genome assembly GCA_964395305.1 of uncultured Rubritepida sp. Classification (GTDB taxonomy): domain Bacteria; phylum Pseudomonadota; class Alphaproteobacteria; order Acetobacterales; family Acetobacteraceae; genus Rhodovarius. The sequence continues at coordinate 73,875 of CAYNBM010000017.1, forward strand.
CAGGAATACGCCGGTGGTTACACCGACATGGTGAACCAGCGCGGCTATGGCGTGCAGGCCAAGACGGAGGCCGAAGGCGCGCCCACCGCCCGCGCCGGCCGTGCCGTGGCGCCGGTGCTGGAGAAAAAACGCCTGACCTTCAAGGACAGCCATGCCCTCAAAACCCTGCCGGGGGTGATGGAGAAGCTGGCCGCCGAGATCGACGTGCTGCGCAACTGGCTGGCCGACCCCGGGCTGTTTGCCCGCGACCCCGCCGGTTTCAACAAGCGCAGCGCGCTGCTGGTGGAGAAGGAGGCGGCGCTGGCGGCGGCGGAGGAGGATTGGTTGCGGCTGGAGATGTTGAGAGAGGAGGCGGAGGCTGCGGGTTGAAAAGAATTGCGGGGCCTGGCCGTGGAGTTTAAGCTAGGTCAGCTAGCTGAAACGAGACCTGTCATGCAAACCATCGGTGCCTTCGACGCGAAAAACCAGCTTTCCGCGCTGCTCGACATGGTCGCGCGCGGTGAGGAGGTGCTGATCACCCGCCACGGCAAGCCGGTGGCCAAGCTGGTCAGCCCGGATTTCAAGCCCGACCGCTCGCGCGCCATCGCGGCGGCGGAGCGGCTGCGCGAGCTCAGCGAGGGCCTGACATTGGGTGAGGGCCTGACCGGCAAGCAGTTGATCGAAGAAGGGCGGCGTTGACGCTCGTACTCGATGGTTCGGTCGCCATCGCCTGGTGCTTTCGCGACGAGCGGACCCCTGTCTTGGACGCACTTCGAACGCGTGTGGCCACGTCCAACGCGGTCGTCCCATCCATCTGGCCCTTGGAGGTGGCGAACGCCCTGCTGATGGGGGTGCGTCGCGGGCGCATCGCCTCCGAGGAACGGGACCACTTGCTGCAGGCATTCGAGCAACTCGATCTTGAGCATGATGCCGAGACCAGACTGCACGCCTGGGGTGGCATTAACCGTTTGGCCGGCCAGCACCGGCTGACGGTCTATGACGCGTGCTATATCGAACTCGCCCTCCGCCGCCGCCTGCCCCTGGCCACGCTCGACGCCGCCCTTGCCCGCGCCGCCATCGCCGAAGGCCTCACCACCCTGCCTTGACTCAGCGCCACAAAGGTTGTCTACGCGCCGCTTCCCTGCCGGCGCATGGCATGCGCCGGCTATGCCCATTCTCGCGCCCATTCCGGGCGCACGGGCTGAACCAACCCAAAGGGAGCACACATGCCGCTCTACGAATGCGTGTTCATTGCACGCAACGACGTGTCGCAACAGCAGGTCGACCTCATCGCTGACAGCCTCACCACGATCATCGCCGATATGGGCGGTGAGGTGAAGAAGCGCGAATACTGGGGTCTGCGCGGTCTCGCCTACAAGGTGAAGAAGAACCGCAAGGGCCATTACATGCTGCTCGGCATCGATGCCCCCGCACCCGCGATCCACGAGATGGAACGCCAGCTCGGCCTGAACGAGGACGTGCTGCGCGAGATGACGACGCGCATCGAGGAACTGAACCCGGAAGAGCCCTCGGCCATCCTCGCCAAGCGCGGCGATGATCGCGACCGCGAGCGCGGCTTCCGCGGGCCCAAGCCGGCCGGCCGCTTCGGCTCCGGCCGCGGCCGCGAGCGTGGCGATGAGCGCGAGGAATTCCGCGCCCGTCCCCGCGATGACATGGACATGATGGGTGGAATGGACGACGACCGATGAGCGACACTCCTGAAATGGGCATTGCCGGGCGCCGCCCGGCCGTTGGCGCCCGCCGCCCCTTCTATCGCCGCAAGAAGTCCTGCCCCTTCTCGGGCCCGGGCGCGCCGAAGATCGACTACAAGGATGTGCGCCTGCTCAGCCGCTTCCTGAGCGAGCGCGGCAAGATCGTGCCCAGCCGCATCACCGCGGTGTCGGGCAAGAAGCAGCGTGAGCTGGCGGTGGCGATCAAGCGCGCCCGCTTCCTCGCCCTGCTGCCCTACGTCATCAACGACTAGGACCAGGGCGGGCAGGCACATCCCATGCAGGGCTTCAACAATCCAGGAATCCTGGCGGCTTCCGCCGCGGGGTTGATCTCGGCATTGCTGATGCTGTGGGCGCTGCGCGGCCTGCCGCTGGGTGGTGCGCTGCTCTGGCTGTCGCCGGCACCGCTGTTCTCGGTCGGGCTGGCTTTCGGCCCGGCGGGAGCCGCACTGGCCGGTCTGCTGGGTGCGGCGGTGGTGGGTCTCTCCTCCTCCATGCTGGGGATGGTGTTCTACGCACTGCTCTTCGCTGTGCCGGCATGGCTGCTGGTGGCGCTGTTCCTGCGGCCGACGGTGCCCAATGTCTCGGCCCCTGTCGCCGCCCTGGGCCTTTACCCCGTCGCGATCCTGCTCGCCCTCAGCCTTTATTTCGCCAATGAGGGCGGGCTGGAGGCGGTGCTGCGCGGCGCCGTCGAGCACGCCACCCGTCGCATGGGCCTCATGCTGCCGGATGGCATGATCGAGGCCGTGGTGCGGGTGAAGGCGGCGGCGGTGGGCTTCTGGCTTGCCGTCACCGCCATCGGCAATGCCGCCCTGGCGCAGGGATTTTTGCGCCGCCAGGGGCTGAACATGGCCAGCGCACCCGACCTGGCCGATGCCCGGATGCCCGGCTGGTATCTGGTGCTCGTGCTGCTCGCCGGCGCGGCCTTCGCGGTCGGTGGCGATGCCGTCACGCTTTCCATCCTGCTGCTGCTGATGCTGCCCTTCTTCCTGATGGGCATCGGCAGCGTCCACAAACGGGTGCGTGGCGCCAGGGGCCGTGTCTGGATCCTGGCCGGCTTCTACACCCTGATGCTGATCTTCCTGCAGATCGTGGCGCCCGCCATGGTCGGCATGGGCCTTTACGAACAATGGGCGCGGCGCCCCGGGCTGGGAACGCCCCCGCCGCCGCCGCACACCTAGGAGCTACTGCGATGATCGACCTCATTCTCATGCAACGCGTGGACAAGCTGGGCCAGATGGGTGACCGGGTGACGGTCAAGCCCGGCTATGCGCGCAACTTCCTGCTGCCGCTCGGCAAGGCCATTCGCGCCAACAAGGCCAACATGGAAAAATTCGAGCAGGAGCGCGCGCAGCTGGAAGCGCAGAACCTGAAGCGCCGCGAGGAGGCCGAGCGGGTGGCCGAGCGCGTCGAGAACATGGCCGTCGTCATCATCCGCCAGGCGGGTGAGAGCGGCAGCCTCTACGGCTCCGTCTCCGGCCGCGACATTGCCGATGCCTGCAAGGAGGGCGGCCTGACCGTCAGCCGTTCGCAGGTCCTGCTGGAGGAGCCGATCAAGACGCTGGGCCTGAAGTCCATCCGCGTCGAGCTTCACCCAGAGGTGGTGATCCCGGTGATCGTCAACGTCGCCCGCTCGGTCGAGGAGGCCGCCCGCCAGGCGCGTGGCGAGGAGCCGATCCGCGAGGAAGAGCCCTCGCTTGAGGCTGAGCTGGCCGCCGAGCTGGGTGCCGCGGCGCGCGACTGACGCCGCCGCCGCGAATCTGTCACGGCGGCGCTTGCGCCGTGACGATCCGGCACCAATTCGGTGGCTCCAGCCGATACGGGCGCGGCGCCTCGCCGCCCCGGCGCGGCAGCCAGGAACACCACTTCAAGATGAACAACATCACCCCCGTGCAACGCGACCCCGCCGACGCCCCAGCGCGTCCCTCCCAGGCGGAGGCGGAGGACGCCATTCGGACCCTGCTGCTCTGGGCCGGTGACGACCCCAGCCGCGAGGGCCTTCTCGACACACCCAAGCGCGTGGCCAAGGCCTATCGCGAATGGTTCTGCGGCTATGAGGAAGACCCGACCGAACTCCTCGCCCGCTCCTTCGAGGAGGTCGAGGGCTATGACGAGATGGTTGTCCTGCGCGACATCCGGCTCGAGAGCGTGTGCGAGCATCACATGGCGCCGATCATCGGCCGGGTGCATGTCGCCTATCTGCCGGCCGGCCGGGTGGTGGGCATCAGCAAGCTGGCCCGCGTCGTCGACGCCTTCGGCAAGCGGTTGCAAATCCAGGAAAAATTCACCGCCCAGGTCGCCAATACGATCCAGGAGGTGCTCCAGCCCAAGGGCGTGGCCGTGGTGGTCGAGGCGGTGCACCAGTGCATGACCACCCGAGGGGTGCACAAGACCGGGGTCTCCATGGTCACCAGCCGAATGCTCGGCGCCTTCCGCGACGACCCCTCCACGCGGCGCGAATTCCTGGCGATGATCCAGGGCGGCCGCGGCCCGGCCGAGGGCTGAATATCCGGCGGCTGGCGGAAATGTATTCGCCAAACGCATGAACGCAGACAAAATACCCAAGCCCGGATGAGGGCTTGGCGCATTTCACCGAGATGATGTCCCCGCATCGCAGGCAAGCGGGGCAGCATAAAGACAATTTACCTCATCACAGCATCGCCATCCCGCCATTCACATGCATGGTGGCGCCGGTGACCCAGCCCGCCTCATCCGCCGCGAGATAGGTCACCGCCGCCGCCACATCGGCCGAAACGCCCATGCGGCCGAGCGGGATCCTGCTGGTCAGCCCCTCGCGCTGCGCGGGGCTCAGCTTCTGGGTCATCGGCGTGTCGATGAAGCCGGGTGCCACCACATTCACCGTGACATTGCGCGACGCCACCTCCTGCGCCAGCGACTTCGACATGCCGATCAGCCCGGCCTTGGCGGCGGAATAATTCGTCTGCCCCGCATTGCCGGTGACGCCCACGATCGAGGCGATGGAGATGATCCGCCCCGACCGGCGCTTGAGCATGCCGCGCAGCGCCGCCCGCGCCAACTGGAAGGGCGCGTTCAAATCCACCTCCAGCACGGCGTTCCAGTCTTCAGGCTCCATTCGCAACGCCAGACGGTCGCGCGTAAATCCGGCATTGTTCACCAGGATGTCGAGCCGGCCTTCGGTGGCCTCGACGCCCTCGACCAAGGCGGCCGCGGCCTGGGGCTCGGCCAGGTCGGCCACCGCCACCCGGGCGCGCTCGCCCAGCTCAGCCGCCAGGGCCGAGAGCTCCGCCTCGCGCCGGCCGCTGAGCACGACATGCGCGCCCTGACCATGCAGCGCCTGCGCAATGGCCACGCCAATGCCCGAGGAGGCGCCGGTCACCAGCGCGATCTTGCCATCCAGCCTGAACATGTCTCTCTCCCTTAAACCGAAGCCAGGAAGGCCTCGATATCCGCCGGCGTGCCAATGGCGCTCGCCGTCGCATCCGGCGCGTTGCGCTTCATCAGCCCGGTCAGCACTTTTCCCGCGCCGACCTCAACGAAGCGGTCGCAGCCCATGGCCACCATCGCCGCCACGCATTCGCGCCAGCGCACGGTGCCGGTGACCTGCCGCACCAGCAGGTCGATGATCGCGGCGGGGTCGCTCACCTTCGCCGCGGTCACATTGGCCACCAATGGCGGCGAGGGTTCGGCCATGTCGATGGCCGCCAGCGCCTCGGCCATCGCCTCGGCCGCCGGGCCCATCAGGCTGGAATGGAAGGGGGCGGAGACCGGCAGCAGCATGCCGCGCTTCACGCCATGGGTTTTTGCCAGTTCGATGGCGCGCAGCACGGCGGTGCGGTGGCCGGAAATCACCGACTGGCCGCCGCCATTGTCGTTCGCCAGCTCCACCACCTCGCCATCAGCAGCCTCGGCGCAGATTTGGATGGCAAGTTCGGCCTCGGCACCCAGCAGGGCCGCCATGGCGCCGAGTTCGGGGGCCACGGCCTGCTGCATCGCCTCGCCGCGCCGCCGCAGCAGCCGCGCCGTTACCGCCACCGGCAGGGCGCCGGCCGCGGTCAGTGCGCTGTATTCGCCCAGGGAGTGGCCGGCCACCAGGGCCACCTTGTCGGCGAGGCGAAACCCGCCCTCGCGCTCCAGCACCCGCACCACGGCCATCGAGACGGCCATCAATGCCGGCTGGGTATTGGCGGTCAGCGTCAGCTCGTCCGGCGGTCCTTCGAAAATGATGCGGGAGAGCTTTTGCTCCAGCGCGTCATCCACCTCCTGGAAGGTGTGGCGGGCGATGGGGAAGGCGGCGGCCAGGTCCCGGCCCATGCCGGGTGATTGGCTGCCCTGACCGGGGAAGATGAAGGCGAGCGCCATGATGAACCTTGTCTGCCGGGAATGAAGATTGTTTTGAGAATTAACCGCATCCAAACCCGAACTGGCACCCGGCCGTCAATCCCGCCTACCGCGGAATCCTCACGCCTCCTTGTAGCGATAACCAATCCCGTAGAGCGTTTCGATCTGCTGAAAATCATCATCCACATCACGGAACTTCTTCCGCACCCGCTTCACATGGCTGTCGATGGTCCGGTCATCCACATAAATATTCTCGCCATAGGCGGCGTCGATCAGCTGGTCGCGGTTCTTCACCATCCCCGGGCGCAACGCGAGCGCCTTGACCAGCAGGAACTCGGTGACCGTCAGCTGGATCTGCTTGCCCTTCCACAGGCAGGCGTGTTTGGTCTCGTCCAGGGTCAGGTCGCCGCGGGTGATCACGCCGCCGGCCGGCTGGCCCGCGGCCTCCGCGCGGTTGGTGTCGTTGCGGCGCAGCAGGGCGCGGATGCGCTCCAGCACCAGGCGCTGGCTGAAGGGCTTGGTGATGTAGTCATCGGCGCCCAGGCGCAGGCCCATCAGCTCATCCACCTCCTCATCCTTGGAGGTGAGGAAGATCACCGGCATGGCGGTGCGGGTGCGCAGCCTTTGCAGCAGCTCCATCCCATCCATCCTGGGCATCTTGATGTCGAGCACGGCCAGGTCAGCAGGCTTGTTCAGCAACCCCTGCAACGCGCTTTCGCCATCGGTATAGGTGCGCACCGCAAACCCCTCCTGCTCCAGCGTCATCGACAGGCTGGTGAGGATGTTGCGGTCGTCATCGACCAGAACGATCGTGTGCGGCATGGGGCGGTCTCCTGGGCCGCATGCATAGACGCTGCCGCCGCGCCGCGCCAAGCGTCTTCAAGGGCTTGGCAGGGCGATGAACCGGACCGCCGCCACCTGACTGTATCCGAAGAAGGCGGCGCCCCGGCCGACCAGGATGGTGCGCGCGGATGCCCCTGCCAGGCGCAGGTCATTGAGGATGCTGGAGCCGACCGGCGCAGCAGGGCGGTCATGGCTGTCTCCTGCCATTCGCATGGCTGACGGAGGGGCAAGGCAGGTTAGCCTCACCGAATGCGCACCTATCAATTCCTGACGCTGGACGTCTTCACCACCACCCGCTTCGCCGGCAACCCGCTCGCGGTCATCCCAGACGCACGGGGCATGTCGGCCGCGGAGATGCAAAGCGTCGCCGCCGAGTTCAACCTCAGCGAGACGACCTTCGTCCTGCCGCCCGAGCAGCCCGGCAACACCGCGCGGGTGCGCATCTTCCATCGCACCGCGGAGATGCCCTTCGCCGGCCACCCCAATGTCGGCACCGGCTGGGCCTTGGCGGCGCGGGCCGAGAATGACCTGCTGCGCTTCGAGGAAATCGCCGGGCTGGTCGAGGTGCGGCTGTCGCGCGATTCCGCCGGCGCGGTGACCGAGGCGTGGGTGGCGGCGCCGCAGCCCTTGCAGCTCGGCGCCGAACTGCCGGTGGCGATGATCGCGGCCTGCGCCGGCCTGGCCGAGGCCGATATCCTGACCAGCGCCCATAAGCCGCGCCTGGCCTCCGTCGGCACCATGTTCGTGCTGGCGGAAACCACGCCGGAAGCGCTTTCGCGCGCCCAGCCCGTGCTGGCGGCGTTTCGCGAGGCGGCGGCATCGGTTCCGCATGTCGGCACCGTCCGGCTCTCGCTCTACCTCTATGCCCGGATGGGCGGCCCGCATGTCCGCAGCCGGATGTTCGGCCCGCTTTCGGGCACCTGGGAGGACCCGGCGACCGGCAGCGCCGCCACGCCGCTGGCCGGGCTGCTGTTGCATCTGTCGGGGCGGGAGGAAGGTGCCTGGGATATCCTCCAGGGGGTGGAGATGGGCCGGCCGAGCCTATTGCGGACGACCGCGCACCGCACGGCCGGGGGTATCATGACAACGGTGGGCGGCGCTTGCGTGCCGGTGATGCAAGGCGAGATCAGGGTGTAATCGCGACCGGCGTGTATTCTGGCCGGCCTGATTGGCGGGCCCTTGCGCGAGGCGATCATGCGCCTGGCCTGGTCCTGGCCATTCGCGTTGGTCGCGGCGCTGGGGGTGGTGGGCGAGAATGGCTGCGGCAGGTCCGTGCTGGCCAGCCACCCGCACCAGCTCTCCGCCGGCATGCGCCAGCGCGTCCTCATCGCCAGGCCGGATGATACCATGACCGCAGCCCCGAAAAGACATCGCCGCGAACCCAACAAAAAACCCCGGGCACTTCCGCGCCCGGGGTTCCATGTCACTCAATCGGCGTGGCGAAGGATCACTCCTTCCCAGCCATCTCCCGCTGCCGGCGGATAGCCGCGCCCAGGATGTCGCCCAACGAGGCGCCGGAGTCGACCGAGCCGAACTCCTTCATCGCCTCGCGCTCTTCCTCCACTTCCTTGCCCTTCACGGTCAGGGACAGGCGGCGCGCCGCGCGGTCCACGGCCACGATCTTGGCATCCACGGTCTCGCCGACCGCATACTTCTCCGGCCGCTGGTCCTGGCGGTCGCGGGCCAGTTCGGCGCGGCGGATGAAGCCGGTGAGGATCTCCTCGACCTTCACCTCGATGCCGTTCGCTTCCACCTTGGTCACGGTGCAGCTCACGATATCGCCCTTGCGGATACGGTCCAGCACCTCGGCGGCCGGGTCGGCCTCGAGCTGCTTGATGCCGAGCGAGATGCGCTCCTTCTCGACGTCGACGTCCAGCACCTTGGCCTTGACGATCTGGCCCTTCTGGTAGGCCGCCATCGCCTGCTCGCCCTGCACATCCCAGCTGATGTCGGACATGTGGACCATGCCATCCACATCGGCCGCGATGCCGATGAAGAGCCCGAACTCGGTGATGTTGCGGATCTCGCCCTCGATGACCGAACCGGGCGGGTTGGCATCCTGGAACACTTCCCAGGGGTTGCCCTGCGCCTGCTTCAGGCCGAGCGAGATGCGGCGCTTCGGCTCGTCCACATCCAGGATCAGCACATCCACCTGCTCGGAGGTCGCGACGATCTTGCCGGGATGGACGTTCTTCTTCGTCCAGGACATCTCGCTGACGTGCACGAGACCCTCGACACCCGGCTCCAGCTCCACGAAGGCGCCGTAGTCGGTGATGTTGGTCACGCGGCCGGCGAACTTGCCGCTGACCGGGTACTTGATCGCGACACCATCCCATGGGTCGGACATCAGCTGCTTCATGCCCAGCGAGATGCGCTGGGTTTCCTGGTTGAAGCGCACCACCTGCACCTTCACCGGCATGCCGATGGTGAGTGCTTCGCTGGGGTGGTTGATCCGGCGCCAGGCGATATCGGTCACGTGCAGCAGGCCATCGACGCCGCCGAGGTCCACGAAGGCGCCGTAATCGGTGATGTTCTTCACCACGC
>CAYNBM010000018.1:0-81927 GCA_964395305.1 uncultured Rubritepida sp.
AGCAACGGCTAGACCATGCGCAGTGAACGCATGTGAACGCAGCATGGTCTAGGGCCATCACGCGCTTGGCGGCAAAGCCGATCATTTCGCGCGGCAGGCCAGCGTCAGGGGACCTCGCCAAACGCGCGCGAAAAGCCATCGCCCCGTCGGCCGTCACGCGGCTTCCCCGGTATCAGTCCGAAGCTTTCAGCAACCCAAAGCCCGCCGGGGATCATCCCGCAATGACCGCCGCAGCGACCTGCCGCTTAAGACCGCCACTGCGCAACCTCTGCTTCGTCGTGACTCCCCTCTCCGCTCAAGCCCGTCCACCAGCGTCAGGTCGACGCGCCCATCCGGTCCGCCCGTGGCGGCGTACTCCAACCCTTCGAAGATGTTGGACGCCGTTCACCAGCAAGTTTTCCGCGGGGTGACCGTTCGAGCCGATATCGTGTCAGACACGGCAACGGCCGGGCGGCAAAGCCAAACCCCCACTACCCCCGGACCAACCCCGCCTGCGGCGCCGCATCACCGCTCCCCGGAAACGCCTCCGCCAGCGCCGCCGCCGGCAGCCTCAGATGATCACGCAGCAGCCCCTTGGCCAGGCTGCGCAGATCCATCGTGGGTGCTAGGTCACGGTTCTCGAACAGGTCGGCCAGCCCAGGCCAGTTCGCCAGCACCCGCCCGCCCGCCACCGCGCCACCCAGGATGAAGGCGACCCCCGCCGTGCCATGATCGGTGCCGCCGGTGCCGTTCACCCGCACAGTGCGGCCGAATTCGGTGGCCACCAGCACGACGGTGCGGCCCCAGGCATCGCCCAGCCCCAGGCGCAGCCCGTCCAACCCGGTATCGAGGTCGCGCAGCAGATTGGCCAGCCGCGGTGCCTGCCCGGCATGGGTGTCCCAGCCGCCAATCTCCAGCGCCGCCACGCGCGGCCCCTGGGGTGCCGCCATCAGCCGCCCGGCGGCCGAAGCCAAGGCCACAAAGCCATTGCGGTCCCCCGGCGGCGCCGCGCTGCCCGCGAGCACGGCGGCGGAAAAACCCCGCGCCCGCAGCCCCTCGACGAACGGCGCGCCCAGCAGCGGATCGGCGCGATGCAGCGCGACCAGCCGGGCCATCGTGTCGGTATCCACCCTGGCATTGCCCGGCGGCGCATAGCTGCCCACCCGCACCGGCCCGCGCATCAGCAGCGGCACATCCACCCCCACGGCAATGCCGGGACGGGAGCCACCCTCCCCCCCGGGCATGGCGGAGAGCGCCCGGTTGAGCCAACCTGATGTCAGCCGCTGGCCGGCGCCGGATTCCAGATAATCCTGCGCATCGAAATGGCTGCGGCTGCGGTAATGGCCGGCCACCGCATGCACTGGCAGCAATTGCCCGGCGGCGTACATCGCATGCAGCCGTGCCATGGCGGGATGCAGGCCGAACCGCCCGCCCAGGTCGAGCAGCCCGCCCTCGCGCCCAGGCTCGGGCAGGGCCAGTGGCCCGCGCAATTCCGCAAAATTCGCCTCGGCATAGGGCTGCACCGGGGAGAGCCCATCCAGCGCGCCGCGCAGCAGCACCACCACCAGCCGCGCATCGCCGGCGCGCGCGGTGGGGGCTGCGGCCATCGCCAGGCGCGAGCGCCCCAGGCTCAGCCCTCCGGCCAGGCCCAGCAGCGCGGCGCGGCGGGAAAGGCTCGGAAGATGGCTCATCGGCGCTGAAACTCCGGGCTGGCGAGCAGCAATGTCATCGCCTCACGCAGCGATCCCGCGCGGCGCACGGCCTGCGCCGTCTCGGACTTGAGCAGCGGGCCGAGGGTGGCTTCCGCCACCTCCCGCGGGTCGGGGCGGCCGATGGCGGCCATGCGCGAGGCCATGTTGGTCACCCAATCCAGCCGGCGCATGAGTTGCTCCGGCGCCGCCCATTCGGCGCCGATATCGGGCCAGCCATTGGGCCCCAGCGCGGTCCAGAGCGGCTGGGCCAGATTGGCCATGGCGCCGAGCAGGGCCTGCCCGCCCTCCTCCCCCACGCCCAGCGCGCGGATGGTGGCGATGGCATAATCCTGCGGCGCACGAAGCTTTGTCAGCGGCGGCGCCCAGGCCTCGGGCAGCGCGACCAGCGCGCGGCTGGCGGCGCCGAGGTCGCCCTGGGTTTCGGCCAGCACGGCCGCGATCCGCCGCACCGCGCCGGGCGGCGGCTCATCGGCCACGAAATGCCGCACCAGCTTGGTGGCCAGGAAGGCATGGGTGCTGGGGTGGTTGGCCAGGAAGGCCAGCGCCGCCATGCCACCCGACTCGCCCTCGGCAAAGCTCTGCCCGAGCAGGGTTTTCTGCCCCGGCTCATGCGCGCCGGGGCGGAACATGAAGCCATCGGGCTCGGAAAAAGCCGCCCCCCGCCCGACCGACCAGCCGGTGATGATCTTGGCGAGGCTGGTCACATCCCCCTGGCCATAGCCGCCGCGCACGCCCAGCGTGTGCAGCTCCATGATCTCGCGCGCCAGGTTCTCGTTCAGCCCGCGGCCCTGGCGCTGGCCGGCCGGGCTGTTGGGGCCGACCGAACCGCCATTGTCGAGATACATGATCATGCCGGGATGGCGGAGCACGGCCAGCAGCATGTCGGGAAAGCGGCCGAAGACATGCGGCCGGATCGCCTCGCGCTGATAGGCGCCGAGGATCGCGATGACGCCGCCCTGCCGCCGGCTGATGGTGAAATGGTTGCTCCAGAACTCCGCCATGCGCTCGGCGAAGGGGGCATCGGTTGCGAGCATGCGTCGGGCCCAGGCGCCTGCCTCGCCGCGGATGATGTCCGGCGGGCGCTGCTGGCCGGGCGTGAGGGGCGCGCCACCGGCATTGGCGGCGCGTTCGGCCCGGATCACGGCCAGGCCCTGGGCGGTGGTTGGGCCGGGCGCAGGCGCCAGCGGGCGGATCTGGCGGTTCAGCCAGGCCTGCGGGTCGCCCATGGCGGGCTGGTCCAGGCTGGCGCCCAGGCCGAAACGCATGGCGGCGATATGCTGGCGCGGCTGCATGGGAAGGTTTTAGCGCGGCGCGGTTAACGAATGCGAGCCACCAAATGTTGCTCAGCCGCGAAGTTCACTCTCCTCGAGCCCCACCAGCCCCCGCGCGAACTCCCCCGCATCGAAGGGCCGCAGATCCTCAGCCTTCTCCCCAACCCCCACCATATGCAGCGCAATGGCGAATTCCTGCGCCAGCGCCACCACCACGCCGCCCTTGGCCGAGCCATCGAGCTTGGTGACCGCGATGCCCGTCACATCCACCATCTCGCTGAACACTTTTGCCTGTTGTACCGCGTTCTGTCCGGTGGTGGCGTCCAGCACCAGCAGCACCGAATGCGGCGCGCGCTCATCGACCCGCTTGATCACCCGCACCACCTTGCGCAGTTCGTCCATCAGCGCGGTCTTGTTGTGCAGCCGCCCGGCGGTGTCGATCAGCAGCACGTCATAACCCTCGGCGCGGGCCTGGGTCAGCGCGTCGAAAGCCAGCCCCGCCGCGTCGCCGCCATGTTTCTGGGCCGCCACCACGGTCGCGCCCGTCCGCTCGCCCCAGATCTGCAGCTGTTCCACCGCCGCGGCGCGGAACGTATCGCCGGCGGCGAACATCACCCGCTTACCCTCGGCCACGTATTGCTGGCCGAGCTTGGCGATGGTCGTGGTCTTGCCCACGCCGTTCACCCCCACCACCAGCACGACATGCGGGGCGTGGGCGGTGTCGATCGCCATCGGCCGCGCCACCGGGGCCAGGATGGCGGCGATCTCCTCGGCCAGGGCTTCCTTCACCTCCTCGGCCGAGACCTCGCGGCCGAAGCGCGTGCTGCGGAACTTCTGCACGATCCGGGCCGAGGCGGCGACGCCGAGATCGGCGGTGATCAGTGTCTCCTCCAGCTCCTCCAGCGCCGCGTCATCCAGGCGGCGCTTGGTGAAGGCGGCGGTGATGCCCTGGCTGAGGCGCGCGGTGCTGCGGGCCAGCCCGGCCTTGAGTCGGCCGAAAAAGCCGCGCGGCGCCTCGGCCTCGGGTGCGGGGACAGGCTCGGGAAGGGTCTCGGCCACAGGCCCGGGCGCCGGCGCGGCACCGGTCAGCTTTCCCCAAAGGTCACGCAACGCCATCGATGGTCTCCTCGGCGAGCAGCACCGCGCCATCGGCCGCCACCACCCGCACCGCGCGCAGGCTGCCGCGCGGCACCTCGCCGCTGGTGAGCCGCAGGCGAAGCCCCTGGGCGGTGGTGGCCTCGGTCATGGAATCGAAAATCGCCTGCTCCACCCGCCCGATGCGGGCGGCGGCGGCGGCCTGGGCATGGCGTTGGCCCGCCGCGCGCAGGGCCGCGGCGCGCGCCGCCACCACCGGCGGCGCCAGGGCGGGCAACCGCGCCGCAGCGGTGCCGGGCCGCGCGGAATAGGGAAAGACATGCAGCTGGGCCGGCCGCAACGCGTCGATCAGCGCCAGCGAGGCCGCGTGATGCCCGTCCTCCTCGGTCGGAAAGCCGGCGATGAGATCGGCGCCCAGCGCCATATCCGGCCGGGCCGCCCGCGCGGCCTCGGCGAGCCGGGGTACGGTATCGGCGCCATGCCGGCGGCGCATGCGTTTCAGAAGAAGCCCATCGCCATGCTGCGCCGAAAGATGCAGGAAGGGCGCCAGCCGTGCCTCATCGCGCCACAGCGCCAGCAGATCCTCGCCCACCGCCGCCGGGTCGAGCGAGGACAGCCGCAGCCTGGCCAGCCCGGGCACCCCCAGGCAGGCCCGCACCAGCGCGGCCAGCCCCGCCGACCCCTCGCGCCAGCTCGCCAGGTCCACCCCGGTCAGGATCACCTCGCGCTGGCCCCGCGCCACCGCCTGCCGGGTCGCCCCCACCACCTCGTCCAGCGCCCAGCCGCGCGAGGCGCCGCGCGCAATCCGGATCACGCAAAAGGTGCAGTGATGGTCGCAGCCCTGCTGCACCTCCAGGAAGGCGCGGGCGCGGCTGCGGGTGGCGGCTGGCGGCGTGGGGGTTTCCGGCGCGCCCCAGCTACCGGCCAGCAGCTTTTCCGGATTGCCCAGCACCCTGGCCACGCCGGGCAGCGCCGCCCATGCCTGAGGTGCCAAGGTGGCGGCGCAGCCGGTGACGATGATCGGCCGGCCGGGCTGCTCCCGCGCGGCGCGGCGGATCGCCTGGCGGGCCTGGGATTCGGCCTCGGCCGTGACGGCGCAGGTGTTGACGATCAGCGCATGGGCCAGCCCGCCGGCGGCGGCCAGCGCGGCCATGCTCTCCGCCTCGGCGCTGTTCAGCCGGCAGCCGAAGGCGAGGGTTTCCACCCCCGCCGCGTGATTCGGGGCCGATTCACGCCGGTCGCCTTGATGCATCTCAGGCGGCAAGGCGCGCGCCATCCAGCTCGCCCAGGAAGGACAGCGCGGTCGGGCCTTCCATCAGCACATGCCCGTCCTCACGCCAGGTGATGGTGAGCGTGCCGCCGGGCAGATGCACCGCGGCCCGCCGCCCGGTCAGCCCGCGCCGATGCGCGTTCACCAGCGTGGCGCAGGCGCCAGAGCCGCAGGCCATCGTCATGCCCGCGCCGCGCTCCCACATCACCAGGCGGATGTCTTCTGCCCCCAGGATCTGGGCGAAGCCGACATTGGCGCGGTCCGGGAAAAGCCGGTCGTGCTCCAGCAATGGGCCGCGCGACGCCACATCCACGGTCGCCAGGTCATCCACGAAGAAGGTGGCGTGCGGGTTGCCCATGTTGCAGGCCGCCGGGTCGCCCGGCATGTCGAGATGCAGCGTGTCCATCGCGCGGGCCAGCGGCACCTCCGCCCAGCCCAGCCGGGCCGGGCCCATATCGGCCTCGATCAGCCCGCCCGTGGTGGCGCGCACCGGCAGCAGGCCGGAGATGGTCTGCACCACCGCGTGGTCCCGCCCCGTCTCCTCGAAGATGATGCGCGCGACGCAGCGCGTGGCATTGCCGCAGGCGCCGGCCTCGCTGCCATCGGGGTTGAGGATGCGCATGAAGACATCGGCCTGCGCGCTCGGCTCGAGGCGAATGATCTGGTCGGCGCCCACGCCAAGATTGCGGTCGGCCAGCCAGCGCGCCCCCTGGGGCGTGATGGGCAATTCGGCCTGTCGGGCATCGAGGATGACGAAGTCATTCCCCGCGCCATGCATCTTGCGGAAGGGTGTACGCATATTCCGCATATAGGCCGCGCCGCGCACCCGCGCTATGTGCTGGCGATGATCAGGGTTTTTCTCGTGCTGCTTCTGCTGGCAGGCTGCGGCAATCGTTACTCCGCGAATGAATACGCCACCCGCGCGGTGCAGCAGGCCAACCGCACCGAGCAGGGCGTGGTGGCGGGTTTCCGCATGATCCAGATCGCCGCCGACGGCACCACCGGCGCGGCCGCGGGTGCGGCGGCCGGCGGCGTGCTGGGCAGCGCCACCCCGGGCAACCGCATCGCCGAGGCGCTGGGTGCGGTGGGCGGCGCCCTGGTCGGCGGCCTCATCGGCAATGCCGCCGAACGCGCGGCCAATAGCGGCGATGGCGTGGAATATGTCGTGCGCAAACGCAATGGCGAGCTGGTGAGCGTGGTCCAGCGCGACCTTGTGCCGCTGGAGGTGGGTGCGAGGGTGCTGGTGATCGAGGGCGCGCAGGCCCGCATCGTGCCCGATTATACCGTGCCCGAGGCCGCGCCCGCGCCGAGCTCACCACCGGCGGTGCCGCCGCCCGTCACGCCGCATGCGCCCGATATCGCGCCCGACCTCGGCTTCGCCCCGGCCCAGCTGCTGCGCGATCTGCCGGGCTGGATGGGCGGTGGGGCGGAGACGCTTCCAGCCCGGACGCCGTCGCTTTAGCCTCAAATAGCCCTGGGTGTTTACACCCAGGGCTATTGCGGGCTGGCAGTCGCCGGAGGCGGCATCGCCACGGTTTTGCGCTTGCATCCCGCAAACCCGCCCCGCCATGGTGGCGGCATGAACCTGATCCCGCGGGCGAAAGCCATCATCCTTGCGCCGGCCAGTGAATGGCCGGTCATCGCCACCGAGCCGAATGACCCGATGGCGCTGTATCTGCGCTACGCCGTGCCGCTGGCCGCGGCTTCGGCGCTGGCCAGCTTCGTCGGCCTGTCGCTGATCGGGCGGATGCTGGGCTATGGCGGCGGCTTCGGCTGGGCGCTGAGCAGCAGCGTCATGGGCTTCGTTTTCTCGATGATCAGCCTTTTCGTCATCGCGAAGCTCGCGGCCTTCCTGGCGCCGAAATTCGGCGGCGTGGGGGATGACGGTCAGGCGCTGAAGCTCGTGGTTTATGCCAATACGCCGGGCTGGGTGGCGTCGCTGTTCTTCATCATCCCGCCATTGGGTTTCCTGGCGATCCTGGGACTTTGGGGCGTCTATGTGTTCTGGCTGGGGGTGGGGCCGATGCTGCGCGTGCCACAGGACAAGAAATTCACCTATGTGCTGGCGCTGGCGGGCTCAGCCATCGTGCTGAACCTGATCCTCTCCGCCATCCTGCGCTGAAGCGCTGGGCCCGCCGTCAGAACGCGCGAGCCTCGCAGGGCTCAGGGGCCGGAAATGATGGTCCTCTCCATCGACCCCTGCCGGTGGGGCAAACCGCGCGACCTCGCGGCGCTGGAAACATCCTCACAGCAGCCCTTCCTGCCGAAAGCTGGTCCAGCGCCCATTGCCCAGGATGAGATGGTCATGCACCACGATCTCCAGGACGGAGGCCGCCTCCTTCACCGCCGCCGTCATCTCGACATCGGCGCGTGACGGCGTGGGGTCTCCGCTGGGGTGGTTGTGCACCAGGATCAGCGCGGTGGCGTGCAGTTCCAGCGCCCGCTTCACCACCTCGCGCGGGTAGACCGGTGTGTGGTTCACTGTGCCGCGGGCCTGCGCCTCATCGGCGATCAGCCGGTTCTTGCTGTCGAGGAACAGCACCCGGAACTGCTCGATCTTCTCGCGCGAGAGGGCGGCGGTGAGGTAGCCCATCAGCCGCTCCCAATTGTTCAGCACCGGCTGTGCCAGGATATCGGCCTGCATCATGCGAAGGGCGGCGGCCTGCACGATCTTCACCGCTGCCGCCGCGTGCTGGCCGATGTCGGAGGCCGCCATCAGCTCCTCCGGCGGCGCCGCCAGCACCTTCGAAAAACTGCCGAAACGGTTGATCAGCGTCTTCGCCAGCGGCTTGGTGTCGCCATCGCGGAAGGCGGCGAAGAGCAGCATTTCCAGGATCTCGTAATCCGCCAGCGCCTCGGGGCCGCGACCCAGCAGCTTTTCGCGCATGCGGCTTCGGTGGCCATGGGGGCCGATGCTGGGGAAGGGTTTTTCGCCGGGAGGGGCGGCGGGCGGCCGGGACGGCGGCGCGGGCTCCAGATAGGCCTCGGGCGGGGTGAAAGGCCGTTCCGCCACCTCATTCCGCGCGGCCTTGAAGCGCGGCGTGACCTCCCGCATGCCGCCACGCGGCGACGTGGCGAGCAATGCCTGATTTTCAGACAACTCGGGGTTCGACACTTCGATCGCCCTTGCAACCTGGGCGGGTAGTTTGACAGCGATCGCGCCGCCGTCAACATTTCGTTGACGAAATGACTAAACCAGGTTGAGCAGCGGCTCGCCCGCCAGGTGGCGGTCGAGGTTGCGGCGGAAATACCCCGCCGCACGCGCCAGATTGCCCGCCGCCGGCCCGGCCGCATGCGGCGAGACCATCGTGTTCGGCGCATCCCACCAGGGGCTTTCCGGCGGCAAAGGCTCCAGCTCGAAGACATCGACATAGGCGCCGCGGAGGTGGCCGGCATGCAGCGCCGCCAGCGCCGCCGCCTCATCCATCACCCCGCCGCGGGCCACGTTGATGATATGCGCGCCCTTCGGCAGCGCGGCGATGGTCTCGGCGCTGGCGAGGTTGCGGGTGATGTCGCTGATCGGGCAGCACAGGCACAGCCAATCCGTGCCCGGCAGCAGCGCCGCCATATCGGCATAGCGCCCGGCGGAGAGAAACCCCGGCGGCGGGGCCTCGCGCGCGTTGCGGGACACCCCATGCACCTTCAGCCCGATGGCGGCCAGCAGCCGCCCCACCTCATTGCCCACCGGGCCGAGGCCCACGACCAAAGCGGTCTGCCCCTGCAGATCAGGCGGGAAGGGCATGGTGGCCGGGCGCCATTCGCGCTTGGACTGCGCATCCAGCCAGCCCAGAAACCCGCGCGAGAGCATCATCACGCCGCCCACGGCACTTTGCGCCACCCCCAGCGCATTGGCCCCGGCCGAGGTCGTGACGCGCACCCCGCGCGCCATCAGCGCCTTGTATTGCGGCCGGTCGGCACCGGCGGAATTGAGGTGCAGCCAGGTCAGCCCCGGCTCGGCTGCGAGTGCGGCGACAAAGCCGGCAAAACCCGGCGCTGGCGTGTCCCGCGCGCCACCCAGGTTGAGGTCACGCGACAGGAAGGCGATGTCGAAGGGCCCCGGCGTCTCTCCCACCCGGAACACCACTGGCGTCACACCCGGCGGCAGAGGTTGCGCCAGCGCCAGCGCCGGTTCCGAAATCAATAGCCGCATGCCCGAAAAATCCTCAGAAATCGCTGACGCGGCCTTTCCGCTCCCAGTCATTGTAGCGGGTTGGCTCGGGGCCGGTAGGGCCGCCATCCTCGATCGCCGGGGGCGAATACGGGCGCTTGGGGCGGTTCAGCACGGTCAGCGGCGGCGCGGTGCGGGGCGCGCCTTTCGGCTCCACAGGCTTGGGCTCTTGTTCATCACGGTCCATGCTCCCCATGTGCCACCCGGCACGGTTTGAGCAAGGGGCCTGTTGCATGGGTGGCTATATCCGCACCTTCATTCTCCTCGCCGCGCTGACGGCGATCTTCGGCATGGTGGGCTATGCCATCGGCGGCGGCGGCGGCGCGGTGATCGCGCTGCTGGTGGCCGCCGGCATGAACCTCTTCGCCTGGTGGGGCAGCGCCTCGGCCGTGCTGCGCATGACCAATGCCCAGCCGGTGAGCGAGGCGGAGGCGCCGCGGCTCTACGCCATGACCCGCGGCCTGGCCGAGCGCGCCGGCATCCCCATGCCCGCGCTCTATGTCATCCATGAGGACCAGCCCAATGCGTTTGCCACCGGCCGCGGCCCGTCGAACGCCGCGGTGGCGGTGAATTCCGGCCTGATCGCCCTGATGGATGAGCGCCAGGTCGCCGGCGTGGTGGCGCATGAGCTGGCCCATATCAAGCACCGCGACACGCTGGTGATGAGCATCGCCGCCACGCTCTCGGGCGCCATCGGCATGCTGGCGCAATTCGGCGGCATGTTCGCCATGCGCGGTCGCGACGGGCAGCGCAGCAGCAACCCCATCGCTGGCATCCTGCTGATCATCCTGGGGCCGATCGCCGCCGCCATTGTGCAGATGGCGATCAGCCGTGCCCGCGAATACGAGGCCGACCGCGAAGGCGCCGAAATCTGCGGCGACCCGGAATGGCTGGCCGGCGCGCTGGAACGGCTGGAGAGCTATTCCGCCCGCGCGGTGAATGAAGGCGCGGAAGCCAACCCCGCCATGGCGCATATGTTCATCATCAACCCGCTTTCAGGCGGCGGCCTGCGCGGGCTGTTCACCACCCACCCGCCGACAGCCGAACGGGTGGCCCGGCTGCGGGCGATGCGCGGCGATGGCGGCCTGGCGTTCGACGCGGCGCCACAGCCGGGGGCCAGCCCATGGGCGGTGCCGGGGCGGCGCAATCCCTGGGGGTAGGTTGCGCGGGTGGCCTTGAGGGGGCCTTTGTCCCCCTCAAACTCCCCCTACCAAAGGCCGAAAGGCCTTTGGAAACCGATGAGTCTTATCGGAGTTTCGGGGAGGGGGCACCAAGCCCCCTCCCCGAAACTCCGATCAAACCGATCACGGTCCAGGGCCGGGTCGGCCCTGGTGGGGGAGGTCTGGAGGGGGCAAAGCCCCCTTCCAGCGCCACAAGCGCACCCCCCCAAGGATGGCGGCGCGGCGCCGCACGGGGCATGGTCGGCCATGGCCAGGGACAAGATCCGTTTCGTCTGTCAGAGTTGCGGCGCCGCGCATGCGAAGTGGCAGGGCCGTTGCGATGCCTGCGGCGAGTGGAACACGCTGGTCGAGGAGGCCCCTGCCGCCCGCGGGCCGGGTCCCGCCGCCAAGGCCGGCCCTGGGCGCCGCGTGGAGTTCGTCGACCTCGCCGGCCACAGCGCGCCGCCCGCCCGCATGCTGACCGGCATCGCCGAGCTGGACCGGGTGCTGGGCGGTGGTTTCGTGGAGAGTTCCGCCGTGCTGGTGGGTGGCGATCCGGGCATCGGCAAATCCACCATCCTGCTGCAGGCGGCGGCGAATATGGCGGCGGCCGGGCATCGCACGCTCTACATCTCGGGCGAGGAGGCGGTGGCGCAGGTGCGGTTGCGCGCCCGCCGGCTGGGGCTGGAGCAGGCGCCGCTGGCGCTGGCGTCGGCCACCGCGCTGCGCGACATCGTGGCCACGCTCCAGGCCGAGAAGCAGGCTGCCCTGGTGGTGATCGACAGTATCCAGACGATGTGGCTGGACACGCTGGACAGCGCGCCGGGCACGGTGGCCCAGGTGCGCGCCTGCGCCGCCGAGCTGATTCGGGTGGCGAAGTCGGAGAGTTTCGCCCTCGTCCTGGTCGGCCATGTGACCAAGGAAGGCACCCTGGCCGGCCCGCGGGTGCTGGAGCACATGGTGGATGCCACGCTGTATTTCGAAGGCGACCGCGGCCACCAGTTCCGCATTCTGCGCGCCACCAAGAACCGTTTCGGCGCGACCGACGAAATCGGCGTCTTCGAGATGACCGAGGGCGGGCTGGTGGAGGTGGCCAACCCCTCCGCCCTGTTCCTGGCCGAACGGCGCGGCAATATTTCGGGGAGTGCGGTCTTCGCCGGGGTCGAGGGCACGCGGCCGGTATTGGTGGAGGTGCAGGCCTTGCTCTCGCCCAGCAATGGCGGCTCACCCCGGCGCTCGGTGGTGGGGTGGGATAGCGGGCGGCTGTCCATGCTGCTGGCGGTGCTGGAGGCGCGGGCGGGGCTGAACCTCGGCCAGAACGATGTCTATCTGAACATCGCGGGCGGGTTGCGGATCGCCGAACCGGCCGCCGACCTGGCGGTGGCCGCCGCCCTGGTGAGCGCCGCCACCGACCGGCCGACCGACCCTGACCGGGTCTATTTCGGCGAGGTCGGGCTCTCGGGCGAGGTGCGCCAAGTGAGCCAGCCGGAACAACGCCTGCGCGAGGCGCAGAAACTGGGTTTTCTCGCAGCCACACTGCCGCGCCGGGTCGCTCGCGGCGGCCGCGCCGCGCCGGCCGAGGCGATGCGGCTGGACGAGATTGGCCATGTCGCCGATCTGGTGGCGCCTTTCGCGGCGAAGAGCGTCAAGCCCAGGGGCTGAGCCTGGCGGCCCGGATCAGCCGCGCTGAAAGGTGTCGCAGCCCTCGACATTATTCGCCTGCAGCCCGGTGCGGAACCAGCGCGTGCGCTGCGCCGAGGTGCCATGGGTGAAGTGTTCCTGATGTGCGCCGCTGCCTTGCAGCTTGTCATCGCCCACCGCGGCGGCGGCATTGACGCCCTCGTCGATGTCGCCGCTCTCCAGGATGCGCCGCATCTCATCCGCCCGCCTGGCCCAGAAGCCCGCGAAGCAATCCGCCATCAGCTCCACCCGCACCGAGATCGCATTGGCCTCCCGCTCGGCGGCGCGGGATTGCATCTGCTGCGCCCTTGGCAGGATGCCCAGCAGGTTCTGCACATGGTGCCCCACCTCATGCGCGATGACATAGGCGCGGGCGAAATCCCCCGGCGCGCCAAGCCTGCGTTCCATCTCCCGGAAGAAGGCCATGTCGATATAGACCCGCTTGTCGAGCGGGCAGTAGAACGGCCCCATCGCCGCTTGGGCAGGGCCGCAGCCTGACTGGGTGGCGCCCGAAAACAGCACCAGCCGCGGCGCCTCGTATTGCCGGCCGACGCGGCGGAATTCGGCGGTCCAGACATCCTCGGTGCTGGCCAGCACGCGGGAGACGAAGCGGGCATTGGGGTCGCTCGCAGTATCGGGCGCCGGGCCGCTGCTCTGGCTCGGCGCCGGCCCGCCATCCAGCGCCTGAATGACCGTTCCCGGATCCACGCCGAAGAACAGCGAGATGAGCACCACCGCCACAAGCCCGAGCCCGCCGCCGGCGATGCCCCGCCCACCGCCCAGCCCGCCGCCGCCGGACTGACCGCGCCGGTCCTCGACGTTGCGGCTCTCGCGCTCATCATCCAATCTCATCTTTGTACCTTACAGTGTCGCGTCACGCTGGTAAAAGCCCGGCCCATGACAGTGTTGATGCTCCAGGACGTGACGTTGCGGGTGGCCGGCAGGACCTTGCTGGACAATGGCAGCCTGATGGTCGATCCGGGGCGCAAGATCGGCCTGGTCGGCCGCAACGGCGCCGGGAAGTCCACCTTGTTCAAGGCGATCACCGGGCAGATCGAGGCGGATGGCGGTTCCATTCGCCTCGCTCAACGCGCCCGGATGGGATATGTTGCGCAGGAAGCCCCCGCCGGCCCCACAAACCTGCTCGACACCGTGCTGGCCGCCGATCTCGAGCGCAGCGCCCTGATGTTGGAGGCCGAGACCGCCGCGGCCGACCGTGCCGCCGAAATCCATGACCGGCTGCAGGCCATCGGCGCCGATGCAGCACCGTCGCGCGCCGCCACCGTTCTGGCGGGCCTGGGCTTCGACATGGCGGCGCAGATGCGCCCGGTCGGCGAGTATTCCGGCGGCTGGCGCATGCGTGTGGCGCTGGCTCAGGCGCTGTTCCTGGAGCCTGACCTGCTGCTGCTGGACGAGCCGACCAACCACCTCGACCTCGAGGCCGCGCTGTGGCTGGAAAACTGGCTGATCAAATTCTCGGGCGCGGTGCTGCTGATCAGCCATGACCGCTTTCTGCTGGAACGCGTGGCCGATGGCATCGTCCATCTCGATCAGCAGAAGCTGACCTTCTACCAGGGCAATTTCGCCAATTTCATCCGCGTCCGCGCCGAGCGGAAGGCCCAGACCATCGCCAGCAACGCCAAGCTTTCGGCCGAGCGCGCGCATATGCAGGCCTTCGTCGACCGCTTCAAGGCGCAGGCCAGCAAGGCGCGCCAGGCGCAATCCCGCATCAAGGCGCTAGAGCGCCTGGGGCCGGAGGAGGCGGTGGTCGATGATGTCGTCACCCGCTTCGAATTCCCCGCTCCCGCAGAACTCGCGCCGCCGATGCTGACCATGCACAACGCCTCGACCGGTTATGCCGGAAAGGCGGTGCTGGGCGGGGTGTCGCTGCGTCTCGATCAGGAGGACCGGATCGCCCTGCTCGGTGCCAATGGGAACGGAAAATCCACGCTGGCAAAGCTCTTCGCCGGAAGGCTGCCGATCATGGGCGGCGAGGTGTTCCGCAACCCCAAGATGAAGGTCGGCTACTTCGCCCAGCACCAGGCGGAGGAGTTGAACATGGCGGGCACGCCGCTGACGCATATGTCGGATGCGATGCCGGCCTCCACCATCACCCAGGCGCGGGCGCAACTCGCGCGCTTCGGGCTGGATCAGGACCGGGCGAATACGGTGGTGAGCTCGCTTTCGGGCGGCGAGAAGGCGCGGCTGCTGCTGGCCCTGACCACGCGCGACGCGCCGCAATTGCTGATCCTGGACGAGCCGACCAACCACCTCGACATCGATGCGCGCGATGCGCTGGTGAAGGCGCTCAACGCCTATCAGGGTGCGGTGCTGCTGATCACTCACGACCCGCAGATGGTGGAGCTGGTGGCCGATCGCCTCTGGCTGGTGGATGGCGGGACCGTAAAGCCCTTCGAGGGTGATCTGGACGAATACCGCGTCTTCCTGGCCGACAAGGCGCGCGGCGGCCCCCGCCCCAATGGCGGCGCGCCGAAGAAGGACGACAAGCGCGAACGGGCGGAAAAGCGCGCCTCGCTCGCACCCATGCAGCAAAAGCTGAAGCAGCTGGAAACCGACATCGCCAAGCTGGAGGCCGAGGGCAAGATGCTGGCCCGCGCGCTGTCCGACCCCAAGCTTTACGCCAGCGGCAACACCGCGCTGATCGCCAAGGCGACCACGCGGCAGAAGACGGTGACGCGCGAGCTGTCCGGGCTGGAGGCGGCCTGGCTGGAGCTTTCGGAGAAGCTGGAAGGCCTGGCTGCCTAGCCCGCGGGCATTTCGCGGCGAGGTCCATGCCGACGGGCCGCATTTTGCCATGGCACCGGGCGGCCAGGCGGGGTGAAATCCCGCCATGATCACCCGCCGCATCCTGGGCCTCGCCGCCCTCGCCACCCCCGCTGTCGCGCAATCCTTCCCCGATCGGCCGATCCGCATGGTCATCGGCTACCCCGCCGGCGGCGGGGTGGACACGGTGGGCCGGCCGGTCATGCAGCGGCTGAGCGAACGCCTGGGCGTGCCGGTGGTGGTGGAGAACCGCGCCGGCGCCAATGGCAATATCGCCATGGAGTATATGGCGCGCATCGAGCCCGACGGCCACACGCTCTTCCTCGGCGATGCCGGCAATCTCGGCATCACCCACGCGCTCTATCCCAACCTTGGCTTCGACACGCAGCGCGATTTCGTCGGCGTGGCGCAACTGACGGCCGGGCCTTCGGTGATCGTGATTTCGGCCGCGGTGCCGGCGCGGACCCATGCCGAATTCGTGGCGCTGAACCGGGCGCGGCCCGGCGCGCTGAATTACGGCTCGGCCGGCATCGGCTCCGGCCCGCATCTCTTCTACGAATCCTGGCGGCGCGCGGCCGGCATTGAGCTCACCCATGTGCCCTATCGCGGCACCGGCCCCGCGCTGGCCGGGCTGCTGGCCGGCGATGTGCAGCTCATGGTCGGCAATTACGGCGTCTTTCGCGGCGCGCATGAGGCCGGCCGCGTGCGGGTGCTGGCGATTTCGTCGGAGGCGCGGCATCCCAACCTGCCCGACATCCCCACCGTGAAAGAGAGCGGCGTGGATTGGGCGCTGATGGGCTTCAACGGCGTCATCGCCCCCGCCCGCATCCCGCCGGCGCGGCGGCAATTGCTGGAGGACGCCCTGCGCGCGGTGATGGAGGAGCCGGCGATGGTGACGCAGATGCTGAGCCTGGGCTCGATCGCCGCCTTCACCCCGGGCGCCGCGCTGGACGCCCATATGCGCGAGCAACGCGCCTTCTGGACTCGCCTGGTGCGCGAGGCGAACATCCAGGCGGAGTAAGGCAAACACAATGATCCTGATCACCAACACCACCATCGCCACCGGCCAGGCCGTGCTGTTCGATGCCGCCATCGCGATCTCAGGCAAGCGCATCGCCGCCATCGGCCCCACCGCCGAATTGCTGGAACGCTTCCCGGGCGCCGAGCGGGTGGACGGCACCGGCCGCGCCGTCTTCCCCGGCTTCGCCAATATCCACACCCATTTCGTGATGACCCTGGCGCGCGGGGTCTTCGAGGACCTCTCCCCACCACACAAGCCGCCCTTCTCCGGCGGCCTCTCGCCCATCCCCCTGCCGCCGCTGACGGCGCAGGAGCAGGCGGTGATGTGCCAGCTCGGCGCGCTGGAGGCCATCCGCTCCGGCACCACCGCGGTGCTGGAGGATGCCACGCATATCGAGAATTACGCGCAGCAGATGCTCGACACCGGGTTGCGCATGGTGCTGGCCGAACGCAGCTGGGACCGGGTGGGCACGAGCATCGGTGACCCCGGGCCTTTCCTGCGCGACCCCGCGGTGGGCGCCGATGGCGTAAGCCGCACGCGAAAGCTGCATGCGAAGTGGCATGGCGCGGGCGAGGGCCGCATCCAGGTCGGCGTCTCCGCCTGGGGGCCGGACATGTGCTCGCCGGAATTGCTGCGCGAGCTGCGCGCCTTGCAGCAGGAGCTGGACACGATCTGCACCATCCACCTCAACCAGATCTGGGGCGAGGTCGCGGCGGTGCAGGCGCATCACAACATGCTGCCCACGGAATATCTGGAAAGCGTGGGTTTTCTGCACGACCGGATGGTCGGCGCGCATTGCCGCTGCATGACAAATCTGGAGGAGAAGATCCTCGGCAAGCACCGGGTGAATGTGGCGTTCAACTCCGCCATCGCCGCCCGCCGCGGCCTCTCGCCGCGGGTCTGCGAGCTGGAGGCCGCCGGCTGCAACATCGGCATGGGCAGCGACAATATGAGCGAGGACATGGTGGAGGTGATGCGCACCGGCCTGTTCATGGAACGCGTCCGCCGCGAAGACGGCCGCAGCCCCGCCCCGGAAGAAGCGCTGCGCTGGGCGTCGCGCAACGGCTACCAGGCGATGGGCGTGAAGGACGGCGGCTGGCTGGCCGAGGGCAATCTGGCCGACCTCATCATGCTCCGCACCGACCGGGCGCATCTCGTGCCCTTCCTGCGCCCCGTCTCGGTCTTCGTGCATCAGGGCCAGGCCGCGGATATCGACCATGTGATGGTCGATGGGGCCTGGATCATGCGCGAGGGGCAGGTGGTGACGATGGACGAGGCGGCGGTGGTGCGCGAGGCGGATGCGATTTCCACCCGCGCCTGGTCCCGCCTGTTCCACGCAAACCCGCAGATCGCGGTGCCCGAGGGCTTCCGGCCGCTGCCGCCGGAGGAAGCGGGCTCCATCACCGCCGTTGCCCTGCATGATGTCGGCGCCGGGCCGACGCCGCGACCGGCCTGATTGCAAAACCGCCGTATCCCGACACTATGGCTGCCGACAGCATGGAGAATTCGAGAATGACCCGCTTCCTCGCCCTGGCCCTTGTCGCGGCACCGGGCCTTGCCCTGGCCCATACCGGCATCGGCAGCGTGCACGGCTTCGCCGCCGGGCTGTTGCATCCGCTGGGCGGGCTGGACCATGTGCTGGCCATGGTGGCGATCGGGCTTTGGGCCGGCGCCGCCGGGGGCGCCATGCGCTGGGCGCTGCCGGCGGCGTTCCTGGCCGGAATGGCGGGCGGCGGGCTGCTGGGCATGGCGGGCCTGGGCATGCCGATGGTGGAGGCGGGCATCCTCGCCTCGGTGATCGTGCTCGGCGCGATTCTGGCGGCGGGCGTGCGCGCCTCGGCCCTGGTGGCGCTGCCCATGGCGCTGCTCTTCGGCAGCCTGCACGGCCATTCGCATGGGTCCGAGGAGATGGTGACGCTGGGCTATGCGGCGGGCTTCATGCTGGCCACGGCGGCGCTGCATGGGCTGGGGCTGATACTGAACATGGGTGCGGGCGGCCGGGCGGTGCGGCTGGCCGGCGGCGCCACGGCCTGCGCCGGCCTGGCGCTCGTCCTGCTCGGCACCTGAAGGAGGAGCAGCGCCATGCAACGCAGGAACCTGCTTCTCGGCCTGGCGCCGGCGCTCTGCATCCGGTCCGCGGCGGCGCAGCCCTGGCCGCAGCGGCAGGTTCGTATCGTCGTCGGCTTTGCGCCGGGTGGCAGCAATGATGTCATGGCCCGGCTGCTGGCGGCCAGGCTGGGCGAACGGATGGGTGGCGTATCATTCGTTGTCGAGAACCGGGCCGGCGCCGGCACGCTGCTGGCGGCCGATCACGTCGCCCGCGCGGCGCCGGACGGCTATACGCTCATGTACACTTCGACCTCCACGGTTACGGCGCCACTGCTCAGCCGCTCCGCCACGCTGGACCCGACGCGCGACTTCGCCGCCATCGCCATGGCCCAGGTGGCGCCGCTGGTGCTGCTGAGCCGGCCTGAACACCCGGCGCGGACATTGGCCGATGTCATCGCCATGGCGCGGGCACAGCCCGGGCGGGTTACCATGTCGCACCCCGGCAATGGCGGCATCAACCATCTCGCGCTCGGGGTCTTCACCCGCCAGCTCGGCATCGAATTCAACCTCATCCCCTACGCCGGCAACGCGCCGTCGCTGACCGCGCTGATGCGGGGCGAGGTGGATCTTGCGAGCGATTCGCCAGCCACCTCGCGCCCGCTGGTCGAGGCCGGGACGCTGCGCGCCATCGCGCTGACAAGCGCCGAGCGCTTCCCGCTGATGCCCGATGTCCCCACCTTCGCCGAAACGGTGCCGGGCTACGATGTCACCTTCTGGGGCGGCATGCTGGCGCCGCGGGCCACGCCGGCAGCGATTCTCGACCGCCTGCATGATGAAATCCGCGCCGTTCTGCTGCTGCCCGACGTGGTCGAGCGGGTGCGCGGCTTCGGCTCGATGCCCGGCGTGGGCAGCCGCGCCGATTTTGCCCAGGCCATCGCCCAGGACTGGGCGCGCTGGAACGATGTGGTCGACCGGCTGGGCCTCCGCGCGGGCTGAGCCTATTCGAGGGGCAGGCACCAGATCGTCAGGAAGGGTTCGGCGCCGGACCGCATCGCGTGCACGATGCCCGCGTCATTGTGGACGATGCCGCCAATACCCGGCTGGTGCCACGGCCGGTCCAGCTGCCGCCAATAGCCTGACGAGAGCGCCAGATAGACCTCCTCAGGCGGATGCGAATGGTCGGGGTAGGTTGTTTCCGGCGCCATCAGGCTGATGCCCACCCTTAGATCGCCGCGGTGCTCGAGCACCTCGGCCTGCGGCCCGAGGATTGTCGCATTTGCGTGGGCGCCGGCGAATTGCGGGTCTTCGCCCGGCCGTGAGCGCCAATGTAACGTGGGCGCCAACGCGACCAGGGCGCGGGCAACCTGCGCGACATCTGCCGGGCCGCGCATCGCTGTCGCGAGCGCGGCGCCGAGATGCTCGCAGGCCGGCAGGTGTCTGGGCGGCGCCTGCCGGCTGGCCGGCGCCGACGCGGCAACGGCCCGGGCGAGGCCGCGGATCGCCGAGGCGGCCGGTGTGGCACGGCCAACCCGAGCACCCAGGGCGGCATGGGTTGCGTCGAGAAAGCGCTGCAGGTCGGGCGAGCGGGCATGCATGCGACGAAGCCTCCGGGGTCGGCGGCGCCACGGCAGCATCTGGCCGTTGCCATGTCGAGGGTGATCCACCGTTGCCCGCGCGGCCGGGGCGGCGGATAAGACCTGGGAGGCCATTCGCCCGCCCGCACAAGGAGAACGCCCCATGCAAACCCGCGCCGCCGTCGCCTGGGAGGCCGGCAAGCCCCTCAGCATCGAAACCATCCACCTTGAAGGCCCCCGGGCCGGCGAAGTGCTGGTGGAAATCAAGGCCACCGGCCTGTGCCACACCGATGCCTATACGCTGAGCGGCGCCGACCCCGAGGGGCTCTTCCCCGCCATCCTCGGCCATGAGGGCGCGGGCATCGTGCGCGAGGTCGGCGCCGGCGTCACCACGCTGCGCCCCGGCGACCATGTCATCCCGCTCTACACGCCGGAATGCCGGCAGTGCAAAACCTGCCTGAGCCAACGCAGCAACCTCTGCACCTCCATCCGCGCGACGCAGGGCAAGGGGCTGATGCCCGATGGTACGTCGCGCTTCCGGTGTGAACAGACTCAGGTCATGCACTACATGGGCTGCTCCACCTTCGCCAATTTCACCGTGCTGCCGGAGATCGCGCTGGCGAAAGTCCGGCAGGACGCCCCCTTCGAGATCATCTGCTACATTGGCTGCGGCGTGACGACAGGCATCGGCGCGGTGGTGAACACCGCGAAAGTCTGGCCCGGCGCCAATGTCGCCGTCTTCGGCCTGGGCGGCATCGGGCTGAACGTGCTGCAGGGTGCCCGGATGGTGGGCGCCGACAAGATCATCGGCGTGGACATCAACCCCGCGCGGCAGGACATGGCCCGCCAATTCGGCATGACCCATTTCGTCAACCCCGACGAGGTCGGCCGCGACAAGGTCGTCCAGGCCATCCAGGACATCACCGATGGCGGCGCCGATTTCAGCTTCGAATGCGTCGGCAACACGCAGCTGATGCGCCAGGCGCTGGAATGCACCCATCGCGGCTGGGGCACCTCGATCATCATCGGCGTCGCCGCCTCGGGGCAGGAGATCGCGACCCGGCCCTTCCAGCTCGTCACCGGGCGCAACTGGCGCGGCACGGCCTTCGGCGGCGCGCGCGGCCGGACCGATGTGCCGAAAATCGTCGACTGGTACATGGAAGGCAAGATTTCCATCGACCCGCTGATCACCCATCGCCTGACGCTGGACGAGATCAACCACGGCTTCGACCTCATGCATGAAGGCAAGTCGATCCGTTCCGTCGTGGTCTACTGACGACATATTGACCGCGCCGGCGGCTGGCCGCACATGGCGGGCAAATTGCCCGAGAGAAACGCCATGCGCCTTGCCCGTCGCGCCCTGTTCGCAGCATCGCTGGCCACGCCGGCTTTCGCGCAAGCCACGACCCTGCGCCTGATCGTGCCGGCCCCGCCCGGCGGCAGCACCGATATCCTCGCGCGCTCTCTGGCCGAGCGTGCCAGCGCCGCGCTGGGCCAGGCCATCACCATCGACAATCGCGGCGGCGCCGGGGGCATCATCGGCACCGAGGCCGCCTCGCGCGCCGCTGCCGATGGCAACACCATCATCCTCGGCCACAACCAGACCCATGCCTCCAACCAGTGGATGGCGCGCAACCTGCCCTACCATGTGCTGGACAGTTTCTCGCCCATCGCCCGGCTGGCCTCGGTGCACCACGCCACCGTGGTGCCCGTCACATCACGCGCGACCGGAATGGCCGAGCTGGCGGCGATGGGCCGCAATGGCGGGCGGGTGAGCTATGCCTCCTCCCAGGCCGGCAGCGCCAGCCATGTCATCGCCGAGACCTTCGTGCGGCGTGAGCGGATGGAGGCCACCCACATCCCTTATCGCGGCGGCGGCCCGGCCACCACGGATACGGTGGCCGGCGTGGTGGATTTCTTCGTCTCGACCTGGCCGCAGGTGGTGAATCTGGTGCGCGAGGGCAGGCTGCGGGCGCTGTCCATCGGCGCGGCCGCGCGCATCGAGGGCTTCCCGGCCCTTCCCACCACCGCCGAAGCCGGCATGCCCTATATGGCGGTCGATGCCTGGTTCGGGCTTTTCGCGCCGCGCGGCGTGCCCGAGGCCGCTGTCGCGCGCATCGCCGCCGCCTTCCTGGGCGCGCTGGCCGACCCCGACAATGCCCGCCGGGTCGAAGCCGCGGGCTTCAACCGGGCGCCGATGACGCCCGAGGATTTCACCAGCTTCCAACGCGCCGAGGTCGCGCGCTGGCAGGAGATGGCGCAGCTCACCGGGATCATGATGGACCCCTGAGCGGGTCGGGCGGGCTGTTCAGCCCCGCTCCACCAGCTCCACCTGTGCCCCATCCGGCGCATTGACGAAGCAGATGCGCAGGCCCGGCCGGGGGCTGCTCACCGGCCTGGCCAGGGTGGCGCCCTTGGCCGTCAGCGCGGCCACGGCGGCGTCCATGTCGGTCACCGACAGCGCGAGGTGCTCCAGGCCGAGAAAGGCCGGCGGCGGCGTGGCGGGCGTGCCGGGCGGCACCTCCTCCACGAAGATGGCCAGCCCGCCCAGGTCGAACATCACCCGCAGCCTGCCATTGGTGGTGACGCGCCCCTTTTCGGTCGCGCCGAAGACGTCGCGCCAGAAGGCGGCGGCGGCCTCGGGGTCGAGCGTGCGGTAATGAATGTGATCGATGCTGTAGCGGGGCGTTTCCATGGGGGTTAGCCTGCCCCGCAAATCCAAGGAGGACAACCGCCATGCCCGAGCTGAACCAGGCCATTCTGCTGCGCCGCCGCCCGGTGGGCGCCCCCACGGCGGAGGATTTCCAGTACGTCGAAACCCCGATGCCCGAACCCGCCGAGGGCCAGGTGCTGGTTCGCGCCCGCTTCCTCAGCCTCGACCCCTATATGCGCGGACGGATGAGCGACGCGAAAAGCTATTCCGCCCCCGTCGCGCTGGGCGCGGTGATGGAAGGCCAGACGGTCGGCGAGGTGGTGGCCAGCCGGGCGACGGGTTTCGCCGCCGGCGACACGGTGCTGGGCGGCTATGGCTGGCAGAAATACTCCGTGGTGGCGCCGGAGCGGCTGCGCCATGTCGCGCCCGGCGAGGTGCCGCTGTCGCAGAATCTGGGCCTGCTCGGCATGCCGGGGCTCACCGCCTGGGTGGGCCTGCAGGATATCGGCATGCCGAAAAAGGGTGAGACGCTGGTGGTCAGCGCCGCCTCCGGCGCGGTCGGCCAGGTGGTGGGCCAGCTCGGAAAGATCATCGGCTGCCGGGTGATCGGCATCGCCGGCGGCGCGGAGAAATGCGCTTTTGTCGAGAATGAGCTGGGCTTCGACCGCTGCCTGGACCATCGCGGCGACCTCAACCGCCAGCTCGACGATGCCTGCCCCGAGGGCATCGATGTCTATTGGGAGAATGTGGGTGGCGCGGTGCAGGCGGCGGTCTGGCCCAGGCTGCGCGATTTCGGCCGGATGGTGATGTGCGGCATGGTGGCGCAGTACAATGAGGCCCCCGGCGCCGATGCGACCGGCGCGCCGCCGGGCCCCAATCTCGGCCCGGTGGTGCGCAAGCGGCTGCGGGTGCAGGGTTTCATCGTCAGCGACACCGGCTGGGGCCGCTACCCGCAATTCCGGGCGGAGATGCTGGGCCATATCGCCTCGGGCCGGATGCAGGCGCGGGAGGATATCGTCCACGGCCTGGCGAATGCGCCGGCCGCCTTCATGGGCATGCTGAACGGGAAGAATTTCGGCAAGCTGGTCATCGCGATCGAGTGACGTAAAATCGGGGTGCGGCCTATTGATCCCAATAACTTAACTCAACGGCGGTCCAGGTGCCCCTGGCACCTGGTGGGGATGGTCTGGAAGGGGCAAAGCCTCTTCCAGCGCCACACGCACAACCCCGCCCATGAGCACCTGCCTTGACATGGCGCAACGCGCAACCGCCGCGACGCGTTCACCATGTGCCGAGGAGATAACGCCATGACATCGCCCGACACCTTGCAACACATCGTCCTCCACCTGGCCCGCTGTCCGGAATTCCCCCAGGGCAGCGACCGGCACGGCTATTCCTTCCGTGCGCCGCTGGACGCGCTGGGCCATATCGACCCGCTGCGCTGGAAGAAGACCCGCCAGCATTGCGTGGTGCGCCGCTTCTGGAATGGCGAGGCCGACCGGCATGGGCAGCTCATCCACAAGCCCGGCGGCGCGCAGGGCGGCACCTGGGCCTTCGATTATGACGCCCGCACCACCCGCGATGACGAGGCCGGCTTCCGCCTGGGCGAGCACGCCTTCATCCCCGGCGAATATGTCTCCATTCGCGACGAGGCCGGGCTCATGCACAGCTTCGTGGTGCATGCGGTCGAGGGCTGAGCGGCTGCTCGACAACACCCCGGCATTGTGGCGTGCCGCCTGGCCCGACACCACGGCCGATACCCACAAATACCGTCGCGGCGCCTGCCTGGTCTGGAGCGGGCCGGAATTTGCCACCGGCGCGGCAAGGCTGGCGGCGGGTGCCGCGCTGCGGGTGGGCGCGGGCATCGTCACCCTGATGGGCGAGGCCGCGGCGCTGCGCATCCATGCCGCCCATGTCAGCGCCATCCTGCTCGCCGAGGCCTCCGCGCTGCCCCAGGCCCTGGCCGAGCCCCGGCTCACCGCCTGCGTCATCGGCCCCGGCGCCGGGCGCGGCCTGGCCACCCGCGCGGCGGCGCTGGCCATGCTGGGCAGCGGGCGGAAGGTGGTGCTGGACGCCGATGCCCTGACCAGCCTGACCGAGGACCTGCCCTTGCCCGGCCAGGCCGTGCTGACGCCGCATCAGGGCGAGTTCCGCACCCTCTTCCCCGATCTGCCCGACGCGCCCACCGCCGCCCGGGCCTGCGGCCAGGTGGTGGTGCTGAAAGGGCCGCGCACGGTGATCGCCGCGCCCGATGGCCGCGCCGCCACCAACACCAATGCGCCGCGCTGGCTGGCCACCGCGGGCTCGGGCGATGTGCTGGCCGGCATCATCGGCGGGTTGCTGGCCCAGGGCATGGCCCCCTTCGAGGCCGCCTGCGCCGGAGTCTGGCTGCATGGCGCGGCCGGCATGGCGGCCGGGCCCCATCTCACCGCCGAGGATCTGGAACCCGCGCTGCGCCAGGTCCTGCTCAATCCGCTCTGACCTTGAAGCGGAACAGCCGCGTCGCGCGGTCGGCCAGGCCGGCCGGCAGCAGTTCCAGCAGCCTGAGCGAAAAACCCATCCGGCGCGGAAAGATGCAGCGCCCGGCATCGCGCGCGATGGCCCGGGTGATCCGGGATGCGGCCGCCTCGGTGCCCAGCTTGAAGGGGTGTCCGCCAGAGAAACGCGCGCTCATCGCGCTGTCGAAGAAACCCGGCGCGATATTGGTCACGCCCACGCCGCGCGGCCCCAGCAGCGCCCGCAGGCTCTCGCCATAGGCCCAGAGTCCCGCCTTGGAGGCGCAATAGGCCGGGCTGTCCGGCAGGCCGCGAAACGCTGCCACGGAGCACACCAGCGCCACCCGGCCGGAATTTCGCGCCAGCAGCCGGGGCAGCAGCGGCTCCACCAGATTGACCGCGCCCTGCAAATTCACCGCCAGCACCCGGCTGGCGGCCGCATGGCCCTCCAGCCCGCCATCGGGGCGGGTGCCGCTGGTGATGCCGGCATTGGCCACCACCAGGTCGAAGGGGGTCTCGTCGTCCCAGGCCAGAAGCTGGCGGGCCAGCACCTCGGCGTCGCGCACATCGAGCTGGGCGGTCAGCACCCGCGCCCCCGTGGCACCGCAGGCGGTGGCGGTGACGGCCAGGGCCGCCGCGTCGCGGCCGATCAGCGCCAGCGTGACCCCCGGCGCCGCCCAGGCCCGGGCCAGCGCCGCACCCAACCCGCGCGAGGCGCCGGTGATGACGATGCTTTTCGGGATCATCGGCGCCAGAGCCCCGTCGCCCGGAGAAATTTCAGCAACTGCCCCTGGATGCGCCACCACACCACATAGCCGCGCCTGCCCGGCGGCAGCTTCGGCCAGAGCGCCGGTTCGGCCAGCCGGTCCAGCAGCAATTCGGGGGTGCAGGGCAATCGGGTCACGGGGTCCTGATAGCGCGGATAGAGAATGAGGCATCCCGCCACCAGCTCATCCAGGCTGAGGCGGCGGCCGCGGCGGGGCGGCGGCTCGCGGTCCTCCGTCAGGCCCCAGCCGGCATAGAAGGGCATGCCCCAGCTGGTGACGGCCACGCCGCGCAGCAGCGCCTCGAAGCCGGCCAGGCTGGTCATGGTGTGCAGCCCATCCACCTGGTTCAGCAGCGTGCCGATATTGCCGGCGGTGACCACCATGTCGGCATGGCGCCGGGCGGCGCGGGCGGGCAGAAAACCCCGGCGATAGCCGGTCTGCACATCCGGGTGCGGCTTGAAGATGATGAAGGCATCAGGCTCGGCCGCGCGCGCGGCGGCGAGCAGGGCGGCGTTGGTGCGCACCCGCCCGGCGCCGAGGCGGATGGAGGCGTCATCCTCCACCTGCCCCACCACCAGGATGCGGCGGCGGCCGGGCGTGGCGGGCAGCGCCGGTATTGTCTCGGAAATATTATATTTGGTGATGTTGCGCATGGTGATGACCGCCCGCAGCGCCGCCGCGCGGGCCAGCAGCCCGGGCGCAAAATCGGTTTCGGCCAGGATTTGCTCCAGCGCCGATGGCCGGGCCGGGTCGTAATGAATGCCCAGCGGGTCCACCGCCAGCGAGGCCGCCGGGGCGAAATTCACCCCCAGCCCGATCG
Organism: uncultured Rubritepida sp.; assembly: GCA_964395305.1. Taxonomy (GTDB): domain Bacteria; phylum Pseudomonadota; class Alphaproteobacteria; order Acetobacterales; family Acetobacteraceae; genus Rhodovarius. Next base: position 26,499 of record CAYNBM010000018.1, read on the forward strand.
AGCGGACAAAGCCATCCTCCACGCGCCAGACCCTCTCACCGCCCGCGGCCTCGGTGGCGGGGTCCAGGCTGGAGGCCCAGGCCAGCACCGGGCCCGGCGTGGCCAGCGCCGCCGCCGGCGTGGCCGCGAAGGGCGCATGGCCGTCGCCATGGCCGAAGGCCGTGGCGATGGCGGCCTGCTTCCAGCCCGCCATGCCAAGGAAACTCCCGATCCGTCGGTTCTGCGCCTCGGTCCGCCGCCACAGCGCCAGCGTGGCCACCGCGGCGCCGGCCGAAGACGGGCGCTGGGTGTAAGGGCAGGCGAAGCGGGTATCGGGCAGGGTGTCCAACAGGCCCGCTGGCGGCTCCTCGCCGAAGGCGTCGCGCCAGGCCATGGCCACGGCCTGGGGCGCGGATGGCTCGGCCGGCGGGGCAAAGGGTGCCAGGAGCGCGAGCGGCCGGCGCGTGCCGTTGAAGCCGGGCGCCAGCCACGCGCCCTCCCGCAGGCCAGGCGGCACAAGCGCGCCCTCTGGCGGCGCATTGTCCAGGGACAGGGTGAAATCGGGGAAGAACGCCCCCAAATGCGGCCAATCAGGCCGCAGCTCGTGCGGTAGCCAGAGGCATTTGGGCATCATGTCGTGCATTCCACGATAACCCTCTATAAACCGCGCGCAGGCGATGTCAGCCGGGATGGATGGCATGTCCTGGCATCGCGACCGACGACAGATGGGATCACGGCATTATGACAGGTTCGGCTATGGCTGGAACGGCACGCAAGGCGAGGATTTTTGCCCTTCTGGCGGCACTGCCGCTGGCCGGCTGCGCCGACTACATGCCCGACTGGCGCGTGGGTGACCTGTTGACCGGCCTGTCCGCGCCGCTGGTGCCGGCACCCGCCGGCAGCCCGGCGCCGGCGCCGCGTGGGCCGATGGACCCGCTGTCCGAATTCGCCATGGCCAATGGCCCGGGCGGCGAGGGCACCGTGATGGTCAATGGCGTGCCGGAACGGGCGCGGGTGCTGCGCACCTACAACGCCGCCTCCGGGCGGGAATGCCGGGAAATTCTGCTGGGCAGCGGCGGTGGTGAGCGGGCGCAGCTGGCCTGTGGCGACGCCGCCGGCTTCCAGATCGCGCAACCCCTGCTGCGCGGGTCCGGGCGGCGCTAGGGATGGACGGCTACCAGCCCTCACTCCCACCATCGGGCGAGCCGGGGCCGCGGCTGCCGGGTCCACCGCCCCTGGCCGCGCCAAAACGCCGCGCAGCCGGGCCGATCACCCGTTTTCGCGCCGCGCTGCAACTGCAATCGACGGTGATCAGCGCGATCATGCTGCGGGAAATCCACACCCGCTTCGGTCGGCACAATCTGGGCTATCTCTGGCTGTTTTTCGAGCCGATGATCCTCGCCTTCTGCATCGCCTCGGTGCACAAGCTGTCGGGGCATGGCATGCCCGGCGGCATTGATCCCATGGCATTCTACATTGTCGGCTATACGCCCTATTACCTCTTCCGCTCGATTCTGAACCGCGCGGCGTCGGCGTTGCAGGCCAATGCTCCGCTGTTCTACCACCGCCAGGTCACCTTCCTGGATGTGCTTATCGCCCGCAACCTGCTCGACACGGCGGCGGTGATGATCGCGCTCATGGTCATGCTGCTGGGAATGGGCGCCGTGACCGGGGTTTGGCCGGATGACCTGGTCTGGATGGCGATCGGCGTGATGCTCATGGCCGCCTTCTGCCACGGCGTGGCTCTGATGATCGTGGCGGCGACGGCCTGGGGCGTCGAAAATGTCGAGCGTGTGGTCCACCCCCTCACCTATCTGATGATTCCACTGACCGGCGCCTTCATCGCGGTGTGGTGGTTCCCCACCGAATTGCAGGAGATCGCGCTGCTCAACCCGACCATCCACATGTTCGAGATGATCCGCGAGGCGCAGTTCGGCCCGGTGGTCCCGCATTATTATTCGCTGAGCTATGCGATCTGCAGCGTGGCCATCGTCAATGCCGTCGGCCTGGTGGCGCTGCGCGCCGGGCGCCGTCATATCGAACTGATCTGAGCGGGAACGGGTGACAGGCCTTCATGCTGGAGCTGCGCAACCTTTGCAAAACCTACGACACGCAGGGCAATGCGCGCACCGTGCTGCGCGACGTCAATGCGACGTTCTGGAAGGGCGATGCGGTGGGCATTCTCGGCCGCAACGGCGCGGGCAAGTCGACGCTCATCCGCATTCTCGCCGGGATGGAATCGCCCACCAGCGGGCAGATCATCCGTGGCATGAGCGTCTCCTGGCCGCTGGGTTTCGGCGGCGCGGTGCATGGTTCGATCACCGGCGCGGACAATGCCCGCTTCATCGCGCGGATCTACGGCAAGCCCACCGGTTGGGTGGAGAGCTTCGTCGAGGAATTCGCCGAGCTGGGCGAGTATTACCGCATGCCGGTGAAGACCTATTCCTCTGGCATGAGCTCGCGCCTCGCCTTCGGGCTCAGCATGGCCATCGATTTCGACTGCTATCTGGTGGACGAGGTGATCGCGGTCGGCGACGCCCGCTTCACCGAACGCTGCCGCATCGCATTGGAGGAGAGGCGCAGCCGCAGCACCCTCCTCATGGTATCGCACCAGGCAGGCATCCTGCGCAGCTTCTGCACCACCGCCGCCATCCTTGATCGGGGAAAACTGACCTTCCATGAAGATATGGACGAGGCTCTCGCAACCTACGAAGCCCTCTGACCGGCAATCCCCGGTGCAGCAGGGTGACAATCCTCCAGCCCCGCGCGGCCTCGGCCTGGGCGGCGGCGCGATGGTGGAAGGCAGCCTGAGCCTGCATGGCTTCCGCGCGCCCGCACCGCCGCCCAGCGCCGGCCAGCGCATGCGCGGCGTCTTCAGCCGCCGGCCCTATACCTGGTCCGTGCTGCTGCCGACGGTGCTGGCGGCAATCTATTTCTTCGCCCTCGCCGCGCCGCAATATGTCTCGGAAAGCCGCTACGTCGTGCGCGGCCGCACCCAGGCCTCCACCTCGCTGCTGGGCGAGGCGCTGAACAATGCGGGCTTCCGCGCGGCGCCGGACGAGGCGATCGCGATGAAGGAATACCTGCTGAGCCATGACGCGGTGGCCGCACTCCGCCAGCAGATGGATGTGGTGGGCATCTTCCGCCGGCCGGAGGCCGATCTCTGGGCGAGGATGTGGTACGCCAATCCGGAGGTCGAGCGGCTGGTGGATTACTACCGCTCCATGGTCACCGCCTATGTCGACAGCACGAGTGGCATCACCACCCTCTCGGTGCGGAGCTTCCGGCCGCAGGACAGCCTGGAGATGAACCGTGCCCTGCTCGGGCAGGGCGAAGCGCTGGTGAACCGGCTGAACCAGCGCATCGTGCAGGACACGGTGGAAAACGCGCGGCGGGAACTGGCGCGCGCCGAACAGCGCGTCTCCGCCGCCACCCAGGCGATTTCCGACTTCCGGGAGCGTGAGCGCCAGCTCGACCCCAGCCGCTCCGCCACCATCGCGGTCGACACGATCGGCCGCCTGGAAGGGCAGATCGCCACGACGCGCGGGGAGTTGCAGGCCCTGCAGGCCTTTGCCCGGCCGAACAACCCACAGGTGCTGAACCTGCAGAACCGCATCAATGCGCTGCAGACCCAGGTCGCCGAGGAACGCCGGCGGACATCGACCGTGGGCACCGAGGGCTTCACCGAACAGGTCGCGGCCTTCGAGCGGCTGCGGCTGGAGGCGGAATTCGGCGGCAGGCAGCTCACCGCCGCCACCGCCAACCTCGAACGCGCGATGAGCGACGCGCAGCGCCAGCAGCTCTTCCTGCAACGCGTGGTCGAGCCCAACCTGGCCGAGCGCTACCGCTACCCCAAGCGATTCACCTCTGTTCTGTATGTATTCGTTGGCCTTTCGGTGGTGTATGGGCTGGTGTGGTTGATGGTGGCGGGAGTGAAGGAACATGCGGCTTAACTGGACGGCGGCGCTGGCGCTGGGGGCGACCCTGGCACTTTCTCCGGCCGTATTGGCGCAGAATGCGCCCTCGCAGAACCTTCTGCTCAATCAATTGAACCAGGCCGGCGGCATCGCCGGCGGGGCTGCGGGCAATACCACCAACCGTGCCGCCGGTGGCTCCCGCGCCACCTCGCGCGTCGGTGACGCAACGGAGGCCGAGGCCGGCGCCATCGCGGTCACACCCCTGGGCGACCCGAACCGCGCGGCCGGCGTGGCCACCGCGGTGTTCGGCGCCAGCCTCTTCACCCGCGACGCGACGGCGGTGTCCGACGCGCCCAACCCCAACTACATCATCAATCCCGGCGACCGGGTTTCGGTCCGCGTCTGGGGCGCGGTGGAGGCCGAGACGCTCGGTCAGGTCGACAGCGCGGGGATGCTCTTCCTGCCGCAGATCGGGCCGGTGCGGCTGGCCGGCACGCGGACGGGCGATCTGCAGCGCGTGGTCGAGGCCGAGGTGCGGCGTATCTACACCCAGCAGGTCCAGGTCTATGCCGTGCTGCTCTCGACCCAGCGCATCGGCGTCTTCGTCACCGGCTTCGTGCGCACGCCCGGGCGGTTTGGCGGCTCCGCCGCGGATAGCGTGATCGACTTCCTGGTGCGCGCCGGCGGCGTGGACGCGGCGCGCGGCTCCTACCGCGACATCCAGGTCCGCCGCGGCGGCGGCACGGTGGCCACCGTCGACCTTTACAGCTTCCTCATCGAGGGCCGGCTGCCCGCCATCCGCCTGCAGGAGGGTGACACGCTGGTGGTCGGCCGGCAGCGCGCCGTGGTCGGCGCCGATGGCGCGGTGCGCAACAACTTCCTCTTCGAGGTGCCGGGCCGGGCGATGAGCGGGCGCGAGCTGATCGAACTCGCCCGCCCCCTGCCTTCCGCCACCAATGCCATCATCCAGGGCAGCCGCGACGGCAGGCCCTTCAGCCGCTACGTCACGCTCAGCGAATTGCAGGGCACGGTGATGTCCGACCAGGACACGGTCAGCTTCATCACCGACAGCCCCTCGCGCACCATCCGCGTCAGTGTCGAGGGCAGCCGGATCGGCCCCTCGGTGCTGGTGGCCGATCGCGACACCCAGCTGTGCAACCTGCTGGACCATGTGGCGGTCGACCCGGTGCTGGCGAATACCCAGGGCGTCTTCCTGCTGCGGCCGCGCGTGGCCGCGCAGCAGCAGCGCACCATGGAGGAGGCGCTGGACCGGCTTGAGCGCCAATTGTTCCTGGCCACCAGCCAGACCACCGGCGTCTCGCTCATCCGCACCAATGAGGCGCAGCTGGTCAGCCAGTTCATCGCCCGTGGCCGGCGCACTAGGCCCGATGGCTTGGTGGTGGTGATGGACCAGAACGGCCAATGCGCGCCGGTCAGGCTCGAGGATGGCGATGTGATCGTCATCCCCGAACGCAGCCAGATGGTGCTGGTCTCGGGCGAGGTGAACGCGCCGCGCGCCATCCTGTGGCAGCCCAACCTGACGGTCGCGGATTACGTGCGCCAGGCCGGCGGCTATGCGCCGCGCGGCTCGGCCAGCACGATGATGATCCGCCGCGCTTCGGGCGAGCTGATACTGGACCTCAACCAGATCCCCCGCGCCGGGGACGAGCTGATCGCCCTGCCGCGGCTGGACCCGCGCTATCTCCAGCTGCTGACGGACTTCACCCAGGTGGCGTTCCAGATCGCCTTCGCGGCGCGGGCCGTGCGGTGACGGGGTGCTAGGCGCCCTGGGAAGGGCTTTGCCCTCCCCAGACCCCACCCACCAGGGCCGACCCGGCCCTGGACCGTGGCGTAGCTTATCGGGGTTGGGGGAGGGGGCACAGCGCGACGGCTCCACCGCAGCGCCCTCGATGCCCCCTCCCCCAACCCCGATCAAAACTCATCACGGTGCAGGTGCGGGACGCACCTGCTGGGGAGGGTCCGGGAGGGGCAAAGCCTCTCCCGGAGTCACCACCGCCACATGACCCCCCGCCTCCTCGGCATGACCATGATGGTCGGGGCCTCGCTGTGTTTCTCCGGCATGGGTGTCTCCTTCCGTCTGGCGATGGAGGAGGGCCTGCCCACCCCCTTCGTGCCCTTCGCGCGCGCGGTCTTCACCCTGTTGCTGATGGCGCCCTGGCTGTTGCGGCATGGTGTGGCGGGCATGGTCACCAGGCGCCCCGGCGTGATGCTGGCGCGCTGCGCCGCCGGACTGGTGACGTTTCAGAGCTGGATGTACGCGCTGCTGCTTCTGCCGCTGGCCGATGCCATATCGATCGCGCAGTCGCGCCCGCTATGGGCCATTCCCCTCGCCGCGCTGTTCCTGAGCGAGCGGGTGCGACGGGACCGCGTGCTGGCGGCGCTGGTCGGGTTCTGCGGCGTGCTGATCATCGCCCAGCCCGGCGGCACGCTGAGCTGGGGCATGCCCGCCGCCCTGCTGGCAGGGGTCGGCGGCGCCACAGTCTTCATCACCATCAAGCTGCTCTCCGCCACCGAGCCGCCGATGCGCGTCATCGGCTGGTATGCCGTGGCCTCGCTGCTGGTCTGGGGGCCGGTTTGTGCCTGGGTCTGGGTCACGCCCTCCTTCTGGTCGCTGGCCCTGCTGCTGCTGGGCAGCGGGCTGGCGCTGGTGGGTGACTGGCTGGCCGCCAGTGCGGCGCGGCGGGCCGAGGCGGGGCTGCTCTCGCCGATGGAGTATATCCAGATCCCCTCGGGCGCGATCCTGGGTTTCGTGATCTTTGCCGAGCTGCCGAATTGGGGCTTGCCCATCGGCGTGGCGCTGATGCTGGCGGCAACGGTCTATCTCGCGCGGTCGGCCGGGCGGTAGGTCAGCCGGCCGGCGGGGCGAGGCGCCCCGGTCGTTTCGCCGCATGGCAGGATGCCGGTCGGCATCATGCCTGGCCGAAGATGCGGCTCAAGGCTCGCCCGGCGCGCCATTGCCGGTCTAGAACCAAGCGTGTCCACCCTTCGCGCTCCTCAGCCACCGCGCCTGCTCTTGCCCGATGCGCCCGCCCTGGTCGCCGGCGCCGGCCGCGCCACGCTGCTGACGCCCGATGGCGAGGTGCTGACGCCACCCCTGGGTGCAGCGCTGGCGCAGGAATTGGCGAAGCTGCCGCCGCCACTTCTGGTGCATGCGCCGGCCACCGCGCGCCGGCTGGACCTGCCGTCCTTCCTCGATGCCTTCGACCTGCTGGAGCTCTTCGCCTTCTGCCTGCCCGGCCGGCTGGCCGCGCCCACGCCGCGCGGCCTGGCCGTGGCGCTCGACCTGCCGGTGCCCGCCGATGATGCCGATGCCGCCGCCCTGCTGCCCGAAATCGCCACATCCCTGCTGCGCGCCCTGGCCGAGACCCGCGCCACCAGCGCCGGCGCCGACGCCGCCGCCATGGCCGCCCAACTCAAGGCCACCACCGGCTGGCCCTGGGCCGAGAGCGTGCTGGCCGCCCTGGGCGCACCCGACGCCAAACCTGACCGCAACGCCTTCCGCCCCTGGCGCCGCCTGCCGGAATGGGAGGATGAGGCCACCCCCCCGCCGCCCTCCAGCCATGGCGTCTCCCAGGCCGAATCCCGCGCCCGCCTGGCCGCCATGCTGGGCGAGGGCGCCGAGCAGCGGCCCAGCCAGGCTGACTACGCCTCCGCCGCCGCCGCCGCCTTCCAGCCGCGTGAGACCGAGGGCCAGCCGAACCTCGTCCTCGCCGAGGCCGGCACCGGCACCGGCAAGACCCTGGGCTATATCGCGCCCGCCAGCCTCTGGGCCGAGCGCAATGGCGCGCCGGTCTGGCTCTCCACCTATACCCGCAACCTGCAACGCCAGCTCGACCAGGAACTGTCCCGCCTCTACCCCGACCCGGAGGAGCGCCGCGCCCGCGTCGTGGTCCGCAAGGGTCGCGAAAACTACCTCTGCCTGCTCAATCTGGAGGAGGTGCAGGGCCAGCTCTCCCTGAAGGACGCCGTGCTGCCGCTGGCCCTGGCCTGCCGCTGGGCGACGGCCACACGCGATGGCGACATCGTCGGCGGCGACTTCCCCGGCTGGATCATGGAACTCTTCGGCGGTGCAGTGATCGGCCAGCTGGCCGACCGGCGCGGCGAATGCATCCGCTCCGCCTGCACGCATTATCGAAAATGCTATGTCGAGCATTCCATCCGCCGCGCCAAATCCGCCCGGCTGGTGGTGGCCAATCATGCGCTGGTGATGGTGCAGGCGGCCTTGGGCGGCGGTGAGGATGGCCGGCCGCTGCGCTATGTCTTCGATGAGGGGCATCATCTCTTCGACGCCGCGGATGGTGCGTTTTCCTCGGCGATCTCGGGCTTTGAAACCGCGGAAATGCGCCGCTGGCTGCTCGGCGCCGAGGGCGGCCGCTCCCGCGCCAAGGGGTTGCAGCGCCGCATCGAGGATCTGGCCGGCGACATCCCCGACCTGCTGGCGCCGCTGGAAGCCGCCCTTCAGGCCGCCCGCGCCCTGCCCCAGCAGGGCTGGCAGATCAGGTTGGCCGAGGGCGGCATCTCCCACCCCACCGAGGATTTTCTGCGCGCCATCCGCACCCAGGTCCTGGCCCGCGCCCGCGACGACGACGGCCAATACGGCATCGAATGCGACCTGCACCCGATGAACCCCGATGTGGCGGAGACCGCCGCCGCGCTGGAACGCGCCCTGGCCCGGCTGGAGGAGCCGCTGAAGATTCTGAACAGCCGCCTCCAGGCCAAGCTGGACGAAAATCCCGAGGAGCTGGAACTGGCGGAGAAAATCCGCCTGGAGACCGCCATCCGCGGCATCGAGCGGCGGGTGCTGATGCCGCTCACCGCCTGGCGCGGCATGCTGAACGGCCTGGGCCGCATGGCCGAGCCCGGCACCCGGCCCCTCATGGTGGATTGGCTGGCGCTGACCCGGCGCGAGGCGCGTGACATCGATGCCGGCATGCACCGCCACTGGCTCGACCCCACCCAGCCCTTCGCCATGCAGGTGGCGGCGCCCGCGCATGGGCTGCTCATCACCTCAGCCACCCTGCGCGACGGCCTGCCCGACCAGGACATGGAGGAGAGCTGGCGCGCGGCCGAGGCCCGCACCGGCGCCTCGCACCTGCCCATGCCCGCGCTGCGCGCCGCGCTGCCCAGCCCCTTCGATTATCCCGGCCAGACCCGCGCCTTCGTGGTGACGGATGTGGACAAGATGCGCACGCCCCAGGTGGCGGCCGCCATGCAGGGGCTGTTCATGGCGGCCGGCGGCGGCGGTCTGGGCCTCTTCACCGCCATCCGCCGGCTGCGCGAGGTGGCCAGGATCATCGCGCCCGCGCTGGAGGGTTTCGGCATCCCGCTCTACGCCCAGCATGTCGATGCGATGGACAATGCCACCCTGGTCGATGTCTTCCGGGCCGAGGAAAACGCCTGTCTGTTGGGCACCGATGCGATGCGCGATGGGGTGGATGTGCCGGGGCGGTCATTGCGCCTGCTGGTCTATGACCGGGTGCCCTGGCCGCGGCCGACCATCCTGCACCGGGAGCGCCGGACGCATCTCAGCGAGGGCGACCCCAAGGGCTATGACGACGCCCATGCCCGGCACAAGCTGCGCCAGGGTTTTGGGCGTTTGATCCGCCGCGCCGATGACCGCGGGGTTTTCGTGCTGCTGGACAAGGGCGCGCCGAGCCGCCTGCTGGCCGGGCTGCCGGTCGAGCCCAGGCGCGTCACGCTGCGCGAGGCGCTGGAAGAAACCCGGGCGTTTCTCTCCGCCGGTTGACCGCGGCGCGTCGGGAGGCCAGGACGAGGGCATGAAACCATCCTTCACCGCCCAGGAAGCCCTGCTGGCCGCCATGGTCATCATGGCCGCCTCCGGCAAGCGCATGAGCGACGCCGAGATCGCCCTGATGGTGCGCCTCGTCGGCGGCCTGCCGGCCTTCGCCGAGACCGCGCCGGAGGACATCGCCCGCGTCAGCGAACACTGCACCAGGCTGCTCAACCGCACCGAGGGGCTGGAGGATGCCTTCACCCTCATGCGCGACGCCCTGCCCATGCGCCTGCGCGAGACCGCCTATCTGCTGGCCTGCGAGGTGGCGGCAGCCGATGGCGATGTGATGCAGGAAGAATTGCAGCTGCTGCAATCGCTGCGCCTTGGCCTCGATCTCGATTTGCTGGTGGCCGGCGCCATCGAGCGCGCGGCGCGGGCCCGCTACCAGGTGCTCTGATGCGCCTCGTCGCCCTGCCGCTTCTGATCTTCTGCGGCGTGGCGGCGATGGTGATGCTGTTCATGGGGATCATGATCGCGGAGCAGACGCGCGGGGCGGCGCGGATCGTGCTTTATGGCTGCATGGTGCTGGCGCTGTTGGTGCCGTTCTCCGCCGCCTGGGCGTTCCGGGCCGGCGGGCTGGCCCCGTTGGGGCTGATGGTCCTGCATCTGCTGGCGGTGCCGGCGCTGTATGTCGGGCTGGGGCTGCTGGTGCGGCAGGCCGAGCCGGCGCCCGCACCGCGGCCGCCCGGCGGCGATGCGCGGGTGGTGGCGGAATACCTCGCCGCCAACCGCGATATCGAGACGCTGGACCTGTCCAATCTCGGCCTGGTGGCGGTGCCACCCGCGGTCTTCGTGCTGCCGTCCCTGCGGGAATTGCGGCTGAACCGAAACAACCTGGTCACGGTGCCCGACGCGCTGCTGGACATGCCTGCGCTGCGGGTGGTCCTGCTTCGCGACAATCCCATCCCCGTCGAGGAAATGGCGCGCATCGGCCGCGCGGCGCAGCAGGCCCTCGCCAGCGGCCGGCGGGCCGAGCCGCTGGCGCTGGTGCAGTAGCCCGCTCAGGCCGCCCGAAGCAGCGCCCCCAACGCTCCCACATCCCCCGCCACCGGATTGTCCAGCGCCATATGCGGCGCGCCATAGCCCCAGCCGGCGAAAATGGCGGGGATGCCGGCGCCACGCGCCGCCAGCATGTCATTGGCGTGGTCGCCGATCATCACCGCCCGGCCGCCGCCGGCCAGGCCCATGGTGGCCAGCAGATGCGCGGGGTCCGGCTTGCGGGTGGGAAATGAATCGCCGCCGCCCACCGCCAGGAATTTCTCCGACACGCCGAAATGCGCCAGCACCGCGCGGGCCGGCACGGCCGGCTTGTTGGTGCAGACCGCCAGCCGCCATCCCTCGGCCAGCAGCGCATCCAGCAGGGCGGGTATGCCGGGGAAGAGCCGCGTCAGCGCCCCGCCTTCCAGATCGGGGTCGGCCGTGAAGGCCTCGACCGCGCCTTCCGGCACCGCGCGGCCGCGCGCGGCAAAAGCGCGCTCGCACAGCACGCGGGCGCCATCGCCGATCATGGGAATGACCTCGGCCAGGCTCAGCGGCGCCAGCCCATGCGGGGCGAGCTGCCGGTTCACCGCCGCGCGGATATCGGGCGCCGTGTCCAGCAGGGTTCCATCGAGATCGAAAACGGCGAGACGGTTCATGCCGCCCGCCATGCCACACCCGGCAATGAAACTTCAACCCGGCCAGGGGTTGCGGTGCGCGCTGGCCTGCGGCACGCAGACGCCATGCCAGCCGCCATTCTGCTCGCCGCGGGGATGGGCACCCGCATGCGCTCCGCACTGCCCAAGGCCATGCACCCGCTGGGTGGCCGGCCCATGCTGCGCCACCTGCTGGCGGCGGTGGAGCAGGTGTTCGACCGCATCGTGGTGGTGGTGGGCCCGGGGATGGACGAGCTGGCCGCCCTGGCCGCGCCCCATGCCGTGGTGGTGCAGCATGAACGCCTGGGCACCGCCCATGCCGCCGGCATGGCGGCGGGGCTGCTGCGCGATTACGCGGGCGAGGTGGCGGTGCTCTATGCCGACAATCCGCTGATCACGGCGGCCACCATGCGGCGGCTGCTGGCGGCCGAGGCCGATATCGCCCTGCTCGCCATGCGCCCGGCCGACCCCGCGAAATACGGCCGGGTGGTGACGCAGGGCGAGGCGGTGCTGCGCGTGGTGGAATGGGCCGATGCCAGCCCGGCCGAGCGCGCGATCGGGTTGTGCAATGCCGGCGTGATCCGCGCCCCCGCCGCGCGGCTGTTTCCCTGGCTGGCGGCGGTGGGGAACGACAATGCAGCCGGCGAATTCTACCTGCCCGATGTGATCGGCCTGGCCGTCGCCGATGGCGCGCGCTGCGCCGCGGTGGAGGCGCCGGAGGCCGAGCTGCGCGGCATCAACAGCCGCGCCGAACTGGCCCTGGCCGAGGCCGGATTGCAGGACGGCCTGCGCGCCGCGGCCATGGCCGGCGGCGTGACGATGGTGGCGCCGGCAACGGTCTTCCTGCACCACGACACGGTGCTGGAGCAGGACACGTTGGTCGAGCCCCATGTCGTGTTCGGCCCCGGGGTCAGGGTGGAAAGCGGCGCCGTGATCCGGGCGTTTTCGCATCTCGAGGGCTGCGTGGTCAGGCGCGATGCCATCATCGGCCCCTATGCCCGGCTGCGGCCCGGCGCCGATGTGGGGCAGGGCGCGCATGTCGGCAATTTCGTCGAGCTGAAGGCCACCACCATGGGGGCGGGGGCCAAGGCGAACCACCTCTCCTATCTCGGCGATGCCAGCGTGGGCGCGGGTTCCAATATCGGCGCCGGCACCATCACCTGCAATTATGACGGCCTGGCCAAGCACCGCACCGAGATCGGCGCGCGCAGTTTTGTCGGCAGCAACACGGCGTTGGTGGCGCCGGTGCGTGTCGGCGATGGCGCGCTCATCGCGGCCGGCAGCACCATCACCGAGGACGTGCCCGACGACACGCTGGCCCTGGCACGCGGGCGGCAGGTGAACAAGCCGGGGCGCGGCTTCAAGGGGAAGAAGTAGCATGTGCGGAATTGTGGGTGTCATCGGCCTTTCCCCGGCCGCGCCACGCATGCTGGAGGGGCTGAAACGCCTGGAATATCGCGGCTATGACAGCGCGGGCCTGGCCACGCTGGTCGATGGCCGCATCGAGCGGCGGCGGGCGGAGGGCAAGCTCGGCAACCTCGCCACCGCGCTGGAGGCCAATCCGCTGCCGGGCCTGACCGGCATCGGCCACACCCGCTGGGCCACCCATGGCGGCCCCACCGAGCGCAACGCCCACCCCCACGCCACCGCGCGCGTGGCGGCGGTGCATAACGGCATCATCGAGAATTTTTCCGCGTTGCGCGCCGAGCTGGAAGCGGCCGGCCAGACGTTTTCATCGGACACCGATACCGAAACCGTGGTGCAACTGCTGGACTTGTTGCTCGCGCAAGGAATGGCGCCTGAGGAGGCCGTCCCCGCCGCGCTGAAGCGCCTGCATGGCGCCTTCGCCATGGCGTTCCTTTTCGCCGGGCGGCCCGATCTTCTCATCATCGCCCGCCACGGCCCCGCGCTCGCGGTGGGCTACGGGGATGGGGAAATGTATGTCGGCAATGACGCGCTGGCCCTGGCGCCGCTGACCAACCGCATCTCCTATCTGGAGGATGGCGACTGGGCGGTGCTCTCGCCCCAGGGCGTGCGGTTCATGGACCTCGACGGCCACGAGGTGACGCGCGCCGCGAAGGCGTCGCATGTCTCCGGCGCGCTGACGGGCAAGGGCAACCACCGCCACTTCATGGAGAAGGAGCTGCACGAGCACCCCGGCGTGCTCGGCGACACGCTGCGGCAATACATGGACCCCGCCACCCGCGGCGTCTCCCTGCCGTCGCTGCCCTTTGACCCCGTCCTGGTGCCGCGCATCACCATCACCGCCTGCGGCAGCGCCTTCCTGGCTGGCATGGTCGGCAAATACTGGATCGAGGAGCTGTCCCGCATCCCCTGCGACGCCGATGTGGCGAGCGAGCTGCGCTACCGCGATCCACCGCTGCCCGTCGGCGGCGCCGCGATCCTGATCAGCCAATCGGGCGAGACCGCGGATAACCTGGCCGCGCTGAAAATGTTGTCCGGGCGCGGGCAGACGACGCTGTCCATCGTCAATGTGCCGGAATCCTCCATGGCCAGGCTCTCCGATGCGGCGCTGCTGACGGTGGCGGGGCCGGAAATCGGCGTGGCCTCCACAAAAGCCTTCACCGCGCAGCTGATGGTGCTGGCCTGCCTCGCCATCGGCATGGGCCGGGCGCGCGGCACGCTCTCGGCCGAAGCCGCCGCCGACCTGACCGCCGCCTTGCTGGAAGTGCCCGAATTCGCCGCCGAAATCCTCGACCGTGACGCGGAAATCCAGTCCCTCGCGCATGAGGTGGCGAAAGCGCGGGACGTGCTGTTCCTGGGCCGCGGCTCGCTCTTCCCCATCGCCATGGAGGGCGCCCTTAAGCTCAAGGAAATCAGCTATATCCACGCCGAGGGCTATGCCGCCGGCGAGATGAAGCATGGCCCCATCGCGCTCATCGACGAGGCTGTCCCGGTCATCGCGCTCGCCCCCTCCGGCCCGCTCTTCGAGAAGACCGTGAGCAATCTGCAGGAGGCCGCGGCGCGCGGCGGCCGGATCATGGCGTTCTGCGACGAGGCCGGCGCGCCGGTGCTGCGGACATTCGCCGAACGCGTGGTCGTGCTGCCCAGGGTGCATCCCTTCGCGGCACCCATCCTGCACGCCATTCCGGTCCAGCTGCTGGCCTATCATGTCGCCGTGCTGAAGGGCACGGATGTCGACCAGCCGCGCAACCTGGCCAAATCCGTCACCGTGGAGTGAGCCGCATGGGCTTCGCGATCCTCGCCTTCGACAGCACCGATCCCTCCCGCCGGGCGGAAGCGCGCGCCCGGCATATGGAGGTCATCACCCGCTGGGCCGGTGATGGCCGGCTGGCGCTGGGCACGCCGCTGTTCGATGCCGCGTTCAGCCCGGTCGGCTCATTGATGATCCTCAACGTGCCGGACGAGACCTATGTAAAGGAGTACATCGCCGAAGAGCCCTTCGCCCGCGAGGGTGTCTGGTCGCGCTTCGAGGCGCTGCCCTTCGCCATCGCCACCCTGCCCTACCGCGCGCTGCCGCAGCCCGGCGCGGTGCCCTCCACCACGCGCACGCACACCATCAGCATCGGGCTGGATGGCACCGACGCGCAGGCGCCGGCGCGGCGCGCCGCGGTGCGGCCCACGCATATGGCGCGGGTGACGCCAGCGGCCGAGGCGGGGCTGCTGGTGCTGGGCGGCGCCATCATGCGCGGCCGTGACATGGTCGGCTCCATCGCCATCACCGCACATGCGACGGATGCCGACGCCGAGGCGTGGTGGGCGGAGGACCCCTATATGACCGGCGATGTCTGGCGGCGGGTCACCCGCTACGGCACGCGGCTGGTCGGCCTGCCCTATCATCCGCTGCCGGGCGGGGTGTGAACCGGGCCACGCTCGCCGGCTGCGGCGCGCTGGCGCTGTGGGCTTTCCTGGCGGCGCTGACGCGCGGCGCGGCCGGGCTTCCACCCCTGCAGCTCACCGCCATGGGCTTTGCCGTGGCCGGCGTGCTGGGGGTGGCGCTGGTGGCGGCGCGCGGCCGGCTTGCGGCGCTGCGCCAGCCCCCGCTGGTCTGGGCGCATGGGGTGGGCGGGTTGTTCGGCTACCACGCGCTGTATTTCGCCGCCCTGGCCTTCGCGCCGGCGGTGGAGGCGAATTTGCTGAACTACCTCTGGCCGCTGCTGATCGTGCTGCTGGCGGCGCCGATGCTGGGGATGCGGCTGGGCGCGCGGCGCCTGCTGGGCGTGGCGCTGGGGTTTTCCGGCTGTGCCCTGCTGCTGGGCGGCGGCGCGGGTTTCGCCCCCGAGGCCTGGCTGGGTTTCGCCTGCGCGGTGGGCGCGGCCGTCACCTGGGCGTTCTATTCCGTCCTGTCCCGCCACTTTGCCCTGGTGCCGACCGAGGCGGTGGCGGGGTTCTGCCTGGCCTCGGCGGTGCTGGCCGCGGCCGCGCATGCGCTGTTCGAGAGCTGGGTCCGGCCCGATGCCTGGCAATGGTTGTCCGCCCTGCTGATGGGGTTGGGGCCGGTGGGCGCCGCGTTTTTCCTGTGGGATTGGGGGATGAAGCGGGGCGACCCACGGCTGCTCGGCATCCTGGCCTATGGCGTGCCGGTGGCATCGACCTTGCTGCTGGTGGCGATGGGGGAGGCGGCGCTGGATTGGCGGCTGGTGGCGGCGGTGGCGCTGGTGGCGGGTGGTGGTTGGCTGGCGGCGCGGGCGGGCTGAGCCAGCGCAACCAGCGGCAGGCATGCGGCACGAAACCCGCGCATGAGAGGCAGCGAGATGGAGCGCATGACATGACCGAAATTACCCTGCCCAACAGGATGGCCGGCCTCGACTGGCCCGGCATCGCCGCCGCCCTGGACGCGCGCGGCTGCGCCACCACAGGGCGGCTGCTGAGCCCGGCCGAATGCGACGCCCTGACCACGCTCTACGACGGCGACGGCTTCCGCTCCCACATCATCATGGCCCGGCGCGGCTTCGGCCGCGGCGAGTACAAGTATTTTTCCAACCCATTGCCAGCGCCGGTGGCGACGCTGCGCGCCGGCTTCTATGCCCGCCTGGCCCCTCTGGCCCAGGCCTGGTCAGCCCGCATGAGCGGCCCATCCTACCCCGCCACGCACGAAGAATACCTCGCCGCCTGCCACGCCGCAGGCCAAACCCGCCCCACGCCGCTGCTGCTGCGCTACGGGCCTGAGGACTACAACTGCCTGCACCAGGACCTTTATGGCGATATGCACTTCCCCCTGCAGGTCGCCTTCCTACTGACCGACCCGCGGGACTTCGAAGGCGGGGAATTCGTGCTGACCGAACAAAGGCCGCGCATGCAGTCGCGGGCTGAAGTTGTCACGCTGCGGCAGGGCGAGGGCGTGGTCTTCGCGGTGAATGAACGGCCCGTTCGAGGATCCCGCGGTGACTACCGCGTGAAGCTCAGGCATGGGGTCAGCCGGCTGAAAGTGGGGAGTAGACATACGTTGGGCGTTATCTTCCACGACGCGCGGTGAAGGGGCCATCGGTGGCCTACGGCCCCCGATCCCGTCCAGACCTCCCCACCAGGGCCGACCCGGCCCTGGACCGTGTTCTGTCAGAAATTCAGCACTGGGCCGGCGGGGACTATGCCGGTGGGGTTCAGGTGACGGTGGCTCTCGAAGTAATGGCGCTTGATATGGGTGAAATCGCAAGTCTCGGCGATGCCGGGCATGCGGTACAGGCGCCGCGTATAGGCCTGTAGCGCGGGGTAATCCACCAACCTGCGGATGTTGCACTTGAAATGGGTGACATAGACGGCGTCGAACCGGATCAAGGTGGTGAAAAGCCGCCAATCCGCCTCGGTGATCACAGCACCACAGAGATAGGGCTGCTTCGCCAGCCGGGCCTCCAACCAATCCAACGTCTCGAACAACGCCGCCACCGCTGCGTCGTATGCAGCCTGGCTGGCGGCGAAGCCGGCGCGATAGACGCCATTGTTCACCGTCTCGAACACACGGGCGTTGACCGCCTCGATCTCCGGCCGCAGCGTCTCCGGCCAGAAATCAGGACCCTCCGGCCCCACCGCATTGAAGATGCGGATGATCTCGGCGGATTCATTGTTCACGATGGTCCGCGCCTGCCGGTCCCACAGCACCGGTACGGTGACCCGGCCGGTGTAATGCGCATCGGCCCGGGCGTAGATCTCGTGCATCGCCGCCGCCCCCTCAGGGTCTGGCACCACACCCTCGCCGGGGGCAAAGCTCCAGCCCTGACCGGCCATCAGCCAATGGGTGACGGAAAGGCCGATAGACCCCTCCAGCCCTTTCAACCGCCGAAAGATCAGCGTGCGATGCGCCCAGGGGCAGGCCAGCGAGACATAGAGATGATACCGCCCCGGCTCCACCACCGGGATCGTTCCACGAAAGCTGCTGCTGGCACGGACAAAACTGCCGTCAGCGGCGGTGATCTTGCGATCGACCGCCTCCCACACGCCATCGATCATCTGACCCATGGCGCGCGGTTTTCCGGATTACCGGCGCAGGCCGAGGCGCTGGATCAGCGTGGCGTAGCGCGCATGATCCTTGCGCTTCAGATAGTCCAGCAACCCGCGGCGCTGCCCCACCATCACCAGAAGACCGCGGCGCGAGTGAAAATCCTTCGCGTGGGTCTTGAGGTGTTCGGTCAGGTTGGTGATGCGCTCGCTCATGATGGCGACCTGCACTTCCGGGCTGCCGGTGTCGCCGGGCTTCACGGCGTATTCGAGAATCACCGCGGCGCGGCGTTCGTCTGTGATCGACATCGTGTGATCCTTGTTCGAGAGGTTTCAGTGCCCGGTTTCGGTCGCTGCCATCAGGCGTTCGGGGAAACACATCCCCTCCTCCAGACGGCACAACCCGACAAACCGTTCCCCTGCCATCGCGCGGATCAACCCACCATCAGGGCTGGCCGCCGCCGGAACCCGGCCCATGAACTCCACCAGGCTGATCGCCTGGCCGAATTGAAGGCGGGCGGCCTCCGCTTCGCTCATGGCCAGTGCCGGGATGTCGTCCAGCGCGGTCGTGAGCGGGAGAAGAAGGTCCAGTGAAGGGGGAGGTGTATCCCCGGAAACCAGCAGGCTGTCCAGGGTTACGGCATGGGATTCCTTGAAAGGCCCCACGGAAAGCCGGCGCAAGGCCGCGATATGCCCGAGCGAACCCACCGCCTTGGCCAGATCGCGCGCCAGCGAGCGCATATAGACGCCCTTGCCCGACTGCACCTCGAACACCGCATGGTCGGCATCCGGCCGCTCCGTCAGCTCGAACTTGTCCACCCGCGCGGGGCGGGCTTCGAGGATCACCTCCTGCCCGTCGCGCGCGAGGTCATAGGCGCGGTCGCCATTGATCTTGATGGCGGAATAGATAGGCGGGACCTGCATGATGTCGCCGGTGAAGGCGGGCAGGGCGGCGCGGATCGCCTCGTCGGTGGGGCGAACATCGGTGGTTTCGGTCACCGCGCCATCGGCATCGTCGCTGTCGCGCGCCTCGCCGAACTTCAGCGTGAAACGGTAGGTCTTGGTGCCGTCCATCACATAGGGGACGGTTTTGGTGGCGGCGCCGAAGGCGACGGGCAGCAATCCGGTGGCGAGGGGATCGAGCGTGCCGCCATGCCCCGCTTTTTGGGCATCAAATGCCCTTTTCACCTTGTTGACGACATCGGTGGAGCCGATGCCCGAGGGCTTGTCGACGATGAGCCAGCCATCGATGGCGCGGCCCTTGGGCTTTTTACGGAATTGGCGGGGCATATTTTCTGTGTGCAGTGTGAGGGGGCGGGTTGTAGCGATGTGCCGCCGGGGCGCAAGCGCGCTTACCCCAGAAGCGCGCGCGCGTCTGGCGAAACATCGGCGCCGGCGAAGGCGGGGATGACCCGGATGGGGCCGAGTTGCGCGCCCGGCGCCATGTCCTCGGAGATCATGGCTGTGCATCCGGCCTGGGCGGCGCTGGCCAGCAGCATGGCGTCCCAGAAGGAAAAGCGGCGGGCGGCGGCTGCTGCCATGGCTTCGCTCAGCGCCGCGGGGCTTCCGGCGATGGGTGTGCCGAAGGCTGTGCTCCAGCAGGATACCTGATGGATTGCTGCTTCCGCTTCCAGCTTGCGCTTGCGTGTCGTGGCGAAAAAGAACTCACCAAGGGCCTGCAGGGTGATCAGGCCCCCGGCGCGGGCGGCGCCGGCGATGATGGCCAATGCCGCGTTCTGCCTCGGATCCCCGGTTTCAACAGCATAGACCAGGATATTCGCGTCGATCGTGAGGCGCGTCACGCCTTGTCAAACTTGGCCAGGCGGTCCTCGTAGAGCTCGTCACGGTTGAATTTCCAGGGCGTCAGCTCGCGGGGCTGGCGCGCGAAGGCCTCGGCCTCGGCCAGAGCCTTTTCCTGCTCCGGCGTCAGCACCTTCTTCACCGGCGCAGGCTCCGGGATCAGCCGCGCCACCGGCTTGCCGTTGCGGGTGATGATGATTTCCTGCCCAGCCTCGGCATCGCGCAGAAGCTGCGAGAAGCGGTGGTTCGCGTCGCGGGCGGTGGCGATGTAGGACATGTACTACATCTACCCCAGCCCTAGCCGCCGCTCAACTGTTCCGCCCGCACGAAGCCCAGAAACGCCCAGCGCCCGTCACCGGGGCGGAACACCCCCATCGCCCCTTCCGGGAATTCCCCCTGCGCCAACCCGCGGCCCAGGATCATCCCCAACGCCACGATATGGCCGACCATCACCCGGTTGCCCGTCACAGGCCCGGCCAGCCGGCGGGAGACGGCGGCGGCGTCCTCGGCCGCATTGCCGGGGGTATAGTCGTCGGCGATCAGGTCCCGCTCAACGCGCCCGCCGCCGAAGGCCAGCTCCGCCGTGTCCAGGGCGCGAAACACCTCGCTGGTCAGCACCTCCGTCACGGGAATGGCATGGCGGCGAAACGCATCGCCCAGGGCGCGGGCCTGGGTGCGGCCGGCCTCGCTGAGGTTGCGCTGGCCGGCACGGTCGCCCCTTCGGCCGGTATCGACCTGGCTGCGATCGGTGATGGCGTGGCGCAGGTAAAGGTTTAGCCCGCCCGCACGCAGCAGCACCACCGGCTCCGCGATGAAGGAAAAGCCTTGTGCCAGCGCGGGCAAAGCCAGCAGGGGCAGGGCACGCCGGAGCATCGTCAGCGCCGGACCGTGGCCATGGCGGCCGCCACCGCCTGGTCGCGCGCATCGGGGCTGGCGGCGAGCGCAGCCGCGGCACCCCCGGCATCGGCGGCGTTGCGGTTCTGGCTGAGCTTGCGCTTGCCGATCAGCCGTTCCACCCGCAGCACCACGCCCACGATGCCCTTCAACTGGCCGGCAATGAATTTTTCCGGCGCATCGGTCACCGCCCAGGGGTCTTCCCGGGTTTCCTCATGCGCGCGGGTCAACCCGCTGACGATCTCGTGCAGCCGCCCCGCATCCTCGACCACCTCGATCGCGCCATGCGCATGCACCGCCTCGTAATTCCAGGTCGGCACCACCTGATGCGTCTCGGCCTTCGAGGGATAGGAGGAGGGCGAGACATAACCCTCCACCCCCTGGAACACCGCAACACCGCGCTCCAGCCCGCGCCAATGCGGATTGGCCCGCGCCATATGGCCGATCACCACGCCCGCGCGAAATTGCAGCGGCAGATGGGTGATCAGCGGCACGCCATCGGCGCCGTTGGACACCAGCAGGCTGAGCCGCGCCGCGGCCATGATGGCGGCGAGGATCGCGGGGTCGTCTTCACGAAAGGCCGGCGGGGTGTACATCGGCTGTAATGTACCAGGGCCGATGCGGTTTGGAAGCGTGGCAACACCCCTTGACGCTCCCCCTCACTCATGCGCGGAACCATGCCATGCCGGAACCGATGCCAGACTTCCTCAACGCGGATCGCCCGCCCGTGCCGCAGCTGGTCGTGCCCACCGCGATGCAGCCCTTCCATCTCGACGGGCGCCCGGTGCGCGGCCGGCTGGTGCGGCTCGGCCCACTGGCCGATGCGCTGCTCAGCCGGCACAATTATGCGCTCCCGGTCGGGCGTATCGTGGGCGAAGCCCTGGCGCTGACCGCCGGCCTTGCCGCCGCGCTGAAATACAAGGGCAGTTTTTCGCTCCAGGCCAAGGGCGACAGCGTGGTCCCCATGTTGCTGGCGGATTGCACCGATGACGGGCAATTGCGCGGCCAGGCCAGGGTCGAACATGAGGCGCTGGCGAAGCTGATGGCGGTGGACCATGACCCGCCGGCCGCGGGGCTCCTGGGGAAGGGCTACATCGCCTTCACCTGCGACCAGGGCCCTGACATGGAGCGCTACCAGGGCATCGTCTCGATGGACGGCATCCACCTCGCCGATATGACGCAGAGCTATTTCAGGACATCGGAGCAGTTGCAGGCCCATGTCCGCCTGGCCTGCGCGCGGACCGAAAACGGCTGGCGCGCCAGCGCGCTGATCCTGGAGCGCGTCGCCGGCGGCGGCGGCCTGCCCGAGGATTCTTCGCCCGAGGAACAGGACGAGGCCTGGAAAACCGCCGTGCTGCTGGCCTCCACATTGAAGGATGCCGAGCTGCTGGATGACGGGCTCCCCGCACCCCGCCTGCTGCACCTGCTGTTCAGCGCCGAGGGGCTGGTGGTCGATCAGGCCCGGGCGCTGTCCTATGGTTGCCGCTGCTCCCGCGCCAAACTGTCCGGCGTGCTGGGCGGGTTTTCCGACGAGGATCTGGACGAGATGGCACAGGACGGCGCCATCACCATGACCTGCGAATTCTGCAACCACGATTTCAAATTCGACCGGGCCGAGGTGCGGCGTTGAAGGCACCCCTCATGGTGGCCGGCTGCCTGGCCGGCTTCCTGGCCGTGCTCTTCGCCGCCGCCGGGGCGCATCTGGGGCTGGGCGAGGCGGAAGCGCGGATGTTGGGCTCCGTGACCATGCTGCTGGGGTTTCACGCCCCTGCGCTGATCGCGGTGGGGCTCTGGGGCGCCTGGCGCGGCGGCTGGCTGCTGGCGGCGGGGCTGGGCCTCTTCTCGCTGGCCGTGCTGATCCGGGTTTTCCTGGGTGTTTCCCTGGGGCCGGTGGCGCCGATCGGAGGCTTCGCGATGATGGGCGGTTGGCTCTGGCTGGGCGTGGTGGCGCTGCGCGATCGATAGACACCGTCTATCAATACAATGGTTCCTTCATAATATCCTCTATCGCTTCCGCTGGGTAGGGTTCCCTCACCAACCACCCACACCCGAAAGGAACCACACCATGATCAAGCACCTCGCCGCCGCCGCCCTGGCCCTCGCCGCAGTCGCAGCGGCCTCCCCCGCCTCGGCCCAGTCGCACAGCTTCTGCAACGGCCGCTTTGTGGCCGACAGCTTCTACAGCACCGTCACCGCGAATTCGCATGGCGGCAGCCAGGCGGCCTATATCATGCAGCTGCGCAACACGACCGGTCAGGCGGCCACCGCCGTGGTCAGCTTCAACGCCCCGGACGTGGCGGGGCTGCGGCGCAACGGCAACCGGCTGCAGGCCTATGGCTCGGCCACCATCCGGCTGGGGACACAGGATTTCCGCAACCCCTCGGGCGAGGGCCGGCTGCGGGATGCGGACATCGCCCGCTACGTGACCATCAATTGCGGCTGAGAAGCCGGCGGGCCGGGTCTTCCGCGGGGGAGGCCCGGCCTGGAGCCATGGGATGAAAGAGACGGTTTTCTTTTCAATTTAAGGCTAATTGTCCCATTCTTCCTGTCCGGAATTTGGAGGCCCCGCCATGGCATCTCCGCCATCCCATCGCCACCCCGCACCGCGCAGACCGCGCAGACCGCGCGGCCGGGGTGAATTTGGCCGGTTCTGCGCGTTGGAGAACCGCCATCGCACCGCAACCAAACCCCCGCCCTTGCCATTCACCCCCAAGGCCATGCATCTGGCCCAACCGCATTCGGGGGATGCCCGCCCTTGCCTTTCGGACCGCCATGTCGGGTCCTCGCGCTGATCCTCCTGCTTCCCGCCGCCGCCCGGGCGCAGCAGGAGCCGGCCACGCTGCCCTATACCGTCACCATCGCCCGCAGCGGCGATGCGGTGCTGGACGCACTTCTGCGCGACAATTCCGGCCTGATCGCCCTGCGTGACGCAGCGCCCACCGATGCCGAGGGCATCCTCTCGCGCATCCGGATCGAGGGTGAGAAGCTCCGCCCCGCCTTCGAAAGCGAGGGCTACTGGGCCGGCGCCATCAGCATCACGGCCGGCGTCGCGCTGGAGCCGGCGGCGATGGCCGCCGCCCCCGCTCCCCTGGCCCTGGAAATCCACCCGACCCCCGGCCCCCGCTACATGCTGCGCCGGGTGGAGACCCAGGGTGGCCCCGCCATCCCGCTGAGCCCCGAGCAGCCCGCCCGTGCCCAGCTCGTGCTCGATGCCGAGGCCGCGGCGCTGGCCGCGCTGCGCCGCGATGCCCGGCCCCTGGCCCGCATCACCCGCGAGGTCACTGTCGACCACGCGGCCCGGGCGATGGATGTGCGCTTCACCTCCAGCCCCGGCCCGCAGGCCGGTTTCGCCGATCCCGCCGTCACCGGCACCGAACGGGTGGACCCTGAGGTGGTCCGCCGCGTCGCAGCACTGCGCCTGGCTGAGGGCGCCTACAGCCCCGACCGCCTGGCCCGCGCCCGGACCGATGTCTCGGCGCTGGGCCCCTTCGCCTCCGTCCGGCTGCAAACCGGCGAAGCGCTGGATGCCGATGGCCGCCTGCCCGTCACCGTGGCCGTGCGCGAGCGGGCGTTTCGCGCCATCTCCGCCTCCGCCGCCTATGAAACCAATTTTGGCGCGGCGCTCCGCCTCGCCTGGGAGCACCGAAACCTGCTCGGCGGCGCGCAGAATCTGCGCGTCGAGCTCGAGGCCAGCCGTCTGGGCAGCGAGCTCGACCGCACCAATGCCCGCGCGGCGGTGATCTACCGCCAGCCGCTGCCGCTTGGCCGCGACGGCTCGCTTGTCACCCAGTTCACCGCCCTGCGCGAGAGGCTGGACAGCTATGACCGCGATGCCGTGCTGCTGAGCGCGCTCTACGAACGCCGGCTGTCGCAGCGCTGGACCGTTGGCAGCGGCCCCAGCGCGGAATTCGGCCAGACCGGCGCGCCGGGTGGGCGGCTTTCCGCCTATCAGGTCGCCGGCTGGGTCGTGCAGGCGCGCTACGACAGCAGCGACAGCCCGCTCGACCCCCGCCGTGGCATCCGCGCCAGCGCCAACCTGACGCCGAGCTACGCCTTCAGCGAGAGCACCGCCTATCTGCCGCTGCGGCTCGCGGCCACGACCTATTTCGACCTGTCGGGCGATGGCCGCTCCATCCTGGCCATGCGCGGCACGCTGGGCAGCCTGATCAATGCCCAGGCCGATGCGGTGCCCCGGGCGCAGCGCTTCTACGCCGGCGGCGGCGGTTCCGTCCGCGGCTATGATTTCCAGTCCATCGGCCCGCGTGACGCGCGCGGAAAACCCTCGGGCGGTGCCAGCCTGATCGAGGCCTCGATGGAGTTCCGCCAGCGCATCGGCGCGAGCTGGGGCGCCGTGGGCTTCGTCGATGCCGGCGCCGTCGGCACCCGCGCCTTCGCGCCGACCGACGAGCTGCGCGTCGGCGCCGGCCTGGGAATACGCTACTACACCGCGATCGGGCCGGTCCGCGCCGATGTCGCCGTGCCGCTGGTCCGCCAGCAGGGCAGCGGCGCCTTTGGCCTCTATATCGGCCTGGGGCACGCCTACTGATGCGCCGGATTCTGCTCCTTCTGGTGCTGCTGCCGGTGCTGGTTCTGGCCGGACTGACCACCGATGCCGGCATGGGTCTCGCCGCCCGGCTCGGCGCCCGCTTTGTGCCCGGGCTGACCCTGGAGGGTGTCTCGGGACCCCTGCCAGGCCGGCTGGCCGTGGCCCGGCTGCGGCTCAGCGATGCCCAGGGCGTCTGGCTTGCGCTCGATGAGGCCGAGATCAGCCTCGACTGGCGCGCGCTTTGGCAGCGTCAGGTCCATCTCACCCGTGTCACGGTCGGGCGCATCGCCCTCGACCGTCTTCCGCCGGGTGATGCCGCCGCGCCGGCGCAGCCTGGCCTGCCACGCCTGCCCAGCCTGCCCCTTGCGGTCGCCCTCGACAGCCTGACCGCCGCGCGCATCGAACTGGGCGCCGCCATCATGGGCCAGCCCGCATTGCTCGTGCTCGATGGTCAGGCGACGCTGGAGGCCGGCAGGCTCGCTGGCCGGCTCGCCCTGCGGCGGCTGGACCAGCCCGGCGCGGCC
Organism: uncultured Rubritepida sp.; assembly: GCA_964395305.1. Taxonomy (GTDB): domain Bacteria; phylum Pseudomonadota; class Alphaproteobacteria; order Acetobacterales; family Acetobacteraceae; genus Rhodovarius. The sequence goes on from CAYNBM010000018.1 coordinate 52,022, forward strand.
AGCCTGGTGGTCGCGCTGAACGAGGCTGATCTGACCGCGCGGCTCGATCTGGAAGAGCCCGCCGGGGGTCTCGTCGGTACCCTGGCCGGGCAGCCCGGCGCGGCGCTGGCCGCCCGCCTCGATCTCAACGGCCCCGCCAGCGGCGCGGAGTGGCAATGGCAGGCGAGCCTGGGCGAGGCGCGGGCCGCGCTGGACGGCCGGCTTTCGCTGGCGCCTGACGGGACGCTCGCCGTCACCGCCCAGGGCAGCTTGACGCCCGGCCCGCTGCTGCCCGAGGCGCTCCGGCCCCTGGCCCATCAGCTCAGCACCAGCCTGAGCCTGCGCCGTGCTTCCGATGGCGCCCTGGCGCTGGAACGGTTCACGCTGGCCCTGCCGGCCGGCAGCCTCGAGGGCAGCCTGGCGCTTGATGCCGCCCAGGCGCTTTCCGGCCGCGCCAGCATCAGCCCGGGCCCGCCCGGCGCCTTCGCCCCCCTGCTGCCCGAGGGTCTGGGCTGGCAGGCCGCGGCCATCGACCTCGCGCTGTCCGGCCGGCTCGACGCGCCCGAGGTTACGCTGCGGGCCACCGTCACCGCCCCGCGCGCAGCACCCCAGGCCGATGCGATGCTGGGCGAGACGCTGACCCTCGATGCGCGGTACGCCGATGGCGCCATCGATGCCCGGGCCGCCGCCGGCCGCCTGGGCCTGACCCTGCAGGGCGCCGTCGCCGAGCCCCTGGACCTCGCCTTCACCGCCGAGGCCCGCGACCTGCCCGGCGTCACCGGCGGGATCTCCGCCGAGGGCAGGCTGCGCGGCACCATCGCGGCGCCCGAGGCGAGGCTGTCGCTGCGCAGCGACAGCCTCGCCGCCCAGGGCCGCATGGCCGAGGCGCTGTCGCTCACCGCCGCCATCACCCCGGGCCGGGCCACGGTGCAGGCGACTGGGCGGCTCGACCGAAAACCCTTCACGCTGGAGCTGGCCGCCGCGGGCGATGCCGGCGCGGTCACGCTGGAAAACCTCGCCGCCAGCTGGTCCGGCCTCAGCCTTTCGGGGCAGGGCGGTGGCGCGCTGCCGGCCGGCCCCTTCACCGGCGCGCTGCGGCTGGACGCGCCGGACCTCTCGGTGCTGGGCGCCGGCATCACCGGCCGCCTCACCGCGGCGCTGGAGGCCAGCGCCCTGGCCGGCGCCACCGGCCCCGCCGCGCAGGGGGTCAGGCTGCGGCTGAACGGTCAGGCCGCCGGCATGGGGGCGCTGCGCCCCTCGGTCGTGGCCGAGGCTGATGGCAACCTGGACGCCATGGAATTCCGCCTTGCCGTCACCGCGCCGCAGGGCGGGCTGGACCTCGCCGGCCGGTTCCGCCAGGCCGGGGAGGCGCGCATCGCCCTCACCCGCCTCGACGCGCGGGCGGGCGAGGACGCGTTGCGCCTCGCCGCCCCCGCCATGCTGCGGATCAGTCCGGAGGGGGCGATCACCCTCGACCCCGCCCGCCTGCTGGGCCGGCGCGGCGGCAGCCTGGCGGTGCAGGGCCGGCTGGCCGGTGGCCAGTTGAGCGGCCGGGCCGAGCTGGCCGCGCTGCCGCTGGCGCCGCTCAGCGCGGGGCTGGTCACCGGCACCGCCTCGGGCCTCGTCACCGCCTCCGGCCCCACCGCGGCACCCCTGGCCGAGGCCAGGCTTCGCGTCGAGGGGCTGCGCGCCGCCGACCCGGCGCTGGCCGGCCTTCCCGCAGCCCAGCTCACCGCCAATGCCCGCTGGCAGGGCCAGGCCCTGCGCGGCGATGCCAGGCTCACCGCCGGCCCCGGTGTGCAACTCAGCCTGGAGGCCAGCCAGCCGCGCGGCCTGGGGGCGGCGGCGCCCTTCGAGGCGGCTTTGCGCGGTCAACTCGATCTCGGCCCGCTGTCGCGCCCGTTTCTCGATGCGGGGGGCGACCGGCTGACCGGCCGCGTCCAGCTCAACCTGCGGGCCAGCGGCACGCCCGCCCGGCCGCTGCTGGCCGGCGGCGCCACGCTCAGCGATGGCAGCTACATCAACCCGGTTCTGGGCGCCCGGCTGGACGGCATCGCCGCCCGGCTGGGCGCCAGCGGGCAGCGGCTGGTGATCGAAAGCCTCTCCGCCCGCACTGCCGGCGGCGGCACGGTCTCCGGCGAGGGCTGGCTGGAGCCCCTGGGGGCGGGTGTGCCGGCCGAGTTTCGCCTGCGCGCCGCCGCCGCCCGCCCTGTCACCGGCCCCTTCGGCGAGGCTGTGCTGGATGCCGACCTGCTGCTGCGCGGGCCGCTGACCGATGGCGGCAGCCTCGCCGGCCGGCTGGATATCCGCAGGGCCGAGCTGCGCATCCCGGAGAACCTCGCCGCCAACGTGCCCTCGCTCGGCCCGGTGCGGGAGGTGGGGCCCTTGCCGCCGGGCCGCCGCCCGCCCGCGCCGCCGCGCGCCGCCCCTGCCCGGCCGGCGCTGCCCATGGCGCTGCAGCTCACCATCGCCGCGCCGCGCGCCGTCTTCCTGCGCGGCCGCGGCGCGGAGGCCGAGCTGGGCGGCGAGATCACCATCACCGGCACCGCCGCCAGCCCCGTGCCGCATGGCGAATTGCGGCTGCGCCGGGGCAGCGTGAACCTGGTGGGCCGGCAGCTCCAGTTCAGCCGCGGGCTGATCAGCTTCGATGCCGGCAGCTTTTCGCCCAGCCTCGATTTCCTGGCCAGCGCGCGCAGCCGCAGCCACACCATCAACCTCGCCATCAAGGGCGACCCCACCGCGCCCGAGGTGACGCTGACCGCCGAGCCCGAATTGCCACAGGACGAGGCGCTGGCCCGCCTGCTCTTCGACCGCGAGACCAGCCGCCTCTCGCCCTTCGAGCTGGCGAGCATCGCCCAGGCGCTGGCGCAGCTCTCCGGCGTGGCGCCGCTGGGCGGCGGCGTGCTGGACCGGCTGCGCAGCGCCGCCGGGCTCGACCGGCTGGGCGTGGGCAGCAATGCCGCCGGCGGCGCCACCGTGGAGGCCGGGCGCTATGTCGCGCCTGGGGTGTATTTCGGCCTGCGCCAGGGCACCGGCGGCAGCGGCGGCGCGGGCACGCCGGGGGTGGGCGTGCAGGTTGAAATCACGCCCCGGCTGCGGCTGGAGGGCGAGACCTCGACCGGCCCGGCGGGTGACCGGGTGGGCGTGACCTGGGAATACGAGTACTGATTCCTCACGGGCTTCTCCCCGGTGATGCAACCGCAGCCCCGGCGCGGGCGTTACGCCGTCCTCCCCCAAGCTGCGCAACAGGGTTTCTCATGCCGCATGTCGAGATCATCCATCGGACGCAATACGCCTATGCCCGCCCGGTGATGCTCACCGCCCATCGCCTGATGCTGCGGCCGCAGGACAGCCACGATTTACGGCTGCACGACGCCCGGCTGCTGGTCGAACCGCCGGCCGCCACGATGCGCTGGGCGCATGACGTCTTCGGCAATTCGGTTTGCATCCTGGAATGGGAGCCCGGCCTGCGCACCGCGTCGCTCAGCATCACCTCGCGCCTTGAGCTGACCCACTTTCCCGCAGGCAACGGCACGCCGCGCGCCACGCTCGACCCCTCGGCCGAGAGCTATCCCTTCTCCTATGCCGCCTGCGAGGTGGCGGACCTCGCCCGGCTGGCCGAGCGGCACCTGCCCGACCCGGAGCACCACGTCGATGCCTGGGCGCGCCGCTTCGCCGGCCAGGGTCCCACTGGCACGCTGGCCATGCTGGAGGCGATGAATGCCGCCATCCACACCGAATTCACCTACCTCGCGCGCGAGGAGGAGGGCACCCAGAGCCCGTCGGAGACGCTGCGCCTGGGTTCGGGCGCGTGCCGCGACCTTGCGCTGCTGATGATGGAGGCGATGCGCAGCCTCGGCCTCGCGGCGCGTTTCGTCACCGGCTATGTCTATGATGACAGCACGCGCGAGACCCGCGGCGGGGGCGCCACCCATGCCTGGTGCGCCGTCTACCTGCCCGGCGCCGGCTGGGTGGAATATGATCCGACCAACGGCCTCGTGGCCGGCGACCATCTCGTTCGCATCGCGGTGACCCGCACGCCCGAACAGGCCGTGCCGATCGGCGGCGGCTTCATCGGCGACCCGCTGGATTTCGCCGGCCTGACGGTCGATGTGCGGGTGACGGCGGGACATGCGCTGATGCCCGACCCGCAGCCGGCGCTGCCCGAGCCCGTTTCGGCCAGCGCCTGAGGCCGCCATGCCGCTCGCCCTGCGCGCCCTGCTGCTTGTCCTCCTCGCCCTGGTGCCGGCGGCGCTGGTGCAGACCAGCCTGGAGCAGGAGGCGCGGGGCGAGCGTGCCCGGCAGCTCGGCGACGAGGCGATGCGCCTGACCCGGCTCGTCGCCGGCCAGCAGCTGCGCGTCTTCGAGGGCGCGCAGCACCTGCTCAACGCCATGACGGCGCATGACGCGCTGCGGGAGGGCATTCCTAACGCCGAATGCGACATCTTCCTCGCCCGGCTGCTGCGCGGCTATCGGCGCTACCTCGCCGCCGACCTGTTCGACCGCAGCGGCCAGCCGGTCTGCGCCGCAGGCCCCGGCCCGATGGAAGCCTCGATCGCCGACCGGCCGTTCTTTCGGGCGGCGCTGGCCGGCGCGCCCTTCGCGGTGGGCGAATACGCCGCAGGCCAGGCCGGCCACGCCGCCAGACTGCATTTCGCGGCCCCGCTGCACAGCGATTCCGGCATTGTGACGGGCGTGGTCGTGGTGGCGCTGTCCCTCGCCTGGATGCATGACGATCTGGCGGCGCTGCCCTTGCCCGAGGGTGCGGCGACATCGATCATCGATGGCAAGGGCGTCATCCTGGCCCGCACACCCGATGGCGGGCGCTTCGTCGGCACCATCGTGCCGGGCTTCGCCTTCGATACCGCGACGGCGATGCGGCCGGCGCTGCGCGACGGCGAATCGCTCGACGGCGAACGGCGGATTGCAGGCTTCATGCCCGTGCCGGCGGCGCCGATCGGTCTGACGGTTGCCGTCGGCCTTGCCGTCGACAGGGAGATCGCGGTCGAGCTGGAGCGCGACCGGCGCACCGCCTTCCTCATCATCGGCTCGCTGCTGCTGGCGCTCAGCCTTGCCATCGGCGCCTTTCATATCGCCGTCGAGCGGCCGGTGCGGCGGCTGCTGGCCGCGGCCCAGTCCTGGTCGCGGCAGGATTGGGGCGCGCGGGTCGGCCGGTTGGGCGGTGGGCGGGAATTCGAGCGCATCGGCATCGCGCTCGACCTCATGGCCGATGCGCTGCAGCGGGCGGAGGCCGCGCGCGTCGCCGCCGCCATCCGGGTCAAGGCGCTTTCCGATGTCAGCCCGCAGGTGGTCTTCACTGCCGATGCGCGGGGCAATATCGACTGGCTGAACGGCTATTGGCGCAACCTCACCGGCCGCGACATCGCCCATACCAGCGGTGCGGGCTGGCTGCGCGCGGTGCATCACGCCGATCTGCGCCGCGCGGTGGAGGCCTGGCGCGCCGCCCTGGCCGAGGCGGCGGCGGGCGGCCTGGGCGAGTTCCATGTCGAACTGCGGCTGCTGCGCGCCGAGGACCGGGCCTGGCGCTGGTTCTTCTGCCGCGCCGCGCCGATCCGTGACAGTGACGGCGAGGTCACCGCCTGGGCCGGCGTGGCGCTGGATTTCGACGAGCTGCGCCGCGCCCGTGAGGCGCTGGCCGAGCAGTCGCAACGCCTGCAGGCGACCTACAGCAGCGCGCCCGTGGGGCTGTGCCTGCTCGATCGCGGCATGCGGTTCCTCGCGGTCAATACGCTCTTCGCAGAGATCCAGGGGGGCGATCCGGAGGCCCATCTGGGCCATGGCCTGGCCGAGCTCGCGCCACGGCTCGCCGCTGCGCTGGCGCCGCAGCTGCAAAGCCTGCTGGCCGATGGCGAGCCGCTGGCCGGGCTCGAGATCGATGCCACCCCGCCGCCGGTCGATGGCGTGGCGCAGCCGCGCCGGGTGCTGCTCTGTGGCTTCCAGCCCGTGCGCGGCGAGGCGGGCGAGGTGGTCGCGGTCAGCGGCTCGATGCTCGACATCACCGCCCGCAAGCGCGCCGAGGAGGCCGAGCGCCTGCTCTCGCGCGAGGTGGATCATCGCGCCAAGAACGTGCTGGCGGTGGTGCGCAGCCTGGTCAGGATTTCCGCCGCCGAGGCGCCCGATGACGTCGAGGCGCTGGTGCAGGTGCTGGAGGGGCGGATTTCCGCCATGGCGCGGGTGCATACCCTGCTGTCGCGCACCGGCTGGGAGGGGGCGGATCTGCGCGAGATCGCGCTGGAGGAGACTGCAGCCTATCGCAGCCGGGTGCGGCATGAAGGGCCGGCGCTGCGCCTCGTTGCCCAGGCGGCGCAGGCCTTCGCGATGGTGCTGCACGAGCTGGCGACGAATGCCGCCAAGCATGGCTGCTTCTCCACGCCCGATGGCCACCTGTTGCTGCGCTGGGAGCGTGTGGCGGGTGGCGCGCGGCTGAGCTGGACCGAGTGCGGCGGCCCCAGCATCGCCGGCCCGCCGCTGCGGGTGGGCTTCGGCACCCAGCTGATCGACGCCAATGCGGGCAGCCCGCTCGATGGCCATATCGAGTGGCATTGGGAGCCCGGGGGGCTGCGCTGCGTGCTGCATATCGGCGCCGACGCGCTGCATGCCGTGGCCGGGCCCGGCTGATCAGCCCAGCGCCTCCAGCAGCGCCGCGAGGCTTTCCAGCCGTGGCAGTGCCGCGTCGCATTGGGCGATCGCCCGAGCCCCGGCCTCGACCGGGGTGAAGAGCAGCAATTCGCGTCCGGCCGACCGCGCCTGGGCGAGTGCGCGTTCCAGCCGCAGGGGCTGCATGGCGGTGGTGACCACCAGCACCACGGTGCCGGCCGGGCCTTGCGCGATGCCCTGGGCCGCGCTGCCGGCGGTGAGCCCGACCTCGCGCAGTGCCGCCACCGCCATAGCGGCCGCCGCGCGGTCCATCGCGCCGCCGGCGGGCAGCACCAGCACGTCGATGCCGCCCGTCGCCGGCAATTCCAGCAGTGCCAACGCGCCGATCAGCGCGCGGGTGGCGCTGGTGGCGAGTGCGGCGCCGTAATCCGCGGCCGGCCGGTCGGCGGCGATGCGGCTGATCGCGGGTTCCACCAGTTCCCGCAGCGCCGCCACCTCGCCGTCGCCGACGGCGGCGGCGGCGAGCTGCCGCGCCGCGCCGCGCGCATCGGCCGCCAGCAGGCGCTGGTAGAAGCGCTCGGCCGGCGACAGCGCTGCCTCGTCGCCCAGCAGCACATCGAGGAAGCCGAGGCCCGGCAGGTGCCGCCCGGCGATGGCCAGGCAGGCGGTGATGGCCGGCGCCAGGATCAGCCCGACCGGCCCCCAGAGCGCCGCCCAGAAAATCGAGGACAGCACGAGTGCCAGCGGCGTCACGCCGGCCGAGGCGCCGTAGAGCCAGGGCTCGAGCGCATAGCTGATCACGGTGTCGAACAGCAGGAACCAGCCGGCCACCAGCAGCACGGTCTGCCAGCCCTCGGTGGTTGCGAAGGCCACCAGGAGGGGAAACAGCGCTGCCAGCGGCGCGCCCAGATAGGGCACGAAGCGCAGCACGAAGCCCAGCACGCCCCAGAGCGGCGCATTGGGCACGCCCAGGCCCCAAAGCCCCAGCGCCATGCCCAGCCCGAAGATGGCATTGACCACCACCTGCATCAGCAGGAAGCGGCCCACCCGCCCCGTCGCATCCTGCATCGCCTGGGTGGTACGGTGGATGCCTTCGGTGCCCATCAGGCGCAGCGTGCGGTCGCGCACATCCTCGCGGTTGATGAGCAGGAAGGCCATCAGCAGCAGGGTGATGGCGGTGATGGCGGCCGGCGCCAGCACCACGCCCAGCACCTCCCCCAGCGCGGCCAGCGGCGTGGCCGGGGTCTCGGCCAGGGTCACCATGGGCAGCGCCGGCGCATCCGCCGGGCGGACCGCCGAGCCCAGCCGGTTGACCAGCCCCAGCACCTCGTTCACCGGGCCCGAGCCGCTGCCCAGCACCATCAGCTTGGCGCGCAGCTCGCTCTCGTAGCGCGGCATCGCCTCCAGCAGCAGGAAGGCCTGGCTGGCGAGCACATAGAGCACCACGCCCATCATCCCCAGCACGGCCAGCAGCACCGCCACCACCGCCGGCACGCGCGGCACGCGGGCGCGCTGCATCCAGTCCACCACCGGCAGGGCCGCCACCGTCAGCAGCAGCGCGAGTGCCAGCGGCGCCAGGATGTCGCGGCCGGCGTAAAGCCCGAAGATCACGAGTGCCCCGGCCAGCAGCCTGGTCGCGGTGCGGCCTTCCTGACTGGCGGGCGGGTGGAACGGGGCCATGGGCTATTCCGGAAACTGTGGATGCATGTGCAACGCGGCGGCGGCGCTTGCGTTTCTTCAGCCAACGCAACCCTGCCGGGCCGCTTGCCCGGCCCCTGGAGAACCGCCGCCGATGAGCAGCAAGTCGCATGGCATGAACGCCGAGATCACCGATGGGCTGCGCGTCCATGTCGCCGAGACCTACGCCCTGTTGGCCAAGACCCAGGCCTGCCACTGGAACGCCACGGGTGAGAATTTCATCGGTTTGCACAAGCTGACCGAGAGCCAGTATGGCGAGCTCTTCGTCGCCATCGACGGCCTGGCCGAGCGCCTGCGCGCGCTGCGGGCGGAGGCGCCGCGCGGCCTCGACGAGATCCATGAGCTGTCGACCATCGAGGATGCCCCCGCGGATCTCAGCACGACCGAAGCGGTGCGCCTGCTGGTCGATGACAATACCACCCTCGCCAGCCGCGCGCAGCAGCTGGCCGAGGCCGCCGAGGAGGCGGAGGACCCGGCCACCCACGACATGCTGGTGGCGCGGATCGACGCCCATCAGAAGGCGGCCTGGATGCTGCGCAGCCACCTGTCCTGAACCTAACCATCCCACCAGCAAGGAGACCACCCATGTCCAACACCATCCACGGCATCGCCGATGACGCCAATGCCGAAATCGACCGCCTGCGCCGGCAGGTCGAAACCCTGATGGCCGAGCGTGTCACGCCCGTCGTCACCGCAATCGCCGGCCGCGCCGAGGGGGCGGCGCATGCCGCCTCCGACGCCGTGCGCGAAAAGGCCGGCCAGCTCAGCGACAGCGTGAAGGAGCAGCCGCTGGCCGCCATCGCGCTGGCCGGCCTGGCCGGCTTCCTGCTCGCCGCCGTGGTTCGCCGATGAGCATGCGGGCCCTCCGGCTGCTCGGCGTCGCTGCGCAGGCGGAGGGCCTGCGGATGCGGCGTGGTGCGGCGCGTGGCATGCGCGGCGCCATGCTGATCGGCTTCGCGGGTGGTTTTGCCGCGGCCGCGCTGCTGCTGCTGCATATCGCCGCGTGGCTCTGGCTGGCGGGGCGCTATGACGCGGTCACCGCCAGCCTGCTGCTGGCCCTCGCGGATTCGGGACTGGCGGGGCTGCTGCTGCTGCTGGCGCGCGAAAGGCCCGACCCGGTGGCCGATGCCGCATTGTTGATCCGCCAGGAATCGCTGCGCGAGGCGGCCCGCGTGCCGCTGCTGGCGGAAATGGTGGAATTGCTGACCGGGCGTAGCGTCACAGCCCTTGTCGGCGGCGTGGTGGCCGAGGGCATTCGTCACGCCCTGGCAAGACGGTAAGGCCCGTGGCTCCGCAACCATCCGCCGCCCTGGCCGTTCATCTGATAGGGCCGGCGCCGGCCGCCCCGCAACACCAAAAGGGATTCCCGCCATGACCAAGACCAAGAACCGCCTCGCCATGCTGTTGTCCAGCGGCGTGCTTGCCTTGCCGATGCTGGCAGCCGCGCAGGTCTCGCCGCCGACCACGCCCACTCCGCCCGCGCCACTGAGCCGCGATGTGCCCGCGCCGGCCACGCCCGGCACCCCGCCCGCCCTCACCTCCACCCAGATGCCGGGCACGACCAGCCCCGCGCCGTTCGCGCCTTCGACCCAGGCGCCGGGCACCGCCAGCGCCGACCTCAACCGCGCCGCCGCGCTGCGCGTCGCCGCCGCCTATCCCGCCGGCAGCATGATGGCCGTGCGGATGCGCATGACCCAGATCATCGGCAGCAAGGTCTATAACGACCACAATGAAGCGATCGGCGAGATCGACGACATCGTGCTGCATGGCGCGGGCACGGGCGCCGTCGCGGTGCTGCAGATCGGCGGCTTTCTCGGCCTGGGCGGCCGGCTGGTCGCGGTGCCGCTGAACGACCTGATGTGGAACCGCGAGCGTGAGCGGGTGACGCTGGCCGGCGCCACGAAGGAATCGTTGCAGAGCCGCCCGGCCTTCGAGTTCTCGACCCTGCGCCAGGGCTGATGCGTCGGGGGGGCGGTTCACCGCCCCCTTTCGCGCCGCGCGAAGGACCGCCCATGCAGCGCCGGCCATCGATCTGGCGGCCGGCGCTTGCCACCGCCACCTCCGACCACATCTCAGTCGTCTCCGCCGGCTGCGCCTTCTATGCCATGCTGGCGCTCTTCCCCGCGATCTCGTTGTGCATCGGCCTCTATGGCCTGGCCTTCGATCCGACGACGGTGGAACCCCAACTCATCCTCCTCGAGCGCCTGATGCCGCCTCAGAGCAGCGCGCTGATCGCAGCGCGCATCCATGAGCTTGTGGCGGCACCGCACGAACGCGCCCAGCTCGGCGCCGTGATTGGCGGCGCGATCGCGTTGTGGAGTGCGTCATCGGGTGTCCGTGCCATGCTCTCGGCGCTGAACCTGGCGCAGGACAGGGCGGAGGAGCGTGGGCCGATCGCCTTCTATGTCACCTCGCTGCTGCTCACGCTGGGCGCCATCCTCGCGGTGATCCTGGGGCTGGCGTTGCTGGTGATCCTGCCCGGCATCCTGGGGGCGCTGGGGCTGGAGCCGTTTCGCGCCCTGCTCTACCGCGCGGCCGGGCTGGGGCTGCTGATGGCCGCGGTGCTGGTGGCGATCGGATTGCTGTACCGCTATGGCCCTGCACGGCCGCCGGCGGGCTGGCGGCTGATGTCCATCGGCTCGGTCTCGGCCACGCTGCTCTGGGCCGCGGCATCGGCGCTGTTCTCGCTCTACGTCACCCATGTCGCCAGCTATGACGCGACCTATGGCCCGCTGGGCGCCGTGGTCGCCTTGCTGATGTGGTTCTACGTCAGCGCCTATGTGATCCTGCTCGGCGCCGAGCTCGACGCCGCGATTGCCCGCTTGCGGGCAGGGGGGGGCTGGCCCGCAATCGCCCTGGGTGGAAACACCCAGGGCGAAAATTGCCAGGCCAAGCAAGGCTAGACTCAAATCGCCCTGACACAGTCAGGACGATTTGAGTCTGGCGTCGGGGTGGTAGGCCTCCCCCCCGGCCGCTGCCGCCTACAGGATGCCCGTCAGGTAGAGGATGATGAGCAGCGGAATCGGCACGCCGACGGCCCAAAGCAGCACGGTTCGCATCGCGGTCTCCTTGTTGTCTGTGCGATGGGGTGTGAACGCCGTGCCAGGGGCAGGGTTTCGCGGTCAGCGTCCCGCCCGGGCGACCCGGTCGCGCAGCCGCGGCGTGACCCAGCCGCCGGGCCTGGTCCGGCGTGGCGGCAAGCTCAGCCGCGCGCCGCCCTCCTCCTGCCGGTGCAGGGTCAGGGTGCGGTTGTGGAAGGCCTCCAGCCCCGGCCGGTGGCCGATGGAGACCAGCGCCACCTCCGGCAGGCGGTCCACCACCAGCTGCATCATCAGATCCTGGTTGGCCTCGTCCAATGCGGCCGTCGCCTCGTCCATGAAAATCCAGGCGGGCTTGTGCAGCAGCAGCCGGGCGAAGGCCATGCGCTGCTGCTCGCCCAGGCTCAGCACGCGGTCCCAGCGCTCCTCCTCGGCCAGGCGGGGTGCCAGATGGGCGAGGCCGACCAAGGCCAGCGCATCGCGCGCCTCCTCATCGCTGAAGACATCGCTGGCGGCGGGGTAGCTGAGTGCGGCGTGCAGCGTGCCGAGCGGCAGATAGGGGCGCTGGGGCATGAACATCATCGTGGCGGCGGGCGGTGTGATGATCTCGCCGGCACCCCAGGGCCAGAGCCCGCCGATGGCGCGGAACAGGGTCGATTTGCCGGTGCCCGAGGCGCCCTTGATCAGCACCCGCTCGCCGGCGCGGATTTCGGCCGAGCTTTCCGCGATCACCGTCGTGCCATTGGCGAAGGCCACCTCCAGGTCGCGCAGCACCAGCGAATCGGCCTGGCCCTCGGTGACCGTGATGGTGGGCTGCTCCGGGTCGGCGGCCAGCGCCGCCAGGTCATCGATCGCGGTCTGAAAGGCGGTCAGCCGGTTGATCGCGCTGCGCCATTCCGCGATGCGGGGGAAATTGTCGACGAACCAGTTCAGCGCCGCCTGCACCTGGCCGAATGCCGCGCCGATCTGCATCAACCCGCCCAGGGTGATGACGCCGGCGAAATACCCGGGGGAGGCGACGACGGTGGGGAAGATCATCGCCATTGTCCCATAGGCGCTGGTCAGCCACATCAGGTTGCGCTGGCTGCGCATCAGCGCGCGCACGCTCTCGGCCACACGCTCGAAGGCGGCGCCCAGACCGCGGCGCTCATCGGTCTCGCCGCGGATGAAGGCGACGCCCTCGCCGCTTTCGCGCGCCCGCGTCAAGCCGAAGCGGAAATCGGCCTCGGCCGAGGTGCGCGCGACATTGAGCCGCACCATTGGCCGACCCACCATCCAGGTCAGGCTTGAACCCAGCAGCGCGTAGAGCAGCGCGGCCCAGACCATGTAGCCCGGGATTTCCACCGCGCGCCCCATCAGCGCGAGGTGCAGCGGACCCGAGAGCGTCCAGAGAATGCCAATGAAGGCGGTGAGCATGAGCAGCGAACTCAGCAGGCCGGTGACGAATTCCACCGCCAGCTCGGTCGCGACGCGGACATCCTCGGCGATGCGCTGGTCGGGGTTGTCGGCGCCATGGCCGGCCATTTCCAGCTGATACTGCCGCCCGTCGCGCATCCAGTTGTCCACCAGGTGCCGGGTCATCCAGCCGCGCCAGCGCAGCTGGATGAGCTGCTTGAGGTAGAGCTGGTTCACCGCCACCGTCATCGAGACGACGGCGAGGCCGAGGAAGTACAGGATCTGGGTCTGGAATGCCGCGCTGTCGCGGTTTTCCAGCGCATTGAAGAAGTCGCGGCTCCAAAGGTTGAAGCCGATCTGCACCGCCACCTGCAGGCCGGTGAGCAGCAGCAGCATGCCGATGAGCAGGCGCGCATCGCCACGGTCGGGCGCGCAGAGCCAGACGCGGGCGAGGCGGGCAAAATCGCGCGATGGGTTCGGCGCCTCGGGCGCGCGCGGCAGCGCGGTGGTCAGGCTCACGGCTGGGCGGGCCCTGCACCCGGCAGAGGTACCAATGTCGCCCGGTCCGGGCCCAGCCGCTCGGCGTCGATCGCAATCCGCTCGCCGCGCATGGTGCCTGGGCCCTCGGCCGAGACCGCGGCGCCTGGCGCCAGCCTGTCGGCCAGGGCGGCGTGGCCGGCGGGGGTGAGGCGGATAACATCGCCATTGGCCAGCAGCACGCCCATGCCCTCGCCCTGCGGCGTCAACAGCGCGCGCTCGACCACGCCCGCCACGCGCAGCGCCGCCGTGCCGCGCCGCGCCGGCGCGAACCAGGAGGGCTGGGTGACGAAATTCGCATCCTGGCTGCCCGCCCGGGCCCAGGCCAGCATCACCACCACCGGCGCGGTGCGGGCGCGGATGCCCCAGACGGTCAGCCCGCCCCCGTCCCGCACCATCTCGCGGATCGCGTCGGCCTCGGTGGGGGGAAAGACGATCTGCGTGCCCTCGCGGAAGATCAGCCGGTCGGTCTCGCCGGCCGGGTTGTCGATGAAGCGCTCCACGCGGTCGGTGTAGGAGGGCAGTTGCGTGGGGTCGAACCAGACGCCGCGCGGCGCGGCCCGGGCCGCGGCCGCGGTCCGGGCCAGAATCATCGTGCCGCCCAGCGCGGCGAGAGCCTGCCGTCGCCTCACCCTAGGACGTTCCTGCCGGTGACCAGCGAGACGGCAAAGAGCACGAGGAAGATGAAAAACATGACGCGGGCGAAGCTGCCCGCGGTCGATGCGATGCCACCGAAGCCCAGCACGCCCGCGATGATGGCGACCGTGAGGAAGATCAGTGTCCAGGTGAGCATGACAGCCTCCTGCTCAGCGGTCTTCCCAGCGCTTCACCTGGGCTTCGGCTTCCTCGCGGGCGATGCCGTAGCGCACCTGGATCCGGCCGACCAATTGCTCGCGCTTGCCCTCGATGATCGTCATGTCGTCATCGGTCAGCTTGCCCCATTGCTCCTTGACGGTGCCGGTCATCTGCTTCCAGTCGCCCTTGATGGTGTCCCAGTTCATGGCGGGTTCCTCGTTCTGCGGGCCGCCTCATTGCGGCGCCTGACCGAGAAACGTGCGCCCTGGGCCATGGGTTTCAGGCGATCGGCAGGCGTCCGGCGGTGATCGCCTGATAGGTGGCGATGGCCAGGGTCATCCGGTCGAAGGGCTTGTTGATGATGAAGGCGGGCTCCATCCCCTCGGCCGTCAGCAGCCGCTCGGCATAGGCGGTGACGAAGATCACCGGGATGGTGACGCTCAGCAGGATCTGCCGCACGGCGGTGATGCCATCGCCGCCGCGGCCCAGATTGACATCGGCCAGGATGAGGCCGGGCTTGTGGATGGCGGCGAGACGGATCGCCTCCGCCTCCGAGGCGGCCGAACCGATCACCCGGTGGCCGCAGCGGGTGATGAGAAGCCGCAGGTCCAGGGCGATCACCGGCTCATCCTCGATGATCAGCACATCGGCCGAGACGGCCTGGCGCAGCTTTTCCCGCGCCATGTCGATGGTGCCCTGCAGCTCATCCTCATCGAGGTCGAGCACGCGCGCGGCTTCGCCATGGCTGAGGCCTTCCAGGCTGGTCAGCAGCGTCGCCTGGCGTTCGCGGGCCGAGAGCGCGGCGGGCCCATCCTCCCCGACCGGCGGGGCGAGGGCGGCGATGCCGGCATAGAGCGCCAGGCGCGCGGGCATGTCGGGCGGCAACCCATGGCGCAGGCTCTGCGCCACCAGCGCATCGCCCCGCGCCTGGTCGCCCTCCAGGGCGCGGGCGAAGCGGCGGGCGAAGGGCAGCGCTTCCATCAGGCTGGCGGGGCTATGGGCATTCATCGTGGGGCTCCTCATGTTGCTGTGGCGCGGCCGCCCGGCGGCGCGATGCCTGATCGAAGTGGGAGCCACGGGATTGACCGGGTTGAGGGCCGCATTGCCGCCATGCCTCCCCGCCCTGCGCAGCCACGCCAGGGCGCTGTGCCGGGACCGCGCCGCCGCCGATGACCTGGTGCAGGATACCATCCTTCGGGCGCTGGCGGCGGAAGAACAATGGCAGCCCGGCACCGATCTGCGGGCCTGGCTGTTCACGATCCAGCGCAATTCCTGGCTGGGGGGCCTGCGGCGGCGCGGGCGGGAGGCGCGGCACGCCGCCGCCGCGCCGCCGCCGCCATCCAGCCACCAGCCCGACACGCTGGCGGTGCGCGACCTGGCCGCCGCCATGGACCGGCTGCCTGCGGTGCAGCGCGAGGCGCTGATGCTGGTTGGCGGCCAGGGCATGGACGTGCTGGAGGCCGCCGCCATCTGCGGCGTGGCGCCGGGCACCATCAAGGCCCGGCTGTCGCGCGGCCGCGCCTCCTTGCGGCGAGACTTTGTCGGGGGGGCATGACCCGGGAGGGCATGGGCGGGCGCGCGTGTCATCTAAACAGCAATGCCGGAGGAGGCCGAGGGTTGCATGTGCCTCGCGCATGACAGCCATGCGGGTCGCCGTGCGAATTCCGGCAACCAAACCGGCCGGCCGGGCATTGGGGTATCAACAGACGGGAGATTTGACTTCATGCCCATGACCGGGACCGCCGATCGATACGCCACCTCCGCCATTCAGGAGCCGATCGCCTTTGAGGATCTGCTGCTGCGTACGCTGCCCTCGTTGCGGCAATACGCGCTGGCGTTGACCCGCAACCGCCCCGATGCCGACGACCTGCTGCAGAACGCCGTCACCAATGCGCTGCGGGCGCGTGACAGCTACATGCCCGGCACCAATTTCAAGGCCTGGATGTCCTGCATCCTGCGCAACCGCTTCCTGTCCGATGTGCGGCGGCGGCGGGAGACCGTCTCGGTGGAGGACGCGCCGGCTGAGCTCTTTGCCCGCCCGGCCTCGCAGGATGGCCACATGGCGTTGGCCGAACTGAAGCGCGCCATGGCGCGGCTGCAGCCCGACCATCGCCTGGCGCTGGTGATGATCACCGTTCAGGGCATGTCCTATGAGGAGGCCTCGGCGGCGCTCGACGTGCCGGTGGGCACGGTGAAATGCCGCGTCTTTCGCGCCCGCAAGCTGCTGCATGCCTGGCTGCTGGGCGAGGATGACGTGCCGAAGCTTCCCGCCAGGGCCGCAAAAGCCAGCAACAAGCCCCCTGGCATCCCCGCAACCCGGAATGGTATGGTGTCAGGGAAGAACACCAGTTTGCTGGTATGCTGAGGGCCATAGTGGACGCGACGCCGCCGAAACCGCGCAAGCCGATGCCACCCCGGATGACACCGGTCGCACGACCCGGGACCGCGGCCTCGACGGATGCAGCCTTCGACATCTGGCTGCAGCGCGGCCTGCGCGAGGTCTACAGCGAGGTGGAGCGGGAGCCGATCCCGCCGGAACTCATCGACCTGATCGAAAAGAGCCGGAAGAGCTGATCCAGATACTTGGCCTTGGCGTTGAGGCCGGGCCATGCTGCCGCTTTCGATGACGGGGTGGCGGGCGATGCGGCGACTGATTCTGATGACGCTCGGCATGCTGATGCCGCTGGCCGCCACCGCCCAGGAGGCCTGGCCGGCACGTCCGGTGCGGGTGGTGGTGCCCTTTCTGGCCGGCGGCGGCGGCGATGCGGTGGGCCGCGCCGTCGCCCAGGCGCTGAGCGAACGCACCGGCCGCGCCTTCGTGGTCGACAACCGGCCCGGCGCCGCCAGCGCGCTGGGCACCGAGATCGTCGCCCGCGCGGCACCCGATGGCTATACGATGCTGATCATCGGGCCGAACCATTCCACCAACCCCCATCTCATCCCCCGCCTGCCCTTCGACCCGCTGCGCGATTTCGCGCCCGTGGCCCTGCTGAGCAGCGCGCCCTATGTGCTGGTGGCCGACCCTGCGCTGCCGCTGCGCGGGTTTCAGGATTTCCTGGCGATGGCGCGGGCCAGGCCCGGGGCGCTGTCCTATGGCTCGGCCGGCAATGGCACGGCGGGGCATCTGGCGATGGAGATGATCAAGCTCGCCACCGGCATCGACGTCGTGCATGTGCCCTATCGCGGCAGCCCGCCGGTGCTGGTGGATGTGATGGCGGGGCGGCTGGCGGTCGCCTTCGACAATGTCCTCTCCTCCAGCCCCGGCATCCGGGCGGGGCAGATGCGGGCGCTGGCGGTCAGCGGCGCCGAACGTTCCGCGCTGCTGCCCGATATCGGCACCATCGCCGAGCAGGGGCTGCCGGGCTTCGCGGTCACGGTCTGGCAGGCCGCGCTGTTTCCCGCGGGCGTCGATCCGGCCATCACGGCGCGGGCCAGCGCCGAGATCGCGGCGGCACTGGCCACGCCGGAACTGCGGGCCAGGCTGGCCGCCATCGGCGTGGCAGCCACGCCCAGCTCGCCGGCGGCCTTGGGCGATTTCCTCGCCGCCGACATGGCGCGATGGGGCGAGGTGGTGCGCCGGGCGGGGGTGCGGCTCGACTGACGCTGCGCCGCGGCATTAGGCTTGGGGTTCATCGTTGAGAGGCCTGCCAATGCCAACCCGCCGCACCCTGATCGCCAGCGCCCTCGCCACGCCGGCGCTGGCGCAATCCGGCTTTCCCAATCGCCCGCTGCGCATGATCATCCCGGTCGGCGTGGCCGGCGCGACCGACATCGTCGGCCGCATCGTGGCCGAGCACATGGCGCAGCTGCTGGGGCGGCCCATCGTGGTGGAGAATATCGCGGGCGCCGGCAGCACCATCGCCGCCGCGGCCTTCCAGCGCACGCCGGCGGATGGCTACACGATCTTCATCGGCACGAACAACCACCCGGTGATGCAGGCGATCCGGCGGGATTTCCCCTACAACCCCATCACCGATTTCGTGCCCTTCTCGCTGGTGGCGCGGCAGCCTTCGGTGCTGGCGATCAGCCCCAATGTCCCGGCGCGCGACGTGGCCGAGCTGATGGCCTGGCTGCGCACGCGCGGCGATGCGGTGAATTACGGCTCGACCTTCCCCGGCGCCACCAACCACCTGGCGGGCGAATTGCTGAAGCACCTGGCGGGGGTGAGTTTCACCATCGTGCCCTACCGCACGGCGGCGCTGGCGGTGCAGGATCTTGTGGCTGGGCGCGTGGACCTGACCATCGACAGCCCGATGATGCTCGCACCCCTGATCCGTGAGGGCAGGCTGCGCGGGCTGGCGGTGAGCGGCGCCGAGCGCACCGACCTGCTGCCAGGCCTGCCCACGCTGATGGAATCCGGCGTGGCCGGTTATGAGCTGACGGCCTGGCAGGCGCTCTTCGTCCGCCCCGGCACGCCGCCCGAGGCGCTGGCGGTGCTGACCGATGCGGCGGCGCGAACCGTCGCCGATCCCGGCGTGCGCGAACGCTTGCGGCAGAACAGCGCCGAGGTCTGGCCCGACAGCTCGCCCGCCGCCGCCGCCGCCCATGTGCGGGCGGAGGTGGAGAAATGGGGCCCGATGGTCGCCGCCATGGGGATCACCAATTGAGCGGGCGCCTGGCGGGCCGCGTGGCGCTGGTGACGGGTGCGCGCGGCGGCATAGGTGCGGCCATCGCGCGGCGGTTTGCCGAGCAGGGTGCCCAGGTGGTCGGCGCCGATATCGGCCCGGGCGCGGAGCTGCATTGCGACGTCTCCGACCCCGCGCAGGCCGAGGCTGCGGTGGCGGCGGTGGTGGAGAAATTCGGCGCGCTGCACATCCTGGTGAACAACGCGGCCTGTTTCGTGCCCGACGCCACGGCGGAGACGATTCCGCTGGAGGATTGGCACCGCTCGATGGCGGTGAACCTGACGGGGCCTATGTTGATGAGCCGCTACGCCATTCCCGCCATGCGCGCGGCCGGCGGTGGTTCGATCATCCACATGGCGTCGCAGCTCGGCCATGTCGGGCGCGAGGGCCGGTTCTGGTACTGCACCGCCAAGGCCGCGCTGGTGCATATGGCGACCTGCATGGCCATCGACCATGCGAAGGATGGGATCAGGGTGAACAGCCTCTCCCCCGGGCCCATCGCGACGGAGCGCACGGTGGGGCGCATCGGCGGCGAGGAGAAGGCGCTGGCGTTTTATGGCCCGCTGACACTGACCGGGCGGCAGGGAACGGTCGATGAAATCGCCGATGCCGCGCTGTTCCTGGCCAGCGAGGAGAGCCGCTACATGACCGGTGCTGACCTGCTGGTGGATGGCGGCTACAACGCGCGCTGACAACGGGAGAAAGCGCCATGCAAACCACGCCATATCTCTACTTCCAGGGCCATTGCGAGGCCGCGCTGGAGTTCTATGCCGCATGCGGGCTGGGCGAGATGATCGAGGCGATGCGCTATGAAGGCGGCCCCGCCGAGGGCCAGGCCCCGCCGGACTGGGCGCGAAAAATCCTGCACTGCAAGCTCCAGGGCCCGGGCCTGCTAATTTACGCCTGCGACGCCCCGGATGCCGAACCGATGAAGGGCGTGGCCCTGCTGCTGGAACCCGAAGACGTCGCGGCCGGCGCCGCCCTGTTCGAAAAACTCTCCGAGGGCGGGCGGGTGACGGTGCCCTTCGCCGCGCAATTCTGGGGCGACCATTACGGCAACTTCACCGACCGTTTCGGCGTGCAATGGGCGGTGAACTGCGCCGCCAAGCCGTGACGGCCATCGCCACGCCCTGCGTGAACATCTGCAAGCTGGACCAGGCCGAAAAAATCTGCCTGGGCTGCTTCCGCACGCTGGGCGAGGTGGCGGGCTGGAGCGGCCTGACCCCGGCGCAGCGCGAGGCGGTGTTGGCGGAACTTCCGGCGCGGCGTCAGCGATACCACAGCGTCGGGAGCCACATCACCACCTCCGGCACATAGGTACAGAGCATCAGCACGCCCACGAGGGGAATCATGAAAGGCCAGACGCCGCGGGCCGCATCCTCGAAGCTGATATTCCCCACCCTGGCCAGGATGAACAGCACGATGCCCACCGGTGGCGTCAGCAGCCCGATGCACAGGTTCAGCACCATGATCAGGCCGAAATGCACCGGGTCCACGCCGATGGTTTCCATGATCGGCAGCATGATGGGCGTGAGGATCAGGATGGCCGGCAAAGGCTCGATCGCCAGGCCCACCAGCAGCAGAAAGATATTGGCCAGCAGCAGGATCAGCCATTTTTGGTCGGTCAGCGCCAGCACCCAGCCCACCACCATTTCCGAGGCGCGGGTGGTGGTCAGCAGCCAGCCGAAGATTTCCGACCCCGCCACGATGATGAGGATGGTGGCGGTGATCTCGACGGTCTCGAAGGAGACCTTGGCGATGGCCTTCCAGCCCAGGGTGCGGAAGACCAGCAGCCCCAGGATCAACGCCCAGGCGACGGCGGCAATGGCGCCCTCGGTCGGCGTGAAGGCGCCCATGCGCATGCCGCCGATGATGATCACCGGCGTCAGCAGCGGCAGGATGCCGCGGAACAGGGTGCGGAACATTTCCGACACCCGGAATTTTGCGTCGGCGCCATAGCCGCGCACCCGGGCGTAATAATACACCATGCACATCAGGCAGAAGGCGAGCAGCAACCCCGGCACGATGCCGGCGGCGAAGAGCTGCCCGATGCTGGCATTGGCCGAGACGCCATAGATCACCAACGGCAGGGATGGCGGCAGCAGCGGCCCGAGCATCGACGATGCGGCGGTGATGCCGACGGCGAATTTCGGGTCATAGCCATGCGCCTTCATCGCGCGGACCTCGATGGTGCCCAGCCCCGCCGCATCGCCCACCGCGGTGCCGGACATGCCGGCGAAGATGACCGAGCCGATGACATTGACCTGCGCCAACCCGCCGCGCATCCAGCCCACCGCGGCCACCGCGAAATCATAAATCCGCTCGGTGATGCCCGAGGTGTTCATCAAAAGCCCGGCCATGATGAAAAAGGGCACGCACAATAACGGGAAGGAATCCACGCCCGAGGCCATGCGGTGCACGATGGCCAGCATGGGGATGGTGCCATCGATATAGGCGAAAACGATGCCCGAGCCGGCGAGCGCGATGGCCACCGGAAAGCCCATGGCGAGAAGGCCGAAGAAGCCGAGCAGGAGGATCGCCGCGGTCATGCGATGACATCCTGGGTATTGGGTGCGTCGCCATGCCGCCAGCGCCGCCAGATCCACAGCGCCTCGCGGATGCTCATCGCCACGAAGCCCGCGAAAATGGGCCAATACACCCAGCCGAGATTCTGCCGGAAACTGTCCATCGGCATCACGCCCATCCGGTCCGCCAGATCATAGCCGACCACGGCGCAGAACACCCAGAAGGCGAGCCGCCCGGCATCGAGGATGGCCCACAGCACCTTTCGCGCCGGCATGGGCAGCGCCTGCTCCAGCACCTCCACCCGGATATGGGTGCCGCGCCGGACGGCGCCGGCGCTGCCAACAAACGTCAGCACCATCAGCAGGTAGCGGGCCACCTCCTCGGTCCAGGCCACGCTGTCATTCAGTGCGTAGCGGGAGAAGAACTGGGTGAAGACCAGGCCCGCGGTGGCCCAGAGCAGCACCAGGCCCACCCAATCCTCCGGGCCATAATCGCGCAGATGAAATTTGCGGAGGTCATCGGCATAGCCCGCCTCCTCCGCGTCCTTCACGCCCTCGAATGGTTTGTCCACGCCCAATCCCCAGACCGCTTTTGATGCAGCCTGAGGCATGGTTCGCGCGCTGTCAAAATTCGTTTCGACTGCGGTCCAACATGGCGCGGAGTTCACGCAGGCCGGGCAGGAGTGTTTCCGGCCTGGTGGTCAGGGCGGCGGCGATGGGGGCAAGGTCGGCGGCGGTCGCGGCCACCGCCGCCTCGCGCCGCGCCCGGCCCTCGGGCGTGAGGAAGACGCGCTTGGCGCGACCGTCGCGGGCGTCGTCCTCCAGCCGCACCAGGCCGCGCGCCTCCAGCCTTTGCAGCGTGTTGGTCATGGTGGCCTTTGTCACCTCGAAGGCGCGAGCGATCTGCGCCGGGCCGCGCCCATCGCCGAGCCGGACGAGGTGGTTCAGCACAGCGAATTGCGGCAGGCGCAGCCCATCCGCCTGGGCGCGCTCGAAGCGGTTGCGCGCCAGCTGCTCGATGATGCCGATCTCGTTGAGAAGGGCGAAGAGGGGAGGGTCCGACTCGGTCACACACCCATGATACGCGATTGCGCCGGCCAGCGCGGCGTGGCGGCGGCGGGGCGCGTGGCGAAGCCCAGCCGGCCCAGCATCTGGACATGGGCGGAGACGCCGAGCAGCCCCGGCAGGGCGGCACGCGGGCCGGCCATTTCCGGGTATTCCTGCAAGGCCTGGCTGACGGGATGAAGGGCCAGGCCGGCCCTGGTGGTGGCGAGGTTGAGGCGCAGCCAGTCGCGCCCCGCGGCCAGTTGTTCGGTGCGGGAATTGCCCGGTGTGGTCAGCCAGACATAGGCGGGCGTTGCCGCTAGCATCGGCTGGTACATCCCCACCATCATGGCGTAGCCGGGCTGGCCGGGCAGCATGGCGGCGGGGGTGATCTCGCCACGCGCCACCATCGGGTCGAATTGCGGGCCCCAGACCGAGATGCCATCGGGATTCTCCGCCACGGCGGCGCTGCCCATTCGCATGAGGTCCACACTTTCCTGATGCGCCGCCGGCGTCGTGGCCTCGATCTGCCAGGCCTGCCAGGCGAGGTCGCGCAGCGCGGTGATCTCGCCCTGCGCTAGGCCGAAGCCCGCGGGGGCGAGCATCGCGGCGCGCAGCGTGGCCTCGGTGCCGGCGGGCAGGGGGCGGGTCATGTCGAAGGGCTGCTTGGCGGAGCGGCGCTGCGCGGCGGCGGCGAAGAGCGGGTCCGCCTCGCCGCCGGCACGCAGCTGGATGCGGGCGACCGGGCGGCGGTCCAGGCGGGGCTGGGGCTCGCCCTCGGGGAAGGGGGTGATGAGCGCGTCCAGCCCGCGCGCGGCAGCGGCGAGCCGAAAGAGCTCTAGGAAGCAGCCCAGGCTGATCAGGATCTGACGGTCCAGCGGGTCGGTCACCGGAAGGCGGCGGTCGAGGTCGCAGAACAGGAGGGCTGCATCATCGTCGACCAGGCGCATCGCCCAGGGCTGGCGGTTGTGGGCGTTGGGGGCGAGCACCGCCCAGGCCATGGCGGCGATGCGCGGGTCGGCATGGTTCGCGCCTTCGACCGCCCAGGGGAGGAGCGGCCTGGGCAGCGGCTGGGCGGTGACCATGCGGCCGGTGAGGACGAGGGCGACAGTGGTGGTGGCGGAGGCGAGGAGGGCACGGCGGTTCATCTTGAGGCTCCTAATTGTTCGATATCAAACCAGATAGTCAAATATCGAACTATGTGCAAGCCCCTTGTCACGCCGCCCTGGCGCGCGCAAACACATCCCCGTCACCTGGGTGAGCCTCTGTATCGGGGCTGAGAGGCGGGACGCATCCCGCGAACCTTGGAACCTGATCCGGTTCAGACCGGCGTAGGGAGGGTGCATCGGGCCATGCGCGGCCCCCTGTTCCATTTCGCGTCCGGCCCACCGCATGGAGGAAATGGGATGAAGCGACGCGTTTTCCTGGCCGCAGCGGCCGCCACACCAGCTTTGGCGCAGACCGCCCGGGCGAGGACCCTGCGCTTCATGCCGCAGGCCGCGCTTTCGGCGCTGGACCCGATCTTCAACCCCAGCACCATCGTCACCACGCATGGCTTTTGCGTGTTCGACACGCTCTATGGCGCCGACCGGCAGTTGCGGCCGCAACCACAAATGGCGCAGGGGCACGGCGTCTCGGCCGATGGGCTGCGCTGGGACATCCGCCTGCGGGACGGGCTGCGCTGGCATGATGGCGAGGCGGTGCGCGCCGCCGATTGCGTGGCGAGCATCCGACGCTGGGCGGCGCGCGATGGGTTTGGCGGCGTGCTGCTGCGCGCCACCGATGAGATTTTCGCCGCTGACGACCGCACAATCGTCTTCCGCCTGAAGCGCCCCTTTCCCGCGCTGCTCGACGCACTGGCAAAACCGGCCGCCAGCCCGTGCTTCATGATGCCCGAACGCATCGCGGCACAGCCCGCCGACCGGCCGTTGGGGGTGGAGCAAATGATCGGCTCCGGCCCCTGGCGCTTCATCGCGGCCGAATTCAACCAGGGGGCCCGCGCCCAATACGCGAAGAACGAGGCCTATGCGCCGCGGGATGAACCGGCCGAGGCGGCGAGCGGCGGCAAGCGGGTGCATTTCGACCGTCTCGAGCTGGTCTGGATCCCCGATGGCGGCACCGCGGCGGCGGCGCTGCGCACCGGCGAGATCGACTGGATCGAATACCCCCTGCCCGATTTGGTCCCCACCCTGGACCGCGACCGCAACACCCGCACCCAGATCTACGACCCCAACGGTTTTCTCGGTTTTCTCCGGTTCAACCACCTGCACGCGCCGTTCAACGATGTCCGCGTCCGCCGCGCCATTCGCGACGTGATCGTGCAGAGCGACTACATGCAGGCGGTGGCGCTGCCGGGCGACTGGCAGGAATGCCACGCCATGTTCCCCTGTGGATTGCCGGCAACGCGAGAATTCACCCCCGCGGCCCGCGGCGAGGCGGCTATGGCCCGCGCCCGCGAGGCGCTGCGCGAGGCCGGCTACAATGGCGAGCCGGTGGTGCATGTGAACCCCTCCGACTTCCCCGCCGTGACCCAGCAGGGGCGGGTGACCGCCGATCTGATGCGGCGCCTGGGCTTGAACATCCAGCTCGTCGAGGCGGATTGGGCGACCACCATCGCCAGGCGCGCCAACCGCAACCCACCCGCCCAGGGCGGCTGGAACCTGCACAATACCAACTTCCCGGCCCCCGGTATCGCCAACCCCGCCGTCTCGCCCATCATCCGGATGAACGGCGCGCAGGCCTGGTTCGGCTGGCCGGAAGACGCGGCGGTGGAGGCCGAGGCGGTGCGCTGGATCGAGGCGCCGGACGGCGCGACCCAGGGCGACGCCATGGCGAAGCTGCAGGCGCTGGCCTGGGAGGCGGTGCCCTTCGCCCCCACCGGGCTGTTCCGCCTGCGCACGGCGTTCCGCGCTGATCTGTCAGGGGTGCTGCAGGGGCCCAATCCCTTCCTGTGGAATCTGCGACGGGCGTGATGCGCGGCGGGGCGAAGCGGCGCACCACAATGTCATCCCATCGCAATGTTGCCCCCGCTATGCTTATGCCAGGGCAATAGGAGGGATGGGATGCGCATCGCGGCATTCAACGTCGAGAACCTGTTCGAACGCGCCCGGGTTCTCAACCAGGATCAATGGACGAATGAGGCGGGCGCGGATCCATCGCGCCTGGCGGCCGGGCGGGGTGCATTGGACAGCCACGCCAGGCTCAACGCCCTGCTCCGCAACCCCGCCTATTCGGCCGCCGACAAGCTGGAGATCATCGCGCTGCTCAAGACGCTGGGCCTGGAGAAGAGCGACGAGAACAGCCTGTTCATCCTGCGACGCAATCGCGGTGCCCTGTTGAAGCGGCCGAAGACCGGCGGGATGGAGATTGTGGCGACCGGGCGCGAGGACTGGATTGGCTGGCTCGAATTGAAGACCGAGGCGGTGAATGAGATCGCCACACAGAACACCGCCCGGGTGCTCAACGCCGTGGCAGCCGATGTGCTGGTGGTCGTCGAGGCCGAGAACCGGGTCTCGCTCAAGCGCTTCAACCAGCAGGTCCTCCGCAAGGTCGGCGGCGAGCCCTATGAGCGCATCATGCTGATCGACGGCAATGACGATCGCGGCATCGATGTGGGGCTGATGACCAGGGCCGCCATCGAGATCGACTTCCTGCGCAGCCATGTCGATGACCAGGCCAGCGGCCAGCTGATCTTCAGCCGGGATTGCCCCGAATTCCACCTCAGGCTGCCATCGGGCCAGCGCCTCGTCATCCTGGCCAATCATTTCAAGAGCAAGGGCTTTGGCAGCCCGGCACAGTCCAGCGCGCGCCGGCGCTTACAGGCCGAGCGGGTTCGCGCGATCTACGACGCGCTGCGGGCGAATGGGGTGGATCACATCGCCATCGCGGGGGATCTCAACGACACGCCGGACAGCGCGCCGCTCAGCCCCCTGCTGGCCAATGGCTCGGATCTGCGGGACATCAGCCAGCATCCCAGTTTCGACGATGGCGGCCGCCCCGGCACCTATGCCAATGGCACCAAGGGCAACAAGATCGACTATATCCTGATGTCGCCCGCGCTGTTCGCCACCGTCACCGCCGGTGGTATCGACCGGCGCGGCGTCTGGGGCGGCAAGAACGGCACGCTATGGCCGATTTTCCCGGAAATCACCGCGGCACATCAGGCAGCTTCGGATCACGCCGCCATCTGGGCCGATGTCGCGCTCTAGACTCAAATCGCCCTGATTGCGCCGGGGCGATAACTGTCCACCTTTGCCTGGCCCTCAGGGTGTTTCCACCCGGAGTGATGGCGGGCTAGACCTCAGCAGCCGCCGGCCGGCGCCACGGCCAGTTCCAGCATCTGGCCGTCGACCACGAATTCGCCGAAATCCATCTTCAGCTCATCCGCAACGCCATTGGCCCAGTAGCGCAGCGAGACCTCATAGCCCGGTGTCGAGGCGCCGCCCTGCTGGCCGGGCTCGAAGAAGGCGATCCGCATGCGGGCATTGCCGAAGGCGGACAGCGCGGGGAAGCGGGCGTTCTCGCTGGGGGCCTGCCAGCCGCCGGTGATGATCGTCGTCGTGTCCTGCGGACCATCGGCCGTGGTGCCGTCGAGCAGCGGCGCCACCACCAGGCGCTGCCCGGCGCGGGCGGCGGCGAGGGACTGGATGGTGTGGATCATCGGGAAGAGCGTGCCGGGCGGCAGGCGCATCTCATTGGGCACGGGGTCGGCGAAGACGACGCGGCCGCCGCCCTCGCCCTGCGTCGCCTCGCCGGAGACGCGGCTGGTCACCGCACCCTCGGTCACCTGGGTCAGCGAGAAGCGCAGCGTGCGGCCATCCTTGCTTTCCAGGGTGGAATAGTCGCTGCTGGTCTCGATCGAATTGCCGTCGCGGTCGGTCACCACCAGGGTGAAGCGCTGGCGGGTGGCCCAGGCCTCGCAGGCGTCCTGCACCTCGAACAGCATCGCGCCCTCGGCCCGCTGGATGCCCGCGGTGTCGCGCGAGCGGTCGAGTAACAGGCGGTAGGCGGCGCGGTGGGCGGCCATGTCGGCCGCACCCTCCACCGGGGTGGCGTTTGCGGCAACGGGCGCAAGCGCCAGCAGGGCTGCGAGGAGGGCGTGTTTCATCGCCCCTACTTAGGTGGGCTTGGGCGCGGTTGCACCGGGCTTGGGCGCCGGAAGGTCCAATTTGATGGAAAGCTCCTTCAGGCGCGGGGCGTCGACGGGGGCGGGGGCGCCCATCATCAAATCCTCGGCCTGCTGGTTCATCGGGAAGAGGATGACCTCGCGGATGTTCGGCTCATCGGCCAGCAGCATGACGATGCGGTCGATGCCAGGTGCGGAGCCACCATGCGGCGGCGCGCCGTAGCGGAAGGCGTTGAGCATGCCGCCGAAGCGCGCTTCGACCACATCGGGACCATAGCCCGCGATCTCGAAGGCTTTCAGCATGATCTCGGGGCGGTGGTTGCGGATGGCGCCGGAGCTGAGCTCGATCCCGTTGCAGACGATATCGTATTGATAGGCCTTGATATCGAGCGGGTTCATCGTGTTCAGCGCCTCCAGCTCGCCCTGCGGCATGGAGAAGGGGTTGTGGCTGAAATCGATCAGGCCGGTGTCCTCGTTCAGCTCGTACATCGGGAAATCGGTGACCCAGCAGAAGCGGTAGGCGTTTTCCTCGTAGAGGCCGAGCTCCTGGCCAATGCGGTTGCGCGCCTTGCCGGCGAGTTTGGCGGCATCCAGTTCCTTGCCGGCTGAGAAGAAGACGGCGTCGCCGTCGTTCAACCCGCAGGCCGCCTTGATGGCGGCGACGCGCTCGGGTTCCAGGTTCTTGGCGATGGGGCCGATGGCCTCGCCATTGGCGAAGGAGATGTAGCCCAACCCGCCGGCGCCTTCGGCCCGCGCCCATTCATTCTGGCTGTCGAAGAAGGAGCGGGGGCGGGAGGCGGCGCCGGGGGCGGGGATGGCGCGGACCACGCCGCCGCCGGCCGTGACCTTGGCGAAAAGGCCGAAGGCGCCACCGGAAAACTGCGCGGTCACATCGGTGATGCGCAGCGGGTTGCGCAGATCGGGCTTGTCGGAGCCGAATTCCAGCATCGCCGTGTCGTAGGGGATGCGCGGGAAGGGGGCTTGGGTGACCACGCGCTTCGCACCGGTAAAGCCGTTGAATTCGTTGAAGACACCGGCAAGCACGGGCTCGATCGCCGCAAACACGTCTTCCTGCGTCACAAAACTCATCTCGAAATCGAGCTGGTAGAATTCGCCGGGCGAACGGTCGGCGCGGCTGGCCTCGTCACGAAAGCAGGGGGCGATCTGGAAGTAGCGGTCGAAGCCGGCGACCATGGCGAGCTGCTTGAATTGCTGCGGCGCCTGGGGAAGGGCGTAGAATTTGCCGGGGTGGTTACGGGCCGGGACCAGGAAGTCGCGCGCGCCCTCGGGCGAAGACGCGGTCAGGATCGGCGTCTGAAACTCGAAAAACCCCTGGTCGATCATGCGACGGCGGATGGAGGCGATGACGGCCGAGCGCAGCATCAGGTTGCGGTGCTGGCGTTCGCGGCGCAGGTCGAGGAAGCGGTAGCGCAACCGCAGGTCTTCGGGGAATTCCTGTTCGCCGGCGACCTGGATGGGCAGGACCTCGGCCGCGCCCTGGATGGTGAGTTCGCGCACCCGCAGCTCGATGGCGCCGGTGGGGAGTTTTTCGTTGACCGTGCCGCCTTCGCGCAGCACCACGTCGCCGGTCAGCGTCACCACGCTTTCGGGGCGGATCGCCTCGGCCGCGGCGAAGACCGGGGAGCCATTGGGGATGACGCATTGCGTGAGGCCATAATGGTCGCGCAGGTCGATGAAGAGCAGCCCGCCATGGTCGCGCTTGCGATGCACCCAGCCGGAGAGGCGGGCGGTCTGGCCGGCGTGCTCCGCGCGGAGGGCTGCGCAGGTGTGGGTGCGGTAGGCGTGCATCGGAAGACCCTGGAATGACGTGGCGGCGCTACAGGGCGCAGCGTGGTGAGAGTGTCAAGCCAGGGGCGTGAAACTCAGGCCAGGCGCAGCAGGCTGCTGACAGAGATATCCTCATCGAGGGAGGGCCAGTGAATGCCCTGGCCGCGGCCGATGAGGCGCCAATTCAGCCGATCTTCAGCCGTGCCGTCGCGCAACCGCGGAAACCAGGCGATGGGCGCCGACAATTCGCGGCCATCCGCCAGCACCACCCGCAGTGTTGTTTCGGTGACCGCGACATCCACCACGCTCGCATCGAACCGCTCAACCGAAATGCTCATGCCATGCCTCCAAAAATCGCGGCCGGTGCAGCAGGACCAAGGCCCGAAGACGATTGATCTCCTGCGGGCGAAAACCTTGCGACGTGGCCAGTTCGACCGGG
The DNA here is from genome assembly GCA_964395305.1 of uncultured Rubritepida sp. Classification (GTDB taxonomy): domain Bacteria; phylum Pseudomonadota; class Alphaproteobacteria; order Acetobacterales; family Acetobacteraceae; genus Rhodovarius. The sequence continues at coordinate 81,628 of CAYNBM010000018.1, forward strand.
AAAGCCAGAATTTGGCGACGCGCTCGGCTTGTTCCACATGGACATGGGGCGGTTCGTGGCCCTCCAGGCTTTAGAAGAAGAACCTGAAACCGTCGAGACGCGTGACGGTGCGCACGAGCCTAGGAGCATGTCCGAGTATTCGTGCTCATACCGCCTGTCAGCAACTATGATTCGCGGCGTTGCTGATTCGGATTCGCTCCAGCCATGGCAGGCTTCATGGGCACAGCATTGTATCGCGTTTCGCTGGGCGGATTCAAAATCCGTAGCGAACACCGCCGCCGTCCTGTGTCTCGCCCCCGC
>CAYNBM010000019.1:0-76634 GCA_964395305.1 uncultured Rubritepida sp.
CAGGGGCGGTTCGCGGCCATGCTGATGGCGGGGCAGCCCGGGCTGTCAGACGGGATGGCGGAGACGATTGCCCGGGCTACGATGGCTGCGGACAAAGAAGGTTTGGGAGGGCAGCGCCCTCCCAAGAGCCAACCGCGCAACAACAACAGGCAAAGGAACAACGCCATGGCCTCACGCATCGTGGTCGTCACGCAATCGATGGTCGATGAGGAGGTCGTGCACGAAATGGCGCCCGACGGCTTCGAGCTGCTGATCGCCAAGCCCGCCCAGCCGGGCTGGCAGGAGGCGATGGCGGACGCCGATTACCTCGTGGGCTTCGCCGATATGCTGGTGAAAGACGAGCTCTTCGCCATCGCGCCGAAGCTGCGCCTCGTGCAGGTGCTCAGCGCCGGCTATGACCGGGCCGATATCGGTGCGGCGCAGCGGGCCGGGGTGCCGCTGTGCAACAATGGCGGCGCCAATTCGGTGGCGGTGTCGGAGCATGCCTTGCTGCTGATGCTCGCCGTCTCGCGCCAGCTCATTCGCCAGCACGCCAATGTCGTGGCCGGGCGCTGGCGCGGCAATGCGACGCCGCGTCTCAACGAGGTGCGCGGCAAGGTGCTCGGCATCATCGGCATGGGCACCATCGGCAAGAAGGTGGCGCGGCTCGCCCAGGCCTTCGGCATGCCGGTGCAATACTATGACATCGCGCGGCTGCCGGAGGATCAGGAGGATCTGCTGAATGTGCGCTTCCGGCTGTTCCGCGAATTGCTGCGCGGCTCGGACATCGTCTCGCTGCATGTGCCGCTCAATGCCTCGACCCGGCATCTGCTGGGGGAGAAGGAGCTGGCGCTGCTGAAGCCTTCGGCCATCCTCATCAACACCAGCCGCGGCCCGGTGATCGATGAGGTGGCCTTGCATGCCGCGCTCGCCGCGGGCGCCTTTGCCGGTGCGGGGCTGGATGTCTTCGACCAGGAGCCGCCGCCGCCCGACAACCCGTTATTCAGCCTCGATAATGTGGTGCTGACCGCGCATATGGCCGGCCCCACGCAGGAGAGCAATATCTCCCGCCTGCGCAACGCCTTCGACAATGTACAGCGGATGGAGCGGGGCGAGGCACCGCTCTGGGTCGTGCCGGAGTTCGCGGCATGATCCGCCGGGCGGTATTGGCCGGCCTCGCGCTGCCGGCGCTGGGGCGGGCGCAGGGCGGCCTGGCGGGGCGGGTGATCACGCTGGTGGTGCCCTCGCCCGCCGGCGGTGGCACGGATTTCTCGGCGCGGCTGATCGCCGAGGCCTATGGCCAGGCGCTGGGCGCCACGATGGTGGTGGAGAATCGGCCGGGCGGGAATGATGTGGTCGGGCTCAGCTCGGTGCTGCGCGCGCCGCCCGATGGCAGCACATTGCTGTGCGGCTATTGCGCGACGATGACGGCGCGCCCGGCCATCGGTGGCCTGGGCGACATCCAGCCGATGCGCGATTTTCAGGCGGTGGGGCAGATCACCGACACGCCGCAGCTCTTCGTCACCCATCCCAGCCGGCCGGCGACGACGCTGCCGGAATTCATCGCCCTGGCCCGCGCCCGGCCCGGCGCGATGAACTATGCCTCGGCCGGCAACGGCTCGATGCATCACATGGGAACGGAATACCTCAAGCATCGCGCCGGGATCGACCTGCTGCATGTGCCCTATCGCGGCACGGGCGAGACGATCAGCGACCTCATCGCCGGGCGGATCGATTTCTACATGAATTCGCCGCCGCCGCTCACGCCGCTGGTGCGCGAGGGACGACTTCGCGCGCTCTGCGTCAGTTCGGACACGCGCCACCCCGGGCTGCCCGACATCCCCTCGGCGGCCGAGCAGGGTTTTGCCGGCATGCCGCTGAATGTCTGGTTTTCGGTTTTCGCGCCGCGGGGTGTTGCCCCGGCGACGGTCGCGCTGCTGGCGGAGAAGCTGAACCTGGTGCTAGGCGACGCCCGCCTGCAGGAACGCGCGGCCCGGGCCGGCGCGCTGGTGCGACCGAGCAGCCCGGAGGAACTGGCCGACCGGGTCGCGCGGGAGACCGCGTTCTGGCGGGAGACGGCGGGGGTGGCGGGAATCAGGGCGGGGTAGGCTGGCCTGGGCGGGTTCAGCACAGTATTGCCAGACTGGTTGACCAGGAGATGATCATGTCGCTGTGATTTGCCGCCAGCGAGGGCATGCGAGCCAGCAATAGCGTCGCCTGCATGCCGAGCTCAGGTCCTCCTGGCGGCCTGAACTGCCGGATGGCGCCGGGATGGATATGGTGACAACCGCGAAGAAATACCGCCAGAAACCTTATTTTTTGAGGAATATGATTGTCGCCGTTGCTAAGCGACAGTTCGACATACTGCGGAGGATCCCCATCCGCCGCGATCGCGTTGGCTTCCTTGCTACAGGACCGCATTCAGCGTTTGATGATATGGTCTTTTGTGGATATACAATTTCTTGACGCGGCCGCTCGGCGGAACTGCGAAAACCATTATGCCTCGCTAACGTCACCGCTCGGCGTCAGCCTTTCGGAGTCCCGAGTGACCAAACTTTCAAGCATGGCATTGAGCCCACATCTGCGCCGCCTCGAGGCCGAAGCCATCGGCATTATTCGCGAAACAGCCGCCAGTTTCCGAAACCCCGTGCTGCTCTATTCCATTGGCAAGGACAGCAGCATCGTGCTGCACATGGCAATGAAGGCCTTCGCCCCCGGCAAGCCGCCTTTTCCGCTGCTGCACATCGCCACCGGCTGGGATTTCCAGGCTATGCTCCGCTTTCGCGATGAACGCACGGCCAGTCTCGGCCTCAATCTCATCGTCCATACCAATCCGGACGGTTTGGCCCGCGGCATCAACCCCCTCGACCATGGCAGCCAGGTCCATATGAACACCATGGGGACCGAGGCGCTGAAGCAGGCGCTCGACGCGCATGGCTTCGACGCGGCGCTGGGCGGCGCGCGGCGCGATGAGGAGAAGGCCCGCGCCAAGGAACGCATTTTCAGCCATCGCACCGCCGGCCACAGCTGGGAGCCGCGGGAACAACGTCCGGAGTTGTGGTCGATGTTCAACACCCGAATCGCACCCGGCGAATCGATGCGGGTCTTCCCGATCTCGAACTGGACCGAATTCGACGTCTGGGATTATATTGCCGCTGAAAACATCCCCGTCGTGCCGCTGTATTTTGCTGCCGAGCGGCCGATGCTCCGCCGCAACGGCGCGCTCATCATGCGCGATGACGACCGCATGCCGCTCGCCCCGGGCGAGACGATCGAAAACCTCTGGGTCCGCTTCCGCACCATGGGTGATTGGCCGCTGACCGGCGCGCATGAAAGCCGCGCCCAGAGCATGGCCGAAGTGCTCGACGAATTGCGATTCTCCCGCGTCAGCGAACGCCACGGCCGGCTGATCGACAACGACCAGGAAGCCTCGATGGAGCGCAAGAAGCGCGAGGGATATTTCTGATGGACGACGTCATGCAGGAGGGCCGCGGGTTGCTCCGGCTATTGACCTGCGGCTCGGTCGATGACGGCAAATCTACGCTGATCGGACGGCTGCTCTATGACAGCCAGAAGATCATGGACGATACGCTGGCCACCATCACCCGCGACAGCCGCAAGCATGGCACGGTGGGCGAGGAGGTCGATCTCGCCCTTCTCGTCGACGGGCTGGAGGCCGAACGCGAGCAGGGCATCACCATCGATGTCGCCTATCGCTTCTTCACAACCCCCGCGCGCAGCTTCATCGTGGCGGATTGCCCGGGGCATGAGCAGTACACCCGAAACATGGCCACCGGGGCGTCGAATTCCGATCTCGCGATCATCCTCATCGATGCCCGCAAGGGGCTGCTGCCGCAGACACGGCGGCACAGCTATATCTGCTCGCTGCTCGGCATCCGCCATGTCGTGCTGGCGGTGAACAAGATCGACCTGATCGGCTTCGACCAGGCGGTGTTCGACCGTATCGCCGCCGAATACGCCGCCTTCGCCAAGGATATGGGGTTTCTCAACATCCAGGCGATCCCGACCTCAGGCCGCTTCGGCGACAATGTCACGACATGCTCGGCGCAGACGCCCTGGTATAAGGGGCCAGCACTGCTGGAGCACCTTGAGGGCATCGAGACTCAGCAGTCCACCAGCCAGAGCCCCTTCCGCCTGCCTGTGCAATGGGTGAACCGGCCAAACCAGGATTTTCGCGGTTTCTCCGGCACCATTGCGGGCGGCCATGTCGCGGTCGGCGATGATGTGGTGGTCGCGGGTTCGGGCGTCGGCAGCCGGGTTGCGCGCATCCTTGGCCCCAATGGTGATATCGGCACGGCTGAGGCCGGTGAGGCGGTGACCATATGCCTCGCGGACGAGGTGGATGTGGCGCGCGGCGATATTCTCGCCGCACCGACCCAACGCCCGGAGGTGGCCGACCAGCTGGCCGCCCATATCCTGTGGATGGATGAGGAGGCGATGCTGCCCGGCCGCAGCTACATGATGCGCATGGGGAATGCCTGGCTCTCCGCATCCATCACCGCGCTGCGGCACAAGGTTGATGTGGTCTCGCTCAACCAACTGCCAGCCGAGAAGCTGGCGTTGAACGAGATTGGCTTTTGCAACCTCTCCACCGTCCGGCCCGTGGCTTTCGATAGCTACAAGCAGAACCGCCTGACCGGCGCCTTCATCCTGGTCGACCGCTACACCAACCGCACCGCGGGTGCCGGCATGGTGGCCAACCCGCTGCGCCGCGCCAGCAACATCCGCCGCGAAGAATTCATCATCGACAAGGCGGCGCGTGCCCGCGTACTCGGCCAGAAGCCGATGGTGCTGTGGTTCACCGGTCTCTCAGGCTCGGGCAAATCGACCATTGCCAAGCAGGTCGAAGAGACGCTGCACGCGGCGGGGCGACATACCTACTCACTTGATGGCGACAATCTGCGCCATGGCCTGAACCGTGACCTGGGCTTCACCGCCGAGGACAGGGTGGAGAATATCCGCAGGGTTGGCGAGGTGGCGAAGCTGATGGTCGATGCCGGGTTGATCGTGCTCTGCTCCTTCATCTCGCCCTTCCGCGCCGAGCGGCAAATGGTGCGGGAAATGTTGGGCGAGGGCGAGTTCTTTGAGATTTTTGTGGATACGCCGCTGGAGGAGTGCATCCGGCGCGATCCAAAGGGGTTGTATGCACGGGCGATACGCGGCGAAATACCCAACTTTACCGGTGTTAGCAGTCCCTATGAGCGGCCGGAGGCTCCCGACATCGTTTTGGATGGTGTCCAAAAGGATGCCGCACGCTTAGCAAATCAGGTGATAACATTCTTCAGTTAAATGTTTCTATGGTTCATATTTTTGTATGTCGATATGAATGACGCAAATCACCAACGTTGCGGGACGCATGGGCGCATAACGCCAACTGGCCATGGAACCAAACTTCGAGATAAGATTTCCAACCGGTTTGTTTCAAAAGTGGGTTTATTGAGGCTGTGGCTACATATTCAACATGCCAAGGCAGTAGCCTGCGGTACTGGAAGCGGCCGATCCTACATGCTGACGCCTTAATTTCACGGCAGGAAGCCGTCCACTGTTTGGCGAGGCACGCAGCAGCCATGTTGTCCAACGCAATAGTTTAAATGGTGATGTCGAGGATAAGAAACTAATGTCCGCAACTGTGTTTGGCTGCGTCGAAGAATTGTATCCGGAGCATGCCCGAGGCTGGGCCTACGCTAAAGACGACTATCGACATCAAGTCGAAGTAGAATTTTTCCTCGATGGTCAATCGATTGGTTGCGTATTAGGCGAAGATTTCCGTGAAGATCTTGTTGTGGCCGGACATGGGGCCGGATGCTATGGATTTCATTTCGAATTCATGCCGGCGATCGACAAAACAGCGATTTCGCGAGTCGAGGCTCGTGTTGGTCAAACGGTACTGCGGCGGGTTGGCCAAGCCTTGTCCGAGCCTGCCGCACCGTTCTCACCCTCACATCGCCAGGATGTGCTTCCGGCGCAAGCCAGCACAATTCACGAACCAATTGCGCCGCCATCCGACCTGGGAGCACCAAAAGTATCGGGTTTTGTCGAATCTCTGACAATCTACCAGATCCGCGGCTGGGCCTGGAACGAAAACGCCCCAGACAGAACTTTGATGGTGTGTGCACGATACAACGGCCTGCTGGTGGCCGAAGCAGTCGCGTCGCTTTTTCGCGAAGATCTCGCCGCGGGCGGCATCGGGAACGGGGCTCATAGCTTCATCATGAACTTTCCTTCGCCCCTCGACTCCGAAATCTTGACGGGAATCAAGGTATACGCAGGCCAGGACGGCAGCGATGAAACCTTGCTTCACACCCTTCAGCAACAACCGGCGGTAGAACTGCCTATACCCAATATCCTCGAACGTTTGTTCCATATCGACGAAACACAGGAACCTGTCCTTGTGCTCGGCGCAGCACGGTCGGGGACCAGCGCCATGGCGCAGGCACTCCTGCGCCATGGTGGATATGAGGGCCATGAAGAGGGCCATATTCTCGGACTGCTGTCTGAATTCGACGATTCAATTAAGAAATACTTCATCGCCCATGGTGGTGAGTTCGAGCACGGACGCGATACGGCTGCCAGAAGGGTAACGCGCGGCTATCTCCACGGCGAGACAGACCGCCTGGTCGCTGACATGACCCGCCGTTTATTCCCCACGGGTCGCTGGTTGGATAAGACGCCCAACGATACAATGATCATGCTGGCGCCTCGAATATTCACTATATTTCCACGCGCTCGCTTTATTTTTATGCGCCGGCGCTTTTTTGAGAATAGCGAGTCGCGACGCCGAAAATTTTCGGAGTTTGGTTTCGAGGATCATTGTCGACAGTGGAGTGCCGCGATGTCGGCATGGAAAACCGTGCGGACTTCTCTTTGCAATGCCGCCATCGAAGTCGACCAGTATGCGATGAGTCTGTCACCCCGAACCCATGGGTTCGCTGTGGCGGAGTTCCTTGGCCTGGACGAGCAATCACGCGAGCGGTTTCTGACCGCCCTGGAGCACGATCACCCTGAGCGAACCAGCACGCTTCAGTCCAAACCGCTCTCAAAGGCAACGATGGGTTGGGACGCTAGCCAGACTGTCATTTACGAGAAATATTGCGCCGCTTTGATCCATTCATTCGGATATTCAGAAGATGAAGATTATTTTTCTGACAAAATTAGTCCTCATGGTTTTTTAATTGTCTAGTTAGAAATATTTAAAATTCCGAGGCCATCGAAAATAATTCCAAACTATATATTTCAAAAATTATTCCTGCGGTGCGACTTCGCGGATGACGACCGGCGCACGCAGTGACCCCTGCGATCACTCCGCCGGCCGCACCGACATCGCATAAGTCTCCTCATCATTGCGCGCCACCACCAACACCCCGCGGCGCGAGGCCCAGATATTGACCTGGTGGTGCAGCGGGATAATCGCGTGGTCCGCCATCGCCAGCCGCGTCGCCTCGCGGTACAGCGCCTCGCGGGCCGGCGTCTCGATGGTGGTCAGGGCGCGATCCAGCAGCGCGTCGAAGGCCGGGTTGGAATAGAGCGAACGGTTGCTCGTGCCCCGCCCACGCGCCGGGTTGGGCGTGGCGATGAGGCCGATCATCGGGCTGTCCGGCTCCCCGGTGCCGGTGCCCCAGCCCAGCAGCCCCACCGAAAACTCATTGCGCGCCGAGCGGGTGAAATAGACGTTCGACGGCAGCGCCTGCACCTCCGTCCGCACGCCGATCCTGGCCCACATCTGCGCCACCGCCTGGATGATGCGGTCGTCATTCACATAGCGGTCATTCGGCCCGGCCAGCAGCAGACGAAAACCCGCCCCCAACCCGGCCTCGGCCAGCAGCCGCTGGGCCCGCGCCGGGTCGAAAGGGTCGGGCCGGATGCCGGGGTCATGCCCCATCACCCCCGCGGCCAGGAACTGGCCGGAGGGCGAGGCATGGCCGCCCATGATCTGCCGCACGATCGCATCGCGGTTGATCGCCAGGGACAGCGCCTGCCGCACCCGCCCGTCGCGCAAGGGGCTGGCGGCAAGGCGTTCGCCATTCGGTCCGCTCACCCCCGGCGTGTCGTCGCGCGCATGGTCGACATAGAGGTAGATATTGCGCAGCGCCGGCCGGCTGGCGATGCGCAAGGCCGGGTTGGCCGCCAGCCCCTCCACATCGCGGGTCGAGACGGCGTCGATCACATCGACATCGCCGGCCCGCAAGGCCGCGATTCGCGCCGTGTCATTGGCGATGATGCGGTAATTCACCCGCGCCCAGGGCTCCGCCCCACCCCAATAGGCGGGGTTGCGCTCCAGCACCGCCTGGTGGCCCGCGGTGTAGCTCACCAGCCGATAGGGCCCGGTGCCGATGGCGGCACGGCCCTGGTTGAAATCGGCCGTCTCCACATCCCGCCCCACGCCACGGCTGATGATGGAAATGCCGCTCATCCAGTTCGGCAGCAGCGGGTTGGGGCCGTTGGTGTGCATGCGAATGGTGTGGTCGTCCACCACCTCCAGCCGCTGCACCTGGCGGGTGTAGATGGTGAAGCTGCCGGGCGAATTGCGCACATTCGGCACCCGCTCGAAGCTGAACACCACATCATCAGCGGTGAAGGGCTGGCCGTCATGGAAGGTCACGCCGCGCCGCAGCCGGAACTCCCACACCGTCGGGCTGAGCGAGACCCAGCTCTCGGCCAGGCCAGGGGTCAACCGAAAATCCTCATCGGTGCGCACAAGCCGGTCGAAGACATGCTTGTTCAGCGCGTTGTTGGGCGTCAGCGTGTGGAAATGCGGGTCCATCGAGGTGAAGGCCCCGCCCACGCCGATGCTCAGGGTGGCGTTGCTCAAGCTCTGGGCAGCCGCCCCGCCGGCCAGCAGCAACCCCGCCAGAACCATCCCTCGCATGCCCATGACCCCCGTTTTGCCGGTGGCAGCGTATTGTCAGCGCAAAGCCCCAGCAACTACCGTGTCTCGCACGCTGGAGCGCCCGACCCATGGACCTGCTTGTCACCGATGCAGTCATCGTCACGCAGGATGACAAGCGCACCATTCTCGATCGCGGCGCCATCGCCATCCAGGGCGACCGCATCGCCGCCATCGGCCCCACCGCCGGCCTCGAGGCCGCCTACCCCGCCCTGCCCCGCATCTCCGGCCGCGGGCGGGCCGTGCTGCCCGGCTTCATCAACAGCCACACCCACACCATCCTGACCGTGCTGCGTGCGACGGTGGAGGATTGGGCGGGCAATGCCGTCTATGGCTATATGTCGCCTGTCTCCTACACGATGACGCCGCATGAGCGGGCGGTGATGGGCATGCTGGGCGTGGTGGAGGGCATCCGCTCCGGCACCACCACCTTCGTCGATCCCTTTCGGCATGTGCCCGATTATGCCGATGCGATGGCCTCGCTGGGTGTGCGCCTCGTGCTGAGCGAGAACTGCGCCGATGTGAACACCCTCAAAATCCGCCATGGCGACTGGTCGGTGGACCCGGCCTTCGGCGAAGGGTTCCTGGAGCGCACCCGGGAAGGCATCGCCCGCTTCCACAACACCCATAACGGCCGGCTTCAGATCCAGATCGCAGCCCACGCGACCGACAATTGCACGCCGCCCTACCTGGAAAAACTGACTGACCTCGCGCGCCAGCACGCCATGCCCCGCACCATCCACCTCGCGCAGTCGGTCGAGGAAGTGCGGGTGATCCGGGAGAAATACGGCTGCACCCCCGCCGAATACCTCGCCCGCCACGGCTGGGCCGCGTCCGATGTGGTGGGCGCGCATTGGACCTACCTCACCCAGGCCGATGTCGCGCTGCTGGGCGAGCGCGGCATGCAGATGGTGCATTGCCCGGCGAATGGCTCCAGGCGCGGCCCGCACCCCGTGCTGGCCAAGGCGATCCGTCGCGCCGGCGTCAATATCTGCTTCGGCACCGACAACATGACCGAGGACATGTTCCACGCCATGAAGATCGGCCTGATCGTCCATCGCGGCGCAGAGGGCTCCCAGGGCGTGGAGCCGCAGCCCGAAGCGATCTTCGATGCGGTGAACCGCAACGGTGCGCGCTCGATCGGGCGGCAGGCCGATATCGGCAGCCTGGAGGTGGGCAAGAAGGCGGACCTCACCTTCCTCAACCTCAACTCGCCCAGCCTTCGGCCGGTGACCAACCTCATCGGCAACATCGTGCATTACGGCCACCCCGGCACGGTGGAATCGGTGATGGTCGATGGCCAATGGGTGCTGCGCGACGGCAAGCTGCTGGTCGCCGACGAACAGGCGCTGATCGAGGAGGCCCAGGCCATCACCCAGGCGGTCTGGGCGCGCATGCTGGCCGCCAATCCGGACCTGCCGCCGCCCCGCGCCCTGCGCTGGCTGGACGTCTGACGCATGGCCCAAAAGACCCGCATGCACCTCGTGGCCTATATGAAGACCGGCCCGAGTGCGAGCTACCCCGGCGGCTGGCGCCACCCCACCGCCACGCTCCACGACATTTTCGAGCCCGCGCGCTGGGAACACATCGCCCGCGTGCTGGAGGCTGGCTGTTTCGATGCCTGCTTCTTCGCCGATGGCCTGGGCCTGCCCGACAATTACAGGAACAGTTTCGCGGATTACGCAGGTCGCGGTGGGCAGACCTCGATGCTCGACCCGATGATCCTGCTGCCGTTGATGGCGCGGGTGACCAGGCATCTCGGCCTGGGCGCCACGCTGTCGACCACCTTCAACAACCCCTATCACCTCGCCCGCGCGCTGGGCTCGCTCGACCTCATCAGCGGCGGCCGCGCGGCCTGGAACGTGGTGACCACGGCGCGCGAGTTCGAGGCGCAGAATTGCGGCCCCGAATCCCTGCCGCCGAAGGATCTTCGCTACGACCGCGCGGATGAAATCATGGAAGCCTGCGACGCGCTGTGGACGGGCTGGGACGAAGACGCGCTGGTGATGGACAAGGCGTCCGGCGTCTTCGCCGATGCCACGAAGATCCGCTACGCCAACTACGCCGGACGGCATGTCAGCTCCCGCGGCCCGCTCTCCATCCCCCGCTCGCCGCAGACTCGCCCGGTGATCCTGCAGGCCGGCTCCTCCGAACGCGGCCGCACCTTCGCCGCGCGCTGGGCCGAGATGATCTTCTGCTCCCCCGCCACGAAGAAGGACGCGGCTACCTATCGCGCCGACATCCATCGCCGCATGGACCTGATCGGCCGCCCGCGTGAGGAATGCGCGGTGCTGCCCACCCTCTCCCTGGTGATCGGCGAAACGGAGAGCATCGCCCGCGAAAAAGCCGCCCTGTTCGAATCCCTCGCCGACCCCGAGCTGGTTCTGGCCGCCGCCTCCTGGGCCGTCGCCGCTGACCTCTCCCTGCTGGAAACGCCCGAGGCGATCGAGGCCCAGGGCGGAAACCAGGGCGTGCAGGGCCATCGCGACCGCATGATGCAGGTGGCCGCCGCCAAGGGGATTTCCTTTGCCCAGGCCGTGCGCAGGCCCCGCGAGCTCATCGCCGGCACGCCGGCCATGATCGCCGACATCATGGAGGACTGGTTCCGCTCCGGCGCCTGCGACGGCTTCATCCTGCCCCCCACCACCTTCCCCACCAGTTTCGAGGAATTCTCCACCATGGTGGTGCCGGAATTGCAGCGGCGCGGCCTGTTCCGCACCGCCTATGCCGGGCGGACGCTGCGCGAGAACCTGCACAACCCGTAATCCAACCCGACTGTCCCCTTCCGACCAGCCGATGCTGTCGCGCTGGCCACGACACAAAATTTTTACCTCGTCCGGGGATGATGCCACCAAGCCACTTGTCGGCCCGATGAGATGCCGGCAACATTTTCGGGCCCGTCACATCACAAAGGGAAATAAAATGATTCGACGCCTTCTTCTCGCGCTGCCGCTGCTGGCCGCCACCGCTGTCGCCCCGGCCTATGCCCAGAACTGCGACACCCGTTTCAACTTCCACAACCGGTCCAGCACCACGGTGGTGGAGTTCTATTTCGATTCCTCGCGCAACCCGAACTGGACGCGTGACGAGCTGGGCGCCGGCGTGCTGCCCGCCGGCCAGAGCCAGCGCTTCGCCGCGCGCTATTCCGGCAATTACGATTTCCGCGCCGTGCTGCAGGGCGGCCGCGCCGTCGAGCTGCGCCAGGTCGATATCTGCCGCATCACCGACGTCACCCTCACCGACAATGGCATGACCGCCCGATAAGCCAGCCGCTGAGCGGCGCGGCAGACCCTGCCGCGCCGCTCACGCGCCGGGCGAAAACCTGCAAAGGCCTTGATCCCGTCGCCGCTTGCGCCAAGCTGCATGCCATGAGCAGCAACCAGACCCGCCATATCCGCCTGACCTCGCACCCCGATGGCATGGCGCATCGCTGGCCGCTGGTCTGGGCCGCGGCCACGCCGGGGGAGCGCGGGCCGGTCATCGGCTCCACCACCAGGCTGGCCGACCGCAACGTCATCGGCACCCATGGCGGCTCCTATTCGGTATACCGGGCGCTCGCGGTCTCCGCCGGCACGCTCTCGCCGCTCGCCCGGCCCGATCTCGCGAACACCCATCCGGTGGCGGATATCGGCCCGCACCCGCAATGGAGCGAGCCTGGAAAAATCGTCTCGCTCGACCCCTGGGGGCATCTCGCCCAAAACGTCTTCGACAGTGCCATCGGCGAAGGGATCGACATCCGGCCCAGCATCGCGGTCACCAAGGCCCGGCTGAACATGGCGGAGCTGAACGCGCTGATCGCCGGGGGCAGCCTGAAGCCCGATGGTCAGGTGCTGCACGCCAATGGCGATGTCTCGGTCACCAAGATCGCGGTCGACCCGGTCTGGTGGCTGCCCGGCATCGCGGCCCGCTTCAACACCCCCGAGCACAGCCTGCGCCGCACCCTCTTCGAACAGACCGGCGGCATGTATCCGGAACTGGTGACGCGCCCCGACCTCGAAGTCTTCCTGCCCCCCATTGGCGGCATGTCCGTCTATGTCTTCGGCGCCGTCGCCGCCCTGGCCGACCGCCGCATCCCCCTCACCTGCCGCGTTCATGACGAATGCAACGGCTCCGACGTCTTCGGCTCCGACATCTGCACCTGCCGGCCCTATCTCATCCACGGCATTGAGGAGGGCGTGCGGGCGGCGCAACGGGGCGGCGTCGGCCTCGTCGTCTACAACCGCAAGGAAGGCCGCGCGCTGGGCGAGGTCACCAAATTCCTGGTCTACAACGCCCGCAAGCGGCAGGAGGGCGGCGACCAGGCGGCGACCTATTTCGAGCGCACGGAATGCGTGGCCGGCGTGCAGGATGCCCGCTTCCAGCAGCTCATGCCCGATGTGCTGCATTGGCTGGGCATCACCCGCATCCACCGCCTCATCTCGATGTCCAACATGAAATACGAGGCGATGGTCGGCCAGGGCATCGATGTCGGCGAACGCGTGCCCATCCCCGAGGACCGCGTGCCCCCCGACGCCGATGTGGAGATGGCGGCGAAGAAGGCCGCCGGCTATTTCTCGACCGACCTGCCCGATGCCACCGCACTTGCCGACACCATCGGCCGCCCGCTGGACCGCATGTGACCGACGAGCTTCTGACGCCCGAGGCGGTGCGCGAGCGCGCCGCGATCCTGACCGGCCTGGCCGAGGCCGATCAGCTCCCGGGCTGGCGCCTGCACCCCGAAAGACTGCCGGCCACCGCCGATTTCGTGACCCAGGTGATCCGCGAGAATTACCCCAGCCTCGACATTCCCCTGCACGCCCGCTGGCGGCATTTCCCCCCCGGCCGATGGGAGGCGTTGCGCGCCAGCCTGCCGCCGGACGAACACGGCCCGGCCGGCTTCGACCTCGCCATCATCTCCGTCCTGCTCGATGCCGGAGCCGGGATGGGCTGGCGTTGGCGCAACGGGGATGGCGCGGTGTTTGCCAGGTCCGAGGGCCTGGCCGCGGCCAGCCTGGCGATGTTCGCCCGCGGCGATTTCGGCGCTCCCGGCCGGGCGGATGGCGCAAGGCTGGCCACGATCACGCCAGAGGAGCTGGCCGAGGGCTTTCAGGTCACGCCGGAAAACCCGCTGGTCGGGCTGGAGGGCCGGGCCGCGCTGCTGCGCCGGCTGGGGGCGGCCCTGCCCCGTCCCGGCGCGCTGTTCGGCATGCTGGCCGGACAGCCGTCGCTGCCGGCGCGCGACATCCTCATCGCCGTGCTGCGCCATCTCGGCCCGATCTGGCCCGGGCGCATCACCCGGGGCGGGGTGAATTTGGGCGATACCTGGCACCACCCCGCCATTCCCGGCGATGGCCTCATTCCCTTCCACAAGCTGTCGCAATGGCTGAGCTATTCGCTGGTCGAGCCCTTGCAGGCGGCGGGCGTCGCGGTGATGGATCTCGATGCTCTGACCGGGCTGCCGGAATATCGCAATGGCGGGCTGTTCTTCGACATGGGGGTGATCAGCCTGCGTGACGCAGCGGACGCCTCGCGCATGCACGCTGCGGACGCCCACCTGGTCATCGAATGGCGGGCGCTCACCATCAGCCTGCTCGACCGCCTTGCGCCGCTGGTGCGGGCGCGGCTGGGCGTGCGGGCCGATGACTTTCCCCTGGCCCGAATGCTGGAGGGCGGCAGTTGGGCCGCCGGCCGGCGCCTGGCCGCGGCCGCGCGGCCGGATGGCGGCCCGCCCCTGCACGTCGTCAGCGACGGCACTGTTTTCTGAGGATTTCCTGATGCCCGATGTCCATGTCGTCAACCACCCGCTGGTCCAGCACAAGCTCACCCTGTTGCGTCAGGTCGAGCGTTCCACCCAGGGCTTCCGCCGCCTGGTGAACGAGATCGGCATGCTGCTCTGCTACGAGGTCACCCGCGACCTACCGCTGGAAATGACCGAGATCGAGACGCCGCTGACGCGCATGACCTCGCCCATCCTGTCCGGCAAGAAGCTGGTTTTCGCGCCGATCCTGCGCGCCGGCGTGGGGTTTCTCGATGGCATGCTGGACCTCGTGCCCTCCGCCCGCGTGGCCCATATCGGCCTCTATCGCGACCCCACCACCCTCCAGGCGGTGGAGTACTACTTCAAGGCGCCGCCCGATGTGGCGGAACGGCTGGTCATCGTGCTCGACCCCATGCTGGCCACGGCCAATTCGGCGGTGGCGGCGGTGGACCGGTTGAAGGAGCGGGGCTGCCGCGACCTGCGGCTGGTCTGCCTGCTGGCGGCACCCGAGGGCATCGCGCATTTCCACGCCACCCACCCCGAGGTGGGCATCTGGACGGCGGCCATCGACAGCCATCTCGACGAACATGGCTATATCGTGCCGGGACTTGGCGATGCGGGCGACCGGATTTTCGGCACCCGCTGAATACGCTAACCCCAGCGCGAGGGCGGCGGACCAATCCCCAGATTGTCCCGCAGCGTGGTGCCCTCATATTCGGTGCGGTAGATGCCGCGCCGCTGCAATTCGGGCACCACGAGTTCGACAAAATCGTCCAGCGGCCCGGGATAGAAGGCCGAGAGAAGGGTAAAGCCATCCGCCGCCCCCGCCTCCAGCCATTCCTGCATGGTATCGGCGATGATGGCCGGCGTGCCCACCACCATCTGGTGGCCGAGCGAGGTGCCGAGATAGCGCGCGACCTGCCGCACGGTGAGATTCTCCCGCCGGGCCTTGGCCACGAGATGCTCCTGCCGCGCGCGGGCGGCATTGCTGGGCGGCAGGTCCGGCAGCGGGCCATCCAGCGGATAGGCATGGATGTCCAGATCACCGGTCAACCGGGCCAAGAGCCGCAGCGCCGTGGTGTCGTCGATCAGCCCCTGCAGGCTGTCGTAGCGCGCCTGTGCCTCCGCCATCGTGCGACCGATAATGGGCATGAAGCCGGGCATCACCTTCACATCATCGGGGTTGCGGCCATGCGCCACGGCCCGGGCCTTGATCTCGCGGTAGAAATCCTGGCCCTCGGCCAGCACGCTTTGCGCGGTGAAAATCATGTCGGCGATGCGCGAGGCCAGCGCGCGGCCGGGCTCGGAGCTGCCGGCCTGGGCGATCACCGGCCGGCCCTGGGGCGAACGCGGCAGGTTGAGCGGGCCGCGCACCCGGAAATGCTCGCCCGCATGGTTCAGGACATGGCCCTGTGTGGGGTCCAGGAACACGCCGCTGGCCTTGTCGCGCGGGAAGGCCGCATCGGAAAAACTGTCCCACAAGCCGGCCGCGACATCGAAGAATTCCTCGGCCCGCTCATAGCGATGGCCATGGTCGGGGTGGCGGTCGAAGCCGAAATTGCCGGCCTCATCCTCGATCTGCGAGGTGACGAGGTTCCAGCCCGCCCGGCCGCCGCTGATATGGTCCACCGTGCCGAAGCGGCGCGCGATGGTATACGGGTCGGAATAGGTCGTGGTTGCCGTCGCAACCAGGCCGATATGGCTGGTCATCGGCGCGAGGGCTGCGATCAGCGTCGCGGGGTCGGGGAAGACCTGCCGCCCCGCGCCGGGGCGCCAGGGGCTGCCGCCATCCAGCGCGGCGCTGCCATTCACCGCCGCTGTGTCCTGGAAGAAAATGCAATCCATCAACCCGCGCTCGGCGGTCCGCGCCATCGCCACGTAATGGGCGAAGGACATGTCGGTCTCGGGCACCGCATCGGGGTGGCGCCAGCCGGCGGAATGGCTGCCGGGGGTGAAGAAGAAGGCACCGAGCTTGAGTTTTTTCGCGCTCACGGCGCCGGCCTGATGTCGGTTGCCATGGTGTAGCCATCGCCGCGGGCGGGAATATCGAGCGGCCGGCGCAGGCCCCAGGAGGCGCGGATGTGGAAGACGGGCAGCAGCGCCGCCTCCTCCACCGCGAAGCGCACCGCGGCGCGCGAGGCGGCCTCGCGCGCGACCGGGTCGAACAACCCGTCCACCCGGTCGAGCAGCGCATCCATGGCGGGGTTGGAATAGCGGGTGCGGTTCCAGGTGCCATGCGCGCGGGCGGGGTTGGCGGTGCGCACCAGCGCCGTCAGCCCCTCGGCGGCGATGCCGGTGGAGGAGCCGAACATGGCGAG
The DNA here is from genome assembly GCA_964395305.1 of uncultured Rubritepida sp. Taxonomy (GTDB): domain Bacteria; phylum Pseudomonadota; class Alphaproteobacteria; order Acetobacterales; family Acetobacteraceae; genus Rhodovarius. The sequence goes on from CAYNBM010000019.1 coordinate 16,940, forward strand.
ATGGGCGGAAAGCTCCGGCACGCCGTCGCTTGTCAGGGCAGCGCTGCGGCGCAGATACATCGGCATCGGCAGCGCCTCGATCTGCGCGCGGATGCCCACCGCGGTCAGCATCTGGCCGATCGCCTGGCACACCCGCGCATCGCCCGCGAAACGGTCCAGCGTGCAATGGATGGTCAGGCCGAAGCCGCGGGCATGGCCGGCCTCGGCCAGCAGCCGCCGCGCGGCGGCGGGGTCGAAGCGCGCCACGCCGATATCGGGGTCATGGCCGATGAAGCCGGGCGGCGCGATCTGGCCCGTCGGGCTGGCCGCGCCCTCCATCACCCGCTCGGCCAGGGCCACGCGGTTGATGGCCAGCGACATGGCCTGCCGCACCCGCAGGTCGCGCAGCGGGTTCTCGGCCATCGGCTGGCCATCTGGGCCGGTCACGTTGGAGACCCGCGCGCTCATGCTGTCGAGGTAGAAGTAATGGGTGAAATTGGTGTCGCCGGTCACCAGCCGCGTCGTCTCGCTGTCGCGCACCCGGGCATAGAGGCCCGACGGGATGTTATCCACCACGTCGAGGTCCCCGGCCAGCAGGGCGGCCACCCGCGCGCTGTCATTGGGCACGAAGCGGTAGACCACGCGCGCCCATGGCTCGGGCGCGCCGCGCCAGGCGGGGTTGCGCTCCAGCACCACGTCCTGGGCGGGCGTCCAGCGCACCCAGCGATAGGGGCCGGTGCCGATGGCGGCGCGGCCGCCGTTGAAATCGGCATCCGTCGCGTCGCGCGCCGCACGCGCGCTGAGCATGGCAATGGCCGCCAGCAGGTCCGGCTGCAAGGGCGTGGGGACGGAGGTGCGCAGGATGAGGGTCTGCGCATCCGGCGCCTCGGCGGCCACGATGTTGCGCACCGAGGCGCTGTAGGTGCGCGGCCCCTGCGCCGCCTGGGCGCGGCGGACGGAGAAGGCGGCATCCTCGGCGGTGAAGGGCGTGCCGTCGCTGAAATTCACCCCGGGCCGCAGGCGGAATTCCCAGGTGAGGGGGTCGAGGCTGCGCCAGCTCTCGGCCAGGCCGGGCAGCACCCGCATGGTCAGGTCCTGGGTGGTCAGCGTTTCCCAGACATGCAGCTGGACATTGCGGTTGGGCGTGAAGGTGAGGTGCGGATCGGCCGAATCGACCGCCGCCTTGAAGCCGATGCGCAGCGTCTGCGCCTGCGCCGGCAGGGCCAGCAGCGCGCAGAGCCCCGTTATCGCAAGGCCGATTCCAATTTTGCCCACCATCTTCACCACGCTCCCCATGAGACGTTCACCCTAGGGCCGGGGTTTTGGGCCGCACAAGGCGCCTTGTCCCGCCCGTCTGACCTGCCGCGCCGAAGGACGGAGGCCACCTGCCCGCATTGCATGCAGCCCGCCAAGCCGGCAGCCAGAGCGTGGCGCAGCGCCGTGGTCACGATTCGCGCCTTTCGGCCATGGCGGATCCATTGATTGTTCAGGTATTGTCCTTAGGCCAGCCTGAAACGACTCCTTGGGTCGCCAGACGGGGCTTGGCAGACCGGCCACTGGCAGCCAGAACAACGCCCGAACCTGCCCGCGACGCGCCGGGCACAACACGAGCCGGAGCAGAATGCGGTTTCTTTTCGTTCACCAGAACTGCCCCGGCCAATACGTGCATTACGTCCGCCACCTGCTGGCGCGCCGCGAGCACGAGGTGTTTTTTCTCACCGCCCCCAATGCCAATGAAATTCCTGGCCTGCGCAAGGTGACCTACGTGCCGCAGGCCGCCTCCACGCCTGGGATCCACCCCGATGCGGTCGAGTTCGAGACCGCCATGATCCGCGCCCGCAGCGCCTATGACACCGCAGTTCGCCTGGCCGCCATGGGGATGAAGCCCGATATCATCATCGGCCATAACGGCTGGGGCGAAATGCTGCATATGAAGGATGTCTGGCCCGAGACGCCGACCATCGCCTATTTCGAGTTCTTCTATCAGACCCGCGGTCTGGATGTGGATTTCGATCCGGAATTCCCGATGCCCCAGCACAAACGCGCCCAAGTGCGGGTGAAGAATGCCATCAACCTGCTGGGCCTCGAGGCCGCCAGTGCCGGCCAGACGCCGACGCGCTTCCAGCGCTCGACCTATCCGCACTGGGCACAATCGAAGATCGAGGTCATCCCCGAGGGGGCCGCGCTGGATGTCTGCCGGCCGGATCCCGAGGCGATCTTCGCGCTGCCCGCCGCCGGACGGGCCTGGCAGGCCCGTTCCGGCCGCCGGCTGCTGACTTATGTCGCGCGCAACCTCGAACCCTATCGGGGTTTTCATGTCCTGCTGCGCGCCCTGCCCGCGATCCTGGCCGCCAATCCGGATCTGGACGTGGTGATGGTCGGTGGCGATGGCGTGTCCTATGGCGCGGCCTGCGAGACGGGAAGCTGGAAGGCGCATTTCCTGGCGGAGCTGGGACCACGGCTTGATCTCAGCCGGGTGTTTTTCGCCGGGCACATCGAATATGGCGCCTATATGCGGCTGCTGCAGGTCTCGGCGGCGCATGTCTACCTCACCTACCCCTTCGTCGCCTCATGGTCGCTGCGCGAGGCCATGGCCACAGGTTGCGCGATCATCGCCAGCGACACCGAGCCGGTGCGGGAGTTCATCACCCATGAGCTCACCGGCCTGCTGGTGCCCTTCGATGATGGTGCGGCGCTGACCGCGGCGATCACCCGCATGCTGAGCGATACGGCACTGGCCGACCGGCTGCGTCCTTCCGCCCGGGCTTTCGCCATGTCGCATCTCGACATGGCCAAGCATATCGCGGCGATGGATCGGCTGGTCGAGCGGCTGACCGGAACAAGGCCTTGAGCATGGGCAGCGGGCAGCAACCCGCCAGCCCTGGCGCCCCCGCCCCGCCGCAGCCCGGAGAGCGGCCATGAACTTCAGCACCACCCCCGAGCAGGACGCAATTCGCGAGGCCGTGCGCGCGATCTGCGCCCGTTTCGATGATGCCTATTGGCTGGAAAAGGACAGCGAGGGCGGCTTTCCGCATGATTTTCACGCCGCCATCGCCCAGGCCGGCTTCCTGGGCATCTGCATTCCCGAGGAATATGGCGGCTCCGGCCTGGGCATCACCGAGGCCACCATCATGATGGAGGCGATTGCCGCCTCCGGTGGCGGCATGGCGGCCTCCACCGCCGTGCACATCAATATCTTCGGGCTGAATCCCGTGGTGGTCTTTGGCAGCGAGGCGCAGAAGCGGCGCTTCCTGCCGCCGCTCGCGGCGGGGCGGGAAAAGGCCTGCTTCGGCGTCACCGAGCCGACGACCGGGCTGGACACCACCCGCCTGAAGACCCGCGCCGTGCGACAGGGCGACCGCTACATCGTCGATGGCCAGAAGGTCTGGATCAGCACCGCCCAGGTGGCCGACCGTATCCTGCTGCTGGCCAGGACCACGCCGATCGAGCAGACCCGCAACCCGGCCGATGGGCTCTCGCTGTTCTACACCACGCTGGACCGCGGCCGCGCCAGCGTGCGTGAGATCGCGAAAATGGGCCGCAAGGCGGTCGATTCCAACGAGATCTTCTTCGATGGCTATGAGGTGCCGGTGGAGGACCGCATTGGCGAGGAGGGCATGGGCTTCCGCTACATCCTGCACGGGCTGAACCCCGAGCGCGTGCTGCTGGCCGCGGAGGCGGTGGGGCTGGGCCGCGCGGCGCTGGCCAAGGCCGCGGCCTATGCCAGGGAACGCGTGGTGTTCGGCCGGCCGATCGGCCAGAACCAGTCCATCCAGCACCCGCTGGCGCAGGATTGGATGGCGCTGGAAGCGGCCTGGATGATGACCCTCAACGCCGCCTGGCGCTACGACCAGGCGATGGAATGCGGCGCCCAGGCCAATGCCGCGAAATATCTCTCGGCCGAGGCCGGGCTGAAGGCGTGCCAGAACGCGATCATGACCCATGGCGGCTTCGGCTATGCCCGCGAATACCATGTCGAGCGCTATCTGCGCGAAGCCATGATCCCCTGGCTGGCGCCGGTCAGCCCCAACATGATCTGTAGCTACATCGCCGAGCGCGTGCTCGGCCAGCCGAAATCCTACTGACGCGGGGCGGAGTGGGCGGCTGCCGCAAACGCCCGTGGAAGGGCGGTGGAACGACAGCTATGCCCAAGCTTTGGGCAGAGGCGGAGCAGCGCCACCATTCCCTGCCGCCGTCGCGGTGTGGAAGGCTGCGGCGGCTTGCTAAGCGTGCATCCCACCCAGCCATCGGAGGGCCATATGGATCGCTTCACGCCGTCGCGCCGCTCGCCTCCGGCGCTGCCCTGGCGGCACCATGCGCTGGCCTTGGGCCAGGGCGTGGCGCGGGTGCGCTCGACGATGGATCGGGCCTTCCAGGCGCCGCAGAGCTTCCGCCTGATCGCCCGCGCGCATGGCCCCTCGGCCATCGAGCCAGCGCGGCTGGTGCAGAGCATCGCGGTGGCCCGGACCGCGTTCAACCCGACCTCGACGCACACCACGGCGCAGATCCACACACCCGAATTCCTTCCCCCGGCCGAGCAGCTTCGCCTGCCCGCCTCGGCCAGCTGAGAGCCCGCAAAGCATGACACGTCCCTTCGTTGAAATCGACCAGGTCGCCATGCGCTATGGCGGCGTTGACGGGACCCTCGCGCTCGAGGGCTGCTCGATGAATGTGGATCTGGGCGAATTCGTCGCCGTGGTCGGGCCGTCGGGCTGCGGCAAATCCACCCTGATGCGGCTGGTGACCGGGCTGTGGCCCGCGACCGAGGGCAATGTCGTGGTCGCCGGCCAGGAGGTGGACGGGCCGCTGACCATCGCCGGCATGGCCTTCCAGGCACCCACCCTGCTGCCCTGGCGGCGGATTCTCTCCAACGTGATGCTGCCGCTCGAAGTCACGCCGCAGCATCGCGACAAGCTGGGACGCGAGCGGGCGATGTACGAGGCGAAGGCGCGCGAATTGCTGCGGCTGGTGGGGCTGGAGGGGTTCGACAAGAAATTCCCCTATCAGCTCTCGGGCGGCATGCAGCAGCGCACCTCGCTCTGCCGCGCGCTGATCCATGACCCGGCGCTGCTGATGCTCGATGAGCCCTTCTCGGCGCTGGACGTCTTCACCCGCGAGGATCTCTGGGCGGTGCTGCAGAATGTCTGGATGACCAAGAAGCCCACAGTGGTGCTGGTGACGCATGACCTGCGCGAGGCGGTCTATCTGGCCGACCGCGTGCTGGTGATGTCCGCCCGCCCCGGGCGCATCATCGCCGAGCGGGTGAACCCCCTGCCCCGGCCCCGCACGCTGGAAACCACCTATACCGCCGAATTCCAGGACCTGGTGCATGATCTGCGCGGCTATATCGCCGCCGCACGCTCCGGCGAGGAGGTTGCTCTCTGATGGCCCAGATGTCCTCAAAAATGTCCCCCCGCGCCCAGGCGCGCTACAATGCCATGGCCGCCGCCGCCCGCCGGCAGCGCCGGCTGCAGACCATGCTGCCCTGGCTGGTCATCATCGGCATGTTCGGCATCTGGGAGATCGGCTGCAACGTCTTCAAGGTGCCCGAATTCATCCTGCCGGCGCCGCATGACATCTACCGGGCGGCGGTGCGCTGGTGGCAGCCATTGCTGCAGGACAGCCTGGTGACGCTCTATTCCACCATGATGGGCTTTGGCCTGGCGATCGTGGCGGGCGTGCTGCTGGGGATTGCCATCGGCAGCTCCACGCTGGTCTATAAGGGGCTGTATCCGCTGCTGATCGCCTTCAACTCCATCCCCAAGGTGGCGGTGGTGCCGGTGCTGATCATCTGGTTCGGCATCGGCGTCTGGCCGGCGGTGATCACCGCCTTCCTGATCTCCTTCTTCCCCATCGTGGTGAATGTGGCGACCGGCATCGCCACCGTCGAGCCCGAGCTGAAGGACGTGCTGCGCGCCCTGGGTGCCAGGCCGCGCGACATCATCCTCAAGGTCGGTCTGCCCCGGGCGATGCCCTATTTCTTCGCATCGCTGAAGATCGCGGTGACGGTGGCCTTCGTCGGCGCCATCATCGCCGAGAGCGTCGCGCCCAATGCCGGCATCGGCCGGCTGATGATGGTGGCCTCCTCGCGCTTCGACGTGCCGCTGGTCTTCGCCGGGCTGATCACGACGGGGCTGATGGGGATCGTGCTGTACTGGATCGCCGAGGTGATCGAGCGGCGCACCACGGGCTGGGCCACCCGCGGCTCCGACCAGAATCTGGCGACCGGGGGGTAGGCGCCCCGGGGCGTCTGGGATGCCGGGGATTGTGGGTGCCCAGGCTTCCAGGGTGCCCAGCCTTCAGGGGTACCCGGTCTTCGGGGGTGCCCAGTCTTCGAGGGAACCCAGTCTTCGAGGGTGAATGTCGCTGTTAACGGAACCATGCTATCGCCTGACCTTCACCGCCAGCATGGATCGCGATGACCTCCAACGCCGCTGCAGCCCAACCCGTCGACCTGATCCGTGCCTCGCCGCTCTTCGATGCGCAGTGGTACCTCGCCACCTATTATGACGTGGCCGAGGCCGGGGCCGATCCGGCCGAGCATTACCTGCGGCATGGCGGCTTCGAAAACCGCAACCCCGGGCCGGATTTCAACAGCCTGTTCTATCTCTCGGCGAACCGGGATGTGGAGCAGGCCGGGATGAACCCGCTGCTGCACTACATCCTCAACGGCGCGGCGGAGGGCCGCCCCTTCGTCGAGCCCTATCGCGCCTGGCTCGTCGACTACGACCTGCCCAGTGCCGCGGACCGGCAGGCCATCGCCACGCATATCGCGCAGATGCGCCACAAGCCGCTGCTGTCGGTGCTGGTGCCCACCTACAACACCAACCCGCACCATCTGCGGGCGATGATCGCCTCGGTCACCGCGCAGTCCTGGCCGCATTGGGAATTGTGTATCGCCGACGATGCCTCGACCAACCTCGAGATCGGCGAGACCCTGCGCCACGCGGCGGCGGGCGAGCCGCGCATCCGCCTCGTCTTCCGTGCGGAGAATGGCCACATCTCGGCCGCGACGAACTCAGCCCTCGCGCTGGCCAGCGGCGAATTCGTCTGCCTGCTCGATCATGACGACCTGCTGCATGAAAACGCCCTGTACGAGGTCGCAGCCGAGCTTGAGGCCCATCCGGATGCCGATCTGATCTATTCGGATTCCGATCTGATCGATGAGCATGGCCGGCGTTTCGACCCTTATTTCAAGTCCGACTGGGACCCCGACCTGATGTTGGGCCACAACATGGTCAGCCATCTCGGCTGCTACCGCCGCAGCGTGATGGTGGAGCTGGGTGGCCTGCGGCTGGGCTATGAAGGCAGCCAGGATTATGATCTGGCGCTGCGGGTGGCCGATGTCACCACGCCGGCGCGGATCCGGCATATCCCCGCCATCCTCTACCACTGGCGACATGTCGGTGAGGCACGGTCGTTCTCCCAGAAATGGCTCGACCAATGCGTGGCCAATGCGCGGCGTGCCATCGCCGACCACCTCCAGCGCCGCGGCGTCGCGGCCAGGATCGTGCCGGCACCGGGACACGATAATTTTTCCCGGATCATTTACGGGCTTCCGGCCGATGTGCCGACGATCAGCATCGCCGTCATCGCGAGGGGCAGTGCGGCCGACCTCATGGCCTGCGCCGCAGGGCTGCTGTACCGCGCCGACCTGACGCCGGCCGAAATCCTGATCGCCTGCGCCGATACCGAGGTGGCGGAGGCCCACAAGGTGCTGGCGATGCTGAACCTGGAAACCCGGGTTCGCATCATTCTCATGCCCAGCGAGACCGGCCCCGTGGCCCTGCGCAACCGGGCGCTGGCTGAGATGCATGGCGAGGTCGGCGTGCTGATCGACGGCGATCTGAGCGTGATGAGCACGGATTGGCTGCGCGAGATGGTCTCCCAGGCGCTGCGTCCAGGGGTCGGTCTGGTCGGCTGCGCCATCATCGAGGAAGATGGGAAGTCGTTCAGCCTGGGCCTCGTGCCCGACGCGCGGAATGACCTTCTCGATCTCTCCCGTCGCGATATCGGCGCCAGCGGCGTGAAGCGCCTGACGCGCGAGGTCTCGGCCCTGTCGCTGTCCTGCGTCGCCTTCCGTCGGGCGCATGTCCTGGCCGCCAGCCCCCTCGATGCGGGCGACCCCGAGCGCGATACGGCGGTTGAGCTCGGCCGGAGGCTTCGCGCGGCCGGCCTGCGCCTCATCCACGCACCCTTCGCCGAGGTGCGCCGCGCCGCCAGGCAAGCCACCGCGGTGCCTGCCTGGTCGCAGCCAGGGCCGCCCGCCACCCGCCATCATGGCGAGGACCCGTTCTACAACCCCAATCTGGACCTGGACGCGCTGTTCGAGCATCCCGCCTTCCCGTCGCGGCGGGTGCCGCCCTGGTCGGCGATCCTGCAGCAGCAACAGATTCGCCTGGGCCAGGCCGAGCGCGCGGCCGTGTTGCTGGCCGGCCTCTCGCCGGCCGCGCGGATCATCGAGGTGGGTGGCAGCTACAGCCCCATCGCGCCGCGCAGCGAGGGCTGGAACACCACCACCATCGACCATGCCAGCCGTGCCGATCTGGTCGAGAAGTACCGTGACGACAGCAATGTCTCGACCGACCGGATCGAGGAGGTGGATTTCGTCTGGACCAGCGGCGACATCGCCGATGCGGTGGACCCGGCACTGCATGGCAGCTTCGATGCGCTGGTGGCCAGCCATGTCATCGAGCATGTGCCCAATTTCGTGGGCTTCCTGGCTTCCGCCGCCAGGCTGCTGCGGCAGGACGGCACCGTCATCCTCGCGGTGCCGGACAAGCGTTACTGCTTCGACTATTTCCGGCCGCTGACCAACACCGCCCATGTGCTGGAGGCGCATCACCTCCGCCGATCGCGCCACCCCGCCCGCACGGCCTATGAGCAATACGCCTATTGCATCGACAATGCCGGCCTGGGTGCCTGGGGCCAGAGCAGGGTCGCCGCGCTGACCTTCACCAACGACGTCGACTTCGCCTTCAAGCGCTTCAACGAGATCAACGAGAACCCGGACGCCGATTATGTCGACCTGCATGTCTGGCAGTTCACACCCTCGAGCTTCGAGCTGTTGATCCTGGAGCTGGCCCGGCTTGGCCTGCTCGATTGGCGGGTGGAACGCATCACCGCCGCGATCGGCTGCGAGTTCCGCACGTCGCTGCGGCGCGGCGGCATGGCGGCGGCGCAAGCCATGGAGGCGAAGGCATTCAACGCCCGCCGGATGATGCTGCTCAAGACCATGGTCGCGGAGCTTGGCGAGCAGGCCGGCTTCGCCGACTGAAGCCCTCGCCTATCGGCATGACAGGCAAGGGCGATTGGCGCCTGCCGCCGTCACTTCGCTAGCCTCCGGTCAGCAATGCCGGAGGAGAGTATCGTGATCCCGAATGTTTCTGTGCGCGTGCCCGGGCCGGGCCGATCATGACAGCCTCCTGCGCGCTGGGCCGGCCGCGGGTCGAGCAGGTCCTGGAGATCGAGCTGGGTGATGGCCGGCGCAGCCTCATTGCCGTCGTGGTCAATGTTGGCCAGGCCATGGCCCTGACCGCGGAGATCGCCCTGCCCCCGCCGTTTCGCCCCAGTGCGGCCGTGCTGGGCCGAAGGATATTCACCATGCGGCCGGGGGAACGGCTGCATCTCGAGCTCGGCACCACCACCACCGCCCCCCCCGGCGCCATGGCGGTGCGGGCCGCCTTGCGGCTGCATTGCGCTTGATCGACCGGCGCGCCGGCGCTAGGGTTCGGTCATGGATCGACGCGTGACCATGATCGCTGGCCGGACGGGGGCGCTTGGCCCAACGGCCCGGACTGTGTCCGGCGCGCTTCTTCCGCTTCGACTTCAACGCCCCTGAGCGGGATGCCTGGCCGCATGCCGGGATCGCCCAGGGGATGCAAAAGAGGCGCCTAGCCTCCCGCGGCGGAAAGCCGCAGTCGTCGAAGCCCACGCACACGGAAACGCACATCATGCCCATCACCCATCCCAGCTTCGGCCAGCTGGAAGACGACCGCATCATCTTCTTCGACACCACGCTGCGCGATGGCGAGCAATCGCCGGGCTTCTCGATGAACCTCGAGGAGAAGCTGCGCATGGCCGTGGCCCTGGACGAGCTCGGCGTCGATGTCATCGAGGCCGGCTTCGCCATCGCCTCGCCCGGCGATTTCGAGAGCGTGCAGTCCATCGCCCGGAAATTCGCCAAGGAGGGCCCGGTGGTGGCCAGCCTGTCGCGCGCCAATGCGGCCGACATCATGGCCAGCGCCAATGCGGTGAAGCCCGCCGCGCGGCCGCGCATCCACATCGTGCTGGCGACGTCGGAGCTGCATATGCGGGTGAAGCTGCGCATGAGCCATGACGAGGTGCTGGCCCGCATCACCGACAGCGTGACCTTGGCCCGCAATCACGCAGCCGATGTGGAATGGTCGGCCGAGGATGGCAGCCGTTCCGAGGATGATTTCCTGTGCCGCTGCGTGGAGGCGGCGATCCGCGCCGGCGCGACCACCATCAACATCCCCGACACCGTGGGCTATGCCCTGCCGGAGGAAACCGCGCGGCAATTCCGCATGCTGCGCGAGCGGGTGCCCAATGCCGAGACGGTGATCTTCTCGACCCACAATCACAATGATCTGGGCCTGGCGGTGGCGAACACCCTGGCGGCCGTGCAGGCCGGCGTGCGGCAGATCGAATGCACCATCAACGGCATCGGCGAGCGCGCCGGCAATGCGGCGCTGGAGGAGGCGGTGATGGCCCTGCGCACCCGGCAGGACAAGCTGGCGGCGCGGCACAACATCAAGACACCGCGCCTGCTGGGGATGTCGCGCCTGCTGGCGGCGATCACTGGCTTCGACGTGCAGCCCAACAAGGCCATCGTCGGGCGCAATGCCTTCGCGCATGAATCGGGCATCCACCAGGATGGCGTGCTGAAGGATGCGAACACCTATGAGATCATGACGCCGGAGAGCGTGGGCTGGACGAAATCCTCGCTGGTGCTGGGCAAACATTCCGGCCGGGCGGCCTTCCGCGACCGGCTGGCCAGCATGGGCTACGAGGTCGGTGACAACCAGCTGAACGACGCCTTCAAGCGCTTCAAGGATTTGGCCGACCGCAAGAAGATCGTCTATGATGAGGACATCGCGGCGCTGGTGGATGATGAGATCTCGAACCAGCAGAACCGGCTCAAGCTGACCGCGCTGACGGTGGCGACCGGCATGGGCGCCAAGCCCATGGCCACGCTGGCTTTGGAGGTGGATGGCGTCTCGCGCGACGGCATGGCCACCGGCGATGGCGCGGTGGATGCGACCTTCGCGGCCATTCGCCACGCCTATCCGCATGACGTCACGCTCAAGCTCTATGCCGTGCAGAGCGTCACCGGCGGCACCGATGCGCAAGCGCGGGTGACGGTACGCATGGAGGAGGCGGGCAAGCTGGTCGATGGCCAGGGGGCGGATACGGATACCATCGTGGCCTCGGCGCGGGCTTATGTGCATGCGCTGAACAAGCTGCTGGTCAAGCGCGAGCGGCGGGAGCCGCCGGCGGCTTGAGGGTCGGGCGGCGACGGCCGTCAGGCCCGCCCCTTATCCCTGCCTGACATCGCATGGCCCGGGCGCCAGTCCGGCCCTTGCATTCCGGTGCCACCCCCGCTACCACGCCGCCACGCTGGCACCCCTGGAGGCCGGCGCAATCGGCATTGCGCCGGTTCAAACCCGATATAGGAGCGAGTGGCATGGTCCAAACAATCAGGATCGAGGCCGCGGCGCGCGAGCGGGCCGGTAAGGGGGCGGCGCGCGCGACCCGGCGAGAGGGCTTCGTGCCCGGAGTTGTCTATGGTGCCAAGCGGGAGGCGACGCTGATCCAGCTCGACCCGCGCGTCATCATGAAGGAAATGCACAAAGGCGGCTGGCAGTCGCACATCTACGAGGTGGCGGTGGCCGATGGGCCGGTCGAGACCGCGCTGATGCGTGAGATCCAGTTCCACCCCGTCAGCGACCGGCCGGTGCATATCGATTTCCAGCGGCTTGCCCCGGGTGCGCGCATTCGCATCAAGGTGCCGGTGCATTTCGAGAACGAGGCGACCTGCGCGGGCATCAAGGCCGGTGGCGTGCTGAACGTCGTGCGCCGCGAGCTCGAAGTGCTGGTCGAACCCGACCAGGCGCCCGAGCGCTTCACCATCGACCTGGCAGCGGCCGCCATCGGCGACAGCCTGCGTTGGTCGGCTGTGGCCGACAAGGGCAGCGCCAAACCCGTGATCAACCGTGACTTCGTGGTGGCGACCATCGCCGCCCCGGTGGTCGAGGAGATCGTGGCGCCCGTGGTTGTCGCCGCCCCCGCCAAGGGCAAGGGCAAGCAGGCGCCCAAGGCCGCGCCCGCCGCCGCCGCGGCACCCGCGAAGAAGAAGTAAGGACCTGCCGTGCTGCTCTGGGTCGGGCTCGGTAATCCCGGCTCGGAGCATGCGCGGCAGCGCCACAATATCGGCTTTATGGCGCTGGATGAAATCGCCCGGCGCCATCGCTTTCCGCCCTGGAAGAAGCAGTTCAAGGGCGAGATCACGGCGGGCGCCATCGGCCCTGCCAGAATTCTGCTGCTCAAGCCGCTGACCTATATGAACCTCTCCGGCGATGCGGTGCAGGCGGCGGCGTCGTTCCACAAGATCGCGCCGGCCGCGATTCTTGCCTGGCATGACGAGCTGGACCTGGCACCCGGAAAAATCCGGGTGAAGCATGGCGGCGGCACCGCCGGGCATAATGGGCTGCGCGATATGCAACGCGCGCTGGGCAATGCGGATTTCGGCCGGGTGCGGCTGGGCATCGGCCATCCCGGCGACAAGTCCCGCGTGACCGGCCATGTTCTTGGCAATTTCGCGAAGGATGAGCTCTGGCTGGCCCCCTTGCTTGACAGCCTCGCCGATGCCGCCCCTTTGCTCGCCGAGGGTCGCGAGGCTGATTTCATGACCCGCGTCGCATTGCTCACCCAGGAGGCCTGATGGACCCGCATATGGATCTCGATTTCGGCGGTGGCCCGGGGCTGGAAGACCAGGCCAATGCCGCCGCCGCCCTGGCCAGCGCCCTGGTGCGCGAGGCGCAGGCCATGGCCCAGGCTGCGGCGGGGCTGCGGGCCTGCCTGCCCGGGCCGACCGATGCCGGCCCGCTCAGCGACGTCCGCCGCGCCCGCACGGTCGCCCAGGCCGCCAGCGACGCGGCGCTGCGCGCGGCGCTGCTGCTGGAGGCCGCGGATTGCCTGGGCGCCCCGGACGCCGCCCAGCGCATGGCCCGCGCCGCCGAGCGCGCGGGTCTGCCCGCCGCCACGCTGGTGCCGGCCCTTCGGGCCGCCGCCCTGGCGCTCCCCACCGATGATGGCGCGGCGCGCATCGCCGCCTCCATCATGGCGCAGGAACTGGCTAACGCCCTGGCGGGCTGACCCCACCCATGCCAAACGCTTCGGCATAGATCGCAACCGCTCCGCAAGCGCTGGGGCCGCCCGTGAGCGGCCTTCGTGCGAAGCACGAACCAACAGGCAAAAAAATGGGATTCAATTGTGGGATTGTGGGGTTGCCGAATGTCGGCAAGTCCACGCTGTTCAATGCGCTGACACAGACCGTGGCGGCGCAGGCGGCGAATTATCCCTTCTGCACCATCGAGCCCAATACCGGGCGCGTCGCGGTGCCCGACCCCAGGCTGGACAATCTGGCTGGGGTGGCGAAGAGCCAGAAGATCATCCCCACCAGCCTGGAATTCGTCGACATCGCGGGGCTGGTGCGCGGGGCTTCCAAGGGCGAGGGGCTGGGCAACCAGTTCCTGGCCAATATCCGCGAGACGGATGCCATCGTGCATGTCCTGCGGTGTTTCGAGGATGTGGATGTCACCCATGTCGATGGTTCGGTCGACCCGCTGCGTGATGCCGATACGGTCGAGACCGAGCTGATGCTGGCCGATATGGATTCGCTCGAAAAGCGGCAGCAGGGGCTGATCAAGCGGGCACGCGGTGGCGACAAGGAATCGGCGGCCCAGCTCGCGCTGATCGAGCCGCTGCTGGCGGCGCTGGCCGCGGGCAAGCCCGCGCGCTTCGCCGTGCCCCCGGGCGAGGAGGAAAATGCCCGACGCCTGCAACTCATGACCACCAAGCCGGTGCTCTATGTCTGCAATGTCGAGGAGGCCAGTGCGGCCACCGGCAATGCGTTTTCCGAGCGCGTGATGGCCAAGGCGAAGAGCGAGGGCGCCCGCGCCGTGGTGGTGAGTGCCGCCATCGAGGCCGAGATCAGCCAGATGGCGGGCGAGGATCGCGGCGAATTCCTCGACAGCCTGGGACTGACCGATTCTGGCCTGGATCGGGTGATCCGCGCGGGTTACGAGCTGCTCGGCCTGATCACCTATTTCACCTGTGGGCCGAAGGAGACGCGGGCCTGGACCATCACGCGCGGCACCGCGGCACCGCAGGCGGCGGGCGTGATTCATGGCGATTTCGAGCGCGGCTTCATTGCCGCCGAGACGATCGCCTATGACGACTACATGGCGCTGGGCGGCGAGCAGGGCGCCAAGGAGGCGGGCAAGCTGCGCATCGAGGGCAAGCCCTACATCGTGCGCGATGGCGATGTGATGAATTTTCGCTTCAACGTTTGATCGCTGCTTTGGGCTGTCACCGCGGGCGGGGATGGCCCCCGGGCTCCAGCGCGCGGAGCCAGACCGCGATGCCCAGGCCCCAGACGAGATGCGTCAGCACGACCAGGGCGATGGTGGCGGGCGGCATGCCGAAGGCGATGGCGGCCCCTCGCGCCGGCGCCAGCACCAGAAACAGAAAACCGATGGGCACAATGGCGCAGAACAGCGGCGCGGATACCCAATCCGGCCCCGGCAACCGCGCCCGCACCAGCCGATAGACCAGCGCGAAGCCGGCTGAGGCCGCGGCGCCGTGCAGAAACTGCGGCAGGCCCAGCCAGCTCGGGCTGATGTCGAAGGGCTCGACGGGATAGAGGCCGTAGCGAGCGAGAAGCGCCACCGTGGCCTGGTGGAAGGTCAGCATGGCGGCCGCACCCGCGAGGGCGGCAAGCAGCAATTCGCGTGGGCGAGGCATGAGGCGCTCCATAAAGCCGAGATGGATACGCCGAGCCCGCGGGTTTGGTAACGCTCCTCTCATCATTGTCCGGCATTGGTTGGGCGATGAGGGGATAACGGGGATGCGTGACACGATGCAGGCGGGGTGAGGGCGCCGCCGCTGCGCCTCCTAGAAGCCAGACAGTCAACCAAAGCATGGGTCCGCATCCGGCACCTTGTGAGGGACCGGCGCCACGTTGCTTCGCTCAAACCTGGTTCAACAGGCAGCGCCTCGCGCAGAGGGGGGTTTGATCTTTGCGCGCAATGCGGTGAGAAACCCTCGGAACATCAGCCTTGGATCATCATGACCGAAGAATCAGCATCGCCAATTGCGGTCGAAACGCTTCCAGACCGCCTGTCGACCGACCCAGCCAGCCCGTTTCACAACTCTGAGTTGTTACAACGCGGTGTCGGCATCCGTTTCAATGGCGTGGAACGTACCAATGTTGAAGAATATTGTGTGTCAGAGGGGTGGGTGCGGGTCAGCCTCGGTCGGAGCGTCGATCGGCACGGGAAGCCGCTGACCCAGAAGCTGAACGGCAAGGTCGAGGCCTATCAGCGCTAGGCCATGGACTGGCCCAGTGCATTGTTTGACAATGATAATGCCCTTCAATCGCAGCGTGCCTGCACTGCCGCCATCGGCGCATGAAGCGTATCCGCCGGGGCAACGCAGCCCGGGCAGCATTGCTTCCTGACCATCCCATCAGGCCCGACGCGCAGCACTGCGCAACGTGTCAAATTTAGGAATGTTCTTGCGTGTTGGCACGACATGGTGTTCAAGTCGCCCCGGTTAACAGGGCATTTACCCATGCAGCATTTATATGCAATGGCTGAACGCGATCGCGCCGACCTGTCCGTGACGGCCCGAGCCGAAGCCAGCTCATTGCATGGCATTCTGCTTGCGATCATCGCGGCGGCCGTCGCCATGTTCTCGGCGCTGCTGTTATGGCTGGGCGCGCCGATCCTGGAAATGGGAATCGTGCTGGTTCTCGATGTGTTGATTTTGTTGCCGCTGCGCCTGCCTGCACGCCTGCGGCCCAACACCGTGGCGCTCTTTGGCAGTGGAACTTTCATTGCGGATTGCCGTGCCCAGGCAGCGATCGCAGGCCAGCGCGTCGCGATCGCGATGTCGCAGGACACTGACATCGCCCAGGGGCTTCCCGGTTTTCTCGACGCCGCGCGGGCCAGCCGCAGCGCCACGATCCTGATCGCCCTGCCCGCCAATTCCACATCGCTTCTGGCCGGCCTGCCGCGCATGGTGGAGGGCCACTCCGCCATGGTGCTCTGCGCCGTTCCCGCCGCCGAGGCCGATGCCGGCTCCGCCTTTCTCGGACATAGCACCGCCCTGGTCGCGCCGCGCGGCCTGAGCCTGGGCCAGCATCTGGCGAAACGCAGCCTCGATTTGTTCATCGCCGTCCCTGCCATGGCGCTGCTGTCGCCGCTGCTGCTGGCCATTGCCATCGCCATCCGCATCGACAGCCCCGGGCGCGCGCTGTTCCGCCAGACCCGTATCGGCCGCAATGGCCGCCCCTTCACCATGTTCAAGTTCCGCTCGATGGTGGATGGTCAGGAGGGGGATGGCGCGGCCACCTTGCGGCATGACCCGCGCGTGACCCGGCTGGGCCGCTGGCTGCGCTCCACCAGCCTCGATGAACTGCCACAGCTCATCAACGTCACCATGGGCTCGATGTCGATCGTCGGGCCGCGGCCCCATATCGCCACGCATCGGGTGGAGAACGGCGTTTTCGCCGAGATCGTGCCGGAATATGCCGTTCGCCATCGCGTCACCCCCGGCATCACCGGCCTCGCCCAGATCAGCGGCATGCGCGGCGGCATCGAGACCCTGGAGCGGGCGCAGCGCAATGTCGCGCTCGACCTGGCCTATATCCGCCACTGGAGCCTTTGGCTGGACATCAAGATCGTGCTCCGGACCCTCGGTGGAGGCATGGTGGGGCGGGATGTCTTCTGACATCGCCCCCAGCGCAGCCTTCGGCAGCCGGGGCCTTGGCGACGCGGCGCCTGTCCCAATCGCGCAATGGCCGGCCGTGATGCGCCTTGCGCGGGCGCGCATCCGCCACAGCGGCGGGGACGAGCCGGGGGAGATAGGCGTTGCATTCGCGGCTGGCCGCCGGGTGTCGGGCGCGGAATTCTGGCCCCGCTCCTCGCGGCGATGGGCAAACCGCGGGGATGCCCGCATGGCCATCTCGGCCGGTCGCCATCACATTGCTATACAACCCAGCCTATATTTCAGTAACCTGTCGGCGTGTCGCCACCCTGCCTGCCGAAGCATGAAGGCCATTGGCGGCGTCGACACGCCGTCCGCCACCAAGCCGCAACCTCAGGCCACGCCATGAACGCCGCTTTCGACCAGCCGTCGGGCGATCCGAAATCCACTGGAATGCTGGCGCAGGACAGCAGCATCAGCAAGCGGATGAGCATGGGTCCGCCGGCGGGCAACGAGCCGCCGCAGCTCTCGGGCGCACCGCCGCTTCGGCCGCGCGATTTCCTGGTGACCGCATCGCTTCGGCCATGGCTGCTGCTGCTGGCTTTCCTGCTGCCGGCCAGCGCGGGCATCGCCGCCCTGATCCTCGCGCCAGACCGCTACGCGGCCGAAACCCTGTTGCTGGTGCGCGCGGGGCGGGATTCCGCCGGCGTGACCGATACCACGGGCGCCGCGCCAACCCTGTCGCAGCTCGATCTGGCGAAGGTCGTGCGCTCAGAGCTTGACCTCCTGCGCAGCGTCGATGTGGTGCGCGAGGTGATCCAGACCATCGGCGCCGGCACGCTCTATCCCTGGATCAACGAGCCGCGCCTTCTGGGTCTTCTGCCGCCGGTCGACCCCGACCGCCGCGAGGACCGCGTTATCGAGGCCTTCCGCTGGGACCTCTACGCCGAGGTGACGGAGAATTCCAACGTCCTGCGGGTGATCTATTCCAACCGGCGCCCCGCGGTCGCGATCAGCGCGGTGCTGACGCTGCTCTCAGCCTATCGGGAGCGGCGGGAGCGGTTGCTGGCCAATGGCAACTCCACCTTCCTGGCCGAGGAGGTGCGCCGCGCCTCGGACAGCCTGCGCCAGCTCGATGATGAGCTGCGCGGGTTGCTGGCGGGGCTGGGGGTCAGCGACGCGGCACAGGAGGCCCAGCTCACCGCCGCCCGGCTCGACGCGCTGCGCAAGCGCGAGGGCGAGCTGATCGAGGGCCGCACCACCACCGCCACCCAGCTGCGCGCCGCGCGCGAACTCATCGCGATCACCCCCGACACCATCCTCGCCTCGCGCGAGACCTCGAACCAGACCACCAATGACGAGAGCAGCAACGAGCTGCTGCGGCTGCAGCTCCAACGCACCCATCTCGTGGCGCAATACGCGCCCGACCATCCCCTGGTGCGCGAGGTGAACCGCAAGATCGTCACCGCCCGCGCCGCCGTGGCCGATGGCCGCCGACCGCGCTTCGCCACCAACCGGGAGGTGCGCAACCCCACGGTGGAGTGGCTGAATTCGCGCATCGCGGCGCTGAGCATCGAGCAGGGCTCGCTGGAACGGCAGATCGCCGAGGTGGCAACCCAGGTCACCCAACTCGAGAATCGGCTGGGCGAATTGCGCGACGCCGATGTTCGCCTGCGCGACCTCGGCCGCCAGCGCGACGTGCTGGAGGCCACTTACCGGCAGTTCACCGCGCGCGAGGCCACGACGCGCATCGAGGAGGAGGCCAGCCGCAACCGCAGCCCCACCATCCAGACCGTGCAGCAGCCCTCGGTGCCCTATACGCCGCGCAACCTCGGCCCGTCGCTGGCGGTCTTCGGCGTGCTGGCCGGGCTGCTCCTGGCCGCGCTCACATTGGCGGTGGCGACCCTGTTGCGGCGCACTGCGGCCAATGCCGAGGAAGCCCGCCGCGGCACCGGCCTGCCGCTGTTGGCGCGGCTGCCGACGCTCAAGCCCGATGCCGATCCGCTGGCCAGCCCGGCACCCGGCGTGCGCGACCTCGTCGCCATGCTGCTCGACAGCGCCATTCTGGGCGACCGGCTGAACGTCATCCAGCTGGTGGCGCCGGCTGGCACCGGCGCCTCGCATGCACCGCTCGGCCTCGCCATGGCGGTCGCCTTCGCCCGCGACCGCGAGCAGCGGACCCTGATGATCGATCTTTCCGCCGGCGGGCGGAAGCATCTGACCCGGCTGGGCGCCGAACAGGTCCCCTCCACCACGCCGGGCGAAGGTCTGCTGGCCTTCAACACCGTCATCCCACACCTCTGGATCGCCTATGACACGACCGGCACGGACATCGCCGATGCCGGCCGTGGCCTGCACCAGACCCTGGCAACGCTCGAGCGGCTGCGCCGGGTGCTGGATGTGGTGGTGATCGTGGCGCCAGAGGGTGACCTCGAAAGCTATGGCCCGCGGCGCCTGGCGGGCCTGGTGGATGCCAATATCCTGACCTTGCAGGCAGAGCGCTCGCCGCTCGACGCCGCGCGCAACCTGCGCGACCGGCTGATCGGCGCCGGTGGCCGCCTGCCCGGTTTCATCCTGATGGGCGAGCGTGGCCGGCTGCCGGGCTTCCTGCGCCGCCGGTTGGAGAATGCGTCATGAGAGCCCTGCTCCTTCTGGTCCTGCTGCTGGCCCTGCCCGCCTGCACGCCGGGCACCTCCAACACCTCCACCACCAGCGGGCTGGTGCTGGAGGAAAGCAACGCGGATCGCTTCGCGGCCTGGACCAATGATCTGCCGCGCTACCGCATCGGCCCCGGGGACAAGCTGCGCGTGCAGTTCCTGCTGACGCCTGATATGAGCGAGCAGGTCACCGTCTCGCCCGATGGCAGCTTCTCGCTGCGTGTCGCCGGCAGGATCGAGGCCGACAACGCCACCACCGACGAGATCGAGGCCCGCATCGCCCGGGCCTCGCGCCGGGTGCTGAACAACCCCATCGTCACCGTGGGCGTCGAGGAAACGCCGGCCTCGGTGGTCTATGTCGGCGGCCAGGTGAACCGCGCCGGCGCCTATCCTCTCGCCGGCCGGCGGGGCCTGATGGAACATGTGCTGCTCGCCGGCGGGCTGCAGGACACGGCGCGGATGGACCAGGTGGCGCTGATCCGCCGCAGCCCGCAGGGCGGGCCCATGCTGCGCACCGTGAACCTGCAAAGCTTCGTCAACACCGGCGGTGGCAATGATGTCTCGCTGCAGCCCGGCGACATCATCTTCGTGCCGCGCAGCCGCATCGCCGAGCTGAATCTGTGGATCGAGCAATTCGTCAACCGCACGCTGCAGATCAACCGCAGCTTCAACTACACCATCGTGCGCAACGTGACCCCCGGTGCCGGGTTCTTCTGAACCGGGCCGCGGGCAGCGGCAGGATTTTCTGGGCCTCGTCGGCTTCGATGATCTGGATGTGCAGGAGGCGGCCGCCTGGATTGCCGATCGGCCGGCCGAGGCGCCCTTCGCCTTCGCGGTGACGCACAATGCGCAAAGCCTGGTCCTGGTCGCCAAGGGCCATGCCTTGGCCGAGGCCTGCGCAGAGGCCACCCTGATGCTCAATGACAGCCAGGTGGTGCGGGGCCTGGCGCGGGTCTTTTTCGGCCTGCGTCTCAAGCTCTGCGCCGGCAGCGACCTGACCCTGGAATTGCTGCGCCATGTCCTGCGGCCCGAGGATCCGGTCACCGTGATCGGCGGTCCGCCCGATGTTGCGACGCTGCTGGCCGAACAATACGGGCTGCGCCGCGTGGTGCAGCACGACCCGCCCATGGGCTATGCCGGCATGCCCGACGAATTCGCCCGCGCCGTCCGCTTCGTGCTGGACAATCCTGGCCGCGTCACCTTTGTCTGCACCGGAGTGCCGCGCTCCGAGGCATTGCTGCTGGCTGTCCATCGCGCCGGTGGCGGCCGGGGCTTCGCCTTGGCCGTTGGCTCCTCGCTGCATTTCGCCACCGGGCTGGTGACACGGGCGCCGAAGCTGATGCGCAGGCTCGGCCTGGAATGGCTGTGGCGTTTGGCGTTGAACCCGCGCCAGCACGCCAGGCGGGTCTTCGTCGACTCCCTGCCGTTGCTGGGCCTGGTGCTGCGCGCCCGCTGGCGCGGGGCAGCGCCGCGTGGCTGAGGCCCCGCGGGCGTCGCTTGGGCTGGCCTTCACCGCGGGGGTGCCGCAGGCCCTGCGCGTTCGGCCGGCCGAGGGCAGCCTTTGGCGGATGCTGGTGCTGATGGCCACGCTGCCGCTGTTCTTCCAGTCCTTCCATTACATGATCGACCTGCCGCCGGCCTATGCGCTGTCCAAGGCCTGGCCGCTGCTGACCATGCCGTTCGCCGCCCTCGCCCTGCTGGCCTGCCGGCCATCGCATACCGTGCTCTACCTCGCACTGGCTGCCTATATGCTGGTGCTCACGCCGCTGCAGTCGGCGCTGCATCTCGGCAGCAGCCTGGTCGAGGCCGCCGCCGCCGCGCTGCGCCCGCTGCCGATCATCTATGGCCTGTCCTTCGCCGGCCTGCTGTGGCTGCTGCGGCCGGGCCTGCGTGACGTTCGCCTGGCTTTTCTGCTGCTGGGTTTCCTGACCTTTGCCGCCTTCTGGGCGCTATGGCTCACCATGCCGCTCAGCGCCTATCGCACCGATCCCGGGGAAAGCCAGGTCTTCTTCAGTGACCCCGAACGCGGCCTGCGGATCGTGCTGATGACGGGCTTCGCGGTGGTGGCCATCTTCTGGATGGCGCGGCGCGCGCTGCGGACTCGCAGCCTGCTGGCGGCGGCTGGCGTGCTGCTGGGCCTGCTGACCCTGCTGACCATCTACAAGCAGCGGCTGGTCATCGCCAGCGTGGTGGCGGTGCTAGGGCTTCTGGTGCTGCGCAGCCTGCCGGCGCGACTGCGGCTGCTGGGCTTCCTGGCGGGCGCGGCCGCCGCACTGGCCGCGCTCGTCGCCTGGTCGCTGGTGGTGGCCCCCCGGGCCGCCACCTCTCTTCTCGGCGGTTCGCTCTCGGTGCGGCTGCGCACCTCTCAGCTCGCCTGGGACTACATCAGTGAATATCCCTCGCGCTGGCTCCTCGGCGTGGGCTCCACCACAGCGCAAAGTGACATAACCCTTGCCGAGCTGCTGGGCTTTCGCAACTTCTACCTCACCGATATCGGCTGGCTCGGCGTGGTGATGGAATTCGGCATGCTCGGCGGGTTGCTGATCCTGGCCGCGCTGATCTGGATGATCATCGCGGCGCAGCGCCTCGCCAGCCAAACGGATGATGCCTTCACCGGCGCGCTGGCCGACTGGTCGCTGGTGGTGCTGCTGGTGACGACGATCTATTCGCCGGTCTATGCCCCGGGCGAGATCGCCTCGCTCAGCGCGCTGATCTGGTATCTCACCTGGCAGCGCGGCCGGACGCAGCCCGGGCTCACGCCCGAGGCGCCTCTTGGGCGATCAGCCCGGCCAGCCGGAGCGCCATTGCCACTGCGGTGAGGGTGGGATTGGCGGCGCCCGAGGTCGGGAAGACCGAGCTGCCGGCCACGAAGAGATTGGCCGCGCCGAAGACCCGCCCGTCGCCGGACACCACCCCCTGCCCCGGGCCTGCCGCCATGCGCGTGGTGCCGATCTGGTGATGCCCGTCATAGCATTGATCCAGGATATGCGCCTCGCGCTCGGCCTCGGGCACCAGCCAGCGCATCCGCCCCAGACCCTGCGCCTCCAGCCAGGCGGCGAAGGCGTCATGGGCGCGGATCAAAGGCGCAGCATCAGCCGCGCCGTAACGCAGGTCAAGCCGCACCCGGGGCAGCCCCAGGGCATCCCGCTCGCCCGTCAGGGTGATGCGCGAGAGCGGGTTGGGCAAATGCTCGGCATGGAAGCGCACGGCATATCGACGCGCGCCATTGCGCTGGAAGAAGCCCGGCATGCGCGGCCGCGCGACATAGCGATGGTAGAGGAAACCGGGCAGGAACGCCGCGGTGCGCGGCAGGTCCCGCAGCACGTTCAGCAGATGCGCCGCGCGCTGCCCACCCTCGCCGACATAATTGCGACGCACCGACTCCACCATGATCCGCCGCCCCAGCGGCGGCATCGACAAGACGAGATAGGCGAAGGAGAGGATGCCATTGCGATGCGAAGGCTCGCGCATCAGCGGATAGTCCGGCGTCAGCGACACATTGGACAGCCCGAGCCTGCGCTGCAGCGCGGCCGTGGGGGTGAAGCGGCGCCGCACATAGGTGCTGTCATCGCGGAAGAAGTCGATCCCTGGGTCGAGCCATGGCGCGGTGATCTCCATCTCGGCCGAGACACCATAGAGATGGCCCATATAGTAGCGTCCGAGCGGCCCATCGGCCCCGCCGAAGCGCCCGGGCGCCGCCATCTCGCCGGCGAGCAGCAGGCGGGTGTTCTCCACGCCGCCTGCGGCCAGCACGACGCAGCGCGCGGTGATCGAGGCCTCCCCGCCATCGCTGCCCTTGATGCTTATCCGCGTCACGCGGCCATCGGCGGCGTGCTCGAAGCCGGTGACGGTGGCACCCAGGCGGAGCTCGATGCCTGGCGCGCTTGCCAGCGCCGGACCATGGGAGATGGAAAAGCGCGGCGTCTGGCTCCAGCGTTCCAGCCGGTCGAAGGCGAAGCCATCCCCGGCCGCGGGCATCCCAGGCCATGGCTGCGAGAAGAGCGGACGGCCCAGGCCGATGATGTCACAGGCCTCGGCCAGGTAAGGCGCCACATCCTCGGCCGAAATTGGCCAGCCGCTGTGCGGAATCGCCGGCCGGACCTCGAAATCGAGCGGATCCATCGTCACGCAGCGTCCGCCCCAGAGATGCGACGTGCCGCCCAGCCGGCGGGCGACGGCGATGGACATGGGCACGTGCTTCGCGGTTGCGGGGATTTCGCCGCGGGCCAGCTCCTGGGCCTGGGGGCTTGGCAACCTGCCCCCCGATTCCAGCAGCACGACATACCGCCCAAGCCTTTGCAGCGCCAGGGCCAGGCTGATGCCCACCGGCCCCGCGCCGATGACCACGATATCGCAGGGCGCATCGCCCAGCCCGGCAAGCCCTGTCACGATCATGCCCGGGTCCTCATGTGGCGACCCCTTGTGCGGGTGTCCTGAGTTCGGGCAGCACCCGGCGCACAGCGAGGGCAAAGCTGATCCGCCCGAACACCAGCCCGAAGGCACTGAGCACCGCGGCCCCCATCAATCCGAACAGCGGCACCAGCACCACGCCCAACCCCAGGCAGGCCGCGAATTGCCAGAGGTTCAGCCGCCGCAGCAAGGCGCCATGGCCGGTCATGGTGAGCATCATGTCCTGCGTCGGCAGCGCCACATTCACCAGCTGGGCCAGGGCCAGGACCAGCAGGGCCGGCGCCGCCACGGCGAAGCCCTCACCCATCAGCCCGAGCAGGGTGGCGGGGACGACGAGCATGACGACCACCACCGGCGCGCAGGCCAGCAGGCCCAGCATGCGGGCCTGCCGCTCGACACGCCGCAGCGCCGCGAATTCGCCACGGCTGTGGTGGCGGGCGAAAGCCCCGGCCGAGACCTGCGCGATGCTGACCAACATGGTGTTGACCAGCATGGTCAGGCGATGGGCGATGCTGAAGCGGCTGACATCGGCGGCGCTGGCAAAGGCGCCCAGCAGCAGGACCGGCAGCGACAGCAGCCCGACCTGCACCAGGTCGATCACCAGCAAGGGCCGCGCGGTGGCCCAGAGGCCATCGCGAGGAGCCACTGTGGTTGCAGGGGGCTGGGCCGGGCGCCCCCGCCAGGACTGCCGCAGCATGGCCGCCGCCCAGGCGCAGCACAGCGCGTAGGACAGGGCCTGCAACAGCAGCAGCTGGTCCAGCCGGTCGACGCCCATCACGAGCGCCAGCAGCGGCAGGGCCGGCGGCAATGCGTTGCTGGCGAGCTGCGCGGCCACGCCGCGATTGAGGCCGATCAGCGCGCCCGCCATGGTGAAGACGAGGCATTGCGGCAGCAGCATGAGCGCGGCCAGGCCGAGCGGCCAGGCCAGCGCCTCCATCCCGAAGAGCAGCCGCGCCACGGTGCCGGCCAGCATCGCCGTGGCGGCGGTTGCGAGCATTCCGCCGACCGCCGTCCAGACCAGGCTGTCGCGCAGCGCCCTGCCCGCTTCGTCGGCCTGCCCCATCGCCAGGCCCGCCGCGACCTGCCGCGACACCGCGCGATCGAGCCCCATGCGGGCCGCCACCGCGAGCAGATTGACCCATGTCAGGCAGAGGAAGAACAGCCCCGCGCCATCGGTGTCAAGCCTGAGCGCCACCATGAGGTAGAGGCCGAACTTGCACAGCGTCTCGAAGCCACGGGTGCCCAGGGCGCCGGCATAGCCCCAGAGGCCGCGCTGGCGCAGCTGCTCGTTCAGGCGGCGAAGGCGGCTTGGCATCAGGCTCCCGGGAGAATCGCGCGCTGCTGCTTAGCATGGCCCCGCGCGATGCGGGATTGCTGCCGGCGACGCCTGGAGAATGATGCGTTGAGGCGGAATCGCCGAAAACGCTGAATCATCTCTCAGCAACGGCCAGACCATGCGCAGTGAACGCATGTGAACGCAGCATGGTCTAATCCGCGCGGTCCAGCGAGTGCCGCTGGATCAGCGCCCGCAACGCCGCCACCTCGGCGCGCAGCGCGGCCACCTCCTCGCCCAGCGGGTCGGCGCCGGCGCGTTCCGGCATGCCATAGCCCACGGTCGCAACCTCGTCGCAACCCTTGGGGCTGCGGGCGGGGATGCCCACCACCGTGTGGCCGTCGCAGACATCATCCACCACGACCGAATTGGCGCCCACCCGGGCGCCGCGCCCGATGGTGATGGGACCGAGCACCTGCGCGCCGGCGCCGATGATGGCGCCATCGAGCAGGTCGGGATGGCGCTTGCCTGGCTTGAGCGACAGCCCTCCCAGGGTCACGCATTGATAGATCGTGACGTCATCGCCGATGGTGGCGGTGCCGCCGACCACCACGCCCATGCCGTGATCGATGAACAGGCGCCGGCCGATCCTGGCACCGGGGTGGATCTCGATCCCGGTCAGGAAACGGCTGCATTGCGACACGAACCGCCCCAGCGCCGGCCACCCCGCACCATGCAGCGCATGCGCCACGCGATGAAACAGCACCGCCCAAATTCCGGGATAGCAGGTCAGGACCTCGGCCCAGGTCGGGCGGGCGGGGTCGCGTGCACGGATGGTTCGGCCGATTTCGAAAAGTTCCATCAGTCGAGCCCCGCGAAAAGTGCCGTGGACATGTAGCGTTCGGCGAAACTGGGCGCCACGCAGACGATCCGCTTGCCGGAGTTTGCCGGTTGGGCGGCCAGGCGCAGCGCCACGCTCAGCGCCGCACCCGAGGAAATGCCCAAGGCCAGCCCCTCCATCCGCGCCGCGCGGCGCGCGGTGGCGATGGCGTCGCGCTCATTGGCCATCTCGATACCGTCGAGCAGCGCCACATCCAGCACCGCCGGACGGAAGCCGGGGCCGATCCCCTGGATGCCGTGCGGGCCGGGGTCATCGCCATGCAGGACGGCTGACTCCGAGGGCTCGATGCCGATCACCCTGAGGCCGGGGGCGCGCGGCTTCAGGGCGCGGGCGATGCCGGTCATGGTGCCGCCGGTGCCCAGGCCGCCGATGATGATATCCACATGGCCATCGGTATCGGCCCAGATCTCCTCGGCCGTCGTGCGGGCGTGGATATCGGGGTTGGCGGGATTGTCGAACTGGCGCGGCAACCAGCTGTGCGGCGTGGTGGCCGCGATCTCCTGCGATCTGGCGATGGCGCCGGCCATGCCACGGTTGCTGGGGGTCAGCACCAGCTCGGCACCCAGCAGGCGCATCATCCGGCGGCGCTCGATGGAGGCGCCCTCCGGCATCGTCACGATCAGCCGGTAGCCCAGCGCGGCGGCGACGAAGGCGAGCCCGATGCCGGTATTGCCCGAGGTGGGCTCCACCAGCACGGAGACGCCGGGGCTGATCAGCCCCTCCGCCTCGGCCGCCCGCACCATGGCCAGCGCGATACGGTCCTTCACCGAACCCATGGGATTGAAGAATTCGAGCTTGAGGCAAAGGTCGGCGACGAGCCTGTCCTCGGCCGCGATGCGCGGCAGGCGCACCAGCGGCGTGGCACCGATGGTGTCCAGCACCGAGGCATGGATCCGGCCGCGGAAGTTCCCGGCCGGGTTGGCGATCATTGCATCCATGGCGGTGTGGGCAGGCCTTTCCCCCGCAGGAATTCGGGGTTGAAGAGCTTCGACTGGTAACGCGCCCCACCATCGCAAAGGATGGTCACCACCGTATGGCCCGGCCCCAGGCGCCGCGCCACGGCAATGGCGGCGGCGACATTGAGCCCGGCGCTGCCGCCCACCGAAATGCCCTCATGGATGGTCAGGTCGAAGACCTGTTCGAGGGCGAGTTCGTCGGTGATCTGCACCGCATCATCGATCGGCGCGCCGTCGAGATTGCCGGGCACGCGGGACTGTCCGATGCCCTCGGTGATCGAACTGCCAGTGAGTTCCAGCGTGCCGTGGGTTTTCCAGTTGTAGAGCGCGCTGCCCATCGGATCGGCCAGGGTGATGCGGATGGCCGGGTTGTGCGCCTTCAGCGCCATGGCGACCCCGGCCAGCGTGCCGCCGGTGCCGCAGGCGCAGGTGAAGGCATCGATCCGGCCGCCGGTCTGGGTCCAGATCTCGGCGCCGGTGGTGGCGCGATGGCCCTCGCGATTGGCGGTATTGTCGAATTGATTGGCCCAGACCGCGCCGGTCTCCTCGGCCAGGCGGCGTGAGACATGGACGTAGTTGCCGGGGTCCTTGAAGGGTTTCGCGGGGACCAGCCGCAGATCGGCGCCGATCATCCGGAGAAAATCGATCTTTTCCTGCGACTGGGTCTCGGGCATCACGATCACGGCGCGAAACCCCAGCGCATTGGCCACGAGCGTGATGCCGATGCCGGTATTGCCGGCCGTGCCCTCGACGATGGTGCCGCCGGGCTTGAGGCTGCCATCGGCCATCGCTGCCTGGATGATGGCCAGGCCCGCACGGTCCTTGACCGAGCCGCCGGGGTTCATGAACTCCGCCTTGCCCAGAATCTCGCAGCCCGTGGCGGCGCTGGCGCGGGCCAGGCGAATCAAGGGCGTATTGCCGATGGAGCCGAGCAGGCCCTGCGAAATGGCGGCGTTCGTCATCAGGCTTTTCCAGTATCACGAATCAATGACGTGCATTATGGGATGTCGCGGCGCCGTTTCACAGGGAGGTCTGACGTCATGCTGCTCCAAGCCAGACCGGCCCTGGCCATCACCGTGGTACTGGACATCGCCCTGCATGCCGGGCGCGGCACGGTGAGCGCTGCCGACATTGCCGAGCGCCTGGGCCTGGCCCGGCGCGGGCTCGAGCCCATCCTGCAGCCGCTCTCCCGGCGCGGCGTGCTCACCAGCACCCGCGGACCGACCGGCGGCTACAAGCTGGCCAGGCCGCGGCGCGGGATCACGCTGGGTGAGATCGTGCGGGCCGTCACCAGCGAGGCCTGCCCGCCCGCCGAGGGCGAGAGCAACCCGCTCTTCACCCTGGTGGTGCAGCCCTTCTGGGCGGAGATCGATGAGACGACATTGGCGCATCTCGACGGCGTGAGCCTCGATGTGCTGGCGCGGCGGGCGGCCGGCGCGGGTTTGGCCAGCGCGCCGGGCGATGTGATCAGCTTTGTGATCTGAGGGCGGGGCGCTATTTTTCCACGGTGACGTAGCGGAGATAGGGCTTCTGCGCCTCCCAGCCCTGCGGGAAGCGGGTCTTGGCGTCCTCGTCGGAGAGGCTGGGCAGGATGATGGCGCGCTCGCCGGGCTGCCAGTTCACCGGGGTTGCGACCTTCTGGCGATCGGTGAGCTGCAGGCTGTCGATCACCCGCAGGATCTCCAGGAAATTGCGGCCGGTGCTCGGCGGATAGGTCAGCGAGAGGCGCAGCTTCTTGTTCGGATCGATGACATAAACGGTGCGCACCGTGACCGAGGGATCGGCTAGGGGATGGATCATGCCATAGAGTTCCGAGACTTTTCGGTCGGTATCCGCGATCATCGGGAAATTCACAGCCTGCCCCTGTGTTTCCTCGATATCCGCCTCCCAGCCGCTGTGGCGCTCCAGCGTATCGACGGAAAGGCCGATCACCTTCACGCCCCGCCGGTCGAATTCGGGCTTCAGGCGGGCGGCCTCGCCCAGTTCGGTGGTGCAGACGGGGGTGTAGTCCTTGGGGTGGCTGAACAGCACACCCCATGAATCGCCCAGCCAGGCATGGAAATGGATGGGCCCGCTGGTGGTCTGGGCCTCGAAATCGGGGACGATCTGTCCGAGTTGGAGCGACATGTGCGGAATCTCCTGATGAATGGGGCTTCTGAAGGCCTCGGCTTGGAGCGTGCCAAAGTAATTTCACGTTGACAAGATGGATAATTGCCTTATCTACAAATCATGAAACGGCGCGCCCTTCTCCACTCCCTCCCCATGGCCCTGGCTTTGCCCGGCCTGGTTCATGCCCAGCCCGGTCCTGGCGATCGGGTCGTGCGGCTGATCGTACCCGTCGCGCCCGGTGGAAGCCAGGATATCGTGGCCCGCCTGCTGGCCCGGCACATGGCGGCGCCGCTGGGCCAGAACATCGTGGTGGAGAACCATCCCGGCGCGGGCAGCAATATCGGCTACGAGATCGTTGCCCGCGCACGGCCCGATGGCACGGTGCTCGCGGCGGGATCGGACAGCCTGTCGATCAACAAGGCGCTCTTCCCGCGGCTGAGCTTTGACCCGGTCGGCGATTTCGCGCCGGTCGCCCAGGCCACGCAGGTGCCGCAGATCCTGGTGGTGCGGGCCGATAGTCCAGCCCATGATCTCGCAGGCTTCCTCGCGCAGGCGCGGCGCACGCCGCTGGCCGTGGGGACGCCTGGCAATGGCAGCCTGTCGCACCTCCTGCAGCAGGTCGTGCAGGACGCGGCCGAGGTGGAGTGGACCCATGTCCCCTATCGTGGCGGCGCGCTGGCGATCAACGACCTGATGGGCGGCGCGCTGCAGGGCGTGATGATCAATATCGGCGCGATCACGGAACATGTCCGCGCCGGCCGGTTGCGCGGCATCGTCGTCTCCTCCCCCCGGCGCACCGCGGCGCTGCCGGAGGTCAAGACCTTCCAGGAAGCGGGCATGACGCATGCCGAGGCGGTGGGCTGGCACGGGCTGGTCGCGCCGCGCGGCACGCCGCCCGAGACGGTCGAGAAGCTGCACGCCGCCCTGGTGCGGGCCCTGGCGGTGCCGGAATTGCAGCAACGCCTGGCGGCGCTGGGGATCGAGCCGACCGATGCACCGCCCGCGGCGCTGGGCGCGCGCATGCAGGCCGATGCGCAACGCTGGGAAGCGGTGGTGCGGCGCAGCGGGCTGCGGGCGGATTAGAGCATGATGCGTTGAGGCGGAATCGCCGAACACGCTGAATCATCTCTCAGCAACGGCTAGACCATGCGCAGTGAACGCATGTGAACGCAGCATGGTCTAGGCCGCGCGCGATCCGGCGGCAGGACGCGCCACGCCGGTTCAGCCGCTACCAGAGATACGCCACGCCCATGCCACCCACGAACTGATCGCGCGAGCCGCGCCGCACGATCGGGCTGCGCGCCGCGGCATCGTCGAGCCGGGTGTAGAGCATCGAGGCGCCCAGCGCCCAGTTCTCGCCAAAGCGCCAGACGAGGGCGGGCCAGGCCGAGAATTGCGCGAAGCCGCCCGCCCCGGGGTCGAACCCCGGCAGGCCGCTGCGCTGGGACTGCGCCTGGCTGATGCCGAAATAGTACCGGTTCTGCGAGGCCGGCGAGAACCGCGCACTCGCCCCCACACCCACGAAGACCGTGGGCGAGAGCGGCACCCAGAGATTGGCGAAGGGCAGCGCCGAGACACCGCCATAGGCGCCCGTCATATCGCTCACCACCGAGACGCCGGCGCGGATCCGGAAGGGAATGGCGCCGGTGCCGATATAGGTGCCGCCGACGGTGATGCCGCCCTCCAGCACGCCGTTCAGGCTGCCCAGCGCGCGCACCGCAGGGTCATCGGCGCCGGAGCGGCCGAAGCGGTAGTTCAGGATGGGGCCGAGCTGGAAATTCGGGCTGTTCAGAAGATTGACCTCGACCCGGGGGCCGATCACCGAGACGTAGCGCTGGCCATCGAACTGCCAGCGCACCGCTGGCGCCGCGCCGAAGGTGTAGCGGCGGGAGCCGAGATATTCCGGCGCCACGCCAGCACCGGCGCCGACGTAATTGGGCAGGATGCCATCCATCGGATCCTCGGCATGGGCGGGCATGGCCAGGCTCATCCCCGCGGCAAGACCGAGCACAAGACAACGAAACTTGAACCCGAACATGCAAACCCCGGCCTCTGACCGGCCGATGATAACGTGGGAGTTGCGGCGCGGACAGCCCGGCATGCCGTGCCGACCGTCCCAGGATTGCGCGGATGATGCGGCGGCCAGCCCGCAACGGGGAGGTTTTATCCGGCGAAATCGATCCCATCCGCGATCCATGGCGCGGTCTTGGCGATGAATTCCGGGCTCTGGCTGAACAGCATCACCACATCCGCCCTGGTCATGCCGGCGGCCAGATTGCCGGTCCAATAGGCATAGCCACCGGCATCCGGCGTGCGCTCCAGCACGTTCTGATAGAGCGTGGTGACAAAGCCGGCATCATCCTGCGTGCCATAGCGGGCCTGGGATTCCGGGCTGTTGAGGAAGAGCGGCACCAAGTCCCGCAGCGAAAAACCGGCCTCGACATTGCCGCGCCAATAGGCAAACCCGGCCTCGTCGGGATGGCGACCCAGCGTCGCCTGATAGACCCGGGCCACGGCCGAGGCATCGGTGTCGGGCAGCCAGACGCCATTGGGCAGCAGGGTCTGGGCGCGGGCGATGAATTCGGCGGAATTGGCGAAACCCTCGAGGATCGTGCCACGGGTGCCCAGGCCCTGGTCGAGGATATTGGTCCAGAAGGTGAAACCCTGGGAATCCGGCGCCCGGCCCAGGGTGTTCTGGTACATGAGGTTCACAAAGCCGGCATTGTCGACGGCGGGGTAGCGCAGGTTGAATTCGGGTGAGGCGGCGAAGGATGCCGAGAGTTGGCTGAAGGAAATGGTGCCACCCAGCAGGGCGACATTGTCGGCCAGGCCCAGGGCGTCGGGCGCGCGGCCCAGTGCAGCGAGGTAAAGGCGCGCGGTCGCAAAGGCCAGGGAGCCGGTGTCGAAGATCAGGTCGCCCTCGGCGAAGGAGAATTTCTCGATGCCGGTGAAGCTGGTGGTCTGGCCGGCTGTGGTGGCCGTGCCCGCCAGCGAGGGGATGCGGCTGGCGCCATCCACCGTGGTGAATTCGAGGCTGGTGGTGATGGTGGCGGCGCGGCGGCCACCATCGAGGTAGAGGGTGTCGAAGCCCAGGCCACCCGCGACATTGTTCTGGCCGGGGCCGGCATTGAAGACATCATTGCCCTCGCCGCCGCTCAATGTGTCGTTGCCGGTGCCGCCGAGCAGCGCGTCATCCCCCGCGCCGCCGGAGAGGCTGTCGTTGCCCGCGGCGCCGATGACGCGCTCATTGCCCGAACTGCCGGTGAAGACGACACGATTGTCGGTGGTGAAAATCTTCGTGCTGAAGTCGTAGGTGCCGCCGCTACCGGTGAAGGTCGGCAGCGCGCCGACCGGATAGGTCTGGCTGTTGGTGTAGCTGAAAGGCAGCGCGATGCTGCCGTCGAAGGGCCGGATGTCGAGGGCGACGAGACCGGCAAACTGCTCCGCCGTGAGGGTCACGCCAAAGGTTGGCCGCAGCACTTCGATGCCGGACAGCGTGGATGAGGTCAGCACGCCGCCGCTGACCGAGCGGATCCACAGCGTGTCCCAACCCGCCCCGCCATTGATGATCCCCGGGGCGGCGGTCGCGTCGACCGTGGAAAAACTCGAGAGCTCGATGGTGATGACATCGTCACCATCCTCGCCGAAGATGTTTTCGCGGCCATAGGTAAAGGCGGTTTGGCGCGGCCCGGTATAGACGCCGGCGACACCGGTGATGAACGAGTCGTTGCCGGCACCGCCGCGCGCCGTGCCGCCATACATCACGCTGAGAATATCGTTGCCGCTGGTGCCAATGACCAGATCGCCGAGGACATTGTCGATACCCGTTGGCCCGGCCAGCGTCACGCTGGAGAAGTCCCCGCCCCCGGTGGTCAGGACATAGCCTGGATCGGTGCTGGAAATGGTCGGCAGGATATTGATCCGCGCCTTGTCGAAGGCCAGGCGGGCGCTCTCTGAAAACCCGACCGTCCAGCGCCCATTGGCGAAGGCCGGCAGCTCCAGAAACTCCACCCCGGTGATGGTGACATTGCTGAGGTCCGAGCCGGGAAAGCCAATGCGGTCGGCATCGCCGGCGCCGCCATCGAGGGTGATCGGGCCCAATGTGCGGAAATCGCGCCGCAGCAGGTCGCGGCCGGCGCCGCCGCTCAGCAAGCCGTCGCCGGTCAGGAGATCATCGCCCTCGCCGCCCAGCAGCGTGTCGAGACCAGGCCCACCGAAGGGACCAGAGACCGGATCGTCACCGATCAGCGTGTCGTTCCCTGCCCCGCCATCCAGAAGGTCAGTCCCTGCCCCGCCCGTCAGGCTATCCGCCCCGTCGCGCCCAAGCAGCACGTCATTGCCATCGCCACCATCGAGCGTGTCATGGCCATCGCCGCCATCCAGCGTGTCATTGCCGGCCAGCCCGCTCAGCCGGTCATCTCCCGCCAGGCCATAGATGATGTCGTCACCGGCCGAGCCCGCCAGCGTATCCGCCGCGGCAGTCCCAATGAATTCCGATGCCGGCATGCTCAACCCTTTTCTATGATCGGGAAGTTAACGCCGCACGGTCAGAACAACAAGATTCCTACTCCTGGTCAGCATAGGGATTCTCGGTCCCGCGCATCTGCAAGCGGATCGGCACGCCGGGCATGTGAAACGCCTCCCGGAAGGAATTCACGAGATAGCGCTGGTACTCCACCGGCAGCAGCTCCGCCCGGGTTCCGAACACCACCATCGTCGGCGGCCGCGCTTTCGGCATGGTGGCATAGCGCAATTTCAGACGCTTGCCCTGCACCAGCGGCGGCTGGTGGCGTTCCAGCGCCTCCTCGAACCAGCGGTTCAGGGCGCCGGTGGGCACCCGCTTGTTCCACAGCTCCAGCACGCCGCGCACGGTGGGCATCAGCCGGTCCACGCCGCGGCCGCTCGCCGCACTCATGGTGACGATGGCAATGCCCTTCATCTGGGCAAAGCTTGCCATCAGCACGTCATCCAGCTTCTTGCGGGTGGCGATGCGGTCCTCCACCGCGTCCCATTTGTTCAGCGCGATCACCAGCGCGCGGCCCTCGCGCTCGGCCAGGCGGGCGATGCGCAGATCCTGCTCCTCCATGCCCAGCACGGCATCGAGCACCAGCACCACCACCTCGCATTCCTTCAGCGCGGCGATGGAGGATTGCGCGCTCATCGCCTCCAGCTTGTCCTCGATGCGCGCCTTGCGGCGCAGCCCCGCGGTGTCCACCAGGCGCACCATGCCCTCGCCATCATTCCATTCGCTGGCGATGGCGTCGCGCGTCAGGCCAGGCTCGGGCCCCACGATCATGCGTTCCTCACCCAGCAGCGCGTTCAGCAGGGTGGATTTGCCGGCATTGGGGCGCCCGAGGATGGCAAGCCGCAGCGGGCGTTCCTTGTCCTCCGCCTCCGGATCCACCTCCGGCAAATGCTCACGCACCGCGTCGTGAATCTCGGAAAAGCCCTCGCCATGCTCGGCGGAGACGGCGATGGGGTCGCCCAGGCCGAGTTCATAGGCCTCCAGCGCGCCGGCGCCGCCATCGCGCCCCTCCGCCTTGTTGGCGATCACCAGCACCGGCACCGCGGTGCGGCGGAGCTGGTTGGCGAAGGCGCGGTCGGTCGCCGTGATGCCCGAGCGCGCATCGACCACGAAGAGCACGAGATCGGCCATGCCGAGCGCGGTCTCCGAGCTGACCCGCATTCGCCCGGCGATGCTATCCACCGGCGCCTCCTCCAGCCCCGCCGTGTCCATCAGGCGAACCGCGCGGCCACCGATCTCGGCCTCGACCTCGCGCCGGTCGCGCGTCACCCCCGGCCGGTCATCGACGATGGCGATTCGCCGCCGCGCCAGGCGGTTGAACAGGGTGGATTTGCCGACATTCGGCCGGCCAAGAATAGCAACAATGGGGAGCACGGGATTGGGTGACCTTTACGACCGCGTCTTGTGCGGCATGCGCGCCTCGAATCCAAGCGGATAGGGGCTGCAAAAAAAATGGCCGCCCTTGCGAGGCGGCCGAGTTTAGGTTGAGGAAGGCAAAGCTGCCAGGAGGGCGTTGCACGCGGCAAAAGCCGCACCTGACAACTCGGAAATAGACCACTGAGCGAAACGTTCAAGTGTTTTTTGATAAAAAATTGCGCGCGAGTCACCTGTTGCGCTGCAGCAACGTCACGCCGCCCGTTCAAGACGCGCGTTCAAGAATCGAAACATAATTCGCCACCGCAGCGCCGCCCATGTTGAAGATTCCGGCCTTGTCGGCCCGCGGCAGCTGCATGTCGCCGGCCTCGCCACAGAGCTGCATTGCGGTCAGGACATGCATCGAAACGCCCGTGGCGCCGATGGGATGGCCTTTTGATTTCAGGCCGCCGGACCGATTGACCGGCAGCCGGCCATCCCTGGCGGTCCAGCCCTCCAGCACCGCCCGCGCGCCCTGCCCTTCCGGCACCAGGCCCATCGCCTCATATTCGATCAATTCCGCGATGGTGAAGCAATCATGGGTCTCGACGAAGGAGAGGTCATCGAGGCCGAGATCGGCGGCACCCAGCGCCTGCGCCCAGGCCAGGCGGGCGCCCTCGAAGCGAATGATGTCCCGCGCGGCAATGGGCATGAGGTCGTTCACCTGGGCGGTGGCACGGAAGCGCACGGCGCGGGAGAAGCCGGCCGCCGCCTCGCCCGAGGCGATGACCAGCGCGGCCGCGCCGTCGCTGACCAACGAGCAGTCGGTGCGCTTGAGCGGGGGCGCCACGAAGGGGTTGCGCTCGCTCTCCGCCCGGCAGAAGGCGAAGCCCAAATCCTTGCGCATCTGCGCATAGGGGTTGTCCACCCCATTGGCGTGGTTCTTCGCGGCGATGGCGGCGAGCGCGTCGGACTGGTCGCCATGCCGCTGGAAATAGGCCTCCGCGATCCGGCCAAAGACCCCGGCGAAACCGGCGGGCACATCGCCCTCGTCCTTGAGGTAGCTGGCCGAGAGCAGGATTTCGCCCACCCGCGGGCCGGGTGTGGCCGTCATCTTCTCCACGCCCACCACCAGGGTGAACCGGCC
Organism: uncultured Rubritepida sp.; assembly: GCA_964395305.1. Classification (GTDB taxonomy): domain Bacteria; phylum Pseudomonadota; class Alphaproteobacteria; order Acetobacterales; family Acetobacteraceae; genus Rhodovarius. The sequence continues at coordinate 53,263 of CAYNBM010000019.1, forward strand.
GCGCCGCGCCCCCAGGAAATCCAGCGCGCCATGGATGGCGGCCGAACCGGTGGCGCAGGCATTTTCATAGCGGGTGGCGGGCTTGAAGCGCAGCTCCGGCACCGCCTGGAACACCAGCGAGGCCGGAAAATCCTGCCGCACGAAGCCGCCATTGAACTGACCGAGGAAGACCGCATCGACATCCGCGGGGTCGATGCCGGCATCGGCGATCGCGGCGCGGGCGACAAGGCCGATCAGCGCCTCGGCATCTGGGGCATCGTCCAGCCTGCCGAAGCGGCTATGCGCCCAGCCGATGATGCAGGGATTGCCGTCTGCCGTGTCCATCATGTCCCACTCGCTGCATGAATTGAGTCACTCACCTTACACACAGCCATGTGCGGTAGCGAATCACACGCCTTTGACGCAGCTTGCACCCGACGTATCGGCATGCGGGAGAGCAGCCATTGGGCAAGCCACAGGCTTTCCAGAGATCAAGTGAACGACAGGGCAAGCCATCGGGTGGTGGGCAGGGAGCGCATCTGGGCAGCCGTTTGCTCCTGCTCGTCGGCAGCATGGTGGGCGCCGCCGCGCTGATCTTCACCTGGTCGACCGCCCTCGACATCACCGCGGGCGAGAAGGCGGAGCGTGAATTCGCCAACCAGACCCGCGCCATGGCCGCGGCCCGCGCGGCCCGCGATGCCCTGCCGCGGGCGATGGACCCGGCCGAGCGCGCCCTCTCCGCCCTGCAAAACCGCGCCATCGCCCAGGCCCGCGGCGACCGCCGCGAGGTCGATGCCATCGAGCAGACCATGCAGGGCCTCACACGCCGCGGCCAGGACGGGCTGCGGGCGCTGGCCGTGACCGATGCCTCGGGCGCGGTGGTCTGGCAGTCGCAGCAGGGCGCGGTGCAGCCCTGGCTCGGCAACAGCGAATTCTTCCTCGCCCATCGCTATGGCCGGCTGACGCCCATCGTCTCGCGCCAGGGCGCGCCCGGCCTGGCGGGGGTCAGCGGTGTGGTGCTCTCCACCCCGATCCTGAGCCCCTCCGGGCCACCCATCGCTGCTGGCTTCATCGGCGTCGGCCTGGCCGTGGTCGACCCCCAAAGGCTGGCGCAGGCGCTGCCCGGCGCCTCCGCACAGGGCGATGCGCAGGTGCTCCTCTTCCATGCCGACGGCACGCTTGTGGCCCGCGGTCGCAATGCCGCCGTCACCAATGCCGCCCCGCGCCTGGACGCCTCGCTGGCGCCCGATGCGGCCGCCGGCGGCAATGGCGAACGCAGCGTCACACGGCGCGACCCCGAGACGGGCCGCCCGGTCGCCTTCGCCGTGGTGCAGGTGCCCGGCCTGGACCTCATCGTGCAGTCCAGCGTCGAGGAGGCGGCGGCCGGCATTCCGACGAGCCGCATCGCGCTCGTGGTCTATGGTCTGGCCGGCGCCATTTCCTGCCTGGTGGCGCTGGTGCTGATGTGGCTGTTCGGCCGGGTGCTGCGCGATGCCGAGCGCCCGGCCGCGGAGGAAGACGAGGCCCTGGCCGGGGACGAGGCGGAGGCGGCCGAGGTCGTCGCACCGCCATTGCACAGCCTGCCGGCTCCCGCCGTCCTGCCCAGGGCCGCCGCGCCGGCGGCCGCCGCCGGCGGCGCGCCGCCGCTCCTCACCAGCACCGTGATTCGGCCGGTGCAGAGCGCACCACCACCGCCCAGGCCGGCGGAACCGACCCCCGCCGTGATCTTCCCGGCACCAGCGCCCAACTTCGCCCCCATCCCGATGGCAGCCAGCGGCTTCATCGAGGCGCTGCCCACCGTGGCCTATGCCGCGCGCATCATCCCCGCGCAGGACGGGGTGGAACGCCAGATCAAGATCACCGCCGTCAATTCCACCCTGCTGCAGCTCACCGGCTGGGAGGGGCCAGCCTTCCAGGATGTGGCGAAGTGGCAGCGGGCGATCGATTGGGGCAGCTATCCGCCCGGCGCGCCGCTGCTGGAACGGCTGGCCGAGCCCGCTTCCGGCAGCGAGAAGCCGGTGGAGGAAGGCCAGGTGGAGTACCGCCTGCGCCGCCCCGATGGCAGCTGGATGTGGCTTCGCGAGACCGCGAAAGTGGTCAACCGCTTCCCCACCCATGTCGATATCCTGGGTTGCCTGGGTGATGTCACCCGCGAGCGCGAATTGGCGGCGCAGGCCGACAGCGCATCACGCGTGGCCGCCCGGGGTGCGATGGCGGCGGGCCTTGCGCATGAGCTGAACCAGCCGCTGGCGGTGATGTCGCTGGCCGCCGAGAATGCGTTGGAGGCGTTGGAAGAGGGCGTCGCCGGCATTCCCGAGGCGCTGGCCCGGCTGCGGCGCATCTCGGCCCAGGCCGAGCGCGCCAAGGCCATCGCCGCCCAGCTGCGCAGCTTCGCGCGGCTGGAGGCGGCGGTGCTGGAGCCGGTCTCGCTGCCCGCCGCCGTGCGCGGCGCGTTGAGCCTCGTCGGCGGCGCATTGTCGGAGGCGCGGGTGGAGGTCGAACTGCGGATGGCGCCGGGCCTTGCCACCGTGCGCGGCCAACCCGTGCTGGTGGAGCAGCTGATCGTCAACCTCGCGCTGAATGCGCGCGACGCCATGGTCTCGCGCGGGGAGGGCACGCGGCGGCTGACCATCATCGGCGAGGCCGGCAACGAAGCGCATGAGGTGCGGCTGGTGGTGGCCGATACCGGCGGCGGCATCTCGCCCGAGGCGCTGGAGCGGGTCTTCGATCCCTTCTTCACGACGAAGCCGGCCAGCAAGGGCACCGGCCTTGGGCTGCCGCTTTGCCGGTCGATCATGCTGCGCTTCGGCGGCAGCATCGGCCTGACGAACCTGTCCAACGGCCTGGGTGCCGAGGCGGTGCTGACCTTCCAGCGCGCCAGGCAGCCGCCGACGGAACGGGTGGACAAGGCGCCGCTGGTGCAGGGCGTCTGACCTGGACTTAAATCGCCCCGACTGTATCGGGGCGATTTAAGTCCAGCTTTGCTTGGCCCGGCAATTGGCGCTCTGGGTGTTTCCACCCCCAGCGATTGCAGGCAAATAATGAACCGGCCCCGCCGGCGCCTGGGGCGCGCAGCAGGGCCGGGGCACGCCGGGGGGGCGAACCTTGTATGGAAGCCTGGGGCGAAGCGTCTCAAACCCCTGGATATGTCAGGCGATCAGGCCCTCGGGAAACCCGTGAAGACGTATCCCATCTGTCGCACCGTCACGATGCAACCCTCACCGAGGTCATCGGCCAGTTTCTGGCGCAGATGCAGCACGGCATTGTCCACCGCACGGTCGCCCGGCCGCCAGGTGCGGCGGAAGACCAGCTTGGTCAGTTCCTCGCGCGAGCGGACGTCGCCGGGCTTGGCGGCCAGCGCGGCCAGGGTATCGAATTCGGCCGTGGTCAGGCGCAGCGCGGTGCCGTCGGGGCGGTAGACCCGGCGTTCCGTCGCCACCACCCGCCACCCCGCCTCGGGCACCACAGGCGGGGCGGGGATGGCCAGCGCCATCTGCACCGGTGCCGGCTGCGGGCCATTGGCCGGGCTGGGCAGGCGCGGCGGAACCTGGCGGAGCCGGGCCCGAATTCTGGCGACAAGCTCGCGTCCCGAAATCGGCTTGAGCAGGAAATCATCGGCGCCGAGTTCGAGCCCGAGCACCCGATCGGTCTCTTCCCGATTGCCGGTGTGGATCAGGATAGGCGCCGAGGTCACCGCGCGCAGCGTGGGCAGCAAGGGCAGGGTATCCACCGGGCCAAATCGCTGGTCGAGCACGATGGCATCGACGTGGCGCGTGGTGAGGATTTTCATGGCGTCGGCGAAGTTGTTCACCGCGATGGGCTGGATGCCATAACGACCGAGATAGTCGCAGAGCTCATCCGTGAGATCGATCTCATCATCCGCGACCATGACGACAGGCCCGATGGCGACATCATTGGCGACATTGGGCAGATCGACCGGCAAGGCACCCGGTGCAGCCTCCGCCTGTACGGCGTAAGCCAAATTCAAAGAAACCATCCCTCTATCCCCCAGAGGTTAAGATTTCACTTCAAGTTCACCGCCTGATCTCCGGTCCCCCGACCATCGAAAAAGCAGCTTCTCACGACACTTGAGGTGTTGTGTCGCGGACTATCAACAAAACACGGCACCACGCCAACCGGTATTTCAGGCACCAATGCTGCACGACTTGTGGTGTTGGCATTATGTCACAGCCTGCACCTGGGTCCTTCAAGTGATGTCTCAAGAAGCAAGGGTCTGCCTGATGAATATGTTTTCCAAGAAAGCCGGTCTTTCCAAGGCGGTGCCGGCGATGGCGAGCACGAACGTGCAACGCCATCCCATCCTCCGCCGCGACCTCGCGGTGCTGCTGGTCGACAGCGAGGTCGATGTGCTGGACGAGGTGGCGGCCCTGCTGCAGCGCCGCGGCGTGACCGTGCACATGGCAGCGACCGTCCAGCATGCCACCGAACTGATGCGCCGCCATTCCGATATCGGTGTCCTGCTCGCCGATATCACCCTGCTGGAGGGCGAAGGCCTGTCGCTCGCCGCGCGCGTGCTGGGAAACAGCGAGCCTGCCGTCGAACTCGTGCTGATCGCGGGCAGCCGGAGCAGCGACCCTCGTTCGCCGGCCCTGATGGCCGATCTGGGCCTGCTGCAGGAGCCGCTGAAGCTGCGCGACATCGCGATCAGCGTGGGCCGTGCCATCGGTCGCGCCGCGGCACGGCGCGCCTTGCCAGGCGCGCTCAAGCTCTCCGCTTTCGACGCCTGAGCTCAGATCAGGCGGTTGCGGATGAAGCGGCCGCCCTGCATCACCAGGGGCATATGCGCCCCCTGGTCGCCGAGCAGCGCGAGATCGGCCAGCGGGTCGCCATCGATGACGATCAGGTCGGCCAGCGCGCCCGGTACCACGCAGCCGATCCGCCCCTCCTGCCGCAACAGCCTGGCGGCATGCAGGGTGGTGGAACGGATGACCTCCATGGCCGGCAAGACCCGGCCACGAATGGTGAATTCCTCGGATTGCCGGCGGTGCATCTCGGCCAGAAGGTCGGTGCCGAAGGCCATGGTCAGGCCCGCGGCCGCCATGCGCTCCAGCGACTGCATCCCGGCCAGGCGCACATCATCGATCTTGGCGACACTTTCGGGGCCCATGCCGAGTGCCGCCGCCTCGTCATTCAGCGCCTCATAGGTGACGAGGGTCGGCACGGCGATGCAGCCCGCCGCCGCGGCGGCGCGCGCGGTGGTCTCGGTGATGAGGTTGCAATGCTCCAGGCTGTGCACGCCGCAGGCCACAGCCCGGGCGATGCCGTCATCGGTATAGAGATGGGCCGCGACATAGGTCTGGGCCATGCGTGCCTCCTCGACGGCGGCACGGATCTCGCTCTCGGAAAAACCGTAGAAGGCGATGGGGTCGGTCGGGCTGGCGACGCCGCCATTGGCCATGATCTTGATGAAATCGGCGCCGGCGCGGATCTCCTCGCGCGCGGCGCGGCGCAGGGCGTCCACGCCATCCACCACCCGGCACATGGCGCCGAGGCGCCGGCCGACCGGGGCCGCGTCGCGCGGATCGAAACGGCCGGTGAAATCGCCATGGCCGCCGGTCTGTGACAGGGCCTTGCCGCTGATGACGAGCCGCGGGCCCTCGATCAGCCCCTCCTCCCAGGCCAGGCGAAGGCCGAGCGTGGCGCCGCCAACATCGCGCACCGTGGTGAAGCCGCGCGCCAGCATCTCGCGCATTAGCTTTGTCGCGCGCAGCGCCACCAGCGCGTCGGGCAGCATGGCATTGGCGCCGAGATTGGCCAGGCTCGCCACCACATGGACATGGGCGTCGATCAGGCCGGGCATCAGCGTGCGGCCGGCGAGGTCGATGCGGGTGGCGCCCGGCATGGCGATGGGCCGGGCTGCGACCTCGCGAATGGTCTGGCCTTCCACCAGCACGCTCATGCCGGCCAGCGGCGCCTCGGCCGCGCCATCCAGCACCACCGCATTGTCGAAGATGATCATCACCGCCTCCCCCTCAGGCCATGGCGCGCCGCGCCGGCGGCCGGCACATCCAGTTCAGCAGCGTGGCGATGGCGCCCACCACCACCATCACCGGCCAGAAGGCGGCAAAGCTGCCGGTGAATTGCAGCAGCACAGCACCCGAAGCCGCCCCCAGGAACCCGCCGATCTGGTGGCTGAAGAAGCACACGCCATAGAGCGCGCCGAGGTCACCGGTGCCGAAGCGGCGTGCGATGGCGGCCGAGGTCAGCGGCACGGTGCCGAGCCAGACAAAGCCCATGACGGCAGCGAAAATCATCGTGCCCCATTCCGTGGGCGTGGCCATGGCGAAGATGGCGATGGCCAGCGTGCGCAGGGCATAGATGCCGCCCAGGGCCAGTTCCGGCTGCATCTTCCCGCTGAGCCAGCCGCAGAGCCAGGAGCCTGGGATGTTGAAAAGGCCGATCAGCATCAGCGCGGTGGCGCCCAGCGACAGCGGCAAGCCGCACAAGACGAGGTGCGAAGGCAGATGGGTGGTCAGGAAGGCGAGCTGGAAGCCGCAGGCGAAAAACCCGCCGGTCAGCAGGGCAAAATCACGATCCGCCAGCGACATCCGCGCCAGGCCCGGCAACGCCTTCAGCCCGCCCGAGGGTTTGCGGCCGGGCTGCGGGTTCCACTCGATGTTGCGCGACAGCGGGATGATCAGCAGCGAGGCCACCGCCACCGCCCCCAGCGCCGCGGCCGCGCCAAAGCTGCCCGAGAGCTGATAGACGATGGGCACCATGAAGGCCTGGCCCATCGAACCGCCGGCGGAGGCGATGCCGATCAGCTCGCCCCGCTTCTCCGGCGGGGCCATGCGGCCGATGGCGGCCAGCGCCATGCCGGTGCCGGCGCAGGCCACGCCCAGCCCCGAGAAAAACCCGATGCCCAGCAGCACCGAGGCATTGCTCGGCCAGAGCGCCGGAATGCCACAGCCCAGGAGATAGAAAATGCCCCCGAAGGCCATGACCCGCCCGGTGCCATGCTTATCGGCCAGCGATCCGGCCACCGGCTGCGCCAGCCCCCACATGAGATTGTGCAGCGCCACCGCCAGGCCGAAGGCCCAGGGGTCCACCCCATTCTCCATCTGCATCGGCAACAGCAGCAGACCATAGGTCTGGCGGATGCCCATCGCCAGCGAGGCGGTGAAGGCCGCGGAGATCAGGGCGACCCAAAGGGCTTTCCGGGTGTCAGGGTTCATGACCAAAGCCTGCCAGCCCCGGCCATGTCACCACAACCGCGCGAGATGCCTGAGCGGTCATGCGCAGGGCGCGGGGGTCAGCCCGCCGTCCAGCCGCCATCGACCATGAGCGCGCTGCCGGTGACCATGGCGGAGGCGTCGGAAGCGAGGAACACGGCGGGACCCATCATGTCGGTCACCTCCGCCACCCGGCCCAGGCGGATGCGCGCCAAGGCCCATTCGGAAAAGCCCGGCCGGTCGAAAAATGGCGCGGTCAGCGGCGTGCGGGTGAAGGTGGGGCAGAGCGTATTGACCCTGATGCCGTGCGGGCCGAGGTCGATCGCCATGGCTTTTGTCAGCCCCTCCAGCCCCGCCTTGCTGGCGCAATAGACCGAACGGGTGGGCCCGCCGACATGGCCCATTTGCGAGGAGATGTTGATGATCGAGCCCGCCAGCCCGTCGCGCAGCATGCCGCGCGCCACGGCCTGGGCGGCGAAGAAGGCGGCGCGCAGGTTCAGCGCCATCACCGCGTCGTAATCGGCCTCGCTGACCTCCAGGAAGGGGGCGTGGCGGGCTGTGCCGGCATTGTTGACGAAAATATCGAAGCCCGGACGGGAATCGATGGCGGCGGCGAAGCCGGCGGTATCCGCCACATCGAGCACCAGGGCCTCGCCTGCCATGGCGGCAGCCGCGGCCTCCAACTCTCCCGCGCTGCGCGAGACCAGTGTGACCTCGGCACCGGCACCAGCAAGGGCCGCGGCGATGGCAAGCCCGATGCCCCGCCCTGCCCCGGTCACCAGCGCCCGGCGCCCATCGAGGCGCAGCGAGGGCGTGACCGGCAGGGAGGCGGGCACCCCTGTTACAGCCGCACCTTCAGGATGCGGCCGATCTCACCGATCACGCCGCGGCGGAAGGCCAGCACGCAGAGCACGAAGATCACGCCCTGGATCACCGTCACCCAGGCGCCGAATTCGGCGAGGTAGTTTTGCATGGTGATGATCACGGCAGCACCCGCCACCGGCCCGAACAGCGTGCCCAGGCCGCCGACGAGCGCCATCAGCACCACCTCGCCCGACATGGTCCAGAACACGTCGGTCAATGTCGCGATGCCGAAGACAATGGCCTTGGTGCCGCCGGCGACACCCGAGAGTGCGGCCGAGATGATGAAGGCCATCAGCTTGTAGTCATCCACCCGGTAGCCCAGCGAGATGGCGCGCGGCTCATTCTCGCGGATCGCCTTCATCACCTGCCCGAACGGCGAATGGATGACGCGGTGAATGAACAGGAAGCCCACAATGAAGATGCCGGCCACCAGCCAGTACATCGACAGATCGGCCTGCAGGCTGACCGAGCCCAGGAAAGCCCCGCGCGGGATGGCCTGAATGCCGTCCTCGCCATTGGTAAAGGGCGCCTGGACGCAGAAGAAATAGACCATCTGCGCCATGGCCAGGGTGATCATGGCGAAATAGATGCCCTGCCGGCGAATGGCCAGCAAGCCGATCACCCAGCCCAGGATGCCGGCCACAAGCCCGCCGATGAGGATCGACACCTCGGGGGTGAACCCCCATTCCTTGGCGGCATGGCCGGCAAGATAGCCGCCCATGCCGAAATAGGCGGCATGGCCGAAGGAGAGCAGCCCGACATAGCCGATCAGAAGGTTGAAGGCGCAGGCAAAGAGCGCGAAGCACAGCACCTTCATCAGGAAGACGGGGTAGAGATAGAAGGGGCTGATCACGATGAAGGCCAGCATCAGGCCGAAAGTGATGAGCTGCGGTTTGGTGAAGCCCCAGAAGGCTTCCTTTTCGGCGTCGATGCCCTCGAAGGCACCAGAGGCGGCTGGACCGGCCATGGCTCAGGCCCTCCCGAACAGGCCGGCCGGGCGGGCCAGCAGCACGATGGCCATGACGACGAAGATCACGGTCGAGGACGCCTCCGGATAGAACACTTTGGTCAGGCCCTCGATGATGCCCAGGCCGAAGCCGGTGAGCACGGAGCCCAGAATGGAACCCATGCCGCCGATGACGACGACGGCGAAGACGATGATGATCAGGTTCGAGCCCATCTGCGGGTTCACCGAATAGATCGGCGCCGCCAGCACGCCGGCGAAGGCGGCGAGCGCCACGCCGGCACCATAGGTCAACGTCATCATTCGCGGCACGTTGATGCCGAAGGCCTGCACCAGCGCGGGATTCTCAGTGGCTGCGCGCAGATAGGAGCCGATCTTCGTCTTTTCGATCACCAGCCAGGTCGCCAGGCACATGAAGAAGGCCACCACGACGACCCAGCCGCGATAGATCGGCATGAACATGAAGCCGAGGTCCCAGGCGCCCTGGAGCTCGTTCGGAATGCGATAGGGCAGGCCGGAGGAGCCGAATTCATTGCGGAACAGGCCCTCGATGATCAGCCCGAGGCCGAATGTCAGCAGCAATCCGTAGAGATGGTCGAGTTTGTAGAGCTTGGCGATCATCAACCGTTCCATGATGATGCCCGATATGCCGACGATGATGGGCGCCAGCAGCAGCGCCCACCAATAGCCGATGCCGAAGTAGTTCAGCAGCATCCAGGCCACGAAGGCGCCCATCATGAACTGCGCGCCATGCGTGAAATTGATCACGTTCAGCATGCCGAAGATCACCGCCAGCCCCAACGAAAGCAAAGCGTAGAATGCGCCGTTGATCAGGCCGAGAAGCACCTGCCCGAAGAGCAGCGGCGCCGGAATGCCGAAAAGATCCATCTGGTTGGCTTAGCTCCGAGTGACCAACGGGCAGCCACCCTCGGCGAGGGGCCGGAAGGCCTCCTCGGCGGGGGTGGTGGCGGTCAGGTTGAAATAATCCCAGGGCCCGCGCGACTGCGCCGGCGTCTTCACTTCCCACAGATAGGTGGGGTGGATCTTGCGGCCATCGGGGCGGATCAGGCCCACGCCGAAGGCGTCGTCATCGGTCGGCATCGCCTTCATCCGGGCGACCACGGCGGCGCCATCGGCCTTGGCCGCCGCCGCCCCCATATCGGCCACCGCCTTGAGGTAATGCAGCGTGGCACCGTAGCAGCCGGCCTGGACCTGCGCCGGCGGCCAGCCATTGGGCAGGCGGCCGCGCACCCGCTGGGTGAAGGCCCGGGTGCGATCATTGAGGTTCCAGTAGAAGGGCTCGGTCAGCACCAGCCCCTGCGCGACATCCAGGCCCAGCGAGTGGACCTCCATCATCGACAGCAGCAGCCCGGCGATCTTCATGTTCCGGGTCAGGCCGAACTCGCGGGCCTGCTTGATGCAATTGGCGGTGTCGGTGCCGGCATTGGCCAGGCCCAGCACCTTGGCGCGGCTGGCCTGGGCCTGGACCATGAAGGAGGAGAAATCGGTCGTGTTCGGAAAGGGATAGCGCGCGGCGCCGAGCACCCGGCCGCCGGCCTGCTCAACGAAACGGGTCACGTCGCGCTGCAGGGCATGGCCGAAGGCATAGTCGGCGGTGACGAAGTACCAGGTATCGCCGCCCGCCCGCGCCATTGTGCCGCCGGTGCTGCGCGCGAGCATGTAGGTGTCGTAGGTGAAATGGATGGTGTTGGGTGAGCAGGCGGAGCCGGTCAGGTCCGAGCTCGCCGCGCCCGAGTTGAGGAACACCTTGTTCTTCTCGCGCGCGATCTGGCTGACGGCGAGCGCCACCGAGGAGGTCGGCACATCGACGATGGCATCGACGCCCTGGTCATACCATTGCCGGGCGATATTGGCGCCGACATCGGGGCGGTTCTGGTGGTCGGCGCGGATCACCTCAATGGTGAGGCCGCGGCCCTGGAATTCCAGCGCCGCCTGCTCGGTGCAGACGGCGCTGCCAGGGCCCGTCGGGTCGCGATAGGGGCCGGAGATGTCGGTGAGCACGCCGATGCGGATGGTCTGCGACTGGGCCTGTGCCGGGGCCAGCCCCAGCGCGGCCCCACCAACGAGAAGCGAACGACGATCGACGATGCTCATGGCCTCAGCTCCGGACCAGGGCGCAGCCGCCCTCGCCGAGCGGCCGGAAGGCCTCCTCGGCCGGCGTGGTCTGCACCAGCTTGTAATAGTCCCAGCGGCCGCGGCTCTCCGACGGCGCCTTCACCTCGAAGAGGTAGGAGGGGCAGAGCTTGCGGCCATCGGGGCGAATGATGCCCGGGCCAAAGGCGTCGTCATCGCAAGGCATCGCCTTCATGCGGTTGATCACGTCGATGCCCGAGACCTTGGAGGCCGCGACCCCCATATCGGCGATCGCCTTGAGGTAATGCAGCGCGCCGGAGTAGTTGGCCACCGAGGCCATGTTCGGCACCTGGTCGCGCAGCCTGGGCTGCAACCGCTGGGTGAGCGCGCGGGTGCGGTCGTTCAGGTCCCAGTAAAAGCTCTCGGTCAGCACCAGGCCCTGGGCTGTTTGCAGGCCGATGGAATGCACATCGGGCAGGAACATCAGCAGGGCCGCGAGCTTGATGCCGCGCCGCGTCACGCCGAATTCCGAGGCCTGCTTGATGCTGTTGATGAGGTCCGCGCCGGCATTGGCGAAGCCGATCACCTTGGGCCGCGCCGATTGCGCCTGGAGCAGGAAGGAGGAGAAATCGGTCGTCGCCGGGAAGGGGTAGCGCACGCTGCCCAGCACCCGCCCGCCGGCCCCGCGCACGAAATTGCCGGTGTCGCGCTCCAGCGCATGGCCAAAGGCATAGTCGGCGGTGATGAAGAACCAGCTGTCACCGCCGGCGCGCACCATGGCCGCCCCGGTGGACTTGGCCAGCATATAGGTGTCGTACATCCAATGCACGGTGTTCGGGCTGCACTGGCTGCCCGTGAGGTCCGAGGTGGCGGAGCCGGTGTTCACATAGGCCTTGTTCTTCTCGCGCGCGACATTGTTGACCGCGAGGCCGACCGAGGAGGTCGGCACGTCGATGATCATGTCCACGCCCTGGTCATACCATTGCCGGGCGATGTTCACGCCGACATCGGGGCGGTTCTGGTGGTCGGCGTTGATGACCTCGACATTGAAGCCACGATTGCCGAATTCCTGCACCGCCTGCAGCGTGCATTGCACGCCATAGGGGCCGGAGAGGTCGCGATAGGGGCCGGACTGGTCGTTCAGCACACCGATGCGGATGGTATTGGCGGCCTGCGCGCGGGCACGACGTTTGGGCAGCGCGGCGGCGGCCACAGCGGCGGCACCGCCCAACACGGCACGACGATCGATCTTGGTCATGGACAAAACTCCCTGTTGCGGGGGCGGGCGATCTTGTGCGCCGCCCTGCCCCCTGGTTGCGGAATTTACGAACGCGGCAGCGTGCAGCCGCCATCGGCGAGCGGGCGGAAACTCTCCTCGGCCGAGGTGGTGCCGAGCAGCTTGTAGTAATCCCAGGGGGCGCGGCTTTCCGCCGGAGCCTTGACCTCGAAGAGGTAGGAGGGATGCAGCTTGCGGCCGTCGGAACGCACCGAACCTGGGCCGAAGGCGTCGTCATCGGTCGGCATCGCCTTCATCCGCGCCACCGCTTCGACCCCCGAGGCCTTGGCCGCGGCCACGCCCATGTCGCCCACCGCCTTGAGGTAATGCAGCACGGCCGAGTAGCAGCCGGCCTGGACCATGGAAGGCTTGATGTTGCCCGGCATGGCGCCGAGGCGGTTGGTAAAGGCCCGGGTCTTGTCGTTCAGATCCCAGTAGAAGGTCTCGGTCAGCACCAGGCCCTGCGCCGTCTGCAGCCCGAGCGAATGCACGTCGGTGATGAACACCAGCAAGCCCGCCAGCTTCACCCGGCCGCCGCGCATCAGGCCGAATTCGGCCGCCTGCTTGATGGAATTGATGGTGTCGCCACCGGCATTGGCCAGGCCCACCACCTGCGCGCGGCTGGCCTGGGCCTGCAACAGGAAGGAGGAGAAATCGGTCGTGCCCGGGAAGGGCGTGCGCACCTGGCCCACCACCCGGCCACCGGCCGAGCGGACGAAATTCGCCGTGTCGCGTTCCAGCGCATGGCCGAAGGCATAGTCGGCGGTGATGAAGAACCAGCTCTGCCCGCCGGCGCGCACCATGGCGCCGCCGGTGCTGCGCGCCAGCATCCAGGTGTCATAGGTCCAGTGGATGGTGTTGGGCGAGCAGGCGGCGCCGGTCAGGTCCGAGGTCGCCGCGCCGGAATTGAGGAAGACCTTGTTCTTCTCGCGCACGATGGTGTTGACGGCGAGCGCCACCGAGGAGGTGGGCACATCGACGATCACATCGACATTGTCGCGGTCGATCCATTGCCGCACCACGGTGGCACCCACGTCGGGGCGGTTCTGGTGGTCGGCCTGGACGACTTCCACGTTGATGCCGCGCTGGGTGATGCCGCTTTCCTGGATGGCCATGCGCACCGCCTGGGTCGAGCCCGGGCCGGAGAGGTCACGATACAGGCCGGACTGGTCGTTCATCACGCCGATCCTGATGGTATTGGCGGCTTGCGCGCGCGCGCTCCGGCCGGCTCCCAGCAGGGGGGTGGCGGCCGCGGCCGAAAGAATGGTTCGACGGTTCATGCTCATCTTCTGTCTCCCGAAATTGTCAGACGCCGAGATACTGGTGCAGGCGATCCATCGCACCCGCCAGATCGGCATTGGCCACCTGGTCCACGACAACGCCGTGGTCCATCACATAATGCCGGTCCGCCACGGTCTGGGCGAAGCGGAAATTCTGCTCGACGAGGAGCACGGTGAAGCCGCGCTTCTTCAGCTCACGCACGGTGACGCCGATCTGTTGCACGATCACCGGGGCGAGCCCCTCGGAGGGTTCGTCGAGCAGCAGCAGCTTCGCACCCGTGCGCAGGATGCGGCCGATGGCCAGCATCTGCTGCTCCCCGCCCGAGAGTTTTGTTCCCTGGCTGCGGGCGCGCTCCTTGAGATTGGGGAAGAGCGTATAGATCTCTTCGACCGACATGCCGCCCGGCGCGATCTGCGGTGGCAGCATCAGGTTTTCGGTCACGTCGAGGGAGGCGAAAATGCCGCGCTCCTCCGGGCAATAGGCGATGCCCGCGCGGGCGATGAGGTCGGAGCGCGCGGCCACGATCTCCTGGCCATTGAACTTGATCGAGCCCGCCCGCCGCCCGGTCAGACCCATGATGGCGCGCAGCGTGCTGGTCTTGCCCGCGCCATTGCGGCCGAGCAGCGTGACCACCTCGCCCTCATTGATGTGGATGTCCACGCCGTGCAGCACGTGGGATTCGCCGTACCAGGCTTCCAGGCCCTTCACGGCCAGCATCGGCTCAGCCATGCGCTTGCTCCGGAACGCCCACGCTGGCGGGATCGGTGCCGAGATAGGCCGCGATGACCTCGGGATTGGCGGAGACCGAGGCGTAGTCGCCCTCCGCCAGCACCTGGCCGCGGGCCAGCACCGTGATGGTGTCGCAGAGTCCTTCCACGACCTTCAGATTGTGTTCCACCAGCAAAACGGTGCGGCCGACCGAGACGCGCTTCACCAGGGTCACGATGCGATCGACATCCTCGGCCGTCATGCCGGCGGTGGGCTCATCGAGCAGCATCATCGCGGGTTCCATGGCCAGCGTCGTCGCCATCTCCAACGCGCGCTTGCGGCCATAGGGGAGCTGGCCGGCCGAAAGCTCGGCATATTCGGTCAGGCCCACATCCTCCAGCAGCTCCATCGCCCGCGCATCGTATTTCGACAGCAGCGAGGCCGGGCGCCAGAAATCGAAACTATTGCCGCGCTCGCGCTGCAGCGCGACGCGGACATTCTCCAGCACCGTCAAATGCGGAAACACCGCCGAAATCTGGAAGCTGCGCACCAGGCCGAGCCGCGCGACCTCGGCAGGCTTCAGCGCGGTGATGTCGCGGCCATCATAGCGGATGCTGCCGCGCGTCACCGGCAGGAATTTTGTGAGGAGATTGAAGCAGGTCGTCTTGCCCGCGCCATTGGGCCCGATCAACGCGTGGATCGAGCCGCGCCTGACGCGCAGATTGACACCGGAGACGGCGGCGAAACCGCGGAACTCCTTCGTCAAACCTTCGGTCTCCAGGATGGTATCGCTCACCCGGATGCTACTCCCATTTGCCCCGTCGCGGTGGTTCAGCCCCGCGCTCTGTCTCAACTGTATGGCGGTGTGGTCGGATTGTGGCAAGCAGACAAAAGCGCCTCCGGCGTAACCGGACAGTTCAGTGCTGGCGTGCCAGTGGCATGCCGAAACGCGTTCCAGACGGCGGCGGCGAGCAGCAGCGGCGGCTCCCCCACAGCCTTGCTGCGGAAGATGGTCTCGGCCCGGTTCGGCGTGCCTTCCAGCAGCCGGGTGGAGAAGATCGGCGGCACATCGCGCGAGCCAGGGATCTTGTAGGTCGAGGGGCCGAGCGTGCGCAGCCGGCCCTCGCGGTCCCACCACAGCTCCTCGCTGGTCAGCCAGCCCATGCCCTGGATGAAGGCGCCCTCGACCTGGCCCCGGTCGATCGCCGGGTTCAGCGAGCGGCCGCAATCCTGCACGAGATGCGCGCGCAGCACGCGGTGCTCGCCGGTCAGCGTGTCGATCACCACCTCCGCCACCGCGGCGCCGTAGCTGAAATAGAAGAAGGGTTTGCCCCGGACTTTCTGCATGTCCCATTCGAGTTCGGGCGTCGCGTAGAAGCCGGTGGCGGAGAGGCTGACCTTCGCCTTCCAGCACAGTTTAGCCAGTTCGGAGAACATCAGCCGCTGGTTGCCGCTGGCGCCGAGCACCTCGCCATCCCAGAAGCGGACGTCGCCGGGGGCGCAGCCGAAATACGCGCCCGCCACCTCTGCCATCCGGCCGCGGATCGTCTCGGCCGCATTATGGGCCGCCCAGCCATTGAGGTCGCTGCCCGTGCTGGCCGCCGTGGCCGAGGTATTGGGCACCTGCTCGGTGGAGGTGGCGGTGATGCCGATGGTCTCGACGGGCACCGAAAACACCTCCGCCACCACCTGCGCCACCTTGATGAAGAGCCCCTGCCCCATCTCGGTGCCGCCGTGATTCAGCCGGATCGAGCCATCGGTATAGACATGCACCAGCGCGCCGGCCTGGTTGAGATGCGGAATGCCGAAGGAGACGCCGAAGGCCGAGACGAAGCAGCCCAACCCACGCCGCAGCGTGGGGTGGGTGGCGTTGAACGCCGCCACCTCCGCCAGCCGCGCATCCCAGCCCGCATCCGCCCGCGCCTCGGCATGGACGCGGCGGATGAGGTCGCCCTCCAGCACCTGGCCGTAAGGCGTGTGCGAGGGGTTCTCGCCGCCACAAAAGTTTCTCGCCCGCACGCTCTCCATGTCCAGCCCCGTGGCATGGGCGACATGGGCCAGCACGTCATCCATCAGCATGGCACCCTGCGGCCCGCCAAAGCCACGAAAGGCGGTGTTGCTGACATGATTGGTCTTGACCGCGCCGCAGACCACCCGCAGCGCCGGCACCGAATAGGCGTTCAGCGCGTGGGTGGTGGCGCGCATGATCACGCCGCCCGACATGTCCACGCTGTGCCCGCCATCGGCGATCAGCGCCGCATCCAGCGCCAGCACGCGGCCCGACGCATCGAAGCCGGCCTGCCAGCGATAGAGGAAGGGGTGGCGCTTGCCGGTGGCCGCCATGTCCAGCTTGCGCGGCAGGCGCAGTTTCACGGGCTTGCCGGTGATGCGGGCTGCGACCGCGGCGGCGGCGGCGACCCAGCTGGCATTGCTCTCCTTGCCGCCGAAGGCGCCGCCCATGCGCCGGCATTGCACCTGCACCCGGGTATAGGGCTCGCCCAGCACGCGAGCGATGACATGCTGGCCCTCGGTGGGGTGCTGGGTGCTGGAATGGACGAGCATCTCGCCATCCTCGCCGGGGATGGCCAGGGCGATCTGGCCTTCGAGGTAGAAATGCTCCTGCCCGCCCAGCTGCATCTCGCCCCGGATGCGCCTGGGCGCCGCGGCCAGCGCGGCCGTCACATCGCCCTCTGCCATGGTGAAGGGGCCGACCAGCCAGGCCTGGGCCTCCCATGCGGTGGCGATGTCCAGCACCGGGGGCAGCGGTTCGATCCGCGCGGTCACGGCGGCGGCGGCGGCCAGCGCCGCGTCGCGCGTGCGCGCCACCACGATGGCCAGCGGCTGGCCGGCATACTCCACCAGCGGGTCGGCCAGCATCACCTCACCCCGGCCGATCGGCGCGATGTCGTTCTCGCCCGGAATATCCTGCGGGCGGATGACGGCGATGATGCCGGGCATGGCGGCGGCGGCTTCGGTGTGCAGCGCGGTGATCCGGCCATGCGCGACGGGGGCCGGCACCAGCGCGGCATGCAGCATGCCCGCCGGCTCGGGCATGTCGTCGAGAAACCGCGCCTGGCCGGTGGCGTGGCGCAGCGCGCTGTCGTGGCGGAGCGAGGCGCCGAGGGTGTTCCTCATGCGCTGACCGAAAACGGCTCGGCGGCGAGATGGGCATGAGCGTGGCGCAGCCAGAGCCGCTCCATCAGCCCCTGGGCCGCGCGCATCCGCCAGGCCGCGCTGCCGCGCCAGTCATCCATCGGCGTAAAGTCACGGACGAGGTTTTCCGCCGCCACGCGCATCGTCTCGCGGGTGAAGGGCCGGCCGGCCAGTGAAGCCTCGGCCGCGGGCGCCCGCGCCGCGCTGGGCCCCATGCCACCCAGCGCCAGCCGCGCCGCGGTGATGGTCTCGCCCGCGCGCTCGATCACCGCGACCAGCGAGACGGCGGAGATGTCCTGGTCATGCCGGCGGGAGAGTTTTTCCGCCGCCAGCAGCGCCCCGGGCGGCGGGCGGGGGATGTCCACGGCGATGATGATCTCATCCGCCGCCAGCGCGTTTTTCCGATACCCCAACAGGAAATCCGCGACCGGGATATGTCGGGAGGAGGTTTCCGCCACCGCCCCCAGCGCCAGCAGCACCGGCAGCGCATCGCCGATGGGCGAGGCGGTGCCGAGATTGCCCCCCAGCGTGCCCAGCGCCCGGATCTGCCGCGAGCCGAGACGGGTGAAATAGGCCGAGAGCGGCGCGAAATCGCCCTCGCAGAGCGCCAGCAGCGCGGCATAGGGCTCGGCCGCGCCGATGCGCAGGCCGGCGGCGGTGGCGACCGCGCCGCGCATTTCCCTGACATTGCCGAGAAAGATCACTTCGGCCGGATGCTCGCGATGTTCGGAAAACCGCAGGCCGAGATCAGTGCCGCCGGCCAGCAGCCAGGCCTGCGGGTGTGCACGCCTGAGCGCCAGCGCGGTCGCGAGGTCGGTGGGGGCAAAGAAGGCCTGGCCGGGGGCGGAAAACGCCGCCGGTGCCGGGACGAAGGGTGCTGCGGTGGCGCCATCATCGACCATGCGCTCCACCGCCTCGAGGATCGGGCGATAGCCCGTGCAGCGGCAGAGATTTCCGGCGAGTGCCGCATGCGCATCGCCACCGCTGCGGGTATGCGCCCAGGCCGCCATGACGATGCCCGGCGTGCAGAAGCCGCATTGCGTGCCGTCGCTCTCGGCCAGGATCACCGGCAACGGATGACCGGCGCCCAGGCCCTCCACGGTGCGGATGCTGCGGCCATGCAGCTGGCCGAGCACCGCCAGGCAGGCGTTGATCGGGGCGCGTTCGGCGCCGTCTTCGAGCACCACGGTGCAGGCGCCGCAATCGCCCTCGGCACAGCCTTCCTTGGTGCCGGGCAGATCGGCATCTTCACGCAACCAGTCCAGCAGCGTGGTGGTCGGGCGCGTGCCCTCGGGCAGCATGACGGGCTGGCCGTTCAGGGTGAAGGCGATGCGCGTTTCTGTCATGCCGGCAATGTGCATCGCAGCATGAGGGATTTCAACGCAAGCCGTCCTTGCCCTCGATCTGCTCCACGGTCAGCCCGCCGATGCGCGGCAGGGGGCGGCCGCCGCTGGCGAGGGCGAGGCAGAGCAGGATCTCATCGGCCATCGGCGCATCGGTCACCCTTGCCTCGATGGCGTCGAAATGGCTGCGCACGAAGGCGGCATCCTTGTGGCCAAGGGGAATGTCGATGGTTGCCCCCATCCCCGCCCGCTTCTTGGCCGAGGGGATGAGCGCCGCGCCGCCGCCCAGCGCCTGGCGCACAGGCGCGCCCATCTTGGGGTGCAGCAGGGCGGCAGCGTGTTCCAACTCCCCCGCCTCGCCGACGATGGCGGCCTTGCCATAGCCTTGCGCCGGGGCGCCGAGTGCCGCCAGGGCCTTTTCCGCCAGCAGCGCTCCCAGCGCCTCCCCGGTGTCGATCAGCAGCGTCAGGTCGGGATTGAAATGCCCGGCCAGCGGGTTCTTCAGGACCGCGCAGGCGACGGCGCGGCGGATGGGCGGGTGGATGTCCTGCTCCATCTCGACCAGGCATTCCTCGACCCAGGTCACGAGTTTGCGAATCTTCATCCCGGCGTCCTTTCCCGATGGCACTTGCCGTGGTTCGATACCTTCAGCAGTACGCCCGCAGGGCCAGAAAAGGCAGCCCCATGACCGAAACATTCCGCCTTCCGCTCAATCCGGGAGAGGCCAATGACACGATCCGGGCTGTGGCCTCGCCGCAGCAGATTGCGGATTATGTCACCGCGCGAAAGCCTGTGTTGATCGACCAGACCCGCCCCAATCAGGCACGCGTGAACCTGCTCTTCGCGGATCTGTCGTCCAGGCTGCCGCTGGAAGCGACCCTAAGCAATGTCAGCATCGACGACGCGATCGGCCGGATCGACTTCACCGTGACCGCGGGACGACGAAGCATGGATTTCACCGCCTAACCCGCAATCGCCCTCGATGGAAACATCCAGGGCGATTTGAGTTCAGCCGAACACCGGCACCCGCCCCGCCGGCGGTGTGTTGCGGCTGCGGGTGGCAATACGCGCCACGCCATCGATGATCACCCCGCCAATCCCCGGCAGGTCGCCCAGCGACAGGCTCTCCGCGGTATCCCGCCCGGCACCGCCGATCGGCGCATCCATGAAGACCAGGTCGGCCGGGCGGCCGGCCGCGATGACACCCTGCTCCAGCCCGCGCCACCGCGCGACATTGCCAGTGGCGGTGGCCACCGCCAGCCCCGGCTCCAGCCCACCCACGCTGGCCAGGAAGGAAATGGTGCGCAGCACGCCCAGCGGCTGCACGCCCGAACCCGCCGGGCTGTCCGTCCCCACCACCAGCCGGGCCAGCGCGCCCATCTCGCGCAACGTGTTCAGCGCATGCAGGGCGGTGCGCGGATTGCCGTTGTGGACGATCTCGATGGCCCGCCGCGTCCCCGCCATGACCCTGGTCAGTTCCTCGGTGGCAAGGCTGGTCGGCCCGCCATTGATATGCGCCACGATATCGGCATCCGCCGCGCAGACCGCCTCATGCCCCATGCGGTTGGAACCCGCGATGCTCGGCCCGCCGCAATGGATCATGCTGTTCAGGCCGGCGGCGCGCGCCCATTGCGCATGCTCGGCGGCCTCCCCGGGGTCCTTCACCGACCCCAGCCCGATCTCGCCCAGCCAGCGGATGCCGGCTCCGGCCATCTCGGCATAATCCGCCGCGGTCAACACGCGCTCGCTCACCGGCGCGCCCGCCAGCACCTTCACCCCCAGCGGGCGGAACCCGTCGAAGCAGCGCTGCGCCGCGATGGCCAGGGCCCGCACCCCCACCGAATCCTTGGGCCGGCCGGGGATATGCACCTCCCCCGCGCTGACCATGGAGGTGACGCCGCCATGGCAAAACGCCTCGATCCAGCCCATCTGATTCTGCCGCGGCGTCCAGTCGCCAAAGGCGGGATGGACGTGGTTGTCGATCAGCCCGGGCAAGACGGCGCAGCCCATGGCATCGATGCGCGGCCCCTCCCCCGCCAGGCCACGGCCCACCGCGGTGATCAGCCCAGCCTCGATACGGATGCTGTCGGCATCGAGCAGGGGCTGGCCCACATCACCGCTGAACAGCAGCCCAATATTGACGATCAACATGCGAAAGCGCTCCAAAAACCAAACCCAGCCTAATGATGGGTTGAGTGCGGCGCAAAGACCCCGATACTGGCGGCATGGACCGATATTTCAGGCCGCGCACGCTGACCGAGGCGTTGGACATCCTGGCCGAGCACAGGCCGCAACCGCTGGCCGGCGGCACCGATCTCTATCCCGCCCTGACCGGCGCCGGCGCCTGGGGCCCGCGGGCGCCGGCGAATTGGATCGACATCTCGGGCGTCACGGCGCTGGGTGGCATCACCCCGGCCGATGGCGGCTGGCGGGTTGGCGCGCTGGTGACCTGGACGGGGATCGCCCAGGCTGCGCTGCCGCCGGCCTTCCTGGCCCTGCAGCAGGCGGCGCGCCAGGTGGGCGGGCGGCAGGTGCAGAATCGCGGCACCTTGCTGGGCAATCTCTGCAACGCCTCGCCCGCGGCCGATGGCGTGCCGCCGCTGCTGATCCTCGATGCCGAGGTCGAGCTGGCCTCCGCCGCCGGCCATCGCCGGCTGCCCCTGGCCGATTTCCTGCAGGGCAACCGCCGCACCGCGCGCCGGGCGGAGGAGCTGGCCGTGGCCTTGCACCTCCCCACCCCCCCGCAGGCCGAAAGCCGCTTCGAAAAGCTGGGCGCCCGGCGGCAATTGGTGATCTCCATCGTCATGGCGGCGGGGCTGCTGCGGTTCAGCGAGGACGTGGTGGCCGAGGCCCGGGTCGCGGTCGGCGCCTGCTCGGCGGTGGCGCTGCGGCTGCATGGGCTGGAGGCGGCACTCCTGGGCCAGCCCCGGCAGGCACTGGCCGGCATCATCGCCGCGGCGCCGCTGGGCCTCTCGCCCATCGCCGATATCCGCGGCAGCGCGGCCTATCGCGACCAGGCCGCCCGGGCGCTGGTCGAAAGGAGCCTCGGGCTGTGAACGCGATGCCGCCCATGCTCACCAGCCTGACCGTCAATGGCACCGACCGGAAGGTGACCGCACCCCCGGCCACCAGGCTGTCGGCCGTGCTGCGCGACGTGCTCGGCCTGACCGGCACCAAGATCGGCTGCGACGCCGGCGATTGCGGCGCCTGCACCGTGCTGCTGGACGGTGCCCAGGTCTGCGCCTGCATGGTGCCGCTGGCCCAGGCCGAGGGGCAGTCCGTCACCACCATCGAGGGTCTCGCCGAAACATCCTGGGGCCGGGCGCTGAGCGCCAGTTTTCTGCATCACGGCGCGGCGCAATGCGGCATCTGCACCCCTGGCATGGTGATGGCCGCGGCCGAGCTGCTGGGGCAGACCGCCACCCCCGACGAGCCGGCGGTGGAGGCGGCATTGGGCGGCGTGCTGTGCCGCTGCACCGGCTATCGCAAGATCACCGAAGCGGTGATGGACGCCCATCATTTCCGCGACGCGCCGGCCATGCCCGCAGATGATGCCGTCGGCGCCCGGCTGCCGCGCATCGATGGCCCGGCGAAGCTGGATGGCAGCGAGCGTTTTGGCGCGGATTGCGCGCCGGCCGATGCGCTCTGGCTGCGCGCCATCCGCAGCCCGCATGCCCATGCCCGCTTCACCATCGGCGCCGCGCCGCCCGGCGTCACCCTGCTGACGGCCGCCGATATTCCCGGCCGCAACGGCTTCGGCATCTACCCCCATATCAAGGACCAGCCGGTGTTCTGCGAGCACACCGCGCTCTATCGTGGCGACTGCATCGCCGCCCTGGTCGGCCCGCGCGAGGCGGTGGAGGCGGCGGTGCTGCCGGTGCAATGGGAGCCGCTTCCCGCGCTCGACATGGCCGCCGCCCGCGCGCCCGGCGCGGCCCTGCTGCACCCCAACCTGCCCGGCAATGTCCTGAGCACCGGCCGGGTGGTGTCCGGCAGCGCCGGCCACGCCGCGCATGAGGCCGCGATCGCCATCGAAACCAGCTTCGTCGAGCACGCCTATATCGAACCCGAGGCGGGCTATGCCGAACGCGTCGGCGACGGGATCACGATCTTCGCCTCCACCCAGGCGCCCTATATGGACCGCGAGGAGGTGGCGGGGGTGCTCGGCATCGCGCAGGAGGATGTGCGGATCATCCCCTCGGCCTGCGGCGGCGGTTTCGGCGGCAAGCTCGACGTCTCGCTCCAGCCCATGCTGGCGGTGGCGACCTGGCTGCTGCGGCGACCGGTGCGCGCGATCTATGGCCGGCCCGAAAGCATGGCGGCGAGCACAAAGCGCCACCCCGCCCGCATCGCGGCACGCGCCGGCTGCGATGCCCAGGGGCGCCTGACCCATTTCGAATTCGACGGTGATTACGACACCGGCGCCTATGCCAGCTGGGGCCCGACCGTGGCCGGGCGCGTGCCGGTGCATGCCTCCGGCCCCTATCGCCTGGCCGCGGTGCGGGCCGAGGCAAGGG
>CAYNBM010000020.1:0-71402 GCA_964395305.1 uncultured Rubritepida sp.
TGGACAGATCGTCATAGAAGATAACGGCGTGCATGCCATTGTCGCGGAAATATTCGCCCATGGCGCAGCCCGTGTAGGGTGCGAGGAACTGCATCGGCGCCGGGTCGGAGGCGGTGGCGGCCACGATGATGGAGTATTCGAGCGCGCCGCTCTCCTCCAGCTGCTTCACCAGCTGGGCGACGGTGGAGCGCTTCTGGCCGATTGCGACATAGATGCAATAGAGCTTCTTGCTCTCGTCATCCTGCGCGTTGATCGGCTTCTGGTTGATGATGGTGTCCAGGATCACGGCGGTCTTGCCGGTCTGACGGTCACCGATGATCAGCTCGCGCTGGCCACGGCCGATCGGGATCAGGCTGTCGATCGCCTTGATGCCGGTCTGCATCGGCTCATGCACCGACTTGCGCGGGATGACGCCCGGCGCCTTCACCTCGACCAGGCGGCGGTCGCCCATGATCGGGCCCTTACCGTCGATCGGGTTGCCCAGGCCGTCCACGACGCGGCCGAGCAGGCCCTTGCCGACGGGGACGTCCACGATGTTGCCGGTGCGGCTGACCGTGTCGCCTTCCTTGACGTTCTTATCGTCGCCGAAGATCACGACACCGACATTGTCGGTCTCGAGGTTCAGCGCCATGCCCTTGAGGCCGGCATTCGGGAACTCGACCAGCTCGCCGGCCATGACGTTCTGCAGGCCATAGACGCGGGCGATACCGTCACCGACGGTGAGCACGGTGCCGACTTCAGCGACATTGGCTTCGCTGTCGAAGTTGGCGATCTGGCCCTTCAGGATCTCGGAAATTTCGGCGGGACGAATGTCCATGGCTCAGGCGGCCCCCTTCATGGCGTATTGCAAACGCTGCAATTTGGATTTGATGGAATTGTCGTAGAGGCGCGAGCCGATCCGCACGATCAGCCCACCCAATATGGTGGTGTCGAGTGTCTCGCGCAGGCGAACACCGGAATAGCCGGCCTCGGTCAGACGAGCAGTGATCTGGGCACGCTGGGTGTCGGTCAGCGCATGCGCCGTGATCACGTCGGCCACCTGCTGACCGCGGCGCTCGGCCAGCTTTGCGCCGAAGGCGGTGGCCACCGCGGCCAGCTGGCTGAGGCGCCGATTGGTGATCATGACGCCGACAAGGTTGCGCACCTCGGTGCCGATGCCGGTACGTTCGAGAATGGCGAAGGCGCCATTGCGCTGGTCGATGGCGGCAAGCCGCGGATCGGCGACGAAGAACCTGAAACCCGCATCATGGCGCCAGAGGTCGAGCACGCCTTCGAGGTCGGTCGCAATCCGGTCGAGCGCGCCGGGCTCAGCCTGCCGCATGTCATCCGCCAGGCCGAGAAGGGCCAGCGCATACCGCTCCGCCAGGCCTGTCGGGTTTGGCGCAATCTGGGCGGAAGTGCTGTCAACCACTGGGAATTCCCGGACTCTGAGGCGTTGAAACGCGACGGGAGGATGTCCTGTCACGGCGGCGCGGCCTTACCATGCTGTTACCAGCCCCGCAACTGAGGGAAGGCGTGTGCAGCGCAACAAACTGCGCCGTTAGGCCCTCATTCACCTCGCCCGGGCAATCTGCGCCTGCGGCTGTGCGCCCTATCGCGCGGCTTTTGCCTCGCGTGGCGGTCGGCCAGCCAGGAACAGGACGGGATATCGCATGGCCAAGGGCAAGAAGCGCGAGGGTGGCACGATCGTCATCAAGCGCATCGAGGAAGGCGGGCACGGCCATCACGGCGGCGCCTGGAAAGTGGCCTATGCCGATTTCGTGACGGCGATGATGGCCTTCTTCCTGCTGATGTGGCTGCTGAACGCGACGACCGAGCAGCAGCGCCGTGGCCTGGCGGATTATTTCAATCCGAGCAACGCGATGTCGTCGGGTTCGTCCGGCATGGGAATGCCCTTTGGCGGAATGACCATCAACAGCGCCGGGAACATGTCGCGCGACGCCGGGTCGGTGCGGCTCGAACGTGGCCATCGCCCCACCCGCCTCGACCTCGAGGATGACGAGGATGAGCTGGAGGCGCCGCCGACAAGTCGTCGGCAGGGGCCACCCGGCACGGAGGAGGAGAACCAGGCGCTGGTTGCCCGCACGCAGCCCGGCGCGGCCGAGGGCGACCATCCCCGCAGGGGAGATCCAGAGCCGCGGGAGGGCGCCCAGCGCGACAATGATGCGGCACGGATGACCGATGCCGCGCTGCGTTTCGAACTGGCGCGGCGCGAGCAGCAGGCCATGGAGCAGGCCGCGGATGCGCTGCGCCAGGCCATCGGCGGCGACCCCGCCACCGCCGACCTTGCCCGCCAGGTCAGCGTGGAGGTGACGCCCGAGGGTCTCAGGATCCAGCTGCTCGATTCGGATGGAAGGCCGATGTTCGTCAGCGGCAACGCCCAGCCCAACGAACGCACGAGGGTCCTGATCCGGGTCGTGGCGGTCGCGGCGGCGCGGCTGCCGAACCCCATCCAGATCACCGGGCACACCGATTCGACACCCTTCCGGGGCGAGGGGCGCAGCAATTGGGAACTCTCGGTCGAACGTGCCAACGCCGCGCGGCGGCTGTTGCTGGAAGCCGGTGTCGCGGAGGGGCGGATTCGCAGCGTCGCTGGGGCTGCGGATCGTGAGCCGCATTTGCCCGAGCAACCCGCCGCTGCGGCCAACCGCCGTGTGGCCATCACGCTAATGCGCCAGGTCGAGGCGCCGCGCGCAGCGCCGGGGACGCCGCGATGACCACGATCGGCGGCCTGGTTTTTCTTCTGGTCACGGTGTTCGGCGGCTACATGATCGCCGGCGGAAAATTCGGCATCATCCTCAAATCCTTGCCCTATGAGATGATGATGATCGGCGGTGCCGCCATTGGCACCTTCGTGATGTCGAATTCAATGCATGACATCAAGCATACGCTGGGCGCTTTTGGAAAAATACTGAAAGGCAGCCGGTTCCACAAATCAGACTATACAGAGCTTTTGTCGCTGCTGTACTACTTTGTCCGACTGGCGCAGACAAAAGGTGCGATGGCGCTGGAGCCGCATATCGAGCGGCCGGAGGAGAGCGCTGCCTTCAACAACTTCCCCAAAATCGCCAAGGACCACCACGCGGTGGTGATGATTTGCGATTACCTGCGGATGGTCGGGATGAATGCCGATGATCCGCACCAGATTGAGGACATCATGGCGCGCGAGCTGAAAAAGATGAAGGAGGAGGAGATGCACCCCTCCCACGCCATGCAGTCGATGGCCGATGCCTTGCCGGCGCTGGGAATCGTCGCCGCGGTGCTGGGCGTGATCAAGACCATGGCGTCGATCGACCAGCCGCCCGCGGTTCTGGGCGGGATGATCGGCGGAGCATTGGTGGGAACCTTCCTGGGCGTCCTGCTCGCCTATGGCCTGATGGGCCCGATGGCGTCACGGCTGAAGGGCGTCGTGGACGAGGAGTCGCTGTATTACGAGGTGATACGCGCCGTTCTGGTCGCCCATCTCCACGGCAATGCGCCGCAGGTGAGTGTGGAGACGGGCCGCAAGGTTGCCCCCACCTCGCTGATGCCGACGTTTCAGGAGCTTGAAGCGTCTCTGCAGGAACTGGCCATCGCGTAACGCCGGCACCAAGTCGCCGGATGATCCGCGAAACACCAGCCTCCGCCTGGGGCGACAAGCGGAAGCTAGCAGATTTTCGGCCGCGGAGAGGCGCTACTCCGCCGCGGCGGCCTCCTCGGCATCGGGCGTGGTCATCATGGCATTCGCGACCACGCCGGCCTGATCGCGCACTTTCTTCTCGATGGCATTGGCAACCGCGGGATTATCCCGCAGGAACTGCTTGGCGTTCTCGCGTCCCTGGCCGATCCGCTGGCCCTCGGCGCTGAACCAGGCGCCCGACTTTTCGACCACGCCGGCCTTCACGCCGAGATCGATCAGCTCGCCCACCTTCGAAATACCCTCGCCATACATGATGTCGAACTCGACCTGGCGGAAAGGCGGCGCCATCTTGTTCTTCACGACCTTCACGCGGGTGGCGTTGCCGACAACCTCCTCGCGCTCCTTGATCGCGCCGGTGCGGCGGATTTCCAGGCGGACCGAGGCGTAGAATTTCAGCGCATTGCCGCCGGTCGTCGTTTCCGGGTTGCCGAACATCACGCCGATCTTCAGGCGGATCTGGTTCAGGAAGACCAGCAGGCAGCCCGAGCGGCTGATGTTGCCGGTCAGCTTCCGCAATGCCTGCGACATCAGCCGGGCATGCAGGCCAACATGGGTATCGCCCATCTCGCCTTCGAGTTCGGCCTTGGGAACAAGGGCGGCGACCGAATCGACCACCAGCACATCGATGGCACCTGAGCGGACGAGGGTGTCGGCGATTTCCAGGGCCTGCTCGCCGGCGTCGGGCTGGCTGATCAGGAGGTCATCGACATTCACACCGAGCTTCCGGGCGTAGCCCGGGTCGAGCGCGTGCTCGGCATCGATGAAGGCACAAGTCCCGCCGGCCCGCTGCGCTTCGGCGATGACATGCAGCGCCAGCGTGGTCTTGCCCGAGCTTTCCGGCCCGTAGATTTCAACGATGCGCCCCTTGGGCAAGCCGCCGATACCAAGACCAATGTCCAGACCCAGCGAGCCGGTCGAAATGATCTCGATATCCTCGATCAGGCTCTTCGAGCCCATCCGCATGATCGAGCCCTTCCCGAAGGAACGCTCGATCTGGCTGAGCGCTGCTTCGAGCGCCTTACCCTTGTCCATGCCCGAAACCCCTTTTTGGCTTGCAACTCTGGCGCGCAATTCAGCTCTCGCACTCGCCTTGACAACCCTAAGCATGGGCCGCGTCACAGCCAAGTGAATAAAGCCTGAATCGACCTTGTTCTGATAATGTTCTTTTCAGGCCGGCTTGGCAAGCGCGGCGGCGACGGCGGCGTGAAGCGCCTCGGCACGGCAAGGCTTGGCGAGAAAGTGCCAGCCCTCGACTGTCAGATCGACGGCCAGCGTCGCCGCGGCGTAACCCGACAGCAGCAGCACCGGCAGGCCAGGATGAAGCGCGCGGGCGGCGCGGGCGAGCGCCACACCATCCATCCCCGGCATCGAAACGTCGGAGATCAGCAGATCCGGACGCGCGCCTGCTTCGAGCAGCTCCATCGCCGCATAGGCGTCTTCGGCGGGCAGGACATGATGGCCTTGCTCGGACAGGCTGGCGCTTCCCAGGCGCAGCAGGGCCGGCTCATCCTCGGCCAGCAGGATTGTGGCCGGTGGGGCCGCGGCCGGCTCGGCGGGGGGCGACGCTTTCGGCACCTCGCCCTCATGTCGCGGCAGCAGGATGGTGAAGCGGCTGCCGCCTGACGCCACCGCCTCGGCCAGGATATGGCCACCGCTCTGCGCCACGATGCCCTGGACCATGGCCAGGCCCAGCCCCGTGCCGCCCTGGTCGATCTTGGTGGTGAAGAATGGCTCGAAGATGCGGGGGAGCATGGCGGCCGGGATGCCGGGCCCGTCATCCTCGACAATGATCGTGGCGTATCGGCCGGGGGGAATTCCCGCCTCGCCATCCCTCTGCAGCACCACCCTGCGGCCGGTTGCCAGAAGGATGCGGCCCCCCCTGCCGGATTGGCGAATCGCATCGCGCGCATTGGCGACGAGGTTGACAATGACCTGGTCGAGCTGCGTGGGGTCGGCCAGCACGGTCCTGCCCGGCTCCTCCAGGGCCAGTTCCAACCCAACGCCCTGCCCCAGCAGCCGCGGCAGCAGCATGCCGATCGCGCCCACCGTCTCGTTCAGCGCCAGGATTCGTGGCGCCATGACCTGCTGCCGCGAAAAGGCGAGCAACTGACGCACCAGCCCCGCGCCACGTTCCGCGGCAGCATCGACCGTGGCCAGTTCACGCGCCAGCGCCTCCGGACCGCTCGCGCCGGCGGCGGCGGCGCTGGCGCCCATGACGATGCTCAGCAGATTGTTGAAATCATGCGCCACGCCGCCGGCCATGCGGCCCAGCAATGCCAGGCGATCCTCCTGGCCCTGGGGCAGGCTGCGTCGGAGGCACAAGAGAAGTGTCTCAGCCTCCACCCGCTGCAGCACCGCGGACACCATCCGCGGGGCCTCCAGGGGGCCGGTCAGCGTGAGGGTGAGGCGCCCGCTGCCCTGTGAGATCGCCGCCTGAAAGCCAGCCTGTTCCGCCGCAGGAAACCACAATCGGGCCTCATCCCCGGCGCGCAGCGGCAATCCCGGGCTCAGCAAAGACCGGCCCAGCGGGTTGAGCGCGATCAGCCTTCCCCGCCGGTCCAGCAGCGCCGCCGGTTCCGGCCAGGCCGCCAGCATGGCCACCGCCCCGGCCTGCCAGTCGTGTCGACCGTGGCGCGTCATGCGCGGGGCTGGGCGCCGCGGGGGCGCATCACGAAGGCGATGATTTCGGCCACCGCTTCCCAATGCTCCGGAGGGATTTCCGTGTCCACGTCCAATTTCCACAAGGCCCGGGCCAGGGGCGGGTTCGGCAGCAACGGCACCCCTGCCTCCCGCGCGGCCTCGCGGATACGTTCGGCGACGCGATCCACGCCCTTGGCCACGACCCTGGGGGCGGCAGATTCCTCCGGCACATAGCGCAGGGCCACCGCGTAATGCGTCGGGTTGGTGATCACCACGGTGGCGGTCGGCACCGCAGCCATCATCCGCTGCCGGCCCAGCGTCTCGCGCAATTGCCGCATCCTGGCGCGGATCATGGGGTCGCCGTCGCTCTCCTTCATCTCCTCCTTGATGTCCTGACGGGACATGCGGAGCTGGCGGAGGTGGCGACGGCGGCTGATCAGCACATCAGCCGCCGCCAGCAGGGCGAAGGCCGCCAGCGCCACCATGAGAAGCCGCCGCGTGGCCGAACCCATGGCCGACAGCAGCTCCGCCTCATTCGCCTGCAGGCTCGCGGTCAGGCCTGCCACATCGCCGGCAACGAAGGCGATGGCCGCGCCCACGATGATGATCTTCAGCAGGCTGCGACCGGTCTCGGCCAGATGCTCGGCCCCGACCATGCGCTTGGCGGCGGTCCAGGGGTTCAGCCGGTCGAGCTTCGGCGCCAGCAGGCTGAGCGTCACCAGGCCGCGGGTCTGCAGCATCGTGGCCGCCACAGCCCCCAGGGCCGCACAACCGATCACCGGCAGGCATATTCGCAGAAAAACCATCAGGAAGGCCCCCGCTGCCGAGGATGCGGTCATGGTGTGGCTGCTGGCCAGAACGCCGCGCAGCGCCAGCAGCCCGTCCTGAAGCGCGCCTGGCAGCACCATCACCAGCGCCAGGGCTGCGGCGGATAATGCGCCGAAGGCCACGGCCTCCTTGCTGAGGGCGACCTGGCCCTGCTGGCGTGCCCGCTGCAGGCGCCGGAAGGACGGCGCCTCGGTTTTTTGCGATTTATCCTCCTCGGCCACGGCTCAGGGCGCGCCGGGCAGGGTGTTGAAGCCCACCGCCATCGCGCCCTGCCACATCTGCAGGATGGCCGGCAGCAGCAGGATGAGAAGACCGAAGCCGGCCAGGATCTGCGCCGGCGCCGCGATGACGAAGATCTGGATCTGCGGCGCGACCCGCGCCACCAGCCCCAGGCCCAGATTGAACAGCACGCCGGCCAGGATGAAGGGCGCGGCCAGCCGCAACGCCAGCGAGAAGCTGTGCGCCACCATGCCCGCCATGGCCTCGGCCGCGATGCCCCCGGGGAGGGCGCCGCCGGGCGGCAGCACGGTATAGCTGTGCAGCAGGGCAGCCAGCGGCAGCGCATAAAGCCCGGTCGCGAGAATCAGCACCGTCGCCGCGAAGCCGAAAAGCCGCCCCAGCGGCGTGCCCTGCGCGCCCAGCACCATGTCGCCCTGCAGCGGCGTGGTCAGGCCCATCATCGTGCCGATCACCTGCCCCGCCTGCGCCAGGGTGCTGGTCAGCAGCCGCGCCAGGCTCCCCAGCCAGAGCCCCACCGCGATCTCGATGAGGATGAGCCGGAAGAGTTCGAGCACCGCCTCGGGCGGCGGGGGCAGCAGCGGCGCGAGCAGCGGCAGCAGCAGAAACGTGATCATCAGTGCAAGGGCCAGCCTGACATTGGCCGGCACTTCCTGTTCGCCCAGGCCCGGCAGCAGCATGGTGGCGGCCGCCATCCGGCAAAAGACCAGGCTGGCCTGGAAGGCCAGGGCCGGGAGGCTGGCGAGAAAAGCCAGATCATCGGAGGTCATTCCGAAACCACTCTCAACGGCTTCCGCCCAGTGCCACGATCTGGTCAAAGAGTTGCAGGCCCCAGGCCTGCAGCACCTGCCCCATGAAGGGCCCAAGCCACAAAAGAATGCCGCCCATCACCGCGATCTTGGGCAGGAAGGCCACGGTGCTTTCCTGAATCTGGGTCAGGGTCTGGATGAGGGAGATCACCACGCCCACGGCCAGCATCGCGAAAAGCGGCGGCCCGCCGAGTTGCAGGCAGACCCAGATGGCATGGCGCATGGCCTGCGCCGCCGGTTCCTCCAGCATGGTTCCACCTCCTGTGGGTTTGGACGGGGCGGGCGTGCGAATGCAGGCTCAGATCGGCATGCGCATCACCTCCTGATAGGCGGTCACCACACGGTCGCGCAGGGTGGTCGCGGTCTGCAGCGCGAGTTCGGCGCGGGATACCGCCAGCACCACATCCGTCACGCTGCCCTGGCCCTGGAGCGCCTGGGTGGAGGCGGCATCGGCGCTGCGTTGGACCTGGACCACGCCTTCCACGGCGCGTTGCAGCGCGGCGCCGAAGCCCTCGCTCGCGCCGGCCGCCATGCCCTGCGCCGCACGATAGGCCGCCGCGGCGCCGGTGGCGGCGAGGATGGGCGCGGGCATCAGCGCAGCGCCTCGATCGCGCGGCTCAGCATGCCACGGGTCGTTTCAAGAACAGCGAGATTGGCGCTGTAGCTGCGCTGCGCCTCACGCATGTCCATGCTTTCGATCAGGCTGTCGACATTGGGGCGGCGGATATAGCCGCGCGCATCGGCGGCGGGGTGGCCCGGATCGTATTCCTCCGGAAACTCGCCCTGAGCCTCGCCCACGCGGGCGACCTGAACCATGCGGGCGCCCATGGCGCGGTCCAGCCGGTTGTCGAAGGTGATGGTCTTGCGACGATAGGGCTCCGCGCCCGGTGCCTGGCCGGTGCTGTCGCGGTTGGCGATGTTCTCGGCCACCACCCGCAGCCGGGCGGATTGCGCCGCCATGCCTGCTGCGGAGATGCTGAGTGCGCGATCGAGGTCCATGCGAGAGCTCCTAGCTGTTGCGGCCCAGCGCCGTGCGGAACAGCGCCAGGTATTTTCGGTGCAGGCTCATGGCCAGGCTGTGCTGGCTGTCGGTCTCGGCGATGCGAAGGGCCTGCTCGTCGAGGGAGACGGCATTGCCGTTGGGCGTGCGCTCGATCGCCGATCGATCCGCCCGGGCGCGCAGCCCAGCGCCTTTCGGGGCGAGATGGCGTGCATGGCTGATGGCCAGATCAGGCCCGGCGGCATCGGCCAGCAGGCGTGCGAAGGGCGCCACGTCCCGCGGCTGGTAGCGCGGCGTATCGGCATTGGCCACATTCTCGGCCAGGACGCGTTGCCGGCGGTCCAGCCAGGCGAGGCGGCGTTCTGCCAGGGAGATCGGGCCGTTCGAGGCGGTGTCCATGCGTGCAGTTTGGCCCTGAAGCCTTAAAACAAAATGAAGCGCAGGGATTGACCGGCGCCGGCTTCCTGCGGGCCTCGCGTTAACCCAATGGCAAGTTTTTGCCCGGCAAAATGTGCCCATGCCGAAGCCCCCCCCAACCATTCGCCTCGATGGCGTCAGCCTCGACCCCGCGATGCTGCCGGACGGGGCGCAATCGATGCCCAGCCTCGCCGCACTCGCCAGCATCGAGGCATTGCGGGGTACCCTGGCCATGGCCCGCGCCCTGGTGGAGGGAGGGCGCGACATCGATCTCGCAGGGCTTGAGCAGGACGCCGCCGCCATCTGCCAGGCGCTGGATGGCCTGCCCGACCATGCCGCCCGCATGATGCGCCCTGCAATGCTCTCGCTGATGCGGGAGGTGGAGGCGCTGGCCATCATCCTGCCCGGCGAATGACCATGGAATTGGTTCTGCCACTGCTGCAGGCCGTGGGCGCGCTCATCGCCGTGCTCGGCCTGGCCTGGCTGCTCGCCCGCCTGGCCCGCCGGACGGGACTGGCCGCTGCCGCAAACCCCCAGGGGCGGCTTGGGCTTCAGGCCAGCCTGCCGCTGGATGCGAAGCGGCGTGTCATGGTGCTGCGTGTCGATGGCCGCGAGGTGCTGCTGGTCGCAGGGCCGCAGGGTGAAACGCTGCTGGGTTGGCTGCCGCCGCCATGATGCGCGCATTGATCATCATCGGCATGCTGCTGGCGGGGCCGGTTGCGGCGCAATCCGTCTCCATCGACATGGGGGGCAGCCAGCCCGGTGTGAGCGGCAAGCTGCTGCAACTGGCCGCGCTGGTGGGGCTGTTGTCGCTGGCGCCATCGCTGCTGGTGATGGCCACCGCCTTCACCCGGATCGTCATCGTGCTGGCCCTGCTGCGCAGCGCCCTCGGCGCGCAGGGCGTGCCGCCGAACCCGGTCCTGATCGGCCTGGCGCTGTTCCTCACCTTCTTCGTGATGCAACCGGTGTTCGAGGCCGCCTGGGTCGCCGGCATCCTGCCGATGAATGATGGCCGCCTGGAACCCATGGATGGTATCGCCGCGGCCGCCGAGCCGTTCCGCCGCTTCATGGCCGCCCAGGTGCGCGAGGTGGATCTCAACCTCTTCCTCAGCATGGCGCAATTGCCGCAATCCGCGCCGGCCGAGGCACCCTATCGCGCCCTGATGCCCGCCTTCCTGGTCAGCGAATTGAAGCGCGCCTTCGAGATCGGCTTCATCATCTTCCTCCCCTTCCTCGTCATCGACATGGTCGTGGCGTCGCTGCTGATGTCGCTGGGCATGATGATGCTGCCGCCCTCGGTGGTCGCACTTCCCTTCAAGCTGATCTTCTTCGTCCTGGTTGATGGCTGGAGGCTGCTGTCGGGCAGCCTCGTCCAGGGCTTCCTGCCGATCTGATCAGTAGCCCTCCTTCAACAGCGGAAAGGCGCTGTGGACATTGGGAAAGACCACCGGCGGCGCGCCGGCATGGACATGGCTGCGGTTGAGCTCGGCGAAGGAATTCACCCCCGTCAGGCCCAGCGCCTTCACCACCTCATCCTCCAGGATCTCCAGCAGCCGTGTCACGCCGGCGGCGCCGTCGGCCGCCAAGGCGTAAAGATACAGCCGGCCGATCCCCACCCAGTCGGCACCGAGCGCGATCGCCTTCACGATGTCGGTTCCGCGGCTGACGCTGCCATCCACCATCACCTTGGCGCGCCCGGCCACCGCCTGCACCACCTCGGGCAGCACATCGAGGCTGCCGCGCCCATGGTCCAGCTGCCGCCCGCCATGGTTGGAGACATAGACCACCTCGATGCCATGCCGCATGGCGATCTCGGCATCCTCGCCAGTGCCGATCCCCTTCAGGATCAGCGGTATCCTGTGCTTGTCATGGAAGCGCTTGATGTCATCCCAGGACAGCGCCGCCTGGATATCCATGCCTGTATTGGCCGCGCGCCAGGTCTTCACGAAGCGCTTGGAGATATCGCGCTCGCGCCGCGAGTAATGCGCGGTGTCGACCGTGATCGCGAAGGCGTCGTAGCCCGCGGCGATCACCCTGCGGGCGATCGCATCCTGCCAGTCATGATCGCCACGGACATAGAGCTGGAAAACCTTCGGCCCCGTCGCCGCGGCCGCGGTTTCCTCGATCCCGGGCTGGCTCACGCTGCTCAGCATGAACGGCACGCCGAAGGCCCCGGCACCCCGGGCGACCGAGGCACCGCCGCCGGCCTCGAAGGATTCCAGCGAACCCACCGGCGCCAGGATCACCGGCAGCCTGATGCGATGGCCGTAGAAATCGACGCTGGCATCGACATGGCTGACATCGCCCAGCACCCGCGGCCGCAGGGCCACCGTGTCGAGCGCCATGCGGTTGCGCGCCAGCGTGGTCTCGCTCTCGGTCGCACCCACGAGGTAGTCCCAGGTGTTGTGGTTCAGCTTCTTGCGCGCTTCCTTGATGAACTCATGCAGCACCAGGTATTTTTCTTCACCCGCCTCGTTGCGATGAAATTTGTCGCTCATGGTGCCCCTCCGTGTTTCCCCGCCACGCTATGCGCGCCATCATGACCCGTCCATATGGGGAGGGCAGGCGATGAAGTGGCAGAAGCGGCGCGAGGCGGCCCGGGCGGTCCTGGCGGGAAAGGCCTGCATTCACCCGGCCTCGGTCCATGACCCGCTGACGGGTCGGATTGCCGAGGATCTCGGCTTCGAACTGGGCATGTTCGCGGGCTCCGTCGCCTCGCTCACCGTGCTGGCGGCGCCCGACCTCATCACCCTCACCCTCACGGAATTCGCCGAGCAGGCGCTGCGCATCAACCGCGCCTGCGGCCTGCCGCTGGTGGTCGATGCCGATCATGGCTACGGCAATGCGCTGAACGTGATGCGCACGGTGGAGGAGCTGGAGGTCGCGGGCGTCAGTGCGCTGTCGATCGAGGACACCGAGCTGCCGCGGGCCTTTGGGCATGAAAAGCCCCGTCTCATCAGCATCGAGGAAGGTGTCGGCAAGATCCGCGCCGCGCTCGATGCGCGGGTCGACCCCTCGCTCGGCATTCTCGCCCGCACCGGCGCCACCTCGATCACCGGGCTCGACGACGCGCTGTTCCGCGCGCGGGCCTATTGCGGGACGGGTGCGGATGGCCTGTTCCTGACCGGCGTCACCACCCGCGCGGAGCTCGACGCCCTGGCCGGGGTGGCGACGCTGCCGCTGATCCTGGGCACGCTCACGCCGGCCATCGCCGACCGCGACTATCTCGCCAGCCGCGGCGTGCGCATCGCCCTGCAGGGCCACCTGCCGATCCAGGCCGCGATCCAGGCGGTCCACGCCACGCTCAAGGCGCTGCGCGAGGGGGCCAATCCTTCCCAGATCACCGGCACGGCGCCGGCATCGCTGGCCAGGATGGCCAGCCGTGGCGCCGATCACGATGCCTGGACCAAGGCTTACCTGGGATAGCGGCCGCGCCGTAGCGCGGCTCAGAACATCGCCAGAACCGTATCTTCGAGCGCGGTGTCGTCGCGCATGGCGAGCGGGTCGCGCGGCGACAGGCGATGGTGGAGCACAAGCTCCGCCAAGGCGGCGCGGGCGGGGCAGGGGAGCCTCTCGCCCTCCCAATGCAGCGCCGCCGCCGTGGTGACGTGATACATCGCGCTGGCGGCCTGCCGGGCCAGGGCCGGGTTGCCGAGTGCGGCCTGAACCAGCCCCTGCGCGCGCGCCAGCGCGGCATGCAAGTCCGGCCGCACATTGCCCAGCAGGCCGGCGACATGGGCGCTCAGCACCGGCAAGGCGCCCTCGCGCTCCGCCGCCCGCAATACATCCAGCGCCACGATGTTCGAGGTGCCTTCCCAGATCGATCCGAGATGGCTGTCCCGCACCAGCCGGGCATCGCCGAAATCCTCGATGTAGCCGCAGCCGCCGCGCACCTCCATCGCATCGCCGGTGACCCGGCGGGCGTCGCGGCAGGCGCGGAACTTGATCAGCGGGGTGAGGATGCGGAGCAGCTTCCTTGCCCCCTCGTCACCCGCATCGGCGCGCGCCATGGCGTCAGCGGTCTGGAACATCATGCTGCGCGCCTGCTCGGCCGGCATGATCATCTTGACGAGTTGCCGGCGCATCAGTGGCATCTCGACCAGCCGCTTGCCGAAGGCCACCCGGCGCTGCGCGATGTAGATCGCCTCGGCGCAGGCCCTGCGCATCATCCCCGCCGCCCGCACGCCATTGGACAGGCGCGATGAATTCACCATGTCGGCCATCTGCTTGAACCCTGCATCAGGCTCGCCGATCAGCCAGGCCGTGGCGCCGGCCAGCGAAATCTCGCCCGAGGCCATGCTGCGGGTGCCCAGCTTGTCCTTCAGCCGGACGATCCGGTAGCTGTTCGGCGTGCCATCGGGCAGCTCGCGCGGCAGCAGGAACAGCGAGACCCCGCGCAGCCCGGGGGCATCGATGTCACCGCCCACCCGGCGCCTGGCCAGGACAAGCGCCAGCCCGGCATCGGGGTTGGAGCAGAACCATTTCTCGCCGCTCAGCCGCCAGCTTCCATCCGCCGCGGGCTCGGCCACGACCGTGGTCGCGGAGATGTCGCTGCCCGCGCCCTGCTCGGTCATGAACATCGCACCCTGGCGGAGGGTGTCCATGTCCGTGCTGGTCAGCGCCGGCAGGTAGCGCGCGACCAGATCAGGCGCGCCGAAGCGGCGCAGCGTGCGGGCCAGGCTGTCGGTCATGTTGACCGGACACATCAGGCCGAATTCGCTCTGCACGAAAAGGTAGGTCAGCGCGTATTTCGCCGCCGGCGGCATGGGCGAGGGCCAGCCCAGCACGCCCGGCCGATGGCTCATCGCCGCGAAACCGTAATCGGCGAAGGCACGGCGGGTCATGCTGAGATAGGCCGGGTGGTAGGCGATGTGCTGGCGGTCCTCGCCGCGGCGGTTGCGGTGGTGCAGCACGGGCGGGTTGCGGTCGGCCAATGCGGCCTCCTCATCCAGCGCGCCGCCCACCAGCGCGCCGAGCGCCGCGAAATGCGGCGCCAGATGGTCGCACAGCGCCGGCGGCAGGTAGAGCCCTGCCATGGCGGCGCCCCACGGGTCCACCGTAAAGAAATTGACATATTGGCTGTCTGGGACGGCGGCGGCGCCTTGCGGAGCGATATGCATGGCGCAAGCATGGCCCAAATCACCGTCGCAAGGAAACACCGATGACCTGGACCCCCAGCGCGCGCTATCCCGATCCGGCGATCCGCGTGCTCGACCCGAGCTTCCGGGCCTACCATATCGCGCTCTCGGCGGTGGAACGGCTTTATACCGGCACGCGCTGGGGCGAGGGGCCGGTCTGGTTCGGCGACCAACGCTGCCTGCTCTGGAGCGACATCCCCAACAATCGCATCCTACGCTGGGATGAGGAAACCGGCGCGGTGACCCATTTCCGCAAGCCGTCGCGCCAGGCCAATGGCCATACCCGGGACCGCGAGGGGCGGCTGATCTCCGCCGAGCATGGCGGCCGCTGCATCAGCCGCACCGAGCATGACGGCACGATCACCGATCTCGTGACGCATTTCCGCGGCAAGCGGCTGAATTCGCCCAATGATGTGGTGGTGAAGAGCGATGGCAGCATCTGGTTCACCGACCCGCCCTTCGGCATCGCCGGCTATTACGAGGGCGAGAAGGCCGATCCCGAATTGCCTGGCAATGTCTATCGCATCGATGGCCAAAGCGGCGAGGTGACGCTGGTGGCCGAGGGCATTCCCGGCCCCAATGGCCTGGCCTTCAGCCCCGATGAATCGAAGCTCTATATCGTCGCCTCACGCGCCGAGCCGCGGGAATTCCTGGTCTGCGACGTGCGCGGCACCACGCTGGCCGCACCGCGTGTCTTCATCAAGTGCGCGCCCGGCGAGACGCCGGACGGGTTCCGCGTCGATATCGACGGCAATCTCTGGTGCGGCTGGGGCATGGGCAGTGATGAATGGGATGGGGTGCGGGTCTTCAACAAGGCCGGCGCGCCGATCGGCCATATCAGCCTGCCCGAGCGCTGCGCCAACGTGGCCTTTGGCGGGCGGCACCGGAACCGGCTGTTCATGGCGGCGGCGCAAGGGCTTTATGCGGTTTATACCCATGCGCAGGGGTGTCCCTATCCGCGCTGAGCGTTATTTCCCGCCATCCACCACCAGCACCTGGCCATTGACGTAGCTGGCCAGCGGGCTGGCCAGGAACAGCACCGCATTGGCGATGTCGCTGGCCACGCCCAGCCGGCGCGCGGCGATGCTGCCCATCACCCTGGCCTGGCCCTCGGGCCCATAGGCCTCCCATTGCGCGGTCGAGGCCGGGTTGGTCAGCATCAGCCCCGGCGCCACCGAATTGGCGGTGATGCCATGCGGCCCCAGCTCATGCGCGAGCTGCCGCGTCAGCCCGATCAGCCCGTGCTTGGCGCTGGTATAGGCCTGGATGCCGGTGCGGCTGGGCTGCAGCCCGGCACCTGAGGAAATCGTCACGATCCGTCCGG
The DNA here is from genome assembly GCA_964395305.1 of uncultured Rubritepida sp. Taxonomy (GTDB): domain Bacteria; phylum Pseudomonadota; class Alphaproteobacteria; order Acetobacterales; family Acetobacteraceae; genus Rhodovarius. The sequence continues at coordinate 16,073 of CAYNBM010000020.1, forward strand.
ACTTCGCCGCCTTCATTCCCGGCGCCACCGCCTTTGCCAGCAGAAAATGCGCATGCAGGTTGATGTCGATGATGGCGTGCCAATCCGCCTCCGGCACCTCCTCCAGCGGCCGCATGACCTGGCCGCGCACGCCGCCGGCATTGCTGACCAGCACGTCGACCGGCCGGCCGATCGCCGCCACCCAGCGCGCGGCCTCGCCCGGCGCCGTCAGGTCGGCGGCGTGGCCATGGCCGGGCAGGTCCTCGCCGCGCAGGTCGGTGCTGTGCACGATGGCGCCCAGGCTGAGGAAAAGCTCCGCCGTGGCGCGGCCGAAGCCATGGCCGGCGCCGGTCACGGCGACGATCTTGTTGTCGAAGCGAAGGTTCATGCTGCCAGTTCCAGAAGATTGTCGTCGGACATCGGGCGCGCGCTGGTCTCGCATTCGCCGATCATCGCCACCAGGCGGATCAGGGTGGGGCAGGGAATGCCATGGCCAGCACCGATTTCCGCCACCGGAAGGATTTGCGCCCGCGCGGCCGAGACGCGGCCCCGGACCCAGATGTCGCGCCACACCCCGCTATGGGATTTGGCCGAGGCGGCGTTGAAGGCGACCATGTCGGCGATCGAGGCGCGCGCCGCGGCCTCACCGCCCGCGGGGCCGAAGGCGGCCGGGACGAAACCGTTGAAGCCGAGCGGCGTGACACCCTCCGCCGCCGCCACCGCCAGCACCTCGCCGGCGAGGCGCCGCCACAGCCCCAGCAGCTCCGGCCGGGCCAGCGTCTCGGCGATGCCGCGCTCGGCCAGCGCCTGGGCGAAGAGATAGCTGGAATAGCAGAGCTTGCCCCAGAGAAAGGCGAAGATCTCAGGGGTCATGATCGCGTCGGGCTCGAACAGCCGCATGGTCTCGTGCAGCGCCGCCAGGCGGGGCGTCATGGCGCCATCCACCTCGCCCAGCACCACCGCGCCGCGATTGCCCAGCATGACGCGCCCCGGCGCCTGCCAATCCGCGCCGAAATTGACGAAGGCGCCGATCACCCGCGCCTCGCCCAGCACAGGCGCCATCAGCCTTTCGCAAAGCCCGTTCTGGAACGAGGCGGCAAAGCCATCGGCTGCCAGATGCGGCACCATCTGCCGGCAGGCTTCCTCGGTGTGCTGGCCCTTCACGCAGAGCAGCGCGCGGGAGAAGACGCCCCGCACCTCACCGGGCAGGGCCGCGTGCACGGGCACGTGAAATTGCGCGACGGGGCCCTCGACCAGCAGCCCGGCGGCGTTCATCGCGGCCACATGCGCCTCGTCGACATCGACCAGCAGGCAGGGCTGGCCGGCGCGTTCGAGAAAGGCGCCCACGGTGGCGCCGATGCCCCCCGCGCCCCAGATCAACAAAGGTTCCATCGCGCGAGTGCAATGCATCCCCGCCATGCGCGCAAGGGGAGGGCGAAATCCAGCTGCGGCATGCAGACTGCCGCGATGAATCGCTCCGGCAATCTCCGCGGCGCCGGCTTCATGGCTGGAGCGGCCTGCATCTTCGCCTTCGAGGCCTTGCTGGTGCGCGAGATGATCGCCCGCGGCATCCCCATCGAGACCCAGGTGATGGCCCGCGCCCTGGGGCAGGTGGTCTGGACCTTGCCCTTCCTGGTGGCGCGCGGGCCGGCACTTTTCGCCACGAGCCGCGCGCCGCTGCATGTGCTGCGCGGCGCCTGCTCGGCGCTGACCTGGGGGCTCTATTACTGGTCCTTCGCCTATCTCGACCTCGCCACCGCCACCGTCCTTTCCTTCACCAATGTGATGTTCACCACGCTGCTGGCGCAGCCCCTGCTGGGTGAGCGCGTGGGGCTCGCGCGCTGGGCCGGCACGCTGGCGGGCTTCGCGGGTGTCGCGGTGATGCTGCGGCCGGGTGCCGAGGTCTCGCTGCCCGGGGCCGCCATCGCCATCGCCGCGGCGCTGGCCTGGTGCGGCATCACGCTGACCACGCGCCGGCTGACCAGCACGGATGGCACGCCCACCATTCTGGCCTGGCTGGCGGTGGTGACGGTGCTGCTGGCGGCGCCCTTCGCCGCGCTGGCCTGGCAACCGCTGGGGCTGGGCGACGTGCTCTGGCTGCTGGCTTTCGCCACCATCTGCCCCGCCATCATCCTGCTGGTGACCGAGGCCCTGCGGGCGGGCGAGGCCAGCGCTGTCGCGCCCTTCCAGTATCTGCGGCTGATCATCATCGGCGCGCTGGGCTGGCTGATCCATGCCGAGGTGCCGGACGCCTGGGCCTTTCTCGGTGCCGGCTTCATCCTGCTCGGCGCCGTCATCATCACGGTGGCGGAGGCGCGGGCGTGATCCTGCTGGAACTCGCCCCGCTGCTTGTGCTGCTGGGATTGCTGGCCAGCGGCCGGGTCACGCCGATTGCGGCCTGCGGCGGCGCGCTGCTGGCCAGCCTGCCGGCGCTGCTCGTCCTGCAGGTGGCGGGGCTGCCGGGATTTCTCGTCCGCGAGAGCCTACTGGCCGGCTTCCTGGCCATGCAGCCGGTGGCGGTGGTGGCGGGCGGGCTGCTCTTCCACGCCGCCGTCTCGGCGCCGGGTGCGGCCGAGGCACGCCCGCTCAGCGCCGCGCGGATTTTCGCGGTGAGCCTGCCGCTCGGCGCCTTCCTGGAATCCGTAACCGGCTTTTCGGTGGGCGCGGTCTTCGCCCTGACGGCGCTTCGCGCCATGGGTGTGCGTGGCGCGCTGGCGGCCGCGTTGGCCGTGCAGGCGCTGACCCTGGTGCCATGGGGCGGGCTGGGGCCGGGCACGGCCTTGGGCAGCGCCATCGCCGGCGTGGCGCCGCAGGAGGTGGCGCGCATCGCCGCCTGGCCCACCGCCCTGTGGCTGCTGCTGCTGGCGCCGCTGCTCTGGCGTTTCATGGCGATGGCGGGTGCCGCGCCTGATCGGCGGGAAAAACTTGTCCAGCTCGGCCTTCTCGCGCTGCTGGGCGGGCTGCTGCTGCTGGCCAATGCGCTGGGGCCCTTCGAGGTCGCGGGCGTCATCGCCTCGGGCATCGTGGCGGCGCTGGCGCTGTGGCGGGCGGACCCGCCCGATGATCTGCGCCGCGCGCTGCGGGCGGCGGCGCCCTATCTGCTGCTGGTCGCGGCCCTGCTCAGCGCGCGGCTCTGGCCGCAGCCGCCGGGCTGGAAGCCCTTCGAGGCCTTTCCGGCCTTCCCCATCACCCATGTCGCGGTGGTGCTGGTGCTGGTCGCGACGGGGCTGATGCTGGGTTTCGGCCGGCTTGGCGAGGCCAGGCCCGCCCTGCGCCGCGCGGCGCGGCCGGCGCTGGCGATGTTCCTCTATGTGCTGCTCGGGCGCTGGCTGGCCGGCAGCGGCATCGCGGCCGCGCTGGCGGAGGATCTTGCCCATGCGCTGGGCCCGGCCGCGCCCTATGCCATCCTGCCCATGGCGGTGGTCTCGGGCATCATCACCGGCACCAATGTGGGCAGCAATGCCGCGTTGATGCCGGTGCAGGTGGCACTCGGCCACGAGGCCGGGCTGCCGCCGGCCCTGGTCGCCGGGCTGCACAATTTCGGCGGGGGCGCCGGCGCGGGCATGGGGGCTTCGGGCTTAGCCATGCTCTGCGGGCTGCTGGCGGATGGCACCAGGCCGGCGGCGATCTGGCGGCTTTTGCTGCCCAGCATTGCCGCGGTGCTGCTTTGCGGGACGCTGGCGCTGGTGGTGCTGCGGTAGCGAGCGGCCAATCGCTCGTATCCCTGATCGGGGATGCGACACGCGCCTCCCCAGCGTCCCTTACCCAGCCTTGGCCTGCAACGCCCGCCAGACCACCTCCGGCGTCGCCGGCATGTCGATATGCGCGACGCCCAGCGCGTCGCACAGCGCGTTCATCACCGCGGGCATCGAGCCCGCGCAGCCCGCTTCGCCGCAGCCCTTGGCGCCGAGCGGGTTGGTCGTCGCCGGCACCGGCCGGCTGGCGAAGCCGATATTGGGCAGGTCATCCGCCCGCGGCAGGCAGTAATCCATGTAGCTGCCCGAGAGCGGCTGGCCTTCCTCGCTGTAGGACACCCGCTCGTACAGTGCCTGGCCGATGCCCTGGGCGATGCCGCCCTGCGCCTGGCCCTCGACCAGCAGCGGGTTCACCACCACGCCGAAATCATTGACGGTGGTGTAGGACACGACCTGGGCGATCCCGGTCTCGGGGTCGACCTCGACCTCGCAGAGGTGGCAGCCATTGGGATAGGCCTGCGGCGCCTCCTCGAAGACGTGCCGCACATCCAGCCCGCCGGGATTCTTCGCGGCCAACTCCATGATGCCGATCGCCCGGTCGGTCCCGGCGATGGAGAACTGCCCGGCGGCGAATTCGATATCCACCACCGAGGCTTCCAGCGCCTCGGCAGCCAGCGGGCGGCCCTTCTCGATGACGAGTGCCGAGGCCTCGACGATCGCAGCCCCCGAGGCCATCAGCGATTTCGAACCGCCGGTGCCACCGCCGGCGATCAGCAGATCGCTGTCGCCCTGCATCAGCCGCACGCTTTCGAAGGGCACGCCGAGGGTGCTGTGCAGCACCTGGGCGAAGGCGCTCCAATGCCCCTGGCCGTAATCGAGCGTGCCGGTGATGATCGTCACCAACCCGTCCTTCTCGAAGCGCAGCTCGCCTTGTTCCTTCGAGGGCGGCGCGGTGCATTCGAGGAAATTGCCAACGCCGATGCCGCGCAGTTTTCCGCGCGCGGCCGCCTCGGCACGGCGCGCCGGGAAGCCGTCGAAATCGCCCGCGACCAAGGCCTGGTCCAGCAGCGCCGAGAACTCACCGCCATCATAGACGCTGCCCGAGGCCGCCTTGTAGGGCATGGCGCTGGCGGGGATGTGGTTGAGCCGGCGCAGCGCCAGCGCGTCGCGGCCCATTTCCTTGGCCGCCGTCTCGATCAGCCGCTCAAAGAAGTAATTGCCCTCCGGCCGCCCGGCGCCGCGATAGGCCGAGACCGGCGTGGTGTTGGTGAGCATGCAGCGCGTGTTCACCTCGATCAGCGGTGTCGCGTAGTTGCTCTGCACGTTCTTGACGAAATTGCCGGTGCCCATCAGCGGGCCCACAGTCGCCAGATAGGCGCCCATATTGGCGAAGCTGGTCAGCCGCACGGCGAGGAATTTTCCCTGACCGTCCAACGCTAGCTCGGCCGTCACCTCATGGTCGCGGCCATGCTGATCCGACAGAAAGCTTCCCGAGCGGTCATCGGTCCATTTCACCGGCCGGCCCAGGGCCTTAGCGGCATGCAGCAGGCAGGCATATTCCGGATAGGCGCTGGCCTTCATGCCGAAGCTGCCGCCGACATTGCCGGTCATCACCCGGAACTCGGCGGTCGGCACGCCCATGATGCCGGCCATCTGCGCGCGCAGGCCAAAAACGCCCTGGCTGCCGACATGCAGCGTCCAGCGCCCATCCTCCCATTCGCCGATCGCGGCGCGGGGCTCCATGGCGCAGACCACGATGCGGGAATTGCGGATGTCCAGCCGTGTCACATGCGCGGCGGCGGCGAAGGCTTCTGCGACCTTGGCGCTGTCGCCGAAGTGGAAATCCAGCACGCAATTGTCGGGGATATCGTCGTAGAGCGCTGGCGCGGCGGCGGCGGCTGAAGCCTCGGTCACGGCCTGCAGCGTCTCGATGTCGAGCTCCACCGCCTCCGCCGCGTCGCGCGCGGCCATGCGGCTTTCGGCCACCACGAAGGCCACCGGGTCGCCGACGAAGCGCACGCGGTCAGCCGCCAGCGGCGGGCGGGCGGTGTTGCGGATCGGGCTGCCGTCCTTGTTCTTCAGCGGCAGGACGCAACCCATGGTGCCGTAGCCCGCCAGGTCGGCCGCGGTATAGACGCCCAGCACGCCCGGCATCGCCTTCGCCGCCGCCGTGTCGATCCCGCGGATCAGGCCATGGGCATAGGGGCTGCGCACCATCACGGCATAGACCTGACCGGGGCGGGCGAGGTCATCGGTGTAACGCCCCTGGCCCTGCAGCAGCGTCGGGTCCTCCTGCCGGGGGACGGGCTGGCCAATGCCGAATTTCAGATTGGGCATGTTGGTATCGGGCATGGGGCTCTCCGCGCGTTCGGTGGGAGGGTAATGCCAGATGGGGCTTCCGCAAGGGCAGAGGGCGGCGCAATTTGCGTGCGATGAACCCGCTGGCCAGACTGCCGGGCGCGGCGCAGGGCGTGGCCTATGCCATCCTCGCCGGGCTGATCCTGACGACGTTGAACGCGGTGATGCGCGTGGCGACCCTGCAGATGGACGTCTATCAGGCGCAGTTCCTGCGCTATCTGCTGGGTTTTGTGGTGATGTGGCCGCTGATCTGGCGGGAGGGAATCGCCAGTTATCGCCCGAAGGGGCTGGGCGGCCAGGTCTGGCGCGGCATCGTGCACACGCTGGGCCTGACGCTGTGGTTCACCGCATTGCCACATATCCCGCTGGCCGATCTCACGGCCCTGGGCTTCACCACGCCGATCTTCATCATGCTGGGCGCGGTGGTGTTCCTGAAGGAACGCTCGGTGTGGCAGCGCTGGGTGGCGGCGGGCATCGGTTTTCTGGGGGTGATCGTCGTGGTCGCGCCGAACCTGGCGGGGACAAGCGGCGTCTATAATCTCATCATGCTGGCCTCGGCGCCGCTTTTCGCCGCGTCCTTCCTCATCACCAAGGCGCTGACGCGTCGCGATTCGCCGCAGGTCATCGTGGTGTGGCAGGCGATCACCGTCTCGGTGTTCAGCCTTCCCCTGGCCATTCCGGGGTGGGAGTGGCCCAGCGCCTGGCTTTGGTTCCTGCTGGTGCTCTGCGGCCTGCTGGGCTCGCTTGGCCATCTCGCGATGACCAGGGCTTTTGCGCTGGCCGATATCTCGGCCGCCCAGCCGCTGAAATTCCTCGACCTGATCTGGGCGGCCTGCTTTGGCTTCCTGATCTTCGCCGAGGTGCCCAGCCACACCACGCTCGCCGGGGCGCTCATCATCTTTGCCGCGACCACCTGGATCACCCGCAGCGAAGCCCGCCGTGCCCGAACGATGAAAGACACCTGATGCTCGACGATCTCCACCGCACCGCCACCCGCCTGACAACGCCATGCGGTGAGGGCGAACTGGTTTGGCACCGTTGGGGTGCCGGCCCTGTGCTGGTGCTGCTGCATGGCGGCACCGGGTCATGGCGGCACTTTTCCCGCAACATCGCCTTCTTCGCCGAGCGATACACGGTTCTGGCGGCCGACATGCCGGGTCTGGGTGAAAGCGCCATGGCGCCCGGCCCGGCCGAGCCACACAGCGTGGCCGCCGCCCTCGCCGCGAGCCTGGCCGGGTTGCTGGGGCCTGCGAGGCATTACGACCTCGCGGGCTTCTCCTTCGGCGCCAATATCGGCACCCATCTGGCGGCGATGGAGGGCGCGCATGTCAGCAGCCACACCATCATCGGCGCCGCGTCGCTGGGGTTCCAGCGGCAGCCGGTGGAGTTGCTGAAGATCCGCGACAAGACGGGCGAGGAGCGTGTCGCCACCCATCGCCTCAACCTCGCCGCGTTGATGCTGAAGGACCCGGCGGCTATCGATGACGAGGCGGTGCGCATCCAGGACTGGAACACGGTGCATGCCCGGCTGCGAAGCCGCGGCTTCGCCTCCGGCTCCTCGCTGAAGGACCAGCTGCCACATGTGAAGGCGCCGATGCGGGCGATCTGGGGCGAGTTCGACCAGGTCGCCTGGCCGCATATCCCCGAGCGTCTGGCGATGCTGCACGCGGCGCGGCCGGAATTGCTGAGCGAGGTGATTCCCGGCGCCGGCCACTGGGTGATGTATGAGGCGCCCGATGCCCTCAATGCGGCGCTGCTGCGGATGCTGCGGGGCGGCTGATCCCCGGCCTATCGGGGATAATGGATGGCGAGGATCTCCAGCTCCTCGGCCCCCGTTGGCAGGACCACGCGCGCCACGTCACCCACGCCCTTGCCCAGCAGCGCGCGGGCAATGGGCGCCAGCCATGAAATCCGGCCCTGCTCGGCATTCGCCTCCTCGCTGCCGACGATCATCACCGTGGTCTCGCTGTCCTGCGGCGCGGCCGGTGCAGTCCCCTGGCCTCCGGCTGCCGGCGGCAGGACGCGGTCCCGGGCATAGGTGACGGTGGCGCCGAAAAACACCCGGTCGCGCCGGGTCTGCGCCGCCGGGTCCACGACCTGGGCATTGTCCACCCGCTTGCGGAGAAAACGCACCCGGCGGTCGATCTCGCGCAGCCGGCGCTTGCCGTATTGGTAGTCGGCATTCTCCGAACGGTCGCCCAGTGCCGCGGCCCAGGAGACGATCTCGACCACCTTCGTGCGCTCATCATACCAGAGGGCGCGCAGCTCCTCCTGGATCGCGGCATAGCCCTGGGGGGTCATGTAGAACGGCGTGCCGGCGGGGATGGGGGCGCCATCCTCCTCCTCGTCCTCATCAGCCATCAAGGGCGGCCAGCGCCTCGGCCACCGCGGCGCGGCCGGTGGCCGAGAGCGGCGCCTGTGGCGGCAGCGGGTCTCCCACCGCGAAACCCTGCCATTCCAGCGCGCCCTTGATGCAGGCGGCCAGGGCGTATTGCGCGAAGAGCTCGTTGATGCGCCAGAGTTTTCGTTGCAGGGGCAGCGCCGCCGCCCAATCCCCGGCGCGGCAAAGCTCATACAGCCTCACCGATTGCCGGGGGATGACGCAGGCCGGCCCCGCCATCCAGCCGACGCCACCGATCAGCATCACGGCCGCCGGAATATGCGCCGAGGCCGCGAAGACATCCATCCGCCCCCCCACCCGGTTCAGGATGGACAGCAGCCGGCCGGTATTGGTCGAGGCATCCTTGATCGCCACGATCCGGGGATGGTGGCTCAGCGCCTCGATCACCGGCAGCGAGAGGTCGCTGCGCTGGAAATTCGGGTTGGTATAGAGCACCACCGGCAGCGCGGTCGCATCCGCGATGGCGGTGAAATAGGCGCGAACCCCATCCTCGGCGATGGGGAAATAGGCCTCCATCAGCGCCAGGATGCCATCCACGCCCAATTCCGCGTAGTCCCGCGCCTGGCCTTGGGCATCGGCCGTGGTGGTGGCCGCGACACCCGCCACCACCGGCACCCGGCCCGCGGCCTGCTCGACGGTGATGCGCACGATCTCACGCCGCTGCTGCGCGTTGAGATAGGCGAACTCGCCAGTGGAGCCGAGCGGCGTCAGCCCATGCACACCACAACCGATGAGATGTTCGACCAGGGCGCGCAGCGGGCCCTCCAGCACGGCACCATCGGCGGCGATGGGCGAGACGAGATAGGGAAAGACGCCGGCGAAACTACGCAAGATACATCCCACCATTGATGTGCCAGACCTGCCCCGTGACGAAGCCGGCCTTGTCGGAGGCCAGGAAGACGGCGAGTTCGGCGATCTCGGAGGGTTGGCCCATCCGGCCCAGCGGGAAGCTTTTCGCGCGCTGCTGGATCTCGGCCTCGGTATTGCCGTGGCGTGGCTGGGCGGTATCGGTCAGGCCGGGGGCGATGGCGTTCACCCGGATGCCCAGCGGCGCCAGCGCCAGCGCCGTGGCGCGCGTCAGCCCGATGATCCCGTTCTTGCTCGAGGAATAATGCACCCCGCGCGGGTCGCCTCGCACCGCGGAGGAGGAGAGGTTCACCACCGAACCCGGCCTGCCCGCCAGCGCGCGCGCAAAGGCCTGCGTCAGAAAGGCACCGGCCTTGAGGTTGAGGCCCAGCACCGCGTCCCACTCCGCCTCCTCCATCTCGAGGAAGTCGCAGCGGGGAAAGATGCCGGCATTGTTGACCAGGATATCGGGCACGCCGAGGGCTGCCGCCGCCGCCGCATGCAGCGCCCGGCCACCGGCCACCGTCGCCACATCGCCCTGCAGCAGAACGCAGCGGCGGCCCAACCCGCGGATGCGGTCCGCCAACTCCAGCGGCTCATGGTCGAGCCAGTTGATCGCGACATCCGCCCCGGCCTCGGCCATCGCCCAGGCGCATGCCGCACCAATGCCCTGCTGGGCGCCCGTGATCAGCGCGATGCGCCCTGAGAGACCTGTCATGGGCTGAGAATGAACCGCCGCGGCCGCCCCGTCACGCCCCCATCAATCGGCTCTTGCAGTGACTCGAATTTCCGCTTCAGCGTGCGGCCAATCGAAGCAGGGAAAACACCGGCCATGCTGGCCATCCGCACATTGAAGACGATCGGGTTGATGAGCGGCACGAGCCTGGATGGCGTGGATGCCGCGTGGGTCGAGACCGATGGCGAGCGGGTCTCGCGACTCGGGCCCTCGCTCACGCTGCCCTATGCGCCTGAGCTTCGGCGGGACCTGCGCGCGCTGCTCGACGCCGCCCCTGGCCTGGATGCCGAGGACCCCTGGCTCTGCGATGTCGTCCGCCGCCTGACGGAGCGCCATGCCGAGGCGGTGATGAAGGTGCGGGCCGAGACCCAGAAGATTCTGGGCGAGGATACCGAGCTGCTGGGCTTCCACGGCCAGACCATCCTGCACCGCCCCGCCGAGGGCCGCACCTGGCAGGTCGGTGACCCGGCGCTGCTGGCGCAGATGACCGGCATTTCGGTGGCCTTCGACTTTCGATCGGCCGATGTCGCCGCGGGCGGGCAGGGTGCGCCGCTGGTGCCCATCGCCCATGCCGCACTCGCCGCCGGCCTGCCCAAGCCCCTGGCCATCCTGAACCTGGGCGGGGTCGGCAATGTCACCTATCTCGGCGCGGATGGCGGCCTGATGGCCTTCGACACCGGCCCGGCCAATGGTCCGCTCGATGATTGGGCGCGCAAATCCATCAACATGGGCTACGACAAGGATGGCAGGCTGGCCAGCGCCGGAACCGCCGATGGCGCGGTGCTCAGCCGGCTCATGCAGCACCCCTACCTCGCCGCGCCGCCGCCCAAATCGCTCGACCGGCTGGATTTCTGCCAGGCCTTCAAGGATTCCGGGGCGGATATGCTCTCGCCGCAGGATGGAGCGGCCACGCTGGTGGCCTTCGCCGCCGTCTGCTGCGCGATCGCCGCGCGCCACTTCCCCGAACCACCCCTGCAATGGCTGGTGACCGGCGGCGGGCGGCGCAACCCCGCCATCATGAAGGCCTTGTCGGCCGTGCTGTCCGAGCCGGTGCGCGGGGTTGAGGTGGCGGGCTGGAACGGGGACGCGCTGGAGGCGCAATGCTTCGCCGTCCTGGCCGCGCGGGTCACCCGCGGGCTGCCGCTCTCCTATCCCTCCACCACCGGCGTGGCCACGCCGATGCGCGGCGGGCAGGTCCTTGGGGCCTTGCTGTAGCGCCCGGCGGGGCATACCAGGGACGGGTTGTTCTTTTGGGGGCCGCCATATGCGACGCCGTAGTGTTCTGACCTCATCCCTCCTGTTGGCCATGCCGGCCCTGGCGCAGACGCGGCCAGCGCCGCCGCATGAGTGGATTTTCGGCAGCTGGATTGGCGGCCAGTTCCCGCCGGGCGAGATTGCCGGCCAGGAATGCCTGGGCGGCGCGACCGTGATTTTTCTGCGCGATGTGGTGCTGCGGGCCTCGGCCATCGATGTGGCCTATCGGCAGCGGCTGATCGAAACGGTGGCGCTCATTCCCGATGGGCTGGAATTTCGCTTCGTGCCGGCCACGCCGGCCGGTGGCGCCTTCGCGGGGCGGCCGCCGCCCGATGCCGGGTTCGGCTGCGACGGCAATCCCAACCTGCTGCGGGTCCGCAGGCGTGGGCCGGACGAGATTGTGTTTCCCGCCTGCAATGAGTTTCCCTCGGCACTCCGCCGTTGCCGGCCGGCCTGATGCGCATCGCCCTGATCCACGCCCTTCGGCACAGCCCGCCGCCGGTTGAGCAAGCCTTCGCCCGGCTCTGGCCCGAGGCCAGGCTGATGAACCTGCTCGACACCAGCCTGGCGGCCGATCTGGCTGAGGCCGGTTCCTTGACGCCGGCGATGACAGAGCGGTTCCTGACCCTGTCGCGCTATGCCGCGGGCACCGGGGCGGATGCCATCCTGTTCACCTGCTCCGCCTTCGGCCCCTGCATCGAGGCGGTGGCTGGGGATCTGTCGCCCATGCCGGTTCTCAAGCCCAATGAGGCGATGATCGAGGATGCGGCGGCCGGGCACACCCGCCTGGGCCTGCTGTCCAGCTTCGCGCCCACCCTGGCCTCCATGCCGCCGGAGTTTCCGGGCCATGTCACCTTGAAGCTCTCACTGGCCGAGGGCGCGCTGGCGGCGCTGGACCGGGGCGATGTGGCCCTGCATGACCATCTCGTGCTGGAGGCGGCACGGTCCTTGGCCGATTGTGATGCGATTTGCCTGGCGCAGTTCAGCCTGGCGCATTGCGCGGCCGCGGTCGCGTCGATCACCGGCAAGCCGGTCTACACCACGCCTGACAGCGCGGTGCGCAAGCTGCGCCGGCTGCTGGCGGCCTGAGGTCGGAGTCTTGGACACAAGCAGCCCTGACTGTGTCAGGGCTGCTTGTGTCCAGTTTTGCCTGGCCCGGCAATTGGCGCTCTGGGGGGGCCACCCAGAGCGATTGCGGGCTCAGCCCGTCACCATCACGATTTTCCCGAAATGCGCATTGGCCTTCATATGGGCCAGCGCCTCGACCACATCGTCGAGATGGAAGCTGCGGTCGATCGGCAGCGCGAGCTGCCCCGCCTCCAGCGCCGGCCAGAGATCGGCGCGCATCCGACGCACGATCTCGCGCACCTCCTCGGTGCTGCGGGTGCGGAAGGTGACCCCGATATAGGAAATCCTGCGCGCGGCATGCAGGTCGAAGTCGAACTCGACGCGGGCACCGCCCAGGCGGCCGACATTGACGATCCGCCCCAGGATCCGGGTCGCCGCCAGCGTCTGGCTGACCAGGGGGCCACTGATCATGTCGACCACCGAATCGACACCCCTTCCATCGGTCGCGTCGAGCACCTGCTTCACCCAGGCGGGATCGTTGGTATCGACCGCCAGGGTCGCGCCAAATTCGCCCAGGCGCGCACGCTTCAGCGGATTGGTCGAGCTGCCGACCACCACCGCGGCCCCCATCATCTTCGCGATCTGCAGGCCCATCAGCCCCACGCCGGAGCTGGCACCCTGGATCATGACGGCATGCCCAGGCGCGGCCAGCCCATGGGTCACCACGGCGTCATGCATGGTCTGCATCGCAACCGGCAGGGTCGCCGCCACTTCCCATGACATGTTGGTGTCGGGCACCGGGTTCACCCGGCCCCAATCGGTGACGGTGTATTCGGCATAACTGGAATTCATGCCGCCCATCACCCGCATGCCCGGCTTGATGTGGTCGGGCACGTCGGCGCCGCATTCCACCACCTCACCGGCGGCCTCCAGGCCAGGAATGGCGCCCAGCCCGCCAACGGCGCCATGGGCATGGCCCGCGGCGATGGCGAGATCGGCCCGGTTCAGGCCAATGGCGCGCAGCCGGACCAGGATCTGCTCCGGCCCGGGCTTTGGGATGGCAATATCACGCAGGGCGAGGCCCTGCTCGGTCACGATGGCGGCCTTCATCACGGTGTTCCTGGTTCAGCGCAGCGTGATGTCGACGCGGCGGGATTGCGGGTCCTGCGGCCCTGCGCCGCCGGTGCTGGAGACCGAAATGGCATTGCGCGGGATGCCCTGACGCACCAGCTCGGCCACCACGGCCTGCGCGCGCCGTGCCGCCAGCGAGCGGTTGCTGGCATTGTCGGCGCCATCGGCCGAACCGACCACGTCAAGGCCCGATGCCCCGGCATTGCGGGCCGTCCGGGCCGCCTCCGCCACCGTGCCGCGGGCGGGGGTGTCGAGGTTTGCATTGCTGAGCGGGAAGAACACCGCGAAATTCGCGCTGCGCGGCTGGCTGGCAAATTGCGGCACCGCATAGCCCAGGGCGACCGGGGCCGCCGCCGGCACATCCTGGGGCGTGTTGAAGGCATAGCGGAAGCCGACCGTGAAGTTGTGGCTGCCGATGCCCGGGCTGACGCTGCGGTTCAGGTTGGTCAGCGTGAAGGGCGGCTGATTGTTCGTGGGAATCGTGGAGGTCGTCACCGAAAGACGCGGCGCGCCGGCGCCGAAATAACGGTACTCGGCCGTGAAGGCGAGGCCGGGGGTGACATAATCCATCGGCACGGCGGCACCGACGATGGCCTGATAGCCCACGGTGCTCGCGGATCCACCGATGTTGGTCCGCAGGCTGCCGAAGGCATCCACCGAGATGTTGCGATACTCGGAATAGGCGAGGCCGACACCGATACCGACATAGGGCTGCACCCAACGGAAGAATGAGCCCAGCGACGTCAGATCGAAATCGTAATAGGCATTGGCCATGAAGCCATAGATCTGCGCGGTGCCCTGACGGCTGACCAGCCCGCCGGAGAAGCTGCCATTGCCGAAGAGCGTGACATTGTCGAGGCCAGGGCGACGGACATAGCCCTCCATCTCGGCGCGGATGCCATTGCCAAATGCCCAGCCCACGGCGCCCTGGCCGACGAAACCCGGCTTGTAGCTGAACTGACTGCCATTGCCCTGGCCGAAGAAGCCGGTGGGCGAACGCCGGTTGATGGTTTCGTTCAGCATCGTCCCGCCGATTCCCGCGCCGATATAGACGCCGCTGATGGGCTGAATTTGCGCCCTCGCCTCGGTGGTGACGAAAATGGCCGCCAGCGTTGCGCCGAGAATGATGCGATGTCGCATGGGGGGAGAGCTCCGAAACCTGACGCTCCCTGCATAGCAAAGCCGGCTGGGATGAACAGGGCGGTTCTACAGCCGGTATTGGTTTGTGCTAACTATGCCACTGCCGGGGCGTGGTGCCGGGCGGCGGATTGTAACAAGGCCGATCAACCCGCTCACGTCACATCAGCGCCGCCTCGATGCGCAGCGCCGTGGCCAGGGCGGCGCGGGCGACCGCGGCATGGGCCTCCACCGGCGCCGCGTGTTGGATGGAGGCGATGAAGGCGCGCTGCTCGGCCTCAAGGCTGTCATGCTCGGTCCAGGTCGCCTCATCCCGGCCCCAGCCCGGCATGTTGTCGTCAGGGGTGGCGGCCGTGCTCAACTGGGGCAGGGGGCGCAGCGCGCGCAATTCGCGGGCCAGGAAATCGACCCGGATCTCGCCGCCATCGCCCAGCAGCCGCAGGCGGCGTTCCATGGCCACCGCGACGCGGCTGGCGGTGATCTGCGCCTGGGCGCCGTTTTCGAAGACCAGCTGGGCCACGATATAATCAGCCCGGCCACTGACCACGGATGCGCCCACGGCGCGGACATCCAGGAGCGGCGCCTCGACCAGCGACAGCACGAGGTCGATATCGTGGATCATCAGGTCCAGCACCACGGAGATGTCCAGGCTGCGGGGCCGGAAGGGGGCCACGCGGGTCGCCTCCAGCGCGCGCGGCACGAAGCCGCTCATCTCCCGCCGCAAGGTCTGGATGGCGGCGGAATACCGTTCGATATGGCCGACCTGCAGCACAAGGCCGCCGTGTTCGGCCAGCGCGATCAGCGCATCGGCCTCGGCCAGGGTCGCGGCGATCGGTTTTTCGATGAAGACGTGTCGGCCAGATCGGAGCGCGAGTTCGGCCACGGCGAAGTGATGCGCGGTCGGCGTCGCCACCACCACGGCATCGCTGCGTTCGAGCACGGCGGTGACGGACAGCGCCTCGGATTCGCATTCCCTGGCCACCATCGCCGCCCGCTCAGCCGAGGCATCGGCGATGCCCGACAGCACGCCGAAGCCGGCGAGTTTCAGCGCGTGGAAACGGCCGAAATGCCCGGCTCCGATCACGCCTATCCGTAAGGCTTGCATCCCCAAATCCCCCGACGCATCTTCCCGCCGCTTCGGGCACCCATGGGTTCCCGTCAACCCTCCCGCGATCCATCGCCCTGGCCGGCCCCGGCCGGGGCGGGGGCCGGGCTTGAGAATGATCGCTTCACGCCATGGTTTGCGCCTTCCAATGATGTTCTTCTCCCGCTGGAAAACCATCGGCATCCTGGTCGTCTGCCTGTTCGGGGTGCTGACCAGCATGCCGAATCTTCTGCCGCGTGCGGCCTTCCCCGACTGGTTTCCGGTGCGGCAGGTCAATCTCGGCCTCGACCTGCGAGGCGGCTCCTATCTCCTGCTGGAGGTCGATACCACAGCCCTGCTGAGGGACAGGCTGGAGGCGCTGGTGGAGGGAACCCGCCGCAATCTTGGCCAGGCGACACCGCGCATCCTCTATACCGGCTTGCAGGCGCAGGCCGATCAGCGCCGGATGGTGGTGCGCATCACCGATCCCGCCAGCCGCGAGGCCGCGCTGCGAATCGTGCGTGAGCAGGGGCTGGATGTGGCCCTGGGCGGCGGTGCCCGGGCGCCTGACATCGAGGTTGCGGTCTCCGCCGATGGGCTGCTGACCGCGACGGTCACCGAGGCCGGCCTGCGCGCCAAGGCCAGCGCCGCGGTGGAGCAATCCATCGAAATCGTCCGCCGCCGAATCGATGAGACTGGCGTGGTGGAGGCGCTGATCGCCCGCCAGGGCGCCAATCGTATCCTCGTGCAGCTGCCGGGCATCGATGACCCCGATCGCATCAAGACGCTGCTCGGCCGCACCGCGCGCATGACCTTCCATCTCGTCGACGAGGCTGCGAACCTGACCGCCGCCACGCCGCCGCCGGGCGTGATGTTCCTCAACGGCGAACGTGCGGGCGAGCGCTATGCCGTCCGTCGGCGGGTCGAGGTCGATGGCGCCAACCTGACCGATGCCCGCGCGTCGCAGGACAGCCGCACTGGCGAATGGGTGGTGAATTTCACCTTCGATTCGGTGGGCACGCGGCGCTTCTCGGAAATCACGCGGGCCAATGTGGGCCGCCCCTTCGCGATCGTCCTCGACGAGAAGGTGATCACGGCGCCCAATATCCGCGAACCCATCACCGGTGGGCGCGGCCAGATCTCGGGCAATTTCACCGTGCGCTCGGCCAATGACCTGTCGGTGCTGTTGCGCGCCGGCGCGCTTCCCGCGCCGCTGACGGTGATCGAGGAACGCTCGGTCGGGCCTGAGCTGGGGGCGGATGCGATCCGGGCGGGTGTCATCTCGCTGGCGGCCGGCGCACTGTTCGTCTTCCTCTATATGGGCCTGGCCTATGGGCTGTTCGGCTGGTTCGCCAATATCGCCCTGCTGTTCAATCTCATCATCATGGTTGCCTGTCTCTCGCTGCTGGAGGCGACGCTGACGCTGCCGGGCATCGCCGGCATCGTCCTGACGCTGGGCACGGCGCTGGACGCGAATATCCTGATCAATGAGCGCATCCGCGAGGAGGTGAAGAACGGGCGACCGCCCCTCTCCGCGCTCGAGGCCGGATATACCAAGGCGTCAGGCACCATTCTCGACAGCAACCTGACCAACCTGATCGCGATGGCGTGCCTCTATGGCTTCGGGTCGGGGCCGGTGAAGGGTTTTGCGGTGACGGTGGCGATCGGCACGATCGTGCAGATGTGGACGGCCACCGTTCTGACCCGGCTGATGGTGGTGTGGTGGTACCGCGCCCGTCGGCCGAAGGAATTGCCGGTGCTGCAGCGTCCGGGCCTGGGCGTGCTGCAACGCCTCGCCCGACCCTTGTTCCGGATTTGCCCGGATGTCACGAAAATTCCCTTCATGCGCGGCGCGCGCGCCGGGCTGATGGTCTCCGCCGTGCTGTCCACCCTCTCGCTCGTCGGCGCTTTCTACCCCGGCCTAGAGAAGGGCATCGACTTCAAGGGCGGTATCGTGATGGAGGTGCGGACCCCAGCACCCACCGACCTCTCGGCTCTTCGTGGTACCGTCAGTGCCCTGAGCCTGGGTGATGTCGGCATTCAGCAATTCGGCGACGCGAACACGGCCCTGCTTCGCATGCCCGCCCCGCCGGAGGAGAACCAGGTCCAGGCCGCGGTGAACCGCGTCCGTTCCGCGCTGGAGCAGGCTTCGCCGGGCATCCGCATTCTGCGGGTCGAGGCTGTCGGGAACCGCATCTCGGACGAATTGTTCCGTGGCGGCATGATCGCGCTCGGCCTCTCGCTGATGGCCATGCTGCTCTACATCTGGTTCCGTTTCGAATGGCAGTTCGGCATCGCCGCCATCGTGACCTTGATTTTGGACACCACGAAAACGATCGGCTTCATGGTTCTTTTCCAGATCGAGTTCAATCTGACGTCCATTGCGGCGATCCTGACGGTCATCGGCTTTTCAGCCAATGACAAGGTCGTCGTATTCGACCGAATGCGGGAAAATCTCAGGAAGTTCAAGCAAATGCCGCTGGAGCAGCTGACCGATCTTTCGATCAATGAGACATTGAACCGGTCGCTTGGCACATCAATGACGCTGTTGCTGTCGGCGCTGCCGCTGGCGTTTTTCGGGGGCGATGCGCTGTCGGGCTTTGCCTGGGTGATGCTGTTCGGGATCTTCATCTCGGCAAGCTCGTCGGTGTTCATTGCCGCGCCGATCGTGCTGTACAGCGGTCGCCACAGGCTCCGGCGTGACGTCGCGGCACCTGGCGCATCTTTACCGGCGACCGCCAAATGATCCTGGGCCGCCGCGCTGGAATCGCGTTACCCGCGTTGCTGGCCGCGGCGCGGGCGAATGCGTCGCAGCCGGCGACCCTGCTTGTCGGCGCCCCGCCCGGCGGGGCGGTTGACATCTGGGCGCGCGGCGTCGCGCCATTTCTGGAGAGGCATTGGACCAGGGCGACCATCACCGTGGTCAATCGGCCGGGGCATGGTGGTGTTTCGGCGGCCCGCGCCCTGGCCGGTGCGGCGCCGGATGGGCTGACCCTGGCGGCCATCGGCACGCCAATCCTCTTGGCCCGTGCGGTCGAACAAGGTCAACTCGGCATGGTCGAAAGCTTCCGCTATGCCGGAACGGTGGCAGAGGAGCCGATTTTCCTGGTGGCCTCGGCCAGCAGCCCCTTGCAGACGCTCGATGACCTGCGGGGTTTGCCGGCCTCTTCCCTGCTTGGCACGCCACCGCCGGGGACCGCGGCGCAACTCGCTGGCAGCGCCGTGGCTCTACGGCTGGGCCTCAAGACATTTTCATTTTCGAATGCGGCGGCGGTGCGCCAGGCGGTGCAGGCCGGGCATGTGCCGGTGGCGATGCTGACGGCGCCGGATGTGATCGGATCCCTGCGTGAAGGCCGGATCGTTGCAATGGCGCTTGCCGGCCGCACGCGGGTGCCGCAGTTCCCCGATGTGCCGACCTTGGGTGAGCAGGGTGTCGCCTATAATTCCCTTGCCTGCCGCGGCTTTGCCCTTCCGCGTGATACCCCCGGGGTCATCGTGCAGGCGCTGTCTGCCGCGCTCGCTGCGATAGTCAATGATTTAGAATTTATTGCCCAAGCCCATACCTACGGTTATACGCCTCGTTTCCAGGGACCCGACGAATGGACCGCAGGGGTCCGCGCGATGTCGCTGGAACTGGTCAGGCGCTGGGAAAGCGATCCTTGGCTGCAAAGACCCGGTTGAAATGCCGGGCCGTTCCGTGCCATCAAAGAGCCATATCATTACAGCGTAAAGTTGAGGAATTTTGGACAGCCGCGCTGCCATCGTTTTGTCGCTTAAAGCCCGCAGGGGATGGTGAAGCGCGACTCTCCGTCGGGGGATATCCTGGTTCTGGCCAGGCATCCATTGGTGGTTGCCGCTGCCATCGATGCTGCGCGCCGCGTGTCGGGCCGTGAGCCCCGGCTTATCTCCAACGGCCTCGATGCGCTGCAAGCCTTGAGCAGCCCGGGCCTGCCACCACGCCGCGTGTTGCTGGAACCGGCCGCCGCCGGCAGCAGCTGGGCGGCACTTCTTTCGACCCTTGATGATCCCGCGCTCACCGATGCGATGATTTTCGTGGCCGCGGATGGAATCGGCGTGCCCGATGGTGTGGCGGTGCTTCCCGCCGAAGTCGCTCACCTCGAGGCTGCGCTTCAGGCCTTGCCGCGCCGCTCCCGCCGCAGCCTTCCCACGAGTGCCGAGGCCTTGGCGGCCGGGCTCGACCGCGGTGCCCTGCTGGTCCGCTACCAGCCCGTGGTGCGGATCGAGGATCGCCAGCTGGTGCTGGTCGAGGCTTTGGCCCGCTGGCGCGGCAGCCCGATGATGCATGGTCCGGACAGTTTTGTCCCGGCGGTGGAGCGCGCGGGCCTGTCGCGGGCGCTCGCTGTCGCGGTGGTGTCGCAGGCCTCCCGGGATATCGGGGCGCTGACCGAAAGCCTCGGCATCGGCGTATCGGTCAATGTCTCCCTCGACCAGCTCCAGCGGCATGACCTTGGAAGCTGGATCGCGCGCGCCCTGAAGACCGGCACCTTGCCCGCGCGCCACCTCTCGCTTGAGCTGACCGAAACCACGCCGGTTCACGATCTTTCCGTCGTCAGCCGCGCTGTCAGGCGATTGGCGGCGAAAGGCTTCCAGGTCTTCCTCGATGATCTGAGCATCGACGATGAGCGATCCGCCCTGCAGCGCCTGCCATTCGCGGGGGTGAAGCTGGACAAGGCTCTTGTTGCCCGACTTCCCGATGACGCGCGGGCACGCCGCTTTGTTCAGGGTGTGGTCAACACCGCGAATCGCTGCGGTCAGGTGGTGACGGCCGAGGGCGTTGCCGATGCCCGGCTCTGGTCAATTGTCGCGGCGCTGGGCGTGCACCGGGCGCAAGGTTTTTGGGTCGGGCGACCGCTGCCATCCCAGGTGCTCGGCGGATGGCAGCGGAGTTGGTCGCGCTGGTCCCGGGGCTAGCCCGCAATCGCTCGGGGTGGAAACACCCAGGACGCCAATTGCCGTGCCGAGCCTAGACCATGCTGCGTTCACATGCGTTCACTGCGCATGGTCTAACCATTGCTGAGAGATGATTCAGCGTGTTCGGCGATTCCGCCTCAACGCATCATGCTCCTAGATGTCCCGGCAGCCCTGAAGCCCAGGATGGTGCGGGGGTGCTGCCGCGCATGGCGCGGCCAGGAAGGGCCTGGACGCCTGTCTCGTCAGACCTCAGCGTCCGTTGCATAGTCTTCCAAAATCTGGAGGAAAAACCATGCTTCGCCGTCACGCCATGCTGGCAGCGCCCTCGTTGCTGGCCGTCACCGCCGCCGCGGCCACCCCCGAGCGGGAGACGCTCATCCAGGGCTTCTCTCCCGCCCGTCTCAACCGGATCGGCCCGGCCATGGCGCGCGAGATCGAACGCCAGACCTTTGCCGGTTGCGTCACCTGCATCGCCCGCCACGGCCAGCTCGTGCACATGGCCGCCCACGGCCATCTCGACCCCGAGCGCAACCGGCCCATGCCGGCCAACGCCATCTTCATGCTCGCCAGCATGACCAAGCCGGTGATCGCGGCGCTCGCCATGACGCTGGTGGAGGAGGGGCTGATATCGCTGCGCGACCCCATTGGCCGGCATCTGCCGGAGCTGCGCGAATTGAAGGTGGAGCATCGCGAGCCCGGCCGCCCGGCGCAGGATGTGGCGCCGACCAGCCCGCCCACGGTGCAGGATCTGCTGCGCCATACCGCGGGCTTCTTTTATTCCGGCCCCGCGGCACCCAGCCAGCGCCTCTCCCAACTGTATGAGGCGGCGGATATCGAGCAGCGCCGCGGCCCGCTCTCCACCGATGAATTCCTGCGCCGCCTCGCCACCATTCCGTTGGGCCACCAGCCCGGCACCACCTTCCACTACTCCATCTGCATCGATGTGCTGGGCGTGCTGTGCCAGCGCGTCGCCGGCATGCGGCTCGACCGGCTGCTGAAGGCGCGCATCCTCGACCCGCTGGGCATGACCGACACCGCCTGGTTCGTCACCCCGGACCGGATGCCCCGCCTGGCCATGGGCCTGCCGACGGACCCGCTGGTGGCCGGCATGTGGTCCAACTACCGCATCGAGCAGGATCCGGGCGACACCGCCTATTTCAAGGGCGGTGCCGGCCTGGCCGGCACCACGCAGGACTGGCTGAAATTCGCCGAGATGATCAGCCATGGCGGCCTGGGCAATGGCCAACGCATCCTCTCGCCGGCCACGGTGCGCTTCATGCTGAGCGACCACACGTTGGGCATGGCCGGCACCACCTTCGCCAGCACCGGCCCTGGCTATGGCATGGGCCTGGGCTTCGCCGTGCGCCGGCAGGAGGGGATGGGCTTCACCGCGGGTTCCGTGGGCGATGCGATGTGGGCCGGCGCCTGGGGCACCAGCTTCACCATCGACCCGGAAACGGGCGTGGTCGGCCTGCTGATGTCCAACGGCCCCTCCACCCGCGTCCACAGCCGGATGTTGTTCAAGAACCTGCTCTATGGCGCGCTGGTGGCCTGAGGCTTGGAGGCGCCGCCGGACTGGGTCAGCCTTCGCATCTTCCTGGCGGCGATCGACCTGGGCAGCCTGTCGCGCGCCGCCGAGGCCTGCGGCATCGCCCTCTCCGCCGCCGCCCGGCGCATCCAGGAACTGGAGGCTGGCCAGGCCCAGCCGCTCCTGCTGCGCGGCCCCCGCGGTGTAAAGCCCACAACGGCCGGCGAGGTCTTCGCGCGTCACGCCCGGCTGCTGCTGGAACAGGCGGCACGGCTGCGCGAGGACATGGCGGCGGTGGCGCAGGGCGCGCTGGGCGGGGTGCGACTGCTCGCCGCTGGCTCGGCGCTGGGCGGCCACCCGCTGGCCGAGGCCCTGGCCCGCTTCGCCGCCGCCCAGCCGCGCATCCGCGTCGAGCTGCGCGAGGGCCTCAGCCTGCCCATCCTGCGTGCGTTGGAGGAGGGCCAGGCCGAGCTTGGCATCGTCACCTCCTCCGTCCCCGTGCCGCGCGGGCTGCTGGCCACCGCCTGGGCAGCGGACCGGCTGCTGGTGCTGATGCCCGCCCGCCATCCCTTGGCCAGCCGCGCCGGGATCGGCTTCGCCGAGCTTCTCGACCACCCCCTGGTCGCCGTGCAGGAGGCCAGCGCCATGACCCTGCTGCTGCAGGCCGAGGCGGAAAAGCTCGGCCGCCGCCCCGATTTCCGCTTCATGGTCGAAAGTCTGGACCCGGCGCGACAACTCGTCGCCGCCGGCCATGGCCTGACCGTTATCCCCGATGGCATGGCGCAGCCCTATGCGGCCGCGCTGGGCATGCTGGGCGTGCCGCTCACCGAGGCATGGGCAAGTCGTCGCCTGCTGCTGGTCAGCCAGCCCGAGGCCGCCCTGTCACTGCCCGCCCAGCTGTTGCGGACGCATCTGCTGGCGCCGGCACGGGTCACTCCAGGCTGATATTTCCCCGCCGCGCCACCTCGCGCCATTTCGCCCGCTCGCTGGCCAGGAAGCTCGCAAAAGCCTCCGGCCCCTCGGAGACGGCGACGGTGCCGAGCTGGGCGAAGCGTTCCAGCACCTGCGCGTCGGCCATGGCGGCGGCGAAGCCGGCATGCAGCTCCTCGATCACCGGCTGCGGCGTGCGCGCCGGCGCCAGCAACCCGCCCGCACCCAGCACCTGGAAGCCGGGCAGCCCCGCCGCCTCGGCCACCGTCGGCACATCGGGGAAGGCCGGCAGCCGCGCGGCCGAGGTGGTGGCCAACGCGCGGACCTGCCCGGCGCGGATCAGCGGCGTGGCGGAGGTGACGCTCTCCAGCACCACCTCGATGCTGCCCGCCACCAGATCGGTCAGCGCCGGCCCGCTGCCGCGATAGGGCACATGGGTGGCGGTGATGCCCGTGGCCTGAAGCAGGAATTCCGTGCCGACATGCTGGGTGGAGCCAGGGCCCGACGAGCCATAGGTCACGCCGCCGCGCCTGAGATGCGCCAGCAGCCCGCCCAGATCCCGATGCGGGCTGGCGGCCGGCACCAGCACCAGCAGCGCGCCCTCGAAGACGCGGATGATGGGGGCGAAGTCGCGCTCGGCATCATAGGGCAGGCTGCGCATGATGGCCGGGTTCACCGCCAGCCCCGACAGGCTGCCGAAGAGGATGGTATGGCCATCGGGCGGGGCCTGCGCGGCGGCCGCGGTGCCGATGGTGCCACCCGCGCCCGGCCGGTTCTCCACCACCACGCGGTGCTGCGTCCAGCGCAGCGCGCCGGCGCGCTCCGCCAGGATTCGGGCGAGGATGTCCACCGCCTGGCCGGGCGGGAAGGGCACGATGATGCGGATCGGCCGGTCGGGGAAACGGCCCTGGGCCAGCGCGGGCGTGGCGAGGGTGGCGAGGAGGAGGGTGCGGCGCCTCATGCCACGGCCTCCTGGCGCGGGGCGAAGAGCGTGCCCTGGCGCAGCATGGCCGCAATCGCCGCCTCCTCCAGCCCCGCCTCGCGGGCGATGTCCAGGCTGTGCTCGCCCACCCCCGGCGGCTGCCGGCGCAGCCCCGGCCGCCCG
Source organism: uncultured Rubritepida sp. (assembly GCA_964395305.1). Taxonomy (GTDB): domain Bacteria; phylum Pseudomonadota; class Alphaproteobacteria; order Acetobacterales; family Acetobacteraceae; genus Rhodovarius. Next base: position 40,257 of record CAYNBM010000020.1, read on the forward strand.
CTGCCGAACAGCACGGGCAGGGCCGGCAGCGGCGCGCGGGGCATGCGCGGGCCACCCTTCGGGCTGCTCTCGGCCCCCGCCATCTCGGTCTGCAGCAACCCGCCCGAGGCCAGCAGATGCGCATCCGTCAGCATGTCCGACGGAAAATTGATCGGCGCATAGGGCAGGCCCAGCCGCTCGCACAGGGCGATGATCGCGGCCTTGGTCATGGTGGCGAAATGGGCTGCGAAGCGCGGCAGATAGCGCCCGCGGTCGATGGTGCGCAGCGACTGGGTGGCCAGCGCCGGGTCTTCCAGCAGATCGGTGAAACCCAATTCGGCGCAGAGGTCGCGCCATTGCGTGTCGGTCACCGCGCCCACGAAGACCTGGCCGCCGGGCTCAGAGGTGTCGAAGATCTCGTAGACCGACCAGGGCTTGAGCGTCTGCGGGTCGCCGAAGGAGAGGGTATCCTCACCGGTGATGGCGAAGGCGGCCATGTGCTGGGCCACCAGCATGGCGTTGGTCTCGAACAGCCCGGCCTGCACCTCGCTGCCCAGCCCCGTGCGGTCGCGCTCACGCAGCGCGCCCAGGATGCCGAGCGCCGCCATGGCGCCGCCCATGATGTCATTGATCGAGGTGCCGGCGCGCATGGGCTTCCCCGGCGGGCCGGTCATGACGGCGAGGCCGCCCATCATCTGCACCACCTCGTCCAGCGCCGCGCGGTGCTCATAGGGACCGGGCAGAAAACCCTTGCAGGAGAGGTAGATGAGCCGGGGATGGGCCGCCCGCATCTCGGCCGGCCCCAGGCCCAGCCTGGCCATGGCGCCGGGGCGGAAATTCTCCACCACCACATCGGCCTGGCCTATCAGCCCGCGCACCAGCGCCAGCCCCTCGGGCGATTTCATGTCGACGCAGAGGCTGCGCTTGTTGCGATTGAAGCTCGGAAAAAACCCGATGGCCGAGCCGCGCAGACGGCGCGTGTTGTCGCCCAACGGCGCCGGCTCGACCTTGACCACATCGGCGCCGAGATCGCCCAGGATCATCCCGCAGCTCGGCCCCATCACCATATGGCTGAATTCCACCACCCGGATGCCGGACAACGGGCCCTCGCCACGCACCACGGCCGGCGCCGCGGGCCGGCGGAAGGTTTTCGGGATGCCGGCGGAGGCCAGGCGGCCATGGCGCGGCTCATCCGGCAGGCCGGCGGCCAGGACCTCACGCGCCGCGATCAGGGCGGCGAGATCGATGCCGGTGTCAAAACCCTCCGATTCCAGCAGGAAGACCAGATCCTCGGTGCAGGCATTGCCGACCGAGCCCGGGGCGAAGGGGCAGCCTCCCAACCCGGCCAGGGCCGAATCGAAGCGCCGGTGCCCCTCCTCCAGCGCCACGGTCACATTGGCCAGGGCCGTGCCCATCGTGTCATGCAGATGCAACTGGCCGATCCGCGCCGCGCCGATCTCGGCCCGCACCGCACGCAGCACACGGCGGATATGGCCCGGCGTCGCATAGCCCAGCGTATCGGCCAGGCTGACGAGATCCACCCCGGCCTCGACCAGGGCTGCCGCCAGCGCCACCACATCGCCCACCGGCATCTCGCCCTGCAGCGAGCAGCCGAAGACGGTGGAGATCCCCGCCTCGATCACCGGCGCGCCGGGGCCCAGGGACCGCGCCCATTCCACCACCCCAGCGACCTCCGCCACCTGCTGTTCGCGCGTGCGGTTGAGGTTGGATCGGCTATGCGCCTGACTGGAAGAGACGGGCATCACGATCGTATCGGCGCCGGCGGCCTGGGCATTGCGCGCGCCGCGCAGATTGGGCGCCAGGGCCACGATGCGGAGGGCGGGATGGGCCGCCCGCACGCCGCGGGTGAGCTCGGCCGCATCGGCCATCTGCGGCAGCAGGGAGGGGGGGACGAAGCTGGTCACCTCCATCTCCGCCACACCAGCGCGATGCATGGCGGCGATCCAGGCCAGCTTGTCCGCCGTGGACATGATGCTCCTGGCCATCTGAAGGCCATCGCGTGGGCCGACCTCGCGGATCGTGACGCTGGGCTTTGACATGCCGTGTCCTGTGACGTTTTCCAGGGCGATAGGCTAGGCGGGGATGCGCGGGGCGGGAATCACCTTTTGGCGGAGGCGGCTTCCGCGCCGCGCGAAACCGGGCGGTGCGGGAAGTGGTTGTCACGGCGGGGGCGGCACGCCACCTTGGCGGCATGCAGCGTCGCTCCCTCCTCGCCACCCCTATTGCCCTCGCGGCCCCCGCCCTGGCGCAAAACGCGCCGCGCCGGCTGCATGCCCTCTCCCTGCTGGGCGACCCGGCGCTGCCGGAGAATTTTCCCCATTTTCCCTGGGTGAACCCCTCGGCGCCCAAGGGCGGCGAGGTGGCGCTGACGGCGCTGGGCAGCTTCGACAGCTTCAACCCCTTCATCCTGCGCGGCACGCCGGCGGTGGGCATCGGCAATATCTATGACAGCCTGTTGCAGGAGAGCAGTGACGAGGCCAGCAGCGAATACGCCCATCTCGCGCAATGGATCGAATTGCCGGCCGATGGGCTGGGTGTCACCTTCGAGCTGAACCCGGCCGCGCGATGGCATGATGGCCGGCCGATCACCGCCGCCGACGTGGTCTGGACCTTCGAGACGCTGCGCAGCCAGGGCCGCCCCTTCTACCGCGCCTATTGGGGCGATGTGGCGAGCGTCGTGGCGGAGGGCGAGCGGCGTGTGGTCTTCCGCTTCTCGACCAGTGAGAATCGCGAACTCGCCCTCATTCTCGGCCAGATGCAGGTGCTGCCCAGGCATTTCTGGGAAGGCCGCGATTTCTCCCGCCCGACGCAGGACATTCCGCTCGGCTCCGGCCCCTATCGGCTGGAGCGCTTCGAGAGCGGCCGCGGCCTGACCTATCGGCGCGTGCCGGATTACTGGGCGCGCGATCTCAACACCCGCCGCGGCCAGTATAATTTCGACGCCATCCGCTACGAATATTTCCGCGACAGCACCGTGGCCTTCGAAGCCTTCAAGGCCGGCCAGATCGATTTTCGCACCGAGAATGTCGCCCGCGATTGGGCCACCGGCTACGACTTCCCGGCCGTCCGTCGCGGCCTGGTCATCCGCGACACCATCCGCCATGAGATTCCGACGGGCATGCAGGGTTTCGCGATGAATGCCCGCCGGCCGTTGTTCCAGGACCTGCGGGTGCGCGAGGCGCTGGTACAAGTCTTCGATTTCGAGTGGATGAACGCCAACCTGTTCTTCGGCACCTATGCCCGGACCACGAGTTTTTTCTCGAACTCCGAACTGGCGAGTTCCGGCCTGCCGACGGGCCGCGAGCTGGAAATCCTGCAGGGCTTTCGGGCGCAACTGCCCGAGGCGCTGTTCACCCAGGAATTCCGCCTGCCCGTCACCGATGGCAGCGGCAACAACCGCGACGGCCTGCGCCGCGCGCTGGATTTGCTGCGCGCCGCGGGCTGGACGGTGAACCGCGAACGCCGGCTGGTGAACGCGCAGGGACAGCCCTTCCGCTTCGAAATCCTGCTGAGCTCGCCCAGCTTCGAGCGCGTGGCGCTGCCCTTCGTGCAATGGCTGCAGCGCCTGGGAATCGAGGCCACGGTGCGCACCGTCGATCCGGCGCAATACCAGGTCCGAATGGATAGCTTCGACTTCGACATGACGGTCGATGTGATGGGCCAGAGCCTCTCGCCGGGCAATGAACAGCGCGACTATTTCACCTGTGCCAAGGCGCAGGAAAATGGCAGCCAGAACATCCCGGGCATCTGCCACCCGGTGCTGGATGCGCTGGTCGAGCAGATCATCACCGCGCCCAATCGCGAGGAGCTGGTGGCCCGCACCCGCGCCATGGACCGGGTGCTGCTCTGGCAGCATTTCGTCATCCCCAACTGGCACACCCGCAGCTTCCTGCTGGCCTTCTGGGACAAGTTCGGCCGGCCGGAGCGCAACCCGCGCTATGGCCTGGGCTTCCCCACCACCTGGTGGGTCGACCCGGCGCGGGAGCGGGCGCTGGCCGAGGCCCGTCGGAGCCCTTGATGCGAAGGGGAACCATGCGCCGCTCCACGATCGGCCGAGCGGCATGAGCGGCTATCTGCTGCGCCGCCTTCTGCTCGTGATTCCGACCTTGTTCGGCATCATCCTGATCAACTTTGCCGTGGTGCAATTCGCCCCCGGCGGCCCCGTCGAACAGGCCATCGCCGAGTTGCGAGGCGAGGGCCAGACGCTGGGCCGCATCACCGGCGAAGGCGGCGGCGAGACCCGCGCGCCGCGCAGCCAGGGCACCGGCGAGGGCGGCTCCAGCTATCGCGGCGCGCGCGGCTTGGACCCCGCGGTGGTGCGCGAGATCGAGCGCGCCTTCGGCTTCGACAAGCCAGCCCATGTCCGGTTCTGGGAGATGCTGCGGGGCTACCTGCAATTCGACCTCGGGCGCTCGCTGTTCCGCGACCAGCCGGTCTGGGATCTGGTGGTCCAAAAGATGCCGATCTCGATCTCGCTCGGTCTGTGGTCGACCTTGATCATCTACCTGATCTCCATCCCGCTCGGCATCGCCAAGGCGGTGCGCGATGGCAGCCGTTTCGATGTCTGGACCTCGGCGGCTGTGTTGGTGGGCTATGCCATCCCGGGGTTCCTCTTCGCCGTGATGCTGGTGGTGCTCTTCGCCGGCGGCACGTTTCTGCAATGGTTTCCGCTGCGCGGCCTGGTCAGTGCCGGCAGTGAATCCTGGCCGCTCTGGGACCGGGTGCTGGATTATGCCTGGCACATGGTGCTGCCCACCATCACGCTGGTGATCGGCGGTTTTGCCGGCCTGACCATGTTGACCAAAAACGCCTTCCTCGATGAGATCGGGAAGCAATATGTGCTAACCGCGCGCGCCAAGGGGGCCGGGGAGACGCGGGTGCTCTATGGCCATGTCTTCCGCAACGCCATGCTGCTGATCATTGCGGGCTTCCCGGCGGCCTTCATCGGCATCCTCTTCACCGGGGCGCTGCTGGTCGAGATCATCTTCTCGCTCGATGGGCTGGGGCTGCTGGGCTTCGAGGCGGCGATCCGGCGCGACTATCCCCTGATGTTCGGCACGCTGTATTTCTTCACCCTGCTGGGGCTGGTGATGCAGATCGTCTCGGATTTCACCTATACGCTGGTGGACCCGCGCATTGATTTCGAATCCAGGCGGAATTGATGACCAGCCCTGCCACACGCGAGGACATGCGATGATTCTCTGGCCGCAACCCGACGGCTCCGTTCTCGCCACGCCGCAGCCCGCGCATGCCATCATCGCCGGCCAGCTCATGCGCCGGCTGGCCGAAAAACCCGAACCCTTCGAACCCGCGGTGACGGCGGCGATCGAGCATGATTGTCCCTGGCTCGCCTGGGAGATGGCGCCGGAATTCGACAGCGCGACCGGCCTGCCGCGGCTGTTCAACGCATTGTCGGGCGACGAACACGTGCCGATGTGGGAGCGCGGCGTTGACATGGCGCTGGCCAATTTCGGCCAGCTCGTCGGCCTGCTGGTGATGCGCCATGGCAGTCACATCTATCGCCTGGGAATTCTGGGCAATCGCATCGCACCCTCCGCCGTCAGCCTCGCCGCCATGGAGGATTACATGGCGCGCGAGCAGGCCCGGGGTGCGGCGATCATGTCCCGGCTCGGCATGACCGAGGCGGAGGTCGCGCCGCTTTCACGGAAACTCGCGCTGGTGGACAGCATCGCGCTGGCGCTGTGCTGGGGGCAGACGGATTTTCCCGCCGGCGAGAGCCGGCTGGTGCGCACCGCGCCTTTCGCCGCCCGCGTCGAGCCCTGGCCTTTCGACGCGCCTAGCCTGGAGGTTGCGACCGAGGCCCTGCACATCACCACCCCCTTCGACAGCGAGGTGGCGATGCGCGCGGCCTGGCCCGACCTGCCGCGGCGGATGCTGCGCTTTACGCTCTCGGGGCCATGAAACTCAGCCCCATCACGCGCCGACGACTGGCGAATTTCAGGGCGAACCGCCGCGGCTGGTGGTCCTTCTGGATGTTCACGGTGCTCTTCCTCGTCACCCTCTTCGCCGAATTCATCGCCAATGACCGGCCGCTGCTGGTCCATGTCGATGATCGCTGGCTGGTGCCGGTGCTGGTCGATTACGCCGAGAGCGATGTGGTGCCCGATGGCCTGCCGACCGATGCCGACTGGCACGACCCGGAGATGGAGCGCGCCATCGCCGAGCGCGGCTGGGCGATCTGGCCGCCCATCCGCTACGCCCATTCCACCGTGGTGCGCAATCTGGGCCGCCCCGCGCCCGCGCCGCCCAGCGCGCGCAACTGGCTGGGCACGGATGACCAGGCCAGGGATGTCGCGGCCCGGGTGATCTATGGCTTTCGCATCTCGGTGCTCTTCGGCTTCACGCTGACCATCATCGCCTCCGTCATCGGCATCGCCGCCGGCGCGGTGCAGGGTTTTTATGGCGGGCTGACGGACCTTCTGTTCCAGCGCTTCATCGAGATCTGGTCGGGCATGCCGCAGCTCTTCCTGCTGATCATCCTGGCCAGCATCATTCAGCCCAGCTTCTGGACCTTGCTGATCTTCCTGCTGCTGTTCTCCTGGATGGGCCTGACTGGCGTGGTGCGGGCCGAATTCCTGCGTGGCCGCAACCTCGATTACGTGCGCGCTGCCCGGGCGCTGGGCGTGGGCGACGCCGCCCTGATGTTCCGCCATATCCTGCCCAATGCCATGGTCGCCACGCTGACGTTTTTGCCCTTTACCCTCTCGGGCTCGGTCACCGTGCTGGCCTCGCTCGATTTTCTCGGTTTCGGCCTGCCGCCGGGATCGCCCTCGCTCGGTGAATTGCTCAGCCAGGGCAAGAACAACCTCCAGGCCCCCTGGCTGGCCTTCACTGGCTTCGTGGTATTGGGCGGCGTGCTGACACTTCTGATTTTCGTGGGCGAGGCGGTGCGTGATGCCTTCGACCCTAGAAAGCTGCCCGGGGGCGCGTCATGAGCCTGCTCTCGGTCGAGAACCTCGCCGTCGCCTTTCGCGGCAAGCCAGTGGTCCGTGGCGTCTCATTCCATGTCGATCCCGGCGAGGTGGTGGCCCTCGTCGGCGAATCGGGCAGCGGCAAATCCGTCACCGCCCTCTCATGTCTCCGGCTGCTCGCGAGTGGCGGCACCAACCCCGAGGGGCGGATCACCCTGGCGGGCACCGATGTGCTGGGCGCCGATGCCGCCACGCTGCAGCGGTTGCGCGGCGGCGTCGCCGGCATGGTTTTCCAGGAGCCGATGACCTCGCTCAACCCGCTGCACAGCATCGGCCGCCAGGTGAGCGAGGCCATCACCCTGCATCGCTCCCTCTCGGGCGAGGCGCTGCGGGCCGAGGTGGTCGCGGCGCTGACCCGCGCCGGCCTGCCGCAGATGAAGGACCGTCTGGGCGCCTTCCCGCATGAGCTCTCGGGCGGGCAGCGGCAGCGCGTGATGATCGCGGCCGCCCTGGCCAACAACCCCGCCTTGCTGATCGCCGATGAGCCGACGACCGCGCTCGACGTCACCATCCAGGCACAGATTCTGGCCCTGCTGGCCGAGCTCAAGACCAGCCTGAACATGGCCCTGCTGCTCATCACCCATGACCTGGCGATCGTGAAGCGCCATGCCGACCGGGTGGTGGTGATGAAGGATGGCGCGGTGGTGGAGCAGGGGCCGGTCGGCCGCGTCTTCGCAGCCCCCGAACACGCCTATACCCGGATGCTGATCGCGACCGAGCCCTCCGGCCGGCCCGCGGCGGTGGCGGCCGATGCCGCCGAGGTGCTGGTGGCGCGCGACCTGCGCGTGCATTTCCCCATCCGCCGCGGCCTGCTGCGGCGCGAGGTTTCCCGCGTGCGGGCGGTCGATGGGGTGAGCCTCAGCCTGCGCGCGGGCGAAACGCTGGGCATCGTGGGCGAAAGCGGCTCGGGCAAGACCACGCTCGGTCTGGCGCTGCTGCGCCTGGTGCCGAGCGAGGGGGCGATCCTGCTCGACGGCCGATCCATCCAGGGGATGTCGCGCGGGCAACTCCGTCCCCTGCGAGCGGCGATGCAGATCGTCTTCCAGGACCCCTATGGCAGCCTCTCGCCGCGCATGTCGGCCGGCGACATCGTGGGCGAGGGCCTGGCGGTGCATGAGGCCGGGCTCTCCGCCGCCGCGCGCGAGGCGCGCGTGGCCGAGGCGCTGGTCGAGGTGGGTCTCTCCCCGGCGATGATGCCGCGCTACCCGCATGAATTCTCGGGCGGCCAGCGCCAGCGCATCGCCATCGCCCGCGCGCTGGTGCTCAAGCCCCGATTGCTGGTGCTCGACGAGCCGACCTCCGCACTCGATGTCTCGGTGCAGGCGCAGGTGGTGGATCTGCTGCGTGGGCTTCAGGCGCGGCATGGCCTGGCCTATCTCTTCGTTTCGCATGATTTGCGGGTGGTGCGCGCCATGGCCCATCGCATCGCGGTGATGAAGGATGGCGTCATCGTCGAGGAAGGCGAGGCGGAGGCGCTGACACGACATCCCGAACAGCCCTATACGAAGGCCCTGATGCAAGCGGCCTTCCTCCATGAATCCTGATGTCGAGAGCCCGGAACTGGGCGAATTGCGCGACTTGCTGAACGCCGAGCGCGTGCGGCTGGGTGTGCATATCCGCAAGATGAACAGCCCGGGCAGCCCGGTCTACGACTACTGGGAGAATGTGGTGCCGGCGGCGCTCATCCTCTTCAGCAGCTTCGGCGCCACCGCCTTCATCCATTTCTATGCCGGTGCGGTGGTGCTGGCCCTGGGCTGCTGGTGGTGGCTGGCGAAGGTGCAGCCCAAGGTCAAGGAGGGCGTCTTCCACCGCACCGCGGAGCTGGTGTTGAACAATGAGATGCAGTTCCAGCTGCTCTGGTCGCGCGGCATGCTCACCCTCTATGCGAAGCTGCCCGATGGCAGTGAGAGGGTGGCCACGCGGCGCGACGACTGGCGTGAATTCGTCCGCAGCCTTCGCACCGAGGTGACCGCCTGATGGCCATCCTGCTCTCCACCAAAGCCAACGCCATGTCGGAATGGCGCAGCGCCCTTCTGGCCGTCGATCCCGCGCTGGAGATCCGGATGTTTCCCGAGGCCGGCCCGCCGGAGGAGATCGACGTCGCGATCTGCTGGAGCAGCCATGACATGGCGGAGCTGCGCCGCTATCCCAATCTGCGGCTGCTGGTCTCGATGGGCGCTGGCGTCGATCATTTGCTGCGCGCGCCTGGCCCCCCGCCTGGCGTGCCGGTGGCACGGCTGAAGGATGAGCGGTTGACCACCGCGATGGGTGAATGGGTTCTGCTCAACGTGCTGCGGTTCCATCGGCAGGATGCCGAGTACCGCGCGCAGCAGGCGGCGCGGGTCTGGAAGGAACTGCCAGCGCCCGATACCGCCCGGCGGCGCGTGGGCATTCTGGGCCTGGGGCAGCTCGGCTGCCATGCCGCGGGGCTGCTGGGCGCGGTGGGATTTCCCGTCCTGGGCTGGACACGCCGTCCGCGCGTGGTCCCAGGTGTCGTGTGCTTCGACGGGGCCGATGGCCTCGCCGCCATGCTGGGCCAGACCGATATCCTGGTGTGCCTGCTGCCGCTGACGCCTCAGACACGCGGCATCATCAATGCGCAGAGTCTTTCGCTGCTGCCGGCGGGGGCCTTCGTGATCAATTCCGGCCGCGGCGGCCATGTGGTGGCCGATGATCTCCTGGCCGCGCTCGATTCCGGCCACATCGCCGGCGCCGCGCTGGATGTGTTCGAGCCTGAGCCCTTGCCCGCCGGGCATCGCTTCTGGGGCCACGAAAAAGTCCTGGTCTGGCCACATGCCTCGTCCATCACCATTCCCAGCAGTGCGGCGCCGCAGGTGGTGGAGAATATCAGGCGGGCGCGCGCGGGGCAGCCGCTGATCAATCTGGTTGATATGTCCTCGGGTTATTAGGCTGCGACCACCGGGCTGGGATCAGCCAGGGCGGGGCTCAGCCCAGCAGCATGGTGACCCTGCGCTGCAACTCGGCCAGCAACCGGGCAGCCCCACCCTCGCGGATCAGACCGGAGAACTCGCTCCGGCGCGACGCCAATTCGCTGATCGTGCCGGTCAGATAAACATCCACCACCCGGCCATTGCGCAGGAGGTAGCTCAGGATCACCGGCTCCTGATTGCCGGTGCGGTTGAGCGATGTGCGGACGAGCTGGTCGCCATTGGCGGTGGCCTGCACGCCTTGGGTGGTGAAGGTCTCGCCCGAGAAACCGTCGAAGCGCGCGGCATAGGTGGCGATCGACCAGCGCGCGAAGGCTTCGGTCAGGGCCGCCTGGTCGGACGCCGAAAAGCCGGTCCAGGCCGGACCAACGGCAATGCGCGTCATCGTCGTGAGGTCGAAGACCTGAGACATGACCGGTGCCAGGCGCTCATATCGCCCTCGCACGCCCAGCCGTGGCGCGTTGCGCATGATGTCGAGCAGGGTGTTGTGGAACATCTCGACCAGCGCGGTCGGGCTTTGCCCGAGGGCCGGGGAGACGAAAGGGCATAGGGCGAGCGCCGGCAGGGCGCGACGTGGCATGTGCATGGCTGCCCTCTACCATCCCGCCCGCCGTCGAACGAGGGTAGACCCGCGCCCTGGGACGTTCCAAAACGCGTCATGACCGAACGATTCACGACCTTCCTGACCGGGGCCACGGGTTTCCTGGGAAGTGCCGTGGCCCGCGCGCTGGTCGAAAGAGGCCATCGCGTGACCGCCTTGGCGCGCCCGGAAACGCCGCGCGGCGTGCTCGACGGCGTGCCGGTCGCCTTCACCCCGGGCGATCTGACGAACCCGGCGAGCCTGGCACTCGGCATGGCGGGCAGTGACGCGGTGATCCATTGCGCGGCGGATTACCGCATCTTTGTCCCCAACCCCGCGGCGATGTATGCGGTGAATGTGGCGGGCACCGAGGCGGTGATGCGCGCGGCCATGGCGGGGGGCATTCGCCGCATCGTCCATGTCAGCAGCGTGGCCACGCTCAAACCGCGCGACGATGGCAGCCCGGCCGATGAGGATGATGCCGCCAGGCCGGAGGAGGGCATAGGCCCCTACAAAAAAAGCAAGATCGAGGCCGAGCGGCTGGTCGAGCGCATGGTGCTGGAGGAAGGCCTGCCCGCCACCATCGTCAACCCCAGCACGCCTATCGGGCCGCGCGACCGCAGGCCCACGCCGACCGGCCGGGTCATCCTCGAAGCCGCGCTGGGCAAGATGCCGGCCTATGTCGAGACCGGGCTGAACCTCGTCCATGTCGATGATTGCGCCGCCGGCGTCGTGGCCGCGCTGGAGCGGGGGCAGCTCGGCCAGCGCCATATCCTGGGCGGCAGGGATGTCAGCCTGGCGGAGCTGCTGGGCTATATCGCGGGCAAATACGGCCGGCGGGCGCCGTTTCGCCTGCCGCGTGGCCCGCTCTTCCCCTTGGCCCTCCTCGCCGAGACCGCGGCACGGGTGACCGGGCGCGAGCCGATGCTCACACTCGATGGCCTGCGGATGGCCGGCCACAGGATGTATTTCTCCGCCGCCCGGGCCCAGGCCTTGCTGGGCTTCCACGCGCGCCCCTGGCAGCTCGGGGTGGATGACGCGCTGGCCTGGTTCACCGCCGAGGGCATGCTGTGATCTGGCTGGCGGCGGCGGCATTGACCGCCTGGCTGGTGCTGATCTTCGGCCGCGGGATGTTCTGGATGGGGCGCGAGAATGACCGGGGCGCCGTCGCCGAGCCCGCGATCTGGCCCGACGTCACGATCCTGGTGCCGGCGCGCGACGAGGCCGAGACCATCGCCACCGTGGTCCAGGCCCTGCTCGCGCAGGATTATCCCGGACGGCTCGCGTTGTGGGTGGTGGATGACCGCAGCAGCGACGGCACCGGCGGGCTGGCGCGTGCTGCTGGGGAGGGCGATGCCCGGCTTCACGTCGTGACGGGCAGGGCCCGGCCCGCGGGTTGGACCGGCAAGCTATGGGCCTTGCAGCAGGGGCTGGAGGCCGCGCAGCCGACCACGCCCTATCTGCTCTTCACTGATGCCGATATCCGCCATGCGCCGGACAGCCTGCGTCGCCTCGTCGCCCGCGCCGAGGGCGATGGTCTCGCCCTCACCAGTCTCATGGCGAAGCTGCATTGCAGGAGTGCCGCGGAAGCCTGGTTCATTCCCGCCTTCATCTACTTTTTCCAGATGCTCTATCCCTTCCGATGGGTGAACAATCCGCAGGCGCGGATCGCGGCCGCGGCCGGTGGATGTGTGCTGTTGCGGCGCGAGGCCTTCGAGGCGGCCGGCGGCCTGGCCAGGATCCGCGGCGCGATGATCGATGACTGCGCACTGGCAGGCCTGGTCAAACGGCACCGGCCGGGCACCCGCATCTGGCTCGGCCTGACCGAGCATGTCGTCTCGCTGCGCGCCGCCCCGGATCTGACGCCCATCCGACGGATGGTGGCCCGCACCGCCTATGCCCAGCTGCGATACAACCCGCTGTTTCTGCTGGGCATGCTGCTGGCTCTCAGCCTGATCTTCGTGGTGCCGCCGGCGGCGGCGATCCTCGCCCACGGGCCCGCCCAGCTCCTGGGCCTGCTCGCATGGGGCTGCATGGCGCTGAGCTTCGCGCCCATGCTGCGCTTCTATCGCCTCTCGCCCTGGCGCGGCCTGGCCCTGCCTGCCATCGCTTGCTTCTACATGCTGTTCACGATTGAGAGCGCGATTGCGCAGCATCGCGGTCGCGGCGGGATGTGGAAGGGCGAGGCCGGTCCCCCCCCGTTGTAACCGCTCCGACGCCTCCGGCGAATGGTCTACAGCACGGAGGACCATTTCGTTCTTCGGCGGGAGAGTCGGAACAATGCGAATTTCCTTGACTGCACTGCGCGCATTCGAGGCCACGGCACGTCTGTCGAGCATGTCGATGGCTGCCATAGAATTACGTGTCGGTCTTGCCAGCATCAGCCGCCATGTCTCGGCGTTGCAGGCCCGACTCGGTGTGGAATTACTACGGCGTGAGGGCCGGCGGGTGGTCCTGACCCCGGCAGGCCGGGCTTATTTTGCCGATATCACTGCGGCTTTTCGGAGCATTAATAGCGCGACCGACAGTATTGCTGCCGAGGGTGGGCCGCGCGGGCCGAAATTGACCATCGCCTGCGATCGTAGTCTTGCCCAGCGTTGGCTGTTGCCGCGCCTGCCGGCATTCTGGGGCGCCACGCCGGCGCTGTCGCTGGCCGTGCTCGATGCCTCGGATGTGTCAAATGCGGGTGTGACTCCTGACATTTCGATCGTCTTTCGTTCAACGCACCAGGACGTCGCGCCGGATGAGATCGTGCTCTGCGAGCCGCCCATGCTCGCCATCGCCTCCGCGACGCTTCCGGGCAGCCTGAACAGCCTGCAGGGGCTCTTGCGCACCGCATCGCTCGTGCATGCCCGTTCACGTGATCAATGGCGGGACTGGCTGGCGCTTGCCGGCCACAGGGGCGAGACCCCGCGCGGCGGTGTCGTGATGCCTGACAAGGCCATGGCGATCGACGCCGCCAACGAGGGTATGGGCGTGGCGCTTGGTTGCCACGTTCTGGCGGGGGAAGAATTGGCGAGCGGAAGCTGCCGCGTGCTGTTGGGCGAGGGCCATGTGCTGGGCCGTTATCTGGCCATCCGGGCTCAGCGCCCGGTGGTGGATCCTGGCCTGAGCGGCAGCTTCATCGATTGGTTGCGTGAGGAAATGCTCGCCTCAGCCCAGAAGACCTCCAGCAGCATCATGCAACCCGCGTGATGCCAGGTCATTCAAGGCGCGTATTCTTTTGGTGTTGACCGGGCCCAGCAGATCTGTGGTCGGATTTCTCGATGGTTTTCACCATCCGACCGCAGGTCTTGTAGGCACCGCTCCGGCGTCTGAGGCCGTTCAATCAGACGCGGTGGCGACGCCGCGGTGGTGGTTCCGTTGAGGCCGGCGGTGGGAACCGGGGGAGGCTTCGCAAATCCACCCAATCCGCTCTATGGACGTTACTGGCCGGTTGTGTGTCGGATGGGATCAACGCGCCTTGGATAGTTTGCCTGATATCGCTCTCCAGCATGCCCTGCCAGGCGACGCCCCTCGCGGCGTGGTTCTGGAGGCTGCGGTGCTGCGGGCGCGTGATGCGCTGTTGCGGCGCCAGAAGGCCGATGGTCACTGGGTCTTCGAACTGGAGGCCGATGCCACGATCCCGGCCGAGTATATCATGCTGCGGCGTTTCTTCGGCCATCACGATGCGCTGCGCGAGGCGCGTATTGGCCGCTACCTCAGGCGCATTCAGGCGCAAGAGGCCGCCAATACGGGCGGGGGCTGGCCGCTCTGGCATGGCGGTCCGCTCGATATCTCATGTTCGGTCAAGGCCTATCTCGCACTGCGCCTGATCGGCGACGCGCCGGATGCGCCACATATGCTGCAGGCCAGGGCGGCGATCCTTGCCGCGGGCGGGGCCGCGCGGAGCAACGTCTTCACCCGTTGCACCCTGGCCCTGTTCGGGCTGGTGCCCTGGCATTCCGTGCCGGTGATGCCGCCGGAGCTGATCCTTCTGCCGAAGTGGTTTCCCTTCCACATCGGAAAGATCAGCTATTGGGCCCGCACGGTTCTGGTCCCTCTCACCGTTGTGATGGCCCGGCGGCCGCAGCCCATGGTCCCGATTGGCGTGGAGATTTCGGAACTCTTCACCACCCCGCCCGACGAGGTGCGTGAGTGGCCTGGCGGTGCGCATCAGCAGGAACCCTGGTCCAGCATGTTCCGGGCTGTCGACAAGGCCTTGCAGCGCGCGCAGCGGATATTTCCGCGCACCCACCGCATCCGTGCGGAGGCCGCCTGCGAGAAATTCGTCACCGAAAGGCTGAATGGCGAGGATGGTCTGGGGGCGATCTATCCCGCGATGGCCAATGCCATCTTCATGTATCACGTGATGGGCGTACCGCCCGACGATCCCCGGATGATCACCGCCTGGGCCGCGATCGAGAAACTGGTCTGCGACCGCGATGATGGCGAGACCTATGTCCAGCCCTGTCTCTCGCCGATCTGGGACACGGCTCTGGTCGCCCATGCGCTGCTGGAGGCGGGTGGCCCGCCGGCGGAGCAGGCGGTTGGCCGCGGCATGGCGTGGCTGACCGGCCGTGAGATCCGCGATGTGCGCGGTGACTGGGCCTGGCAGCGGCCGCATCTCCAGCCCGGCGGCTGGGCCTTTCAATACGAAAACGCGCATTATCCGGATGTGGATGACACCGCCGTGGTGGTGCTGGCGATGGATCGCTACCGCCGCGAAACCGGCGACACGCCCGCGGGCATGGAGGATGCGGTGCGTCGCGCCGTCGACTGGACCGTCGGCATGCAGAGCAAGGGCGGCGGCTGGGGCGCCTTCGACGCCGACAACACCTACCACTACCTCAACCATATCCCCTTTGCCGATCATGGCGCGCTGCTCGACCCGCCGACGGCGGATGTGACGGGGCGCTGCCTGGCCATGCTGGGACAATTGGGCGAAGGCGCGAAGAAGCCTGCGCGCGAGGCGGTGGCGTATCTGTTGGCCGAGCAGGAAGCCGACGGCGCCTGGTACGGCCGCTGGGGTGTGAACTACGTCTATGGGACATGGTCTGCCCTGACCGCCCTCAACGCCGCCGGCCTGCCGCATGAGCATGAGGCGATGCGGCGTGCCGTGGCCTGGCTGGAGACCCGGCAAAACGCAGATGGCGGTTGGGGCGAGGATGGCGACACCTATCCCGAGCGCGGCGGCACGGCGCCGGATGGCGGCAGCAGACGCCCTGGCCTGTCGACCGCCAGCCAGACCGCATGGGCACTGCTGGCGCTGATGGCGGCGGGAGAGGTGGATGGGCCGGCGGTGGCGCGTGGCGCGGCCTGGCTGTTGCGCCGCCAGTCCGAGGATGGCGAGTGGATCGAGCCTGACTACACCGGCACCGGTTTCCCGCGGGTCTTTTACCTGCGCTACCACGGATATTGCCGGATTTTCCCGCTCTGGGCGCTGGCCCGGCTGCGCAAGCTGCAGACCGGCAATTCCAGGCATGTGTCGGTGGGGTTGTGACCATCAAAGGGTTGCGTGTTTGGAATATAATTCGCGCTTGAGTTGTGGTTTGGGCCTGATGCACACTGCGATGTCGTTGATGGAAAGGAACGCGTCGCCATGCTCAATCGTCGTCTCTTCCTGGTTTTGCCGGCCGCGGCGCTCGGCCTGTTGCCGCTTCCCGCTGATGCCCGTGGCGTTCGGATGCGCGGCGTGAGCAGCGGCCGGCGCTTCTTCTCGCGTTTTCGCTTCCGCCAGCGCGGCACCGGTTTCTGACTGCCGCGGCGTCGTTGCCGGAAAGCCAATACTCCCGCCCTTGCGCCTCGCAGCCCGCCGCGCCAGTTTGCCGCAAAACAGTGTTGAGGGTTGTTCGGCATGTCCGAGAGTTTCGACGTCATCATCATCGGTGCGGGCCCTGGCGGTTATGTCTGCGCCATCCGCGCCGCCCAACTCGGCATGAAGGTGGCCTGTGTGGAAAAGCGTGCCACGTTGGGTGGGACATGCCTCAATGTCGGCTGCATCCCCTCCAAGGCGCTGCTGCAGAGCTCCGAACACTACGAGGAAGCCATTCACAAATTCGCCGGCCATGGCATCAATCTCGGCCAGGTCAGCCTGGATCTCGGCCGCATGCAGGCCCGCAAGGCCGAGGTGGTGGGCGCCAACGTCAAGGGCGTCGAGTTCCTCTTCAAGAAGAACAAGGTGACCTGGCTCAAGGGTGAGGGGCAGATCGTGAAGCCCGGCACCGTCGCCGTCGATGGCACCGCCTATGAGGCGAAGCACATCATCATCGCCTCGGGCTCCGAGAGCATCCCGCTGCCCGGTGTCGTGGTCGATGAGACGCGCATCGTGACCAGCACCGGCGGGCTTGAGCTGGACACGGTGCCTGGGCACCTCGTGGTCATCGGCGGCGGCTATATCGGCCTGGAG
The DNA here is from genome assembly GCA_964395305.1 of uncultured Rubritepida sp. Taxonomy (GTDB): domain Bacteria; phylum Pseudomonadota; class Alphaproteobacteria; order Acetobacterales; family Acetobacteraceae; genus Rhodovarius. The sequence continues at coordinate 57,165 of CAYNBM010000020.1, forward strand.
ATGGGCTCGGTCTGGTCGCGCCTCGGCGCCGAGGTCACTGTCATCGAGTTCCTGGACAGGCTGGTTCCGGCGATGGACACCGAAGTCGGCAAGACCTTCGAGCGGGTTCTGTCGAAGCAGGGCTTCAAGTTCAAGCTGAACACCAAGGTTCTTTCGGCGGTGGCCGATGACAGCGGGGTCGATATCACCGTGGCGCCCGCCGCCGGCGGCGCGGAGGAGAGGATCCGGGCCGATGTGGTCCTGCTGGCGATCGGCCGGCGGCCCCATGTCGCGGGGCTGGGCCTCGATGCGGCGGGCGTGGCGCTCGATGAACGCGGCCGGATCAAGGTTGATGCGCATTACGCCACCAATGTTCCGGGCATCTGGGCGATCGGCGATGTCATTGCCGGCCCCATGCTGGCGCACAAGGCCGAGGAGGAGGGCGTGGCGCTGGCCGAGATCCTGGCCGGGCAGAAGGGCCATGTGAATTACGGCGTGATCCCGGGCGTGGTGTACACTTGGCCCGAGGTCGCCTCCGTCGGCGAGACCGAGGAGCAACTCAAGGGGCGCGGAGTCGCCTATAAGGTGGGGAAATTTCCCTTCACCGCCAATGGTCGGGCGCGGGCGATGGGCGACATGGATGGCTTCGTGAAAATCCTGGCCGACAAGACCACCGACCGCGTGCTGGGTGCGCATATCATCGGCCCCGATGCCGGGACCTTGATCGCCGAGATCGCCTTGGCGATGGAATTCGGCGCCTCGGCCGAGGATGTGGCGCGCACCTGCCATGCACATCCCTCGTTGAACGAGGCGGTGAAGGAGGCCGCCCTGGCGGTTGATGGCAGGGCGCTGCATATTTGATTGGATTGTGGCGCCGTTCCGCGTGATCTGAGGCGATCGACGGGCTGGGTTGTTCTGGAGGAATTTGTTGGATTCTTGCCCACAAGCCGCCCGTTTCCATGGATAGGCCAACATCAAGCCGCCAGCAGACGGCGACGATACCGATCGCCTCCGACCCGCCGCCACCGACCTTCGGGCCCGCCGGCGGTGGGTGCCGGAAGGCTGAATTCGGCAGGGCATGAATCAGCCAAGGCAGGGCTCGCCTGGCCCCGCCGTGGCTGGAAGGGCTCTCTTCTGGGTTGATCGTGGCGATGGCATCGAGGCGAAGCGCCGCTTTGCCAGAGGTGCCGCTGCTGATACCAATGGCCGACCGATGGAGCGCCGCGATTCGCGCGCCGTCGGTCCGCGGAGATTTTTGGGGGCCCAGGCCATGAAGTTCATCGTTGACCGCGCCATTCTGCTCAAGGCCCTGGCCCATGTACAATCCGTGGTGGAGCGGCGGAACACGATCCCAATCCTGGCCAATGTCCTGCTCGACGCGAAGGACGGCACGCTCAGCCTGACCGCGACCGATATGGAGATCGCGATTGTCGAGGAAGTCGCCGGCGTTGCCGTGACGCGGCCCGGCCGCAGCACCGCGCCCGCGGCCACGCTCTATGACATCGTGCGAAAACTGCCGGAAACCGCGAAGATCGAGCTCGATCATCCCGGCGGCGACGCGCCGCTGGTGCTGCGCGCCGGGCGGTTCGTGACCTCCATCCTGGCCCTGCCGGTGGAGGATTTCCCGTCCATGACCGAGGGTAAGCTGCCCATTCGTTTCGCGCTGCCCGCGAATGTGCTGCGCGGCCTGATCGACCGGACAAAATTTGCCATCTCCACCGAGGAGACGCGCTACTACCTCAACGGCATCTACCTCCATGTCGCCGAGGCTGATGGCGCCCATGTGCTGCGCGCGGCCGCGACTGACGGCCATCGCCTGGCCCGCGTGGAAGAACCCATGCCCGAGGGTGCCGCGGGCATGGCCGGCGTCATCGTGCCGCGCAAGACAGTGGGCGAACTCCGGAAGCTGGCCGAGGACACCCAGGACGAGATCGAGATCCGCCTCTCCGAGACCAAGGTGCAGTTCCGCATCGGCACCATCGTGCTGACTTCCAAGCTGATCGACGGCACCTTCCCGGATTACGAGCGGGTGATCCCGCGCGGCAACGACAAGATTCTGACCGTCGACAAAAAGGAATTCGCCGAGGCCGTGGCGCGCGTCGCCGCGATTTCCAACGAGAAGTCGCGGCCGGTGAAGCTGTCCATCGACCGCAACCACCTCCGCCTCGAGGCCTCCAGCGCCGAGCAGGGCTCAGCCCAGGAGGAACTGGACGAGGGCAATGTGGAATACAGCGCGGGGCCGCTCGAGATCGGCTTCCAGGCCCGCTACCTCGCCGACATCACCGAGCAGATCGGCGAGAAGGTGCAATTCAAGTTTTCCGACGGCTCTGCGCCCACGGTGGTGATGGATGCAGCGCGGCCGGAGGCGCTCTACGTGCTGATGCCGATGCGGGTGTGACGGCGGCAAGCCTCGCCCTTCATCGCCTCACCCTTACCAGCTTTCGCAGCTATGCCGCCGCCACGCTGGAGAGCGGGGCATCGATGATCGTCCTGACCGGCCCCAATGGGGCGGGCAAGACCAATATCCTGGAGGCGATCAGCCTGCTCGGCCCCGGCCGCGGGCTGCGCGGCGCCCGGGTGGCGGAACTGGCGCGCACAGGCGCCACCGCCTGGGGCGTGGCCGGGCGTTTCTCCGGCGCCTGGGGCGATTTCGAGATCGGCACAGGCACGCCACCAGATGGACCGCCGGACAAGCGCGTCTTCCGCCTCGACGGCGCCGCCGCGCGCAGCCAGGCCGAGCTGGCCGAGCGGGTCGCCGCCGTCTGGCTCACCCCGCAAATGGACCGGCTGTTCCAGGAGGGCGCCTCCGGCCGCAGGCGGTTTCTCGACCGCCTGGCCTGGGCGCTGGAGCCCGGCCATGCCCGTGAGGTGGCGGGTTACGACAACGCCATGGCGCAGCGCAACCGGCTGCTGGCGCAGGGGGGCGACCCTGCCTGGCTGACGGCGCTGGAGGATGCCATGGCACGCCATGGGGTGGCCGCCGCCGCGTCACGCCGCGCCCTGGTCGCACGGCTGGATGCGCGGCTGGCCGCCGGCGCGCTGGGTGGCTTCCCCGCGGCGTCGCTGACGCTTCGGGACAGCACGCGGGAAGGCCCGGCCCTGGCCGCGGAGGAGGCGCTGCGTGAGGCCCTGCGCGCCGCCCGCACCCGCGACCGCGCCGCCGGCGCGGCGGTGGAAGGGCCACACCGCGCCGACCTCGAGATGTTTCATCGCGAAAAGGCGCTGCCCGCCGCGCTCTGCTCCACCGGCGAGCAGAAGGCGCTGCTTGTCTCCACGGTCCTGGCCCATGCCGGGCTGATCCAGGATGCGCGGGGCTTCGCGCCGATCTTGTTGTTGGATGAGGTGGCGGCGCATCTCGACGCCCCCCGCCGCGCCGCGCTGTTCGCGGCGCTGGCGGCGCTGCCCGCCCAGGCCTGGCTGACCGGCACGGAATGGGAGGTTTTCGCACCCCTGCGCGGGCATGCCCGGGGCTTCCTGATTTCCCCCGGGGAAGTGGCGGAAAACCGCGATTTGCCCCTGCCCTGACCCCCTTGTTTCGGCTATAAGACACTCCGGCCCAAGCGCCGGATTTTCCAAGGGTTTTTCGCCGCACATGAGTGACTCCACACCATCCCCCGGTCCCACCCCGGAAGAGGCCAACAATGCCGCCGCCGGCGAGGATTATGGCGCTTCCTCCATCACCGTCCTGCGCGGGCTTGAGGCCGTGCGGAAGCGGCCGGGGATGTATATCGGCGATACCGATGACGGCTCGGGCCTGCACCACATGGCCTTCGAAATCATCGATAATGCGGTGGATGAGGCGCAGGCCGGTTTCGCCAGTCGCTGCGACGTGGTGCTCAACGGCGATGGCTCCGTGACCGTCACCGATGATGGCCGCGGCATTCCGGTGGATATGCATGCCGAGGAGGGCGTTTCGGCTGCCGAGGTGGTGCTGACGCGGCTGCATGCCGGCGGCAAGTTCAACCAGAATTCCTACAAGGTTTCCGGCGGCCTGCACGGCGTGGGAGCGGCCGTGGTGAATGCGCTGAGCGAGTGGATGGAGGTGCGGATCTGGCGTGCCGGGGTCGAGCATTTCATCCGCTTCGAGCATGGCGAGACGGTGCAGCCGCTGCGCATCGTCGGCCCGTCGACGCATCACAACGGCACCGAGGTCACCTTCAAGCCCAGCTCCGGCACCTTCACCAAAGTGGAATACGAATTCGCCATTCTGGAGCGCCGGCTGCGCGAATTGGCCTTCCTCAATTCCGGCCTCGCCATCACCGTGCAGGATGATCGCTCGGTGCCGGTGCAGCGCGCCGAATTCAAGTTCGATGGCGGGCTCGTGGCCTTCGTGGAGTGGCTGGACCGCGGCAAGGACCCGGTCTTCAAATCGCCGATCAGCCTGGTCTCGAAGGAGACCGACGGCATTCGCGTCGAGCTGGCGATGTGGTGGACCAACAGCCCGCGCGAGCTGGCGCTGTGCTTCACCAACAACATCCCGCAGCGCGATGGCGGCACCCATCAGGCCGGCTTCCGCCAGGCGCTGACCCGCGTGGTGATGAAATTTGCCGAGGACCTGGCAAAGCGCGAAAAGGTCGAGCTGATCGGCGAGGATATGCGCGAGGGGCTGACCGCGGTGCTGTCGGTCAAGGTGCCAGACCCGAAATTCTCGTCGCAGACCAAGGACAAGCTGGTCTCTTCCGAGGTGACGCCGGTGGTGCATATGGCGGTGGCCGATGCGCTGAGCCATTGGTTCGAGACGCATCCCAAGGAAGCCAAGCTGGTGCTGGACCAGGTCGTGCTCTCGGCCGTCGCCCGCAAGGCGGCGCAGATGGCGCGCGACAAGGTCGGCCGCAAGAACATGCTGGAATTCAGCACGCTGCCGGGCAAGCTGGCGGATTGCCAGGAACGCGACCCGACGAAATGCGAGATGTTCATCGTCGAGGGTGACAGCGCCGGCGGCTCGGCCAAGCAGGGCCGCAACCGCGCGAACCAGGCCATCCTGCCGCTGAAGGGGAAAATCCTGAACGTCGAGCGGGCACGCATCGACAAGATGCTGGCCTCGGCCGAAATCGGCACGCTGATCACCGCCCTTGGCACCGGCATCGGGCCGGGCGAACCCTCGCGCGGCGGCTTCGATCTCTCAAAACTGCGCTACCACCGCATCGTCATCATGACGGACGCCGATGTCGACGGCTCGCATATCCGGACGTTGCTGTTGACGTTCTTCTATCGCCAGATGCCCTCGCTGATCGAGGCGGGCTATCTCTACATCGCCCAGCCGCCGCTTTATCGGGCCAAGCGCGGCAATGACGAGCGCTACCTCAAGGACGACCGCGCGCTGGAGGATTTCCTGCTGGAGAAGGCGCTGTCCAATGCCCGCCTGGCCTTCGCCGATGGGCGGCTGCTGCAGGGCGCGGCATTGGCCGAGGAGGTTGAGGTGCTGCGGCAAATGTCGGGCCGCATCAAGCGCCTGGCCGGCAATCTGCCGCCGGAATACATCGAGCAGGCCGCCATGGCCGGGGCGCTGCGGGCCGAGCCTGATCTCGCCGTGGCCCAGATCCTCGCCGCGCGCCTCGATGCCATGGCACCGCCGGCGGAGCGGGGCTGGATCGCCTCGATCGATGGCGGCGCCATCAACATGGCGCGGGTGGTGCGTGGCGTGACCGAGCGCTTTTCGCTGACGGCGGCGCTGCTGCACACCGGCGATGCCCGCTGGCTGGATGAGCGGCGCAAGATCTTCGAGACCGATTTCGCCGAGCCGGCGAAACTCTTCTTCGACAGCACCGAGGTGACGGCACGCGGCCCGATGGCGGTGCTGGACCGCATCATCGCCCAGGGCCGCCGCGGCCTGACCATCCAGCGCTTCAAGGGCCTGGGCGAGATGAACCCGGAGCAGCTCTGGAACACCACCCTCAATCCCGAGGCCCGCACCCTGCTGAAGGTGCGCGTCGATGATGTGGAGGATGCCGAGACGGTGTTTTCGACATTGATGGGGGATGTGGTGGAGCCCAGGCGCGACTTTATCGTGGGGAATGCGCTGAAGGTGGCGAATCTCGACGTTTGAGTGCGGCGCGGGGCTGGGATGGCGGAGGCTGATCTCTACGGACCGGTGAAGGCCCATCTCACGGCCTGCGGATATGCCATCCGCGGGGAGGTCCTGGATTGCGACATCGTCGGGCGGGATGAAGCGCAGGGCCTGCTGATCGCCGTGGAACTCAAGCTCGCCTTTGGTCTGTCCGTGATCTATCAGGCGCTGAGCCGGCTGGCCGCGGTCGATCACGTCTATGTCGGCGTGGCGGTCGCCCAGGGTGCGAAGGCGCGGCGGAACTGGGATGCCCAAATCCCCGATGCGGTGAAGCTCTGCCGCATGCTGGGTCTCGGCCTGCTGTCGGTGCGCGATGGGCGGGTCATCGTCCATGCCGATCCCGGGCCCTATTCGCCACGGAAATCGGCGCCGAAGCGGGCGAGGCTGCTCGGCGAATTCATCCGGCGCAGTGGCGACCACAATATCGGCGGCACCAACCGGCGGCCGCGGGTCACGGCCTATCGCGAGGACGCGCTGCGCTGCGCCCGGGTTCTGTGCGAGCAGGGCGAGGCGATGCGCCCCGCGGCGGTGCGCGACCTCTCCGGCGTGGCGAAGGCGGCGACCATCCTGCGCGGCAATGTCTATCTCTGGTTCGAGAGGCTTGGCCGGGGACAATACGCCTTGACCCCAGCGGGGCTGGCGGCGCTGGAGCACTACGCCGATGTCATCGCCGCGCAGAATCCGGTCGCCGAGGGGGTGTTGGAGCGCTCACCATCGTGACCCCTGGCGCCAGGCGGCCGGTCTGCTAGACCCTCCCCATGACCCGCGCCCAACGCATCGAGGCGGCGCTGAACGCCCGCTTTTCCCCGCTCCTCCTGCAAGTCCAGGATGACAGCGCCATGCATGCCGGGCATGCCGGTGCATCGCCGGGGGGCGAGACGCATTACACCGTTACCATGGTCGCCGCCGCCTTCGAGGGGCTGAACCGCGTCGCCAGGACCCGCCTGGTCAACGACGCCCTGGCCGATGAATTCGCCGCCGGCCTGCATGCGCTGGCGTTGAAGCTCAATCCTCCCGGGCAAATCTGAGGCGCGAGAGGAAGCCGCGCCGTTTCGGCAGGGCGGGCGCTTCCCAGACCGGGGTATTGTTATCGTCCGCCGGCGCCAATTGCCGGACCACGCGCAGGCTCATCATGCCGAAGGCGAGGCGGCGGTGGTCGGGCGGCACGGCCACACCCTCGCCCACATCGAATTCCAGCACCAGGACATCATCCACGGGCCAGGCGGCGTCCACCCGCAATTCGGTGATGCCGGAGCCCGGGATCACCCAATCCGCCCAATCCCCGCCCAGGGCGCGGGCGCGGCCGGCATGGCCGCCCGGGGGGGACATCACGACCAGAAGCACGCTGATGGCGGGGCAGCGCCAGGCCGGGTCAAGCGGCAGGCGAAGGACGGGCCTGGCGGGCGCGATCGCCCAGGTGCCCCATTCCTCCTGATGCGACCAGCCCTCGCCCAGGCGCAGCAGCGCGCCGCTGGTGGCCGAAGCCGGCGCCAGCGCCGGCAGATCGGGCAGCGGCGGCAAGCCGCCAAAGATCAGCATGTCCTCGCCGAGCGGGGCGCGGTCGCGTGGCAATGCCCGGGCGTCGCCGAGGAAGCCGGCGCATTCCTCGGCCAGTTCGCGCCAGCTCCGCAGGCGGACCGAGGCGCGCAGCGCTGCCTCCCTCGCGGCAAGGCCGGCGGGGTCCTGGATCAGCGCCCAGGCGGCGGCCGCCAGGGCCGGGATGTTCTCCGGCTCGACATAGACGGCGTGTTCGCCGCCTGACTCTCGCAGCACCGGGATATCGGCCAGCAACGGCACCTTGCCCTGGGTCAGGCTTTCGGTGACGGGAAGGCCCCAGCCCTCGGCATGGGAGTTGAAGACGGTGAAGAGGCATCCGGCATAGAGGCGCTGCAGCTCGCCATCCGGCGCCCCCGGGCGCAGCTCGACACGGCGGCGCAGCTCCGGTGCGGCGTGGTGCAGTTGCGTCACCTGATCGGCCAGGAAGCCATGGATGCCAAGGATGACCAGGCGCGGGACCTGCGCCTCGCCATGCCGGCGGATGAGGTGCAGCCAGGCCCGCAGCAATCCCAGCTGGTTCTTGCGCGATTCGACCGTGCCGACGGCCAGCACGAAGGGCTCGGCGGGCGGCGGCGTTGCGGCCGGTGCCTCGGCGCCGAAGCGCGCATCCAGCCGCAACACGCTGGCCGGAATGGTCAGCCCCGGCAGGAGACGTGGCTGCCAGGCCTCGAAATCGGCGCGCACCGCCGCACTGATGCAGATCGCATGATCGGCCACGAGACACATGGTGGAGAAATGCTGGGCGAAGCTGCGCACCAGCAGCTCCTCGCAATGCTCGGGCACGAGAAGCGGCAGCAGGTCGTAGACGAAGCTGGCGTAGCGCACGCCGGCGGCTTCCTTCAGCGCCATGATCCGCGCGGCATGGCCGGGCAGCCACCAGGCGGCCCCGGCCCCCAGAAGCCAGTCGCCGGGCGCGAAATCATGGGGGGCCGCGGCCGCCAGCGCCGCCTCGGCCTCATCGACCAGCGCTTGCCAGTCCGGCGCCTTCGGGCCGCCTGGGTGCATGGTGCCGGCCAGTAACCGGTCCAGCATCGGCCTGGGGAACCGCCGCCAGCCGCCCTCGCCGGGGGCCAGGGCCACAAGCCCGAACAGGCCCTCGCCAGCCACGACCAGGCGGGTCTGCACCCGCGTCACACCGCTGGGCGAGCGGATGTGACGGAAGCCGGCCAGCAGATCGGTGATGTCCGCCGCTATGGCCATGGCGAGCCCGCCTCAGGCGCGCCCGTAGGTATCCTCGATGCGGACGATGTCGTCCTCGCCGAGGTAGCTGCCGACCTGCACCTCGATGAGCGTCAGCGGGATCATGCCGGGGTTTTCCAGCCGGTGGACACAGCCCAGCGGCAGATACACGCTCTCATTCTCGCGCAGCATGATGCGCTCATCGTCGCGCTGGACGATGGCGGTGCCATTCACCACCACCCAATGCTCGGCGCGGTGGAAGTGTTTTTGCAGCGAGAGCTTGCTGCCGGGGCGGACCGAGATCTGCTTGACCTGGAAGCGGCTGCCCTGGATGAGACCCTCATAATGGCCCCAGGGGCGGTACATGCGGCGATGCTCGGTCGCTTGCTTCAGGCCGCTGGCGCGGAGCTGTTCCACCAGTTTCTTCACATCCTGCGCATGGTCGCGGTGCAGGGCCAGCACGGCGTCGTCGGTCACCACCAGCACGGCGTCCTCGAGGCCGACCACACCGGTCAGCAGGCCCTCGCTGCGGACGTAGCAGTTCCGCGCGCCGACGAGATGCACCGGGCCCTCGGCATGGTTGCCCTGGGCATCCTTATCGGCGATCTGCCACAGCGCGTCCCAGCTGCCGACATCCGACCAGCCCAGGGCGGCGGGCACGACGGCGGCGTTGCTGGTGCGCTCCATCACCGCATAGTCGATGGAGATCGAGGGTGCGGCGGCGAAGCTCGCGGCATCGAGGCGGACGAAATCCAGGTCACGGCTGGCGCTGGCGATGGCGGCATTGACCGCCGTCACCACCTCCGGCGCGAATTGCCCCAATTCGCGCAGCAGCGTGGAGGCCTGGGCGACGAACATGCCGCTGTTCCACAGGTGCTTGCCGCCATCGAGGAAGCGCTGCGCGGTGGCGGCATCGGGTTTCTCGACGAAACGCTCCAGCGCCAGCACGCCGGGCGCGCCGTCGAGGGCGGCGCCGGATTCGATGTAGCCGAAGCCCGTTTCAGGGGCGGTCGGGCGCATGCCGAAGGTCACGATCTTGCCCATTTCGGCCGCCACCACGGCCTGGGCGAGGGCAGCGTGAAGGGCAGGGACATCGGCGATCGCGCTGTCGGCCGGCATGATCCAGAGCACGGCGCCGGGGTGGCTCTCCTGTGCCAGCGCCGCGGCGGCGGCCACGGCGGGGGCGCTGTTCCGCCCGGCGGGCTCGAGCAGGATGCGGGCGCCGGCGACCTTCGCGGCGCGCAATTGCTCGGCGGCGAGGAAACGATGCGCCTCGTTGCAGACGATGATGGGGGGCGCGAAGCCGGGGCCGCTGGCCCGCAGCGCGGTGGCGGCCAGCATGGTCTCCGGACCCGCCAGCGGCCAGAACTGCTTCGGATAGGTCTCACGCGAGAGCGGCCATAGCCTGCTGCCCGTGCCGCCGGAGAGGATCACCGGAATGATGGTCGTGCTGGTCGTGCTCATGCTCGGAGGTCTGATCCTATGATTCGGGGATGACGGGCCTGATGGCGGGTTCTGCCGCATTCCTGCCGGAACTGAAAGGGTTGCTCACTGGGGAGCAACAAGCTTAGGGCTCATTCATGGCGAGATTACAAACAGATCGGGGCATTTATCTGCTGGACGGCCACAATCTCGCGATGCCGCAGGGCACCGGAATTGCCACCTATGCCCGTGGCCTGGCGGCGGCGGTGGCGGCCCAGGGTTTCCGGCCGGGGGTGATCCATGGCGCCGATCCCGGCCGGCCCATGGCGCCGGGCATGGTAGGGGGCGCCCTTCGCCTGGCCCGCCGCCTGGCCGGCCAGGCCGAGATCGCCTTTCGCGGCGGCGTGCTGCCGGTTCATGCCGGCGGCCCCGGCGTGGCCGGCCTGCCCGCGGACACGCTCTCCTTCAATGCCCGAGACTGCATCGGCCGGGCGCATCTGCACCTTCGCACCACCGGTGACATGCTGCCGCTGCGCATGCCCCCGGGCGTTGTCCCACGCGCCATGCACTGGACCTACGCCGTGCCGCTGCGCCTGGAAGGGGTGCCGAACCTCTATTCCGTGCTCGACCTCATCCCGCTGGTGATGCCCGAGACGACGCTGACCAACCAGCCGCTCTACCGCCGCATGACGGCGCTGATCGCCGGGACCGCGACCCATATCGTCACCATCAGCGAATGGTCGAAGGCCGATATCATTCGCATCCTGGGCGTGGCGCCGGAGCGGGTGACCAATACATGGCTGGGGGTCACACCCGATGCCACAACCCTGTCCTTGCCGGAGGCCGCGCTGGCAAACCAGCTCATGGCCGGCTTCGGCCTTCAGCCACAGGGCTATTTCCTGTTCTATGCCGCCATCGAGCCGCGCAAGAATCTGCGCCGCCTGATCGATGCCTATCTCGCCACGGATATCGCGGCACCCCTCATCATCGCGGGAAAAAAGGCATGGCTGTGGGAGGCTGAACTGGCCGCGCTGGCGGGGCGGGAGAGCAGTATCGATGGCCGCGTAAGGCTGCTGGGGCACCTGCCCCGATCGGATCTGATGGCCCTCGTGCGCGGCGCCCGGGCGGTGTGTTTTCCCAGTCTTTACGAGGGGTTTGGCCTGCCAGCGGTGGAGGCCATGGCCTTGGGCACGCCGGTGCTGACATCGACCGCCTCCTGCATGCCCGAAATCGTCGGCGATGCCGCGCTCTGCGCCGACCCGCTCTCCGTCCAGGCCCTCGCCGAGGCGCTGCGGGCGTTGGATGGCGACGCCGCGCTCCGCGCCCGGTTCGCCGCCGAGGGGCCGGTTCGGGCGGCCTTCTTCAGCCCGGCGCGCTATGCGGAGAGGCTGGCCGCCATGCACGCCAGTCTCGGTCTGACGGCGGATTGACGCAGTTCCGCCTTGCCGTCACACCAGTCAGGGAGAATCTGCATGCCTCGAATCACCGCAGCCGACCTGATCATGGGATCGGATGATGACTTTGTTATCAACCTCTATTTGGCGGTTCTTGGGCGCTGGCCCGACCCGGAGGGCTTGGCCCATTTCACCCGCCAGGTGACCGGCCGGCCGGAAGCGCGTCGCGACGCCATCCTGGAGCTGGCGAATTCCCCCGAGGCCATGCAGCACGGCCTGCCGCTCGCGGTGCCCGACCCGCTTTTTCCCAGCGAGCCGCTGCAGGCCTTGCAGGCACAGCTCGCCCTGCGCAGCGAATACCTGAACCGGCTGGCCAGCGCCCCCCCGCCGCCGCCGCCCGCCACGGCGCAAATCGAGGCCGTGGCCCCCCTGCTGCGGGAGATGCGCGCGGAACTCGATGCGATACGCCGCGAATTTCGCGAAAGATTGGCTGAATTGCCCCAGGCCTCGCCGCCCCCGCCGCCCGCCACACCCGACATGGCTGACTACATCAATGACCTCCTGGCCGTATCTGAGGCCCGCATGGAGCTTCGCGTGAGGGCCATGGAGCGGGGCCTGCGGGACAGCAGCCGCCAGTGATCCTGCCCCCCACCCTGGTCGTCGCGGCGCCGCTGCGCGGGCCGGCCGGCGCACGTGTGGCACCGCTTCTGGCCGCCATCGAGCGACTTTGCCCCGTCCGGTTCCTGGTGGCCCCAAGCGAGGCCGATCTGGCGCCTGGGCCGCGGGTCAGCATGGCGGAATGGCTCGATGACCGGTCGATGGACCGTGTTCCGCATCTCCATATCCTGGTCGATGACGAGGCCTCGGCGCTGCCCTTCCGCGCGGCGATGTGTCGGCCAGGGGTGACGGTTCTGGAGGATCCGGGCCTGGCGCGGCTGCAGCAGGCGATCACCCTGGATGCCGGGCAACCCTCGGCATGGCTTCGTCTGCTCGCGCAACATCACGGTGCCGGGGCGCGGCGCCTGGGGCGGGCGCAGCTTGGGGGACTCTTCGCGCCGGCGCAGCGCCAGCGAATGCCCATGCTGGACGGGATCGCGGAAGCCGCGAGCCTTCTTGTGGTGCGCAGCCGGCATGCCCTGGGCTTCCTGCCGCCTGGTGCCCGTGCCGTCGCATTGCCCCCGCCATTTGCCGATCCGGCCGCAATGCCCGCCCCCGCATCCGGCCGCCGGCTTCTGCTGCCGCTGCGCGATCCGATATCCTGCCGCGCCCTGGCACCACTCCAGGCGGCCGCGACCACCGCCGGGGCCGAGCTGCTGCCCTGGATATGCGACCTCGCGCCGATGCCCGCAGCCGACGCGGCCCTGGCACTGCATCTGCCCTTCGGCGCCACGCCGCTGCATGGGGTGATGGCGGCCATGGCGCGCGGTCTGCCGGTCCTGGCCTGGGCCGAGGACCCGGCCGCGGAATGGCCGGAGCCCGCCGTCTCGCGCATCGGTTTCGGCGCGGCGCCCGAGGCTCTGGCGGCCGCCTTCACCACGCTGCTGGACCAGGCCGCCCCGCGCGGTGAGGCAGCGCTGCAGCTCGCTGCCTTACATGGCGCCGATGCCGCCGCGCTTGCCCTTCTGCGCCTCGTTCCGGGTTGCCGGGTCGCCGCGCCAGCCCCATAACGCTGGGATGGCAAGACCGAGGGCGAATGGCCGCCCGGACCCCTCCGCACCGCATCGTCCCTGTGAGGCCCCGAACTGCCCGGAGCCCGGCGAATACCGCGCGCCGAAAGACCGCATGCGGCTACGCGAATACCACTGGTTCTGCCTCGCCCATGTCCGCGCCTACAATCTCTCCTGGGACTTCTACAAGGGTATGGCGCCGGAGCAGATCGAAGCGTCGCTGCGCCTGGATACGGGCTGGCAGCGCCCGACATGGCCGCTCGGCCGCCTGGGCCATGGCCGGCTGGATACCGAATTGCTGCGCGACCCCTTCGGCATTCTCAACGGCACCGCGCAGCCCACCAAGCGCACCCCCAACCCGGATGCACCGCCGCCGGAATTGCGCGCGGCGCTTGATCTTCTCGACCTCAGCTGGCCGACCGACAGCCTGGCGCTGAAGGCGCGCTACAAGGAACTGGCCAAGCGCTACCACCCCGATTCCAATGGCGGGGACCGCAGCGCAGAGGACCGGCTCAAGGACATCAACCGGGCTTATTCCCTGCTGCGACACAAACTGGCCGGCGTACAGGCTTCCGCCCGTTAAATCCCTGGCTTACAAAAACCCCCACGTCCCGATGAACAAGGTAGCCGCATTGTCCGACATCAGCCCCACCAGCATGATCAATATGCCCGACACCTGGGTGAATGCGCGCGATGTCTTCGGCGTCGACGTGAACATGCAGGTGCCAGCCTTCTCGCTTCGCACTGAGCATGTGCCGGAATACGACCCGACCTATCAGTTCGACCGTGAGACGACGTTGGCGATCTGCGCCGGCTTCGCCTTCAACCGCCGCGTGATGGTCCAGGGCTATCACGGCACGGGCAAGTCGACGCATATCGAACAGGTGGCGGCCAGGCTGAACTGGCCCTGCATCCGGGTGAACCTGGACAGCCACATCAGCCGCATCGACCTGATCGGCAAGGACGCCATCGT
>CAYNBM010000021.1:0-66020 GCA_964395305.1 uncultured Rubritepida sp.
GGCGGGCGGCGGCGCTTCCGCCGGGGCGGCGGCCGGCGCGGGGGTATGGAGCGCGGCAGGCGCGACAGGCGCAGGCGGCGGTGCCACCGGTGCACGCGGGGCGGCGACGGGTGCCGCGACGGGCGCGGCAGGAGGGGCCGCAACAGGCGGCGCCGAGACGGGCGGTGCCATGGCGGGACGAGGCGCGGGCGTGATGACGCGCTTCTTCAGCACCTCGACCTGCACCACCTTGCTGCGGCCATGGCTGAAGCTCTGGCGGACGCTGCCCGCGTCCACCGTCTTGCCCAGCTCCAACCGCCCGCCGGGGCGCAGACTGAGGCGGCTCTTGGCCGCGTCCTGCTCGTTCTGGTCACTCATACGTTGGTCTTTATCCAATTCGTCTTGTTCACAGGTCGGCAGCGAAGATCGCCTGCGCCGATTAGTCACAATTCAAGCCCTGCCCTAGACCTATAGCACAGCCTGGGCAATGGCGCGCGGTGCAATCCTGCCGCCGCGGCCACGCCGTCACTCAGCCGGGCGGCGCAAAGGCACGGAGCCTGTTCGCTTCCCGCGCGATGGCTTCGGCCAGCCGGCCCTTCGCCACCGCGACATGCACCGCACCGCCCCGGCCGAAGATCCGGCCGAGAGTCTCAGCCGGCAAGGCGAGGATCACCGGCATCTGGTGCCCGCCGATCAGCCTGGCGCGTTCCGCCGGGCTGCCATCGGTCGCCTCCACCAGGAGGCCGACGCGGCCGGCCGCAAGCCATTCCTGCACCTTCTGCCAGCCCGCCACGCTTTCACCGGCGCGGCGGGCCATGCCCAGCATATCCATCAGGCGCTGCTCGAGCATGCCGCCCAGCATCGCCGCCATATCGCCGGGGATCTTCACCTGGGCCTTGGCGGCGCGGTGAAAAGCCCCCTTCTTCATCGCCAGCTCCAGCAGCCCGGGCGCCGCCTTCAGCCACATCCCCCGCCCCGGCAGCCGACCGGCGAGGTCGGGCACCAGGGTATTGTCCGGCCCGACCACGAAGCGGAGCATGTCGTCTTTCGGCAGGCTCTCGCGCGTGACAATGCAGCGTCGCAACGGGCCTTTCTCGATCTCCTCGGCTGGGTTGTCGTCGGCGTCCTCAGCCATTGTCCCCTTCGGCGAACCAATGTTCGCGCGCGGCCATGATCACCGCATTGGCGGTGTCCTCATCCATGGCGCCTTCGCCCAGGATTTCCATCAGCTCGTCACCGGCCAGATCGGCCAGATCGTCCAGCGTCTTCACGCCCTTCTCGCCAAGTGCCACCAGCATGGCCGGCGTCAGCACGTCGAATTCGGCGATGGCGTCCTCGACGCCGAGTTCGCGGCGCTTGGCATCCAGTTCAGCATCGCGGCGTTCCAGGAACTCGACGGCGCGGCGCTTCAACTCGATGGCGATGTTCTCGTCAAAACCCTCGATGGAGGCCAGTTCCTCATCCTCGACCGAGGCGATTTCCTCGACCGTCGTGAAACCCTCCTGCACCAGCAGCCCAGCGATCACGTCATCGACATCGAGACCCTCGACGAAGAGGCCGGTGCGCTTGCGGAATTCTTCCTGGCGGCGCTCCGATTCCTCAGCCTCGGTGAGAATATCCACATCGTAGCGTGTGAGCTGCGAGGCGAGCCGGACATTCTGGCCGCGGCGACCAATGGCAAGGCTCAACTGGTCATCGGGGACCACCACTTCAACCCGGCGGCCCTCGTCATCGAGCACGACCTTGCTGACCTCGGCGGGGGCGAGGGCGTTGACGATGAAGGTCGCGTTGTCGGAGGACCAGGGGATGATGTCGATCTTCTCGCCCTGCAGCTCGGCGACGACGGCCTGCACGCGGCTGCCGCGCATGCCCACGCAGGCGCCGACCGGGTCGATGGAGCTGTCGCGCGAGATCACCGCCATCTTGGCGCGCGAGCCCGGGTCACGCGCGACCGCCTTGATCTCGATGATGCCGTCGTAGATTTCCGGCACTTCCTGCGCGAACAACTTCGCCAGGAAGCCGGGATGGGTGCGGGACAAAAAGATCTGCGGCCCGCGGGCTTCCTCGCGCACGTCATAGATATAGGCGCGGACGCGGTCGCCATTCTTGAAGGCCTCGCGCATGATGGTCTCATCGCGGCGCAGCAGGGCTTCAGCCCTGCCCAGATCCACCATGAGGTTGCCGTATTCCGTGCGCTTGACCACGCCGTTGATGATCTCGCCGACGCGGTCCTTGTATTCCTCGAACTGCTTGCGGCGCTCGACCTCGCGCACGCGCTGGACGATGACCTGCTTGGCGGTCTGGGCTGCGATGCGGCCGAAATCGATCGGCGGCAGCGGGTCCACGATGAACTCGCCGGCCAGGATGCCGGGCTTGATTTTTTGGGCGATCCGCAGCGGGATCTGGGTGTCCTCATTCTCGACCGGCTCGGCCTCGACCACCTCGGTCCAGCGCGAGAGTTTCACTTCCCCATTGCGCTTGTCGATGGTGGCGCGGATGTCCTTTTCCAGGCCGTATTTGGCCTTGCCGGCCTTGCCCATGGCCTGTTCCATCGCGTCGAGCACCTCGTCGCGCTCGATCATTTTTTCCCGGGCGACGGCGTCGGCCACCAGCAGCAATTCGGGACGGGCGACGCTGACATCGAGAGCCATCTCAGTGTTCCTTGGGCTTGGCCGCGGGCTTGGTGCCCGCGGGGGCTTTGCTGGCGGGCTTGACGCCCGCGGGCTGGTTCTTCTTCCCGCGCTGCGGCGGGTCGGGTGGGGCGTCCTCGGCCTCGTCATCGAGGCCGACGGCAACGGCGCCGGCGGTGGCGGCGATCAACTCATCGGTCAGGATGAGCTTGGCACGGCGGATATTGCCGCGGGACAAGGCAATGTCTGAACCATCATCCAGCCTCATCCGCACGGTCTCGGCATCCACGCCCAGCAGCACGCCGCGGAAACGGCGGCGGCCATCCTGGGGAATGTTCATCTCGGCCGTCGCGAGATGGCCGAGGAAGCGGGAAAAGTCCTTGGTGCGGGTCAGCGGCCGGTCGATGCCGGGCGAGCTGACCTCCAGCATCCATTCGCTCTTGATCGGGTCCTCGACATCGAGGATGGCGCTGACCTGGTGGCTGATGTTTTCGCAATCGGTGACGGTGAAGACGCCGCCATCGGCACGGTCGGCCATGATCTGCACCACCGGCTTCTCCTTGCCCGAGACCTGCACGCGCACGAGTTCATAGCCCATGCCCTCGATCGCGGGTGCGATGGAAGCGGCGATGCGCCCCTCAAGTCCGTCATGCACGGGTCGTTCTACGGTCAAGCCTGGCCCCAAACCAAAAAAGAGCGGCCCCGGAAGGCCACCCCCACTGCGATCAGCGATGGATGTGATGAATAGGCAATAGCGCCTGGCGCCGCGCGATGCAAGGTATCGCGGTGCCCGCACAACCACACCGCAAAAGGCGACGCCATTCCGATGATGCTGAACACACCTCAGGCCTATGGCAGCGTGACCAAGGCGCTGCACTGGATGATCGCCGCGATCTTCGCCTTCCAGCTCGGCTCGGGCCTGGTGATGACCCGGCTGGGCGAGGGGCAGCTTGCCCTCAGGCTGAGCGGGGATGACTGGTATGACTGGCACAAGACCCTGGGCCTGGCGGCGCTGCTGCTGGCCGTGGCGCGGCTTCTGGCCAGGCGCGCCGGCACCTTGCCGGACTGGGCGGATTGCCTGACGGATATGGACAAGCGCCTGGTCCACGGCGCGGAGAAGCTGCTCTATCTCGGCATGTTCGTGATGCCGCTCACCGGGCTGCTGCATGTGATGGCGGCCGGCTATGGCGTGCGGCTGGCGGGAATCTGGACATTGCCCAACCCGCTGCCGCGGATGGAATGGCTGGGCCAGGTGGGCGCCTGGGGCCATGTCGTGGCCGGCATCATGCTGGCGCTGGCGCTGGCCGGGCATCTCTTCGTGGTGGCGCGCCACCTGCCACGCGGCCTGCTGCGCCGGATGATGCCGGGGGGCTGAGGCCTGTCGCGGGCCAATCGCCGGGGAATGGGCAGGCTGCCCCGCAGCACGGCCCTGCGCCCCCTGGTTTTGGCCAAAGCTTCGGCGCTCAGGCCCTGATCCTGGCCAGGAACAGCCGGTGCCAATTGGCATAGCCGGGATGCACATGGGCCAGCTTGCCGCTGATCTGCCGATGCACCTCGGCCAGGCGGTGGAAGGGCACGAAGGGGTAGAGGTGGTGCTCGGCGTGATAGGGCATGTTCCACATCAGCAGCCGCACCGGGGCGGTGGTCAGCATGGTGCGGGTATTCGTCAGCCCGTCACGGTCCTGGGTGCAAAGTGTGTGCTCGGTGAGCAGGTAGAGGCGCAGGAAGGGCTGGCCCACCAGCTGCGGCAGCACCCAATACAGAAAAAGCGCCTGCCAGCCGAAAACCAGCACAATGAACAGCGCGAGTGCAACGATGAAACCCGCCATCCAGCGGATGCTGAGGATAATGCGCGGCGCGGCATCGGGATGAATGAAGGGGTAGTGCGACAAATCACCGCGCAGCCCCTCGGCGATGTAGCGGATGCGCGACCGCCAATAGGGCACGCCGAGCATGCGAAGAATGTAGCCCTGCATGTACATCGGCACCGGCTGCTGCAGCAGTTCCGGGTCATTCTCCGGATCCTGCGTGTGGCGGTGATGGGCGAGGTGATAGGATTGGTAGAAGTGCCAGGAATAGAGCGAAAGCGCCCCGCAGACCCAGCCCACCACGGCATTGACCCGGCGGCTGGCGAAGGCTGTCTGGTGCATGGTCTCGTGAAACGGCGCGAAGAGCGCGGCCTGGACGATGCCCAGCGCCACCACCGCAGGCGCCTTCCAAAGGCCAGGCAGCACAGCCACCAGCGCGCCAGTCACCAGCAGCAAGCCGACATGGATGGCCAGGCGGCGAAAGCCTTCGGCATCGGAGCGGCCGGCGAGATGCATCATCTCGGAGGGTTTGGGCGCGCGGATATGCGCCTGTTCATGGGTGAGGCCGCTCATGGCTGGGGCTCCTGCCTGGGGATCGGGGATGGGAAGGTGAAGATGTTGGCGGGTTCGGCGGTGAAATGGCGCGGGCCCCGCAGGCGGCCGGCCATGGTCTCGACATAGGGTGCGGCGGCCGCGAGCAATTCGAATTGCCGCTCATTGAGGGTGAGGCCGGCGGCGCGGGCGGCCAGCGCCACAGCATCGCGCTCGGCGCCCCCGATCTTGGCCGGCGTGGGGTCGGGCAGCGGCGGCAGGGGCGGCGGCACATCACCCGGCACCAGCACCGGGCGGCGGCCGCGACAGGGTGTCGCGCGCTCATAGGCATCGGCCACACGCAGCACCAGCGCGTCATCGAAGGGCTTGCCGACGATCTGCATCGCCATGGGCAGGCCGGCCTGGGAATAGCCGATGCAGGTGCTCAGCGCCGGCCCGCCGGTGACGTTGAAGGGGGTAACGAGGGATGGCTTTTGCCAGAAATGGATGGTGCGCCAGCTCTCGAAACGCGGCGCCGGGCCGGGGGCGGCCGTCACCAGCAGGTCATATTGGGCGTAGAGCGGCTGCATCTCGCCGATCATCACCCGGCGCTCGCGCTGCGCCTGCACCTGATCGCCCGCCCGGATCAGGATGGCGGCCAGGGACCGGCCGAGGAAATCTTCGCCGAAAAGGGCAGGATTGGCGCGCAGGCCAGCCTCATGCACGGCATAGAGCTCAGCCTCGGCGGTCAGCACCTTCACCGCGTAGCAATCGGCGGCGGGGCGGATGGTGACATCCTCCAGGACCGCACCCAGGCCCCGCAGCACATCGAGCGCCGCCTCCATCGCCGCCATGGGCTCGGCTGAGATGGGCACATCATCGGTGTAGAGCGCGCGCAGGACGCCGATGCGCAGGCCGCGGATATCGCCGGTCAGCGCCGCCGCGTAATCCGGCACGGGGCGGCCGGCGCTGGCGGGGTCGGCCGGGTCATGGCCGGCCAGCGCCTGGAGCATCAGGGCGCAATCCTCCGCCGTCCAGGCCATCGGCCCGGCATGGTCGTAGCTGAAGGAATTGGCCCAGATTCCGGCGCGGCTGACCAGGCCATAGGTCGGCTTCAGGCCGGTGATGCCGCACAATGCCGCGGGGTTGCGGATGGACCCGCCGGTGTCCGACCCCATGGCGCCCAGCGCGAGGCCCGCCGCCACCGCCGCCCCCGAGCCGGAGGAGGAGCCGCCGGTGATATGCGCGGTGTTCCAGGGGTTTCTCGCGGGCGGCCAGGGCAGGTCGAAGCTCGGGCCGCCATGGGCGAATTCATGGGTGGCGAGCTTGCCCAGCAGCACGCCGCCGGCGGCATAGAGTTTCTGGACGGTGGTCGCGTCATGGCTGGGGACATGGTCCATGGCGCTGCGGGAATGGCCGGTGGTGCGAATGCCGGCGGTGGAAAAGATGTCCTTCAGGCCGAAGGGGATGCCGTGCATCGGGCCGCGATAACCGCCGGCCATGATCTCGGCCTCGGCGGCGCGGGCCTGGGCCAGGGCCAGGTCGGGCGTGGGGAGGAGATAGGCATGGAGCTGCGGGTCCAGCGCCTCGATCCGCGCGATCAGCGCGCGGGTGAGCTCGACGGGCGAGAGGGCGCGGGCGACGATCAGCCCGGCGGCCTCGGCGATGGTGGGAAATTCGATCATGCCAGGCCGGCCGAGGTCAGGGCCCGCGACCAGTTGCGGGCCTGCATGAAGCCCCGCACCCGATGGCGCAACGCCCCGGGCCTGGGGTCATGCGCCACGACGGAAAACAGCGCCCGGGCCATATCGAATGGCAGGGCGACGGCGACCAGGAGCATGGGCACGGGATCACGCATGTTCAGCCTCACGGCATTGGGGGCCTCAGCACCCGCCGACAGCGTTTTCCCTGGGATCAATCATGACGGGGGCGCGCGGCTGCCGTCAACTCGCGCCCTGCCAAAGGCCCGCCCTTGGGAGCTAGCGCGGGGTCTGCACCGTGATGCTGGCGCCGCCCAGATTGACGCTGGCTGAGCGGTTATACTGCGTGGTGTAGTACCAATAGCCGGCAGCGCCGAGCGCCAGGCAGGCCAGGATGGCCACGATCAGGTTGGTGTTCGAATTCATCGCGCATGCTCCCATCCCAGGCGGCGGGTTCCGCCGGGGTTACGGGGCAGACAACGCGGCAGGGCGGCCGCGGGTTGCGGGCCGCTACCCCGCGATGGCGTAGGCCGGCCGCCGCGGATCGGCGCCGCCCGCCACCAGCCCGCGTTCGGGCAGGCTCAGCACCGCCTCCACCGCGCCGGCGAGCCAGGTGATGTCGGGCCAGTCCTTCACCTCATGGCCGCGGGCGGAGAGACCCTCGCGCACCGCCTGCGGCACGCGGCCCTCCACCGCCACGCGGCCCGGGAAATAATCGAAGGGCGCGAAGCTGGAGGGAAAGGCGTAGCTCGCGAAGCGCGGCGCCTCGATCGCCTCCTGCAATTCCATGCCGAACTGGAAAACGTTCAGCACCACCTGCAGCATGGCCTGGATCTGCACATCGCCACCCGGCGTGCCGAAGGGCATCACGCCACCCTCCCTCGTCACCATGATGGCGGGGTTGGGTGTCAGCCGCGGCCGCTTGCCCGGCGCCACGCCCGAGGGGTGCGCGGGGTCCGGCCGGGACTGGCTGCCGCGGTTCGAGGGGATGATCCCCAGACCCGGCACCACAGGCGAGTTCCAGGAGCCGTCGGAGGGGGTGGCGGCAAAGGCATTGCCCCAACGGTCGACCACCGCGGCAAAGGAGGTATCGGCCTCGACCATCGGCAGCGCGCGGCGGCTGGCATCGGGCACGGCCAGGGCGCCCAGGATCGGCTCGGGCATGCCGGGGTGGGCGCGGACGGTGATACCGGCGGCGCGGGCGGCGATATGGGCGGGGGAGAGCAGCGCCTCCAGCGGCACATCGCAGAAATTCGGGTCGCCAAAAAAAGCCTCGCGATCGGCCATGGCGAGCTTCACGCATTCCACCAGCGTGTGGAGGTAATCTTCGGAGTTGTGCGCCATATCGGCGATACCCGCGGCTTCGGCCAGCAGCAGCGCCTCGGTCAGCGCCGGCCCCTGGCACCAGGGGCCGCTGGCCAGCAGTTCATGGCCGCGCCAGGGGCGGCGCACCACGGGCTCGATCGGGCTGCGAAACCCGGCCAAGTCTTCGCGGGACAGCCAGCCACCCTCGGCCTTCTGATGCGCCACGATGGCAGCCGCGATATCTCCCCGGTAGAAGGCGGCATGGGCGGCGGCCAGGCCGGCCTCACGCGTCGGTGCCGCGCGGGCCTCATCGGCCATGTATTGCAGCGTGGCGGCGAGGTCGGATTGCACGAAACGCTCGCCCACCTCCGGCACGCGGCCACCGGGCAGGAAGATGGCGCGGTTGCTCTCCCAGCGCTCGTATTCCGCCCGGTGGGCCAGGATGCTCTCGCGCAGCAGCGGAAACACCGCAAAACCGTCGCGCGCGTAGCGGATGGCGAATTCGGAAACATCCTCGAAGCGCCAGGTGCCGTGGCGCTCCAGCGCGGTGATCCAGGCATCAGGCGCGGCAGGCACCACGGTGCGGCGCACGCCATTGGGGATTTTCCCGCCATGCTCGCGCATGAAGACATTGGGCGGCAGGGCATGGGGCCAATGGCCCAGGCCGGCGATGCTCTCCACCGTGCCATCGGCCAGGCGGATCAGGATGGGCGCGACGCCTGCGACATTGACCAGGTCGGGCAGCAGCACGCCCAGGCACATGCCGGCGGCGCAGCCGGCATCGATGGCATTGCCGCCATTCTCCAGCACCGTGATGGCCGCGGTGCTGGCGAGGTAATGGCCGGCTGAGACGGCGTGGCGGGGGCCATAAACGGTGGGGCGCATGGCGTTTCTCCGAATTGCAACCAAACCCTACAGCATCGGCCCCGGCCCGGAAGCCTGAGATTGCGCGTCCGGCGCATCCGGCGGAAGCTTTGGGTATGGAAGAAACACCCGTCCTCATCAGCCGCGACCCACGCGGCATCGTCACCGCCACCCTCAACCGGCCGCGCTTCGGCAATGCCTATAATGGCGCGCTGCTGGAGGCGCTGATCGGCGGCCTGCGCGCATTGGCGCCCGACCCCGGCGTGCGCGCCCTGGTCATCCGCGGTGCTGGAAAACACTTCCAGGCCGGGGCCGACCTGAATTGGCTGGCCGAGGCGGCGGATTATCCGCCCGAGCAGGCTTTCGCGGCGTCCATGGGCACCGTCACGGCGATGCAACTGCTCAATGAATTCCCCAAGCCGACCTTCGCGCTTGTGCGCGGCGCCTGCTTTGGCGGCGGTGCCGGCATGGTCTGCTGCGTCGATGTCGCGCTTGCCACCCCGGATGCGCATTTCGGCCTGACCGAGGTGCGGGTGGGTGTCTCGCCCTCCCCCATTTCCACCCACATGGTGAACGCCATCGGCCTGCGCCACACCCGGCGCTATGCCCTGACCGGCGAGCGGTTCGACGCGGCCGAGGCGCTGCGCATCAACCTCGTGCATGAGGTGGTGGCCGAGGCGGCGATCGAGGCCCGGCTCGCGCATATCCTCGACGAGACGATGCTGAGCGGGCCGACAGCCATGGCCAATACCAAGGACAGCTTCCTGGGCGCCAATGGCCTGAAGCTCGATGCCCGGCAGATGGCGCAGCTCGGCCATGAAAGCTGGACCCAGCGCGGCAGCGCCGAGGGGCGCGAGGGGCTGGCGGCATTCCGGCAAAAGCGCCGGCCGGGCTGGTATCATGCCTCGACAACGGACTAAATCGTCCACAGGCGTCGTCATCGAACCTTCATAATTCTGAAACGAAGACGACTTTCAGTCATCATAGAAGCGGGCCGTCCCGGGGTGAGCGAATCACCCCAGCATCAAAACCCGGAGAGAACCCCCGTGCAAAACGGTTTCAACCGACGCTCCCTCATGCTTGGGGCAGCCGCCCTCCCGCTCGCGGGCACCGCCTTCGCCCAGCAGGCCACCATCACTGGCGCCGGCGCCACCTTCCCCCGCCCGGTCTATGAGCGCTGGGGCCAGGCGGCCCGCGAGCCGCTGGGCATCACGCTGAACTACCAGTCCATCGGTTCGGGTGGCGGGATCAACCAGATCACCAACCGCACCGTCGATTTCGGCGCCACCGACGCGCCGCTGCCGGCCGCCCAGCTGACGGAGCGTAACCTGGTGCAGTTCCCCACCGTCATGGGCTCGGTCGTGCTGATCGTGAACCTGCCCGGTGTGGCCGACAATGCGCTGCGGCTGACCTCGGAAATCCTGGTCGATCTCTTCGCCGGCCGCATCACCCGCTGGAACGACGCCCGCATCGTGGAAGCCAACCGCGACCTGCGCATCCCCAACCTGCCGGTCTCGCCGGTCTATCGTGCCGACGCCTCGGGCACGACCTTCGTCTTCACCACCTATCTCAGCCGCATTTCGGAGAGCTGGAAGTCCGGCCCCGGTGCCGCCACCTCGGTCCAGTGGCCGGTCGGCAACGGCGCCCGCGGCAATGAGGGCGTGTCGAATGCCGTGCGCAACACCCCCGGCGCCATCGGCTACACCGAGAACGCCTATGCCACGGTGAACCGCCTGATCACCACGCAGCTGCGCAACAAGTCCGGCCGCTTCGTGCGACCGACGCTGGACACCTTCCTGGCCGCCGCCTCGCAGGCTGACTGGAACAAGCCGGGCATGGCCGCGGACCTGGTCGACCTCAATGGCGACAATGTCTGGCCGATCGTCAGCCCGACCTTCATCCTGCTGCCGACCAACCCGGTGGCGGACCGGGTGGCGGGCAGCCGCAACACCATGCGCTTCTTCGACTGGACGATGCGCACCGGCGCGGAGGCCGCACGCCGCCTGGAATACATCCCGCTGCCCGAGCCTGTGCAGGCGATGGTCCGCGCGAGCTGGGCGAATGTGAAGACCCCCTCGGGCGCTGCCATCACCTTCTCCTGAGCCCGAAGGATTGATCGCCCCGCCGCCACCATGGCGGGGCAACCACTGAACCCGGCGGGTCCTTGCTCCACCCCGGTGGAGCAAGGACCCGCGGGCCACCCGGTGGGGCTTTGCCCCCGCCATGGTCTCAATCCAGGAATGCCGCGTGTCAGACATCACCCACCCTCCGGCCTCCGCGCCACCCGCCACCCGCCGGTCGATCGGCAGCCTGGGCGACACCCTCTTCGAATGGATGTGCCGCGGCGCGGGGCTTTTCGTGCTCCTGCTGCTCGGCGCCATCATCCTCACGCTGTTCATCGGCGGCCTGCCGGCATTCCGTGAATTCGGCATCCAGTTCCTATGGAGCAGCGACTGGAACCCGGTCGAGGGCCGGGAGAGCTATGGTGCGCTGGTGCCGATGCTGGGCACCGTCATCACCTCGATCCTGGCCATCATGCTGGGCGTGCCGGTCGCCTTCGGCATCGCCTTTTTCCTGACCGAACTGGCGCCGCCCTGGCTCCGCCAGCCCATCGGCACGGCGATCGAGCTGCTGGCCGCCGTGCCTTCCATCATCTTCGGCATGTGGGGCCTCTTCGTCCTCGTGCCCTTCGTGCAGAACTACATCCAGCTGCCCTTCGGCGAGACGCTGGGCATGCTGCCGATCATCGGCGTGATCTTCGACAGCAACAATTTCGCCGGCACCTCGATCTTCGCGGCCTCCATGGTGCTGGCCATCATGATCCTGCCCTTCATCGCGGCGACCATGCGCGACGTCTTCAACCAGGTGCCGCCGGTCTACAAGGAAAGCGCCTATGGGCTGGGTGCGACGCGCTGGGAGGTGATGAAGGGCGTGGTGCTGCCCTATACCCGCATCTCGGTGGTGGGCGGCATCATGCTGGGCCTGGGCCGCGCGCTGGGTGAGACCATGGCGGTGACCTTCGTCATCGGCAATGCCAACCGCATGGCCACCTCCATCTTCGACCCTTCGACGACCATCGCCTCGGTCGTCGCCATGGAATTCCCTGAAAGCCTGATGGGCAGCCTGAAGCAATCATCGCTTCTGGCACTCGGCTTCCTGCTGTTCTTCATCTCCTTCGTGGTGCTCGCGGTGTCCCGCTGGCTGCTGCGTTCACGCCTGAAGTGAGGTCGCCATCATGAGCGCCACAACATCGCCCACCTTCGCCAAGCGCGACGCGGGAACCGCCGCGCGGCTCAATGCCCGCAGGCGCCTGATGGACAACATCGTCCGCTGGCTTTGCCTGCTGGCCACCGTCGTCGGCCTGTTCTTCCTGGCCTCGATCCTGTTCACGCTGATCCTGCGCGGCATCAGCTCGATCAGCATCATCACATTCACGACCGAATTCCGCCCGACCACCTATGGCGACCCCGATGCCCGGGCCGGCGGCTTGTACCACGCCATCATGGGCACGCTGGTGCAGACGGCGATCGGCGCCGGGATCGGCACCCCCATCGGCCTGCTGGTGGGCACCTACCTGGCGGAATACGCGCGCAATTCGGCGCTCGGCAATGCGGTGCGCTTTGTCTCCGACGTGCTGCTCTCCGCACCCTCCATCCTGGTCGGGCTCTTCGTCTACCAGCTCGTGGTGCTGCCGATGGGTGGCTTCTCGGGGATCGCCGGCGGTGCCGCTCTGGCCATCCTGGTCATCCCGGTGGTGGTGCGCACCACCGAGGACATGCTGCAGCTCATCCCCAACACGCTGCGCGAGGCGGTGGTGGGGCTGGGTGCGCCGAAATGGAAAATGGTGACGCTGGTGTGCTGGCGCGCGGCCCTTTCGGGCATCGTCACCGGCATCCTGCTCGCGGTGGCGCGCATCACCGGCGAGACAGCGCCGCTGCTGCTCACCAGCTTCGGCAACAACGTCACCAGCTTCGACCTGGGCGGCGCCATGGCCAGCCTGCCCATCGCCATCTACCAGCAAGCCAATTCAGGCTTCCCCGACCTGATCGACATCGCCTGGGCCGGCGCCTTGATCGTGACCTTCGGGGTGCTTGCCATCAACATCGTCGCCCGCCTGCTGCTCGCCGGTCGGAAGTGAAGGAACCGCAGATGTCTTCCAGCGAAACCACCCAATCCGGCAGCTTCGGCGGCATGGAAGCGCGCTCTACCGCGGCGCTGAACACGCTCGCGCGGATCTCCGTGCGCAATCTCGACTTCGTCTATGCCCCCGGTGGCAAGAAGGCGCTGACGGGCATCAATTTCGACCTGCCCGATCGCCAGGTGACCGGCATGATCGGTCCCTCGGGCTGCGGCAAATCAACCCTGCTGCGGGTGCTGAACCGGATGTACAGCCTCTACCCCGGCCAGACCGCCACCGGCGAGGTGATGATGGATGGCAAGAACCTGCTCGATGCCGATACCGACATCAACGGGTTGCGCGCGCGCATCGGCATGGTGTTCCAGAAGCCAACCCCCTTCCCCATGACGATCTATGAGAACATCGCCTTCGGCGTGCGGCTGCACGAGAAGCTGGGCAAGGCCGAGATGGACCAGCGGGTGGAATGGGCGCTGACCCGCGCGGCGATCTGGGGCGAGGTGAAGGACCGGCTGCAGACCAACGCCATGGGTCTCTCGGGCGGCCAGCAACAGCGGCTTTGCATCGCGCGCACCATCGCCGTGCGGCCCGAGGTCATCCTGTTCGACGAGCCGACCTCGGCGCTGGACCCGATCTCCACGCTGAAGATCGAGGAGCTGATCGATGAGCTGAAGCGCGACTTCACCATCGCCATCGTCACCCACAACATGCAGCAGGCCGCGCGCTGCGCCGACCAGGTGGCGTTCTTCTACCTCGGTGAACTGATCGAGATCGCGCCCGCTGCGCAGCTCTTCACCAACCCTGCCCAGGCCAAGACGCAGGAATACATCACCGGCCGGTTCGGCTGAGCAAGGAAGTTCCGATGCCCACCAGCGACACCCCGCATATCGTTCGCAGCTACGAGGAAGAGCTCAAGCGCCTGCGCGACATGATCGCGCGCATGGGCGGCCTGGCCGAACGCCAGGTGGCCGACAGCGCCCAGGCCCTGATCCGCCGCGACAACGAACTCGCCACCGAGGTGATCGCGCGCGACGAGCAGCTGGACACGATGGAGCGCGAGATCGAGACCTTCTGCGTCAGGCTGCTCGCCCTGCGGCAACCGATGGCAGCGGACCTGCGCCTGATCGTGACCAGCATGAAGATCAGCTCCGATCTCGAGCGTATCGGCGATTACGCGCGCAATGGCGCCAGGCGTGCCATCGTGATTTCCGGCCAGCCGCAATTCGCCAGCCTCAACGGTTTCTCCCGCCTCGCCCATCTCGTGCAGCAGAACCTCAAGGGCGCCATCGACGCGCTGGCCAATGGTGATCTGGCGGGCGCCGATGAGGTGTGGAATGCCGATGAGCCGGTGGATGACATCTACAACGGCATCTTCCGTGAATTGCTCACCTTCATGATGGAAGACCCGCGCAACATCACCGCGGCCACCCACCTGCTCTTCGTCGCCAAGAACCTCGAGCGCATCGGCGATCACGCCACCAATATCGCCGAGCGGGTGCATTACGCCGTCAGCGGCACGAACCTGCCCGATGAGCGCCCGAAATCCGACCAGTCGGCCTATGCCGTCGTCCGCACGCCCCAGTGAAGGAGCACTCCGCATGCCCGAAGGTTTTCCCGGTATGGCCAAGCCGACCATCCTTGTGGTCGAGGACGAGGCGCCGCTGCTGACGCTGCTGCGCTACAACCTGGAAAAGCAGGGTTTTCGCGTCGAGGAGGCGACGGATGGGCAGGAGGCGCTGCTGCGCGTCTCGGAGAGCAAGCCCGACCTCGTGCTGCTGGATTGGATGCTGCCCTCGCTCTCGGGCATAGAGGTCTGCCGCCAGATCCGCAGGCGACCGGCGACTCGCGACCTGCCGGTGATCATGGTCACCGCGCGGACCGAGGACCAGGATGCCGTGCGGGCGCTGGATATCGGCGCCGACGACTACATCACCAAGCCCTTCGCGGTGGAGGCGCTGCTGGCGCGCATCCGCGCGCTGCTCCGGCGTTCCGGCTCGGTGCCGACCAAGGGCACGCTGGTCTTCCTTGACCTCTCGATGGACCAGGATGCGCATCGCGTGGTGCGCAATTCCCGGCCGCTGCATCTCGGCCCCACCGAGTACCGGCTGCTGGAGTTTTTCCTGATGCATCCCGGCCGGGTGTTCTCGCGCGAGCAGCTGCTCGATGCGGTGTGGGGCCGCGACATCCATGTCGAACCGCGGACGGTGGATGTGCATATCCGCAGGCTGCGCAAGGCGATCAACGGCGAGGGCGAGGCGGATATCATCCGCACCGTGCGCAGCGCGGGCTACGCGCTGGACCTGGAAGAGGCATGAGTCACACCGCGCAGTAGCGCGCCTGCATCGCGGCATCGGCCAGCAGGCCGGAAGCGCTGTCGCGATGCACCACCTCGCCCTGGTCCATGATGACGGCGCGGTCGGCGATGCCCAGTGCCAGCTCCACATTCTGCTCGACCAGCAGGATGGTGGTGCCGGCGGCGCGCAGCGCGGTGAACAGCGCGAACATCTCATCGACCAGAACGGGCATGATGCCCTCGCTCGGTTCGTCCAGCATGATCAGGCGGGGTTCGGCCATCATGGCGCGGGCGATGGCGAGCATCTGCTGCTCGCCACCCGACATCGTGATGGCCTGCTGGTTCAGGCGCTCCTTCAGGCGGGGGAAGGTTTCGGCGATGCGGTCCACCGCCCGGCTTTCGTCGCGGGCGCCGGGTTTGGCGATGAGGCCCAGCCGCAGGTTTTCGCGCACCGTGAGGCCGGGGACGATGCGGCGTTCCTCCGGCACATAGGCGAGGCCGAGATGGAAGCGCGCCTCGGCCGGCAGGGCCAGGATTTCCTCACCGTCGAAACGCACGGAGCCGGCGCGTTTGGCGATGAGGCCCATCACCGATTTCAGCGTGGTGGTCTTGCCCGCGCCGTTGCGGCCGAGCAGGCAGAGGATCTCGCCTTTCGCGACGCTGAATGACACCTTCTGCAAGGGCTGGCTGGCGCCGTACCAGGCGGAGAGGTCGGTGATCTCCAGCATGCTCAGATCGCCCTCTGGCCGAGATAGACGCGCTTCACGTTGTCGTCGCGGCGGATGTCGTCCGGGCGGCCCTCGGCCAGCTTCTCGCCATGGTGGAGAACGATGATGTGGTCGGAGACGCCCATGACGAGGCGCATCTTGTGCTCGACCAGGATAACGGTGCGTTCGGCAGCGAGCAGGCGGAGCAGGTCCATGAAGCCGCGGGTTTCCTCCGGCGACATGCCGGCGGTGGGCTCGTCCAGCAGCAGCAAGGCGGGGTCCGAGGCGAGCGCCATGGCGACTTCGAGCGCGCGCTGTTCTCCATGGGCGAGTTCGCCGGCGGGGCGGTTGCGATGGGCGATGAGGCCGAGGCGCTCCAGCAGCGCATCGGCGGCTTCGGAAAGACCGGGCAGGTCTTCCCGGGCCGAAAACATGTTCCAGCGCGTGCTCAGTGCCTGCTTCGCCACGCGGACGTTTTCATGCACGGAGAGGCGCGGGAAAACCGAGGTGATCTGGAAGGATTTGGCGATGCCGATGCGCGCGAAGCGGTGCTGCGGCAGGCCGGTGATGTCGCGGCCCTGGAAGAGGATGCGGCCTTCGCTGGGCGGAAAGGCGCCGGTCAGCAGGTTGAAGAAGGTGGATTTGCCGGCGCCATTCGGGCCGATGATGGAGGTGAGCCGGCCGGCGGCGAAATCGGCCGAGACATCGTTCAGCGCCCGAAAACCGCCGAAGGATTTTCCCAGCCCCTGCGCCTGCAACACGGGGGCGGTCATCGCCTCGCCCATTTCATCGCGGTGCCCCAAATCCCCTCGCGGAAGAACAGCACGCAGGCGATGAACACGCTGCCTGCGACCAGCGGCCAATGTTCGGTGTATTCGGCGACGATGCTTTCCAGTGCCAGGAAGGCCGCAGCACCCACGAAGGGGCCGAAGAAGGTGAACATGCCGCCGAGGATGGCGATCATCACGGCGAGGCCGGAGGTGGTGTAGTGCATCGTCTCCACCCCCACGACGGAGAGGTGGATGGCGAGCAGACCGCCGGCCAACCCGCAGACGGCGCCGGAGATGACGAAGACGGCCAGGCGGATGGCGCGCACGTCGTAGCCGCAGGCGCGCGCCCGGGCCTCATTCTCGCGCATCGCCAGCAGGGCCGCGCCGAAGGGTGAGGCGAGCATGCGCGAAACGAGCGCGACAGCCACGCCGATGCAAACCGCGACCACGACATAGCGCGTCATCGGGTTCACGCCATCGAAGCCGAAGACGTCACGCAGGTTGACGCCGCGCATACCGTTCTCGCCGCCCGTCCAGTCGATGGCCTGGTAGGCGATGTAGTAAAAAATCTGCGACAGAGCGAGGGTGACCATGGCGAAGTAGATGCCCCGCGTGCGCACGGCGAAGACGCCCATGATCAACGCGACGGCGGCACCCGCCACGGGCGCGGCCAAGATCGCCGCCCACCAGGGCCAGCCCAGATGCACGAGCGCGATCCCGGTGGCATAGGCGCCGCCGCCGAGCAGCGCGGCATGGCCGAAGCTCAGCAAGCCCCCCCAGCCGAAGAGCAGGTTGAAGCCCAAGCCATACAAACCAAAGATCGCGATCGAGGTCGCCAGCGCCGTCGACGGCACGATGAAAGGCAGGGCCGCAAGCGCGACCCAGGTGCCGAGTACGCGGTTCACGACATCAGCCCGGGGCGCCCGAAAAGCCCCTGCGGGCGGAACAGCAGCACCAGCGCCATCAGCGCGAAGATCGACACCTTGGCCATCTCGGGCGCGAAGAGGCCGACCATGGAGAAGGTGACGCCGACCAGCATGGCCGCCACCACGGCGCCCACCAGGCTGCCCATGCCGCCGACCACGGTGACGACGAACGCCTCGGCCAGGACGGGGATGCCCATCTCCGGCGCCACCCCCTGCAAGGGCGCGGCCAGCACGCCGGCCAGCCCAGCGAGGCCGGCACCCAGGCCAAAGACCAGTAGCCAGACTCGGCCGACATTCACGCCGAGCACGCGCAGGATGGTCGGGTCCCGCGCCAGGGCGCGGAGCGTCAGGCCCATCCGCGTGCGTTCGAGGAACAGCCACAGCGCCACAACGACCACCACCGCCACGCCGATGAGGAAGACGCGGTAGAGCGGGAAATAGCCGATCCAGAGATCCACCGCGCCCATCAGCGCCTCGGGCATCTCCACCGGCTGGCCCTGCTTGCCGAAGACGATGCGGATGCCCTCGACGACGACATAGGCGAGGCCGAAGGTGAGCAGCAGCGGGTCATCGATCGGGCGGCCATAGAGGGGGCGGATGAGAAACCGCTCCACCACCATGCCGAAACCGCCGACCGCCAGCGGCACCACCGCCAGGGCCACCCAAAAATTCCAACCCAGGCCGAGCAGGAAGAAGCCGACATAGGCGCCCAGCGCAAACATCGCGCCATGGGCGAAATTCACCACCGTCAGCATGCCGAAGACCAGAGAAAGGCCAAGGGCGAGCAGCACATAGACCGCCCCCAGCGCCACCCCGGTGAAGAGCTGGATGGCGAGGAGGTCCCAGCCGTAGCTCAAGCCGGGTGGCCCAGTGCTGTGCAAGAGCGCAGGAACTGCTCGTTCGGCCCTTCCTGGCCGACGATGTTGAAGACATCGGCCTCGCCCCGCGCGGTATTGGCCTTGGCCTCGATGATCAGCACCGACTGCACCGACTGGTGGTCGCAGCCGCGGTAGTATTGCGGGCCCTTGTAGAAATCGTAGCGGAGCGCGCGCATGGCCTCGACCACTTTCGGAGTTTCGGTGGTGCCGGCGGCCTTCACCGATTCCAGCACGGTGCGCACGCCGCCATAGCCCAGAGCGCCGTAGTCGGAGGGCACGCGGCCGCCATGCATCCGGCGGAAACGGTCATTGAAGGCGCGGGCGGAGGGGACGGTGTCCTCCATGCCCCAGTAGAAGGAGGTGCCGCCCACCACGCCTTCGAAGGACGGCCCGCCGCCGGCGAGGCGCGCGGTGTAGAGCAGCACCGGGGCCACGATCTTGGTGTTGCGCTTCAGGCCGAAATCGGTGGCCTGGCGGATGGAGATCTGCTGGTCGCGGCCGAAATTGCACAGCGCCAGAACATCGGGCCGGAGCGCCGCGATGCGGGGCATGAAGGCGGAGTAGTCGGAGGTGCCGTTGGGGTGGCGGATATCGGCGAGCGTTTCCATGCCCAAGGGCGCGCCGGCGGTCTGGAAGCCGCGGACCATTTCATGGCCATAGGCGTAGTCGGCGGTGAGGAAGACCCAGCGCTTGCCGTGCTTGGGCAGGGTGTAGCGGGCGACGGCGCCAGCCGTCATGTGCGGGTTCAAGGCTTCGTGGAAGGTTGTCGGGCTCCAGTCGCGCGCCTCGTTGATGGCATCGGACTGGCTGATGCTGTTGAACAGCATCCGGCGCTCCTTGGTGACGTTGTTGATGGCGAGCTGCACGGCAGCCGACAGGCCTCCCACGATGAAATCGACGCGGTCGCGCTCGATGAGTTCGAGGGTGCGGGTCGCGGCCTCGCCGGGGTTCAGGCGGTCATCGCGCACCAGCAATTCGGCGCGGCGGCCGTTGAGACCGCCACCCTCGTTGAATTCGGCGATGGCGACTTCGGCGGCGCGGACCTGGTCCTGCGCCTCGGCGCCGAAGGGGCCGGTGAGCGGGGTGGGGAAGCCGATGCGGATCATGGCCGGTTGGGCGGAGACGATGGCGGGGGTGGCCAGTGACGCGGCCAGGGCCGCGCGGCGGGTGATGTTCATGGTTGTTTTTCTCCCTGTTTGATGGCGTCCAGCACGCGCTTGGGCGTGAAGGGCATATCGGTCAGCCGCGCATGGAGCGGCCGCAGCGCGTCGTTGAGCGCGTTCATGATGGCGGCCGGCGCGCCCGCCGTGCCGGCCTCGCCCGCGCCCTTGGCGCCCAGAGCGGATTCCGCCGTGGGGGTGGCGATATGGGCGACGATGATGTCCGGCGTCTCGCCCGACATCGGCACGAGGTAATCGGCCATTGTGCCGTTCAGCAGATTGCCGTCGGTGTCGTAGAGGCATTCCTCGTACAGCGCGCCGCCGATGCCCTGCACCACGCCGCCCCGCACCTGTTCGTCCACCAGCATGGGGTTGATGACAGTGCCGCAGTCCTCCACCACCCAATGCTTCAGCAGGGTGATGAAGCCGGTTTCGGGGTCGACTTCCAGCAGCGAGCCCTGGCAGCCATTGGTGAAGGCGAAGGGGAATTTGCGGGTCTGGAAATGGCGGGTGACGGAGAGCTCGGGCTGGATGCCGGGCGGCAGCAGGTCGCCGCGGAAATAGCCGAGGCGGCCAAGCTCGGGCAGCGTCATGCGCACCGCGCCGGTCGCGGCATCGACCACATTGCCCTCGCGCAGCGCGAGCGTCGCCGGGTCGGCCTGAAGGACCGCGCCGGCCAGCGCGAAAATGTTCTCGGCCAGGCCGCGGGCGGCTTGCAGGCAGGCCTCGCCGCCAATGCCGGCACCACGGCTGGCCCAGGTGCCGCCGCCATAGGGCGTCCGCTCGGTGTCGCCGGTGATGACGCGCACGCGGGCGGCATCCACCCCCAGCGCATCGGCGGCGATCTGCTGCAGGATGGCCTCGGTGCCCTGGCCCTGTTCGGTGATGGATGACGCCACCGTCACCGCGCCGCCGGGTTCAAGGCGCACGGTGCAGCCATCCTGGGCGGAAATCGGCGCGCCGCCCACGCCGTAGAAGGCGGCGGAGGGGTTGGCGATTTCGACAAAGCTGGCGATGCCGATGCCGAGATGTCGGCCCTGGGCGAGCGCGACCTTTTGTTGCGCGCGCAACCCTTCGTAGTCCATGATCTCCAGCAGCCGCGCCAGGGCGGCGTGGTGTGACAGGCCCTCGAAGGGAATGCCGCTGGGAGCTTTCGCCGGATAGGCGTCGTCCGCGATCAGGTTGCGGCGGCGGAATTCGGCGGGATCCAGGCCCAGCGCCTCGGCGGCCAGATCGGCCATGCCCTCGGTCACCGCCACGGCCACGGGGTGGCCCACGGCGCGGTATTGGCAGGTCGGCGGCTTGTTGGTGAAGGCGACGCGGAGATGCGCGCGATAGGCCGGCACGCGATACCAGCCGCCGGAAATGTTCACGACCTGGTTGCCCTCGACGGCGGAGGTGCGAGGATAGACGGAATAAGGGCCGATGGCGGTCAAGTCATCCACATCGAGCGCAAGAATCTTCCCGTCCGCATCCACCGCCATGCGGGCGGAAACCCGGTGTTCGCGGGCATGGATGTCGGAGGTGAAGGATTCCAGCCGGTCGGCCAAAAACTTCACCGGCCGGCCCAGCAGCACGGCGATCGCCACCGTCGCCATGTCATCGGGATAGACATGCACCTTGATGCCGAAACTGCCACCGACATCGGGGCAGATCACCCGCACGGATTCTTCTGGCAGGTTCAGGTGCCGACAGAAGATTTCCTTCATCATGTGCGGCGCCTGGTTGCCGTGATGCACGGTCAGGCGGGCCTCGGCGCGGTTCCAATCCGCCAGGATGCCGCGCGGCTCCAGCGTCACGCCGGTGTGGCGGGCGGTGGAGAAGCGGCCCTCCACCACCTTATGTGCGGAGGCGAAGGCGGCGGCGAGGTCACCGCCGGTTTCGGCGGTGCGGGTGAAGGCGAGGTTGTCGCCGAGGGCATCGTGGATGGCCGCGCCGGCCAGCGCGGCCTCGGGATCGGTCACCGCCGGCAGGGGGTGCCAGTCGACCTCGACCAGCGCCAGCGCATCCTCGGCCAGGGCGCGGGTTTCGGCCACCACGGCCAGAATGGGCTCGCCCTGGAAAACGGCCACGCCGCGCGCCAGCGGGTATTGCGGCGCCGATTTCAAACCCTTGAAATGCGCCAGCACGCCCACCCAGGGGGTCATGATGGGGTCGAGTTCCTCGGCCCGTATCACCCGGACCACGCCGGGGGATTTTTCCGCGGCCGCGGTGTCAATGGCGCCTATGCGGGCATGGGCATGCGGGCTGCGCAGGAAGGCGACATGCACCATGCGGGGGAAGCGTAGATCATCGACGAAGCGTCCGCCGCCCGCGGCCTGGCGCGCCGCCGCATCGCGCGGGCGGGAGCGGCCGATCCAGGCATTGGGCCGGTCCACATCGTGCAAAACACTGTCCATCACGCCTGCTCCGCGAGCGGGCACGCGCGCTCCCGCAGCACGGCTTCCACCGCGTCGATGATGGCCTGGTAGCCGGTGCAGCGGCAGTAATTCCCGCTCATATGGGCGCGAATGGCGTCGCGGTCGGGCATCTCGGGCGAGTCCAGCAGCTCGGCCGCGGCGGCCAGCATGCCCGGCGTGCAGTAGCCGCATTGCAACGCGTTGCGGGCGACGAAGGCGGCGCGCAGCGCGTCGAAACGCGGGTCCTGCGCCATGCCCTCCACCGTCTGCACCGCGCTTCCGTCGGCCTGCACCGCCAGCACCAGGCAGCCGCGCACCGCCACGCCATCGAGCCGGATGGTGCAGGCGCCGCAGACGCCGTGTTCGCAGCCGACATGGCTGCCGGTGAGGTCCAGCTTCTCGCGCAGCGCGTCGATGAGGTGCATGCGCGGCTCGACATCCAGCGCCACGGCCTCGCCATTCACGGTCAGGGTGATCTTCATGCCGCAAGCCTCATGACGGCGCGCTTGAACAGCACGCCCGCCAGGTGCAGGCGGGTTGCGCCATCCATGCCCGGGTCGTCCGGCGGCGCGAGATCGATGGCGAGGGAGGCTTGCGCAGCCTCGGCCGGGGGAAGGCCCTCGGCGGCGGCCATCGCGGTGCGGGCCAGCATGGGCGTGGGGCCCACGCCGAAGAAGGCGGCGCGAAGGCCCCGCACCAGCCCGGCCTCCAGCCGCAATGTCATCGCCACGCCGACGATGGCGTAGTCGCCATGCCGCCGCGCCAGTTCCATGCAGGCCTGGCGCTCGCTGCCGGCCGCCGGAAAATCCACGCCCAGGATCATCTCATCCGGCAGGGCGGCGGTTTGGTAGAGGCCATGGAAGTAGTCTTCCGCCGCCACACGGCGCTCGCCGCGGGCGGTGCTGCTCAGCACTATATCCGCCCCAAGCGCCAGCACGCAGGCCGGCCATTCGGCGGCAGGGTCGGCCATTCCCAGGCTGCCGCCCAGCGTGCCGCGATTGCGGATGGCGGGGTGGGCGATCAGCGGCGCCGCCTCGGCCAGCATGGGCGCGCATTCAGCGACCAGCGCCGAGCGGCCGATGGCGGCATGGGTGGCCATGGCGCCGATATGCAGCTTGGCGCCGCGCCGCTCGATGGCGTCCAGGCCGATGCGGCCGATATCGATCAGGATGGCGGGTTCGGAAAGGCGCAGGTTGAGGGTGGCCAGCAAACTCTGGCCGCCGGCCAGCAGGCGCGCGCCCTCGCCGTGATGCGCCAGAAGGGCCTGGGCCTCGGCGACATCGGCGGCGCGCACATAGTCGAAGGCGGCGGCCTTCATGCTGGTGTCATCCCGGTCTCTCTCCCGTCACCCGGCGTGGTGCCGCGTCCGATGCGATAGGTGCCATGTGGGCCAATTCTGTCAACGCCCTTGACGCAGCCCCCAAGGGCAATCGCTTGAACGGAGGAACGAGTCCGATGCGGGCTGAAGTGGGATTCATGGGAGACCACTCGAAGGGGGTATCCCGTATCGTGGCCGCTTCCTTGCTCGATCATGTCCCGGCGCGGGGAGCCCCCCGGGCCGTGCCCCGGGACGGTGGCGAGCCTGAAGCTGGCGGCGTAATCGAAACCCGGGAATAGCCTATCTTCGCCGCCAGACAGTTCAACCGATCGGCGCCAGGCTCAGCCCGCGCGTCGTCAGGACGACGCGATCGATCAAGAACTGCCGCGACTTGTCAGGAACGCCCTTCGCCCGATGGGCCGGTCAGGACAGCGCCACCTCAAAACCCTTCGCGGTCGCGGGCCTGGCCATCATCCTGGCGTACCAGGCGCCCACATTCGGGAGTTCGTCGAACGGAACCTCGTGCCGCTCATGCCGCCAGGCCCAGCCGAGGATCGCGAAATCGGCGATGCTCGGCTCGCCCTCGGTCGCCACGTAGTCACGCCCGGCCAGACGCTTTTCGAGCACGCCATAGAGCCTGCGCGTCTCCTTGCCGTAGCGCGCCAGGCCATAGTCGCGCGCCGGCCCCTCGGGCTGCTGCAGGAAATGGTGCACCTGACCGGGCATCGGGCCGAAGCCGCCCATCTGCCACATCAGCCATTCCAGCACCGGCACCCGCGCGCGCAGATCGGTGGGCAGGAATTTCCCGGTCTTCTCACCGAGATAGAGCAGAATCGCGCCGCTCTCGAACACCGTGATCGGCTGACCGCCGGGGCCATCGGGGTCGATGATGGCGGGGATGCGGTTGTTCGGGCTGAACGCCAGGAATTCGGGGTTGAACTGCTCATCCTTGCTGATGTTCACCGTCACCACCTTGTAGGGCAGGCCCATCTCCTCCAGCGCAGCCGAAATCTTGCGGCCATTGGGGGTGTTCCAGGTCCAGAGCTCGATCATACGGGGGTCCTCTCGGTGTAGGCATCGTTTTGCCACGCCCCTCCCCTGCCCGTCCATCACGGCCAGATGGCGGGGGCAATCCGCGGCGCGGCGGGAGCAGCCCGGAGAATATCGCCGGGATGTTTGCCGTGCTGGCGGCAAGGAGCGCCCGGCGTTGGGGCTGGCGCCCGCGGCCCCGCCACACGTCACCGCGGCGCGCGGCCGCTGCGCCAGGTCCCCCTTGTGACAATCCCGCGACCCGCCTATAAGCCGGCCTCCCGCGCCGGCGCCCTGGACAGCCCGGCCGAGGAAACGCGCCCCCGCCGCATGGTGCGGCCCCCGTGGAGTTTCGGGGGGCAAGGTGGGGCACGACACAGGCGCGCGGCTTCGGCCGCGTCATAGGAGTACCGAATGTCCAAGATGAAGACCACGTCAAGCGCCAAGAAGCGCTTCAAGATCACGGCCACGGGCAAGGTCCTGGCCGGCCCCGGCAAGAAGCGGCACAACCTCTCGGCGCGCAGCCAAAAGGTCAAGCGCCAGAACCGCGGCAGCCAGACCATGACCGAGATGGACGCCAAGACCATCAAGCAATGGCTGCCATACGGCTTGAGCCGGTAAGGGGGAGATAGAACCATGGCACGTGTCAAACGCGGCGTAGCCGCCCATGCCCGCCACAAGAAGGTCCTCAAGCTCGCCAAGGGCTATGTCGGCCGGTCGTCCACGACCTACCGCCCCGCGCTCGAGCGCGTCGAGAAGGCGCTGCAATACGCCTATCGCGACCGGCGCAACAAAAAGCGTGAGTTCCGCGGGCTGTGGATTCAGCGCATCAACGCCGCCGTGCGCGAGCATGGCATGACCTACAGCGTGTTCATTGCCGCGGTGAAGAAGGCCGGGGTGGAGATGGACCGCAAGGTGATGGCGGCGTTGGCTTATGATGAGCCGGAGACGTTTGCGGCGCTCGTAGAGAAAGCAAAGGCGGCGCAGGCCTGATTTGGGAATTGCTGTCATCGGCGGCGCTTAGGATGAGATACGCCGATGAGCAGTCTCACGAAGGTGCCGTGTGGCGGCGCCGCTCAGGCCTTCACGCAGCACTCCCTGGCTCGGTTCGTGTGAGGCTTGGAAGCCTCCGGTGACTTGGCGACCATCCCGGAGATTTTTGACGGTGGCGTTGCTTATCTCCTGAAGTTCGAGGGCTAGCACGCGCCGTCAGACTTGCTCCGCTCAGTATGGCTCGGCCAAGTCGAAGCTCATCGACAGAGACCGGGTTGCGGTCTCTCCCAGCCCCGCCATGGCTGCACTCACCGACGATCCTCCCCTGCCTGAACCCCAATGGTGTGCGGCCTCAATGCCGTACGCCATGTTATGTGACCAACTGGTGCCGGTTCGGGTGAGAAATCGCGGCGGCGGCGCAGGTTTTTGCCACTTTCGGATTTCGTCCGGAGGCTTGGTTGGCGTTGGAAAAGGTGTTGCAGAACCATCAGCAGGGCGGCGAGCCACGAATTTCCGGACGATTGGAGCAGCATTGCGTGACCTATGGGGTCTGTGCGCTGATGGCCACGGGCAGTGTAACAACAGCTGAGCGGCTCGCGCAGCAGCCCGCACGGCCCGACGAAGGTGGGACGCCCGCCATCGATGACGATGCCCTGGCGCTGCGGATCGCCGGTCTGCACCACATCGCCCGATCACGTCTGTCAACGTGGTGTAAACTACCGCAGATTTCGGGGTGGCCATTGCCTGGCGGCTTTGGGGGGATTTGGAGTGATTCATTGGTCTGCGGCGTTGTAGGCAACTCGGTCATGGCCTCAAAGCCCCTGTATCGGTGCTGCAGCTGCCACTCGTCGTTGGCTTCGAGTTGCACGGCGCCGATGAGGCGCGTGTGGGGTGGCGCAACATCACCCTAGCCGCAGAAGGCGGTGACCACCTCAAATCTGCCGCGTTGGCGGGGAAATCTATACCACTGGCGAGGACATGAACTCCACCAATCTCGGTGGAGCGGCGATGGATCGTGCCCATCGAGCAATTCAGCTTGCCTGCAATACCCAGCATGATCCGACCGTCGCGGCGGCGAACCTCGATCATCCGCCAATGAAACACTGTCAACTTCAGTCATTGCCCTGACATATCACTATTTCACAACCGATGGCTCGGTCTCAGAGTTCGTTTCGGTTGCTGAACCAGCCCTCCCAAATTCCACCCAAGGTCCCTTGAGCGATGAACACTTTATGATCATCGGTAATTTACATAATTTTTATGAAGAAGAACTAAGGTTTCGCTAAATTTTCTCAATACCGTCGAAGTCCGATATTGTTTCACTGGGAGGCTTGCCTTAATCGATGTTTTGGAAGAGGCAGCCTCAGCAGGCTTCATCGCGCAATAGGAATTCACCCATGCCTTCGATTCCGACGTGATCAGCGCAGGCATCCATCGTAGGAAGCCCGCAGGCGCGTCTGCAGCGTCGCAAGGAATAATCGGGCAGATTGACGGGGTCGAGCAGGGCGAGGGCTTTGTGTTCGTCTCCGGCTGGGCGGCGGGACCGGATCGGAAGTGGCCGACCGCGCCGCTTACATTGCGCCTGTCCGGAGGCACCGAACACCCTGTCGGCATTCCTTACCTGCGGCCAGGCCTATCAAATCGCGTGCCGATAGAAGGCGAATGCTCCTTCCTGGCCGATCTGCCCTGGCCTGCCAAGGACCGCAAGTCGGCCCGCGTGACGCTGCTGGCAGCGGGGGCTGTCGTCGCAGAAGTTCAGCTGGACGCGGCAACGCTGGGGCGCTTTGAGCCGCGCGGCAACCTCGATGTCGTCTCACCGACGCGGCTGACCGGCTGGGTTTTCGACCCCGCCATGTGGCTGCCCGAGGCTCCTGACGCGCCCAGCGCCATGTTGGAGGTCGGCGACGATGTTCGTCTTCGCCTGCCGCTCAACAGGCCGCGCCCAGATCTTGTCTTTGCCGGTGGTCGGCCGTTGGGGTTTGATTTGGCTGCGCGCGATATCGCCAGCCTGCTGGAAGCCCATGGACTGACGCGCCAAGCGCTTGACGGTCGGCTAACATTGGTTTTGCGTGCCAATGGCTCCGAGGTGGCAAGAGCGTCACCCCCAGCCACGAACGCGGCGTCCGGCGCTGATGGCTTCGTGGATTATTTCGGTCATTGCGCCTCCCTTGGCGGCTGGCTGCTGGGCGGATGGATGGGGCTGGACGGTCTGACGCGCTTGGATACCGCGGAGGCAACCCTCCTTCTCGATTCCGCGTCTGGCCCGGTTGTGGCGCAGCTTGCCTGGCATCACCGGCCGGATGTCGCCGCCTTCGGGTTGGGCTTTGTTGCGTTCCTGCCCGGCCCGCCCACCGCGAACCAGCCAAAAGGCTTCGAGGTGATACTCGACCGCCGCCGCCGCCTCGGTTTTTCTGACGTCGCACAATTGCGGCCCGAGGCGCAACTTTGTCATGACGCGCGTGCACTGCTCCAGGCCGCCGGCACCGCATCGTCTATACTTGGATTGCTGGACCGCCCAGTTTTCGACGGACGGGAAACACTGAGCCTTTTGCCGATGCCGCTGCATTTTGAGGTTGACCTGCTGTTGCTGGCGCAGGGCGCTGGGGTGGCGATCATCGGCTGGCGGGTAGACCCCCAGGACGCCACGGCGCAGATGCGTATCGTCGGTCCGGGCTGGTCCGCTCCGCTTGAGGCTGACCGTTGGCGCGCCCAGCCGCGCCCCGACATTCAGGAGGCGCTGAATGGGCGCTATGGCCTGGTGGGCGACCGCCATGGCTTCCTGGCCTTTGCCGCCTGCACTGACGTCGGGGCGCTGGCCGGGCCCCAGGCGCTGTATCTGGAGATCACGACCCGCTGCGGCCGTGTGGCCTTCAAGCCGCTGCCGGCACCTGCGCCCGCCGGCATTGCGGGTATGCGCGCGCTGCTTGGCCAGTTGCGCCTGAGCCCCGATGAGGTGGCAATGCGCTGCGAGCAGTTGCTGGCGCCGCCAATTATTGCGCTGAACCGAGCGCGGCTGGCCGCGGCAGCCCAACCCACCGTCATCGAGATCGGCCCGCCACCGGTGGCGCCGCGCCGATCCATCATCGTCCCGCTTTACGGCCGCGTCGATTGGATGATGTATCAATGCGCCCTGTTTTCCGAACATGGGCTTCCCGATACTGAACTTGTCTATGTTCTCGACGATCCGCCGCGGAAGGAAGAAACAATAGCCCTGGCATTGTCCTGCTGGCGACGCTTCGGCCTGCCCATCCGCCTTGTGCTGCTGCCGGCCAATCTCGGCTACGCCCCGGCAAACAACGCGGGCTTGGCTGAATGCCGTGGCGAATATGTGTGCTTCCTGAACTCGGATGTGCTGCCGCTGACGCCCGGCTGGCTCGACCTCATGACCGAGGCCCTCGCGGCCGACCCTGGCCTGGGCGTCGTTGGCGCGGTGCTCAATTTTGAGGACGGAACCCTGCAGCACGCCGGCATGGAATTCCGCCGCCTGCCCGAATGGGGCGGATTTCCCTTTCCAATTCACCCGGGCAAAGGCCGCCTCGGTGCCGCCTCTGCCGGGTTGCGGCGCGTCGAGGCGGTGACGGGCGCTTGCATGGTGCTGTCACGCGCGCTGGCCATAGAACTCGGCGGCTTCGACACGAATTACGTCATTGGTGATTTCGAGGATGCCGACCTCTGCATGCGCGTGCGCGACCGAAAGCTGGAATGCGCCGTTCATCACGGTGCAGTGCTGTGGCATCTCGAGCGCCAGTCTCAGGGAAGTTCGGGCGATCCCTGGCGTCAGAACCTGACGTTGGTGAACGCCTGGACCTTTGCCCAGCGATGGGGCGATCGTTTCCCACCTGCGCCCGCGCCAGAAGCCGCAGCGGTCAGGCTGACATGAAAACCAGGAGCAGAAAGACGATCCCGGTCGCAGAAACCCCGCAAGCCCCTCTTCGCGTTTTGGTCATGTCCCATATGGACCCGCGCGTTTCGAATGGGGGAGCCGAAATCGCGGCTTTCCAGATGTTCGAGACCCTGCGCGATATGCCCGGCGTGGTCGCCTGGTTTCTGGCGGCAATGCCAAAGGAAGGGAACGAGCGATTGGGTGTGCGGATCACGCAGCCCTTCGGTCCGGACAATTATGTCTATGTCGGCCACAGTTTTGATCATTTCATCCACTCCAACCCGGATACCGAATTTCCACCTGAATTCATGGAGTTGCTGGCGCGGCTGCAGCCTGACGTCGTGCACCTGCACCACTACACGAATTTCGGAATGGAAGTTCTGTCAGTTATTAGACGTGTATTGCCACAAGTGCGTATCGTTTTGGCATTGCATGAATATCTTGCGATATGTAACCACTTCGGCCAGATGGTAAAGCGTCCGAGCCTCACGCTTTGCAATCGTGCCTCGCCGCTGGATTGTCATCGTTGCTTCCCTGAGCGCACCGAGCAGGAATTTTTCCTGAGGAAACTGTTTATCAAGCGCTTCTTCCGAGAGGTGGATGCCTTCGTGGCACCCAGCAACTTCCTGCGCGACCGCTATGTCGCCTGGGGGCTTCCGGCGGAACGCGTTGTCGTGATCGAGAATGGCGTGGCCGAGAAGATGCCGCTGCCCGCACCACCATCGCTTGATGGCACAATCGTTTTTGGCTTCTTCGGGCAAATCTCCCGTCTGAAAGGCATCGACGTCCTGTTCGACGCCGCCGACGTTCTTGCGGAAATGAAGGTCACTGGGATCAGCCTGGAGATCCATGGTGACAGCGCCAACCAACCGGAAGCCTTGCGCCGGGACTTCGATGCTCGTCTTTCGGCCGCGCCGCGCAACCTCCGTTTCCACGGCCCCTACGAAAATTGGCGGGTCAGCAGCCTCATGGCGGCTGTGCATGCGGTGATCCTGCCATCGATCTGGTGGGAGAACTCACCACTGGTGATTCAAGAAGCGCTGCGCAGCCGCCGCCCGGTGATCTGTTCGGACATCGGCGGCATGGCCGAAAAGGTGCGCGACGGGCTTGACGGCCTGCATTTTCGTGCGGGCGACGGAAGGGCGCTTGCATTGCTGCTGGCGACCCTGGCAGCAG
The DNA here is from genome assembly GCA_964395305.1 of uncultured Rubritepida sp. Classification (GTDB taxonomy): domain Bacteria; phylum Pseudomonadota; class Alphaproteobacteria; order Acetobacterales; family Acetobacteraceae; genus Rhodovarius. The sequence goes on from CAYNBM010000021.1 coordinate 30,485, forward strand.
AACCCAAGCGCCTGGCCGCTCTGCAGAACACCATCGCAGCGCCGGTCAGCCTGGCATCGACCGTGGCCGCCAATCTTGCGCTTTACGCCGCGCTTCCGGAACGGTCTCAGCAGAACCGCATTTCAAAGGCAGAGGGTGTATTGTGAGCATTCTTGGTTCCATTGATGAGGTTGGTGCCGAAGGTGCGGTCGGTTGGATCTTCCAGTCTGACACGCGCGCCCCTGTGGTCGTTCAGGCAGTGATCAATGGCATCGTGATCGGCGAAGCTTTGGCCGATACCGTACGACCGGACTTGGCCCTCGCTGGTCTCGGTGATGGTCGTTGCGGATTTCACCTTTCTTTCGACCGCACGGTGGGGAAGGAGTTTTTGCCGTTGGTCTCAGTGCGTCCGCTGGACGGCAATGTTGAACTGCCTCGAACCAATATCACCAGCTTCCTTGACGCCTACGCAGGTTTGCGGGCGAGGTTTCCTGGTGCCGGCTGGACCCGTAGCATGCTGGGGGGCCTCTGGGTCGATCGGCTGGATTCGAGGCGCATGCTGGCTGGGCGGGTCGCGCTGGGCCAGGTGGCACCAGAGGCTGAGAAGCAGCTGGCGACCTTTATCGAAACGGGGCAACTCACCCTGCCCGGCGCAGTCGGGGAGACACTGCCGGCGCAGGCGCAACAGACCGCGATGTCCCTGGGCGAGAACGCCTGGGCAAAGCCCCCAACGGATGCGATGAAGACGCTGCTGACGGCTCTGCCCCGCGCGCTGTTCACGCCATCGGTTGTTCGTTTTCTCCGCGCGATTTTTGACGACAATCCCCTGCTTTGCGGGATCGTGTCTGGCCGGGATACATCTGGGTTTTTGCAAGCCAGCACGCTCGAAGCCCTGCCTTCGCCGGCAGAGTGCGTGGCGGTATTGATGCCGTTGGGAGATGATCCGGCCAGCGTGGATCTGGTTCGTGAGAGCCATACCCTGCCTGAATTCAACCCGGACGGCACCTCGCGTTGGGTGGCCGGACCGGCCACTTCGATGGCATTGGCTGAAATGAGCGGCGCATCTGTCGAAACCCTCACCTTGGCCGGTAAGGACCTTTGCGTCATGGCGGCCGGAAGCTTGTTCCGCCTTCGGTCTGCGGGTCAGGCGCCACTCATTTTGCTGTTGACGCCGCTTCGCCAAACTCCTCTGCGCTTCCTGAGCGGGCATGGGCCGAATGTGACGCTCCGCCATCAATCGGGTGCCATGCTCTCGATCTGAGGTGAGGCGGTGATCTCGTCGCCATCAACGCGACAGGATCAAATACCCAAAATTACAGACAACACCACCGGCAGCGGATGGGCGATACGGCGCGGATCGTCGATAGTGGTGACGTGCTCAAGGAGAACCGCCAGTCGGCACTTCTCAGAGAGCAGGGCGGGGTTGGGCGACAAAAGAAGGCCCCGTGGCGGAAAATCCGATGGAATCAATATCAAAACCGCATGTTAACCAATGTCAGATGAGTTCGAGGCCATGGTTCCCAAAAGGGGAATATTGACACAAATGGTTCGGACGCCCAGAGAGCGCGCGCTAGGCGGCCGGATGACCGCTGGCCCGCACGTGAGTGTGGGCTGGAGGAAAGTCCGGGCTCCACGGAAAGACGGTACCGGCTAACGGCCGGCGGGCGGGCATCCGAGAGGAAGCCTGTCCAGGGAAAGTGCCACAGAAAACAAACCACCTGGGTTTCGACGCAGGCAAGGGTGAAACGGTGCGGCAAGAGCGCACCGCGCCCCGGGCAACCGGGGCGGCAGGGCAAACCCTACCGGGAGCAAGGCCGAATAGGGGTGCTGGTGCTGGGGCTTGCCCCAGGCACAGGGGTTTTTCGCCCTGCAACCCGGGTTGGCCGCGCGAGGCGGGCTGTGAGGCCCGTCCCAGAGGAATGGTCATCCAGGCGGCGCCAGCCGCTGGACAGAACCCGGCTTACAGGCCGCCTAGCCCAAATCATTCACTAAGGTGAGCCGGCGTGGCGCAACGCACCCATCAGCCTGCCTGCTGTGGCCGTCTGATACGGCAGCTCAACCCGCTGAGGTCATCGCTCCTACACCACGCGATGGGACACGATCTCGTGCGGCGGATATGTTCACGAACAACCGACGGTTTTGCCTGATCTCAGCGCCCGCCCAGGGCCTGCAGCATGGCGGCATGGTCGGGCCGGGCGGCGAGGGTGATGCCGCGCCAGGCCAGAGCCTGCAGCCCCCCCGCCACCCGCGCGCTGATGGCGATGGCCTGTATCGCGGCCGCGGCATCGGCCAGCCCGGCCGCGCGCAGCTGCGCCATCGTGGTCTGCGCCGAGCGTGGCGAGAGGAAGAGCGCATGGCCAACCTGCCCAGCCCGCAGCGCCGCCACCGCAGGCTGCGGCAGCGCTGTGGTGGGCCGGGCGGCATAGGCGATCCGGCGCAGCACGACAAACCCTGCCTTGCGCAACAAAGCCGCAAGATCAAGCGCATAGCCCTGCCCCACCGCCAGCAGCAGCGGCCCCCGCGCGGGGTCGAGCCGCGCCCGCGCCAGGGTCGCCAGCGAGGCGGCATCGCCCTCGGCCGCCAGCACGCCGGTATGGCCGAGCGCCCGGGCCTCGGCGGCGCTGGCCTCGCCCACCGCCAGAACCGGTGGACCGAGCGGCAGGCCGGCGGCGGCGGCGCGGCTGGTGATCAGCATGGCCTGGAGCCCGGGCAGGCCGATGACCGGCCGCGACCGCAGGGTCAGCGCCGGCGCCAGCACCGGCCGCCAGCCCAGCGCCGCGACGGCGGCGGCGGTCTCGGCGCAGCCCGGCTCCGGCCGGGTGATCAGCACACCGCGCGGTGCTTCAGCCGAAGACATCGGCCGGGCTGTCCGCCCGCAGCTCCTCGCCCAGCGCCAGGCCGAGTGCCACGGCATCCCCGGCCAGCCCCTCGATCGACCGGCGCAGCAGGAAGGAGCCATCGGCGCGCGCCGTCAGCCCATCCAGCCGCAGCCGGCCATCGGGCAGCAGCCGGGCATGGCCGCCAATGGGGGTGCGGCAATTGCCATCCAGCGCCGCCAGCAGTGCGCGCTCGGCCTGGCTGACGGCCGCCGCCTCGGGGTCCTCGATGGCGGAGAGCAGCTCATGCAGCTCCGCATCGCGCGCCCGCACGGTAACACCGACGATGCCCTGGCCGGCGGCGGGGAGCATGATGTCGGGCGAGAGGATCGCGGCGGCCTCGCACTCCAGCCCCAGGCGCTTGAGCCCGGCCATGGCCAGCAACGAGCCGGCAAAGGCGCCTGTGCGGACCTTGGACAGCCGGGTCTGCACATTGCCGCGGATCATCTCGACCCGCAGGTCGGGCCGCATGGCGAGAAGCTGGGCCTGGCGGCGCAGGCTGGCGCTGCCCACCAGCGCGCCCCGGGGCAAGCTGGCGAAGGGGTTTTCCGGATCGGCCAGGCCTTCGGCCAATCCCTTGGGCAGGATCAGCACGTCGCGCGCATCTTCGCGCTTGAGCGTGCAGGCCAGGACCACGCCGGCGGGCAGCTCGGTCTCCAGATCCTTCAGCGAATGCACCGCGAAATCGATCCGGCCATCCAACAGGGCCTCATGGATCTCGCGTGCGAAAAGGCCCTTGCCGCCGATTTCCGACAGCGGCCGGTTCTGCACTGCGTCACCCGTCGTGGCGATGGCGAATTCGCGAAACGCATCCACCGCGCGCAGCACGGGGCAGACCGCCATGATCTGCTCGAGAAAGGCGCGGGTCTGCACCAGCGCCAACGGGCTGCCACGGGTGCCCACGCGCAGCGGCAGGCCAGGCATGCCGGAATGGGGGCGCGCGAATTCGGCGGTGGAGGTGGCGGATGACATCGCGGGGCTATAGAACCGCAACACAATGAACAAAAGGGCACCCATCCTCGGAATCGAGACCAGCTGCGACGAAACCGCCGCGGCGGTGCTGGACGAGGACGGCAATATCTTGGCCGAGGCAGTGCATTCGCAGCTCCAGGAACACGCGCGCTTCGGCGGCGTGGTTCCGGAAGTGGCGGCGCGGGCGCATCTCGCAAGGCTTCCGGGCCTGGTCCGGGGCGTGATGGCCGAGGCGGGGCTGGGCTTTGCCGGGCTGGCCGCGGTGGCCGCCACCGCCGGGCCCGGGCTGATCGGCGGGCTGATCGTGGGTGCCACCTATGCCAAGGGGCTCGCCATGGCGCAGGGCCTGCCCTTCATCGCGGTCAACCATCTCGAGGCCCATGCGCTGACCGCGACGCTGACCGAGCGTGGCACGCGCTTCCCCTATCTGCTGCTGCTGGTCTCGGGCGGGCATTGCCAATGCGTCGCGGTGCGGGGTTTGGGCGATTACCGCAGGCTGGGCAGCACGCTGGACGATGCGGTGGGCGAGGCCTTCGACAAATCGGCCAAGCTGCTCGGCCTGCCCTGGCCCGGAGGGCCGGCGCTGGAGCGGCTGGCCGCCACCGGCAATCCGCGCAACGTGGCCCTGCCCCGGCCCCTGCTGGGCCGGTCGGGCTGCGATTTTTCCTTCAGCGGCCTGAAGACCTCCGTGTCGCGCGCCGTGCAGAAAGGCTTCCCTGCCGCCGATATCGCCGCCGCCTTCCAGGCCGCGGTGGCGGATGTGCTGGCCGACCGGGTGCGCCATGCCCTGCACATGATGCCCGAGGCCACGGCGCTGGTCGTGGCCGGCGGTGTCGCCGCCAATGCGGCGGTGCGCGAGGCCCTGGCGCGCGAGGCGCTGCTGGCTGGCCTGCCGATGCTGGCGCCGCCAATTCGCCTCTGCACCGACAATGCGGTGATGGTCGCCTGGGCCGGGCTGCTGCGGCTGCGGGCCGGCCTCACCGATGGCTTCGACCATGCGCCCCGGCCGCGCTGGCCGCTCGATGAGCTGACCCCGGCGGGCTGAACGCTACTCGGCGGCGCGGGGCTGCGCATCAAGGCGCACCTGCACCTCGTCATAGGCCATGAGCTGGGCATGCAGCCGCGGCAGGTCAGCCTCGAACAGCCCCTTGGTGACCCCGGCCGCGACCCGGGGTGCGGCGATGGCCATGGCGTTGATCGAGCTGCCGGCCGGCCCGAAGCTCATCGTCGTGCCGATGCCGAAGAGATGGATATCGCCGATCCAGGGCGTCTCGCCCGGGGTCTTCTCCAGAAAGGCGCTGTCGGGGCCGAGATAGGGGAATTGGCCCAGCCTCGCATTCGCCTCGGCCTCGGGCGGTGTGTACCGGTCGGCCCATTGCGCGATGTTGTGGGCGCAATGGGCGAGTTCGGGCACCAGCCCGGGGTCCATCGAGACGCCGGTGCCGGTGATCAGGAAATCGGCGGTGAATTCGCCAGAGGGCGTGGTCAGCACGGCCTGGCCGGCCTGTGCGCGGGCGTCCTGCCAGGGCTGGCCGATATGCATCCGGAAATTGGCGTGGCGGATCACCCGGTCATAATGATCCTGCGCGAAACCCTCGCGCATGCCCAGGATGTGGGACATGAAGCGCCAGCGCCATTCATCGCTCATCTCATGCATGTGGCGCAGAAACCCGGCGAAGGTCAGCCAGCGATAGGGTTGCACCACCATGGGCTCGGCCCGGCGGCAGAACAGATGCACCTCGGCCGCGCCATGTTCGAGGGCGACGGCGGCATTGTCGAAGGCCGAGGCGCCGGCGCCCAGCACCGCCACGACGCGCCCGCGCAGTGCCGCGAAATCGATCATCTCATTGGTATGGGCGCGCAGGGCGCGGGGCAATGCCGCGATGGCAGGCGGCATCCACCAGCCGCCCACACCCTCCTGCCCCGTGGCCAGCACCACCTTGCGGGCGAAGATCGGTCCCTGCGCGGTCTCGACCCGCAAGGCCCGCAACCCGTCATCGGTCCGCACCGGGGAGATGGCGCCGGCGGCGAGGCCGTTGCGCACCGGCACGCCGGTGACCCGGCGGAACCACAACAGGTAATCGTTCCAGAATTCCTTCGGGATCCAGCGCATCCGCTCCCAATCGGCGGTGCCGAAGCTGGCCTCGTGCCAGGCCTGGTAGGTCAGGCTGGGGGTTCTCAGGTCGGGGCCGGTCTGGTCCTTCAGGCTGCGCAGGGCGCGCATCCGGCCATAGGTCACCCACGGGCCCTCGCGCCCCATCCCGGCGCGGTCCAGCACCAGCATATTGTCCACCCGGTCACGCCGGAGCGCATGCGCCACCGCCATGCCGCACTGGCCGGCACCCACGATCAGCACATCGAGGCAGGGCAGCCCACCCACGCTTTTGGGCTTCAGCCAGGGCGCGCGGGGATGGGCCGTCAGCGCCAGGTCGCGGGCGATATCGGCTTCGAGTTCGGCAAGGTTTTTGGGCGCGGGCATGCGGCGGGGTTACCCCGCCCACCGGGGTTCGGGAACCGGCCGGTGGCTCAAATCGACAGCCCTGGCCGGCCGCGCCGCCCGGGAACGAGGCGATACCCCTCCGGCGCCGCCGCCGGTGCCGGCAGCGTGGTCAGGGCCGGCGGCGCTGCCCTGAGCGCCAGCAGCGCGCCGGCGGCGAAATCGATCGCCGCGCGCCATTCATCGGGCGTGTCGGCGGTGCGCACGACGATCTGCACGTAACGGTCGACCACGCTGCCCATGCAATGGGCGGTGACGCGCGGCGGCCCAGGATCGTTCGTCTCCAGCGTCCAGCAGCGCAGCAGCGCGTCACCCTCGCGCCGGATGGTGGCGGTGCTGCGGACCGTGACCTCGGCCTGGCGGGCGATGGCGGCGATCCGCGCGCCCTCCAGCGCCTGGTTGAAGGCGATGGCGAAGCCCTGCGTCTCGGGGCCTGGCGCGCCGGCAGGGTGCGGCATCTCGGGCACCTCCACCACGCCGCGCCCAGGCCCGCCGGCCTGCTGGTAGGTGTTGAAGGAACTGGCGAGGGCGCCATTGGCCGCCACCAGAACCGGGGGCGCCGCGCGGCGATAGCCGCCGATGATGTCGGGCAGGCGCTGGCCGGCGTCGCGCGCGGTGGGCCCGACCGGCGCCTCGCAGGCCGCCAGCGGCAGAAGGAGCAGGGCAAGGCCGCTTCGTCGCATGGTCAAGACATGGCGAGAGGAGGGCCTTTGCGCAATGGCACGCAAGCCGCATGTGAACGCTGTGGTGTTCAAAGGGTTGCCATGCGTATCGCGATTATCGGAACCGGTGTTGCCGGCAGCCTTCTGGCCGAAATGCTGCTCGCCGACCCGGCCCCGGGCCGGCCGGGCATCACCGTCGATGCCTTCGACCGACTGGAAGCCGATGAGGAGGCAGAGGCCGGCACCGGCCTGAATGTCGGCCCCAATGCGATGAAGGCCCTGCGGCTGCACCTGCCAGGGCGCCATGCCGCCGTGCGGGCGGCCGCCCTGCCCTGGGCGCGCTGGTTCATCGAGATGGCGGATGGCGAGCGGCTGTTCGACCTCGACATGGCCGAGGTGGCGGAGGAGCCGGGCATCCGGCTGCGCTGGTCGGCGCTCTATGCGGTGCTGCGCGCGCCGGTGGCGGCGCGGACGCGGCGCGGCTGCACGCTGGAGGCGCTGGAGGAGGATGCGAAGGGCCGCCTGGTGCCGGTGCTGCGTGGCCGCGGCGCGCTGTTCCGCCCCGGCGCCTATGACCTGCTGGTGGCGGGCGATGGCCGCTACTCGGCGCTGCGCAGGCTCACGCTGGGGGCGCCGAAATCCCGCATGCTCGGTGTGGCCATGACCCGCCTCCTGGTGCCGGATGCCAGCGATGCGCCGCTGGATGATTACGGCCAGTGGTTCCATGGCGCGGCGCGGTTGCTGGCCTACCGGCTGCCGGGGGGCGCTGCCTATATCGCAGGCAGTGTGCCGCTGGACGCGGCAGAGGCGGAGATCCCCGAGGCCGCGCGCAGCCCAGCCTTCCAGCACGCGCTCTACACACCCAGCGGGCGCATCGCCCCCGCCATGGCCTGGATGCGCGACATGCTGGTGGCGCATGCGCCCCGGCTGCATTGGGCCAGGCTGCAGGAAAGCCCGCTGGAGCGCGTGGCGATGGATGGCCGCGTCCTGCTTCTGGGCGACGCCGCACATGCCATGGTGCCCACGCTCGGCCAGGGCGCGACCCAGGCCATCGAGGATGGCGTGCTGGCCGGCGCCGTGCTGCGCGCCGGCGGCGATGCCTGGGCGGTGGCGCGGCTGCGCGACGACAGGGTGGAATGGGTGCGGCAACTCAGCCTGGCGGCCAGCGACACGCTGCTGCCGCCCTTCTCGCCGCTGGCGCGGGAGGCGCGAGCGGGAGCCTTGGCGAAATCCGGACCGGATTTCATGGCCGCCCTGCGCCGGCTCTACACCGATGTGCCGGGGCCGGAGGCGATCCGTGCCGCGGTGGCGGGGGGGTGAGCGGGCGCCGGTGGCCCCCGGGCCGCCGCATCACCGCCCGAAGCATCACGCGCTTGCCGATGATGATGACGGGCGCTCGGTGCCCCTCAGGCTGCAACCGGCCGCCCGGCCACCGCCGCGGTGAAGACATCGAGGCAGCGTTTCTTCAGCGCCACGAAAGCCGGGGTGGACAGCGTGTCGGCATCGCGCGGCCAGGGCAGGTCCACAGTCACGTCATCGGCGAGGGTGGTCGGCCGGCGGGTGAGCATGAGCAGCCGGTCGGCGAGAAAAATGCTCTCCTCCAGGTCATGGCTGACCAGGATGGTGGTGACCTTGAGCGTCTTCAGCACATCCTGCAGCAGCGCGCGCAGGTCGAGCGTGGTTTCGTAGTCGAGCGCCGAGAAGGGTTCGTCGAGGAACAGCACCTCCGGCTCCACGGCGAGTGCGCGCATCACCGAGACCAGCTGCTGCTGCCCGCCGGAGAGCTCATAGGGGTAGCGGTTGAGGTCGAAGCGCACCCGGAAATCGGCGGCGAGTTTTCCGACCCGTGCCTCGATCTCGCGCCGGGGCAGGCCCATGCGGCGCAGGGGGTAGCGGATGTTCTCCGCCGCGCGCGACCAGGGAAACAGCGCCTCGCGATAGTTCTGGAAGACATAGCCGATGCGCACCTCGCGCACCTCCCTGCCATCATAGAGGATGCTGCCGCCATCGGGCTCCAGCAGCCCCGCCGCCATGTTGATGAGGGTGGATTTGCCGCAGCCATTGGGGCCGAAGATGGCCAGGATATCGCCGCGCTTCACGTCCAGGTCGAAGCCGGAATAGACGGGCTGGCCGGTGAAGGATTTTTCCAGGCCCCGGATCGACAGCGCCGCCTCGCGCGGGGTGATCACAGCGGGCGGATGGCGGCGACGGCCGCGGCAATCAGGCATCGGCGTTGCATGGCGTGAGCTCCCGGATACTCGTGGTCGCACAGCAAGCGCCATGCCAATGCCTCAGGCGGCGGTCGCCCACGGCCGTGACGCAAGGCCGCGGCAGGTCATCGGTTCGACCTCGATGATGCGGCGAGGGGACCTGCCACCCTCAAGCGCGGCCGGGACAGCGGCCTGGGCTTTTTGCCGGTGGATCGGGTTCATCGCCCCACACGCCGGCCGATATCCCGCGCCAGCGCAGCCTGTTCGGCCACGAAAACGGCGAAAGCGGCGGGCGGCATGGCCACGCCCTCCAGCCCCAGCGTGTCGAATTGCCGGCGGACCTCGGGGTCCTCCACCGCGGCCATCACCGCGGCGTGCACGCGTGCGACGATGGCGGGCGCCACGCCGGCGGGCATCCAAAGCCCGAACCAGTTCACCACTTCGAAGCCGGCCAGCCCGGCCTCGGCCATGGTCGGCACATCGGGCATGCCGGCCCAGCGGCGGGCGCCGGTCAGCGCGATGGCGCGCAGCCTTGCGGTCTGGACATGCTGCTGCGCGATCTGCGTGCCGACGAAGAACATGTCGACGCGGCCGGCCAGCAGGTCGGTCACCGCCTCGGCCACGCCGCGATAGGGCACGGAGAGGATGTCGGTGCCGGTCATGCTCTTCATGATCTCGGCCGGGATGTGGCTCGCGGTGCCATTGCCGGCATTGGCATAGGTCAGCCGGCCTGGGTCACGCCGGGCCAGGGCCAGCAGCTCCGCCAGCGTGGTGGCGGGAACCGAGGGATGCACCACCAGCGCCTGGCCGAAATTCTGCGCCGCCAGGGTCACGTGGGTGAAGTCGCGCACCGGGTCATAGGTCACATTGTCATTGAAGGGCGGGATATTGGTGTGGCTGGCGGTGGTGAAGAGCCAGGTCAGCCCATCCGCCGGCAGGCGGGCGACATAGGCGGTGCCGACCAGCCCGCCGCCGCCGGCGCGGTTCTCCAGGATGACGGGCTGGCCGAGGGAGGCGCTGAGCCGGGGGGTGAGGGCGCGCAGCACCAGGTCGGGCGGGCCGCCGGGGGTGGAGGGCACCACCACCCTTATCGGCCGGCTGGGGTAATCCTGCGCGAGCGCCGGCGTGGCCAGCAGGGCGAGGGCGGCGCGGCGGGGAAGACGGATCACGGCAACTCCACCCCCACCTCGCGGTAGTAGCGCGCGGCGCCGGGGTGGAAGGGCAGGATGCGGTTGTTCACCGCATTGGCCGCGCGCGTCGCCGCCGCGCTGGGATGGATGGACTGGGCGGGGTTGGTGATGCTGAGCACCGCCCGCGTCAACCCATAGGCCGTCATATCGGCCAGCGCGGCATTGGCGATGACGAAGTTCCAGGCGGCGAAGCTGACCACCGGGGCGGATTGCCCGGCATAGGTGCCCGGCGCCGTGCTGCTGGGCGCCAGGTAGGGCATGCGCGCGATCACCCGGGCCGAGACCTCGTCGCCGGGGCCGAAGATCGTGGCCGGGGCGCGGCCCAGCACCGCCACCAGCGAGGGGATGGGCACGATGGCACCCTGCCACAGCGCATCCATCGCGCCGCCCAGCAGGCCCTCGCTCATCGCCGCCGGGTCGCCGCTCACCACCTCGACATGGATGCCCGCCGCCTCGGCCGCCGCGCGCAAAAAAGTCTCGGCCGGGCCGCGGGCCGGGCCGGCGCCGACCCGTTTGCCATTGAGCTGGCTGAATTGGGTGAGGCCGCTGCTGCCCAGCGCCGCGACATGGAAGGCCGTCTCATACATCGGAAAAAGCGCCCGCACCGCGACATGCCGCCGCCCGCCTGCGGCCGGCGTGCCCTGCAGCGCATCCTGCACGCTGCCCAGGAAGGCGGTGCCGAGCGCCAGGGGGTCATCCTCGACATGGGCCAGGTTCTGCAGCGAGCCCGCGCTGGTACGCGCCTCGGCGGCGATGCCGGCCTGGCGGAGATGGGCCGCCAGCCCCTCGGCATAGGGCAGGAAGGCGCTTCCGGCGCCCGCGCCATAAATCCGCAGCGGCGCCTGGGCGCGCGCGGCGGGGGTGAGCGCCATGAGAGGGGTGGCGATGGCGGCGCGTCGGTTCATGGCGGGGGCTCCGTATTCCGTGATTGCGCGAGGCTATACTCAAATCGCCCTGACTGTATCAGGGCAATTTGAGTATAGCCTTGCTTGGCCCGGCAATTTTCGCCCTGGGTGTTTCCACCCAGGGCGATTGCGGGCTAGCCGTCCTGGCCTCGGCCTGCCAGTTTCACATCCATGCCACGAATCGCCGTCGCCCGCCTTTGGTTCGAGGCCAATTCCTTCGCCCCTGAACCCACGCCCCTGGCAGCCTTCCAATCCCGCGAATGGGTGGCCGGCGATGATGCCCGCACCCGCTATCGCGGCACCGCCACCGAGTTGGGCGGGCTCAATGCCTTTCTGCGCGAGCGGCCCTCCTGGTGCGCCACTATCCTGCGCTGCACCTCCGCCCAGCCCGGGGGACCGATGTCCGACGAGGCGTTTTCCGTCTGGTGGGAGGAGGTGGCCGAGGGTCTCGCCGCCGGAGGATTTGACGGGGTCTATCTCTCGCTGCATGGCGCATGCCTCACCGAAAGCGACCCGCAGGCCGATCTCACCATCATCCGGTTGGTGCGTGGCATCATCGGCCCCGCGACGCCGCTGGTGGCGAGCTTCGACATGCATGCCAATCTTTCGCCCCAGATCGTCGGGCTGCTCGATGGCGCGAGCGGCTATCGCACCTACCCGCATATCGACATGGCCGATGCCGCCTGGCGGGCGCTGCGGCTGCTGGAGACGCGGCTCTCCGGCCGCCGGCTGCACGGCGCCATCGCCAAGCTACCGCAGGTGCTGCACTCCTTCCACATGCGCAGCGAGGCCGGGCCTATGGCGGAAACCTGGGCGCTGGCGCAGGGCATGGAATCCGCGGCGCTGCCCGATGTCAGCCTTTTCGGCGGCTTCGCCTGGGGGGATACGCCCTCGGCTGGCCCCTCGGCCATGGCCTGGGGCGAGAGCGAGGCCGCGGCCCGCGCCGCGGCGCGCCAGGTGATGGCGGCGCTGGCGGCGCGGCTGCCGCGCTTCGCCATAGCCCTGCCCGATGGCGCCGCCGGCCTGGCCCGGGCGCTGGCCGCCCCCCCGGGGCTGGTGGCCTTGCTCGACCCCGCCGACAACCCGCTCAGCGGCGGCGCCGCAGATACGCCGGGCCTGCTGCGGTTGCTGCTGGAGGCCGGTCCGCCGGTGGAAACCGTGCTGGCCTTCCTGCATGACCCCGAGGCGGTGGCCGAGGCCATGGCGCTGGGCGAGGGCGCCCGCATCCAGCGCAGCCTGGGCGCCCGCACCACGGCAGCCTTCGGCCCGCCGGTGCATTTCGCCGGCGTGGTGGAACGGCTGACCCATGGCCGCTTCCTCAACCAGGGCCCGATGGAGGCCGGCAGCCCGGTCGACCTCGGCCCCACCGCGATGCTGCGGCGGGGCGCCCTGCGGGTGATCCTCACTTCGCGAAAGGAGGCGGCGGTGGACCCGGCCTTCTTCGCGCTGCATGGGGTGGCGCTGGCGGATGTGCGGCTGCTGGCCAACAAGGCCAAGAACCATTTTCGTGCGGCCTTCGCGGCACGCTGCTCGGCCATCATCGAGGCGGATTTTCCGGGCCCCGCGGCGTTGGACCTGGAGGGACTGCCCTTCCGCCATGTCCCGGTGGCCTGGCGGCAGCCGCTTGCGCCGGCGGTGCCCGGCTGAGCGGTCTGCCGGCGCCCCGGGACCGGCCGCCGCCGAAGTGGTCTCGGCCCAGGCTACGGCTCGACCGGCGGCTGCCGCCACCAGCGCGGCAAGCGATGCTCCGAATGCGGGTCCGCTCCCAGCGCCATGATGTCGGTCGCCTGGGCCAGAAGCTGATCGAACTCGGTGGTATAGGCCTGGTCGGTGCGGAAGTACTGCCCGCCCCAATTATTTGCACGATCCACCGGCCCCAGCGCGCCTCCAAGCCGCACCTGGCGCGCCTTGGCGCGGTCCCTCCCGATATACTTGTAGTGCAGCAACAGCAACTCGTCGCGCTCGGGGTAGCGCACCTGGCCCAGCGGCGCCGCCACATGCCGGCCCTCGCCGAAGCCAGTCTCATTCAGCGCGCCAGGCTGGAACAGGCTGAGCTTGTTCATCTCCCCGAACGGCACGCCATGCCGCAGGTATTCGGTCAAACTGACATCCGGTGGCGGAAATTCCTCCGCCACCATCTGGTAGCCCAGCGCCGGCACCGCGGTCACGCCGGCGGCGGCACATTGATTCAGGTAGCCCGGCATATCGGGGTGATGCAGGTGCTCGTCCACCGCCGTCACCACCACCCAGTCCGCCTGACCACGGCTGCCCTGCCAGCAGCTGTTTTGCAACTGCTGCGCCGACAATACGAATGAGCCCGGCACGCTCTGCCTGAATGGCCGCAACTCCACCTTGGGTTGCCGCACCAGGTACTCCAGCGTGCCGTCGGTGGAGCCGTTGTCGTAGAACACATAGCGTTCCACCCACGGGTCATAGTGGCGGAAGAAGAAGCCGAGCATCGGCAATTCGTTCCAGCAGATGGCATGCAAATGCACTCTGGGACGCTTCATTGGAACAGCCGCATCGGGTTGCCGATGGCGCGGGCGCCGGCGGGCATGTCGCGGGTGATCACGGCGCCGGGCGCCACCACGCAGCCCTCGCCCAGTGTCACGGCAGGTGCCAGCACGGCGCCTGCACCCACCAGGGTTCCGGCACCAATCCGTGCCATACCGGCAATCACCACCCCCGGCCCTATCGAGGCAAATTCGCCGATCTCGACATGATGCCCGACGCTGGCACCACGATTGACCATGACAAACCGTGCCAGCACCGCCAGCGCCCCGATGATCGACCCGGCATTGACGTAGCACCCTGCTGCCAACCGCGCCGAGGTGGCCACAATGGCGGTTGGGTCCACCAGGGCCGCCGCCGGGCGCAGCCCCAGCGCCAGGGCTTCGGCCACTGCTGCCCGGCGGTTGGCCGGGGTAAACAGCGGGCAAAGGAACTCGGCCCCCTCCGCCTGCGCTGGCAAGGGCTCAGCCGGTGCCAGCAGGGTTTCATCCAGCGCCACGCCTGGCCCCGCCCGGTTCAACAGCAGCGCCGCAATCCGCCGCCCCAGCCGGGCGCAGCTTTCCTCAACCTCAACGGTCAGTGGCCCGGCGGCGGCAAACAGCACCAGGGCAGGCATCAGTGCGGCTGCCGCACGGCGCTTTTCCGGACCTTCATGAGTCAGGGTCCGGCTCGTGCTGGCTTTGCGCTGCCATCAGCAAGGGGTGACCACCCAAGAACCAATGACCGTCGAAACACCACGAATTCGCCCCGGATGTTGGAACCACAAAACATTTGAACGCCAACCCATGCCGAGGCGCGCCTGGATGGGCAAGGCGCAGCATAGCATAGGCAGTCCCAGCCGCGCGTCGCAACAGCGCCGCACGCCGCCTGTGGCCGCAGTCATGGCCGGGGACGCCGCCGGCCTGGCCCGGGCGCCGGCCGCAGGCCCCCGGGTCTGGTTCTGCGTCCCAGGGCCGTCGCGATAGCCGGGACCAGCCGCCGCAGCGCAGGCCCCGACAGCGCCGACACGGCGCGGGCCGGAGCCATTGCGCGACGAGGGACGTGATCCTGAGCAGCGGCCCCTTCGCGCCGCCGATCGACAGGCGCCCCTCTTTCCGGCCGGGCGCGCAGCGGCTAAGCGCCCATCGCATGGCCGATACCATCTCCTGGGACGATTTCGAGCGCGTGGACATCCGGGTCGGCACGGTGATCCGGGCCGAGCCCTACCCGGAGGCGCGCCGCCCCGCGATCAAGCTTTGGGTCGATTTCGGCGAGGGCATCGGGGTGCGCAAAACCTCCGCCCAGCTGACCGTGCACTATACGCCCGAGGCGCTGCTGGGCCGGCAGGTCGCGGCCGTGGTGAATTTCCCGCCCCGACAGATCGGCAAGTTCATGAGCGAAATCCTGGTGCTGGGCATGCCCGACGCCGAAGGGGCCGTGGTGCTGCTGGCGCCCGATCAGGTCGTGCCCAATGGCGGAAAAATGTTCTGAGACTGCGAAACCACACCGCCAGTCCAGCCGCCCATCCACGGCCGCCGCACGACGCCGTCGACCCATCACCTGGCCTGAGCATGGCCGATCTCGCTTGACAGGCCAGGCGAAACTGCGGATGAAAAACAGACAATAAAAAGGATAAGTATCTGCGATGCGGATGACGATCCTGTCGCATGCTGGCCTGCTGGCCGAAAGCCAGGGCCGACAATTGGTCTGCGATCCCTGGCTGATTGGCAGCGCCTATTGGCGCTCCTGGTGGAACTACCCGCCGGTGGCGCCAGAGCTGATCGCCGCGATAAAACCCGATTGGATCTACCTCACGCATATCCACTGGGATCATTTCCAGAGCGCGTCACTCAAGCTGTTCAGCCTCGACACCCCGGTCCTGATCGCCTTCGACCGCTACACCCGCATGCGCGACGACCTGCGCCGGATCGGCTTTCGTAACGTGGTGGAACTCAGGCACGGACGGCGCAGCGTGCTTGCGCCCGACCTCGCGGTCACCTGCTATCAATTCTCGCCATTTTCCGACAGCGCGCTGGTGATCGAGGCCGAGGGCACGACGATCCTCAACGTCAATGATGCGAAGTTCATGGGCCTGCCGCTCGCCCAGATCCTGGACAACCATGCCAAAATCGACTTCGCGCTGCGCAGCCACAGCTCCGCCAATGCCCGGCTGACCTACCAGTGCCTGGACGCGCCGGAGGAGCATGTCGACGATGTCGAGGGCTATAGCCGTGCCTTCTGCGCCTTCATGAAGCGGGTCCAGCCCCGCTACGCGGTGCCCTTCGCCTCCAATCATTGCCACCTCCACCGCGATACCTTCGAATTCAACCACCACATCGTCTCCCCCGATGTGGTGGCGCGCGACTTTGCCGCCTATCAGCGCGAGCATCCCTTCCCGACCGAGCTCAAGGTCATGACCACCGGCGATCAATGGGATGACAAGACGGGCTTCCACATCACGCCCTCGCCCTGGCTCGAGGATCGCGAGCATCGCCTGGCCCAATATGCCGCCGAGAAACAAGGCGTGCTCGAACGCACCTATGCGCGCGAGGCGCGCAGCCATGTCAGCGAGGATATGGCCCGGCGCTACCTCGTGGAGATCGCTCGCGGCACCCCCTACCTCATGCGTCGGCGTTTCAAGGGCCACCCCGTGCTGTTCGACGTCCGCGCGGGCGAGAACCGGCAAGGTTTCCTGTTCGACATGTGGAACCGGACCGTCACCGCAGTGGACCTGGTGGCGGCCGACCCCATGACCATGCGGGTGATCATCCCGGCCAATGTCTTCAAGATGACGCTGGTGCTGCGCATGTTCGGCCATGCCGCCATCAGCAAGCGGCTGCGCTGGCAGGCGACGCGGGCCGATATGGGGCGGATGCACCTGTTCGAGGGGATTCTGTCCTGGCATGAGCACGAGGCCCTGCCGCTGCGCAAATTGTTCACCTGGCGCTGCGTGGTCGATTACCTGCCGCGCTGGCGAGAGGTGCTGCTTTATGCCCAGCTCACCATCGGCGTGCTGCGTGGCCGTGGCCTCCGGCAGCAGGAAGAGGAGATCCTCGGGGGCTACCGCCTCTCGACGAAATGACCAATTCCATGCCTTGCGCAGGCCAGCCCGTCTTCTCCATGGGTGGAATCATCAAGGCCGGCCGTCGCCCGGCAAGGCACAGCGGGACCCTCCGTCGCCCTGCACCGACAGGGCAACACCGCTCTCGCCGCCGCAACCCAGCGGCCGCGGAACGCGCAGGCGCGCCGACCGACGATCCTGGCCCAGGCAGGACCCAGCCCCACACCCTTGACGCAACAGCCATCACCTGCGACGCGCGCCCTCACGCCGGGACTTGGTTGGGGGGCGTCATCGCAGCGGCCAACCGCGAGAGGCATCACCGACCAGCCGCGGAAATGATGGTGGCAATGGGATTTTGTCGGCCTGGAGCCAGGGAATAGGCCTGGCTGCCGGCGGAAGGATGTTCTGAGACAATGGCGCAACGCTATTTCACCGTGACCTGGGACCAGTTGCACCGCGACAGCAAGGCGCTGGCCTGGCGGTTGCTTGCGCTGGGCCCCTGGAAGGGCATCGTCGCCATCACCCGCGGCGGGCTGATCCCCGCGGCCATCATCGCGCGCGAGCTGGAATGCCGGGTGATCGAGACGATTTCGGTCGTGACCTATGACGAGGAGGATCGTGGCGAGCCGCGCGTGGTCAAGCAGGCCCCGGCGGCCGGCGATGGCGCGGGCTGGCTGATCATCGATGACCTGGTCGATACCGGCACCACGCTGAAGATCGTGCGCGGCCTGCTGCCGGGGGCGCATGTCGCCACCATCTACGCCAAGCCAGCGGGCAAGTCGCTGGTCGACAGCTTCGTCACCGAGGTCAGCCAGGACACCTGGATTCTCTTCCCCTGGGACACCGAGGTGCAGTTCATCGCCCCCATCGCCAAGGCTGCAAAATAGCCGCCAGGCCCCGATCCGATCCAGCGCCGGATCGGAGAAACGGCGCCTCAGAGCCGGCCGGGCCAGGCGCGGGCCTGATGCAGGATGGCGAGCACCTGCAATTCCCGCCCCATGAGCCGATAGACCAGAATAAAGGGCAGGCGCGGGATCACCAGCTCCCGCGTGCCCGCCACCCGCCCGGGGCGCCCGCGTTCGGGGAAGGCCCGCAACCCCTCCGCGGCCTCCAGCAGCAACCGCGCCAGGGCTTCGGCGGCGCCTGCCGGGCGATGCGTGGCCGTCCAGGCGCAGGCATCGTCGAGATCATCGAGCGCCCGCTTCAGGTAGCGCAGCCGGATCAAACCGGCTTGGCGCCCCAGCGGGCAAAGCGGGCCGCCACGGCGTCGTCATCGGCAAATTCCCCTGCATCGGCCTCGGCCACCGCGGCCTGGATGTGGCGGAGTTGCCAAGCCTGAGCGGCGAGATATTCCTCCAACGCCTGCTTCACCACCCAGCTGCGGTCACGCCCCATCGCCGCCGCCACCTCATCGAGGGCGGCGCGCATGCCATCCTCCAGTCGGACGGTGACGGGTTTGGCGGGGGTGAGGTGGAGGGATGCCATAGCCGTAGGATAGCGTCTTACGCCAACCTACCGCAAGCGCTTTCGGTCTACAGGATCCGCGCCTCGAAGGGCGGCAGGAAATCCGGCGCCTCGAATTCCAGCACCCACAGATCCGGGTCGCGCTTTAGCTGGCGCTCGACATAGGCATCAGCCACCGCCTGCTCGACCGGCGCCTCACCGGTGCCGCGCATCCAGGCCGGCCGCCCTTCCGCGTCGCGCGCTTGGGAGAGCACGACCACGCCCGAACGCCCCAGCAGCATGCACAGGAACCCGCCACTGTCGGGGTCGCCCCGGCGCAGTTGCATGGCCGGGCGGCCCGCCGCGTTGGAGAGCCGGATCGCCATGCTCACCCAGATCTCCGATTTCACCCGTGCTTCCATCGCGCCATTCTGCGCCAGCGGCGTGACCCTTGCCAGCGGCCAGCTGGCAATCCGCCCCCCACTTGCCATTCCCTGGGGCGCCGCGCCACAACGGGGGCTCAGGAGATCGCCATGGACGCCAGCAAACTCACCGAAGGCCAGCGCGCCTATGAAGCCAAGCGCGCCGCGAAGGCGGGGCTGAGCCTGGACAAATGGCTGGCTCAGAAGGACCGGCGCGCGCGGGAGGAAGCCGCCGCAGCCGCCCGCCAGGCCACACCGGAACCCCAGGCGCCAGCCAAGAAGCCCGGCTTCTTCTCCCGCCTGCTCGAACGCGCGCAGAAACCGCTTTAACCGCTCAGAGCATGCGCATCAGGGTGCCGTCGCGCCTGATGGCGTGGTGGTAGATCGCAGCGGCCACATGCGCCGCGATCAACACCGGCAGCAGCCAGCCGAGCCAGGCATGGGTCCACAGCAGGATTTTGGCCAGGCCCTCCCAGGCATCCATGAATTTCGGCAGGTCGATGAAGCCGAGAAAGGCCGTCGCCCCCTGCATCGGAAAGCCGAAGGCGTTGGTGGTGAAAAAACCCAGCAGCGGCTGGATCACCAGCGCGGCATAGAGCGCGTGATGGGTGGCCGCGGCCACTTTGCGCATCTGCGCCGGCAAATGGTCGGGCAGCGGCGGCGGCGGGTTCATCGCGCGCCAGGCCAGCCGCGCCAGCGCCAGGATCAGCAGCGTGAGCCCGAGACTTTCATGGATCGCGTAGAAGCCGAACTTCGAGGCATCCTTCACATGCGCGATGGTCACCCCGCTGAGCAGCGCCAGCACGATCAGGGGCACGGTCACCCAATGGAAGATCTTCGCGATCGCGCTGTAGCTGCCATCGGGTCGGGTGATGCTCATGCGGGGCTCCGGAAATGATCGCTTTGCATGCCGATTGGTCGATGCACGCGGCGAAACGCTACCACGCCATGGCGCGCAGGATGGATGATTTTTGGGGTCTGACCGCGCCCCGGCTGGTGGGCGATCCGATGGCGCTGTTGCGCCCCCTGCTGGCCGAGGGCGTGCCGGTGGCGATGGGGCTCGACCTGCCGCTCGGCCTGCCGCGCGCCTATGCCGCGCATTGCGCCGAGACGGATTTCCCCGCCTTTCTCCGCGCCCGGCTGGCCACGCCGGATTTTTTCACGGTGAACGAGACGCTGGCCACGATCAGCCGCGAGCGGCCCTTCTACCCCGCCCGCGGCGTGAAGGGCATGACCCGCCTCTCCCACGCGCTGGCCCTGGGAATGCGCGATGCCGGCGATCTGTCGCGGCAATGCGACCGCGCGACGGCGCTGCGCCCCGCCGGCGCGCCGGTGTTTTGGACGCTGGGGGCGAACCAGTCCGGTAAGGCGGCCATTTCGGCCTGGCGGGATTGGCTGGGGCCCGCGCTGGCCGAGGGCGCGCCGCTGTCGCTCTGGCCCTTCGAGGGCGGGCTGCATGCGCTGTTGCGGCCCGGCCGCGCGGTGCTGGCGGAGGTCTATCCGGCCGAGGCGCTGCGCCAGCTCGGCCTCAAACTTGCCGGCAGCAAGCGTGACCAGGGCGCGCGACAGGCCCTGGCCCCGGCCCTGCACGATGCCATCGCCCGCGCCAGGGCCCGGCCCGACGCGGCGCTGGAAGCCGCGATCGCCGATGGCTTCGGCAGCGACTCCGCCGGGGAGGACCGGCTGGACTGCGTGCTCGGGCTGCTCTGCATGCTGCAGGTGCTGGATGGCCGGCGGGGCGACCATGTGCCGGCCGATCCCTGGATCCGGCGCTGGGAGGGGTGGGTGCTGGGCCAGGCCTGACGGAAGCGGGATCCCAGCTCGGCGGCTTCGACCGCCTCACCCCGGCCGCCCCTCCACCGGATATTGCGGATCATTGTAGCCCGGGGTCGAGGGATGCCCGGGCGCGACCAGCCCATCGACCAGCGCCTCATCCTCCGCCGTGAGGCGCACGGCCAGCGCAGCGCGATAATCCTCCCATTGCTCGATCGTGCGCGGCCCGACCACGGCGCCCGTCACCAGCGGGTTGTGCAGCACCCAGGCCAGCGCGTACTGGCCGGGCGAGCAGCCCAGCACCGCGGCGCGCGCGGCCAAGGCAGCGGCGATCTCCAGGCTTTCCGGCCGCCACTCCGTTTCCATCATCCGCTTGTCGCGACGTGCCGCGCGCGATCCCTCGGGCGGCAGGATGTTGGGCCGGTATTTGCCGGTCAGCACGCCGCGGGCGAGCGGCGAGTAGGGGTAGACGCCAAGGCCCAGCGCCCCGCAGGCCGGCAGGTGCTCCACCTCGATCTGCCGGTTCAGCGCGTTGTAGAGTGGCTGGCTGACCACCGGCCGGTCGAGCCCCGCCAGGTCACAGAGCCGGCAGATCTCGGCCACCCGCCAGGCGCGGTGGTTGGACAGGCCGAAATGGCGGATTTTTCCCGACCGGACCAAATCGGCCATGGCGCGCACGCTCTCCTCCAGCGGCGTCGCGTGGTCTTCCTTGTGCCAGTAGAGGATGTCGATGGTCTCAGTATTGAGGCGCCGCAGGCTCGCCTCCACCGCGCGGAAGATATAGGCGCGAGAGAGGCCGCCTTCATTCGGCCCGCGGCCGGTCGGGTTGGCCAGCTTGGTCGCCAGCACCCACCAGTGCCGGTCGCCCGCGATGGCGCGGCCCAGAACCTCCTCGGAGGCGCCGCCATTATAGACATCGGCGGTGTCACAGAAATTGACCCCGGCGGCGCGGGCGGCGGCGGTGATGCGCTGGCTTTCCGCCTCATCGGTCGCGCCGCCGAACATCATCGTGCCCAGGCACAGCGGCGAGACGCGCAGGCCAGAGCGGCCGAGGTTGCGGTACTCCATCAGCCCGCCACGGCCTGGCGCAGCCATTCGCCCCACATCAGGCAGGCGGCGTCCTGACCGCGTGGGGTGACGATCTGCGCGCCCAGCGGCAGGCCCTGCGGCCCCTGACCTACCGGCACCGTCACGCAGGGCGTGTGCAGCAGGGTCCAGAGCGAGTTGAAGGTCGGCTCGCCGGTGTTGTGGATGCCCGCCGGCGCCTCGCCGGGGGCCGCGGGGGTCAACACGGCGTCGAAGCCGGCGATGGCCTCCGCGAAGGCATCCTGCGCGGCATGAAACGCCTCCCGCGCCTCGACCAGCTTTTGCGCCGGCGCCCCCTGGGCATCGGCCAGGCGTTCGCGCAGCGTGGCCGAGAGTTTCTCCGGCGCGGTCATGAATTCCCAGGTCAGCGCCTGCACGCTTTCCATGTTCATCACCCAGGCGTGAGCGGCGAGTGCGGCGTCGAAGATGGCCGGCAGGGTCAGCGGCACCACCTCGGCCCCGGCGCGCCGGGCGGCCGCCGCCACGCCATCCATCAGCCCCGCGGTCTCGGGCGTTGTGGCGTGGCAGAGCGCCAGGCGCGGCGGGCGGGGCGCGCGGGCATCGGGGTTGCCGTGGTCGAGCCCGGTCATCGCGCCCATCGCCAGCGCGCAATCGGCCACGGACCGGGCCATGACGCCGATCGTGTCCAGGCTCTCGCTCATCACCTTCATACCGATGCGGTGCAGCGCGCCGAAGGAGGGCTTGAAGCCGACCACGCCGCAATAGGCGGCGGGGCGGATGATGCTGCCCGCCGTCTGCGTGCCGAAGCCGATATGGAAGAAGCCCGCCGCCACACCCGCCGCCGAGCCGGAGGAGGAGCCGCCCGGCGTATGCCCGGCATTGTGCGGGTTGGTGGTGGGGCCGGGGAAGCGGGTGGCGAATTCGGTGGTGACGGTCTTGCCCATCACGGTGCCGCCGGCGCGTTTGGCCAGCGCCACGCAGGCGGCGTCCGCCCGGGGCTGCCAGCCGGCCCAGATCGCATTGCCGTATTGGCTCGGCATATCGGCGGTATCGAGCACGTCCTTCACGCCGAAGAAGGCGCCATGCAGCGGCCCGGGGCCGGCGGCGGGTGCGGGGTTCTGATGCACGAAGGCGCGCACCACCGGCTCGCGCGCGGCGATGCGCGCGGCGAGCGCCTCGGCCACCGCGGCATGGCTGAGGCTGCCGGCGGCGATGCGGGCAAGGGTTTGGGTCGCGGTGAGGTCGGCGATGTCTGTCATGATCGCGAGCTTAGCCGCTCAGCCCGGCGCGTCCAGCACATAGCCCTGGCCGCGCAAGGTGCGGATCATCTCCGTCTCCAGCTTGCGGCGCAGCCGGGCGATGCGCTGGTCGATGCTGCGGCTTTCGGCATCCTCGGCCTCGGCCGGGGCGGCGTCGAGCAACGCATCGCGGCTCAGGACGCGGCCGGGGCTGGCGGCCAGCGCACGCAGCAGGGCCACCTCGCCAGCGGACAGCCGGGTGGTTGCGCCGCCCTCATGCAGCACCAGCGCCGCGCGCAGATCGACGCTGGTGCGCTCGAAACGCAGCAGCGCGCGGGCGCCGCCACCGTGGCGGCGCAGCAGATTGGCCACCCGCGCCGCCAGCTCCCGCAGGTCGAAGGGTTTTTGCAGGATGTCGTCGGCGCCGAGCTCCAGGCCGATGATGCGCTCGGTGGTATCGGCCCGCGCGCTGAGGATGAGCGCGGGGATGCCATGTCCGCGCAGCGTCCGCAGCAAGGTCAGCCCGCTCTCGGCGCCGAGGTTGAGGTCGAGCAGCACGAGGTCCGGCCGTCCCTCGTCGAGCGCCCGCCGGGCGGTGGCCAGGGTGGCGGCGTGGCGTGTGTCGTGGCCGAGGTCGGAGAGGTATTCGACCACCGCCTCGGCCAATGCCGGCTCATCCTCGACAATCAGCAGCTTGCCGCCCCGGGCCATTCTATTCTATCCAAGCTGTTAAGCTTTGCCGGGAATAAACAAAAACATGCGCAGCGTCATCGCCCTCGTCGAGGACGAGACCGATCTGCGCGATGCCGTGGCCGAATATCTCGAGGGCAATGGCTTCGAGGTGCGCGCCCATGCATCGGCGCAGGCGTTTCGCGCGGCATCGGAATGGCCCGATGTCGCGGTGCTGGACATTGCCATGCCGGGGGAGGATGGGCTGTCGCTGGCCGCCTGGATTCGTGAGAACTCCAGCTGCGGCATCATCTTCGCCACCTCCGCCGGGCAGCAGCTGGACCGCATCATCGGGATCGAACTTGGCGCCGATGACTACCTCGTCAAGCCCTATGATCTGCGCGAGCTGGTCGCGCGCATCCGCGCCGTGCTGCGCCGCCTGGCGCCCGAGGCGGCGCCCGCACCCAGGCCCGTCGCGGCCGATGAGGCGATCCGCTTCGGCCCCTTCCGGCTGGAGACCGCCGCCCGCCGCCTGCTCGGCGCCGATGGCCAGCCCGTGGCGCTGACCGCGCTGGAATACGAGTTGCTGGAGGCGCTGGCGCGCCGGCCCGGGCGCATCCTCACCCGCTCCCAGCTCGCGCAGATCGCGCATGGGCGCGAGCCCGAGCCCGATGACCGCAGCACCGATATCCGCATCGCCCGGCTGCGCCGCAAGATCGAACCCAACCCCGCCACACCGCGCTACATCCGCACCATGCGCGGCGAGGGTTATGTGTTTTCGCCGGAGGGCACGTGATGGAAACCGACCTCCTGCTGCGATCCATGCTCGATGCGCTGGATGGCCGGGTGATGACGCTCGATCGCGACCTGCGCGTGCTCTATGCCAACCAGACCATGCTCGGCTTCTTTGACATGGAAGCGAGCGAGATGGTCGGCGCGCTGGCCTCCGATTTCGCCGAGCCCGAGGTCATCGCGGCCATCGCCCCGCTGGTCGCCCGCTGTTTCGACGGCGTGCCTTCGCATCTCGAGGAATGGACGCACCACCAGGGCTCTCGCCGCCGCTTCCGCCGCCGCAGCATCATGCCCTGCCGCGACCAGCGCGGCGAGGTGGTGGCCGCGCTGCTCATCTCACGCGATATCGACCAGCCCGAGGATATGCCACCGGCCGTGGCACCACGCTCGGCCGGCCAGGTCGACCAGCCGATGCTGCAGGCCATCATCGACGCCATGCCCGCCCGCGCCGCGGTGGTGGACCGCCAGCACCGCTACGTCACCGTGAACAAGCTGCTGCTCGACTATGTCCGCCTGCCGATGGACCAGGTGCTGGGCCGCACCGTGGCCGAGGTGCTGGGCGAGGCCAGCTTCGAGGTCATGCGCGCCTGGGAGCCGCGGCTGCTGGCCGGTCAGACCGTGCGCTACGAGGGCTGGGTGCCCTATATCCATGGCGAGCAGCGCTATGTCCGCCAGAGCGTGATGCCACATCACGGGCCGGATGGCGAGGTCGAGGTCTTCATCTCGATGTCCGAGGACCTGACGGCGCTGCGCAGGCGAGAGGCCGATGTGACCGAGCAGCGCGCCGCGGTGGTGGCGGCCGAGGCGCGCGCCGCCGCCATCGTCACCTCGGCGCTCGACGGTATCATCGTCATCGACGAGGAGGGGCTGGTGGTGGAGTTCAACCCCGCCGCCGAGGCCATCTTTGGTCAGGCCCGCGGCGCCGTGATGGGCCAGCCCATCGGCCAGATCATTGTGCCACACCACCTGCGCGCCGCGCATGACCATGGCTTCAAGCGCTACCTCAAGACCGGCGAGGCGCATGTGCTGGGCAAGCGCATCGAGATCGATGCGCTGCATGCCGATGGCCATGTCTTCCCCATCGAGCTGGCATTGGTGGAGGTGCGCCTCGCTGGCCGCCGGCTGTTCGCGGCGCATCTGCGCGACCTCTCCGAACCCAAACGCGCCCTGGCCGAGATCGCCGCCCAGCGCGAACGGATCCATCAGATTGAGAAGCTCTCGGCCATGGGCTCGCTGCTGGCCGGCGTCGCGCATGAGCTGAACAACCCGCTGGCCATCCTGCTCGCCCAGGCGACGCTGCTGAAGGAGAAGGCGCCCGACGCCGCGGTGCACAAGCGCGCCGAGCGGATCGAGGCGGCGGCCGAACGGTCGGGCCGCATCGTCAAGAGCTTCCTCGCCATGGCGCGGCAGAAACCGCCCGAGAGGGGCGCGATGCGGCTGAACGAGGTGGCGCGCGGCGCGCTGGAGATGACGGGCTATGGCCTGCGCAGCAATGGCGTGCAGCTGGAGGAGGCGCTGGATCCCGCGCTGCCGGAGATCGAGGCCGATCGCGACCTGATCGGCCAGGTGGTGGCGAACCTGCTGATCAATGCGCAGCAGGCGCTGCAGGAATGCGAACACCCCCGCCGCATCCGCATCGCGACCCGCCGCGAGGGTTCGATGGTGGCGCTGGAGATTTCCGACAATGGCCCGGGCGTGCCGGCGGCGGTGCTGGAACGGATCTTCGACCCCTATTTCACCACCAAGCCGGTGGGGGTGGGCACCGGCATCGGCCTCGCGATCTGCCGCAAGGTGGTGGAGGAGCATGGCGGCACCATCACCGTCGGCCGTGGCCTGCTGGGCGGCGCGCTGTTCCGCGTGCTGCTGCCCATCGGCAACCTGCCCGACACCGCCGAAGGTGCCGCGCATGCCCGCACCGCCAGCATGTGCGTGCTGGTGGTGGATGACGAGACGGATGTGGCCGAGAGCCTGGCCGAAATCCTGGAATCCGATAGCCATTTCCCCCGCGTTGTCGCCAGCGGCGAGGAGGCGATGGCGCTGCTGCGCGAGACGCATTTCGACGCGCTGTTCAGCGATTTGCGCATGCCGGGCATGGATGGCATGGCGCTGCGCGCCGCGGCCACGGCGCTGCGGCCCGAACTTGCCCCCCGCTTCGTCATCATGACCGGCGACACGGTGGCCGGGCCGCGGGCGATGGAGCGCGACGGGCCGCCGCCGCTGGTGCTGGAAAAGCCCTTCACCCCCGCCGAGGTGCGGGCGATGATGCGCCGGCTGGCCGAGCTGGGTTGAGCCCCGCCGGGGTTTGTTTGCCCGGCCGCCTGCCCCATATCCCGGACGACCGCGAAGAGGAGAGCCGCATGGCCGCCCGTCAATTGCATCTCGGCGCCTTCATGCGCCCCGTCTCCATCCACACCGGCGCATGGCGCTACCCCAGCGCCTGGCCGGATGCGAATTTCAGTTTTCCGAAGCTCGCCCGGCTGACCCAGAAGCTGGAGGCGGGCAAATTCGACGCCTTTTTCATGGCGGACCACCTGGCGCTTCTGAACATGCCCATCGAGTCGCTGCGGCGCTCCCACACCGTGACCAGCTTCGATCCGATGACCCTGCTGCCGGCCCTGGCCGCGGTGACGGAGCGGATCGGGCTGATCGCCACGGCCTCCACCACCTACAACGACCCCTATCACGTCGCGCGGAAATTTGCCTCGCTGGACCATATCTCCAATGGCCGCGCCGGTTGGAATGTCGTGACCACCGCCAACCCGGATGCGGCGCAAAACTTCGGCCATGACGAGCACATGGCGCATGGCGAACGCTACAAGCGCGCCCGCGAATTCTATGACGTGGTGACCGGGCTGTGGGACAGCTTTGCCGATGACGCCTTCATCCGCGATGTGGAAAGCGGGATCTTCTGGGACCCGTCCAGGATGCATGTGCTGAACCACAAGGGCCCGGAATTGTCCGTGCGCGGGCCGCTGAACGTGGCCAGGCCGGTGCAGGGCTGGCCGGTGATCGTGCAGGCCGGGGCGTCGGAGGCTGGGCGGCAGATCGCCGCCGAAACGGCGGAAATGGTCTTCGCCGCCGGCGGGCTGATGAGCGACGCCCAGGCCTTCTATGCCGATGTGAAGTCCCGCGCGGCGGCGATCGGCCGCAACCCCGACCATTTGAAAATCCTGCCCGGCGCGCTGGTGGTGGTGGGTGCGACGGTCGAGGAGGCGCGGGCCAAGCGGGCGCATCTCGACAGCCTGGTGCATTATGAGAGCGCGATCGGCTCGCTCAGCTCGGTGCTCGGGGTGGATGCGCGGGCCTTCGACGCGGATGGCCCCCTGCCCGAAATCCCCGAGACCGAGGCGTCGAAAAGCGGGCGGGAACGGGCGATCAACCTGGCGAGGCGGGAGGGGCTGACGGTGCGGCAATTGGCGCAGCGGCTGGGCGGCTATTCCGGGGCCGCCATGGTGGGCACGGCCGCCACCATCGCCGACGAGATGCAGGCCTGGCTGGAGGGCCGGGCGTGTGACGGCTTCAACATAATGTTCCCCTATGTGCCGGGGGGGCTGGATGATTTCGTGGACGAGGTGGTGCCGGAATTGCAAGCGCGCGGGCTGTTCCGGCGGGAATACGAGGGCACCACGCTGCGCGAGCATCTCGGCCTACCCAGGCCGGCGAACCGGTTTTTCATGGACAAGGCCCAGGCGGCGGAGTGAAGGTACATATTCCTTGATATCTCGGTGGAAAACCGGCATGACTCGGAAAATTATCGGTGGAGCCGGGCATGGATGAGGTCCGGCTGCATGAACCCGACCCGTCCTGGCCGCAAAAATTCGCGGCCGAGGCACAGGCCATCCGGCAATGGCTGCCGGGCGGGATGATCCTGGCGCTCGACCATATTGGCAGCACCGCCATCCCCGGCATGCCGGCCAAGCCGGTCATCGACATCCTGCTGACCGTGCCCGACCTCGCGGCGGCGCGGCGCGACATCGTGCCCATCCTCACCGCGCATGATTACCGCTTCTGGGCGGAAAACCCGCGGCAGGACAGGCTGTTCCTGGTCAAAGGCCTGCCGCCGCGCGCCGCCGCGCGCACCCACCACATCCATGTCACCCAGAGCGATGGCGAGGCGCGCCAGAAACTCGCCTTCCGCGACCACCTCCGCGCCCATCCCGGCGATGCCGCGCGCTACGCCGCGCTGAAGCGGGAACTGGCACAAACCCACCAGGCCGACCGCGAGGCCTATACCGATGCCAAGGCCGGCTTCGTGGCCGAAATTCTGGCGCGGGCACAGGTCTGAACAGCGCACCCCGCCTGCAGCGGGGACGGGAATATGTCCGAAACCCGCAATGCGGACTCTACGCCGCCTTCACCGTCACCCGGCTGCCGGTGCGGGTATGCGGGAAATAATCCCAGATCGCGAGGTGCTGCACCGCCCGGTTGTCCCAGAACGCCACCGAATTCTTCCGCCATTGGAACCGTGTCTGGAACATCGGATCGGCGAAGCGGGCGTAGAGGAATTGCAGGATCGCCTCGCTCTCCTCCTCCGGCAGCTCGTTGATGGCATAGGTGAAGAAGCTGTTGACGTAGATCATCTTGCGGCCGGTCACGGGATGCGGCCGCACCACGGGATGGTTGGCCGAGGGGTAGCGCTTGCCGCTGTCGTCGATGCCCTCCTTGGCATTGCGCCAGCGATAGTAGCGGTCACCGGAATGGAACGCCGTCAGCCCCTCCAGATAGGCCTGCATCCGGGGCGAGAGCGAATCATACACCGCCCCGGCCGAGGCGAAGAGCGTGTCGCCACCCGATTCGGGCAGGACATGCATGTGCAGGATGGATCCCAGCGGCGGGTTGGCGGTGCAGCTCACATCAGAATGCCAGCCCTCCCCCGCCACCACCTTGGAATTGGCGTCGCCATGGATCGGCAGGATCTCCGGGTGGCCCGGCGGACCCGGGGTATTGGGGTGGATGTCGAGCTCGCCGAAATACCGGCCGAAACGTTTTTGCGAATCATGGTCGAAATTCTGGTCGTGGAAGAACAGCACGCCGAATTCCGCCAGCGCCTGCTGCAATTCATGCACCTGGCTGTTGCTGAGCGGGCGGGTGATATCGATGTCGTTGACCACGGCGCCGACATGCGGCGAGACGCGTTTCAGCTTCAGGCTGTCATAACCCATGATGGTTCTCCCTCCCGGTATATTGCGGCGAGGCCCGCCTCCCTGGCAATCACGCCGGCACGGAGTAAGCTTGCGTTATGCTGTCGCGCGCAACCATCACCGAAGGCGAGAAAGGCCGCCCCACTCGGGCGGCGGCGGCGCAGGAATCGGCCCGTCGCCGCACCCCGCAGAAGGAAGCCCCGCGATGAATCTGTCCGGCCTGTCCTTCCGGGACCTGGAATATGTGGTGGCGGTGGCGGAGAACCTGCATTTCGGCCGCGCGGCGCTGGCCTGCTCGGTCAGCCAGCCCACGCTCTCGGCGCAGATCAAGAAGCTGGAGGAATATCTCGGCTTCGAGATCTTCGAGCGCGCCAACCGCACGGTGCTGCTGACCGAGCGCGGCCATGGGGCGGTGGCGCAGGCGCGGATCATCCTGGCCGAGGGGCGGCGGCTGATGGAACAGGCCCAGGCGAGTGGCGAGCCGCTGTCGGGCACCTTCCGCCTCGGTGTTCTCAGCACCCTCGGCCCCTACCTCCTGCCGCTGCTGCTCAAGCCGCTGCGCGAAGCCTTTCCGAAGCTGCGTCTGCTGATTTCGGAGGGCCTGACCTGGCCGCTGGTCCAGCAACTCGAGGCGGGCGCGCTGGACGCCATCCTCGCCGCCTCCCCGGTGCGCGAGGCGGAGCTGTCGGAACTGCCGGTGTTCTTCGAGAGTTTCGTTCTCGCCGTGCCGCGCGACCATCCGCTGGCCACGGTGGATCAGGTGCTGCAGGCCGATATCGGGTCGAGTGAGCTGATCCTGCTCAATGAGGGCCATTGCCTGCGTGAGCATGCCCTCAGCCTCTGCCCGGCGCGCGACCGCGGCGCGCGCACCGGGGACCCCCTGCAGGCCTCCAGCCTGGAGACGCTGCGACAGATGGTGGGTGCCGGCATCGGCTGCACCATCCTGCCGCGGCTTTCGGTGGCAGTGGGGGCGCTGCTGGATGACATGGTGGCCTATCGCCGCTTCTCCGACGGTGAGGAGCCGGGGCGGACCATCTCGCTCTACCACCGCCAGAGTTTCGGCCGCATCCGCGAAGCCCGCCTGCTGCGCGAGGCGATCCGAAATGCCTTGGCGCCCGGCGGTCTGGTGCGGATACTGGGCGCGAGCAGGACAGCGGAGAGGACCGGCGCATGAGCGAGGCCAAGGATTTTGCGCGCGAGCATCTGCGCGGCATCTGGTGCGCGGCTTTGATGCCCTTCGAGCCCGGCACGCTGGCGATGGACGAGGCCGGCTTTCGGTCCAACCTGCGGCACTGGTTCGGCGATCTGGGCATCGATGGCGTCTTCGTCTCCGGCAAGCAGGGCGAGTTCTTCTCGATGTCGCTGGCCGAGCGAAAGCGCAGCTTCGAGATCGCGGCCGATGTGGCGAAGGCCGCCGGCAAGCGCAGTGTGATGAGCGCCTCCGACCAGAACATGGACACGGTCATCGAACTGGCGCGGCATGCCGAGGCGGTGGGCGCCGATTTCGTGGTGGTCCACGCGCCGGTGTTGCATTTCGTGCATGACCGCGACGCGCTGCTGCTGGAGTATTTCACCCACATCGCCGCCCAGGTGAAGATCGGGGTCTGCATGTGGTCGCACCCCGATAGCGGCTATCTGATGAGCCCGGAGCTTTGCGCCAGGATCGCGGACATCCCCAATATCGTGGGCATCAAGTATTCCGTGCCGCGCGAGATGTATGTGAAGCTGACCGATCTGACGCGGGGAAAACTCATCGTCAGCACCGCCTCCGAGGAAGAATGGCTGGACAACATCCTGGAGCTGGATTGGCAGGTGTATCTCTGCTCCTCACCGCCCTACCTGCTGCAGACCGCGGTGGATCGCCGGATGCGCGCCTATACCGACGCCGCCTTCGCGGGCCGGGCGGCCGAGGCCAGGGCGATCCGCGACAGCCTGGAGCCGGTGCGCCACGCCCTGAAATCCACCCGCCCCGGCGGCAAGCCGCAGAGCCACCAGAAGTATTGGCAAACGTTGCTGGGCCAGGTCGGCGGCGCCGTGCGGCGGCCCATGCTGGAGCTGACCGAGGCCGAAAAATCCGCTACACGCGCGGCCTTCGCCAGCTGCGGTTTGAAGCTGCCGCCAGCCAGCGCAGCGGCACAGGACACGCGCGCCGCATGAAAAAACCTTTCAACTTCAACCGCTGGATCGACGAGAACCAGCACCTCCTCAAACCCCCCGTCGGCAACAAGGCGCTGTTCGAGACCGGTGACGGCATGGTCGTCATGATCGTGGGCGGGCCGAACCAGCGCGTCGATTTCCACGACGACCCGGTGGAGGAGTTCTTCTACCAGCTCCGCGGCGAGATGATGCTGAAGGTGCATGACCGCGGGAAGATCGAGGATGTCGTCATCCGTGCCGGCGACGTCTTCCTGCTGCCGCCGCATATCCGCCACTCCCCGCAACGCCCGCAGGAGGGCAGCGTGGGCCTCGTGGTCGAGGGCACCCGGCGGGAAGAGGACATCGATGGCTTCGAGTGGTTCTGCTTCGGCTGCCAGGGTCTGGTGCACCGCGTGGAGACCGGGGTGAAGGATATCGTGAAGGACCTGCCGCCGCTCTTCGCCGCCTTCTACGGCAGCGAAAAGGCGCGGACCTGCCCCCATTGCGGCACACTGCACCCGGGAAAGGCGCCGCCGCCCGGCTGGGCCGTGCTTCCCGGTTAACAAGGCGTTCACAAAATTCTTGCAGCCCGAAAAAGCTTCAAGCATAAAGGAATTCATGATGACCCAGCGTCGCGCTTTTCTGGCCGGGTTTTCCGGCCTCTCGATCGGCATCGCGCAGGCCGCGCCGCCCAAGCTGCCCGGCGCCGATGACGGCGGCGAAAAGGGCGCCTGCCCGCGCTGCGGCCGGGTGCACGAGCTCGACCAACCACTGAAACAGACCGGCAAGCCGTAACGGCGGCCACACCACATCATTCCATCCGGGGGTCTCTCATGCGTCTCGAACGTCGTTCTCTTCTGGCCGGGCTTGGCCTGGCTCCGCTTGCCGCACCCAGCTTCGCGCAGGGCGCGCCGCTCAAGATCGGCATGATCACCACGCTCTCGGGCCCCGGCGGCTATATCGGCCAGGACATCCGCGACGGCTTCCAGATCGCGCTTGACCAGGAGCAGGGCCGGCTCGGCGGCCAGGCCGTGCAGATGATGGTGGAGGATGACGGTTTTCGCCCGCCCCAGGGCAAGGCGGTGGCCGAGCGTTTTCTCCGCAATGAACGCATCAAGCTGTTTACCGGCGTGGTGTTCAGCAACATCCTGGGCGCCGTGGCGCCCGATGTGCTCGATGCCGATGGCATCTACGTCTCGCCCAATGCCGGGCCGTCCAATTTCGCCGGGCGCGAATGCCACCGGAACTACTTCGTCGTCTCCTGGCAGAATGATTCGCTGCATGAGAGCGCGGGCGAGCTGGCCAATCGGCTGGGCTATCGCCGCATGTTCATCCTGGCGCCGAATTACCAGGCCGGGCGCGACGCCCTTGCGGGCTTCCGCCGCCTGTTCCGCGGCGAGGTGGTGCAGGAAATCTACACCCGGCTCGACCAGACCGACTATGCCGCGGAGCTGGCCCAAATCCGCGCAGCACGCCCCGACGCCGTGTTCCAGTTCCATCCCGGCGGCCTGGGCATCGCCTTCCTGCGGCAATACGCCCAGGCAGGCCTGCTCGCGACCATCCCGCAGGTGATGCCAGCACCCTCCATGGATGCCGGAACACTCGCGGCCGTCGGCGATGCGGCGGAGGGGGTGAACCTCTCCAGCCACTGGAACAGCGATTTTTCGAACCCCGCCAGCCAGGCCTTCGTCACCGCCTTCCGCGCCAAGCACAACCGCACGCCAACCTATTACGCCCAGCAGAGCTACGACACGGCGCGCGCCATCGGAGCGGCGCTGCGGCAGACCCGCGGCTCGATCGAGCTGAACCCCTTCCGCACCGCCATGCTGCGCGCCGATTTCGTCAGCACCCGCGGCAATTTCCGCTTCAACACCAACCAGCACCCGATCCAGGACTGGTTCTCGCTGAAGGTGGAGCGGGTGGGTGGCGCGCTGGCCATCGTCACCAAGGAAAAGATCCTGGAGAACCACGGCGACGTCTTCGCCGCGCAATGCCGCATCTGAGCGGGTGAGCGCTCTCGTCGCCGAGCAGCTGCTCAATGGCCTGCAATTCGGCGTCATGCTCTTCCTGCTGGCGGCGGGACTGACGCTGGTCTTCGGCATCATGGGCGTGATCAACCTCGCCCATGGTTCGCTGTTCATGGTCGGCGCCTTTGCCGCGGCGCTGGTGGCGCAATCCTCGGGCAGCTGGTGGCTGGGGCTGCTGGCCGGCGTGGCGGCGGCGGCCACCACCGGCATGCTGATCGAGGTGGTGGTGCTGCGCAGGCTCTACGCGCGCGACCATCTGGATCAGGTTTTGGCCACCTTCGGGCTGATCCTGTTCTTCAACCAGGGCATCACCATGCTCTTCGGCCGGCAGCCCTTGCTGGTGCAGCTGCCGCAGGGCTTTTCCGGCTCCGTCGAGATCATGCCAGGCCTGCCCTACCCCACCTTCCGGCTGCTGATCATCGCGGTCGGGCTCGCGGTGGCGGTCGGGCTCTACCTGCTGATCCAGCGCACCCGCATCGGCATGCTGGTCCGCGCCGGCGCCACGCACCGCGAGATGGTGCGTGCCCTGGGGGTGGATATCCGGCTGCTCTACACCGTGGTCTTCGGGCTGGGCGCGTTGCTGGCGGGCCTCGCCGGCGTGATGGCCGGGCCGGTCAGCAATGTGCAGGTCGGCATGGGCGAGCAGATCCTCATCCTCACCTTCGTCGTGGTGGTGATCGGCGGTATCGGCTCGGTGCGCGGCGCGCTGTTCGGGGCGCTGCTGGTGGGTGTCACGCAAACGCTGCTGAGCGGCTTCGTGCCGGGCTGGCTGCGCCAGGTCATGCCGGGCAGCGAGGCCGATGCGCTGGGTGCGGCACTCTCCTCCATGGGCGTCTATGTGCTGATGGCCGTGGTGCTGCTGCTGCGGCCGAAGGGGCTCTTCCCCGCGCATGCGTAATGCCCTGCCTTTGGCCATCCTGCTGGCGGCCGCCATCGCCCTGCCCTGGGCCGCCGAAGCGCTGGGCCAGCCCGCCACCATCGGCCTTGCCACCCGCATCCTGTGCCTGGGGATAGCCGCGGCCTCGCTCAACCTCATCCTCGGCCATGGCGGCATGGTGAGTTTTGGGCACGCCGCCTATTACGGCCTCGGCGCCTATACGGTGGGGATCCTGTGGGAACACTTTCGACTCGGAGAGCCGATCTTCGGCCTCATCCCCGGCACCAACGAGCTGCTGATCACCCTGCCCGTCTCGATGCTTGTGGCGGGGCTGGCGGCGGCGGTGATCGGCGCGCTGTCGCTGCGCACCTCGGGCGTGCAGTTCATCATGATCACGCTCGCCTTCGCCCAGATGGTGTTTTTCCTGTTTGTCGGGCTGAAGGCCTATGGCGGCGATGACGGGCTGCTGATCCGCAGGCGCAACATCGTCCCCGGCCTCGATCTGCGCGACCAGGACCAGCTCTACTGGCTCTGCCTCGGATTTCTGGTGGCCTGGCTGGTGCTGCAATGGCGCATCGTCGAAAGCCGCTTCGGCCGGGTGCTGGAGGGCATCCGCCAGAATGAGCGCCGCATGGCCGCCATCGGCATCTCGCCGTATCGCTACAAGCTCGCCGCCTTCGTCATCGCCGGCATGGGCTGCGGGCTGGCCGGCGCGCTGACCGCCAATTATCTCCGCTTCGTCTCGCCCGACCTGATGGCCTGGCAGAAATCGGGCGAGATCATGGTCATGGTCATCCTGGGCGGCGTGGGCACTTTGCTGGGGCCGGTGGTGGGGGCGGCGGCGCTGGTCGGCATGGAATATGTGCTGGGCGGCATCACCGAGAATTGGCAGGTCTTCCTGGGCCCGATCCTGCTGGCGGTGGTGCTCTGGGCGCCGGGCGGCATCATGGGGCTGATCGGGCGGGGGGCGCGGCGTGGTTGAGCCGGTGCTTTCGGTGCGAGGCCTGCGAAAACGCTTCGGCGGGCTGGCGGCGACCGATGACGTGTCGCTGGATGTCCTGCCCGGTGAGTTGCATGCCCTGATCGGGCCGAATGGCGCGGGCAAGACCACGCTGATCGGCCAGTTGAT
>CAYNBM010000022.1:0-64906 GCA_964395305.1 uncultured Rubritepida sp.
CAGCAACGGCTAGACCATGCGCAGTGAACGCATGTGAACGCAGCATGGTCTAGAATCCTCGCGGCGTTCGCGTTGAACCCCCAGACGGTTGGACGGTGGGCCTCCCGGCCGACTGCTGCTGGAACCCCGATTGGGTAGGCGCGGGCGGGTTGGCCCGCGGCTAACTCGTTCGATGGGATCATGCATTTCCGGCCTGTTTGGCGGAGCAAGCCCGGCATGTTGATCAAGACCATTCCTAGGCGGCGCACTCCGCCAATGCGCCAACACCATGTGCACCTCGCGCATGTATGCGCGCACCCACACGGTCGAACGCGCCTCGCCATCCGCCGGATTGAGCCCACGCCAGGCCTGCCCGACCCAGGCATTGAAAGCCTGGCGCTCAGGATGCCCCAGGCTCCAATACCGCGGCTCGCGCATCGCGCCCCGGACATCCTGCTCTGTGATACGAACCAGAACGGACATGATGGGCTCCTGCGACGCTGGACTATTTACCTAGAGTAAAATAGGATTATTGTCAACAAAAATCATCACCTCCACGCTTCCCTCCCATCCCATCCCGCCTATGCTCTCCGCCACCGTAACCCTCCCCCACAGGTCGCCCCCATGCGTGTCGAACACCTCTACCGCTACCCCGTGAAGGGCCTCACCCCAGAGGCGCTGGACGAAATCGCCGTGGAAACCGGGCACTGTATCCCGCATGACCGCCGCTTCGCCCTCGCCCAGGGCGACGCGCCCTTCGACCCCGCCGCCCCGAAATTCGTTCCCAAATACAATTTCGCCTGCATGGCGGCGCATCCCCGCGTGGTGCTGATCCGCGCCGGCTTCGACGCGCATGATAAGCTCCTGGTCCTCTCCGCCCCCGGCCAGGCGCCCTTGCAGGCCGACCCGACCCGCGTAGAGGGCCGCGCCGCCATCGGCGCCTGGCTCACCGCATTCCTGGGCGAGGAAGCCCGCGGCACGCCCGTCTTCCACGACGTCCCCGGCCACAATTTCACCGATCAGGTGAAGAAGGGCGTGTCGCTGATCAACCTCAACAGCCTGAAGGATTTCGAGCGAAAAATCGGCCGCAAGCTCGACCCGCTGCGCTTCCGCGCCAATGTCTATTTCTCCGGCCTGCCGGCCTGGGCGGAATTCGACTGGATCGACCGGGATGTCCTGCTGGGCACGGCCCGGCTGAACGTGTTCAAGCGCACCGTGCGCTGCCCGGCCACCAAGGTGAACCTCGAGACTGGCGAACGCGATTGCGACGTCCCTGCCCTGCTGTTCGAACATTATGGGCATCGCGACCTCGGCGTGCATGCCGTCGTCACCGCAGGCGGACACTTCGCCATCGGGGACAGCCTGGAAGTCCCGTAACGAGACGATATTCCTTGCTGTGGGCGCGGTTCCAGCCCTGGTGCCGCGCGCGGTGACCATGTCCGTTCTGGTGTGTTGTAAACCCGCGCTTTCGCGCCGTCCGCCTCAATCCGGCGGCAGCTTCTCGCCGACCAGGCCGCGTTCCAGCCGATCCGCCGCTGCCTCCACCGCCGCCGTCAGCCCAGGCTCGCGGTAATACACGCCGCGGACATGCAGCATGGCGGCGATGGCGCGCAGAAAGGCCTCGGTCAGCCCGGGCTCCGGCGGCGCGGCCGCCCAGAATTCGTCCAGCCCCCCCGCATGGGTCAGCCCGGGCACGTGATAGATCGCCTCGCCCATCGCATGCAGCGCGCGGCCGAGCTGCAGCGCGCGAATGCCCACCGTGCTGTTCACCGTCACCACGCCCCGCGCCGTCGCCAGCATGGCGTCGAGATTGCCGGCGCCGAGGTAATGAACGCGGCCCGCCACGCCATGCCGGGCCGCCATGCCCGCCACCATCCGTCGCCACGGCTTCAACCCGGGGTCGAGCGGATGGACCTTCACCAGCAAATGCCCATCCGCCGGCGCGGCGCGGGCGAAGCTGGCCACCGCGGCCTCGATCGGCTCGTCCATATTCCTGAAATCGCTATAGGCGCGGATGGAGTAATCGGTTTCCATCTGCATGGCGAAAATCCAGCGCGGCGCGGCCTGCGGCAGCCCGGCCAGCAAGGCCTCGGCCCGGCGGGTCTCGGCCTTGCGACGCAGCAGCGCGAGACCGGTGCCGATATAGGCCGGAATCGGGTGGTGCAGCAGAAAGCTGCGGTAATGCGGGAATTTTCCGGGCAGCAGATTGCCGAGGTGGAACTGCATGTCCCATTTCGCCTGCTGGTCGAAATCATCGATGTAGCGCTTCTCCTGGTCGACCGGCGGCAGGTCGGCGGCCAGCGCGCGGATGGCGTCGGGGT
Organism: uncultured Rubritepida sp.; assembly: GCA_964395305.1. Classification (GTDB taxonomy): domain Bacteria; phylum Pseudomonadota; class Alphaproteobacteria; order Acetobacterales; family Acetobacteraceae; genus Rhodovarius. The sequence continues at coordinate 2,301 of CAYNBM010000022.1, forward strand.
CGCGCGGGAAGCGACTTTCGCGGTTCATCCCGTCGCGCTCGAGGATGATCCAATCCGGCCGGATATAGCCGAAATCGGTGACCGTGACGGCGACGCCCGCTTCATGCGCTGCCGCGATGGCCGTCTTGTGATGGTCACGCTGCTCGCCCAGCAGCACCATGTCCGTGATGGCATGCCGGGCAAGGAAATCGGCGATGAAACCGGGCCAGGTGTCGAAGGTGCCGGTGAAATCGGTCGCCGGCTCCGGCCAGAAGATGGTGTCGCCGCGGCAGAGATTGATCCGGTGCACGCCATGGCCGCGCGCCCGCAGCAGCACGCCCAGCCGGTGAAAGAAGGGCGAGATCGGGCCTTGGAGAAAAAGAAATCGCTTAAGCGGGAATGCGTCTGTCATGCCTGAACGTTTCGCGGCGCATCCTGCGGAGTGGCTCCGGAATCGCTTACCACCCCCCGGCTGGGGCGAACAGGGAGGCCTTCCAATCATTTGGCACGACCAGCCGAGCGCCCTGTTGGCGCAGGCGGGCCAGGGTGGCCGCGTCCGGAAAGGGGCAATAGGGCAGCAGGGCGGCGGGTTCGGGGCTGGCCGGCAGCATGGCCAGCGCCGCCTCGATCAGCGGCAGCGCCGCGAGATGCAGCGCCCGCGCGGCGCCACCCGCGCTCAGGCCGGGGGGCAGTTCCACCGCCCGCTGCGCCAACACACCGCCGGCATCGATGCGCGGCGCCAGGACATGGACGGAGACGCCGGTCGCGCCCTCGGCCAGGGCATAGAGCGTGGGAATCGGCCCGCGATGCCGCGGCAGCAGCGAGGGGTGGACATTCACCCCCCCGAGCGGCGCGAGCGCCAGGGTTTCGGCGGTGAAGATCTGGTCGAAATGAAAGGAGAGAATGACGTCCGGCCTCGCCGCCAGCAGCGCGGCATGGCTGGCCGCGCCATTCACATCAGCCACCCGAAACGTGGGAATGGCGTGCGCGCGGCAGAGATCGCTCAGCCGCCCGGTGCGGCGCAGCAGGCCAGGCACGGAGAAATTGGCCGCGAGATAAGGCAGGATGGCCGCGCCGGACCGGGAGACATGCCGCCGCGGCTGCGCCAGCAGCCCCTCCCGGAACGGGTCGCTATGGCCCAGCAGCACGATACGCCCGGGGTCGCGCGCCACGAATTCCAGCACGGCCTGGGAACTGGCCAGGCTCTCCAGCGTAAAGAGCGCTATGCGCAAGCGGCGGCCAGGGCGCCGAGCGTGGTGGCGATGTCCTCCTGCGTGTGCTCGCTGCTCATGAAGAAGCGCAGCCGCGCGCTGCCCTCGGGCACCACGGGGAAGAGGATGGGCTGCACATTCACGCCCGCATCGAAGAGCGTGGCTGAAGCCCGCCCCGCCTTGACCGAGGAACCCAGGATGATCGGCACGATGCCCAGGCCGACCGAGGGGCCGATATCGAAGCCGCGCGCCCGGGCGCCGTCACGAAAGACCCGCGCATTCTCCTGCAGCCGCGCCACCCGCCAGGGTTCCTCGCGCATGATGCGCAGCGACGCCTCCGAGGCCGCGGCCAGCGCCGGCGCCATGCCGACGGAATAGACGAAGCCGGGCGCCGAATGCTTCAGAACGTCAATCAGCGTGGCGGAGCCGGCGATATAGCCGCCGCAGCCCGACAGCGTCTTGGACAGCGTGCCCATCCAGATATCCACGCCCGAAGGGTCCACGCCCTGCTGCTCGAACACGCCGCGGCCGGTTTCGCCCAGCACGCCGATGGAATGCGCCTCATCGACCATCAGCCAGGCGTCGTACTTCTTCGCCAGCTCCACGAAGCGGGCGAGGTCGGGCATGTCGCCATCCATCGAGTAATGGCCCTCGATGACGATCAGCGCGCGGGTGTGGCGCTTGCGGTTGGCGGCGAGTTCGCGCTCGGCCGCCGCCCAGTCGTTATGGGCGAAGGCGATGCGCTTGGCGCCGGACAGCCGCACGCCCTCGGCGCCGGAATTGTGCACCAGCGCGTCATGCACGATCAGGTCGCGCGGCCCCAGCAGATGGCCGATGACGGTGACATTGGTGGCGTGGCCGGAGACGAAGCACAAAGCCGCCTCGGCATTGTAATTGGCGGCCAGCGCGGCCTCCAGCGCCGCATGCACCGGCCTTTCGCCAGAGGCGATGCGCGAGGCGCTGGCCGAGATGCCATGCCGGTCGATGGCCGATTTGGCGGCGGCGGCCACCCGTGGGTCGCCGTTCAGGCCGAGATAATTGTAGCTGGAGAAATTGATCAGCTCGCGATTGCCAATGGTGCTGTGCCCGCCCGCCACGCCGTCATGGGCGCGGAAGAAGGGGTTGGGAATGTCCATGCTCTCGGCGCCGGCACGCACCATCGCCATCTCGCGCGCCGCCGGCAAAGTGGAGAAATCGCGCCCCGCGGTGGTATTGGGGTTGGCCGGCTCCTTGCGGGTCAGCCGCGCGAGCAGCGAGGCGCGGGCGGCCATGGTCAGGCCCGTCATCTTGCTGCTCACTCGGCGGCGTCCTTCACCGCTTCGGCGGTATTGGCGGGGGTGGGCGGCTCGTAGGCGGCGAGGCGGGCATTCAGCTCGGCCTCCTCGGAAATTTCGCCACGCAGCCCGTCCAGCATGCGGCGGGCGAGGGTTTCCACCGTCAGATCCTCAGTCACGGCGGAGAGCGCGACCGCGCTGCCCATCCGGCGTTCAAGGCCGGTGCGCAGTTCCATCCCGCCCAGGCTGTCGAGGCCGAGGCCGGGCAATGGCGCGTCCAGCGCAATCGAGGCGGCCGGCACCCGCAGGATGCGCCCGAGTTCGCCGCGCACCGCGTCGCGCATCACGCCCAGCGCCTCGTCCGCGGGCAGGCCGTGGATGCGTTGGCGCAGGTCAGGTCCATCGCCCTCGGCGCTGTTGTCGAGGCCGGCGCGCACGGCGGCGAAGATGGGCTCGGCCAGCACCGGCAGGGCGGCGCCGGCCTGCTGCCAGAGAATGCGCGCCACACCGGCCACGGCCAGGCCGGAGGCCAGGATCGCGGGCAGCGCCGCCAGGCATGCGGCGGCGGGCAGCGCCACCGCGCCCAGGCGCCGGCTGAGGCCGGCGGCCGTCGCCTCATCGCCCGCCAGCACGCCGACATCGGCGATGGGGCCCCATTGCACGGCGCAGGCCGGCCGGCCCTGGGCCTGGCGTCGGCGGGACAACGCCTCCATGGCGGCATTGGCGGCGACATAGGCGGCCTGGCCCGGGCTGCCGACCGGCACGGTGGCCGAGCTGAACAGCAGGAAGAGCTTGATCGGGTCCTGCGCCGTCAACCGGTCCAGATTCTCGGCGATGGTGAGCTTGGCGGCAAGCACGCGGGCCGTGCGCTTGGCGTCCAATGCCGCGGCCGTGCCATCCTCGAAGACGGCCGCGGCCTGGACCACGCCGCTGATCGGGCCGCGCTTGCGGATCTCGGACAGGGTTGCGGCCAGCGCCACATCATCCGTTGCGTCGCAGGCATAGGCATGGGTATGCGGGCCAAGCCCGGCCAGCGCGATCTCAGCACCCGGCGTGGCGGCGCCGCGGCGCGACACCAGGGCGAAGCGGCGCACCCCCTGCCCGGCCAGCCATTGCGCCGCCGCCAGGCCAAAGCCCTGCACGCCGCCGAGGATGACGGTGATGCCCTCGCCCGGGTGCCAATCCACCACCGGCCGCGCCTGGGCGGGCTCGGGTGGGGCGATGACCAGCTTGCCGATCTGGCCGCTGGCCTGGAGCGTGCGGAAGGCGGCCTCGGCCTCCTCGGCCGGGCGCAGCGCGAAGGGCAGCGGCTGGAAGATGCCGCTGGCCAGACGCTCGGCAATCGAGGTCAACAGCCGCGACGCCACAGCCGGGCGGGCACGCGGCAATTCGTCCACATCGACAGCGAAGTAGGTGACATTGCGGCGCAGCGGGCGCAGCGCGACGCGGCGGTTCTCGGCATAGTCGCGCTTGCCCAGCTCGATAAAGCGGCCGAAGGGGCGCATCAGGCCCAGCGTGCGCTCCATTGCCTCCGCGGCCAGCGAGTTCAGGGCGACATCCACACCCTCAAAGCCCGCGCCGCGCAGCCGGTCGGCGAAGCCGGGGTCGCGGCTGTCGAGGACGAGTTCGGCGCCGGCCTGGCGCAGGAAGGCGCGCTTCTGCGGGCTGCCGGCGGTGGCGATGACCCGCGCGCCGGCATTGAGCGCCACCTGCAGGGCGGCCAGCCCCACTGCGCCGGCGCCGCCATGGATCAGCACCACTTCGCCAGGCTCGATCCGCGCCATTTCCTCCAGCGCATAGACCGCCGTCATGAAGGCGACCGGCACGGTGGCCGCGGCGGCGGGGGAGAGGGTCTCGGGCCGCGCCGCGAGTGCATCGGCACGGGTGACGACACGGCCGGCCAGGGCGCGCGGCGCGAAGCCGAACACCGCCTCGCCCACCCGCCAGGGCGAGTTGGGGCCCGTCGCCTCAACCACACCGGCGCATTCGATACCAAGGCCGGGGCCGGCGAAACCGGGCAACAGCGTTTCCTCAGGCAGCAGGCCCTGGGCCCACATCAGGTCCCGAAAATTGAGGCCCGCGGCCTCCACACGCAGCATGACCTCGCCCTCGGCAAGGGCGCGGGGCTCGGGCATCGGCGCCCAATACAGGCTGGAGAGCTGGCCGGGCTGCGCCACCGCCAGCATCAGCGGGCCGGCGGGCGCGGGCGCAGGCGGCAGGCCGGGCAGCAGGCGCGGCACGAGGCGACCGGCCTCGGTCACGCCGATCTCGGCCTCGGCATGGTTCTCATGCTGCAATTCGACCAGCAGCCGGCGCGCGGCGTCCGGCGTGCTGAGGTTGGCCGCGAGGTCGATCCGGCGCAGCTTCAGCGCCGGCATTTCGTTGCTCAGCACCCGGCCCAGCGCCTGGGCCGCCGCGGCCGCACTTCCCTGCTCGGCACCGATGGTGACCAGCCGCATGACCGAGGCCGCGCCCTGCGCCGTGGCCGCCAGCCGCGCGGTCAGGACAAGCTCCTGCCCCAGCGCGGCCGAAGCCGAGCCGGGATTGAGCAGAACCACGACCGGCGCGCCCTGCATGGCGCGGGGGCTGAGCTGCGCCGCCTCGGCCAGGCTGCCACCCGCCACATCCACGCCACGGCCACCCAGCAGCTGGGACAGGGCGTGGCGCAGCTCCATGCCGCCGGCATCGGCCACCAGGATCATCCGGCGCGGCATGGCACCGGGCAGGCTGGTGGCACCCAGCGGTGCCCGGGCCGCGAACAGCCCCACCGGCACTGGCACCGACAGCAGCCGCCGCCCGGAGACATCGACCCAACCGGCATCGCGCAAGGCCTGGATTGCCTGCGACTCATCGGCAAGGCCCGCGCCCTCCCACCAGGCTGGGTCCTGACCGAGGGCGAAGTCCCACAGCACGCCGGGCAGCCCCTCGGCCAGCAAAAGCGCGCCACCCGGCGCCACGGCATGGCGCAGCGCAACCACCAGCGGGGCGTCGCCGCCATGGCTGCCTGCGCGCAGCTTCAGCGCCGGCAGCATGCCCACCACGATGTCGGCCACCAGCGGCGGCGCCTCGGCACCGAGCGGGTCCCAGGGGGCGGAGGTGAATTCAACGCCGCCGCCCGGCGCATGCGGCGGCCTTGCATCAGGCAGGGAGGCGGCGTGCAGAATGACGCGGCGGCCGCTGGCGGCCAGCACCACGGCCAGCAGCCTCGTCAACGGCCCGGAACCGGCAGCGATTTCCAGCACCCGCAGCGGCCGGCCCGCAGGCCATGCGGCGGCGAGGCGACCGACCGCGCCGGCCAGCAGCCGCGCCATGGTCTCGAAGCTGGCGGCATCGGGGCCTGGCATGAAGGCCGGCCGGCCATGGGCGTCGCCGGCATGCTCAGCAGCCTCGGCCAGCCAGGCCAGTTCATGCGCCAGGGCGGGCTGCTCCAGCAGCACCTGGCGCCAGATCGCCTCGCGCGGGGGCAGTTCATCCTCGCCGGCCAGGGCGAGCAGCGCCCCGGCATAGGGGCCGGGGGCGGTGGTGCGGCCGGCCAGCGCCTCGGCCGCGGCAGCGGCGGCATAGCCTTCCAGCAGCATCGCGGGCTCGGAGACATCGGCCGCCGCATCGGCACCCTCGAGCGCGGCCAGCGCGGGGGCAAGGTCGAATTCCACCGGCGCGTCGCCCAGCGCGGGCGCCGCGACCTGCTCGACACGAAAGATATCCTGCGCCGGGTCGCCCCGGCCGGGCAGGCGCAGTTTTTGGACCCAGCAGCCTTCCAGGACTGCCACCGGCGCGCCGGCGCCATCGCGCAGCACCAGATCGGCCGCGGCGGAGCGTTCGCCCTTCACCACCAGGCGGATATCGGCGCTGGCGGCCGGCGGCGCACCGCGGCGCACCACGAGGCGGGTGGCGCGGACCGGCACGAAGCCGGTGCCGGGCTCCAGACCCTGATCCTCCAGCAGGCCGATCATGCCCTGCATGGCGCCATCCAGCCGCACGGGGTGCAGCAGGAAGGGCGCGTCGTCCGGCGCGGTCGCCGGCAGGGTCAGGGTGGCGCGGGCGGTTTGCGGCCCCGGGTCGATGGCGAGCATCGCCACGGGCTGGAAGGCCGGGCCGTAATCGAGGCCCGCGACATGCGCCATGGCGACCAGCCCGTCGGTGCCGATCATGCGCGGCGCCTGGGCGGAGAGCGGCACTCCCACCTCGGGCAGGCGCGGCACCTCCAGCACCCGGCCGCGGGCGTGCAGCGACCACGGCTCCTCGCTCAACCGGCGGCGGGATTCCAGGGTGAACAGGCCGTCATCATCCAGGCGCGAGCGCAATTCGCGGGTGCGCTCCGCCTCCAGCGGGATGGCGCGCAGGATGTGAAATTCACTGACCTCGAGCGCCGGCGCCTCGGGATGGCGGGCCTGGCCAGCGGCCAGCGCCATGTCCAGCATCGCGGCGGCGGGCAGCACCGCGTCGCCGGCAAGCCGGTGGTCGGCCAGCCAGGGCTGCAGCATCAGGTCGACATGGCTGATCCATTCGCGGAACTCGGCGCTGCGGCGGGTTCCCAGCAGGATATGGTCGGTCGCCTGTTCGGCCAGGATGGTGCGCTCGCCGGTGCGCGGCATGGGTGCCGGGCTGCGCGTCAGTGGCGCGCGCGGCAGGCCGGCGAGCTGGGTGGGGCCGCGGAAATGCGCCGACCCGCGCGGGTCGGCGCCCAGCGCCGTCGCGCGGTCGACGATGGCGGGCAGCGGGTCGCCCGCCGGGTCGCGCTTGGACAGGGTGTGCGAATAGGCCGCCTCGCTGCCGACCGCGCGCAAGCCCTCGCGCAGGTAGCTCAGCAGCACCGGGTTGGGGCCGATTTCCAGGAAAAGCCTGGGCTGCATGCGGGCGGCGCGGGTCAGCGCGGCCTCGAAGCGCACCGGTTCGCGCAGGTTGCGCCACCAATAGTCGGCGCGGCATTGGCTGGGCTCGAGCACCTCGCCGGTGACGGTGCTGATCATGGGAATCTGGCCGGCGCGGCCGCGCATGCCGCGCAGATCGGCCATCAGCGCGCCGCGCACGGGGTCCATGTAGCTGGAATGGAAGGCGTAATCGAGGTCGAGCGGGATGAAGCTCCAGCGCTGTTCCTTCGCCGCCGCGTCCAGCCGGGCCAGCGCCGCCGGAGGCCCGGCCACGGTCACGGCCGAGGGCGCGTTGATGGCGGCGATCTCCAGCCGCGGCTCGCCGGGCAGGTCACAGGCCGCGAGGATGGGTGCCGCCGCCTCGGCGCTCGCGCCCAGCGCCGCCATGCGGCCATGGCCACGCATGGCGTGCTGGTGGCGGCTGCGCGCCACGATCAGCTTGCAGGCGGATTTGAGGTCCAGCAATCCGGCGACATGGGCGGTGGCCACCTCGCCGACGGAATGGCCCAGCACCAGGGCGGGGCGGATGCCCTGGGCCTCAAGCGCCGCGACCAGGCCGAGCTGCACCGCGAAGAGCAGTGGCTGGGCATGGTCGGTGGCGGCCAGCGTCGCGGCATCCACCCCCTCCGCCAACAGCCTGGCCACGCTCCAGCCCAGCAGCGGCTTGAGCTGGGCATCGACCGCGCGCAGCGCCGCGCGGAAATCCGCGTTGCGCAGCATGGCGGCCTGCGCCATGCCCGGCCATTGCGCGCCATTGCCGCTGAAGACGAAGGCCACGCCATGGCCACGCGCGGCGGCGCCCAGCGCCAGGCCCTCGGTCTCGCCATTGGCGCGCCAGGCCTGCAGGCGGGCGGCGAGGTCGCCCGGCGTGGCGCCGCGCGCCACCAGCCGGTGCTGCAGGAAATCGCGATGGGCGACCTGGCCGCGGATCAGCGCCGCGGCGCGCGGCGCTGGGGCGGCCTGCAGCGTCTGCGCCCAGCCCTCGGCCAGCGCGGCCAGACCCTCGGCAGAGCGGGCGGAGAGCAGCAGCGGCGGCAGCTTGCCGGCCCGCGCGGGTTGCCTGGCGGCGGCGGGCGGTGCGGCCAGCAGGATGCCGGCATTGGTCCCGCCGAAGCCGAAGCTGTTCACGCCAAGCACGGCATCGGCACGGCCAGGCAGACGCTCCAGCCGCGTGGCGACCCGCAGGCCCAGCCCGTCGAAGTCGATATGCGGATTGGCCGTCTCGAAATGCAGGCTGGGCGGGATCTGGCCGTGGCGCAGCACCAGCAGGCCCTTCACCAGGCCGACAATGCCCGAAGCGGCCTCGGTATGGCCGATATTGGACTTGGCCGAGCCGATCGGCAGCGGCCCTGCATCGCGCAGCCGGCCCACCGCCTCGCCGATCGCGGAGGCCTCGATCGGGTCGCCGGCCGCGGTGCCGGTGCCATGCGCCTCGAAATAGCGGATCCGGTTGGGGTCGATGGCCGCATCGGTGAGAAGCGATTTGAGCAGCCCGGCCTGCGCCGCCTGGTTGGGCAGCGAAAGCCCCACCGTGCGCCCGGCGGCGTTCACGCCCGAGGCCAGGATCACACCCTGGATGGCATCGCCATCGCGCAACGCGTCATCGAGGCGCTTGAGAATGACCACCGCGCCGCCCTCGGCCCGCACATAGCCATCGGCCCGGCTGTCGAAGGCGTGGCAGCGGCCGGTGGGGCTGAGCATGCTCGCCCGGGCGAAGCCGCCGAAGGGAAAGGGGCTGAGCAGCATGTTCACGCCGCCCACCACGGCGGCGGGAATGCGGCCCATCCGCAGCGCCTCGGCCGCGTGATGCAGCGCAACCAGGCCGGAGGAACAGGCGGTATCGACCGTCTGCGCCGGGCCGCGCAGATCGAAGACATTGGTCACCCGGTTGGCGACGATCGACAGGGCACCACCGGTCATCATGTAGCGATCGGCCGCCGAGGGATCGAATTGGCGCAGATCTGCCCAGTCGCTCGTGCTGGCGCCCATATAGACGCCCAGCGACCGGCCGGCGACATCGGCCTCGCGCCAGCCCGCATCCTCGAAGGCCTCGCGCACGAGTTCCAGGATCAGGCGCTGCTGCGGGTCCATCTCCGCCGCCTCGCGCGGCGAGAGGCCGAAGGCGGCGTGGTCGAAGCCCAGCACATCGCCCAGCACGCCGGCGGCAAAGGTATAGGTCTTGCCCGGCTCCTGCCGGCGGGGGTGCAGCCAGGCGGCTTTGCTGAAGCGCTCGGCCGGAATTTCGGTGACCGCGTCCCGCCCCTCGGACAGCAGGGACCAGAAGCCGGCCATATCGGGCGCGCCGGGCAAGCGGCAGGCGGCACCGACGACGGCAATGGGCATGGCCGCAAGTCCGGGCTTCGCGGCCACGGCCAGCGAGCGGGACTCCTCGCTGCGCGAACCCTTCATCGGAGTTCGATCTCAAGGCGGAATGAATGGCGACGCTCGATCGCAGGGAAGAACATGCGCAAGCTCATGGCATGCCGGGTTGGGGGGCTGCAACATGCGCCGCCTGGCTGCTGGCATGCGTGGCCGCGCGAATGCGCAGCGGCACGCCACGCGGCTCGGCCGCGAGCCTCGCCAACAGGCCGTCGGTGATGCTGAAATGCGCATGCCAATCCGGCCGGACCCAGTCGTGCAGGCGCCCCAGCTGGGCCGCGCGGGCGGTGCTACGGTCGGACGCATAGTCGAGGATCGTGCGCCGCCAGGCCGCGCCATCGAGCGGATGCAGATGTTCGGGCACGCCACCGCCCACCTCGCGCAGCGCGGGGATGTCCGAGCAGATCGCCGGCACCCCCAGCGTCAGGGCCTCGACCAGCGGGATGCCATAGCCCTCGGCGAAGCTGGGAAACAGCAGGGCGCGCGCGCCGCTCAGGACGGAAGCGACCTCGCCATCACCGATCTCGCCGCGTTCCTCGACCAGGCCGCCATAGCCGGCGCAGCGGTCCAGCATGCGGAAAACGATCTCATTGTCCCAGCCGCGCCGGCCCAGAATGATCAGGCGCGGGGCGCCAGGACCGATGGTCTCCGCCAGGTCACGCCACAGCGCCAGCAGCATGTGATGGTTCTTGCGCGGCTCGATGGTGCCCAGGACCACGAAATAGGGTGTCTGGGGCTGCGGCGGCGGGGGGATGGTTTCGGGCGGCGGAAGGTCGAACCCCAGCGGCGCCACCACGATGCGCGGCGGCGCCTGGTCCACGCCCAATAAATAATGCGTGAGGGCGGCCCCCGTGGCAGCGCTGTTGACGATCACGGCATCGGCCATCGCGCCGGTGACCTTCATTCGGCGATGATGCGCCTCGATCTGCCGCGGCCGGTTGTATTCGGGATAGGTGATCGGAATGAGGTCATGGATCAGCGGCACAAACCGCGCGCCGGCATCACGCAACGCCTGGATCGGGCCCTCCTGCTCCAGTGATTTGTGGGAGACCAGCAGAAACAGACTGCCCGGCCGTTCGCGTATCCGTTCGATCAGTGCGCCGCGGCCCAGGCCGGTTGCCAGCCGGGCATAAAGTGCCACGACCAGGCGGCGGGCATGGTTGTGTGCCGGACCATTCGCCTGCCCCTCGGCCAGGCTGCCGGCCAGCGCGTCGAGCAGCGGCAAGGCCACCGAACGCGGCACCAGGGCAAAGCCGCCATAGGGTGTCTGCGCCGCGAAACAGCAACGCTCCTCGCTCGCCGCGCGCCAGTGCCGGGCATAGGCGAATTCGACCCGGTCGATTCCGGACGGATACCCCCGCCAGGCTGACGACAACAGGCGCGAAATATCGAGCACCACATGCAATTTTGTTGCTGTCCCCGACGATCGAAGGGCTGTCCAGCCAGGCCCTGTATCATGGTCTTTTCGGGTAGTTGGAGTGATCATGTCAACAAGTCACACCCCTCGCGCTGGAACACGTCACGGTTGACAAGGCCGCCCCGGCGTTCAGTTTGCGGGGAACTTGCGGGGAATTCACCATGGCCATCTGGAAACGCCCACCCAGCATTGCGGAAATGCATGCCCGAAACACCGATACGGTGAATGGGTTGCTGGGAATATGTATCACCGAAGTGGGTGAAGATTTCGTTCGCGCCGAAATGCCGGTGGATGAACGCCATGTGCAGCCCTTCGGCATCCTGCATGGTGGCGTCTCGGTCGTGCTCGCGGAAACCGTGGGCTCGCTCGCTTCCGTGCTGTGCTGTGAGCCGGGTTTCGGCGCTGTCGGGCTGGAAATCAACGCCAATCATCTGCTTCCTGTTCCCAAGGGCGACAAGGTCGTGGCGGAGTGCCGCCCGGTGCGGATCGGACGCAGCGTCCATGTTTGGAACATTGAATTGCGGCGGGGTGACGGCAAGCTGTCCTGCGTCTCGCGCCTGACGACCAGCATCATCGACCGTCGTGACACGAAAACCTGACACAATTCCTCCGCCGGGGCTTGGGTGGCACGATCATCCGGCCTAGGCTCGGCCGCGGAAACACAGTGCCCGGCGCCACGACGCAGGAGCGAGACATGCATCAATTCACCATCCCGCCGGAGGTTTCCGCCCGGGTCGCGGCCCGATGTGGCACGCCGCATCCCTTCGCCACGCTGCACGGGCACCGCACCGCGCTGGTGGTGGTGGACATGCAGAACGCCTTCATGGACCCCGCCGTGGGGCATGCCGTCTGCGCCATGGCGCCTGCCATCGTGCCGGCGATCAACCGCCTCGCCGCCGCGACGCGCGCGGCCGGCGGTGGCGTGTTCTGGATCCAGACCGTGCATGACGCCTCCGACGACCAGGAATGGTCGGTGATGCAGGCCATGATGACCCCCGCGGCGCGGGCGCGGCGGGTGGCCGCCCTGGCCCGCGGCTCCAGGGGCTACGACCTCTGGCCGGATATGGATGTCAGGGCAGAAGATGAGAGGGTTGAGAAACACCGTTTCAGCGCCTTTATCCAGGGCAGCGGCACGCTGGAAGCCAGGCTCCGGGCGCGCGGCTTCGACACGGTGCTGATCACCGGCACCGTCACCTCGGTCTGCTGCGAGAGCACGGCGCGCGACGCCATGATGCGGGACTTCCGCACCGTAATGGTCAGCGACGGCAATGCCGCCGCCACCGATGCCGAACACGCCGCGGCCCTGCTGGGTTTCCACGCCATGTTCGGCGATGTCCTGACAGTCACGGAATGCGAGGCGGGGTTTGCCGCCGGCGCAAAGGACTTCGCGGCAAGCGCAAAGGACTTCGCGGCAAGCGCAAAGGAGATGGCGGCATGAGCAAACCAAAAGTTCTTTTCATCGGCACCGGCGGCACAATGAGCGCGCTGGGCACCGGCGGCCCCTTCGACATCATGGATTATGCCTCGAAGGGCCGCTTCATGGAGGCCGATGAGATCATCCGCCACTGGCCGCAGGTGCTGGAAAAGGCCGATGTGGTGCCGATCAAGTACCGCAACGTGGCCAGCACGGCGCTCGGGCCGGTCGAGTGGCTGGAAATCCTGGCCCTGTGCCATGCCTCGCTGGCCGAGCACCCCGATGCCGCGGGCATCGTCGTTGGCCACGGCACGGCCACGCTGGAGGAGACGGCATATTTCCTCAGCCTGACCCACAAACTGCCGGTGCCCATCGTCGTGGTGGGCGCGCAGCGGCCCTCCTCCGGCCTGGCGACCGATGCGCCGATGAACCTGGCCAATGGCATCCGCGTCGCCGCCGACCCGTTTGCCCGCGGGTTGGGCGCGCTGGTGGTGCTCAATGACGAGATCAACGCGGCGCGCGAGGTGACCAAGACCAGCACGTCGCGCATGCAGACCTTTCGTTCCCCCGATTTCGGCGTGCTCGGGCATTGCGATGGCGACAAGATCGCCTGGTACCGCAAGCCACTGCGCCGGATGGCGCCGGATACCGAGTTCGACCTCACCGGCATCGCGACGCTGCCGCGGGTGGATTGCATGCTTTCCTATGCCGGCGGCGATGGCGCGGCGGCGGCGGCCTTTGCCGCGGCCGGGGCGAAGGGCATCGTCATCGGCGGCTTCGCGCCTGGCTTCATGAGCCCCGGCGAGGCCGAGGCGCTGGGCGCTGTGGCCAGGCAGGGCGTGGTGGTCGTGGTCGCGTCCCGCGCCGGCTCGGGCCGCGTCTTCGGCACCGGGCGCAAGCGCGAGCTGGGCTTCATCGATGCCGACAACCTGACGGTGCAGAAGGCCCGCATTCTGCTGATGCTGGCGCTGACCCGCACGACGGAGCCGGCCGAAATCACAAGGATGTTTGCCGAGTACTGATCAAGGTGCAGAGTGGCCTCCAAATATGGAGGTTACTCATGCATCGCCGTACCATCCTCGCCGCGCTAGCCCTGCCTGGCTTGGCCCTTCCTGGGCTGGCCCGTGCCCAGGGTTTCAATCACACGATCCGCATCATCGTGCCCTTCGCGCCGGGGGGCACCAGCGATATCCTGGCGCGCATCCTGGCGCCCTCGCTCTCGCGCCAGCTCGGCCAGCAGGTGGTGGTGGAGAACCGCTCGGGCGCGGCCGGCATGCTCGGCGCCGATCTGGTGGCCAAGAGCACGCCGGATGGCCACACTCTGCTGCTGATCGATACCAGCGCGCTGGTCACCGCGCCCAGCCTCTATGCCCGCCTGCCGTTTGAACCGCTGAACGATCTGGCGCCGGTCAACCTGCTGATCTTCGCACCCTATATCCTGGCGGTGAATCCCGCACTGCCGGCCGCGGACGCGGCGGCCCTGGTGGCGCTGGCCCGGGCCCGGCCGGCGGCGGTGAATTTCGCCCATGCCGGCGTGGGCTCCGCCACCCATCTCGGCGGGCTGCTGCTGGCGCAGCATTGGGGGGCGGATCTGACGCTGGTGCCCTATCGCGGCGGCGCCGCCTCTGTCGCGGCCGTCGCCGGTGGCGAAGCCCAGCTGGTGATCAACGGCGCCACCGCGACTGCGCCCTTTGTGCGCGACGGGCGGCTGCGCGGCATCGCGGTGACCGGGCCGCAACGGCTCGGCCAGGGGCTGGAGGCTGTCCCCACCTTCGCCGAGCTCGGCTGGCCGGGGCCGAATTCCGGTACCTTCCAGGGCGTGTTCGCGGCGGGCCGCACGCCGCCCGCTCTGGTCGCGCGGTTGGACGAGGCGTTTCGCACGGCGCTGGCCGAACCCGACAATGCGCGACGCATGGCCGATCTCGGCGCCGAGATCAGGGCCACCGGCCCCGCCCCCTTCCGCGAATGGCTCGCGGCGGAGACCACGAATTGGGGCCAGGTGGTGCGGGCCAACAACATTCGACTGGATTGAACCATGCGCCGCGCCCTCTTCGTCCTGCTGCTCCTCGCGGGCTGCGCCCAGCCCGGGCCGATGGCCGCCGCCGCCGAGTCCGGGGTGGCCCTGCCCCGGTGGCACGCTGTGCTGGTGGCGGGCGACCCGAGCCTGGAGGTCTGGGACCGCGCGGCGGAACGCATGGCCGCGGGGCTGCGCAGCGGGGGCCGGCTGGCGAGCATCCGCCGCTTCTCCGCCCGGCGGGAGCGGGTGGCGGCGGGTGCCGAGCCCGCCCTGCGCACCCCGGTGCTGGAGGCCATCGCCGGATTGCGGCCGGCGCCCGGCGAGGCCTGCCTGGTCTTCCTGACCATGCATGGCGTGCCCAATCGTGGCCTGGTCTTCGCGGCGGAGCCGAGCTTTCTCACCCCGGCCCAGCTCGATGCCGCCCTGTCGCGCGGCTGCGGGCAGGCGCCCAGCTTCGTCATCGCCTCGGGCTGCTTCACCGGCGGCTTCGCGGCTGCCCCCATGGCCCGGCCCAACCGGGTGGTGCTGACCGCGGCGCGCGCCGATCGCTCCTCCTTCGGCTGCGCGCCGGAATTCGAGCTGACGGTCTTCGACCGCTGCCTGCTGGACGGGCTGGACGCCACGCCGCCCACCGCGGCAGCCCTGGCCAAATCCAGCGCCGATTGCGTGGCGCGGGAGGAGCGGCGGCAGAACATGACCCCGCCATCCCTGCCGCAGACCGCGATCGGTCAGCGCGTGCCTGGGCTTGTGCCGGCGCTCAGTCCACGATGAAGAGCGTGGCGCCGCCCTCGGTCCGGCTGCGATGCGGCGCGTCGCCAAAATCGGAGACGTGGTAGCTGGTTCCCGCCTTCATGATGAATTCGCGGCCGTCCTTGAGCTCGGACACCATCTCGCCTTTCAGCACCAGCAGCACGTGGCCGCGGTCGCACCAATGGTCGGCCAGGTAGCCGGGGGAATACTCCACCATGCGGATGCGGGCCTCGCCCATCACGATGGTGCGCCACAGGGCATGGCCGGTCTCGCCCTCATGCCGGGTGGTGGGCACACCGGCCCAGTCGGTGACGGTGAAGGGGTGTTCGGGGAGTTTCATGCGCTGACCTGCCTCAGCCAATCGGCCGTGTTGTAGAAATTGCTGACGCGGGCGATGCGCCCGGCGCGGATGTCGAAGAAGGCGCCGGCGGGCAGGATGTAGCGCTGGCCGCTGGCCGCGGGCAGGCCCTCATCGCTGGCGATGTACTGGCCATGCACCATGAATTCGGCCGCGGCGCGGTCGCCATGCGCCATCACCACAATGTCGGTGAGGTGTTCGGCGTAGCAGCGGTTCATGCGGGCCAGGAAGGCGCGAAAGGCCTCGATGCCGGTCTCGCGCCCGCCCTGGTTGATGTCATGCATCACATCGGTGGTGAGGAGCGCGAGCATCCCCTCCCAATCCGCCGCATTGAAGGCGGCGTAGTAGCGCTGGATGAGTTCCCTGGTGTCCATTCCGGCGTTATGTTGCGGCCGCGCACACAACACCAGAGCCTGATGCCCCAATCCCTTTCCTTCCAGGACATGATCCTGGCGCTGCACCGCTATTGGTCCGAGCAGGGCTGCCTGATCCTGCAGCCCTATGACATGGAAATGGGCGCGGGCACCTTTCACCCCGCGACCACGCTGCGGGCGCTGGGTTCGGCGCCCTGGAAGGCGGCTTATGTCCAGCCCTCGCGCCGGCCCAGCGACGGGCGCTATGGCGAGAACCCGAACCGGTTGCAGCATTACTACCAGTACCAGGTCATCATGAAGCCGAGCCCGCGTGACCCGCAGGCCTTGCTGCTGGGCAGTTATCGCGCGCTGGGGTTGGACCCGGCGCTGCACGATATCCGCTTCGTGGAAGACGACTGGGAAAGCCCGACGCTGGGCGCCTGGGGTCTGGGCTGGGAGGTGTGGTGCGACGGGATGGAGGTGACGCAGTTCACCTATTTCCAGCAGGTCGGCGGCATCGCCTGCGAGGTTCCGAGTTGCGAGCTGACCTACGGGTTGGAGCGGCTGGCGATGTACATCCAGGGTGTGGAGAATGTTTACGACCTGCGTTTCAACGATGCGGGTGTGAGCTATGGCGACGTGTTTTTGCGGGCGGAAAAGGAATACAGCGCGCACAACTTCGAATTCGCCGATATCGCCCTGCTGAAGCGGCAATTCGAGGAGGCGGAGCAGGAATGCGCCGCCCTTGTGGAGAAGGGTCTGTCCCTGCCGGCCTATGACCACTGCATCAAGGCCAGCCACCGCTTCAATCTGCTGGATGCGCGGGGCGCGATCTCGGTGACCGAGCGCGCCGCCTATATCGGGCGTGTCCGCAACCTGGCGAAGGCATGCTGTGAATCCTGGCTTGCCAAGGCGGCCTAGGGTAGAATGGGTGCGGAGGTTTCTACCATGGGCCAGCTGAACATCAAGGATGACGAGATCATCGCCAGGCTGCGGCAGCTGGCGGATCGGCGCAGCACCAGCGTGACCGATGTGCTGCGGCAGATCGTGGACCGGGAGGTCGCGAGCGACGAGGCGCGGATCGCGGCGAAGCTCGCGGCGATCCGGGAGATCACCCGTGGCTCGGCGGCGCTGTTCCCGCCCGGCTCCACCAGCGACCATTCCGATCTCTACGACGAACACGGCCTGCCGAAGTGATCATCGACACCTCGGCAATCATGGCGATGTTGCAGGAAGAACCTGAGGCACCCGCCATGGAAGAAGCCGTGGCGGCGGCCAGGGATCTGGCCATCGCCGCTCCCAGCCTGGTGGAGGCGGCCCTGGTCTGCGAAGGGCGGGCGGGCGACGCCGGCGGGCAGAAACTTGATGCCCTGCTGGACAGGTTGCGGCCCGAAATCGTCCCCTTCACCGCCGAACACGCCGCCCTGGCCCGCGAAGGCTGGCGCCGCTATGGCAAGGGCCGCCACCCCGCCGGCCTCAACATGGGCGATTGCTTCGCCTACGCCCTGGCCAAGGCCCGCCACCAACCCCTGTTGTTCAAGGGCGATGATTTTGCCCGGACCGATGTGAAAGCCGCCATCTAGTGCCCGAACTTTTGCTGGAATTGCTGACCGAGGAAATCCCAGCGCGCATGCAGGCGCGGGCAGCGGAGGATCTTTGTCGGTTGGTGGGGGCGGCGCTGGCGCCCATCGCCGTCGGTGTGCCGCGCGGATTTTCCGGACCCCGGCGGATCGGGCTGGTGATGGAAGTCCAGGCCCGCGCGGAGACGGCGGCCAAGGAGGAGCGCGGGCCGCGGGTTTCGGCGCCCGAGGCGGCGCTGGCCGGTTTTCTCAAGAAACACGGCGTGGGGCGCGAGGCGCTGACCCAGGCCGGGGATTTCTGGGTGCTGGTGAAGCCGGGGTCGAGCATCGAGGCGGCGGCGCTGGTGGCGCAGGCGCTGCCTGATGTGCTGTGGAGTTTCCCCTGGCCGAAGAGCATGCGGTGGGGGGTTTCGGGGTTTACCTGGGTGCGGCCGTTGCAGCGGATTCTCTGCCTGCTCGACGGGGCTGTGGTGCCCTTCGCGTTGGCGCGCGGCGAGGATGCGGTGCATGGGCTGGCCAGCGGCGATGTGACGGAGGGGCATCGGGTGCATGCGCCCGGCGCTTTCGCGGTGCGCGGATACGAAGATTACGTGGCGAAGCTGCGGGCGCATTTCGTGCTGGTCGATACGGCGGAACGGGTGGCGGTGATCCGCGACGGCGTGGCTGCGCTGGCCGCGGCCGAGGGGCTGGAGGTGGTGCCCGATGAGGGGCTGCTGGCCGAGGTGGCGGGGCTGGTGGAATGGCCGGTCCCGCTGCTGGGCGGGATCGACCAGGCCTTCATGGATTTGCCGGCGGAGGTGATGCGGACCTCGATGCGGGTGAACCAGCGCTATTTCGCGCTGCGGTCAGCGGATGGGCGGCCGGCGCCGAGGTTTGCCCTGGTGGCGAATATTGCGGCCAGTGATGGCGGCGCGGCGCTGGTGGCGGGGAATGAGCGGGTGCTGCGGGCAAGATTGTCCGATGCGCGGTTCTTCTGGGACCAGGATTTGAAGACGCCGCTGGAGGATTTGCTGCCGAAGCTGGATGGGGTGGTGTTTCACGCTAAGCTTGGGACGCAGGGGCAGCGGGTGCGACGGCTGGAGCGGTTGGCAGCGCATATTGCGCCGATGGTGGGGGCCGATCCGGCGCTGGCGGCGCGCGCGGCACGGTTGGCGAAGGCTGATCTGGCCAGCGGGATGGTGGGGGAATTCCCTGAATTGCAGGGCATCATGGGCGGCTACTACGCTCGTGCTGGCGGCGAAGATGGCGCCGTGGCGGATGCGGTGGCGCAGCATTACCGGCCGCTCGGCCCGACAGATGCTGTGCCGGAAACTTTGGTCGCCGTCGCCGTCGCGCTGGCCGACAAGCTGGATCAACTGGCCGGTTTCTTTGCCGTTGGCGAAAAGCCATCGGGCAGCGGCGACCCATTTGCCCTTCGTCGCGGGGCGTTGGGCGTGATCAGGACCATCCGTGAACACCAGCTTAGGGTCTCGGCCCGGACTTTGATGCTGGAGGCGTTGGACGTCGAGGATGGATCAATTGGCGCGAAGCTTGGGGTTGATGGCATCCGCCAGACCACGGTTGAACTGCTCGACTTCATCCTAGACCGCCTCCGCATCCAACTCCGGACCGAAAATTTCCCCCCCGACATCGTCACCGCCGCCATCGGCACCGACGACGACATCCTCCGCATCATCGCCCGCGCCGAGGCCCTCCGCGCCCTCATAGCCTCCGAAGACGGCAAATCCCTCCTCGCCGCCTACAAGCGCGCCCAGAACATCCTCCGCATCGAGGACAAGAAGGACGGCCCCCACACCGGCCCCATCGACACCGCGCTGTTCGCCCACCCCGCCGAAATCGCCCTCGAATCGGCGCTCACCGCCATCGAGCCGCAAGTCGCGGAAAACCTCGCGGCGGAAGATTTCACCGCCGCCACCACCGCCCTCGCCACGCTCCGCGCCCCCCTCGACGCTTTTTTCACCGATGTCATGGTCAATGACCCCGATGAAAACATCAGAAAAAACCGCCTGCGCTTACTCTCCCGCCTGAAATCCGCCATGGAGTCCGTGGCAGACCTCTCCAAGATCGAAGCCTGAAGGACGAACCGCATGACGCAATGGGTGTACAACTTCGGTGCCGGCCGCAATGACGGTCGCGCCGACATGCGCAACCTCCTGGGTGGCAAGGGCGCCAACCTGGCGGAAATGGCCAGCATCGGCCTGCCCGTCCCCCCCGGCTTCACCATCACGACCGAGGTCTGCACCGCCTATTACAAGCAGAACGAGACCTACCCCGCCGATCTCGACGGCCAGGTCGAAGCGGCGCTGGCCCGGGTGGAAGAGGCCGTCGGCCTGACATTCGGCGATGCGGTCAAGCCGCTGCTGGTCTCGGTGCGCTCCGGCGCCCGCGTCTCCATGCCCGGCATGATGGACACGGTGCTGAACCTCGGCCTGAACGACGTCACCGTCGAAGGCCTGGCCGCCGCTTCCGGCGACGCGCGCTTCGCCTGGGACAGCTACCGCCGCTTCATCCAGATGTTCGGCTCGGTGGTGCTCGACGTCGACCATCACCGCTTCGAGGAAATCATCGAGGCCGCCAAGCTCGACCGCGGCGTGGCAGAGGATACCGAGCTCACCGCCGAGGACTGGAAGAGCGTCGTCACCGGCTACAAGGAGATGGTGGCCGAGGTCACCGGCATTCCCTTCCCGCAGGAGCCCAAGGCGCAGCTCTGGCGCGCCATCACCGCCGTCTTCGGCAGCTGGATGAACACCCGCGCCATCACCTATCGCCGCCTGCACGATATTTCGGCGGAATGGGGCACGGCGGTGAATGTCCAGGCCATGGTCTTCGGCAATATGGGCCAGGATTGCGCGACCGGCGTGTGCTTCACCCGCGACCCGTCCACGGGCGAAAACATTTTCTACGGCGAATACCTCATCAACGCCCAGGGCGAGGATGTGGTGGCCGGTATCCGCACGCCGCAGCCCATGGCGCAGCTCAAGGCCAAGCCGGGCGAGCGCAGCATGGAAATGGCGATGCCCGAGGCCTATGGCGAACTGGTCAAGGTGCGCGAGACGCTGGAGCGTCACTACACCGACATGCAGGACATCGAATTCACCGTCCAGCAGAACAAGCTCTACATGCTGCAAACCCGCAACGGGAAGCGCACGGCCGCGGCATCGCTCAAGATCGCGGTCGACATGGCCGATGAGGGCCTGATCAGCCAGACCGAGGCGATCAAGCGGGTCAACCCGGCCAGCCTCGACCAGCTCCTGCACCCCACGCTGGACCCCAAGGCGCCCCGCAAGCTGCTCGGCAAGGGCCTGCCGGCCTCGCCTGGTGCGGCCTCCGGCGTGGTCGTCTTCTCGGCCGATGAGGCGGAGCTGCGCGGCGCCAAGGGCGAAAGCGTCATCCTGGTCCGCATCGAGACCAGCCCCGAGGACATTCACGGCATGCATGCCGCCAAGGGCATCCTCACCACCCGCGGCGGCATGACCAGCCACGCCGCCGTGGTCGCGCGCGGCATGGGCCGGCCTTGCGTTGCCGGCGCCGGCGGCATCACGGTGGATTACAGCGCCCAGGCGCTCTCGGCCGGCGGCCACATCATCCGCGCTGGCGAGATCGTCACGCTGGATGGCGCGACCGGCGAGATCTTCATCGGCACCGTCGCGATGATCGAACCCAAGCTCTCCGGCGATTTCGCCAAGCTGATGGAATGGGCCGATGGCGTGCGCCGCATGAAGGTGCGCGCCAATGCCGAAACCCCGCTGGATGCCGATACGGCGAGAAAATTCGGCGCAGAGGGCATCGGCCTTTGCCGCACCGAGCACATGTTCTTCGACCCCGCGCGGATCGGCGCGGTGCGCCAGATGATCATGGCCGAAACCACCGAGGGCCGGCGCGACGCACTCGCCCGCCTGCTGCCCTTCCAGCGCGATGATTTCGCCCAGCTCTTCCGGATCATGGCCGGGCTGCCGGTGACCATCCGCCTGCTCGACCCGCCGCTGCACGAATTCCTGCCGCATAGCGACGCCGAGATCGCCGAGGTCGCGGCCTCGCTGGGCGTCGAGCCGGCGACGATGCACCGCAGGCTTGAGGAACTCTCCGAGGCCAACCCGATGCTCGGCCATCGCGGCTGCCGCCTGGGCATTTCCTACCCCGAAATCTACGAGATGCAGGCCCGCGCCATCTTCGAGGCCACGGTCATCGTCGCCAAGGAGACGGGCAAGGCCCCGGTTCCGGAAATCATGATCCCGCTCATCGCCACCAAGCGCGAGCTGGACATCACCCGCGCCCAGGTCGAGGGCGTGGCCGCCCAGGTTTTCGCCGAGGCGGGCATGACGCTGGAATACCTGGTCGGCACCATGATCGAGCTGCCGCGCGCCGCCATCACCGCCGACAAGATCGCCGAGGCCGCGGATTTCTTCAGCTTCGGCACCAATGACCTGACGCAGACCACCTTCGGCTTCTCCCGCGACGATGTCGGCAAATTCCTGCCGGATTACGTCGACCAGGGCATCCTGCCGAAGGACCCGTTCGTCTCCATCGATGTCGAGGGTGTCGGCGCCCTGGTGCGCATCGGCTGCGAGAAGGGGCGTTCGGTGAAGAACGACCTCAAGCTCGGCATTTGCGGCGAGCATGGCGGTGACCCGGCCTCGATCGCCTTCTGCGAGACGGTGGGGTTGGATTACGTCTCCTGCTCGCCCTATCGCGTGCCGGTGGCGCGGCTGGCGGCGGCGCAGGCGGCCCTCAGCGGCGGCGGGGCTGACCGGACGGCGTGAGGTAGCGCTCGGCCGCTTCGGCGGCCGACGACATGCCATAGGCGGCGAGGGCAGCCCGCTTCGCCGCCTGGGCGGGCGCCGGGGCCATCCAGGGGGCGCCGGTTCCATGGCGCACCAGGCCAACACCGGTTTCCGCGGTCAGCACGGCGGCCGCGGCGGCAGCACTCGCGGCATCCCCAAGACCCGCCTCCGGCGCCAGGATCACCCCGCAATCGCGTGACCACATCAGGAAATGCAACCCGCCGACCAGGGCGCGGAACAGCGCGCTGCCCGGCATGGGCGCGGTGCCGCGATGGAGGCCAAGCAGGAACAACCGGCCCTCGGGCAGGCCCAGCGCCGCGGCCGCGGCACGGGCCTGGTGGGCAAGCGCCTCGGCCAGCGCCGTGTCCTCGCCGCCATCGGTCATGATCGCCACCAGCGGCGGCCGGCCCCGGGCGCAGGCGCGGGCGATCAATGCACCGCAAGACAGCACCTCCTCGCCGGGGTGTGTCGCCAGGACCAGCATGTTCTCGGCTTCCAGCAATTCCGCGACATCGCTCATGCACGGCAGCATGGACAAGCGCCGCACAAGGCGGAAGATGGAGGCCTGACCGCAGGAGACTGGGCATGGACGGAACCGGGCCGATCACGCAGGAATTGCTCGACATCCCTTTCCCGCACCGGGATGGCAGCCGCATCCCCTATGCCGTGTTCAGCAGCCCTGAGGTCTATGCGCTGGAGCAGGAGCGGATTTTTCGCGGGCCCACCTGGAATTTCCTGGGACTGGAGGCCGAAATCCCGAAGCCCGGCGATTTCAAGCGCAGCTATGTCGGCGAAACCCCGGTGGTGATGACGCGGGCCAAGGATGGCGAGCTGGCGGCCTGGGTGAACCGCTGCTCCCACCGCGGCGCCGAGATCTGCCGCAAGCTGCGCGGCAATGCGGTGGTGCACACCTGCGTCTACCACCAGTGGAGTTTTTCGGCGAAAGGCGATTTGCAGGGCGTGCCCTTCCGCCGGGGACAGCGCGACCAGACGGGCATGCCGCCCGATTTCGAACTGAAGGATCACGGCCTGCGCAAGCTGCGGGTGGAGAGCTATCGCGGCCTGGTTTTTGGAAGCTTTTCCGACACGGTGGCCCCCTTGGCCGACTATATCGGCCCGGACATGCGCCAATACGTCGACCGGATCTTCAACCGCCCCATCGAGTATCTCGGCTGCACCCGGCAATTCTCGAATTCCAACTGGAAGCTCTACATCGAGAATGTGAAGGACCCCTACCACGCCAGCCTGCTGCACCTCTTCCACACCACCTTCAATATTCTGCGCGTGGGCATGAAGGTCACCACCGTCACCGACCAGACCGGCCTGCACAGCGCCCTGCTCGTGGTGAAGAACCAGGAGGAAACCGCCGAGGGCTACAAGGCGCAGAACATCCGCACCTACCAGGACGGGTTCCGGCTGGAGGATGCTTCGGTGCTCGATATGGTGCAGGAGTACGAAGAACTCTCCACCAACCACATCCAGCCGATCTTCCCGCAACTCGTCATCCAGCAGATTCACAACACCCTGGTGGCGCGGCAAATCATTGCCAAGGCACACGACAAGTTCGAGCTGGTCTTCCACTTCTTCGGCTATGCCGATGACACGCCGGCGCTGCGGGCCATGCGCATCAAGCAGGCCAATCTCGTCGGCCCCGCCGGCTATATCTCGATGGAGGATACCGAGGCGACGGAGCTGGTGCAGCGCGGCATCGCCGGCCACGGCACCGCCGCCTCCATCCTCGAGATGTCCCGCCACAAGCCCGATGAGCAGGCGACGATGATTTCCGAAGGTCTCGTCCGCCGCTTCTGGGAGGGTTATCGGAAATTGATGGGCTTCTCGGCCGGGACTGCGGCATGACCATCCCCTTGCGCTGGCAATTGCTGGAACTGCAGGATTCCTACATCGCCGCCATCGATGACGACCGGCTGGAAGACTGGCCGGGCTTCTTCACGCCCGATGCGCTCTACGAAATCATCCCCAGGGAGAACGAGGATTTTTCCCTCCCCGCACCCATCCTGCGTTGCGACAACACGGCGATGATGCGCGACCGCGTGGCCAGCCTGCGCCACGCCAATATCTTTGAGCAGCCGACCTACCGCCACATGATCTCCGGGCTGCGGGTGCTGGAGCAAACCGGCGATACCGCCGTGATGCGCACCAACTACCTCGTGGTGAACACCTCGCTGGAGGGCAATACCACCGTCTACCAGGCCGGCCTCTACAAGGATGTGGTGGTGCGAACCGAGGCGGGGTGGAAGTTCCGCGAGAAGCGGGTGGTCTACGACACGTCGCGGGTGCAGACGCTGCTGGCCTATCCGATCTGAGGCGACAAATCCTCGTAAAGCTCCCGCGCCTCATCGGCCGGGCCGCGCCTCGTGCCGAGTTCCACCACCCGCCACACCCGCACCTCGCTGCCCCAGGTATAGGTCAGCACATCGCCCACCCGCAGCTTGGTGTGCGGCTTGTCAGTGGGCTGGCGGTTCAGGCGGAAGCCGCCCTCCTGCACCGCCTTCGCACATAAGGAACGCGTCTTGGCGACGCGCGTATACCATAGCCAGACGTCCAGCCTCTCCCAGGTCTCGGGAGCTGCCGTCACGCCCGCCCGCTCATTTCAGCTTGAGGGCCGCGAGCTTGGCGAAGGGATTGTCCTCATCGGCGATCTTCACGCTGTCCTGGTGATAAACGCGGGTCTCTGGGCCGCCGGGGCCGCGATCGTCGCGGCGGGGGCCACGGTCACGGTCGTCGCGCCGCGGGCCGCGATCCTCGCGACCGCCGCCACCACCACCACCACCACCGGGGCCGCCGGTCTTGCCGAAGGCGCCGCCGGGCGCGCGTGGCTTGGCGTTGCGGTTGTTGCTGCGGTCATCGCGGCGGGGCTCGCGCTCAGGGCGCGGGGCTTCGGTGGTCGCTTCGGCGGGGGCGGCTGCGACGGGAGCGCCCTCGGCCGGAGCGCCGGGGGCCGCCGCATCCGGGCGGGGGCCGCGGTCGCGGTGGCGCGGCGGCCGACCCTCGCCTTCCCGGCGCGGGCCGCGCTCGGCGCCGGCGCCATCGCCACGCGGTTGCTGGTCACGACGCGGGCCGCGATTTTGCGGCCGCTCGGGCTGCGCCGGCCGCTGCCAGGCCACCATCATCGGCCGGGTCGGTCCCTGGACATCCTCGCCCAGAACCTCGGCCTCGATCACCCGGAAGCCCAGGCCGGCCAGAACCAGCGGCACCGCCTCGCCCTTGATGGCGAAACGGCCGAGGATTTCAGGCGGCAGCGGCGAGGGCGCGCGGCGGGTGAGGTAGCTCAGCTCGCCCGAAACACGCTCGGCGACGTCCAGGCGGAGAAGAAGTGGTCCGGCCGGCACCCAGCCGATGGTCTCGGCAAAGCCGGGCAGCCAGGAGAGCGCGGTCACGCCATCCGCCGGCAGCGCCACCAGGCCGGGCGCGGGCAGATCGGGCGTGGGGATGTTGCGGCTGAGCGCCCAGAGCTGGGCGCGCATCGCCATCGCCCGCGGCTTCAAGGCCTCGGGCACATACAGCGCGTAGCGGCCGGCCCGGGCGCCGATGGTCTTCAGCTTGGTCTGCACATCCTGCGGGAAATGCGCCTTGGAATTGCCGGGGCGGATGCCCAGCGATTCGCGCAGCATGAAGGCTGGGCCGCGCAGGGTGTTGTCATCCTCGGCCTTCTTCTCGACCGCGGCGATCGACGAGAGGTCTTTCGCGAGCGTGCCCTCGATGAAGTTGGAAAGCCGCAACCGGACCCGCTCGCGCTGGACGCTGTCGAGAAACTCGCTGGGCAGCACCTCGACGATGGGCTTGGACGGCTCGGCCCCGGCGCGCAGCCGGGCGATATCGGCGCCATCCCAGAGAATCTTGTGGTCGGCGGTCAGCGTGAAGGCTTCGGATTTGCCGATTTCCAGCGCGGCCACGCGGCGCGGCATTTCCTCGCGCAGCGCCCGGCGGGCGGCGCGCAGCACGAGCTTGCGGGTCTCCTCATCCTCCGCCGTCGCGTCGGGATGGAAAATGAAACCTTCGACGCGGCCGACATTGTGGCCTTCGACGATGACATCGCCCTGGCGGGTGACGGCGCTGAGCAGGTCTTCCTCGGAGGCCGGGTCGAGGCGGCGGATCAGCTGGGCCGCGCGGCGGTCAACGAAGCGCTGGGTCAGGCGTTCATGCAGCGCGTCGCTCACCATATCCTCGGCGGCGCGGGCCTGGGCCTGGAATTCGGCGGCGTTCTTCACCCAGTCGGCGCGGGCCGCGATGTAGCTCCAGGTGCGGATGCCCGAGAGGCGGGCCATCAGGGTGTCGAGGTCGCCCTCGGCATTGGCGGTGGTGGCGATTTGCGCCGCGATCCAGTCTTCCGGCAGGAAGCCATCCTCGGCCATGTGGCGGAAAATCCGGCCGCAGAGCTTGGTGTGGCTGTCATCGGCCAGCTTGCGGAAATCCGGCACCTGGCAGGCTTCCCATAGCGCGCCGACGCGGCCGCGGCCGGAGGCGAGACGGCGGATGTCGCTCTCGCGCGACAGCATGTTCAACGTGATGTGGTCCGTGGCGTCGTGCCCCTTGGCCAGCCCGGCGGTGGGCGGCGGGGCGGCCAGACTGTCCAGCAGCGCGTCCACGCTGGTGAAGTCGAGGTTGGAGTTGCGCCAGGCCAGGGCCTGCAAAGGCTCGAACTGATGGCCCTCGATTTTCTCCACCATTTCCTCGGGCAACGGGATGCAATCGCCGGTGCTGCCAAAACTGCCATCGCGCATGCCACGGCCGGCGCGGCCGGCGATCTGCGCGGCTTCCTGCGCGTTCAGGGCGCGGGGGGCGTGGCCGTCGAACTTGTTCAGCGAGGCGAAGGCGACATGGTCGACATCCATGTTCAGCCCCATGCCGATGGCGTCCGTCGCCACCAGGAAATCAACCTCGCGGTCCTGATAGAGCTTGACTTGTGCATTGCGGGTGCGGGGGCTCAGGCGCCCCATCACCACGGCACAACCGCCACGCCGGCGGCGGATGGCCTCGGCAATCGCGTAGACCTCACCGGCGGAGAACGCCACCACGGCGCTGCGCGGCGGCAGGCGGCCAAGCTTGGTGAAGCCGGTGTGGGTGAGCTGCGACAGGCGCGGGCGGCTCTCGATTTCCACCTGCGGCACCAGGCGCTGCAGCAGATGCCGCACCGTCTCGGCACCCATGAACATGGTCTCGACCATGCCGCGCGCATTCAGCAGCCGATCGGTAAAGATATGGCCACGATCGGGGTCGGCACAGAGCTGGATCTCGTCCACCGCGACGAATTCGGCGCGGCCCCGGCCCACCGCGATGTCGAGCGGCATGGCCTCCACCGTGCAGGCGAACCATTTCGCGTCGGGCGGGATGATTTTTTCCTCGCCGGTGATGAGGGCGACGTTTTTCTCGCCCTTCTTTGCCACCATGCGATCGTAGTTTTCGCGCGCGAGCAGGCGCAGCGGAAAGCCGATGATCCCCGAGGAATGAGCAAGCATCCGCTCCATCGCAAGATGGGTCTTGCCCGTATTGGTGGGGCCCAAAATGGCCCGGACGCGCGCTTCGAACATGAGATGAAAACCGGCTGCTGAACGTGGCGGGCTTGATGCGGCCAAAGCGCGCGGATTGCAACGGGCGCTGGGCAAGGGCAAAGCCGGCAACGTGACAATCACACCGCCCACACGCTTCGCACTGCTCTTTGCCGCGCAATTCGCCTCGCTGGGGGCGGCGATGCCGTTCATTCCCGCGGCGCTGAGCGAGGGCGGGCTGAGCGCGACGCAGCTTTCCATCGTGCTGGCGCTGGGCAGTGTGACGAGGCTGCTGACCAGCCCGGCCTCGGCCCGGCTGGCGGATCGCTGGGGCATGCGCGCCGTGGTGGTGGCGGGTGCGGCACTGGCGGCACTCACCCTTCCGGCCATGGCGCTGTTGCAGGGCTTCGCGGTGCTGCTGATGGTCCAGCTGGTGCACAGCGTGGGCGTGGCGCCGGTGGTCCCGTTGAGCGACGCCGCCGCCATCGCCGAGATGCGGCGGCGGGCCTTCGACTACGGCCGGGTTCGGGCCTGGGGGTCGATCGCCTTCATCGCCGCGGCGGTGGCGGCGGGACAATTGGTCGGCATGGCGGGGCCGGCGGCGGCGCTGTGGCTGGCGGCCTGCTGCCTGGGCGCGACGGCGCTGGTCGCGGCGGGCTTGCCCGAGCCGCCGGCGCCGCGCACCCGCCCCACCGGCGGGATGTGGGAGCCGTTGCGCCACCCCGGCTTTCGCCGGCTGCTGCCGGCCTCCGCGCTGATCCAGGGCAGCCACGCGATGTATTATGGCTTCGCCACGCTGCATTGGCAGGCGGCGGGGCTCTCGGCCGCGACCATCGGCCTGCTCTGGGCCTGGGGCGTGGTGATGGAGGTGGCGCTGTTCCTCTGGGGGCGGCGGATGGTGGAGCGGCTGGGCGCGCGCGGCCTGGCCACGCTGGCGGCGGCGGCGGGCGTGCTGCGCTGGGGCGTCACCGGGGCGACGACCGAGCTGGTGCCGCTGTTCCTCGCACAGGGGCTGCATGCCCTGACCTTCGGCGCCATGCACCTCGCCGCGATCCGCGCGCTGGGGGCGCTGCCCAGCGGGCTGGGGGCGCGGGCGCAGACGCTGCATTCATCGCTGGGCGTCGGCCTGGCCTCGGGCGCGCTGCTATTGGCCTCCGGGCCGCTCTACGCCGCGCTGGGCGGGCATGGTTTCTGGGTGATGGCCGGGCTTTGTGGCTTGGGCGTGGTGGCGGGGCTCAGGCTGCGGGGGTGACGCGAATGGCGACCTCGTTGCGACGCAGCGGCGGCAGGGTCCAGGGCGGGTCATAGAACCAGGCGGTCGGCTCGCCCGCCGGCTGCCACGCGCTGCCGGAGAGCATGCCGCGCAGGGCGGTGATGTTGCGCGCCACCATGGCCGGGTCGGTGCTGCCGGAAAAACGGATCACGGCGAAGGTTTCGGCCGGCAGGGTGGTGATGACCACGCGCGGGTCATTGGGTTCGGGTGCCGTTGCCGCGGTCAGTGTGGCGGGGAGGAAGAAGCGGATGCGAAAGCCCTGGCCGGTCGGTTCCTGCGCCACCGGCGCGGTCATCGCGATGCGGCTGGGCTCCTGCGCCACGGGGGCGGTCATGGCGATCCGCCGCTCGCCCCGATTGGCGCCGAAGATATAGCCGGCGAGGCGGCGGAAACCTTCGTTGCGCGCCGCCGTCTCATCCGCCTCGACCAGGGTTTCGGCGACGAGGCGGGGGGCGTATTCGCGGATTTCCACCTCACCGACGCGGGTGATGACGCGGTGTGGCGGCTCCTCGGTGCCGCGCACGCCTACCACCGAGCAGGCCGCCAGCGCGACGGAGGAGAGGATGGCCAGGGCCTGCTTGAACATGCCCCGGACATGGCCCGCCCCGCCGGAGGATCAAGGCGTGTCAGGGCCGCGGCTGCAGCGCGAAGCGGCCGGGGCCGACCCAGGCCAGCGCCAGCAGGCCACCGCACAGCGCCAGGTTCTTGAAAAAGGCGATGAGCTGGGTGAAATGCTGCGGCCCGGTGAAGTCCCAGAAGCGATGGCCGATCACCATCGTTCCCAGCGTGTAGAGGATGAGCCCGAAGCAGGCCCAGCGCGTCTTCACCCCCAGGATGAGCATGAGCGGGAAGAGGATCTCGGCCGCGATCGCCACATAGCCGCCCACCAGCGGCAGCGGCGCCCCCTGGTTGGTCAGGGTGGTGACGATGGCGGGCCAGCCGTTGATCTTCCCGTAGGCGCTGATCAGGAAGAGCGGTGCGAAGCAGATGCGGCCGATCAGCAGGGCGAGATCGGTGTTGCTGGTCGAGGTGGTGTCGCTCACGAGAGGTGCCTCCGGCTTTGTCGGCCGGAGGCTAGCTTGAATTGCTGCAGCGCAGCAAGGCGGCTCAGTTCTTCGCCTTGTCGACGAGCGCGTTCGCCTTGATCCAGGGCATCATGGCGCGCAGGCGCTCGCCCACCGCCTCGATCGGGTGCTCGGCCAGGCGGCGGCGGGTGGCCTTGAAGCTGGCCTGGTTCACCTTGTTCTCCAGCATCCAGTCGCGGGCAAACCTTTTCGCTGTGGAGACTGGCTATTTCTTTGGGGATACGAGGTCCTCAATCGAGGCGGGGACAGGGAAACCGATCTCATAGGCGGTCTCCATCCATCGCAGACCGCCGGTCTGTCCTTCCTCGGAGAACAGCAGCTCGGTTCCAATCCGCTCCATAGTGAGTTGAAGCGCCTGGAAAGCGTCGATTCCGATGACCGAGCCGCGACGCTCTGTTCGCGGGCCATCAATCCCATAGTCGCACAGAAAATCGCCAGTCTCGGTGTCCTCGCGAGGAACTGTCATCCAGACCGAGACGGGGCCGTAACCGCTGTCCAATACGCGCCTGGCACAGATCACCGGGACATCATCGGAGCGCTTTTCGATCAATGCTCTGGCTTCTCAACCCTCGACGCAATGGGACCGGCCTTGCGGCCGATCCCGATGCGCTTCCGCTCAGTTCTTCGCCTTGTCGACGAGCGCGTTCGCCTTGATCCAGGGCATCATGGCGCGCAGGCGCTCGCCCACCGCCTCGATCGGGTGCTCGGCCAGGCGGCGGCGGGTGGCCTTGAAGCTGGCCTGGTTCACCTTGTTCTCCAGCATCCAGTCGCGGGCGAATTTGCCGGTCTGGATGTCTTCCAGCACGCGCTTCATTTCAGCCTTGGTCTCCGGCGTGATGATGCGAGGCCCCGTGACGTATTCGCCGTATTCCGCGGTGTTGGAGATCGAGTAGTTCATGTTGGCGATGCCGCCCTCATAGATGAGGTCGACGATCAGCTTCACCTCGTGCAGGCATTCGAAATAGGCCATCTCCGGCGCGTAGCCGGCCTCGACCAGGGTTTCGAAGCCGGCCTTGATCAGCTCGACCAACCCGCCGCAAAGCACGGCCTGCTCGCCGAACAGGTCGGTCTCGCATTCTTCCTTGAAGGTCGTCTCGATGACGCCGGCGCGGCCGCCACCCACCGCGGAGGCGTAGGAGAGGGCGATTTCGAGGGCATTGCCGCTTGGGTTCTGCGCCACGGCCACCAGGCAGGGCACGCCGCCGCCACGCTGGTATTCGGAGCGGACGGTGTGGCCCGGGCCCTTCGGCGCGATCATGAACACGTCGAGATCGGCGCGCGGGTCGAGCAGGTTGAAATGCACGTTCAGGCCATGCGCGAAGGCGAGCGCCGCGCCGGCCTTCATGTTGTCGTGCAGGTGTTCGCGATAGAGGTCGCCCTGGCCCTCATCGGGGGTCAGCACCATGATGACGTCGGCCCATTTGGCGGCCTCGGCGGGGGACATGACCTTGAAGCCCATGGCCTCGGCCTTCTTGGCCGAACCGCCGGGGCGCAGGCCGATGGCCACCTCGGTCACACCGCTCTCGCGGATGTTCAGGGCATGGGCATGGCCCTGGCTACCGAAACCGATGATCGCGACTTTCTTGGCCTTGATCAGGTTCACATCGGCATCGCGATCGTAATAGACGCGCATCTCAGGCGCTCCTCTCTTGCTTTGGTCGGAAATAAGTCAGGCCGTTTGCCTTGCGGCGGGTGGTATGGCAACGGGGCTGGGGGGTGGAAAAGCTTTGCGTTTGGGACCGCCGCGCATTATAACCACTGTGGTCACACAGGAGGTTCCCATGCGCGAGGTACAGCTTCGGGATGCCAAGGCGCAATTCTCCGCGGTGGTCGATGCCGCGGAAGAGGGCGAGGGCAGCGTCATCACCAAACACGGCAAGCCCAGCGCCGTGGTGCTGGGGTTCGCGGAGTATCAGCGGCTGCTGGAGGCTGCCCCCAGCTTTGCCCAGCTGCTGATGGCCTTCCCGCTGGGCGAGGAGGATGCCGCGCTGTTCGAGCGCGACCGAAAGCCCTGGCAGCCGCGCGAGTTTTGAGCCTCTATCTGCTCGATACCAATGTCGTCTCCGCGCTGGCGCCAGGATCGCTGGCACGCCACGAGGCGCTGGCCGCCTGGCTCGGCCGGCACGGCCCGTCGCTCTACCTGCCATCGATCGTCATCGCGGAGCTGAGCGCGGGCGTGGCGCGCCTGCGGCGGATGGGCGCCACGCGCCGGGCGGAAGCGCTCGACCTGTGGCTGATGAACCTGCTCGGCACGTTCCGCCGACAGGTGCTGCCATTCGATGCCGAGGCGGCGCTGGCCACCGGATTGTTGCTGGACCGGGCACAGGGGCTCGGCCTGCATCCCGGCTTCCCCGATCTCGCGATCGGCGGCGTCGCCGTCTCGCGCGGGATGACCGTGCTGACGCGGAACCTGCGCGACTTCGCGCCGCTGGGCATCGCGGCCCTGGATCCCTTCGCCACGCTGCCGGAATAGCTCACAGCGCCCGCGTTCCCCGCGCAATCGCCACCGCCCCGGTCCGGCACACTTCCGCCAGCCCCAGCGGCTTCATCAGCCCGCAAAACGCGTCGATCTTCTCCGCATTGCCGGTCATCTCGAACACAAAACTCTCAGTCGTGGCGTCCACCACCCGCGCGCGGAAAGCGTCGGCCAGGCGCAGGGCTTCCACCCGCGCCTCGCCCTGCCCCACCACCTTGATCAGCGCCAACTCGCGCTGCAGGTGGGGCCCGTCCAACGTCAGGTCACTCACCTTGTGCACGGGCACCAGGCGGTCGAGCTGCGCCTTGATCTGCTCGATGATCATTTCCGTGCCGGTGGTCACCACTGTGATGCGGCTGATGCTGCGGGTTTCGTCCACCGGCGCCACGGTCAGGCTTTCGATGTTGTAGCCGCGGCCGGAAAACAGCCCGATGACGCGGGCCAGGACACCGGCCTCGTTTTCCACGAGGACCGCGATGGTTGCTGTGCGTTCCATGGGTTCAGACCAACACTTTGCCTTCATCGGTGACGCCGGCGACGCCACCCTGCTGCCCCACGCCCAGGATCATCTCGTTATGCGCGGCCCCGCTTGGGATCATCGGAAACACGTTTTCCTTCTGGTCCACGCAGATATCGGCGATGACCGGGCCGGGATAGGCGATCATCTCGCGGATCACGTCATCGAGCTGGTCGGCTTCGGTGGCGCGCAGGCCCTTGGCATGAAAACTCTCGGCCAGCTTCACGAAATCCGGCAGCGCCGCGGAGTAGCTTTCGGAATAGCGGCTGCCATGCAGCAGCTCCTGCCACTGCCGCACCATGCCCATGTATTCGTTGTTCAGGATGAAGACTTTGACCGGCAGACGGTACTGCGCCAGCGTGCCCATTTCCTGGATGTTCATCAGGATCGAGGCCTCACCGGCGATGTCGATGCACAGCGCGTCGGGGTGGGCGATCTGCACGCCCATCGCCGCCGGCAGCCCGTAGCCCATGGTGCCCAACCCGCCGCTCGTCATCCAACGGTTTGGCTTGTCGAAGCCGAAATATTGCGCCGCCCACATCTGGTGCTGGCCGACCTCGGTGGAGATGAAGGTCTCGCGCCCCAGCTCCTGGGTGATCTCGAACAGCCGCTTCACCGCGTGCTGCGGCTTGATGATTTTTCCCTGTTGGACATAGGCCAGGCAGTCCTGCTTGCGCCACTGGTCGATCTGGCGCCACCAGGCGGTCTGCGCCTCCTTGTTGACCGGCGTGTCGTCCTGCTTCCAGCATTCGATCATGGCGGCCAGGATGTTTCCAGCATCGCCCACGATCGGCACATCGACCTTGACGTTCTTGTTGATCGAGGAAGGGTCGATGTCGCAGTGGATCTTCCTGGAGCCCTGGCTGAAAGCGTCCAGCCGGCCGGTGATCCGGTCATCGAAGCGGGCACCCATGTTCAGCATGACGTCGCAGCCATGCATGACCAGATTGGCCTCATAGGTCCCGTGCATGCCCAGCATGCCGATGAATTGCGGGTCGCTCGACGGAAAGGCGCCGAGGCCCATCAGCGTATTGGTGCAGGGAAAACCCGTCATGCGGACGAATTCGGTCAGCAGACGCGAGGCCTCGGGGCCGGAATTGATCACGCCGCCGCCGGAATAGACCACCGGGCGGGCCGAGCGCTTGAGCATCCGCACCGCTTCGAGGATGCGCGCGGGGTCCGGCTGCGTCACCGGCCGGTAGCTGCGATGCGGCGCCGTCGGCGCCGGGGTATAGGGCGCCGGCTTGATCAGGATGTCCTTCGGCAGGTCGATCACCACCGGGCCGGGGCGGCCGCTGCGCGCGACATAGAAGGCGTCATGCACCACGCCGGCCAGATCCTCGCTGCGCTTGACCAGGTAATTGTGCTTGGTCGCGGGGCGGGTGATGCC
Source organism: uncultured Rubritepida sp. (assembly GCA_964395305.1). Lineage (GTDB taxonomy): Bacteria > Pseudomonadota > Alphaproteobacteria > Acetobacterales > Acetobacteraceae > Rhodovarius. Next base: position 36,933 of record CAYNBM010000022.1, read on the forward strand.
GGTGGTATCGGCCTCCTGGAAGGCGTCGTTGCCGATCAGGTGCGTCGGCACCTGACCGGTCAGGCAGATGATGGGGATGCTGTCCATCAGCGCATCGACCAGCCCCGTCACCGCATTGGTGGCGCCGGGGCCGGAGGTGACGAGCACGACGCCGACCTTACCGGTGGAACGGGCATAGCCCTCGGCCGCATGCACCGCCGCCTGTTCGTGGCGCACCAGAATGTGGCGGATGGAGTTCTGCTGGAACAGCGCATCATAGATCGGCAATACGGCGCCGCCGGGATAGCCAAAAATCACCTCCACGCCCTGCTCCGTCAAAGCGCGGAGTACGACCTCGGCACCCGGACGCAGTTCCGTGGTGGCGGGTGTGGCGATGGTGGTGGCGGACATGTTGGTTCCGTTGTGTGTGGCGTTGTTGCACCGCACCCTTATGCGTGAGGCGAGGGGCCGTCAACATGGGTTTGAACGAAACTGTCGATTTCAACCCATTTGCTTTGCGAAAATTGCGTGAGTCCCGCAAATCGCGCATGGATCGTATGCAGCGCCGTGGGGGCCACAAGGTTTTGGTGGCGAAACCAGGTGCCCTGGCGCTTGGTATACTGATGGGTGTGCAGCACCGCCTGGTCGCGCGCCGCCCGCGCCCCCATCTCGCCGCGCAGCACGGCGCAGAGCTCCGGCACGCCATGGGCGCGCATGGCCGGAAGCGTGGGGTCGAGCGGCAGCAGGGCGCGCACCTCCTCCAGCGCGCCGGCCTGGAGCATGGCGTCGAAGCGCCCGGCAATGGCCTCGCGCAACTCGTCGCGCGGCGGGTCCAGCAGCAGGGCGGCGAAACGCCAGGGCGCGGGCGGCAGGGCGGGCGCGTCGCGCTGCCAGTCCAGCAGGCCGCGCCCAGTGCCGAGCCAGACCTCATAGGCGCGGGCCACGCGCTGGCTGTCGCCCGGCCGCAGGGTTGCGGCCGTGGCGGGGTCCAGCATGGCGTGCAGCGCGGGGGCGCCGCGTTCGGCCAGCAGGGCGCGGGCCGCTGCCCGGGCCTCGGGGGCCACATCGGGCAGGGCGGAGAGGCCCTGGGTGAGGGCGCGCAGATACAGCCCCGTGCCGCCGCAGAGGATGGGCAGGCGGGCCTGCGCCATCGCCGCCAGCGCCGCTTCGCGCCACCACGCCAGGTTCGCGGCCTCCGCGGGCGGGCGAATCCCGTAGAGGCGGTGCGGCGCCGCCGCATGGTCCTGCCGGCTGGGCTGCGCCGTGATCACCGCCATGCCGGCATAAACCTGCATGGCATCCGCATTGATCACGGTGCCGCCCAACGCCCGGGCGAGTTCCAGCGCCAGCGCGGATTTCCCGCTCGCGGTCGGGCCGCAGATGATCAGCGCGGGTGGTTGCATGGCGCGGGCGTGGTGGGCATGGTCCGGCCGCATGCCGCATATTCTCACGCTTGTCGCGCCCCCGGGCGGGCTCTCCCCTCACATGGTGCCGCCGGTGCTGGCCGCCCTGGCCGCCTGCGGCGCCCAATGCGGCGCGCCGGACTGGCTGTCCGAGGGCGAGGCGGTGGATATCCCCTTCACGGGCGCGGAGCCGGCCATGGCCCAGGCCGCCGCGCTGGCCACCCTGGCTGGGCAGCCGGTCGACGCCATCGCCCAGCTCGCCGCAACCCGGCGCAAATCCCTGCTGCTGGCCGATATGGACAGCACCATCGTCACCACCGAGACGCTGGACGAGCTGGCCGCCGAGGCCGGGCTGAAGGAGCGCATCGCCGCCATCACCGCCCGGGCGATGAATGGCGAGCTGGATTTCAAGGCCGCGCTGCGGGAGCGCGTGGCGATGCTCAAGGGCCTGGACGAGGCGGCGTTGCTGCGCACCTGGGAGACGACGGAGCTGATGCCCGGCGCCCGCACCCTGATCGCCTCCATGCGCGCCGCCGGCGCCCATGCGGCGCTGGTCTCGGGCGGCTTCACCTTCTTCACCGCGCGGGTGGCGGCGCTGGTCGGGTTTGACGAACACCACGCCAATGAGCTGGTCATCACCGATGGCCGGCTGGCCGGCACGGTGGCCGAACCGATCCTGGACCGCGATTCCAAGCTGGCGAAGCTGATGGGCCTGTCGCAATCGCTCGGCATTCCCCTGGCGGGCACGCTCACGGTGGGCGATGGCGCCAATGACCTGCCGATGCTCAAGGCGGCGGGCCTGGGCGTCGCCTTCCGCGCCAAGCCCACGGTGCAGGCCGAGGTGCAGGCGCGGGTGAACCATGGCGACCTCACCGCCCTGCTCTTCGCGCAGGGATTTCGCCGCGCCCAGTTCGCGCAGGCTTGACAAAAATGTTGCAGCTATTGGCGGGCGTCCGGCGCTAAACTCGCACCCGTCAGGTCGTGCGGCCTGTTGCAGGGCCATGTCGCCTGACTTCCACACGGAAGCGAGGACACCCGGCATGGCCGCAGAAGCCTTTACCTCCATCTCAATCTCCGACGCGCCGCCCAGGCTGCGCCGGCTGGACATGACCGATATCCCGGCGGCCCTGCGGGCGGGCTGGGTCGATTTCCTGGCCACGCCCACGCAGCTGCTCTTCCTCTGCGTGATCTACCCGGCCTTCGGCTTCGTGCTCGCGCGCGCCGCGGCGGGCGGGGATCTGCTGCCGCTGGTCTGGCCGCTGCTCTCGGGCTTTGCACTGGTGGGGCCGTTGGCGGCGCTGGGGCTCTACGAGATCAGCCGGCGGCGGGAGGCCGGGGCGGCCACCTCCTGGCTCGACTGCTTCCGCGTGCTGCAATCCCCTGCCCTTCCGGCGATGATCGGCATGGGGCTGATCATGATGGCGATCTTCGGGCTCTGGCTGCTCACGGCGCGCGGCATTTTCCTGCTGACGCTGGGCGACGTCTCCCATGCCGGCCCGGGGGCATTGCTGGCCGAGGTCTTCGGCAGTGCCGCGGGGCTGGCGATGCTGGCGCTGGGCAATGTCGCCGGCTTCGCCTTCGCGGTGCTCGTGCTGGCGATCAGCAGCTTCTCCTTCCCGATGCTGCTGGACCGCAATGTCGGCCTGCGCACCGCCATCGCCACCTCCTGGCAGGCGTTCCAGGACAATCGGCAGGTCATGCTGGGCTGGGGCCTGGTGGTGGCCCTGGGGCTCGCCCTGGGCATGGCCTCATTGTTCGTCGGCCTTGCGGTCGCGCTGCCGGTCCTGGGCCATGCCACCTGGCATCTCTATCGCCGCGCGGTGATGTGAGCCGCGCGGCTCAGACCGATTGCAGAAGGCCGGCGAAGAGCTTGCCGCGATAGGCCAGGCTGTCGACGACAATATGCTCCTCCAGCGTATGGGCCAGCGCGCCCATCACGCCCAGGCCGTCCAGCGTGGGGATGCCCATGGCACCCGTAAAATTGCCGTCGGAGCCGCCGCCGGAGCTTTGCGCGGGGACCGAAAAGCCGAGGCGCGCGGCGATGGTGCTGGCCTGGGCGTGCAGGGCCATAACGCGCGCATCGGGCTCCCACACCGGGCGGGTGACGCCGCGCTTCACCTCCAGCGTGACGTCGTTGGAGGTGCTTCGCAGCGCGAGCATTTTCTCGATGGCGGCGTCGAGGTCTTCCTGGCGCTTGGCCATGCTCAGGGCTTCGGCATCGGTGTGGGTGGTGACGCAGTTCACCCATTGGCCGCCATGGAGGACGCCGACGGAGAAGGTGCAGGCCTCGGTCGTCATGTCCTCGATGGCGATGATCTGCTTGCACATCTCGCGGATGGCGCTGCGGCCCTCGCCCAACCGGGCGCCGGCATGGCTGGGGCGGCCGGTGGTGCGGAGGTTGAAGCGCGCGATGGCGTAGCGGCCGGTGACGACGCCGCCATCGGGGCGGCCGGGCTCGGGCACCAGGACGATGGCGTGGCGGGCGGCCTCGGCCTCGATCAGGTCGCGGGTGGAGGGGCTGCCGATTTCCTCGTCGGAGGTCAGGAGGAAGGTGACGGGGCGGGAGGTGGGCAGGCCGGCCCGCATGAGCTGGCGCATGGCTTCGAGCGCCAGGTAGGTGCCGCCCTTCATGTCCTGGATGCCGGGGCCGAAGGCTTTTGCGCCCTCACGCCGGAAGGCCAGGCCGTTGGCGAGGGTGCCGATGGGGTGGACGGTGTCGAGATGGGCCAGCACCAGGATGCCCGGCTCGCGCGAGGGATGCGGGAAGCGGGCGCGGACGCAATCGCCCAGGCCCATGCGGCCGGGGATGGTTTCGACCACGGCGCCGGCGACAGCGAATTCGCGGGCGGCGATGGCCATCATGCGGTTGACGGCCGCGGCGTCGAAGGTGGGGGATTCACATTCCACCCAGTTTTTCAGGCCGGCCAGCATGGTGTCGGCGTCGAAGGGGAGGTCGAGGGGGGCGGTTTCGGGGGTTTGCATGGGGGGATGTTGGGGGAGGTTTGTTGCCTTGGGCAAGCCTTTGTGGACGTGGTGGGGCCGCCGCGGCAACGCGACCTGTGGTGGCTTCGCGCCCATGGGGTCACGCTGAGATCGGGCGTGGAGCCCATCAACCGCAGCGCAGGCGAGGGGCGGCCTGTGGCCCGGTGCCCCGCGGGGTCGAGGCGCCCGGTTACCGCTCTCTCATGCCAGAATCTGACGCAACGCCACCGCGATCTCCGGCGCCTGCGACAATGCGACCGTGGCGTCCGGACCATGGGTCGCCAGCGTCGCGTAGCCATCGCCGGATGGCGACCGGTGAACATCCACCATCCGACGGCGGAGATCGACGATCCACAGCTCGGCGATGCCGCTGCGGGCATAGAGCGGGAGCTTCACGCTGCGGTCGTAGCGCAGCGAGGTGTCGGCGACCTCGATCACCAGAAGGGTATCGGCGGGGCCGGGTCGCTCGCCGGTCGCGTAAAAATCGGCGCGGGGGCGGAACACGGCGAAGTCGGGCTGTGGCTCATTGAGCCGGTCCAGGCGGAGGGGGTTTTGCACCGACACGATGGCCCGGTCCCCGAAGGCCATGACCAGGTCACGGGTCAGCTTGTTGACGGTCGCGGCGTGGTCCTGGCCGATCGGCGCCATGTCGAGAAGCTCTCCGTCGATCAGTTCCACGCGGTCGTCTTCAGCCAGGATGCCGGCCTCGGCCATGCGATGATAATCGTCCACGGTCAGTTTGTGCCGTGCCGGCAGAAGATCCGTGCCGTCCATGGCGTGGTCTCCCATGCTGCGTGAGGTGGGAGGGTAGCAGGGCGGGGGGCGGGGGGCCACCCGGATCGGGGGAGCGGGCATGGAAGGATGTGCAACCGGTGAGGCAGCCGGGCGGGCGTTGAGGCGGATGCTTTTGCGTATGCCGGGATTTTTGCACATCGGCGCCGGGCCATTTTGGGGCATGATCCGTTGCTGCGGACGCGACGAAACGGCGAGGCTTTCTCTCAGGTAGGGCAGGGCCGCGCGATATGAGCGCTCGTGGACGCAGCGTTGGCGAGGATGCCGGGCTTTTCCGAATGGTGGGGGAAGCGGGCGCGGACGCAATCGCCCAGGCCCATGCGGCCGGAGTTGGTTTCGACCACGGCGCCGGCGACGGCGAATTCGCGGGCGGCGATGGCCATCATGCGGTTGACGGCCGCAGCGTCGAAGGTGGGGGATTCACATTCGACCCCGGATTTGAGGCCGGCCAGTATGGTGTCGGCCTCGGAGGGAGGTCGAGGGGGGCGGTTTCGGGGGTTTGCATGGGGGGAGTGTGGCGAGATCGGGGGCGGCTGATCAAGGCCTGCTATGCGTCGTTAGTAGCGTGGTTTACAGCGTCGGCTCAGGCATGCACCAGCAAAAATAATGTTGGTATCTTGAAAAATCACACCAAAATATTCAGATACTCGGATGTGAATCCGGAGTCGGTAGGGAAATAGATGTCACAAGACCATACAGTCTATGTTGTCACAAGACCCGAGGAGACACGTGGCCTGACCGCCGGACCATCCTCATTCATTCCATCAACGGGGGTAGCTACAACAGCAGTTGATCAATATCGTGTCGTGGGAATTCATTCGACAAATTATGCGGATTTGGGCGTCGCATTTACTGATATCGCTGCAGCAATTGCTCTGAGTAAAATTGCTGAAGGGGGGATATCTAGCATACACGACTTGGAAAGAGCTGAAATGGCCCTCCAAGCCATTTTGTTACACAATATAGTTCATTTAATATCTCCCGCACCAAAGGTTGACTTCGGAAACGGTTTTATTTCATATGAAAGACAAGATATCGGCGCCCGGACCCAGTTTGCCTTTGATCTTTTTGCGCTAGCTAAATCCCGCGATTTTTTAATTGCCCCTGAATTTCTAAAGATTGAAGGCGCTCAAGTAGTTTCAAGTACTTTGCCTAAGAGTATTTTTTTAAAAAAAACAATAAATGAAATTAATATTGGTGATGCCTATTGGAGCGATGATGTCTGTTTGGCCATAAATTCATCGGTCAGCCAGCACGGTATCCCAGCATATCTAACTGATCCGCGTCTGCTCCGAACGAGGCGTGGTGACGGGTTCCACAAAAGATTTTACAGTTCTCTTAACATTTCATGGAACAAGGCCATTGGCGACCTTCCACCAGTACATTGTACGTTTTCAATGCCACCGCTTCTTTCAATAGTTTTGGACAGGATGTCCAGTCGAAATAAATTACTTGAGACGTTGATATCTTTGCGGGATGAGCTAGCGCCTGTTCGCGCAGAACTGATCGAACTCAATCAGATTGTAACGAGCTCGGCTAATATAGGTGAGATTGTAAAAAGGACCCAACATATTACACAGTCTTTTGACGCTATAATATCGGAATCTATGATGAGTCGATCCCAAAAAATACAAAGAAGATTTGCAGTGGTACAAGGTCTAGTTAGGCCCATAATTAATTTTATGGCGGGCTTTGTCATGAAGACCGGAACATCATATGAAGATATAATAGCATCTGGCGATAATTTACAAAGTAAGGTGTTAGAAAGTCGCTCTATCATCGATCGTACAGTAACTGCAAAAATGTTTTCACACCTAGTTAACATTGAAAGTTTACAAAATCTCGTAAAATTTCATTTTAGTAATTCAGAAATAAATGCGATTGAAATTTCTTTAATTGAAAAAAATTGAGAGGCCTGCCCTTCTAAAAAATAATCCACTATGCCGAATATTTGCGTAGCTTGTTATCGTGCGCTTTGAGAGGCAAAAGTTGAGAACTACCGTTCGGACCTTAAGCAAAAAATTTGAGTGGGCACCCCCTGTGGACCTCGTCCAAGCCAACACCACCGAGGCCATCACCGCCCTCTGCGCCACCGCAGCCCGCGCCGCCGCCGCCCGCGGGACAAACATCATCCCCGCCACCCGCCCTCATCCCCCGCCAAAATCAACCGTCGAGTGAGCGGGCAAATCCATGCTGTCGTGCAGAACCCGTGCAACGCCAATCGCGTCAGCCTCGACCACCCGATACACCACAAAATGCCGCGGCGTGCCGACCGCCCCAATGCCCATGCCGGCGCGTCGCCGGCTCCTGCGCAGGTGGTAGATGCGCGCTCCCTCCCCCAACTCAGGCGTCGCGCAGCTGCCCGGCCGCGCCGGATCGGCCGCAAGGTCCATCAGCGCCGTTGCGATCAGCCTCTCATAACGCTCGCTCGCCGCACCGCCGAACCGCGCAGCGCTCTCGGCCAGGATCGTCGCGATATCCCGCAACGCCGGCCCGGACAGCCGAAAGCGGCTCATCCCCCCGCGCTGGCAACCCCCGCCCGGGCCGCCCGGCCCACTTCGCGCAGTTTTCGGCGCAACGCCTGCTCGCCGTCGAGAAGCACGTGGTCACCATGCTCTAGGGCAGAAAAACCCTCCACCGCGGCGGCCTTCAGCGCCGCCATCCGCGCCGCCACCTCGCGCTCCCGCAGTTCCAGCAGCTGCAGGCCCGCCCGCACCACCTCGCTGGCATCGGCGAAGCGGCCGTCGCGAATGCTCCGCTCCACAAAGCGGTCGAAGTGATCGGTCAGGCTGATGGTGTGGCTGGTCATCGGGCAGCTCCTCACCCCGCAATGTGTTTCGCGTGCCATGAGATAGCAAGATGAGCTGGACTTTTCATCAGCCGGGAATGACCGCACCCTCCCCCCCATGAACCTCCTCCTAGCCAACGCCAACACCACCGAGGCCATCACCGCCCTCTGCGCCACCGCAGCCCGCGCCGCCGCCTCACCCGGCACAACCATCATCCCCGCCACCCCCCGTTTCGGCCCCGCCGTCATTTCCACCCGCGTCGAAAACGCCATCGCCGGCCATGCCCTGCTCGAACTCCTGGCCGAACACGCGGACAAACCCCTCGATGGCGTCCTCCTTGCCGTCAGCCATGACACCGCGCTCGACGCCGCCCGAAGCCTCATGCCCTGCCCCGTCCTCGGCATGACCGAGGCCGCCTGCCTCGTCGCCATGACCCAGGGCGGCCGTTTCGGCCTCGTCACCTTCGGCGGCGTGGAGATGTACCGGGAGCTGCTGGCCCGCCACGGCTTTTCCGCCCGCCTCGCCGGCCTGGCCGGGGTGGACGCCACCCCCCAGCAATCCCTGGCCGACCCCGATGGCGTGGCGGCCCTGGTGCAGCAGGCCATCCTCGGCCTGGTCGACCAGGGCGCCGACAGCGTGGTCCTGGGCGGCGCCGCCATGGCCGGCATGGGTGCCCGCCTCACCGCCCCCGTGCCGCTGCTCGACGGCATCGCCTGCGGCGTGCGGTTGCTGGAGGCCCTGGCCGGGCTGCGCCTGCCCCGCCCGGCCACCGGCAGCTACGCCCCGCCCACCGGCCGCACCCTCTCCGGCATCGCTCCCGCACTGGCGCGAAGGCTCGCCGACCCGGGAATATATTGACAAAACAGCCCCCGCCGGCTAAGCTGCCGCCTGCTGTTTGAACAACCGAATCCACCACCACGGGCCAGCCGGCGGCACCACGCCCGGCAATTTGTCCGCATTCGCCACAACCGCGGAAATGGCGGTTTGCCGCCGATTTTCGAATTTGTCCGAAACCCGTGGTTTCCGCGCGGCGACGCTCAGGCCGGCTTCATCTTCAGCTCTTTCGCCAGCCGGCGCAGCAGCATGTTGCGCTTCAGCGCGCTGAGGTAATCCACGAAGAGCACGCCATTGAGATGGTCGATCTCATGCTGCAGGCAGGCCGACATCAGGCCCTCGCCCTCGATCTCCTGCCGGCTGCCATCCAGCGCCTGGTAGCGCACCTTGACCTGAAACGGCCGTTTCACATCGCCAAAGATATTCGGCAGGGAGAGGCAGCCCTCCTCGCGCACAGCCATCTCCCGGCTCTCCGCCACCACCTCGGGGTTGACCAGCACGAGGGGCGTCGGCGCCTCCTTCGGGCCGATGTCGATGACCACGAGGCGCAGCAATTCACCCACCTGGGGCGCCGCCAGCCCAATGCCGGGGGCGGCATACATCGTGGCCAGCATCCGCTCGCTCAGCGCGCGCACACGCTCCTCGTCGCCGGGCCCCACTGGCTTGGCCTTGGCCCGCAGGATCGGGCTGGGCACGTAGAGAATGGGCAAGGTCTCGCTCATTCCAGTGGCTTACCGCCGGCCACGCCGGCTTGCAACGGATCGCATGGCTCGCCATGTCTGAGGCGCGGCGCCTGCGGGGCCGCGCTATCATCCGCTCCTTTGGGGGGAAGCCTTTGTCCCGTTCGCCGGTTTTCGGTTCGCCGCTCTTCCTGGGTTTTGACCATCTTGAGCAGATGCTCGACCGGGTCCAAAAAAATTCGGAAGGCTATCCGCCCTACAACATCGAGCAGACCGGCGATGGCAAGCTGCGCATCACCCTCGCCGTCGCAGGCTTCTCGATGGACGACCTGCACATCACGCAGGAGGACAACCAGCTGGTGATCCGCGGCCGGCAGCGCGATGAGGGGGATGGCCGCATCTTCATCCATCGCGGCATCGCGTCCCGCCAGTTCCAGCGCGCCTTCGTCCTGGCCGAGGGGATCGATGTCGAGGGTGCCTGGCTCGACAACGGGTTGCTGCACCTGGACCTGAAGCGCCCGATGCCGGAGGTGCGGGTGAAATCCATCCCGATCTCGACGCGTGGCAGCGGCCTGGCCCGGCCGGTCGTCAATGGCCGCCCGCTGCGCGATGACGAATAGCCGAGACGGCGCGGCGGGGGGCTGACCGGTGGCGCATGAGCCCTACTTCCTCGTCCCCGTCGGCAGCGCGCTCACCCTCGCCCAGGCCGAGGCGATGCTCGACCACACGCTCGCCGCCGCCCGGGCCGCGGGGCTGCTGCCGCTGGCGGTGGCCGTGCTCGATGCCGGCGCCCAGCTCGTGGCCTTCCGGCGCGAGGATGGCTGCGGCGTGCTGCGCTTCGAAATAGCCCGCGGCAAGGCCCATGCCGCGCTCGGGATGGGGATCTCCAGCCGGATGATCCGCGACAGGCTGCGTGAGCGCCCGGCCTTCCAATCCGCCATCGCCGCCGCCGCGGAGGGGCGGTTCATTCCGGTGCCCGGGGGCGTGCTGGTGCTCGATGGCGCGGGGCGGGCGATCGGCGCCGTGGGGGTTTCCGGCGATGCATCGGACCGCGATGAATACGCTGCCATCGCCGGCATCACCGCCGCCGGGCTGCAGCCGGAGCCAGCGGAACCGGCGCCGGGCTGGCAGGGCGCGGGCCTCTAACTTGCCCCAGCTTGACCGCGCGTGTTAACCGCAAACGCTCCTTTTTCGATGCAAGCAGGCTCATGAAAACCATCACGGTCCTCAACGGCCCGAACCTGAACATGCTGGGCCTGCGGCAACCCCATATCTACGGCACCGCCACGCTCGACGATGTCGAGAACCTCTGCGCCGAGACGGCGCTGGAACTCGGGCTGGGCATCGATTTCCGGCAATCCAATATCGAGGGCGAATTGGTGTCCTGGATCCAGGAATGCCGTGGCCGGTCGGCGGGGATCATCATCAACCCGGCCGGCTACACCACCACCTCCATCGCGATTCTCGATGCGCTGCTGATCGCCGATCAGCCGGTGATCGAGGTGCATATCACCAACATCCACAAGCGTGAGGAATTCCGCCATCACAGCTTCATCTCCAAGGTCGCCACCGGGGTGATCGCGGGGCTGGGGGTTGGCGGCTACGCGCTGGCGCTGCGCGCCATGGCCGGCCTTCTGGCCGATGAACAGGAACTCTGAACCATGAGCTCGGGCATCACTTTCGACCCTGCGGCGATCCGCGAACTCGCCAAAATCCTGCGCGAGACCGACCTCACCGAGATCGAGCTGGTCGAGGCGGATAGCCGGATCCGCGTGGCCCGGGTGATGCCCGCTGCCGCTGCCGTCACCTATGCCGCCGCCCCGGCAGCCATGCCCGCTCCGGCCATGGCGCCGCCACCGCCGGCCGCGGCCGCGCCGACGCTTTCGGCCGAATTCGACCCCAAGCACCCCGGCGCCGTCACCAGCCCGATGGTGGGCGTGGCCTATCTTTCGCCCGAGCCCGGGGCGCCCGCCTTCGTGCAGGTTGGCAGCCAGGTCTCGGCCGGGCAGACCTTGCTGCTGATCGAGGCGATGAAGACCTTCAACCAGATCAAGGCGCCGAAATCGGGGACAGTCACCCGTATCCTGATCGAGCCCGGCACGCCGGTGGAGTATGGCGAACCGCTGATGCTGGTCGAATGATCAAGCCCTTTTCCAAGGTTCTCATCGCCAACCGCGGTGAGATCGCCCTGCGCATCCACCGCGCCTGTCAGGAGATGGGCATCCGGACGGTGGCGGTGCATTCCACCGCCGATGCCTCCGCCATGCATGTGCGGCTGGCCGATGAGAGCGTGTGCATCGGCCCGCCGGCGGCGCGCGATTCCTACCTGAACGTGACGGCGCTGCTCTCGGCCGCGGCCATCACGGGGGCGGAGGCGATCCATCCCGGCTACGGATTTCTCTCGGAGAACGCCAATTTCGCCGAGATGGTGGAAGCCCATGGCCTGGCCTTCATCGGCCCGAAGCCCGAACACATCCGCATGATGGGCGACAAGATTTCCGCCAAGGACGCGATGCGCAAGCTGGGCGTGCCGCTGGTGCCGGGCAGCCTGGGCGCGTTGGAGACGCTGGAAGAGGCGAAATCCATCGCGGCCGAGATCAAATACCCCATCATCATCAAGGCCGCCGCCGGCGGTGGCGGGCGCGGCATGAAGGTCGCCCATTCCGAGGAGGAGCTGGAGGAAGCCTGGCGCGTCGCCCGCACCGAAGCGAAGGCCGCCTTCGGCAATGACGAGGTCTATCTCGAAAAATACCTCGACCGCCCGCGCCACATCGAATTGCAGGTGCTGGCCGATACCCACGGCAATGTCGTGCATTTCGGCGAGCGCGACTGCTCCCTGCAGCGCCGCCACCAGAAGCTGGTGGAGGAGGCCGGCAGCCCGGCGCTGAGCGGGGCGGAGCGCGACGAACTCGGCGCCAATGTCACGCGCGGCCTGCGTGAACTCGGCTACCGCAATGCCGGCACGCTGGAATTCCTCTGGCAGGACGGGCAATTCGCCTTCATCGAGATGAACACCCGTCTGCAGGTCGAACACCCCGTCACCGAAATGGTCTGCGGCGTGGATCTGGTGCGCGAGCAGCTGCGCGTCGCCGCCGGCGAGGAACTTGGCTACACTCAGAGCGACATCAGCTTCAGCGGCCACGCCATCGAATGCCGCATCACCGCCGAAGACCCCGAAACCTTTGCGCCCTCTCCTGGCCGCGTGAACACCTATCACGCGCCGGGCGGCCTCGGCGTTCGCGTCGATAGCGCGCTGTATTCCGGCTATTCCGTGCCGCCGCATTACGACAGCCTGGTGGCCAAGCTTGTGGTGCATGGCGCGACCCGCGCCCAGGCCATCGCCCGGATGCGGCGCTGCCTGGCGGAAATGGTGGTGGACGGCATCAAGACCACCATCCCGCTGCATACCCGCATCATGAACGACCCGGAATTCCAGGCCGGCGATTACACCATCCATTGGCTGGAACGTTTCGTTGCCCGGCAGGCCTAGCGGTATCCGCTTGTCGCGACGCGCCGCCACGCGGTAGAATCGCGCTGCCAGAACAGTTTGGCAGGGGGATTTCATGCGTCGTCTCATCGCATTGGGCCTAGTGGCCCTGGGGCTTTCGGCCTGTGCGGGTACGCCGGGCACCGGTGAGCCGCAGGCCCTGGTCGACCGCTCGACCCTGGCCGTGCAGGAATTGCTGGGCAATGACCGCGACCTGCTCAGCGCCGCCTCGCTGCTGCGCAACGCCCGCGCCGTGATGGTCTGCCCGCGCGTCTTCCGCGCCGCCTTCTTCGGCGGCGGCGAGGGCGGCGGTTGCGTGCTGGTCGGGCGCGACGGCTCCGGCGGCTGGTCTTCGCCGGCCTTCTTCTCGCTCGGCTCGGCCAATATCGGCTTCCAGTTCGGCGTCCAGGACAGCCAGACGCTGCTGATCATCCGCAGCGACCGCGGGCTGAACGCGATGCTGGACAGCCAGTTCAAATTCGGCGCCGATGCCTCGGTGGCGGTGGCGGCCTATGGCGGTTCGGTGCAGGGGGCGACGACCGCCAATCTCGGCGCCGATATCGTGACCGTGTCGCGCTCCCGCGGGCTCTTCGCCGGCGTGGCGCTGGATGGCACCATCCTGTCCTCGCGTTCGGAATGGAACGCCGCCTATTACGGGCAAGACCTCTCGGCGCGGCAGATCGTGGTGCAGGTGGCCGCGCACAATCCGGGCGCCGACCCGCTGCGCGCCGTCCTCGCCCGCTATGGCAGCGCGGCACCAGGGCCGGTGCCGGTGGCCGACAATGCCCCCGCACCCAGCCCCAGCCGCCGTGCCAGCCCCAGCACGGGCGGCAGCCGGAGCGTGAGCCGGATGCCACTGCCGCCGCCGCCCAGGTAGCGCAGGTGACCCCGGGGATGGCTTTGCCCTCCCCGGACCCCACCCACCAGGGGTCAGGGACCCCTGGACCGCCGGAGAATGAAGCAAGGGAGAGGCCCCCCTCCCCCGGCTTTTTCATGGGATACAAGGGCCTCAGGCCCTTGGCGGATGGGGTCTGCGGCAGGCAGCGCCTTGCCCAGGGCCAGGCTCACCACCAAGCCGTTGACTTGGCGGCCCCGCCGGCGCTACACACCCGCCTCCGGTCGGCGCCGTCCTGCGGTCCCGGCCTGATTTCCGTTTGACAATGTCTGTTTGACCGTTGCTTGGGGTTTTCCATGAGTTTCGCAGTGATCCGCACCGGCGGGAAGCAATACCGGGTGGTGCCGAATGGCGTTGTGCGGGTTGAGAAGCTGGAGGCCGAAGCCGGCGCCACCATCACCTTCCATGACGTGCTGGCAGTTTCCACCGAAGCCGGTCTGGTGCTGGGCGCCCCTGTGGTGCCGGGCGCGACCGTCACCGCCACCGTGCTGGAGCAGGCGCGTGGCGAGAAGATCCTGATGCTGAAGAAGCGTCGCCGGAAGAACAGCCGCCGCAAGCGCGGTCATCGCCAACATGAGACGGTGCTGCGTATCAGCGCCATCGCCGCTTAAGGAGACACTCCCATGGCACACAAGAAAGCAGGCGGCTCGTCGCGCAACGGCCGCGACTCTCCTGGCCAGCGGCTTGGGGTCAAAAAATTTGGTGGCGAGAAGGTGCTGGCCGGCAATATCCTGGTGAAGCAGCGCGGCACCAAGATGAAGCCTGGCAACAATGTCGGCCTGGGCCGCGACCACACGATCTTCTCGCTGGTCGAAGGCCATGTGAAGTTCGAGCGCAAGGCCGAGGGCCGCGTGCATGTCTCCGTGGTGCCGATGGCGCTGGCCGCCGAATAAGCCTCCCGCGCGTTCTGCGTGCTTTGAGCGGGGGCCCCAGTGGCCCCCGTTTTCGTTTCTGGCCCCACCACACCCGGCTTTCGGGCTATAGGGGGCGCCCGCGCCATGGCGGCTCGGCACCTGCACGGCGATGAAGACCATGAAGTTCCTCGATGAAGCGAAAGTCTATGTGAAGGGCGGCGACGGCGGCGACGGCGTCGTCGCCTTCCGGCGCGAGCGTTTCATCGAATATGGCGGGCCCGATGGCGGCAATGGTGGCCGTGGCGGGCATGTCTATGCCGTGGCCGTGGATGGGCTGAATACGCTGATCGACTACCGCTACGCCCAGCATTTCAAGGCGCGCAAGGGCGGCAATGGCGCGGGGTCCGACCGGACCGGGGCTGCGTCGGACGACGTGATCCTGAAGGTGCCGGTGGGCACCCAGATCCTGGCCGAGGACCGCGAGACCCTGGTGGCCGACCTCGACGAGCCGGGCAAGGAAGCCCTGCTGGCGCGCGGCGGTGATGGCGGCTTCGGCAATGCCAATTTCAAGACCAGCACCAACCGGGCGCCGCGCCGGGCCGACAAGGGCTATCCGGGCGAGGAGCGCTGGCTCTGGCTGCGCCTGAAGCTGATCGCCGATGTCGGCCTGGTCGGCCTGCCCAATGCCGGCAAATCGACCATGCTGGCCGCGGTTTCGGCCGCGCGGCCGAAGATCGCCGACTACCCCTTCACCACGCTGCACCCGCAGCTCGGCGTCGTGCGGCTGAACCATCAGGAAGAATTCATTATCGCCGACATCCCCGGGCTGATCGAGGGTGCGAGCGAGGGTGCGGGGCTGGGCACCCGCTTCCTCGGGCATGTCGAGCGATGTGCTGTGCTGCTGCACCTCATCGACGGCACGGCCGCGGACCCGGCCGGCGCCTACCGCACCATCCGCAACGAGCTGGAGGAATATGGCGGCGGGCTGGCCGACCGGCCGGAGGTGCTTGTGCTGAACAAGACCGACGCGATGACGGCCCAGGCGCGGACCAGCCGGATCAAGGCGCTGGAGCGCGCTTCCGGCAAGCCGGTGATGCTGACGGCCGGGGCGACGGGGGAGAATGTGCCGCAACTGCTGCGCAAGTTGGCCGATGTGATCGCCGAGGAAAAGGCTAAGGCCCCTTATTAAAGCATTGCGTTAACACTGGACGAGATGGCGCCCCTTATGTTTATGGGCGTCAACAGCGAATCGGAACCTGCTCGTACATGTCAGCGCCAACGCGTGTCACCGGCAGCTATGTGAGACAACTGCAGGGTTATAGGGCTTTTCTGCCCATTAATCTCCCGCCTCAGCCGCCCCTCGTCATGACCGGTGCGCTTATCAGGCTGCTGTCTCAGGCTGACCGGGCGGTCGCTGGCCTGGACAGTGCGACGGACCTGCTGCCGGACCCCGACCGCTTCGTCTATTCATACGTGCGTCGTGAAGCTGTGTTATCGAGCCAGATCGAGGGCACGCAATCCTCTTTGGACGATCTGGTTCGGAAAGAAGCCGGGGTGGAGCCCGGCCGGTCATCGGATGTTTCAGAGGTCTCGAACTACGTCGCCGCGCTGAACGGCGCCATGAGGCTGCTCCAGCGCATACCCGTGTCCGCTCGACTGATCCGCCAAATGCATCGCCGGCTGATGCGCGGAGCGCGTGGTGGTCATCGGATGCCTGGCGAATTCCGCAATCACCAGGTGTTCATTGGGGCCGACGGGGCTGGCATTCATGAGGCGACCTTTGTTCCACCTCCACCCGAAGCCGTCGAAGAAGCGATAGCGGCGCTTGAAGGTTACATCCATGCCGATCCCGAGCTTGGCGATCCGCCGTTGATCCGCATTGGCTTGGCACATGCCCAATTCGAAACAATTCATCCCTTCGCCGACGGAAATGGCCGCTGTGGCCGCTTACTGATCAGCCTCTTATTGGCTGAAATGAAGCTTCTACGCCGACCCGTGTTGTATCTTTCGGCCTATTTCAAGAAACATCGTTCCGATTATTATCAGAAACTGCAAGCCATACGTGACCGTGGGGAATGGGAGGAATGGGTGGAATTCTTCCTGCAAGGCGTGTTGGAAACCGCAATCGACGCGCAAGGCAGGGCTCGGCAGATTGTTGCATTGCGAGAGAAGCACCGGACCGAGATCGCGGATCGCCGCGACATCAGCGCCGGCAGGGCGTTCCGATTGCTGGATCGGCTCTACAAACGGCCCTACGTCACGATCTCGCAGGCGGCAACAGACTTGGAAGTCTCCTTCCCGACCGCAACCCGCCTGATCGAGGCATTGGAGCAGGCTGGCATGCTTGTAGAGGCAACCGGCCAGAAGCGTGACCGCATTTACGTCTATCAGCCCTATATCGACATCTTCTCGGATCGCTCGTGACCCTCTCCCAAGCCCGCCGCATCGTCATCAAGATCGGCTCCGCCCTCGTCGTCGACCCTAAAACAGCAACCCCGCGCGCCGAATGGATGGCCGGCGTTGCCACCGATGTCGCCACCCTGCGCGCCCGCGGCGCCGAGGTCGTGCTGGTCTCCTCCGGCGCCGTGGCGCTCGCCCGCCGCGCGCTCGGCCTCACCAAGCGCGTCCTCAAGCTGGAGGAAAAGCAGGCTGCCGCCGCCGTCGGCCAGATCCGCCTCGCCGGTGCCTGGCAGGAAGCCCTCGCCGGCCACGGCATGAACGCCGCCCAGGTGTTGCTGACGCTGGCCGAATCCGAGGATCGCCGCCGCTACCTCAATGCCCGCGCCACCCTGGGCACGCTGCTCGAATTCGGCTGCGTGCCGGTGATCAACGAAAATGATACCGTGGCCACCGCCGAGATCCGCTTCGGCGACAATGACCGCCTGGCCGCGCGCGTGGCAGAGATGATCAGCGCCGATGCGCTCATCCTGCTCTCCGACATCGACGGCCTCTACACCGCCGACCCGCGGAACAATCCCGCCGCCGCGCATCTGCCGGTGGTCGAGCGCATCACCGACGAGATCATGGCCATGGGGGGCGAGCCGCCGCCGGGCTATTCCTCCGGTGGCATGCGCACCAAGCTGATCGCGGCACGCATCGCCACCGGCGCAGGCTGCGCCATGGCCATCGCGCGCGGCGATATTCCCAACCCCATCGCGGCGCTGGCGGCGGGCGCGCGCTGCACCTGGTTCCAGGCCGCGCCGGATGGCCGCAATGCGTGGAAGAGCTGGATCGCCGGCAGCCTGGCGCCGCTGGGCGTGCTGGTGGTGGATGACGGTGCGGCGCGGGCGCTGCGCCAGGGCCGCAGCCTGCTGCCGGCGGGCGTGAGGGCGGTGGAGGGCAGTTTTCAGCGCGGCGATGCGGTGAGCGTGCGGGCGGCCTCGGGCGAGGAGCTGGCGCGCGGCCTCAGCGCCTATGATTCCAGCGATGCCCAGCGCATCGCCGGCCATCGCAGCGCCGAGATCGAGGCGCTGCTGGGCTGGCGCGGACGCGATGAGTTGATCCATCGGGATGATCTGGTGCTGCTCTGATGCCCGGGGGCCGGCACCGGGATCAGGACCGGGGCCGGTTCGCCGCCACCATTGTTCCCGCCGGCACGGCCGCGGGTGCGCGCTGCGGCGCATAGGACACGGCGGCGAAGTCCTGCACCCGTCGTTCGACCTGGGCATAGACATTGCGCTGCGCGGCCGAGAGCGGCGCGTCCGGCGTGGCCGTGCGGTGCTGCAGCCAGCGCGCCACCGCGCCGGCGCCGCGCCGGTGGGCCGCGGCCACCAGCCCCGCCTCGGTCAATGTGATCTCCTGCCCGGCCACGCCGCGCAGCACCTCACCCTGCCGGCCAGCGCTGCCATTGCGCTCCAGCTGGGTTTCGACGCGGCGCAGATAGGCGCTCATCGCCGCCTCCTGCGCCGCGGGGCGGGCGAGGAAATCAGCGTCGCTGCTCACGCCCTGGCGCTGTGCCACGGCACTCCAGGCGCCATCGGCGCCGCGCCAGCCGATATCGACCAGGGTGGAAGGCAGGAACTGGTAGCGCCCCAGCGCGCCGGAGCTGGCGTTGCGCAGGCCGTAGCCGGAGCGCGCATGCTCCGCGCTGCGTTCGGCCTGGGCGATGCGATGGCGGAAATCGGCGTTGGGCGCGGCCTGCCAGGCAGAATCGGCTGGGCTGCCGGGAGCGGCGGCATCCATCCGCCCGCCCAGCAGCGCGGCGAAGGCCGGGGCGCCCGCACGCGTGGTGGGCAAGCGCTGGGCGGGCTGGGGTTGGCCGGCCGATGGCGCAGCGGCGATGAACATGGGGTTGGGCACAGCCCCAACCATCGCGCTTTGAGATGAAAGCTCGATGAATCAGGCGCGAGAAGGCGATCCTTGAGGCCTTCGCGCTGCGCATCGGAGTGATGCCGCGTGACCGGCCCGGCTGATCGAGGAATGGCCCGAACGCCAGCCGCTGGCACCCCAGCGGCGGCGCTCAGCTATCCGGCCAAACCACCGTAAACCTCGGGCATCAGGCCGATATCGTGCAGGGGGGAGCCCTCGGCGAGCCGCAGACGGGCGTGGTGGCTGCCATCGGCATGGAAGTCATGCTCCACCCAGCCCAGCAGTTTTTCGCCCAGATTCGCCTGCCAGGCATCGCCCACGATAAAGCCGGTGGAGGGTGCCCAGATCTGGGCGATGTCATCGGCCACCCGCTCGCGCCACTGATGGACATGGCCGCTGAGCACCAGGGCAGGGCGGCCCAGGGCCAGCAGGCGCGCCCGGGGTTCGGGCAGCACCGGCCAGTAGTTCACCGCGGTGTCGCTGACAAAATGCTCGGCCAGCGGCTTGTGCTGGATGAAGGCGACGCGCCTTGCGCCCACGCCAGCCATGCCGTGCTCGATCACCGCCCATTGCGCCTCATCGACCATCAGGCTTTGGGTGTCGAAGCCGATCAGCCGCCAGCCCGGGATGTCATGGACCCAGGCAGAGGGCCCGGCCAGCCGCGCCCAACGCGCCAGCCGGGCGGCGTTCACCGGCTGGCGGCCGCGCAATATGGCCTCATCGCCCACATCATGATTGCCGGGAACGCAAAGCCATTCCCGGCCGATGGCGGCATGCGCCGCCACCGCATGTTCCAGATCCGCATCGCTGTCCGCGCCATCGAGCGAGAGATCGCCGGTGGCCAGCACCAGATCAGGCTTCGCCCCCCGCACCGCCTCGGCCACGCGGGCAAAATTCTCCGCGAAGAACGGCCGGGTGGGGGAGAGGTGGGCGTCACTGACCTGGGCGATGCGGGTGATCATGCCGGCGCTTTACCCTCAGCCGCGCGGGCGGGGAAGCAGTCGGCGAACTTCGGTGGCCATATCGGCCAGCACCACCTCGGGCGACGCCTGTTGCTGCACGATACGGGCCTGCTGATCCACCATGGTCTGCGTCACCCGCACCGAATTGGCACCGGGGAAGGCGTACCAGGGGATGGAGATATTGGCCTGGCGCGTCGCCGTCTGGAACAGCGGGTTGGCGCGGTAGAATTCGGCCAGCCAGCGCGGCTCGTCGATCGCAAGCTGGTTGGTGGGGACGTAGCCGGTGTTCTGCACCATCAAGGTCGTGCCCTCGGCCGAGGTCGAGAAGCGCAGGAATTTGAAGGCGGCCTCGCGCTTCGCCGGGTCGCGCGCCGTCAGCATGCCGGCCGCACCCCCGGTGGGCAGGCGGCCGAGTTCGGCATTGATGATCGGCATCGGGCCAGTGCGAAGTTCGAAGTTGCGACCGACCTGCTGCATGGTGCCGCGCAGGGCGGCCGTGGTCCAGAAAAACATGCCCAGGCGGCCGGCGGCGAAAGCCTGCTGCGCCGCGTCGCGCGAGAGGTTGGCCATGCCGCCATCCTTCACCATGCGGTCGAGCAGGGTCAGCGCGCCCAGCCCCTCGGCGCCGGCGAAGGCCACGTCGCGCTCATCGGGCGTCAGCATCCGGCCGCCATGGCCGAACAGCAGGGCGGAGAACATCCAGTCATCGCCCGACCAGGCGTAGTGCATGCCCTCGGTGCCGCCGCCCAGCGCCTTGATGCGGGCGGAGAGTGTGAGCATGCCGGCCCAATCGGTCGGCATCGCGTCGGGGTTGCCCCCGGCGCGGCGCACCAGATCGGCGTTGTAGAAGCAGATCGGGTTGGAGGCGGCATAGGCGAGGCCAGCCTGAATGCCGCCGAAATGCGCCAGCGCCAGCATGGTGGGCGAATAGCCCATGGCGGCGGGTTCGCCCTCGGCGCGCAACATGGGCAACAGGTCCTGGGCGATGCCGCGCTCGGCGAAGAGCCGCAGGCGATTGAAGCCCTGGTAGGAGAGGTCCACCGCCAGATTGGTCGCGGCCTGACGGAGGATGAGCTGCATGCCCTCCTCATAATTCAGGGTGGTGACGAAATTGATCCGGATGTTCGGCTCGCGTTTGGTGAATTCCGCGGCGATGGCGTCATAGCTGTCCTTGAAGATCACCGGCTGCGCGTAGTGCACGGTGATCTCGGTGGCGGATTGCGCCAGGGCTGGCAGGGCGAGGGCGCTGGGGGCCAGGGCGGCCAGGCTGCGGCGGGTGATCATGGGTGGTGCTCCTTTTCGGGGGTTCAGCCGCGGGCGCGCGGCAAGAGGCGACGGACATCGCCGGCCATCTCGGCCAGGACGGTTTCGGGGCTGGCGCGCTGCTCGGCGATGCGGGCGAGATGATCCACCAGCGTCTGGGTGATCCGCACGCCATTGGCGCCGGGGAAGGCGAACCAGGGGCCCATGATGCCGGCCTGGCGGGTGGCGGCCTGGAACAGCGGATTGTCGCGATAGAAATCACCAAGCCAGCGCGGGTCGTCGATCGCCAGCTGGTTGGTCGGCACATAGCCGGTGTTGCGCACCATCAGGCTGGTGCCCTGGGCGGAGGTGGAGAAGCGCAGGAACTTCCACGCCGCCTCCCGCCGGGCGGCGTCGCGCGCCAGGATCATGCCGCCGGCGCCGCCGGTGGGCAGCCGGCCGCGCAGCGGGTCGATCACCGGCATGGGTGCTGTGCCCAGGCGGAAATTGCGGCCGACCTGCTGGAGGGTTCCGCGCAGTGCCGCTGTGGTCCAGAAGAACATGCCAAGGCGGCCGGCAGCGAAGGCCTGCGCCGCCGCCTGCTGGGTCAGGTTGGGCATGCCACCCTCCCTCACCATGCGGTCTAGCAGGCGGTTGGCGGCCAGCCCCTCGGGGCCTGCGAAGGCGATGTCGCGCTCATCCTCGCCCATCATCCGCCCGCCATGGCCGAGCAGCAGGGCGGACCACATCCATTCCGAACCGGGCCAGGAGAAGAACATCCCCTCCGTGCTGCCGCCCAGCGCGCGGATGGCGGCGGCAAGGCGGATCATCGCCGGCCAATCCGTCGGCATCGCCTCGGGGTCGCTGCCTGCGCGGCGCACCAGCTCGGTGTTGTAGAAGGTGATGGCGGTGGAGGCGGCATAGGCCAGACCACACTGAAAGCCCCCCGCATGGGCGAGGGAGAGCATGGCCGGCGAATAGCCCATCGCCGCCGGGTCGCCGTCGCGCAGCAGCAGTGGCAGCAGGTCCAGCGCGAGCCCGCGCTCGGCCAATGCGCGCATACGGTTGAAGCCCTGGTAGCTGAGGTCAATGGTCAGGTTGTTGGTGACGGCCTGACGCAGCACCAGTTGCAGCCCGTCATCATAGCTCGGCGTGGTGATCCAGTTGATGCGGATGCCGGGCTCGACGGTCGCGAAGGCGGCGGCCATCGCGTCGAAGCTTTCCTTGAAGATCACGGGCTGGGCGTAGTGCACGGTGATCTCGGTCGCCCCTTGCGCCCGGGCGAGCGCGGGCAGGGCGAGCAGCGGCAGGGTGCGGCGGGCGAGCATGGCCGGGCGCCTCAACCGCGGGCGCGCGGCAGCAGGCGACGGACATCGCCCGCCATCTCCGCCAGCACGGTCTCAGGGCTGGCGCGCTGCTCGACGATGCGCGCGAGGTGATCGACGATGGACTGGGTGATCCGCACCGAATTGGCACCGGGGAAGGGATACCAGGGGATCATCCGCCCGGCCTGGCTGGTGGCGGCCTGGAACAGCGGGTTGTCACGGTAGAATTCGCCCAGCCAGCGCGGATCATCGATCGCGATCTGGTTCATCGGCACATAGCCGGTGTTGCGCACCATGAGCGTGGTGCCCTCGGCGCTCGTGCTGAAGCGCAGGAATTTCCAGGCGGCCTCGCGCTTGGCCGGGTCGCGCGCCGTCAGCATGCCGGCGGCGCCGCCGGTGGGCAGGCGGCCGTTCGCGTCGTCAATCACCGGCATCTTCCCGGTGCGCAGTTCGAAATTCCGGCCGACCTGCTGGATGGTGCCGCGCAGCCGGGCCGTGCTGGCGAAGATCATGCCCAGCCGGCCGGCGGCGAAGGCCTGGGAGGCGGCCTCGCCGTTCAGCGGCGCCATGCCACCCTGCTTCACGAAACGGTCGAGCAGCCGCACCGAGGCCAGCCCCTCGGGCCCGGCGAAGGCGACCTCGCGCTCATCCTCGCTGAGCATGCGGCCGCCATGGCTGAACAGCAGCGCGGAGAACATCCAATCCTCACCGCCCAGGGTATAGACCATGCCCTCGATGCCATCGCCCAGCGCCTTGATCCGGGCGGCGAGGCGGATGGTGTCGTCCCAGTTCGTCGGCATCGCATCGGGATTGCCGCCGGCGCGGCGCACCAGGTCGGCGTTGAAGTAGCAGATCGGGTTGGAGGCGGCGTAGGCGAGGCCGGCCTGAATGCCGCCGAAATGGGCGAGGCCCAGGATCTGCGGCGTATAGCCGGCGGCGGCGGGGTTGCCGTCGCGCGCCAGCAGCGGCGACAGATCCTGCGCGATGCCGCGTTCGGCGAAGAGGCGCAGACGGTTGAAGCCCTGATAGGAGAGGTCCACGGCCAGGTTGGTCGCGGCCTGGCGGAGGATGAGCTGCATGCCCTCCTCATAATTCGGCGTGGTCACCCAGTTGATCCGGATGGTCGGCTCATTCCGGGCAAAGGCCGCGGCGATGGCATCGAAGCTTTCGCGAAAGATCACGGGCTGGGGGACATGCACCGTGATCTCGGTGGCGGCCTGTGCCAGGGCGGGCAGGGCGAGGAAAGGCAGCGTGCGGCGTAAGAACATGGTCATCCCTTCAATCCGGTGGTGGCGATGCCTTCAACGAAGCGGCGCTGGGCGACGAGGAAGGCCAGAACCAGGGGCGC
Organism: uncultured Rubritepida sp.; assembly: GCA_964395305.1. Lineage (GTDB taxonomy): Bacteria > Pseudomonadota > Alphaproteobacteria > Acetobacterales > Acetobacteraceae > Rhodovarius. Next base: position 60,813 of record CAYNBM010000022.1, read on the forward strand.
AGTCATGAGGGCGCAGGCAGCCATCAGGGCGCCGAAATCATCGCCCGCCTCCTCGGTGCGGAAGTAGAGGACGCCCAGTGCGGGCGTGGCGCGCTCATGGCCGGTGACGACGATCAGCGGCCAGAACAGGTCGTTCCAATGCGCCACGACAGAGAAGATGGCGAAGGCGGTCGCCGCCGGCAGCGCATTGGGCAGGATGACGCGCCAGACGATGGCGAGTTCGCTCATCCCATCGATGCGCGCGGCATGGATCAGCTCATCGGGCAAGGATTTGAAGAATTGCCGGAACAGGAAAATGGCGAAGACCGAAATGGTGGACGGCACGATCAGCGCGCCAAATGTGTTCAACCAGCCCAGCGCGGAGAGCCCGGCATAAAGCGGCAGCGCCGGCACATGCGGCGGCACCAGCAGGCCCAGCATCACGGCGCCGAACACCCATTCCCGCCCGGCGAAGCGCAGCTTTGCCAGCGCATAGCCGGCGGGCACGGCGAAGAGCAGCTGGAAGAACAGGATGCCGCCACAGACGATGACGCCGTTCACCAGGTAATCCACCACCGGCACCCGGGCGAAGACCCGGCCGAAATTCTCGGCGGCCGCGAAGGTTTCCGGGATGAGGGTGAGCGAGGCGCGAAAGATCTCGTCCGTCGGCTTCAGCGAAGCCGAGACCATCCAGATATAGGGCATGAGGATGAACAGGCCGAGGGCGGACAGGACCGCGAGCCGCACCGCGCTACCCATAATGCACCCGCCGATCCATCACCCGCGTCTGCAGCAGCATCAGCCCGAGCACGATGACCAGGAAGACCAGGGTGATCGCCGCCGAATACCCCAGGCGGAGATAGGTGAAACCCTCGGTGTACATGGTGTAGAGCAGCACTTCGGAGGCCTTGTTCGGCCCGCCGCGGGTCAGCACCGCCACCGTGTCGAAGACCCGCACCGAGCGGATCAGGCTGATCGTCACCACGAACAAGGTGGTCGGCCCCAGCAAGGGCCAGGTGACGAGGCGAAACCGGTCCCAGGCCGTTTGCGCGCCATCCACCGCCGCCGCCTCGCGCAGCTCCTTCGGGATGGCGGTGAGGCCGGCCATGAACAGCACCATGTTGAAGCCCACCGCCTCCCACACGCCGATGAAGGCGAGCGAAACCAGCACCGTGTCGGAGCTGGAAAGCCAGGCCGGGCCGGCCACGCCCAATTCGCGCAGCACCGCATTCACCGGGCCGATGGTGGGGTGCAGCAGGTATTGCCAGGCCGCCGCCATGGCGACGGTGAGTGACACGACGGGCAGGAAGAACACGGCGCGGAAGAAGGCCCGGCCACGCGCAGCGCTTTCGATCAGCAACGCCAGCCCAAGCCCGCCCAGCACCGAGACGGGCGCCACGATCGCGACATAGACCACTGTGTTGCGGAAACTGGTGCGAAAACCCCGGTCGGTCCACATCTCGGAAAAATTCTCGGTGCCGATCCAGTTCGGCGGCCATTCGCCCAGCTCGTAATCGGTGAAGGCGAGCGTCACCGCGGCCAGGGTGGGCAGCAGCAACAACAGCAGGAATGCCAGGGCGGCGGGCAGCGTCAGCAGCCAGCCCGCCAGGCTCTCGCCCTTACGCATGGGCCATCTCGTGCAGCGGCAGGCGACGGCCATCGGCGCCGAAGATCAGGCCGCCCTGGAAGCCCAGGGGCACCTGGCTGCCGGGCTCGGCGATGAAGCCGGGAGCGGCGCGGACCACCACCGCCTCCCCCCCCAGCCGGGCATGCAGCAATGCCGCGTCGCCGAGATACTCCACCTCCACCACCTCGGCCTGCCAGGGGCCGCCGAAATGCCAGTGTTCCGGCCGCACCCCCAGGCTCACCGGGCCGCGCGCGGCGCTGTAGAGGCCGGTGCCGATGCCATGCAGGCGCACCTGCCCATCCTCGCCCAGCATGGCGGCCAGCACGTTCATCCTGGGGCTGCCGATGAAGGTTGCGACGCGAAGGTCGGCCGGGTTTTCATAGACCTCGGCGGGGGTGCCGAGCTGCAGCAGGGCGCCGCCCTGCATCACCGCCACCCGGTCGGCCATGGTCAGGGCCTCGGTCTGGTCATGGGTGACATAGAGCGTGGCGGCACCGGTGCGGCGGTGGATCTCCACGATTTCGCGCCGTGTCGCCACGCGCAGCGCGGCATCGAGGTTGGAGAGCGGCTCGTCGAGCAGGAAGACGCTGGGGTCGCGCACCACGGCGCGGGCGAGCGCCACGCGCTGCCGCTGGCCGCCCGAGAGCTGGGCCGGCCGGCGTTCCAGAAGCTGGGAGAGGCCGAGGGGGGCGGCGATGCGGGCCACATCCTCGGCAATGGCGCGGCGGGCGGCGCGGCTGCCGGGCATGAAGCCGCCCAGCAGCGGCATGCGCTGGAGCAGCGACAGCCTTCGCATCAGCAGCGGCACCGCGATGTTCTGCGCGGCGGTGAGGTGGGGGTAGAGCGCGTAGCTCTGGAACACCATGGCCACGTCGCGCGCCCCGGGATGGGCCGCGGTGACGTCACGCCCGCCGATCCGGACCTGGCCGGAATCCGGCGTCTCGATGCCGGCGACGACGCGCATCAAGGTGGTCTTGCCGCAACCCGAGGGGCCGACGAGGGCGACGAATTCGCCCGGGGCGACGTCCAGGGCGACATCGCGCAGCACCCTGGTGGCGCCGAAGCTTTTGGCTATGCCTGAAAGCGAAAGTCCCTGCGCCAAACCACCCATCCAAAACTGTCGCGGGGCGGGTGGTAGGGCGGCGGCATGGCGTGCCCATGACACGGCGATGAAGCTTCGATGACGCCCGCGTGGTTCGCAGCGGGCGGGGTTTCGGCTAGGTTCCGCCGCGATGCGAAAGGCCGCCATGAGCAACGCTGTCCATATCGCCGCGGGCAGCGTGCTCGTGGCCGTGGTCGTGCTCGCGCTCAAGCTGGGGGCATGGTGGCTGACGGGCAGCGTGGCGCTTTTCGCCGATGCGCTGGAATCGGTGGTGAATGTGGCCGCGGCGCTGGCGGCACTTGCGGCGGTGCGCTTCTCCGCCCGCCCGGCCGACGCCAATCACCCCTATGGCCATCACAAGGCCGAGTATTTTTCCGCGGTGCTGGAGGGCGCGCTGATCCTCGTGGCCGCCTTCATCATCCTGCATGAATGCTGGTCGGCCTGGAACAACCCGCGCACCCCCGAGATCACCGCCCTGGCGCTGCTGGTGGCGGGGGTGGCGACGGCGATGAATGCCGGCTGGTGCTGGCATTTGTTCAAGCGCGGCCGGGCGCTGCGGTCCCCGGCCCTGCTGGCGGATGCCAAGCACCTGCTCTCCGATGTGGTGACGAGCTGCGGCGTGCTGCTCGGCATCATGCTGGTGGCGCTGACCGGGCTGGTCTGGCTCGACCCGCTGATGGCGGCGCTGACGGCGGGCAATATCCTGTTCAGCGGCGTGGGACTGATGCGCGAAAGTTTCGCCGGGCTGATGGACGAGGCGCCGCCGCCCGAAACCCTGGCGCGCATCCGTGGCGTGGTGGCAGCCAATGCCGAGGGCGCGATCGAGGCGCATGACATGCGGATGCGCCAGGCCGGCCGCAACAGCTTCATTGAATTCCACCTGGTGGTGCCGGCCGCCATGACGGTGGCCGACGCGCATGTCATCTGCGACCGCATCGAGGCCGCGCTGCGCGCCGAGGTGGGGGAGGCGGTGATCACCATCCATGTCGAGCCCGAGGGCAAGGCGAAGCACAGCGGGGTGCTGGTGCTGTGACCGGGCCGCGGGCCCGGTTCGGCCCTGGCTCCGGCGTCGATACCGGGCGCCGGTGGAGCCTGGGGCTTGTCGTGTCCATGCTGTTGCATGGGGCGGCGCTGGGCGGGTTGCTGTGGTGGATGACGCCCGAGACGCCGGGCGAGATTCCCGAGCAGGGCGTGGAGCTGATGTGGGACCAGCCCAACCAGGCCTCGCTCGTGGCTGGGCCCGAGGGCGACACGGCGCGCCCCGAGGCGCCGCCCAGCGTGGCACCGCCGCCGGCACCCGAGGCTGAACCGCCACCGCCCGCGCCAGCCGCCGCGCCACCGCCGCCGCCGCCCATCCCCCGCCTGGCCGAGCCCGTGCCGGCGCCC
>CAYNBM010000023.1:0-63306 GCA_964395305.1 uncultured Rubritepida sp.
CACCTCGCTCATCTCGTACATCTCGTCGCGGCCGACGAAGGCGGTGCAGATATCGAGCGAGTTGGAGGCCTCGGCCACCTGCTCGCGGCCGATGGCGACGCAGCCGTCCCAATCCTGCTTCTCCTGCCGCTCGCGCCAGACCTTGGAGCCATTGGCGTTGCAGCGCTCGCCGATGGAGAAATAGCTGTTCTCCTGCCGCAGGCTGACGGCGCCGTAGAGCGAGGCCACCGAGGGCGCCCAGTGGTGCTTGCGGGCGACCGGCGCAGGGCGCAGCGCCGCGCCACCGAGGCGGCGCAGCATCGCATCCTGCGCGGTGATGTGCCGGTTGTCAGTGCCGCAGCAGCCGCCGATCAGGTTCATGCCGAATTCGGTCACGAAACGCTCCATCCACACCGCCATGTCGGCGGCATCGAGCGGGTAGTGGGTTTTTCCATCCACCAGCTCCGGCAGGCCGGCATTGGGCTGCACCGACACCAGGCCGGGCCAGTTCTGGCTGAGCCAGCGGACATGCTCCTGCATCTCCTGCGGGCCGGTGGCGCAGTTCAGGCCGAGCAGCGGCACATCCAGCGCATGGATCACGGTGGCCGCGGCGGCGATGTCGGGCCCGACCAGCAGCGTGCCGGTGGTCTCCACCGTGACCTGCACGAAGATGGGGATGGTGCTGCCGGCTTCGCGGATGGCGGTCTTGGCCGCATTCACCGCGGCCTTGATGAAGAGCGTGTCCTGGTTGGTTTCAGTCAGCAACGCATCCACGCCGGCATTGACCAGGCCGCGGCATTGCTGCGTCAGCGCCGCCTCCAGCTCGTCATATTTGATGTGGCCGAGGCTGGGCAGCTTGGTGCCCGGCCCGATATCGCCGATGACGAAGCGGTGGCGGCCATCGGAAAAACTCTCCGCCGCTTCGCGCGCCAACTCGACCGCACGGCGGTTGATCTCGTCGGTCTTCGATGTCAGGTCGAACTCGCCCAGCGTGATCGGCGAGCCGCCAAAGGTGTTGGTCAGCACCATGTCGGCGCCGGCCTCGAAATACCCGCGATGGATCTCGCGCACGAGGTCGGGCCGCGAGAGGTTCAGGATCTCGGTGCAGTTCTCATTGTCCCAGTAATCCTTTTCGACATCGAGATTGGCGGCCTGGACGCGGCTGCCCATGCCGCCGTCGCAGAGCAGGACCTGGCGGGCGAGGGCTTCGAGAAGATGCGGACGGGACATGGCTTAGAGTTCCAGAGCGGGTTCGGGAGTGTGGGCGTGGGCGGGCTGGCGCTGCGCTGTCCATAGCCGGACGGCCATGGCGCCGGGGATTTGGCGGGACTGCCGCAGCGTGCAACCCGCGGCAGTGAACCATTGGTCGATGACGGAATCCTCAAAGCCGGGCCAGCGATGGGCGTGGCGCGACATCACCTCGGCCCGGTCATGCGGGGCGAGGTCCACGACCAGAAGGATGCCGTCGGGCCGCAGCACGCGGGCGGCCTCGGCGATCGCGGCGGCGGGTTCCTCGGCATAGTGCAGGACCATCTGCATGGTCGCCACGTCCTGGCTGCCATCGGCCAGCGGCAGGCGGTACAGATCGGCCTGGCGCACGGCACAGTGGCCGGCGATGCCGCGTTCGGCCAGGCGGGCGCGGGCCAGCGCCAGCATCTCGCGGCTGGCATCGAGGCCCAGCGCATGCCCGGTGCGCTCGGCCAGCAATTCCAGCAGTCCGCCGGTGCCGCTGCCGATATCGACGAGTTTCCCGATATGCGCCGGCAGGAGCTCAGCGATGGCGCGCTCGATGGCGCGCGCCGGCAGGTCAAGCGCGCGCAGCTCGTCCCAATCCGCGCCGTCGCGGCGGAACGCCTCGGAGGCGGCGCGGGCGCGCTCGGCGGCGATGCGCGCGGCCTGGCGGCGGTCGGCCGCCAACTCCGGGTCGTCCTCGGGCAGGCGGGCGAGCAGCTGGCGCACCAGCGTGGCACCTGCGGGGACCTGGAAATAGGCGTTGGCGCCCTCCGGAATGCGCTCCAGCAGCCCGGCTTCGACCAGCAATTTCAGGTGCCGCGACAGTCGGGGCTGGGATTGCCCCAGCACATCGCATAGATCGGTGACGCACAGCGCCCCCCTGGCGCAGAGCGCCAGCAGCCGAAGCCGGGTCGGCTCGGCGCTGGCGCGCAATTGGGCGAGGAGATGGTCCATGGGCTGGATATCACATAAACATATCCTTATGTCTATAGGATGAGCTGGAAGATCGACGCCCGCATTCCCGTGACCATTGTGGCGGAGCCGCCCGAGCTGACCGGCGCCATGGCGCTGCTGGCCGAGGAGAGGCTGCCCGAGGGGGTGGGGCCACCCACGGTCTGCGCGGTGTTCCGCGCCGACGAGTTTCTGGCCCACCCGAGCGGCTGCGCCTGTTGCTATGAAATGGGCGCTGTGGCCAGCGCGCTGGCGGCGATGTTCCGGGAACGGGCGGTGGGCGGGGCCTGGTTCTCCTCGGTGGTGGCGCTGGTGCGCACGCCGGCGGGGCGGGCGGAGCTGGAGGACGCCCTGGCCCGCGATGTCCTGACTGTGGCCAGGTTCCGCCTCGCATGAGCCACGCGCGCGAGGTGGCCCGCTACTACCGCTGGCTCGACCGGCTGGAATGGATGCGGGTGATGCGGGGCGAGACCGGCAATGCCGCCCAGCCGGTGCATCGGCCACTGCGCGACCCCAATGGCGGGCCGGCCGGGCCGATGGTGGTGCATGGGCTGATGCTGAAGGGGCTTGCCCTGCCGCCCGCGCCACGGGTGCTGGATGCGGGCTGCGGCTATGGCGCCTCGATGCTCGACATGGCGCCGGGGGTGGGAGGCGACTGGCTCGGCATTTCGCTGAGCGAGGTGCAGGTGCGGCGCGGCAATGCGGCGGCGGCGGAACTTGGGCTGGCCGGGCAGGTGCGGCTGGCGGTGGCGAGCTACGACATGCCGGTGGCGGGGGCGTTCGACTGGATTTTTGGCATCGAGAGCCTGATCCATTCGCCCGATCCCATGGCCACAGTGGCGAACCTGGCCCGCGCCCTGGCGCCGGGCGGCGCGTTGATGGTGGTGGATGACATGCCGGAGGAGGGGCTTTCGCCGGAGCAGGCGGCAGGGGTGGCGCTGTTCAAGCGCTGCTGGCGCTGCCCGGTGGCGCCGACGCGCGCGGGTTGGCTGCGGGCGTTTGAGGCGGCGGGGTTGGTGTTTTCGCATGAGGCGGATTTCACGCCGCTGACCATGCCGCGGCCAGCGGCGGAATTGGCGTCGCGCATCGCCGCAAGGGCGCGGGAGGCGCGGTGGAAGCGGCTGTTGGGGCTGGGCTATCGCAGTGAGGCGGATCTGGGGGGGATGATGCTGGAGACGCTGCTGGCGGCGGGGATTGTCAGGTACCGGATGCTGGTGGCGCGGCGGGTGGGATAGCGCGGGCACGGGACGCCTGCGGGTTGGTGACCTTGCAAAGATTGCAGGGCCGAGACTAAATTTTCACGCAATCGTGTAGACCCAGCGCCTCGGACACAGCTCCGGGAGCAAAGCCGGAATTCCCTGCCATGTCGTTTGCCAGCAGCCTCAACCTCTCCACCCTCAGCGGTACGAACGGCTTTCGCCTCGATGGCGTCTCTGCCAATGACCTGAGCGGCTACAGTGTCGCCTCGGCGGGTGATGTGAACGGCGATGGCCACGCCGATATCATCATCGGCGCCTATCAGGCCGACCCGAATGGCGTCAACAATGCCGGTGTCTCCTATGTGGTGTTCGGCAAGTCGGGCGGCTGGGGGGGCAGCCTCGCGCTCTCCTCGCTCAATGGCAACAACGGCTTCCGCCTCATTGGTGCGTCGGCGACGGACCAGAGCGGCCTCTCGGTGGCCTCGGCGGGCGATCTGAACGGCGATGGTTTCGCCGATCTTCTGATCGGCGCGCCGCAGGCCGACACGAGCGGAATCTCCAATGGCGGTGCGACCTATGTGGTGTTGGGCAAGGCGGGCGGCTTTTCTGCGACGCTGGCGCTCACCTCGCTCTCCGGCCCCGAGGGCTTCCGGCTGGGGGGCGTCTCGGCCAATGACCAGAGCGGCCTGTCCGTCGCCTCGGCGGGGGATGTGAACGGCGATGGCTATGGCGACCTGATCGTGGGCGCCTACCAGGCCGATCCCAATGGGGCCGATTCCGGTGCCAGCTACATCATGTTTGGCAAGGCGGTATACGGCTTTACCTCGAGGGTCAGCCTCACCTTCGCTGCCGGATCCATGATTACGATTTCAGGCGTCGCTGCGGGCAACCAGAGCGGCTACTCCGTGGCCTCGGCCGGGGACGTCAATGGCGATGGGTTCGCCGATGTGATCATCGGGGCGCCGCAGGCTGGCCCGGTGAGTGCCGCCAGCGGCGCCAGCTACGTGGTCTTCGGCGGTGCCGACCTGGCGGCATCGTCCATCAATCTCTCCAGCCTGAACGGCAGCAATGGCTTCAGCATCCTCGGCGTCTCGGCGAGTGACACGAGCGGCTACTCCGTCGCCTCGGCCGGTGACGTCAATGGTGATGGCTTTGCCGACATCATCGTGGGCGCCTATCAGGCGGACCCGGGCGGCAATGCCAGCGCCGGCTCGAGCTATGTCGTCTTCGGCAGATCGGGCGGCTGGGCGGCCAGCATCAACCTCTCCGCCCTGAACGGCAGCAGCGGCTTCCGGCTCGACGGCGTGGCGGCGAATGATCAGAGCGGCCGCGCCGTGAACGCAGCCGGTGATCTGAATGGCGATGGCTTCGCCGATCTCATCGTCGGCGCCTGGCAGGCCGACCCGAACGGGGCCGATTCCGGCTCCAGCTATGTCGTCTTCGGCAAGTCCGGCGGCTGGTCGTCGGTCATCAACCTCTCCGGCCTGAACGGCGCCAGCGGCTTTCGCCTCGATGGCGTCTCCGCCGGCGACAACAGCGGTGTCTCCGTCGCCGCGGCCGGGGATGTCGACGGCGACGGCTTTGGCGACGTCATTATCGGCGCCCATCAGGCCGACCCGAGCGGGACCGCTTCGGGTTCCAGCTACGTCTATTTCAGCCCTGTCACCGGCGCCGCGACCTTTCGCGGCACCAGCCTGGCGGATTTGCTGCGCGGCACGCCCGACAATGACGTGATGAATGGCTTCGGCCAGAACGACCGGCTCTTCGGCAATGCCGGCCACGACACCATCAACGGGGGCGCGGGCAACGACACCATCGATGGTGGCGCGGGCAATGATTCGCTCGATGGCGGCGCGGATATCGACACGCTGAGCTATGCCTCGGCCAGCACCAATGTGACGATCAGCCTGGCACTTGCCGGGGCGCAGAACACCGGCGGTGCCGGCATTGATGTCTTCACCGGCTTCGAGAACGTGACCGGTGGCGCCGGCAATGACAGCCTGACCGGCAATGCCGGGGACAATGTCATCTCGGGTGGCGCGCGCAACGACACCGTCGATGGTGGCGATGGCAATGATACCATCACCGGCAATGAGGGGCAGAATGTCCTGACGGGCGGCCTGGGTGATGACAGCATCAACGGCGGCGTCGATGACGATACCATCGATGGCGGCACGGGAAACGACACCCTCTCCGGCGGTCTGGGGGATGATGTTCTCACCGGCGGCGCGGGTATCGACACGCTGTCCTTTGCCGGCGAGACGACGAACATCACCGTCAGCCTGGCGCAGACCGTGGAGCAGATCATCACGGGCCGCCGGGACAGAATTACGATCAGTGGCTTCGAGAACCTGACCGGCGGTGAGCGCAATGACAGCCTGACGGGCGACGCTGGCGACAATGTGCTCAGCGGCAATGCCGGCAATGACACAATCGACGGCGGTGCTGGCAATGACACCATCGACGGCGGCTCCGGCGGCGACACGCTGAGCTATGCCAGCGCCATGCTCGGCGTCACTGTCAGCCTCGCGGTGACCACGCCGCCGGTCACCGGCGGCGCCGGCACCCACACGATCAGCAATATCGAGTTCCTCTGGGGTGGCGCGGGCAATGACAGCCTGACCGGCGACGCCAACAGCAACGACATCGATGGCGGCGCCGGCGATGACATGCTCGATGGCGGTGCGGGCATCGATACGCTGATCTACGAGCGCGCGACGGTGGGCGTGAACGTCAGCCTGGCGGTGACCACGCCACAGGACACTGGCGGCGCCGGCATCGACACGATCCAGAATTTCGAGAACCTCACCGGCGGCGCCGGCAATGACAGCCTGACGGGCGATGACGGCGCCAACCTCATCCTGGGCGGTGCTGGCGACGACACCGTCGTGGGCGGTGCCGGCAATGACACCATGGATGGCGGTGCGGGCACTGATACGCTGAGCTTCGCCGCCTCCACCGCCGCGATCCGGTTCTCTCTGGCCATCCCCGCGGTGGCGCTGCAGACAGGTGGCGCGGGCACCGATCTGGCCATCGGTTTCGAGAACCTGATCGGTGGCGCTGGCAACGACGTGCTGGAGGGAGACGGCGGCACCAACACCCTCATCGGCGGCGGAGGCGATGACAACCTTGCTGCCCTGGGCGGGAATGACAGCATCGATGGCGGCGACGGCAACGACACCATCGATAGCGGCGCCGGCAATGACACGATCGATGGTGGGGCGGGCATCGCTGACCTGCTGACCTACGAGACGGCCACCGTCGGCGTCACGGTCAGCCTGGCCATCACCACCGCGCAGGCGACGGGCGGCTCCGGGATCGACACCATCAGCAACTTCGAGCAGCTGCTCGGCAGCGCGTTCGACGACAGTCTGACCGGCTCTGCCCTGGCCGGCGACATCCGGGGCGGCGATGGCAATGACACCATCGAAGGTGGCGCCGGCGATGACTTCCTGACCGGCGCCAATGGCATCGACACCGTCAGCTACGCCTCGGCCGGCGGCGGCGTGGTGGTGGGCCTTGGCGGCGGCATCTTCGTCACCCAGGGCGCAGGGCTCGACACCGTCCTCTTCTTCGAGAATCTGATCGGCTCCGCCTTCAACGACACGCTGACCGGCAGTGGTGGCGACAACGTCATTGGCGCCGGCGGCGGCGATGACAGAATCGTGGGCGGGGCCGGCAATGACACCGTCGATGGTGGCGCGGGCAATGACACCGCAGGGTTCTCCGACACCCAGGCGAGCTACCGCGTTGGCGTGCGTGATAGCGTGGTCATCACCAACGGGCCGGATGGCATTGACCGGTTCGTCAATGTCGAGAATTTCCAATGGGACAGCGCGGGTGCGGTCTCGCTCGATGCGCTGCAGGCCGCCAGCCCCGGGCTGGTCTATGCCGTCCTGGGCGACGGGACCGCGGCCTATGTGCTTCCCGATGCCTATACCGGCCCGGTGGCGGGCATCGTGAACCAGCAGATCGGCAGCGCCGGCAATGACGCGCTCTTCGGCACCGACAAGGCGGATTTCATCAATGGCGGCGCGGGCGATGACGCCATTGACGGCGGCGCAGGCAATGACGTGCTCGATGGCGGCGCGGGCTCCAACTTCCTCACCGGCGGCGCGGGGGTGGACCAGTTCTTCGTCGAGGGCCGGGGTGCGGCATACAGCAACACCTGGAACACCATCACGGATTTCACGGCGGGGGAGACGGTGACGATCTGGGGCTACCAGCCCGGGGTGAGCCGCTTCCTCTGGGTCGCGAGCGATGGCGCCCCGGGCTACCAGGGGGCGACGCTGCATAGCGACCTGGATGGTAATGGACTGATCGACACATCGGTCACCTTCGCCGCGCTGACGCAGGCGCAGCTGCCAGCGCCGATCTATGGCACGGTGGGGGGGAATGACTACGTGTTCATTGGTTGAGGCAGGTCTTTCGTGCTCGACCCGCTTCGGTAAATTATCCGAAGTTGATGGGTTTTCGCTGTTTCACAACAGTATCCCGTCCATCAGACCACCCTCACCCCGGGCGCCTACCCTGGACGGTAAGTTTGTCCCTTTTTCCGAATTTGGGTGTATCACGCGCTCCGCCACGGGCGCCGCACGTGCAGCTGGACTGCCGAGGATCCGCCTTAACGCCTTATTCTGGCGATGAAAAATCCATCCAAACCGCCCCATTCGCCCCACATGTCGGGCCGGGTGCGCACCGCGCCCCCGGCGGTGATGGCGCCCTCCAGCCCAGGCACCTCCTCCGGCCGCACCGCATCCAGCCCATTGGGAAAATGGGCCTCACCCTCCTCGCCCTGCAGCGAGCAGGTGGCGAAGACCAGCCGCCCGCCCGGCGCCAGCCAGCCGCGGGCAACGGCCAGCAGGGCGCGCTGCTGCTCGGCCTGGCGCTCCACATCGTGCAACTTCTTCAGATGCACGACATCGGGGTGCCGCCGGATCGTTCCCGTCGCGGTGCAGGGGGCGTCGAGCAGGATGGCGTCGAATTGCGTGCCGGGGTCCCAGGCCAGGGCGTCAGCCACCACGATATCGGCGGGCAGGTTCAGCCGCGTCAGGTTCTCGGCCAGGCGCTCGGCACGCTTTTTCTCGCGCTCCACCGCCACCACGCGGGCACCGGCCGCGGCCAGTTGCGCCGTCTTGCCGCCCGGGGCGGCGCAGAGGTCGAGAATGCGCTCGCCCTTGCGCGGCGCCAGAAGGCGGACGGGCAGCGAAGCGGCGGCGTCCTGCGCCCAGAAGCGGCCCTCGGCAAAGCCCGGGATTTCGGTGATGCGGGTGCCCACGGGCATACGGGCGGTGCCATTGGGCAGCATGGTGGCGCCCTCCACCGCGGCACCGGGCATCAGCGAAAGGTCGAGCGGCGCCTCATGGCCATGCGCCTCGGCGATCGCGCGCACGGCGGGGCCATGGGTGGCGTGCCAGGCGGACCAGAGCCAGCTCGGCGTATCCAAGCGCGGCGCGTCCAGCCCCTCCAGCGCCGCGATGCCGGCCTCGGAAACGCGGCGCAGCACGGCATTCACCAACCCGGAAAACGGCCTGGGCACCAGCGCCACGCAATCGCTGACGGCGGCATGCGGCGGCGTGCCGAGCAGCAACAGCTCGGCGGCGCCGATGCGCAGCGCGTTGCGGACTTCGGTCGGCGGTTCGCGCTTCAGCCAGGGCTCCAGCGCGGCGTCGAGGCTGCCCATGCGGCGCAGCACGGTGGCGGCGATGCGATGGCCGGCACCCCGGTCACGCGGCGCCATGCCGGCGGGCAGCGCGTCGAGCGCTTCCTCCAGCGGGCGGCGGGATTGCAGGACGGCGGTGAGCAGCGCGAGCGCGACGGTGCGGGTGGGGGAAGCCATGGCGCTGTATGGCGGCTTTCCCGGGTGAGGCAAACCAATGCTGGATCAGCGCATCATTCGATGCTAGATACGTGCTCCATCCCAGGAGACACCCATGCGCACCACCATGGCCCTCGACGACGAATTGTTGCTCAAGGCCCAGGATTTCACCGGGCTGACGGAAAAGACGGCCTTGGTGCGGGAGGCGCTGAAGGCGTTGATCGAGCGTGAGGCGGCACGGCGCCTGGCCCGCCTCGGCGGCACGGAACCCGATCTGGCAGCGCCGCCGCGCCGGTGATCCTGGTCGATACCGCAATCTGGGTCGACCACCTGCGCACGGGCGATGCGGCGCTGACGGTGCTGCTGGAGGGGGGATCGGTGCTGGCGCATCCCTTCGTGATCGGCGAATTGGCGCTGGGGAATTTGCGGGCGCGCGACATCATTCTGTCCGCGCTGCATGACATGCCCCAGGCGGTGGTGGCGACGGAGGCCGAGGTGCTGCGGCTGATCGCGGCGCATGGCCTGGCCGGCAGCGGCATCGGCTATATCGACGCGCATCTGCTGGCGGCGGCGCGGCTGAGCCATGGCGCCAGGCTCTGGACGCGCGACCGGCGGCTGGCGGGCATCGCGGCGCGGCTGGGTGTGGCGCATTCGGCATAGCGCTTCGCTTCCCGCCCGGCGCAAACCCCGCTACCACCCCCCACCATGTCAGACACCACCATCGCCCGCGCCGAGGCCCTGGTCACCGCCCGCCCGCGCCTGGCGCTGGTGCTGCTGTGCCTCTGCCTCTATCTGCCGGGCTTCTTCACGGTTCCGGCGCTGGACCGCGACGAGGCGCGCTTCGCCCAGGCCAGCCGCCAGATGGTGGAAAGCGGTGACTATGTGAACATCCGCGTGGGCGCGGAGGAGCGGAACAAGAAGCCTGTCGGCATCCACTGGGCCCAGGTCGCTGTGGTGCATGGGCTGGAGGCCGTGGGCATCCCGGCGCGGGGAAAAATCTGGGCCTATCGCGTGCCCTCGATGCTGGGAGCGATACTGGGCGTGCTCGCGACCTTCCAGTTCGGCCGCGCCCTGGTGGGGCGGCGCGCGGCGCTGCTGGGTGCCGCCATGCTGGCGGCCTGCATGGTGCTGGTGGTGGAAACCCACATCGCCAAGACGGACGCGGCGCTGCTGGCCACCGTGGCGGCGGCGATGGGGCTGTTCGGCATGGCCTATCTGCGGCCAGGCGCCTTCACGGCGCGGCAGGCGGCGGCGTTTTGGGTGATCATGGGCATCTCGGTCCTGCTGAAGGGGCCGGTGGGCCCGATGGTGCCGTTGCTTTCCGGCATCACCCTGGCCCTGATGGATCGAGGCGCGCCCTGGTTCCGGCCGCTGCGGCTGCATTGGGGCGTGCCGCTGATGCTGGCCATGGCAGCGCCCTGGATGGTGGCCATCGGCATCGCGACCGAAGGCCGCTTCTTCGCCCAGGCGCTGGGCGATGACATGATCGCCAAGCTGGGCAGCGGCGAGGAGAAGCATTGGGGTCCGCCCGGCTTCTACGTGATCGTCTTCTTCATCGCGGCGTTTCCCTCGGCTTGGATGGTTTGGCCGTCGTTGCGCCAGGCCTGGAGCCAGCGCAGCCTGCCCGCCACCCGCTTCCTGCTGGCATGGCTGGTCCCGACATGGCTGGTCTTCGAGGCGGTGCAGACCAAGCTGCCGCACTACACCCTGGTGGTCTACCCGGCCCTGATGTTGCTCATCGCGATCTGGGCGCTGGACCCGCTGCGCTTCCAGCCCGGGCGTTGGTTGGTCTGGACCATGCGCTTCGGGCTGATCTCGGTGGCGCTGGGCATGGGCGTGGTGGCGCTGGTGGCGCCGCAGATCCTGACCGGCTGGATTCCCTGGGCGGGATGGCTGGTGATGCCGTTGGCGCTCCTACTGGCATGGGCGGTGCTGAGCGCGACCTCGCGCGGGTTGTGGGCACGCGGTGCGGTGCTGGGCTTGGTGCTGGTGGTGCCGATTTATGCCGCGATCCTGGGCGGGCTGCTGCCGCGCATGGAGCCGATGTGGCTCGCGCCCCGGCTGCAGCAGGCGCTGGCCAGGGTGGCGCCCGGCCTGCCGGCCTCGCAATTCGGCATGGCCGGGCATGCCGAGCCCTCGGCGCTGTTCGCCATTGGCGGCGCGCTGCATCTCTTGCCCAGCGGCCCGGCCGCGGCGCAATTCCTGGCCGATCAGCCGGGCCGGGTGGTGGCGGTGGGCAACCGGCAAGAGGCGGCCTTCCAGGCTGAACTCGCCCGCCTGGGCCTGCGCGTGCAGGAGCTGGCGACGGTCTCGGGCTACAATTATTCGCGCGGGCGGCCGATCACGCTGCTGCTGTACAGGAGCGTGCCATGATGGACTGGATCACGGGCATGGTCGCCCAGGCCGGGTACGCCGGGGTGTTTGTGCTGATGCTGGCGGAGAATCTGTTTCCGCCGATCCCCTCCGAGCTGATCATGCCGCTGGCCGGGTTTTCGGCGGCGCGCGGGCAGATGTCGCTGCTGGGCGTCGTGGTGGCGGGGGTGGCCGGCACGCTGGCTGGGAATGTGGTTTGGTTCGAGCTGGCGCGGGCATTTGGCGTGGCGCGCACGAAACGGCTCTGTGCGCGGTTCGGCGGTTGGCTCGGCATCACTGAAGAGGATCTGGACAAGGCGCAGGCGGCATTGCGGCGGCATGGCCCCTGGGCGGTGTTTCTGGGGCGGATGATGCCTGGTATCCGCACGGTGATCTCCATCCCCGCGGGGCTGATCGAGATGCCCAGGCTGGTCTTCTATGCGCTGACGACACTGGGCAGCGCGATCTGGGTCGGTGGGCTGGCCGTGCTGGGCTATTGGCTGGAGGACCAGTTCAGCGTGGTGGAAAGCTGGATAGAACCGTTCAGCAAGGTGTTTCTGGTGCTGTTCGTTCTGGCCTTTGTGTGGCCGGTGGCGCGGCTGTGGTGGCGCCGGCGTGGGTGACCAGGGGGAAGCAGTTGAACCTGCGCGGTGAAGCATCGTGAAAGGTGAACAAATGCTTCGACGTGTCCACCGCTATGCTGAGGCGGCCGTCCAACCCCATGGACAGGTTTAGGCGCTCGCGACGGCCAAACAACGCATCCGTCGGTCGCGGAAGGTCTTGACCCAACCATGACGCTGGCCTTGAGGGAGGCCTCCGCGCCGCCCTGACCCGCCCTGCCTTGCGCTGGATCAAGGCCCCCATCCCACCGCCGCGCTACCGTCACAAAACCGCAATGACGGAGGACGCCATGCACAGCCGCAATCTCGCCGATCTCGTGCGCGACCAGCACCCCCTCACCCTGCCGCCCGAGGCCACGGTCGCCGAGGCCTGCGCCGCCATGCATCAGCGAAAGGTGGGGGCGATGCTGGTGGTCGATCAGGAGCGGCATCTCCTCGGCATCTTCACCGGGCGCGACGCGCTGCGCTGCCTGGCCCATCACGGCAATCCCGGCGCCATGCCGCTCAGCGCCGCGATGAGCGCGCATCCCTGCACCATGTCGTCGCACCACAGCGCGATGGATGCGCTGCGCATGCTCAATGATGCCGGGGTGCGCCACCTTCCCATCGTCGATGCTGGAAGGCTGGTGGGCATCGTCTCACGCTATGATTTCCGCCAGTTCGAACATCGGCGGATGGATGAGGAAACCGGCTTTTTCGAAACCATCCGATAGCTGCTTTCGGCAATGAACGCGGGCTTTCGTCCGGCCGGGGCGCGGGGCATGCTGCACGCATGAAGCGCGCAGCCCCCACGACCATCGCCCTGCCCATACTGGCGCTTGCCGCCTGGCTCACCGGCTGCGCGGCGCCGGCCGGGCCGGAGGCAAGCAGGGCGGGGGCTGGGCCCGAGGCAAGCAGGGCGCCGGCCAGCTTCCCCAGCCGCGCCAGCATCGCAGCCGGTCAGGCCATGCCGGTGCGGGCGAATGACCCGATGGGCGCGCTGGGAACCATGACGCTGATGGCCGAGGCGCCGGGCTGCGCCGTGCTGCGCGGCCCCGATTCGGCGCCGCCGCTCAACCTGCGCGACCTTGCCGGGCGTGTCGTCACCCCGGTCTTCGCGCTGCGCCCGGCTGCCTGCCCCACCGCCAGCCCCGACGGCGTGCCCTATCTCGCGCTCGACCGCGCGGTGCGGCTGCCCGATGGCTTTTATGCCGTGGGCGGAGCCTATGAGTGCTTCCTGCCGCATGGCGGTGGCGGCCAATGCCGGCCGGTGGGGCGTTGAGGCTGGGGCGTTGAACCCAGCCAGCAACCCCACCGACGCCGAGATCGCCGCCCTGCTGGTGCGCCGGCCGGCCGTCGCCCTCGTCGGCGCGTCCGACCGGCCCGATCGGGCGAGCAACCGGGTGATGCGCTTCCTGCTTGACCTCGGCTGCGCCGTCACGCCGGTCAATCCCGCACTGGCGGGCGGGCGGATCCATGGCCAGCTCGTGGTGGCGGGGCTGGCGCAGGCCGGGCCGCTCGACCTCGTCGATGTCTTCCGCCGCAGCGAGGATGCGGCGGCGGTGGTGGATGAGGCGGTGCGCCTGGGCGCGCGGGCGGTGTGGCTGCAGCTCGACATCACCGCCGAGCCGGAGGCGGCCCGGGCGCGTGCGGCCGGCGTTATGGTGGTGCAGGACCGCTGCCCGGCGATCGAATGGTCCCGGTTGAACCTGGGCAGGTGATCCGGCCATGATGTGACAAAACACATCACCGCTTGAAACCCCGTCGGAAACGCGCCACATGGGCGAATGAACGGGAGTTAACCTTTCCCGATTCGTCCGACACCCACCACCCCAACATCCACGACCCCAGAGGAAAACCAGGTCCCATGACCGACGACGAGCGCCGCATCATCACCGAATACGTCCAGCGCGTGGCCGGTGCCGCGCAGCCCGCTGCCGCCAGCGCCTCCCCCTGGGGCGGTCGCGCGCCCTCCGTGGCGCCCGCGCCGCAGCTGCCGCCGGTCGATCGCGAGGCCGACGCCATGATCAGCCAGCTCTTCCAGCAATATCCGGAAGCCCGCTACCGCATCACCCAGACCGCCTTCGTGCAGGAGCACGCGCTGGTCCAGGCGCAGAACCGCATCCAGGAACTGGAATGGGAGCTGGAGAACAGCAACCGCCAGGGCCAGGCGGCGCAGAGCCGTGGTTTCCTCGGTCTGGGCGGCAGCCGCCCGGCACCGATGCCGCCGCGGCCGCAGCCGCAATATCCGCCCGGCTACAACGCCCAGGCGCTGCAGGGCCGCCAGGGCCCGGGCTTCCTCGGCACCGCGCTGATGACGGCGGCGGGCGTGGCCGGCGGCATGGTGCTGGGCAATATGCTGATGAACTCGCTCTCCGGCGGTGGCGCGGCGCAGGCCGCGGCCGCGGGCAGCCCCGGCGGCTTCGGGCAGGAGGCGGTGCCGACCTCCTCCGCCTGGACCGACCCCGGTGCTTCCTCGGGCTGGGGCAGCCAGGGCGGCCAGGATGCCGCGGGCGCCTATGACAATGGCGGCAATGATGCCGCGGGCAGCTATGACGACGCCTCGGGCGGCTACGACGACGAGAACTGATCCCGGCTTCGCCGGGGCTGTACCAGGCCGTGGAGGGGGCGACCCTTCCACGGCTTTTTCATGCGCCGAGCACGCGATAGAGCTTGGCGATGGCGGGCCAGAGCGCGGTCATCACCGCCCGCTCGCTCCAGACGAAATAGGCCCCCCAGCCCAGCAGGCCGAGTGAGGCCAGCCAGGCCAGGCCGAGCGCGGCGAGGGCGGGAACGCGCGATCCCGCGGGTTTGGCTGGTGCCCCGGCGCTGAGGGGCGGGGCAGGGGGTGGGGAAGCGGCGGGCGGGGCAACGGCGGATGGTGCGGCGACGGCCGGGGCGGCAGCCGGCGGCGCTGGTATGGGCGCAGTCGGTCCGGGCGCGGCGGATCCGGCCGCGTCGGCCCCCGCCGGCACCGCGAACCAGTCATGCCCGCAGCGGGCGCAGCGCATCATCCGCCCCGCCCCGATCATCGCATCGGGAACGCGATAGGTCGCCGAACAGGCGGGACAGGCGAGTTGCATCGGACCTCGGCAGCCGGTTTGAGACTATATGCCTGCAAGCACCGTGCCCGCGCAACCCGCAACCGCCCGGTCCGCGACCATTACGAAGGGCCGGCTTGGCGAAGCGCAGCCAGCCCTGGCACAAGGCTGCATGGTTCGGCTGGACGATATCACCCTGCGCTACCGCCCCCATGCCACGCCGGCGCTGGATGGGGTGGATTGCGAACTGCCCGCCGGCAGCTTCACCTGGCTGCTGGGGCCCTCCGGCGCCGGCAAATCCTCCTTCCTGAAGCTCCTGCATCTGGCGCTGCGGCCGACATCGGGCCGGCTCACCATCATGGACAAGGCGATCCACACCGCGCCGCGGCAGGAATTGCCGGGCCTTCGCCGGCGCATCGGCGTGGTGTTCCAGGATTTCCGGCTGCTGCCGCATCTCGATGTGCTGGAGAATGTGGCCCTGCCGCTGCGCATCGCCGGACGGGGTGAGCGGCAATTGCTGGCGGATGCGACCGAGATGCTGCGCTGGGTCGGCCTGGGCGAGCGGCTGCGCGAACGGCCCGAGGCGTTGTCGGGCGGCGAGCAGCAGCGCGTGGCGCTGGCCCGCGCCGTCGTCGCCCGCCCCGCGCTGCTGTTGGCCGATGAGCCGACCAGCAACCTGGACGAAGTGCAGTCCCGCCGCGTCGTCGCCCTGCTGCGGCAGATGCACCGGCTGGGCAGCACCGTGGTGATCGCCACCCATAACGAGGCCCTGGCCGAGGAAAACCCCGCCGCCATCCTGCGGCTGGACGCCGGAAGGCTGACCCGCCATGGCTGATCGCACCCCCCGCCCGCGTGGCCGCGACCCGCTGGGCCTGAAGCGCGCGATGGCCGACCGCCTGCTGCCCGGCCTGGTCGCGGCGATGGCTTTGCTGGCCGCGCTGGCCATGGCGGGTGCCGCCGCCGCCGCCGCCATGGCCAGCCGGTGGGAGGGCGGCGCCGCGGCCGCCGTGATGGTGCAATTGCCGGCCCGCACCGCCATCGCGCCCGCCTCCGCCACCCTGGCCACGCTACCCGGCGTGGCCGAGGCCATCCCGCTCGACCATGACCGTCTCGCAGCCCTGCTGCGCCCCTGGCTGGGCGATGCCACCGGCCTGCCGCTGCCAGGGATGATCGAGCTTCGTCTCGCGAACCTCGGCCCCGCCTCCCTCGCCCTGCCGGCGGCGATCGAGGCAGCCATCCCCGGCGCGCATGTCGAGGCGCATGGCGTCTGGGTCGCCCGCCTCTCCGCCCTGGCCCGCAGCCTGGAGGCCCTGGCCTGGCTGGTGCTGGCGCTCGTGGCCGGCGTCGCGGCGGCGATGGTGGCGGTGGCAACCCGCGCCGGCATCAATGCCCGGCGCGCCACGATCGTTATCCTGCACGACATGGGGGCGACCGACGGCACCATCGCGCGGCGCTTCGCCGGGCGGATCGCCTGGCTGGCGGGGCTGGGCGCGGTGCTGGGCGCCGCCGCCGCCGCGCCGCTGCTGTGGCTGCTGGGCGGGCTGGCCGCGCCGCTGCTGGGCGAGGCGTTGAGCATGCCCTGGCTGGCGCTCGCCGCCCTTCCGCCGGCGGCGGCCGGCATTTCCTGGGTCACCGCCCATGCCGCGGTGCGGCTCTGGTTGAGGTCGCTGCCATGATACGTCTGTGGGTCGGTTCCGCCCTGTTCAACCTGGGCTTCTACGGCTTCACGACGGTGACGGTGCTGAGCGCCATCCCCATCCTGGCCTTGCCGCGCGGCGTGCTGATGTGGGTGCTGCGCAGCTACACCTGGATCGTGGAGACCATGCTGCTTGTGTTCTGCAACATCCGCGTCGAGGTGGAGGGGGCGGAGAATATCCCGCCCGGCGCCGTGCTCATCGTCAGCAAGCATGGCTCGGCCTTCGACACGGTGTTCTGGCTGAACCGCCTGCCCGACCCCTGCTACATCATGAAGATCGAGCTGATGCGCATCCCGGTCTGGGGCTGGCTGGCGCGGAAATGCGAGATGGTGGGGGTGGATCGTTCGGGCGGCGGCGCCGCGCTGAAGAAGATGGTGCGGGAATGCCAGGCCGCCGCCGCCGCCGGCCGGCAGATCGTGATCTACCCCGAAGGCACCCGCGCGGCCGTGGGCGTGACCGAGCCCTATCAGCCCGGCGTCGCCGCCATCGCCGCGGTCACGAAGCTGCCGGTGGTGCCGGTGGCGACGAATTCCGCCCGTTTCTGGGGCCGAAACTCATTCCTCAAGCGCCCCGGCACGATCCGGGTGAAGATTCTGCCGCCGCTGGAGCCCGGGCTCAGCCGTGCCGCGCTGATGGCCCGGCTGGAAGAGGTGATCGAGGCTGAGAGCCGCGTATTGCTGGCGGCGCCATAATCCCAAAACCGCTGCTCCCGGGGCGCCGCGCTCAACCCGCGGGGAGAGCGGAAGCCATTCAAGTCCCGCCGGCAGCCACTCGCGGCGACTGCGGCGTCCGTTGCAGATCCTGCACCGCAAACCCCTCCCGCCGCGCGATCTCCACCGCCCGGTCGAAATCCGCAGGCGGCATCTCGGTCCCGCGCGAGAGAATCCACAGCACCCGCCGCGACGGCGCGCCCACCACCGCCCAGCGATACTCCGGATCAAGCCCGATGATCCAGTAATCGCCATGGAAGGGCCAGAAGAAGGCCACCCGCAGCCGGGCATTGTTGCTGCCCGGCACCGGCGTCGCCACCGCGGTGGCGGAGCGCCGGGCGCCCCCCTGCAACGCGTTGCGGCAGGTGTTCAGCACATCCACCGCGCCATCCCGCCGTGCGGTGTAGATCGCCGTCACATCCTCGCAGCGCACCCGCTCGCCATCCTGGAAGAAGATCGGCAGGCGCGCCTGCTCGAACCAGGTGCCGAGGTAGCGCTCGATATCCACCGAAGCCACGGTGGCGGGCATGCCTGGCATCGGCTCGGTGGGCGTGAAGCTCTGGCAGCCGCCCAGCGTCAGCAGGCCCAGGATCAGTAGTTTTTTCATTGCGGAATGCTCCCCTCCGGCAGGCCCAACACATGGGCATGAATCTGCCCCGCCGTGCAGAGCCAGATTTTTTCTCGTTCCGCCATGATCGCCTGCAGCGCCCCGCGCAGCGCCCGCATCCGGTAGGGCTGGCCGATGATGTAAGGGTGCAGCGCAATGCCCATCACCTGCGGAATGCCGTCCGCCACCTGGTCCAGCCGTTCCAGCGCGTCATCCACCAGCATGGCGGCGAATTGCGCCACGCCGTCGCGGCGGGCGACGATGGCCGGGATGTCATTCGTCTCCTGCGGATAGGGGATGCTCAGCAGCCGCCCGGCCCGGGTCTTCTTCCACACCGGCATGTCGTCCATGCACCAGTTCAGCGAATAGCCGTAGCCGCATTCCACCAGCAGGTCGGGCGTGACATGGCTCTCGGCGATCCAGGGCGAGAGCCAGCCGGCGGGGTGCCGGTAGCCGGCGCGGGTGATGGCCTGGGTGCTTTCGGCGATCAGCGCGCGTTCCTCGGCCTCGGGCAGGGTGGATTGCCGCTCGGCATTGGTCCGGCCGTGGCCTGCCAGCTCATCGCCGCGCGCGGCATGGGCGGCGATCAGCGCCGGCGCATGGTCCAGCATGGTGCTGTTCAGCAGCACCGTGGCGGGCAGCCGCAATTCATCCAGCAATTCCAGCAGCCGCCAGGCGCCGACGCGGTTGCCATATTCCCGCCAGGCATAGTTCAGCACATCGGGCTGCGGCCCGCCCGGCGCCAATTCCGCACCCAGGCCGTCCCCGAAGGAAAAATGTTCCAAATTCACACCCAGATAGAGTGCGAGCTTGGCCCCGTTCGGCCAGGACCATTGTGGCCTTCCGGCCCAGGGGTGATAGGGGAAACGATCATGGGTTCTGAGCATCGCGATATCCTGAAGGCAGCATGGTGATATCTGCCGTCGACGATGCGCTTGCGCAACATGTTGGCACGCCGCGCATTCCTCGCGTAACCTGCGCGTGATGGGGACTGCAAAGCCCGAAGCGACAGCGCCCGTGACGGGCAGGTCGGTCCTCGCCGCGGAAACGCGGCGCTTGGGGCGCAGCGCCGTGCTGCCTATCGCCCTGGGCTATGCGGTGGCGGTGTGTGGCCTGGCCCAGGCCTGGTTGCTGGCGCGGCTGGTGGCCGGGCTGCTCGGCCATCCCGTCGGCGGCTGGCTGGATCTCGCCGGCGCCGCGGCGCTGATGCTGGCCGCGGCCGGCCTCACCGCCATGCAGGAAATCGCCCAGAGCGCCGCCGGCCGCGCCGCGCGGGCGCATCTGCGCGGCCTCGCCTTCGGCCGGCTCCTCGCCCTCGGCCCGGCCGATCAGCGCCCGGCGGGCGAAAAGGCCACCCTGGTGGTCGAGCGGATCGAGGCGCTGGACGGCTATTTTTCGAAATGGATGCCGGCTGCGGCCCTCGCTCTGGCGGTGCCGCTGACCATCATTCTTGTCCTGGTCTTCGTCGATTGGGTCAGTGCCCTGGTGCTGCTGGTGATGGGCATGCTGGTGCCCATCGGCATGGCGGTGGCCGGCATCGGCGCCGCGATGGCCAGCAAGCGCCAGTTCGAGGCGCTTGGCAAACTCTCCGGCCGCTTCACCGACAGGGTGCGCGGCATTCCCACCCTCGTGCTGTTCAACCGCGCCGAGGCCGAGGCGCAAGGCCTCTCCCGCGCCGCCGAGGAATTGCGGACGCGCACCATGAAGGTGCTGCGCATCGCCTTCCTCTCCAGCGGCATTTTGGAGCTGCTCTCGGCCTTCACCTTGGCCTATCTGGCCTGGCGCCATGGGCTGCTGCTGGGCAACCACCACCCCAACCCGGTGGCGGCGCTGTGGTGCATCCTGCTGGTGCCGGCTTTTTTTCAGCCCCTGCGCAATTTCTCCGGCGCCTATCACGAGGCGCAATCGGCCAGGGGTGCGGCGGCCGAGCTGGCGCCGCTGCTCGCCCCGCTGCCGGCCAGCACCGGCCTTGATCTGACCGAGGTGCCGCCGCGCGTCGCCGTCGTCTTCACCGAGGTGCGGCTGAGCTATGTGGCGGACCGCCCCCCCGCGCTCGATGGCCTGACCTTCACCGCCGCCGCCGGCGAGACCCTGCTGCTGGCCGGCGCCTCGGGCTCGGGAAAATCCTCCACCCTCGCCCTGCTGCTGGGGTTCCGCCGCGCCGATGGCGGGCGGGTGGCGATCAATGGCCAGGACGTGGCGCTGCTCAAGCCCGAGGAGCTGCGCCGCCTCTCCGCCTATGTCGGCCAGAAGCCGCATATCTTTGCCGGGACCATTTTCGACAATATCCTGATGGCCCATCCCCAGGCCGACCGCGCCGCCGTCACCGCCGCGGCCGAGGCGGCGCAGGTGATGGAATTCGCAGGCGCCCTGCCGCAGGGCCTCGATACCCAGGTGGGCGAGGGCGGCTTCGGGCTCTCGGGCGGCCAGGCGCAACGCGTGGCGCTGGCCCGCGCCTTCCTGCGCGACGCTCCCCTGGTGCTGATGGATGAACCCACCGCCAGCCTCGACCCCGGCACCGAGGAGCTGGTGTTGGAAGCCATCCGAAAACTTTGCCTGGGCCGCACCGCCATCATCGCCACCCATTCGGCCGCGGCGCTGCGCGGCCTGCCCGGCCGGGTGCTGGCGCTGGAAGCCGGACGCGCCGCCGGCCGGCGCATGGCAGGGGATTGAGATGATCCGCGACCTCTATCGCGTCTGGGGGCTTTGGCGGGAACGCGGCGGCTGGCTGCTGATCGGCGTGGCCGTGGCCGTGGCCTCGGCGCTATCGGCCGTGGCCTTGCTGGCGCTGGCCGGCGCGGGCGTGGCGTCGGGCGTCGCCATGGGGGGCGGCGCGCTGGCCATTTTGCTGCTGCGGCCGCTGATGCTGGCCCGCCCGGCGCTGCGCTGGGCCGAGCGCATGGCCAGCCACGAGGCCACCTTCCGCGCGCTCGCCGATACCCGTGTGTGGTTCTTCCGCCAGCTCGCCACCCGCATGCCCGGCGGCCTGGGCTTGACCGGCACCGGCGACGCCCGCGGCCGCATGGTGGCCGATATCGAGGCGCTGGACGGGCTCTATCTGCGCGCCGTGCTCCCGGCGCTGGCCGCCGCCTGCGTCGTGGCCGTGGTGGCCCTGCTGCTGGGCGCCGAGCCCGGTCTGGCCGCGCTCGTCGCCGTGCCGCTGGCCGCCGCCCTGCTGCTGCCCTTCTGGCTGGCGCGCGATGCCAGCCAGGCCGCCACCGCCGTGGCCGCCGCGCGCGGGCAGATGAACCGCGCCGCACTCGACCCGCTGCTGGGCCTGCCCGAAACCCTCTCCAACCGGGCCGAACACCGCGCCGCCGCCCGGCTGGCCGAGACCACGGCGGCGATGCATGAACAGGAACGGCTGCTGGCCCGGCGCGGCGCCATCGGCGGCGCCTCGGGTTTTCTTCTCGGCCAGATGGCCATGCTGGGCGCGCTGGGTTGGGCGCTGGCGCATGGAATGGGCCATGGCCTGGCGGTGCTGGGGCTCTTCATGGCGCTGGCGGCGGCGGAGACACTCGGCCTGGTGCCCCGCGCCGGCACCGCGCTGGCCGCCGCCGGCGCCGCCGCGCGCCGCCTCTTCGCGCTCGCCGATACACAGCCGCGGGTGAGCGAACCCACCGCGCCGGCCGCCATGCCGCCCGGCCATACCCTGCGCTTCGAGGCGGTGGGCTTCGCCTGGTCGCCTGACCGGCCGGTTTTCGAGGCGCTGGAGCTGGAATGGCGCGAGGGCGAGCGGTTGGCATTGCTGGGGCCGTCGGGCGCGGGCAAATCCTCCATCGCCGCGATGATCCTGAAGCTGGCCGCGCCGCAATCGGGCCGCATCACCCTGGGCGGCGTGGACCTCGCCAGCCTGCCGGCCGAAGCGGTGCGGGCGCGCATCGCCTGCCTCAGCCAGGATGCCCGCATCTTCGACGCCTCGATCGCCGAGAACCTGCGCATCGCGGCCCCCGAGGCGCCGGATGCGGCGCTGTGGCGGGTGCTCGCCCAGGTCGGGCTGGCCGATCTCGTGCGCGCCCTGCCCGCGGCGCTGGACACCCCCTGCGGCGAGGGTGGCGCGCGCTTCTCCGGCGGTCAGGCCCGGCGCATCGCCCTCGCCCGCGCGCTGCTGCCGGCCACCCCCCTCCTCGTGCTGGACGAGCCCACCAGCGGCCTGGATGCGGAAACCGAAAGGGCCTTCCTGGAAACCCTGGAGGCTGCGACGCGCGGCCGCTCGGTGCTGCTGATCACCCACAAGTTGGTGGGCGTTGAGAAACCCGACCGCGTGCTGCGCCTTGCCATGGGCCGCGCCTTGCCGGCCATGGCTTAGCCCGCAATCGCCCTGGGTGGAAACACCCAGGGCGGAAATTGCCGGGCCAAGCAAGCCTGAACTCAGATCGCCCTGACACACTCAGGGCGATCTGAGTTCAGAATTCTTGCTTTTTTTGCCATTCCTCGCGTCATTCGCATCCAACCCCGCCGCCATGACGTAACCTGCCCACAGAGCGGGAGAGTGGCGGGATGGGCGTGATGCAGAAGCCGGGTGGTTGCATGGCTGCCATGGAAGTGGCGGCGGCGCGCCCCTACCCCCCGCGCGCGCCGCTGGACGACCCGAAAATGCTGGCCCGCGAGCGCATGGTCGAACACGGCCAATGGCACCCCCTGCAATCCATGGGGCGGCGCTGGGCGATCGGCTGCGTCGCGCTGGAAATCACCCAGCGCTGCAACCTCGACTGCACGCTCTGCTACCTCAGCGACCATTCGGAGGCGGTGAAGGATATCCCGCTGGCCGAGATTTTCCGCCGCATCGACGCCATCCGAACCGAATATGGCCCCGATACCGAGGTCCAGGTCACCGGCGGCGACCCCACGCTGCGCGACCGGGCGGAGCTGGTCCGCATCATCCGCCATATCCGCGCCCGGCGGATGATCCCCAACCTCTTCACCAATGGCATCAAGGCCACGCGTGACCTGCTGACCGAGCTGGCCGCGGCGGGGCTGGCCGATGTCGCCTTCCATGTCGACACCACGCAGGAACGCCGCGGCTATTCCAACGAGGCCAGCCTGCATCCGCTGCGCGAGGATTACATCGCCCGCGCGCGCGGCCTTGGCATCGGCATCGTCTTCAACACGACCGTGCATGACGGCAATCTGGCCGAGATCCCCGATGTGGCGGAATTCTTCATCCGCCATGCCGGCGATGTGCGGCTGGCCAGCTTCCAGCTCCAGGCCGCGACAGGGCGCGGCGTGGCCGGCGGCAGCCTGGGCGGCGTCTCCATCGCCAATGTGGCGAAGCAGATCCAGCGCGGCGCCGGGGCGAAAATCTCCTTCGACACGCCGCTGGCCGGCCATGGCGACTGCAACCGCCATGCGCTGGTGCTGGTCGCCGGCGGCGCGGTGCTCGACCTCTATGACGACAAGCCCGTGGTGGCGGCCCTGCTGGCCGGCACCGCCGACATGAAGTTCGAGCGCATGGGCAGGCTGGGCGGCATGCTGGCCTTCGCCGGTCGGCTCGCGCGCCGGCCGTCGCTGGTCGTGACCCTGCTGCCCTGGGCGCTGCGCAAGGCCTGGGCCTTTCGCGGGCCGCTGCTGCGGCATGGGTTTCGCGCCCATCGGCAAAGCTTCTTCATCCATGACTTCATGGATGCGCAGCATCTCGACCGCTGCCGCATCGGCGCCTGCATTTTCATGGTGCAGACCGCCGAGGGGCCGATCTCGATGTGCCTGCACAATGCCAAGCGCGACGACTTTATTCTCCAGCCGCTGCCGGTCGAGGGCCAGGCCGGGCAGTGGCAGCCGCTGACCGGCAGAATAGAGGCGGCGCCCGGCGTAACCTCGCCGGTGCTCACGGCGAAGACTGCGAAGGGCCGGGTGCGGATCACCCGGGTCGCCTCGGCGCGCAGCCCATCGCCCTCGGAGAATCGCCCATGATCACCCGCCGCACCCTGCTGATCGCGCCCCTGGCGGCGCCGCTGCTGGCCCAGGCCCCGGCCCAGGCACAAGGCCATTTCTCGCTCGACCTCTGGACCGATCGCTGGGAGGCGATCCTGCGCGCCAGGGTGGACCGGGTGGGCCGGATCGATTTCGCCGGCCTCCAGGCCGACCCCCAGCCGCTGGCCGGGGTGACCGCGGCGCTGGCCAATGCCGGGCCACGCAGCACGCCCGGCGCGCTGCCCGACGCGTCCTCGCGCCTCGCCTTCTACATCAACGCCTATAATGCGCTGTGCATGCAGGGCATCGTGGCGCGCGGGGTGCCGCAGTCATTGGGTGTGTTTGACCGCTTCGGCTTCTTCGGCCGTACCACCTTCCCGCTCGATGGCGGTGCGATCTCGCTGAAATCGCTGGAGGACAATGTGATCCGCCCGCTGGGTGACGAGCGCATCCATTTCGCCCTGAACTGCATGGTGGTGGCCTGCCCGCGGCTGCCGCAGGAGGCCTTCCGCCCCGCCCGGCTGGAGGCCCAGCTGCAGGCCGCCCGCGTCGAATTCTGCGACAGCCCCTATCACGTCCGGCCGCAGCCGGCGGACCGGGCGGTGTTCCTCTCGGCCATCTTCCAGTTCTACACCGGCGATTTCGTGCCGGCGAAGGCGCCGGACCTCGTCACCTATGTCAATCGCACCCGCGCGAACCAGGTGGCCACCAACCTGCGCCCGTTCTTCCTCGAATATGACTGGACCATCAACCGCCAGCCCGCGCGTGGCGCATGAGGATGCTGCCGATGGCAGCCCCGGGGGCACGTCCCTGGCCGTTGGCGGCGCCGGCGGCATGGCTGGTGGCGCTGGTGCTCTTCGCCACCGGGCTGGGCAAGGCGCTGGATATCCCGGGTTTCGCGCTGGTGCTGGCCGATTACCGTCTTTTGCCCGCAGGCCAGGAGGCGTTTTTCGCCGTGGGGATGACGCTGGCGGAACTGGCGCTGGCCGCTGCCCTGCTGCACCGGCCCTGGCGCCGGGCCGCCGCCTGGGGTGCCGTGGTGCTGTTCCTGGCCAATGCGGCGGTCCTGTCGCTGACGCTGTGGCGCGGCCTGGCGCTGGAGAATTGCGGCTGCTTCGGCGTCTTCCTGCCCCGGCCGCTGCGGCCCTGGACGCCGCTGGAGGACCTTGCTTTGGCCGCGCTGGCGCTGCTGGCCACACCCCGGCCGCGATGAAGCGCCGGGCCGTGCTTCTCGCCGCGCTGCCCGGCGCTGCCATGGCGCAGGATGGCTTTCCGCCGGCGCTGCCCGAGGGCCTGCGCCTGCATGGCGTGGCGGCGCGGCGCTACCTGGGCCTGCGGGTCTATGAGGCGGCGCTCTACCTCGCCCGCCCCGCCACCTCGCCGGCCGGGGCGGTGGATCCGGCGCTGATCTGGGTGCGCTACCTCCGCCGCGTCGGGCTCGATGACGTTCGCCGTGCCTGGGCCAGCAGCCTGGGCGAGGATATGGCGCCGGAATTCGAGGCATGGCTGCGGCCCATCGCCGCCGGCGATGAGGAGCATTATGCCTTCCGCGATGGCGCCTGCCGGCTGGAAGGCCCGGGCCGTTCGCCTCGTGTTCTGGCGCCCGGCCCCTTCACCACCATGTTGCGGGCTTCCTGGCTGGGGCCCGCCGCCCCGGCGGCGCTGATCCGAGGCTGGTTTCCCGCCGCATGACGATGCTATCCACCAGTTTCGCGATGACAGGCCACGCATGACACCTCCGCTGGACAATGCCCCGTTCACGCCGCTGGCGCCGGGCAAATTCGAGGACCCGAGGGTCACGCTGAAGGGCGAGCGGCGGGCAAGCGTCGCTTTCCGGGGCCTCGCCACCCTGTGGGTGAACACCGGCACGCTGTGCAACATCACCTGCGCCAATTGCTATATCGAGAGCAGCCCGCGCAATGATTCGCTGGTCTATATCACCGCGGCCGAGACGGCGGCCTTCCTCGACGAGGCCGCCGCGCGCGGCGAGCCCCTGGAGGAGGTGGGCTTCACCGGCGGCGAGCCCTTCATGAACCGCGACCTCGCCGCGATGCTGGAGGATGTGCTGGGCCGCGGCCTGCAGGCCCTGGTGCTGACCAATGCGATGAAGCCCATGCGCCAGCACGAGGCCGCCCTGCTGCGCCTGCGCGACCTGTATGGCGACCAACTGACCCTGCGGGTCAGCCTCGATCACCACGACGCCGCGGTGCATGACGAGGAACGCGGCCCGGGCAGCTTCGCCATTGCCCTCGACGGCCTGGCCTGGCTCTCCCGCCACGGCTTCCGGGTCCATGTCGCCGGCCGCGCCGATTTCGGCGATGCCGCCGCGCGCGCGGGTTTTCGCGCGCTCTTCGCCGCGCACGGCATCGGCATCGACACGACGGACCCTGTGGCGCTGATGCTGTTCCCCGAGATGGACGCCCGCATGGACGTGCCGGAGATCACCGAGGCCTGCTGGGGCATCCTGCACAAATCGCCGGACAGCATGATGTGCGCCTCCTCGCGCATGGTGGTGAAGCGGCGCGGCGCGACGCGGCCCGCGGTGCTGGCCTGCACCCTGCTGGCCTATGACCAGCGATTCGAACTGGGTGCGACGCTGGCCGAGGCGGCGCGGCCGGTTGCGCTGAACCACCAGCATTGCGCCAAATTCTGCGTGCTCGGCGGCGCAGCCTGTTCGCGCTGAGACTGTCTCGCCCGCGCCGTTGACGGCCCGGGTCCCATTGGGCATTGCGGGGGGAGAAATCCCGGAGATTCGCATGATCCGCCGCCTCGCACTTCTCGCACCCCTCGCCCTCGCCATGGCGGGTTGCGCCTCGATGAACCCCGAAGCGAGCGCCGAGCCGCCGGTGATCGTCTTCTTCAGTGGCGACAGCGCGGCCCTCGAAGGCCCCGCCATCGAGGTTGTGCGTGGCGCCGCCGCCACCGCCGCGCGCCACCCCACCGCCTTCGTCCGTGTGCTGGGCTTCGCTGGCCCGACCGGCGGCCAGCCCTACAACGCGGCGCTGAGCCGCGCCCGGGCCGAGCATGTCACTGGCCACCTCGTCGAAGCCGGCGTGGCCCGCAACCGCATCCGCACCGTCGCCCGTGGCCCGGTGCCCTTCGAGTTCATGGAGATGGAATCCCGCCGGGTGGAAATCCGCTTCGGCGAGTGATCGCCGAACCCGGACAGGTCCTCCGCCAGGTTTTTGGTTACGCGGGCTTCCGGCCGCAGCAGGCGGAAATCGTCGACCATGTGATGGCCGGCGGCTCGGGCCTCGTGCTCATGCCCACCGGCGGCGGCAAGTCCTTGTGTTTCCAGGTGCCGGCCTTGTGCATGCCGGGCCTTGCGGTGGTGGTCTCGCCGCTGATCGCGCTGATGGAGGACCAGGTGGCGGCCTTGCGGCAGCAGGGTGTGGCCGCCGCGGCACTGCATTCCGACATCGATGACGAGGCGCGGCGCGAGATCCGCCGCCAGATGGGCGATGGCAGCCTGAAGCTGCTCTATGTCTCGCCCGAGCGGCTGACGATGGACGGCACGCTGGACAGCCTGGCCCGGCGCGACATCGCGCTCTTCGCCATCGACGAGGCGCATTGCGTCAGCCAGTGGGGCCATCATTTCCGCCCCGAATACCGCGCGCTGACGGTGCTGGCCGAGCGCTTTTCCAACGTGCCGCGCCTCGCACTCACCGCGACCGCCGATGCCCGCACCGTCGATGACATCCGCAGCCAGCTCTCCCTGCAGGACGCCCCGGTGTTTCGTGGCGGCTTCGACCGGCCGAATATCTTTGTCCGCGCCGCGCCGCGCGAGCAGGAAAGGGCGCAGCTGCGCAGCTTCATCAATCGGGTTTCGGACGGGCGCGGCGCCGGCATCGTCTATTGCGGCAGCCGCGCCAAGACCGAATCGACCGCTGAATGGATGCGCAAGGACGGCCTCGACGCGCTGCATTTCCACGCCGGCATGGATGGCGCCGACAAGCGCGCCCATCACCGCCGCTTCGCCCGCGGCGATGCCGTGGTGATGTGCGCCACCATCGCCTTCGGCATGGGCATCGACCGCCCCGATGTCCGCTGGGTGGCGCATACCGACCTGCCGCGCAGCCCTGAGAGCTGGTACCAGGAAATCGGCCGCGCCGGGCGCGACGGGCTGCCGGCCGAGGCGCTGCTGCTCTATGGCGCGGGCGATATCGCGCTGGCCCGCCACCGCATCCAGGAAAGCCCGGCGAGCGACGACCAGAAGCGCATTGAGCGTTCGCGGCTGGAAGCCATGGTCAGCATCGCCGAGGCCGCGACCTGCCGGCGGCGTATTCTTCTGCGCTGCTTCGGCGATGATCTGGCCGAGGATTGTGGCCGCTGCGATGTCTGCGCCAGCCCGCCGAAGCTGTGGGACGGCACGGTGGCGGCCCAGAAACTGCTCTCTGCCGTGCTGCGCACAGGCCAGCGTTTTGGCGTGGGGCATGTGATCGACGTGTTGCGCGGGCGGCTGACCGACAAGGTGGCGCAGCATGGCCATGACCGGCTGCCCACCTTCGGCGTAGGCAAGGACGTCTCCGATGTCGCCTGGCGCGGCGTGGCCCGGCAGCTGGTGGCGCAGGGCGCGCTCGACGTCGCGGTGGAAAACCATGGTGAATTGCTGCCCACCGAGGCCGCGCGGCCGATTCTGAAAGGCCAGTCCTCGGTGATGATGCGGGCGGACATGATCGAGACCGCGACCCCCACCCCGCGCGAGCGTGAGCGCGCGGCACCGGTGACCAGCGACAACCCCGCCTTCGACGCGCTGCGGGAATGGCGCAAATCCGAGGCCCGGGCCCAGGGCGTGCCGGCCTATGTCATCTTCCACGACCGCACCCTGGCCGAGATCGCCGAGCGCATGCCGTCCGACCTGGATAACCTGGCCGAAGTGCCTGGCGTGGGCGCGACGAAGCTGGACCGCTATGGCGATGCCGTGCTGGAGGTCCTGCGCGCGACGCCGTGACCAGGCTTCCAGGCGTGGTGATGACGCGAGTTCGACACTGGCATGGGCGAGAGCATGGGCGCGGACAGCCCGATGTTCGGCCCCACCACCGGGCGGCTCATGGCCAATCTGCGCGCGGCTGACATCGATCCGGCGGCGATCGACATGGTGATCCTCACCCACGCTCATTGCGACCATTGCTGGGCGCTGGTGGACGCCAATGGCGCGCGCAACTTCCCCAATGCCTGGGTCGCGGTCAGCGAGGCCGATCTGCGCTTCTGGACCGATGACGCGAACAAGCGCGGCCCCGCCTTCATGACCAGCTTCATCGAGAGGGCGAAGAGGAACCTCAACGCCTATCGCGACCGGATGGTGATGCTGCGCGACGGGCAGCCGGTGGTGGCGGGCATCACCGCGCTCAGCACGCCAGG
Source organism: uncultured Rubritepida sp. (assembly GCA_964395305.1). GTDB lineage: Bacteria > Pseudomonadota > Alphaproteobacteria > Acetobacterales > Acetobacteraceae > Rhodovarius. Next base: position 29,458 of record CAYNBM010000023.1, read on the forward strand.
GCACACCATCGGCCACACCGTCTATGCCATCGAGAGTGGTGGGCGGGTGATGATCAATTCGGGCGACCTCGCGCATCACCAGGTGCTGCTGCTGCGCCGGCCGATGTGGGAATTCTCCTTCGACAGCGACCCAGGCCAATCGGCGCGCAGCCGCACGCGGATGTTGCAGCGCGTGGCGCAGGATGGGCATGCGATGCTGAGCTACCACTTCCCCTGGCCTGGGGAATGTCAGCCGCGAGGGCGAGGGCTTTGCCTGGCATCCCGCGGCGATGAACGTCACCGGGGTGCGGTGACGCAGGGCGCTCCGGGGCCACCGTCAAGTCCCTGTATTCACATAAATCGTTTGTGATTTGAGCATAGTGAAATTGTTTTGCTCCGCCTGTCGGTCGAAATTTTATGTGCGCCGACAAATGGAGTAGGGAATTTGAATACTATTGTACAAACGCCGAATGGATTGGCGTTGCAATCTGCCGTTGTCTCATCACAAAGCCTTGATTTCGAGAATTTCGGGCTTTCCGGAGGAGCAGAGCGGCGGATCGACAACGGTTATGGCGGTTTCAACTGGGTTCAGGCGGGGGTCTATCAGCCCGATGGCAGCATTCCCGGCTATGTCGCCAGCTCCGGCCAGACGATCGCCTTCATCGCCGAGGCGAACAACAACCAGGTGGCGGGATATGAGGATGCGGCGCCTGGCAGCGCGCTGACCATCACCCGGCAGGAGGGGTTCACGCTGGGCTCTGCGGTGTTCTCCGCCGCCTTCCGCGACGGGCTGGGCATCACCGTGCGGGCCTATGCCGATGAGGCGGGGCAGGTCCTGATCGGGCAAACCAGCTTCACGGTGGACCGCGCATCGCAGGCCGGCATCAGCTTCGATCCCGCCCTATTCGGCAATATCCGCCGGGTGGAGTTCGACTCGAATGACGGCAACGCCACCACCGCTGACTATTTCGGGCTGGACGATCTGGTCTTCACCACCACCACCCTCACCAGCCGGCCGATCACCACGATCAGCTTCGATGACCTGGCGCTGGACGCGGGCGGCGAGGCACGGATCGCCAATGGCTATGCCGGTTTCCAGTGGAGCCAGATCGGCGCCTATCGGCCCGATGGCACCTTGCCGGGCTATACCACCAGCTCGGGCTCCAATCTCGGCTTCATCGCCGAGGCGGCGGGTGGCGAGGTGCTGGGCTATGAGGATGCCGCGGCCGGCAGCGCCGCGGTGATCACCCGCGACGAGGCCTTCACCTTCCTCGGCGGCAGCTTCTCCGCCACCTTCCGCGACGATTTGAACGTGGTGGTGCGTGGCTTCGCCGATGCGGCGGGCACCGTGTTGGTGGCCGAGCGCACGATCAGCCTGGACCGTGGCGTGGCCGAGGCGCTGCAATTCCTGGCCGATGAATTCGCGGGCATCCGGCGGCTGGAATTCGATTCCAACGACGGCAATGGCGCGACGCGCGATTATTTCGGCTTCGACGACCTGCTCTTTGTCTGAAGCCGGTCAGCCCGGCCGTCAGCCGATGCCCAGGACATGCTTCATGTCGTAAAGCCCGGGCGGCTGGGTGGTGGCCCACCCCGCCGCCTGCACCGCGCCCACCGCATAGGCGGCGCGGTCGAAGCTGCGATGACTGAGCGAAATATGCTCGGAGCCGGCGGCAAAAATCAGCGTGTGCTCCCCCACCACCTGGCCACCGCGCAGGGCGGCGAAACCGATTGTGCCGGTCGCCCGCGCGCCGGTATGGCCATCCCGCCCGCTTTCCCGCCCCGCCGCTTCCAGCGTGGTGCCGCGCCCGCGCGCCACGGCCCGGCCCAGGCCGATGGCGGTGCCCGAAGGCGCGTCGACCTTCTGCCGGTGATGCATTTCCACGATCTCGGCATCGTAATGCTCGGCCGGCAAGGCGGCGGCCATGCGCTCGGCGATGGCGAACATGATGTTCACGCCCGGGGAGAAATTGGCGGCATAGACGATGGGGGTGGCGCGCGCGGCCTCGGCCACCGCCGCTTCCTCCTCGGCCGAAAGGCCGCTGCTGCCCAGGATCAGCGGCTTTTTCGCCCGCGCGGCGGCGGCGGCATGCCCCGCCGCGGCATGGGCGTGGGAAAAATCGATCACCACATCGGCGGCGGCGAAGAGCGCGTCGATATCGCTGAACATCCCCGCGCCACCGCTTCGGGACATGCCGCCGGCCAGAATGGCGCCGGTCGCCGCCACCTCGCGCACCAGAAGCTGCCCCATGCGGCCGGTGATCCCGGTGATGCCGATGCGAAGCGCCATGTCTCGTCCCTCAATCCACAATGCGGGCGGCAATAAGCTCGAACCCCACGCGATGCGCAATCGCGCCCAGGCCACGCCGCTGCGGGTCCACCGGGCGCGGCACGTCGAAGGCGATGCGCACGGGGCCGCCGGGCAGGGGCAGGCGCTGGGTGGTCTCGGCCAGGTCGGCCAGGCGCCATTGGATGGCGGGGCCGCCATTGACCCGCACGGTCACCACCCGGCTGCCGCCGGCGTTCAGCGCCACGCCGCGCAGCCGCAATTCCAGCACGCCGCCGCCGGTAGGCAGCAGGATGGTGCTGCGCGGGCCGGCGTTCCAGGCGCCGGCCCAGCCATGTGACAGGAAGGGGCCTGGCGCGAATTCCACCCCACGCACGGGCATGGCGGGGGCGGGGCTGGAGGGCAGGGGCCGGCCCAGCCCCAGGCCGCAAAGCCTGGGCGCGCCCTCGCCCAGGCAGCCCACGCCGGTGCCCAGCAGCCGCGCGTCCAGGCGGGCCAGAAATTCCTCCTCCAGCACCAGCCGCAATTCTCCGGTTGCCAGCGGCGTCTCCACCGCGTCGCTCGCCGCCGCCTCGCAGCCAAAGCCCGCCGGCATGCGCCCCGCCGGCACGGAGGAGACCGTGATGCCCGCGCGCACCGCGACCAGCGCCAGGGTCTGCGCCAGGTCCCGCTCGGCGCCCATGACGCAGGGGGCGGCGGGCAGGAAGGTGAGGCGGTTGGCGCCGGCCACCGCCTCGGCAAAGCCCGGCGGCGGCGGGGGCGCGCCGGGATTGGCCATCATGGCTTGGGCGCGGGCGCGCAGCGGGCCGGTATCCTGCCATTGCAGCCCCACGGCCAGAATACCCAGTGCCAGAAACGCCATGGGCGGCAGCCGCGCCGCCAGCACCGCGACCGCGACGACGAGTGCGGCATAACCCACCGTCCAGAACAGCCGGCCGGAGGCGCGCACGGCGCCAAAGATATCCTCCCAGGGCTTCAGACCCAGGTCGAGCAGCAGCACGGGGCCGGCATAGATCCGCGAACTCAGCGCCAGCAGCGTAAGGCCGGCCAGAACGACCAACAGGGAAAACATCCAGCGCTGCGGCCGGTGCCAGGCCAGTGCCACGACCACCAGCACCCCCGCGCCGAGGTACTGAAAACCCTCATACTGCCCGCCCGTGGCATCGAGCATCGCGCCGCCGAACAGGCCGGAGAGCTGGGGGACCACCGGCGAGAGCAGGTTCATCGAGAAACGCCCAAACCCCCGGTCGCCGGCGCCGGCACCGAAAAACCCCGCCAGCGCCATCAGCCCCGCGGTGCCGCCCAACGCCAGGCCCAGCGCCAGCCCCGCCCGACGCAGCCCGCGCCAGTCGCGCGCGAAAGCCGCCCGCAGCGGCACGGCGCAGAGCAGGGCCGCCGCCATCACCAGCAGATAGGGGTGGATGAAGCCGCCCAGCAGCAGCGCGGCCACGGCCATGCGCCAGCCGGCCTGCCCGCGCAGCAGCCGCAGCGTGGCCCCCAGCGCCAGCAGCACCACGAAGTGGCCGCAGAGATTGGGATGCACCGGCCGGAACCACAGGCTGGGCATCAGCGCCGCCAGCGCCGCCACCACCACAGCCGGAACAATCCGCCGCTCGCCCATGCCGCGCAGGGCATAGACCGCCGCCACCGGCTGCAAGGCGAAGCAGGCAAAAAGCCAGCCCCCCAAAAGATTATGCGGCCCATCCGGCAGCAGTTTCGCCACCAGCGACACCAGCGGATTGGCGTCCAGCAGCAGCGCGTTCACGCCCTCGGGCGGCATCAGCGAGGCGATGCGGAACAGCGGAAAGCGCCAGCCATCGCCCTGAAAGGCGAGGTGGCCGAGCAGCGACTGCGCGACATCGCTGCCCGGCGCCAGCCACCAGCCGCCACCCCTCACCATGGCCCAGGGCAATTCGGCCGCGCATCCCAGGCCGATGAGAAGGGCGAGCAGGTAGGGCATCGGGCCTCACTGCCCAAGCCCACGGCCGGGCGCAACCCCGGCCCGGCGCCGGCGTTCTCCCAGCATCGGCCAGTACCGGCCGCAGCAGGAGACACGCATGAAAAACATGACAACGGCGGAAGAACAGGCGATCCATCCCATGGAGCAGCCGACCAGCAAGGACCTCACGCAGCCCACCCACGGCTCGGTGATCTCGGCCGGCCGGGTCAATGGCACCGCGGTCTACGACCTGTCGGAGGAGAAGATCGGTGTGATCGAGGATGTGATGATCGACAAGCTGCAGGGCCGGGTCGATTACGCGGTGCTGGGCTTCGGTGGATTCCTGGGCATGGACCGGAAGCACTACCCGCTGCGCTGGTCGATGCTGCGCTACAACAGCCGGCTGGAGGGCTATCAGGTCAAGCTCGACAAGACGGCGCTGGAAGACGCGCCGACCGTCGAGCAGGACCGGGAATGGAGCGAGGAGCATGCGACCCGGGTGCGGGCGCATTACAACCCCTCGCTGGACTGGCCGCTGGTCTGAGCCCCGCCGCCTGGCTCAACGCCAGGCGGCCATCGGCACCCGGCCGAGCATGCGATAGCCCGGCGCCTCGGCCTGCGGGCGGAAGACGAAGATTTCCCCCTCGGCGATGGTGAAGGCCTCCACGCCCAGAGCGTCGAGGATATTCGGGCGGTGACCGATCAGCAGGGTGTTGCCCGCGGCGGGCGCCGTGCCCAGCAGGGTTCGCAGCGCACGGGCGCGGCGCGCATTCTCGTTGGGCGAGACCACGAGCCCACCCTCGCCCAGCTCCGGCACCAGGGTGACGGCACCGAGGCCAAGCAGCTCCCCCGCCTCCTTGGCGCGGCAGAAGGGCGAGGACTGGATGGAGGAGATGGCGATGCCGCGGTCGCGCAACGCGGCACCCAGGCTTCGGGACTGCGTCCGGCCATTGTCGTTGAGCTGCCGCTGGGCGCTGCAATCGGCCAGGTTGAAGGGGTTGGTATCGGCCTGGTCATTGTTGGTCGCGGGGTGGCGCCAGTAGATGACAAGGCCGCCGGCGCGCAGCGCCTCCACCAGCTCCGGCGCCGGCTGCGCCTGGGCGGGCGCGGCCAGCAAGGTCGCGATGAGGGCGACGGCCAGGCTGGCGCGGCGGAACATCCTTTGCATGATGAACTCTCCCTGGAGGATGCCGGGCTTGGCATTCCAGGGCGTTGTATGGCGGATGGCCGGGCCGCGATCAGGCCCGGCTGCGTGATGAAGCCGTGAAGAAACGCGGTCGTGACGATCTCAGGCCGCGAGGTGGCGGAACATATTGGCCCGCGCCTCGTCATCCATCTCCGCCTTGAAGGCGTGGCGGTCCTTCAGGGCGTTCGCGCGCTCGGCCGCCGGCCGGGCGTTGATGGCGGCGAAGTGGCGCTTGACGTTGGGCAGGGCGTCCAGGCCCTCGGCGCCCAGCACGAAAGCCGCCGCGCGCTCCCAGCCCCAGGCCGCCATGTCGACGATGGAATAGCTGTCGCCCACCAGCCAGTCGCGGCCCTCCAGCCGGTCGTTCAGGATGGACCAGTGGCGCTTCGCCTCGAAGGCGTAGCGCTTGATGGCGTATTCCAGCTTCTCCGGCGCGTGGTTGGAGAAATGCACGGATTGGCCGGAATAGGGGCCGATGCCGCTGGAGATGAAGAACATCCAGGACAGGGTCTCGCCGCGCAGCTCGGCGGCGGGCATGAACTGGCCGGTCTTCTCGCCGAGATAGAGCAGGATGGCGTTGGAATCGAAGACCGGCTTGCCGTCATCGACGATGGCCGGCGCCTTGGCATTGGGGTTGATCGCCAGAAATTCCGGCTTGTGCTGCTCGCCGCGGCGGGTGTCGACCGGCACGGCCTCATAGGCCAGGCCTGCTTCCTCGAGGAAAAGCGCGACCTTCATCGGGTTGGGCGCCAGGCTGTAGTAGAATTTCAGCATCGATCATTTTCCTTGGATTGCCGTCAGTCCCGGTGATCTTGGGCTTCGGCCGGCGGTTTTGCAGGGTGCACGCCAATCATTCATTCAGGGCTTTCGTGAAACCTGAAGATGGCCGGGCCACCGCGGCGGGCAGGGCCGTGTCGTTGTTTGTCGCGAAAAGCAACGCCTGGCCGGATGTGCTTCCAAAATTTACCCGGGGTGTTACCTTGAGCACTTCAGTGACAAACCAAATATCTGCTTTCACTTCTGCAACGTTGGAATCCCGCGCATGTCGATCAAGGCCAAAATCGGTACGACAGGATTGGTCGCCGCCGCTTTCGCGACCGGGCTTGTCGCGGGCCCCCTCGTGGCTGCCTGGGCGCAGGATGGCGGGCGGGCGGAAACCTACCGGCTGCTGAACCTCTTCGGTGACGTGTTCGAGCGGGTGCGCGCCGAATATGTCGAACCCGTCGCCGATCGCGACCTGATCGAGAACGCGATCAACGGCATGCTGACCGGGCTCGACCCTCATTCATCCTACCTGAATTCCCGCAATTTCCGTGACATGCAGGTGCAGACCCGCGGCGAGTTCGGCGGCCTGGGCATCGAGGTGACGCAGGACGGCGGCTACATCAAGGTCATCTCGCCGATCGACGAGACGCCGGCGGCGCGCGCGGGCGTGCGCCCTGGCGATTTCATCACCCACCTCAACGGCACCACCACCCAGGGCATGACCTTGCAGGAGGCGGTGGAGCAAATGCGCGGCGAGCGTGGCAGCGCCATCCGCCTGACCATCCGCCGTGAGGGCGCCGAAAGGCCGCTGGAGATCTCGATCACCCGCGACGTCATCCGCCCGCAGGTCGTTCGCTTCCGGATGGAAGGCAATGACGTCGGCTATATCCGCATGTCCTCCTTCAACGAGCAGACCGAGACGGCGCTGCGCCGCGCGGTGCAGACCCTGCGCAGCCAGGGCGGCACCAACCTGCGCGGCCTCATCCTCGACATGCGCAACAACCCGGGCGGCCTGCTCGACCAGGCGGTGCAGGTCACCGACGACTTCCTCGACCAGGGCGAGATCGTCTCCACCCGCGCCCGCCGTTCCGATGATGCGCAGCGCTGGAACGCCCGCAGCGGCGACATCGCGGGCGGCCTGCCCATCGTGGTGCTGATCAATTCCGGCTCGGCCTCAGCCAGCGAGATCGTCGCCGGCGCGCTGCAGGACCACAGGCGCGCCATCGTCATGGGCACCCGCAGCTTCGGCAAGGGTTCGGTGCAGACTGTGATGCCGCTTGGCCCGAACGGCGCCATCCGCCTGACCACGGCGCGCTACTACACCCCCTCCGGCCGCTCGATCCAGAACACCGGCATCGAGCCCGATATCGAGGTGCGGGCGACCAGGCAGGAAGCCACGCCGCCGGTGCCGCGCGAGCGCGAGGCCGATCTGCGCCGCTCGCTGCGCAACGAGGGTGGGGTGAACACCTCCGCCGCGACCCCGCCGCCGCCCATCAACCTGCCGGCCAATATCCTGGAGCGGGTGCTGCGCGAACCGGCCGAGGGCGCGCCCGCCTTCGATCCGACCAAGCCCGAGACCGATTTCCAGCTCCAGCAGGCGGCGTCCCTGCTGCGCATGATGCCCGCCGGCACCAATTTGCAGCGGCGTGCCCAGCGCTAGCGCCGCTGAACCCCGGCGCGGTGCCATGAGCGGCGGTGGCGGCTGGCGGGCCCTGGGCCGTTTCTGGCTGGTGACGGGGCTTGTGCTGGTGTCGCTGGCCGTGGCCGTCGAATTGCTGCCCGAGACGCCGGTCAGCCAGGTTCAGGCCCCGGCGCCGGACATCGCGGCCGAGGCGCCCGCGACGCCTGCGGCCGCATCGGCCACCCCCGCACTGGCGACCCCCGAACAACCCCGCGCCGCCACCCAGGCCACCGCGGCGCCGGACCCCGATCTGCTGGAGGCCGGCTCGCACGGCCCGCTGCCGCGCATCGCTGCCGATGGCCGGACCTCGATGCGGGTCTATGCCCGGCCGATGGAGCCGCGCGACGGCCAGCGCCCGCGCATCTCGGTCATCCTCGGCGGCGTCGGCCTGAATCCGGGGCTGGCGGATATGGCGGTGCAGCAATTGCCTCCGGGCATCGTGCTGGCGATCAACCCCTATTCGCCGCGGCTGGCCAATCTGCTGACGCAGGCGCGCGCGCGCGGCTTCGAGATGCTGGTGGCACTGCCGATGGAATCGCGCGGCCACCCGCAGAACGACGTGGGCGAGCGCGCGCTGCTCACCACGCTCGACCCCGCGGTCAATCGCGACCGGCTGTCCTGGATCCTCAGCCGCTTCCAGGGCTATGTCGGCGCGATCGGCGCGCTGGGCCCCTTGCGTGGCGAGCGCTTCGCCGCGCTGGGCGAGCCCTTCCTCGCCATGCAGGACAATCTGCGGGCGCGCGGGCTGCTCTATGTCGATGCCCGGCCCGGGGCGCGCAACCCGGAGCGGGCCTGGGGCCGCACCATCGATATCGTGGTCGACGAATCGGGCGAGCGCGGCGCCATCGACCTCAACCTCGCCGCGCTGGAGCGCATGGCGCGCGAGCGCGGCACTGCCATCGGCCTGGCCAGCGATGCCTCGCCGATCCTGATCGAGCGCCTCGCGCGCTGGTCCCAGGGGCTGGAGGAACGCGGCTTCACCCTGGCGCCGATCTCGGCGCTGATTCAGCGGCCGGTGCTGCTGCGATAGCCAGCGATCGCTCTGGGTGGAAACACCCGGAGCGCCAATTTGAGTCCAGCGGCCGCGCTTTCACCCGCCATCGGCGATGCCGGTCAGGCGCCGCGCCAGCGCCCCGGCCTCCGCCGCCGGCAGCCCACCCAGAATGCGCGCCTCATGCGCCGCGAGCAGACTGGCCAGGGTGGCCAGCATCGCCTCGCCCCGCCTTGTCATGCGCAGCTCCAGGCTGCGACGGTCGGCGCCCGGCCCGCGCGTGACATGGCCCAGCGCTTCCAGCGCATCGACCAGCGGCGCGGCGCGGGAGCGGCCATGGCCCATCGCATCGGCCAGGCGGGACGGCGGGATGCCGGGATTGGCGCCGATGATGGCCAGCGCCGCCAGCAGCGGCGGAGTGAAACCCAGGGGTTCCAGCGCCACCTCAAGGTCACGGATGACGCGCAGATAGGCCCGCTTCACCGCATAGGAGAGCGTGCCGGCGAGGATGCCGAGATCGATATTGTTCAATTGTTGAACGGTCTTCGCCATCCCGCTATATACCCTCCGTGACGGAGGGCTGGCCATGCGGGTGATCATTTCGGGCGGCGGGATCGGCGGGTTGACGGCGGCGCTGGCACTGCATGCCGCCGGCATCGCGGTGGAGCTGCATGAGGCGGCGCCCGACCCCAGGCCGCTGGGCGTGGGCATCAACCTGCTGCCCCATGCCGTGCGCGAATTGACCGAACTCGGCCTGGGCGAGGCGGTGCTGGCCGCCGGTGTCGCGGCCAGCGAGCTGGTCTACGCCAACCGCCAGGGCGAGGAGGTGTGGCGCGAGGATCGCGGCCTCGCCGCCGGCTATCGCTGGCCCCAGGTCAGCATTCATCGCGGCGGTCTGCTGATGCTGCTGCTGGCCGAGGCGCAGCGGCGGCTGGGGGGCGCGATCCATCTCGGCTCACGCGGGGTGGGCGTCGAAACCGGTGCCTCGGGCGCCACCCTGCGCCTGGCCGGCGGCGGCTCGGCGCATGGCGATGTCGTGGTGGCGGCGGATGGCATCCACAGCGCCATCCGCGCGCAATGGTTCCCGAACGAAGGCGCGCCGCGGTGGAATGGCTGCATCCTCTGGCGTGCCACGGCCGAGCATCCGGGCTTTCGCACCGGCCGCAGCATGGTGCAGGCGGGCGACAGCCAGGTGAAATTCGTCTGCTATCCCATTCGCGAGGCCCGGGGGGCGCAGCCTGCGCTGGTCAACTGGATCGCCGAGAAGCGGATCGACCCGACCACCCCCTGGTCGCGTGAGGACTGGAACCGCAGCGGCCGGATCGAGGATTTCCTGCCCCTCTTCGCCGATTGGCGATGGGACTGGCTGGACGTGCCGGCGCTGATCCAGGCTGCCCCCGCCGTGTGGGAGTTCCCAATGATCGACCGTGACCCGCTGCCGCGCTGGACCCATGGCCGCGCCACCCTGCTCGGCGATGCGGCGCATCCGATGTACCCCATCGGCTCCAACGGCGCGTCGCAGGCGATCATCGACGCGCGTGCGCTGGCCTGGCACCTCGCGACCGAGGGCGATGCCGATGCCGGCCTCGCCGCCTATGAAGCGGCGCGCCGCCCGGCCACGGGCGCCATCGTGCTGGCCAATCGCGGCGCCGGGCCGGACCAGGTGCTGGACCTGGCCGCGACGCGGGCGCCGGCGGGCTTCGGCGCCCTGGGGCGCGAGGCGGTGCTGCCACGGGCCGAGCTGGAGGCGATCGCCGCCGGCTACAAGCGGCTCGCCGGGTTCGATCCCGCGGCGCTCAATGCCAGGCCGAGTTACACGGTGCGGCGGGAGGCTTCCCCGCACACCTGACCCCGCCGCCGCAGCTCCGCGTAGAGCATCGCGCCATTGCCGCCGCGAAACACCAGCCGCTGGGCGACATCGCAGCCCCCGGCCTGTTCGAGCGCCGCCGCAAGCTCATCCTCCTGCCACAGCGCCGGCCGCCAATCCATGAAGGCATCCATATAGCCATCGCAGCGGATGCTGCGGGCCAGCCCGCAGAGCATCAGCCGGCCGCCCGGCCGCAGCGCGCTGAACAGCGCCGCCACCATCCGCCCCGCCGCCGCCCGGCCCATGCCCCCGGCCATGGTATCGAGCAGCCCGGGCACCAGGATGAGGTCGAAACGGCCATGCCGCAGCGGCTGGGCGATCAGCCGCGCCGGCCGTTCGCGCAGCGTCTCCAACCCGGCGAGGGCTCCATGGTCGCGCCACGCGACGGCGAGGCTGGCCTCGTTCGGGTCGATCGCCAGGATGCGCGCGGCCTGGCCGGCCAGCATCGCCTGTTCCAGCGCGCGCAGATGCCCGCCGCCCAGCACAAGGATAGCGGGTTTGGCCACCCGTCGCACCGTCTCGTCGATCGCATGGGCCAGGACCTGCTGCTGTTCGCGCAGCGCCACCGCGCTCTCCCGCCCTTGGATGAAGAGCCGCACGGCCAGGCCGGTGGGCGAGGCCTGGGCGAGCTGCGCCTGCGCCGAGGGATGGTCGAGCACGAGATCGAGCAGCCCCGGCCCGATATCCTCGCCGGGCGGGCGGTGCCACGCCGCATGGGTCAGCGGGTCCTGCAGCAGCAGGGCGGCGATGGGATGGGCGCGCGCCGTCTCCCGCCAGCCCGGCTGGGTGGCGAAGGCGCGGTGCCGGTGGGTCAGCGCCAGCAGTTCAGGCAGGGCGGCGAGGGCGCTGCCCGTCTCCTCCCAATCGGCCAGGATCAGGTCCAGCCCGCGGCGGAGCTGCGCATTGGTCAGCGGCCGCGCCGCCATCCGCGCGCTTTGCAGCGGCGAGGCGGTGAGCAGGGCCTGTGCTTCGATCATCACCACGGGCGTGGCCGATCCGCGAGAGTCCCGGCAGGTGCTGCGCCGCCACGGGGGCTGGTCTGGCCTGGCATCAGGTGCTCCATGCGTTGCGCGAATACCCGGACGGGTCAGCCTGCCTACCGCGCCGCACGCCGCAATGTCTGTGAAGGCGATCACAGGGTCCGGCGGCGCGTCTGGTCAGGGCGTTACGCAACCTGCAATAGTTGTGGCAGGATACGCCGCATTCGCATCGGCAGGAGATTCGGGCGCAGCATGACCACGGCAGCCCCTTCCCCCCTCGCGGCCATTGCGGTCTTTGGCGCCTTGACCGAGGTGGAACGGGCGGCATTGACCCAGCATTCCCGCATGCTGCGCGTGCCCGCCGGCCATCCGGTGATGAAGAAGGGCGAGCCGGCGGAGAGCATGATGGTGCTGCTGGAAGGCCGGCTGCGCGTCGGCACCGTCTCGCTGGAGGGGCGGGCCTTCACCTTTCGCATCGTCGAACCGGTGCAGCTCCTGGGCGAGATCGGCGTGCTCGATGGCGGGCCGCGCAGCGCCGATGTCACCAGCATGACACCATCCCGGCTGCTGGTGCTGCGCCGGCGCGATTGCCTCGACGCCATCGAACGCCATCCCGCTGTGGCGCGGGCGATGATCCTGCTGCTCTGCGGCCGGCTGCGCGACACCAGCCTGGGGTTGGAACAGGTCGCGACGCAGCGGCTGCCCGCCCGCATGGCCGCGCTGCTGCTGCGTCTGGCCGCCGATTATGGCCGGCCAACCGCAGGCGGCGGCGTACAACTGCCCATGCGCCTGTCGCAGGGCGAGATCGGCACCCTGGTGGCGGCGACGCGAGAGGCAGTGAACAAGCAGCTCATGCAGTTTCGCGACGAGGGTCTGCTGGCGCTGGCGGCGGGGCGGATCGAGATCAGCAGGCCCGAGGCGCTGGCAGCGCTGCTGGAATAGCCCGCCCGGTGTGAAATGCTTCACAGCGCCGCATCGCGGCCGGGATGCAGACTGCGCCCGGCCCTGGGCATCCCGGTTCATGGCCATGCGAGACCGGATTGATGGCCCTGCCCACTGGCTTTGCGTCGCGCCTGGCCGGCGTCGCCGCCGCGGAATTCGCGGCATACGGCGAAGGGCGCGCGGCGGATGCCGCTTTCGCCGACCGCACCCGCAGCTATTGGCAGGAGAGCGGGATGGGCGGCTGCGACGCGACGGCGCCGTGGTCGGCGGCCTTCATCTCCTGGTGCGTGCAGCAGGCCGGCGCCGCGGCGGGGGATTTCCTGACCTCGTCGCGCCACGCCGCCTATGTCTATCGCGCGATCCGCGATGCCCGGGCCGGCCGGGGCTGCTTCCGGGGCATGCCCTGCGACGCCGCGCCGCTGCTCCCGGGCGACATCCTGCAGTTCAACCAGCCCGGCGGTGGCTTCGACTTCAGCCATGCCGAGCGCCATGCGCAATACCCTTCGGAGGCGGCGATCGTGGTGGCGGTGGTGCGGGACTGGCGGGGCCGGGCGGCGCTGATGGTCGGCGGCTCCGATGGGATGAGGCTGAGCCGCCGACGGGTGGATCTCGGCGGCGATGGCCGGATCGCGGGGCAGGCGGGCCATGGCTTCATCGCAATGGTTCGCCCGGTGGCGGAGGGCGCGGGCCAATGACGCCGATCGTGGCGCCGCCCGGCTGCCAGAGAAATCATGCGTTGCCTTGGAATGCGATAGCAGGCACAATCATACCGATCTTGCAACCTATGCGGAGGATCGTGATGAGGCGTTGTGGCGGCACCACCTCCGTCGTCGCGGCGGCCGGAAAATGAGGCGGCGCGGTTTCCTCGCCAATGCCGCCTGGCTGGCCGGATGCGCCGCCTGCGCGCCGGAGGCAGCGCGGGCATTTCAGGCCGGTTCGACCGGCGGCATGGGCACCCTCAGGGCCGCATCCACCGACGGCATGCTGCGCTGCCAGGAGGCCCTGCCGCCGGACCGCGCCCCCGCCGCCCGGCAGGCCAGGCTGCCGGCAGGAGTGGCGGCGGAGATCAGCGGCCCGGAAACCGCGCGCAATGCGCGGGTCAATACCCTTGCCGACCGGCATTTCCGGGTGGGCGTCCGGTACTGGCCCGCCAGCCTGATCGAGAACGCGCCCGAAGACCGTGCGGGCGGGGATGGGCGGCGCGGTGAATCCGGCGCCCCGCTGCGCCATCCCCCGCATGTCATCGCCGCTGGCACCGCGGCACTGCGCGCGCTGAACAGCTACCGCGAGGCGGGTTTCAGGCGGCCCAGGATAGATGCCGGCGGGGTGCTGTGGGTCGAGCTTCGCAACCTGCCCTATCGCGGCGACACCAGGCCGGAGCTCGACCACATCAAGGTCGAGCGCACGCTGCGCGGGGCCGCCCAGGCCACGACCATCGCGCATGAGATCTTCCACCGCGTGCAATACGCCTATGTCGCGACCATCGGTGCGGCCGACCGCTACGTCGAGGATGAGGGCCCGGCCTTCACCGGCATGGTGCTGGAGGGCGGCGCCCGGATGGGCGAGCTGATCGTGGGCGCCGAGGCGCCGCGCTTCGAGCAGGATGGCCGGGAATGGTTCCTGCCCGAGGGCCTCTCGCTCGGTCGCTCGCGACGCGGCCGGCGCCGCGCCTTCGATGGCTCGACCTATGAGGCGGGGCTGTTCTGGAAATACCTGGCCGAACAGCATGGCACCCGCGCCATCGGCGGCCCGCCGCGGCCCGGCCGCCGGGAGGCCGAAACCCAGCGCCTGCTTCTCGAAGCCTGTGCGATGCCAGCGAGCCGGGATTTCCCGCTGCTGACGCTCAACCATCTGCGCCGGGCGCGCAGCGCCATGACGGGGGTCGGGGATTTCGACCGGTTCCTCTACCTCAATGGCGATCGCACGGTTCCGGCCTGTTCGGAGACGAGCTGGGGCAATTTCCTGCTGGCCCTGGCGCTGAACGGCACCACGGGCGACGACAGCCGCTTCCGCTTCGAGGATGCGGCGCAATGGCGCGGACCGGCGGCGGGCCGAGCCCTGGTGCCGCCATCGCGCCAGGTGAATTTCGCCGAGCTTCCCAGCCAGGTCGCGGAGCCAACCCGGCCGGAATCGGCTTCTGGCCCCGGCGTTTTCGGGCCCGAGATGATCCTGGGCAGCCGCCTCGATGCCGAGCGGGTGGACCGCGAGATCGCCCTGCGTGGCACGCTGGGCATCGAAGGCGCCCGGGTTCCGGACGGCAATGAAGCGCCCATCCCGCCGCGCATGCTCGCCGCCTTCAGCATGCTCGCCTTCAAGGTGGTGATGCCGCAGGATGGGGCCGCGAGGCTGCTGCGCATCCGTTGGGAGCCATCCGGCGAACTGGCCGATGGCTTCCTGCAGATCGCCTTTCTGGGAAGCGGCGGGGAGCTGCGCGACCTCTTCCGCCATGACGGCGCGGGTGCGACGCCGCTGCGGCGGGTCTTCGGCTGCAGGGAGATCGGCGAGGTGCTGGTGATCGTCGCCAGCCGCACCAGGCCGGGCAGTTTCCGGCTCCGTTTCGACGAGCCCCGGGATGCCCCGGTCCTGATGGCGGGCGACTGGAATTGCCATATCGGCCGCTTCTTGACGCGCGACCCCGCCCGCTTCCGGCACAACTGGCAATCCCCCAGCGCCGCGATCTTCCTGGAGGGGCCGACCGCGACCGCCACAGGGACGGTCAGCGCGCTGTTCTTCAACCGCGGCCGGTCGAAGGCCGAGGACGTGACCTTCAGCTGCCAAAGGCGGCCCCTCGCCGGCGGCGCCTGGGAGGCGCTGGCGCCGCGCCAGATCCTGACCCGTTCGCTGGAGACCGATGACGAGTGCCGGCGCATCTTCGCCGACACCCCGCTCAGCGAGGACCTGACGGGCGAGCGGGCGCCGCCGGCGCCTTGCATGTTCATCGAGAATGGCGTCCGGCCGCTGCCCACGCCCGATTACAATCAGAACCCCATCGGCTTCATCTGGCCGGCCGGCGACCCGCGGCTCTACGTCGTGCGCATCACCGCCATGGCGCCCGATGACCCGAACGGGCCCTGCAACATTCACACCATCTTCGGCGGCAGCCAGCCGCCGATGGCACCACTATAGGGCCTTCCGCCCATAGCAGAGAGAGGTAGAGAACAATGTCTTCTGGCAAAGAACTGCCGAATGGAAAAACCGGTTTTCCCCCGGGGCATTACTACAATCCGAACAAGCCCGGCCCGCGACAGGACGTTACCGTCAAGGCCGGCGGTGATGATGCCTGGACGCCGCCGACCTACTACGTCCATGAATACAAGGCGCGTTTCAAGCTGCGGGCCGGGCAGACCGCCACCATCATGGTCCGGACCTATGACCCGCAGACGCATGCGATCGTGGCGGAAGAATCGGTCGAGGTGAACGGGGCGACGCCCCTGGTGCGCGAAGCCGGCACCTATATCAGCGTCAAGAGCGCCATGGCCTTCGACATCGACGCCGACAAGGATTTCTAAACTGACGGGGTCCCGGGCGCGGGACCCCGTCAGCCCGGGATGGGCGCGGCCATCGCGGTTCCGATGGCCAGCCGCACCAGGACGCCATCGCCGCAATCCCGGGCGAGTGCCAGGGCCTGCGCCTGTCGGGCCTGCGCCTCCGCTGGCCGCCCCAGCCCCGCCAGCGCCTGGCCGAGCCAGGCGAGCCTGGCGGGCTGCATCGGCATGAAGGGCATGGCCGCCGCCATCCCGACCGCCTCCGACAGATGCGCCACCGCCGCCTCGCAGCGGCCGGCGGCATTCTCCACCACGCCCAGCAGCATCAGCCCCACCACCCGCATCAGGTCGGTCTCGGCCCTGTCGCAATGCGCCAGCCCCTCGGCCAGGCGGGCGATGGCGGCCTCCGCCTCGCCCTCGCCATGCAGCGCATAGCCATCGGCGAAGGCGGCGAAGGTCCAGGAGAAGGGCCTGGCCACCAGCTCGGCCTTCGCCACGCAGGCATCGGCGGCGGCGCGCGCCCGGTCGATCTCGCCCAGATCGACCAGCACGCGGGCCTCGTAGCCCCGCGCCACCACCACCAGCGCGGCGTCGAGCCCATAGCGCCCGCCATGCGCCGGATCATCCGCCCCGGCCGCCACCTCGGCCATGGCGGCGGCGCATTCCTCCAGCCTTCCCGCCACCATGGCCCACATGCCCCATTGGAAATGCGCCCGCAGCGCCAGCGCCGCATCGCCCTCCGCTGCGGCCTGGGCCCGCGCCTCCTCGATGGCGGCGAGGGCGTCGTCCTGACGGCCCAGCATCCAGGCGTGGTGGCTGCGGAAGATGCGCAGCTGGGCCAGGCGGGCGCGATCGCCCAGCGCCACGGCCAGCGCCTCGGCCTCGTCCAGCCGGGCCAGGATGCGCCCGCTCTGGCCCAGGCGGAACAGCGGCTCGCGCAGCAGCAGCCGCAGGTCGATCATCGTGCCGAGCAGCGCGGGCTCGCGCGGGAGCTGGTCGGCGGCGTGGATCGCCTCCTCGATGAAGCCGGCCGCGGCGCGATTGGCGAAGCGCGCCAGGGCGCGCCTAGCCGCGACTCCGGCATGGCGCAGATTGGCAGCCCAAAGCCCGCCCAGCCGGCTGTGCCGGGCCAGCAGCTCGGCATGCTCGGCGTGCTGGCCATCGAGCAGGGCCTCGATGGCACCGGCGATGCGGGCATGCAGGTCGAGCCTGCGGCGCTCGGTCAGGGTCCGGTAGGCAACCTCCTGGAACAGCGCGTGGCGGCAGGCCAGCAGCGCATTGGCCGAACGGGTGATGAAGCCCTCACCCGCGAGATGGGCGAGCGTGACGGCCAGTTCCTCCTCACTCAGCCAATCGGCCACGCAGGCCGCGACATGGGGGAGGGGGCTGGGCTCCTCCAGCGCCGCGATGGTCTCCAGCAGCCGTTTGGCCGGGCGCGGCAGGGCGTCGATGCGCGCGCCCAGGATCACCCGGATATCGGCGGGCAGCCGGCCGGGATCGCCGGCCAGGCTGGCCTGCTCGATGAACAGCGGGTTGCCGTCGCAGCGCGCGCAGATCTGCGCGACCCGGGTGGCGGGTGTCTCCACCGCCCCGGGCAGGTTGTGCCGGGCAAGGCTGGCGGCGGCATCGCGGTCGAGCGGCGGCAGGGCAAGATGGATGAGCGCTCCGCCCGCCAGGGCCACGGGGGGCTCGGCCAGGCGGCTGGCCAGCAGCAGCAGCACGGGCAGGGTGGCGAGCCGGGGCATGAGGCTGGCCAGCGCCTCGGCGCTGTCCTCATCCAGCCAATGCACGTCATCGACGATCAGGATGACCGGCGCGATCCCGGCCTGGAGGAGCACCAGCTCGACGAAGGCGTCGAGCATGGCCTGGCGGCGCTGGCTCGGCTGCATCGCGCGCCACAGCGCTGGCTCGGCCTCGCCACGCATCGCATCGATGGCAGCGGCGGTGGCTCTGGCAAGGCCCGGCATGGGCAGGTCGGTGGGCGCGAGTGCCCGCACCAATTGGCGAAGGACGTGAAAGCCACTGCGCTCGCGCCATCGCACCGCCCGGGCATCGAACAGCCCGGCCCAGGCGCCGACGCCCTGGCGCAGCTCATGCAGCAGCCGGGTCTTACCGATTCCGGCCTCACCGCTGAGCAGCATGGCAGCACCGCGCCCTTGCCGCGCCGCCTCCGCGGCGCGCAGCAGCGCGGCCATTTCGTCCGCCCGGCCAACCAGCGGGGAGAGCGCGCCTGCCAGCGTCTCGGCGCGCGCGCTGCGGTGATCGGCATCGATCAGCCGATGCACCCCGATGGGGCGGGCGAAGCCGCGCATCGTCTTCTCGCCCAGATCCTCGGTCCGCAGGCGGCCGGTGCAGAGATCATGGGTCTGCTGGCTGATCCAGATCGTGCCCGGATCGGCCCCCTGTTGCAGCCGCGCGGCGATATGGGCGACCGCGCCCACGGCATCGATCGCGCTGATCTGGCCGAGCTGCAGGGCATGCACCACGAATTCGCCGGAATGGATGCCGATGCGAATGGGCAGACCGGGCTGGCTGATGCCGAGCTGGCGGATGATGTCGACGGCGGCGGCGCAGGCGGCCAGCGCATGGTCCTCATGGGCGGCGGGCGCGCCGAACAGTGCCATGATGCCATCGCCGGTGACCCGGTTCACGGTCCCGCCGAAGGTGGTGATGGATTGCGACATCCCCATCATCGCCGGGCGGAAGACCTCCAACGAGGCATCGGGCTCCAGCTCGTCGACGAGGAGAGAGGAATCGACGATGTCGACGAACATGATGGTCGCGATCTTGCGCTCATCGGCGTTGTGCGGCGGATGATCCAAGCGGGGTGTCCTGGGTGCGATTCTTCTCTAACCACAGTCATGCCGCGCGGCAATCGGATGGGGGAGGGGCTGCGCTTTTGCCGGGCCGGAAGCTTGGGGCGCGCCTTGCTTAGCGGCGATGGCGAGGATTGCCGTCCCGGGCTCGTCCGCGGCCGGTGCGCGTGATGCACCGCCCCGCCCCGCGCAACCTCGCCCTGCCGGACCATCCCGGACAGGCGCTTTTCACCGCGCTGTCGCAGCATGACGGCGGCGGCCGCACCGAACATGCCGCGCGGGCAGGCCAGGAAGCCCCCTGGCCTGCGGCGCTGATCAAGCCGCCTTGGCTTCCCGCCGGCGCGCCGTCAGCACGAATTCGGTATAGCCGTTGGGCTGCGCAGCACCCTGCAGCACCAGCTCGCAGGCCGCCTTGAAGGCGATACCCTCAAAGCCCGGCGCCATCGGCGTATAGGCGGCGTCGCCGGCATTCTGGCCATCCACCACGGCGGCCATGCGCTTCATCGTCTCCATCACCTGCGCTTCGGTGACGATCTTGTGCCGCAGCCAGTTCGCGATGTGCTGGGCGGAGATCCGCAAGGTCGCGCGGTCCTCCATCAGGCCGACATTGTTGATGTCCGGCACCTTGGAGCAACCCACACCCTGGTCGATCCAGCGCACAACGTAGCCCAGAATGCCCTGGGCGTTGTTGTCCAACTCCTGCTGCAAGGCGCTGGGCTCCCAATTCGTCTCGGCCGCCACCGGCACGGTCAGGATATCGGCGAGCTGGGCGCGGCGGCCGCCGGATTTCAGCTCGGCCTGGCGGGCCATCACATCGACCTGGTGGTAGTGCAGGGCGTGCAGCGTGGCGGCGGTGGGGCTGGGCACCCAGGCGGTGTTTGCGCCCGCGCGGGGGTGGCCCACCTTCTGCTCAAGCATCGCCGCCATCATGTCGGGCATCGCCCACATGCCCTTGCCGATCTGGGCATGGCCCTGCAACCCGCAGATCAGGCCGACATCGACGTTCCAGTCCTCATAAGCCTTAATCCAGGGCGTGTTGCGCATCTCGTTCTTGCGGATCATCGCGCCCGCTTCCATCGAGGTGTGGATCTCATCGCCGGTGCGATCCAGGAAGCCCGTGTTGATGAAGGCCACGCGATGCTTCGCCGCGCGGATGCAGTTCTTGAGGTTCACCGTGGTCCGGCGCTCCTCATCCATGATGCCCATCTTCAGCGTGTTGCGGGCGAGGCCCAGCGCATCCTCCACCCGGGCGAAGAGCTCATTGGCCCAGGCCACTTCCTCGGGGCCATGCATCTTGGGCTTCACGATATAGACGCTGCCGTGGCGGGAATTGCGCTGCGCCTTCACGTCATGCAGGGCGATGGCGACGGTGCACATGGCGTCCAGGATCGTCTCAGGCGTTTCCTTGCCACCTTGCGTCACTGCATCGGTCATCATGTGGTGGCCGACATTGCGCACCAGCATCACCGAGCGGCCATGCAGCGTGAGCAAGCCGCCCGACGGGGTGGTATAGCTGCGGTCCTCGTTGAGGCGACGCGTGATCGTCTTGCCGCCCTTCTCGAAGCTGGCGGTCAGGGAGAAATTCATCAGGCCGAGCCAGTTGCGGTAGACCTGCACCTTGTCGGCGGCATCGACGGCGGCGACGCTGTCCTCGCAATCCTGGATGGTGGTGAGTGCGGCTTCCAGCACCAGATCGGCGACGCCCGCCCGGTCGGTCGCGCCGATCGGGTGGCTGCGGTCGATGACAATTTCGGCGTGCAGGCCATTGTGCTTCAGCAGCACGGCCGAGGGCGCCTCGGGCGCGCCGGTGAAGCCTATGAATTGCGACGGGGTGCGCAGCGCCACGCCGCCCACCGTCAGCGCGCCGCCGGCCACGGCATAGGCGCCGCCATCGGCATGGCTGCCGCTGGCAAGCGGCGCCACATCATCCAGCACCTTGCGCGCGAAGGCGATGACCTTGGCGCCGCGCTCCATGTCATAGCCCGGCTTGCGTTCGCCCGGGATGGCATCGGTGCCGTAGAGCGCGTCATAGAGGCTGCCCCAGCGGGCATTGGCGGCGTTGAGCGCGAAACGGGCATTGGAGGTGGGAACGACGAGCTGAGGGCCGGCGGTCCGGGCGATCTCGTGATCGACGAAGGCGGTGTCGACGGCGAAATCATCGCCCTCGGGCAGCAGATAGCCGATTTCGCGCAGGAAGCGGGTATAGGCCTCGGCATTCACCGGGCGGGCGGGAAAGGCGCGGTGCCAGGCGTCGATCTTGGCCTGCAGCGCATCGCGCACCGCCAGCAGGGCGGCATTTTTAGGGCCGAGATCGGCGAGGATCGCGGCGTATTGCGCCCAGAAATGGTCGGGCGTTATGCCAGTGCCGGGGAGCGCTTCCTCGGCCATGAAGCGCGCCAGTTCATCGGCCACCTGCAAACCACTGATCTCAACCATTTCGTCCATACCCCGCAGTGCAATATGCCGCGGGATTACTGGGGAAATGGGCGCCGCGGAAGAGGCTGCGTTCAGCGATCCAGCACGGCGCGGTCGTTTTTCGCCACCAGGGTCTGGAAATGGCTGCGCAGCACCTCCTCGCTCATGCCGAAAGCGGCCTGGAAGCGCGCGAAGAGCGCCTGTTCCTCGGCCTCGGCCTCGCCATCCGCCATGGCGCTGTCCACCATGTTCAGCAGGATGCAGAGCTTTTGGGCGTCGTTCAGCGTGGGCGAGACGGCGGCCAGGAAGGCATCGGGCTTGTTGGCGCGGGCGTATTTCATGCAGGCCTCGAGATTCTCGCGCGAGGCGCGGGGGCCGAGCACGGAGACGAGGTGGCCGATCTCCTCCTGGTCCATCTCGCCATCCGCGCCCATGCAATAGATGAGCGAGACGACCAGCGCATTGCGCGGGGTGAGGTCGAGCGCGGCCTGCGACTTGAACATGCCAAACATGATGGATCCTTTCGTGGTGGTAACTCCGTGTCCATTTAGCAAAACCCTGCCCAAGTTCCAGCCCTGACCCGCAATCGTCACCTTGCGGCCGGGCCCTGGGCGGGAGAGCATGAGCGCAGGAGAACCGCCATGCCCTTCACACCCCCGCACCACACCAGCCAGCATTGGCACGTCCAGAAGCCGGCAGCCCGCGGTTCGGGCGGCATTGTCGCCAGCCAGGCCGCCGCCGGCGCCGAGGCCGGGGCCGAGATGCTGCGCATGGGCGGCACCGCGGCCGATGCGGCGGTGGCCACGGCATTCACCCTGGCCGCCATGGAGCCCTGGAATTGCGGGCTGGGCGGCATCGGCTTCGCCCAGGTCATGCGCCCGGGCGGGCCGGCGGAAACCTTCGATTTCGGCCCGGTTTCCCCGGGCGGGCTGGACCCGCGGGCCTATCCGATGACCGGCAAGATCGCCTCCGACCTTTTTGCTTGGCCGGAGGTGGTGGGCGATGTGAACGTGCATGGCCCGAAGAGCTTTTGCGTCCCCTCGGCGGTGGCGGGCTATGCGCTGCTGCATGAGCGCTATGGCCGGCTGCCCATCAAGGACGTGCTGGCGCCGGCCGTGGCCTATGCCAAGCGCGGGCTGCCGCAGGATTGGTTCACCACGCTGAAGGTGGCCAATAGTGCCGCGATCCTGCGGCAATACCCGGAGAGTGCGCGCATCTACCTGCCCAACGGCCTGCCGCCGGTGCCGCCCTATCAGGGCAGTCCGGGCTTCTTCCGCCAGGGCAGGCTGGCCGATACGTTGGAGCGGTTGCAGCATGCGGGCCTGAGTGATTTCTACCAGGGCGACATCGCCGGCAGCATCGTGGCCGATACCCAGGCGATGGGCGGTTTTCTCAGCACGGCGGATCTGGCGAATTGCCGCGCCCGCGTGCTGCCCGCGCTGCAGGCGGAGTGGCGTGGCCGCACCCTGATGCTGGCGCGCGGCCTGACCGCCGCCCCCACGCTGATGGAAGTGCTGCGCCAGATGGCCGATGTGCCCTATGGCGCAATGCCCGATGCGGTATGGTACGCCGCCCTGGCCCGGGCCATGCGCGCCGCCTATGCCGACCGCCTGGCCGGGCTGGGCGATGCCGAGCCGGCGGCGGCCGAGAGCTGCACCACCCACCTCACCGTCGCCGACAAGGACGGGATGATGGTGGCGATGACCACGACGCTGCTCAGTTCCATGGGCAGCCGCGTGGTGCTGCCGGGCTCGGGCGTGCTGATGAACAACGGCATCATGTGGTTCGACCCGCGGCCGGAGGCGAAGAACGCCATCGCGCCCGCCAAGCGGCCGCTGTGCAACATGTGCCCGGTGATCGCCGCGCGCGACGGCGTGCCGGAGATCGCCACCGGCGCCTCCGGCGGGCGGCGGATCATGGCCTCGGTCTTCCAGCTGCTGAGCTACGTGGCCGATTTCGGCATGGACCCGGAGGTGGCGGCGCATCAACCCAGGCTCGATGTCAGCAGCCCGGATGGGGTGACGGCCGATCTGCGCCTGGGGCCGGAGGTGCTGGCGGCCCTCGCCGCCGACGCAACGGTCACCGAGGTCGATCACGGCGTGCTGCCGGTGAATTTCGCCTGCCCGAACCTGATCCAGCGCGGGCCGGACGGGATGGTGGGCATCACCGATGTGATGTCGCCCTGGTCGCTGGCCATCGCGGCGTGATCCTGCCGGAGGAGATCGTCCTCCTCACCCTCGATGACGCGACCGGCGAGGTGGTGGGCCGCCAGGGCATGGCGGCCGGCACCGCCCTGGCCGGCGCGGTGCTGATGGAGCTGTCGCTGCTGGGACGGGTGGATACCGATGGCGAGACGCTGCTGCTGCCCTCCGGCGCGCCCACCGGCCATGCGGTGCTGGATGACGCGCTGCGGGTGCTGACGATGGAAGGGCCGGCCGATAGCCGCGCCGCGCTGATGCTGCTGGCACGCGACGATGAACCGCGGCGCGCGGCGGTTCTGGCGGGTCTGGTCTCGCAGGGCCTGCTGCGGCAGGAACGCGGCGGCTTCCTGCGGCTGTTCGCGACCCGCTACCCCAAACCGGCGGGACGCGAGGCCAGCATGGCCGAGGTGCGCACGCGCCTGCGCAGGCTGGTCCTGGGCGACGAACTACCGGAGCCGCGGGATGCGCTGCTGCTGGGCCTTGCGCGGTCCTGCGGCCTGCTGCGGCTGCTGTTCAGCGCCGAGGAGCTGGACGGGGTGCAGGCGAGGCTGGCGCTGCTGGTGAAGCTTGAGGCGCTGAACCGGTCATTGGGCGGGCTGGTGGCGGATATCGTGTCGCGCCGGTTGCGGGCGGCCGGGGGGTAGGTGGTGCTTGTGGCCCGGGTGAGGGCTTTGCCCTCCCCCGATACCCCCACCCACCAGGGGCCGGCGGGCCCCTGGACCGCGGGGTAGGGGCGAAGTCTCAGCGGCCCTACCGCCGATAGAACGGCACAGCCCCCTGGCTGCGCAGCGCGTGGTCCGCCGCGAAGAGGTCGGCGTAGTGCAGGATATGCGCCTCCGCCGTGTCGCCGTGGAAGGGGGCGTCGGTCGCGTGGGTGGCGACGGTCTCGATGACTTGCTGGGGGAAGCCGAGGTCGCGCAGCAGCATGGCGCCGACCACGCCGTGTGGCATGCGCCTGGCGAGGGAGGTCTTGTGCACGGCCCCGGCGTCGCGGGTGGAGAGCAGCGGTTTGTCGACATCATGCAGGATGAGGATGGGCAGCATGATCTCGGGATCGATGGCGGCGCCCCAATCGGCCGCGGCGCGTGGCATCAGCGCCTGGCCGGCCAGCGTCACCTCATTGACGTGGCGCGTCAGCGGATAGCCGGGGGCATGGGCGGAGAAGGGGATGTCCTCCAGAGCCGCGTGGGTGCTGGAGGTCCAGGTCGTGACCCAGGCGGTGATGATGCGCTCGGCGGTGTCGGGGGCGAGGGTGTCGAGCCCGGCGAGCCATGCGCGCACGGCGGCGCGCTGGTTCTGGGTGCCCTCGGTTGTGGTGAACATTCAGAAGTAGCCTAGTTTTGCGAGCCGCAGCCCGAGGCCGAAAAGACCGGCCAGGAGCAGGACCGTGGAGGCGATGACGGCGGGAATTTGCCACCAGGATGGCAGCTTCCCGACCATCTGGGATGTCAGGGCGGTCAAGGTCGTGAGCTTGCCACTGATCTCCGCGAGGCTTTGTTCCACCGAGCGCAGACGGCTGTCGATGCCATCCATGCGGGTTTCGAGCCTGTCCATCCGGCCTTCGATGCGGGTTAGGCCGGCTTCGAGCCGGCCCATCCTGTCTTCCACAATCGTCAGGCGTGCATCGACACGCACAAGGGTGCTGTCGACGGCGTCAAGCCGGTTCTCGACGCGGGTAACCCTGGCGGGAAGATCATCCATGCCTCCAGAATCGCCGCCGCCACCGCCGGATTCAAGGTCCATCGCGACCTGTTTTGCTTTGGTCTCCTGTTGCGCCGCGGCAAGGCGCTCCATGAAGGATCTGTCAATGCTCATTTTTTTCGACCAAAGCCTCCGCCACGGCCAGTGAACGGGCGGATGCCGCAAGTATTCGCCCGCGTAGATCGCGCAGCCTCTCCGCCACCTCGCCTGCGGAGTGTCCGTATCGGGAGCCGCTGCTGGCATACTCCATCAGCGCATTCAAACCCTCGGCCTGGGCGACCGCCAATTCGGCGATCTTCTGCCGCAAGGCGGCCATGTCCTGCGTGTGGTCAGCGAGGTTTTCCCCTGCCTCGCTCAAGCCAACCCCAACGCCCATAACAAAACACCCTTCTGCGCGTGCAGTCGGTTCTCCGCCTCGTCAAACACCACGCTTTGCGGGCCGTCCATCACCTCATCGGTGATTTCCTCGCCGCGATGGGCGGGTAGGCAATGCATCACGATGGCATCCGGGGCCGCGGCCTTCAGAAGCTTGGCGTTGAGCTGATACCCCGCCAGCATATTGTGCCGCTGCCGCGCCGATGCCTTGTCGTCGCTCATCGAAACCCAGGTGTCGGTCACCACGCAGCGCGCGCCGGCCACCGCCTCGAAGGGGTCGTTGGTCAGCTCCACCCGCGCACCCTGGCCGCGCGCCCAGGCGATGAGGTCCGCCTTGGGCGCCAGTTCCGGCGGCGTCGCCACGCGCAGCGTGAAGTCGAAGCGCGCGGCGGCCTGAATAAAACTCTGCGCCACGTTGTTGCCATCGCCCGTCCAGGCCACGACCTGGCCGGCGATGGGGCCGCGATGCTCCTCGAAGGTCATCACATCGGCCATCAGCTGGCAGGGATGCGAGACGTCGGTCAGGCCATTGATCACCGGCACTGTCGCGAATTCGGCCAATTCGCGCATCTTCTCCACCTTGTCGGTGCGCAGAATGATCGCATCGACATAGCGCGACAGGACGCGCGCGGTATCGGCCGGGGATTCACCCCGGCCGAGCTGCGTGTCCTTGCTGGAGAGCGTCACCACATCGCCGCCGAGCTGGCGAATGCCCACCTCGAAACTCACCCGCGTGCGGGTGGAAGGCTTTTCGAAGATCATCGCCACATGCTTGCCGGCCAGCGGCTTTTCGTTGATCTCGCCACGCTTGGCGCGGTTGCCGATCTCCAGCATCCGGCGCAGCGACAGCGGGTCGATATCCATCAGTTCGAGGAAATGCCGCGGCCCTTGGGGGGGCACGGGTTTCAGCGCCGCGCTCACTTTGCCGCCGCCTGGGTTTTGGAGGGCCGCAGCCGACGGCACATCCGGTCGAGCATGTCGAGCGCCGCCTCGATCTCGGCATCGCCGATGATCAGGGCGGGCGCCACGCGCAGCACGTTCATCCCTGCCGCCACCGTCAGCAGCCCCTCGGCCACCGCGGCCGCCTGGGCGTCGCCATTGGTGAATTCGGGGCGAAGCTTCAGGCCGAGCAGCAAGCCGGCGCCACGGACATCCTCGATGACGTCCGGGTTGGCGGCCTGCAAGGCCAGAAACCCGTTCCAGAGTTTGCGGGCAGTGCCATCGACCTGGTCCAAAAAGCCCTCGGCCAGGATGACGTCCAGCACCGCATTGCCGGCGGCGCAGGCCAGGGGACCGCCGCCATAGGTGGTGCCATGGGTGCCCGGCTTGAGGTATTGCGCCACCTTCTCCTTCGCCAGCACGGCGCCGAGCGGGAAGCCGCCGCCGATGCCCTTGGCCGCGCTCATCACATCGGGCTCGATGCCGGCCCATTGATGCGCCCAGAGCTTTCCGCTCCGGCCCATGCCGATCTGCACCTCGTCGAGCGCCAGAAGCAACCCGAATTCATCGCAAACCGCGCGCAGGTCACGCAGGAAACGCAAATCGGCCGGGCGCACGCCGCCCTCGCCCTGCACCGGCTCGATCATGATGCCGCCGATGCCGGGGTGGATGGCGTCGCGCACCGCATTCATGTTGCCGAAGGGCACGTGCGAAAAGCCCTGGACCGGCGGGCCGAAGCCGGCGAGGTATTTTTCGTTGCCGGTGGCCGAGAGCATGCCCAGCGTCCGGCCATGGAAGGCACCCTCGAAGCAGATCATCCCGAAGCGGTCGGGCTGGCCATTCTCGGCGTGGTATTTCCGCACGGCCTTGACCATGCCCTCATTGGCCTCGGCGCCGGAATTGCAGAAGAACACCGAATCGGCGAAGGACGCGGCGACGTGGCGCGCCGCCAGCTTTTCCGCCTGCGGCACGCGGTAGAGGTTGCTGACATGCATCACCCTGGCCGCCTGTTCGGCAATGGCCTGGACCAGGTGCGGATGCGCGTGGCCGATGGAGGTGGTGGCGATGCCGGAGCCGAAATCCAGGAATCGTCGGCCGTCCGTCGTCCACAGCCAGGCGCCTTCGCCACGCTC
The DNA here is from genome assembly GCA_964395305.1 of uncultured Rubritepida sp. Lineage (GTDB taxonomy): Bacteria > Pseudomonadota > Alphaproteobacteria > Acetobacterales > Acetobacteraceae > Rhodovarius. The sequence continues at coordinate 57,140 of CAYNBM010000023.1, forward strand.
GAAAGCGAGGTCGGCACGGTTGTAGGTGGGCATCAGGGCGGGGATCACGCTGGAATTTCTCCCGTGGAGGTTCCGCGCGAGGGGGCGGAATGCTCCCTCGGGCGGAAGCGAAGCATTATTGTGGAAAAGCCGCGGGGCGTCAAAAGGTCAAGTGGGTGCGAAGCCGATCAATGGCACCCCGCAGGCCCGGGCCGCCGCCGCCAGTGCCCGGTCCAGCGTGGCCAGGGCCAGCCCCTTGCGCTGCGCGAGTTCCAGATAGGCGGCGACATAGGCGGTCAAGCCATGGTCGCGGGCGAAGCCGAGCAGGGCGGTTTCGTCGATCTGCCGATCCAGCGCCATGGGCAGGCTGGCCAGCGCCTTGAGAAAGCCGGCCGTCCTGGCCGGGGTGATGCGCTGCCGGCGCTCATTGACGATGAGGCTGTTGCGGATCTCGAACCACCACAGGCTCGGCGCCTCGACATCCTCGTAGAGCTCGAAGCAGCGACGCCAGGCCTCCTGGGACACCGGGTTGGCCTCCGCCTCGAAAGCCCAGGCGATGGTGACCGAGGCGTCCAGCACAAAGGCCATCAGATGCGGTGGCCCTCGTGGCGGGAGGAGAGGATGTCGTCGATGCTCATGGCGCCATTGGCGCGGCGGAGGGCTTCGATGGCGGTCCTGGCCTCGTCGATAGCCTTTCGATGCTGCTGTTGCTCCGGGATGATGCGGGCGATGGGGCGACCGTGGCGGGTGATGATGATGGTTTCGCCGCGCTCGACGTCATCGAGAATATGGGCGAGGTGGGTTTTTGCCTCGGAGGATTGAATCTCGCGCATGGAATACGACCGGTTGTTCTGACCGGTTTATATCAATGCGGCCGACCGATCTCAAGGACGAAATGCCCGAGCGCGTCTATAGTTTACGATATTGCTCTGACGAATTTTATCGGGTGCATTGGCCCGTCATCCCAATGCACCGCACCCAGGTCTCGTGATGCTGCGGTAGCCGCTCATATCTTGAGAGGGTTCAAGCCGGATCACCCGTATCCGGCGCCAACCCAGCCGCCTCGATCCCCGCGATGCAGCAGACCTCGTCATTGTTCGAGTTGTCGCCGCTGATCCCCACCGCGCCCAGCAGCCTGTTGTTCGCATCGCGCACCAGCACGCCGCCCGGCACCGGCACGGCGCGGCCGCCCGTCAGGTCGCTCAGCGCGTTGGTGAAGCCCGGCGCACCTGCCGCCCGCCTGGCCAATTCCCGTGTGCCAAAACCCATCGCCAGGGCGCCATAGGCCTTGCCATGGGCGATATCCTGCCGCGCGATCGAGCAGCCATCCTCGCGCTTGACCACCTTCATCTGCCCGCCGGCGTCCAGCACCACAACGGTCAGCGGCAGGAAGCCCAATTCGCGACCCTTCGCCAGCGCCGCATCGGTGATGATCTCTGCTTGCGCCAGGGTGAGGCCGTTCACGGCTGCGGGGTGGGCGGGCTGGGCCAAGGGATGCTCTCCGGATTGTTACGCGGCGCCTGTTTGTCCGCCGGCGAAGACGCTGTCCAGCCTCCCGCCCCAGCCCCGGCCCTCGATCCAGGGCAGCACCGGCTGCGGCCCGCCCAGCGCGCCGGCGCTGGCCCAGCCGAGCGCGAGCATGCAGGACAGCACCGGCACGCCGCCATGGAACGGCGTGGCGCGGATCGCCGCCAGGGTTGGCATGCCGGTGCCCAGCATGACAATGGCGTCCAGCCCCTCGGGGTTCAGCGCCATCAGCGCCTCGGTCGCGCCGTCATGATCCATGGCGTAGATCGGGTGGAATGCGCCCTCGCGCAGCACCGAGCCCGAGACCGCCGCCACCGCATAGCCGCGGGCCTGCCAATAGGCGATGCCCGCCCGCGTCAGGTCATCGGGGTAGGGGCTGACCAGGCCGATGCGCTTCGCCCCCAGCAGGTCCAGCGCATCGCGCACCGCGCGGGCGGTGGTGATGAAGGGCAGGCCGGTCGCGGCCTCGATGCGGGCGACGGCGGCGTCCTCCGCCTCGGGCATCGCGAAATAGCTGGCGCCGGTGCAGGCGAAGGCGATCGCCTCGACCGGCGCATTGGCGAATTGGCCGGCATGGCTTTCCAGCGCCGCCAGATAATCCAATAGGCGCGCGATGATCGTGGGCTTGCCGCTGGTCATGCGCGCATTGAGCATCGCCATGCCCGGCGGCAGCAGGAGCGCGAACTCCGGCTCCACCGTGGTATTGGCCTGCGGCGTCAGCACGCCGAGCAGGCCGCGCGGCGCATAGGGTGGGCGGGACATGGGGCCAGACTACACTTGTCTCCGGCCGGCGGGAGGGGCATTCGGGCAGCATGGTCGAGCAGGACTGCAGCGTCGCGATCGTGGGTGCCGGGCCGGTGGGGCTGGTGCTGGCGCTGCTGCTGCGCCGGGCAGGGGCGGATTGCACCGTGCTGGAGGCGCAACCTGCCATCCCGCCGGAGCTGCGCGCCTCCACCTTCCACCCGCCCACGCTGGACATGCTGGAGGGCCTGGGCCTGGCCGCGCCACTCATCGCCCAGGGGCTGAAGACGCCGAATTGGCAGATCCGCTGGCACGAGACGGGCGAGCATGCGCTCTTCGACCTCGGCGTACTGGCGGGCGAGACGGCGCATCCCTATCGCCTTCAGGCCGAGCAGCAAAAACTCTGCCAATTGCTGCTGGCCGCGCAGCCCGGCGCCGATACCCGCTTCGGCGTGGAGGTGACGGAGGTGGCGCAGGACGACGATGGCGTGACGCTCACCGGCCCCGCCATGGCGCCGCTGCGGGCGCGCTTCGTGGTGGGGTGCGATGGCGCGCGCAGCGTGGTGCGCCGCGCCGCCGGGATCGGCTTCGAGGGCGATGTCTACCCCGAGACCACCCTGCTCGGCACCACCGAATTCCCGCTGGAGAGCCTGCTGCCCGGGCTTTCCAACGTGAACTACATCTGGACCCGGAGCCCGGCCTTCGACGGCACGTTTTCCCTGCTGCGGGTGCCGGGGCGCTGGCGCCTCAGCCTCTACCCCGCCCCGGGCGAGACGGCGGAGGAGGCGATGGAAGCGCCTGCGCTGCGCAAGAAACTGGCCGCCATCCACCCCGGCGCGGCCGATGCGGTGGTCGGCGAGGTCAGGCCCTATCGCGTCCACAAGCGCCTGGCGGCGCGCTACCGCGAGGGCCGGCTGCTGCTGGCCGGCGATGCGGCGCATCTCAATTCCCCCGCCGGCGGCATGGGAATGAATGGCGGCATCCATGACGCCTTCGAGCTGGCGGCGCATCTGCTGGCGGTGCTGGGCGGCGCGGAGATGGGTCTGCTCGACCGCTATGAGCGCCGCCGCCGCCCGGTGGCGGAGCACGACATCATCGCCCAGGCCGACCGCAACCGCGCCCGGATGCGCGAGCGGGACCCGGTGGCGCGGCGCCAGGCGCTGGCGCAATTGCAGGCGGTCTGCGCCGACGCCGCCGCGATGAAGGCGCATCTCCTGCGCTCGAGCATGATCGACGGGCTGCGGGCCGCCGCGGTGAGGGATTGAAGCCATGATGATCCGACGCCGCCACGCGCTGAGCCTGCTGGCCACCCCGGCCATGGCGCAAACCCAGGCCTGGCCGCATGGAAGGGTGATCCGCATCATCGTGCCCTTCCCGCCCGGCGGGGCCACGGACATCGTGGCCCGGATCGCGGCGCAGCGGCTGGGGCCGGCCCTGGCCGCCTCCGGCGGCGTGAACGTCGTGGTGGAGAACCGGCCCGGCGCGGGCGGCACGCTGGGCACCGACCTGGTGGCGAAATCGCCGCCCGATGGGTTCACCCTGCTGCTCTCCAACATCGCGAGCAACGGGGTGGCGGCGGGCGTCTATCGCGCGCTGCCCTATGATCCGGCGCGGGATTTCACCCATATCGCGCTGCTGGCCAATACGCCCTCGGTGCTGGCGGTGAATGTGGCGAGCCCCTGGATGACGCTGGCCGATTACCTGGCGGCGGCGCGACGGCCGGGGGGCATGACCATCGCGAGCCCGGGCAATGGCTCGTCCAGCCATGTGCTGGGGGCGACGCTGGCGCGGCTGGCGGGCGTGGCCCTGACCCATGTGCCCTATCGCGGATCCAACCCCGCGCTCAGCGACCTGTCGGCGGGACAGGTGGATTCGGCGATCACCACCCTGGCCGAGACGATGCACAACCCGCGGCTGCGGCAGCTCGCCATCACTTCGGAGGCGCGGATGGCCGTGGCGCCGGGGATTGCCACCTTCGCCGAGCTGGGCTTCCCGCCGATGACGGCGCCGACATGGTTCGGGCTATCGGGCCCTGCGGGGCTGCCGGATTCGATCGCCGACCGGCTGCACGCCGAATGCATGGCGCTGCTGGCCGCGCCCGAGGTGGTGGAACGGCTGAATGCCCTGGTGGCACTGCCCGGCCATATCACCAGGCCTGCCTATCAGGCATTCGTGGCGGCGGAAATCCGCCGCTGGACCGAGCAGGCCCGCGCGGCGCACGCAACAGCCGAGTGAAATTACTGCCTTGATTGCGCCATGAGAGGGGTTGATCTTCACCGAGTTGCAATTTTTAGGTGCCAGGATTCGATGATGCGGCCGCTGATCGGCATTTCCTGCTGCGTGAAGGGGTTTGGGGTGTTCAACACGCCCAACCACGCGGCTTCCGAAAGCTATGTGAAGGTAGTCATGGGGCCGGTGGGCGGGCTGCCCGTGCTGCTGCCCTGCGTCGGGCCGGATTGCGTGGCGCAGCTGCTGGCGACGGTGGATGGGCTGATTTTCACCGGTAGCCGCTCGAATGTCTGGCCGGAATATTACGGTGGGCCGCCGCATGCCGAGGGCACGCCGGAGGATAGGGTGCGCGACGCGACGACCCTGCCGCTGATCCGCGCCGCCATCGAGCATGGCGTGCCGATACTGGCGATCTGCCGCGGGATGCAGGAGTTGAACGTGGCGCTGGGGGGGAGTTTGGACCAGCGGATCCAGGATTTGCCGGGGCGGATCGATCACTCGACACCTTCGGACCAGCATATTCCGCTCTCGCGCACGGCCAAGGCGCATGACGTGTCGCTGCTGCCCGGGACGATGCTGGCGCGGCTGGCGGGGAACAGGGACCGGGTTCCGGTGAACTCGCTGCACAATCAGGGGGTGCAGGAACTGGCGCCCCGGCTGGTGGCGGAAGGCTGGGCGCCGGATGGGACGGTGGAGGCCGTGCGGGTGGAAAATGCGCGCGGGTTTGCCTATGGGGTGCAGTGGCATCCTGAATATGATTGGGAGCGGGATCCGCTTTCGCGGGATATCTTTGTGGAGTTTCGGGCGGCTTGTGTGGGGTTTGCTGAGGAGAAGCGTGGGGCGGTGATGCGGGCTGCGGCGGAGTGACGCGAGGGAGTTCGTGGAAAATGACTCCCAGCAGTGCTAAATGAAGAAGGCAGATGGAGTAACGCGGGTGTCCAAAGCAGCTTCTGACATGATTGCGCACTACAAGAATGACGGCTCGCTGGCGTTCCGCGGCCGGAAGCGGACCTGGCTGAATGCATTCGCGGAGTCGGCTGCGCCGGCGGAAGGCCGCATCCCTGTGCTCCAGGCAGGCGAAAGCGTGCGGCTGGCCTGGCTGCGGGTCGGCAGCGCGATCAGGACGTCGATGAGCCGCGTGGGTGGCTGAGGAGCCACTGCCCGAGGCTCCGCCATCCGGTCCGACCACCCGCCCCGCGACGATACAAGCGACCTTCGCGGGACCACTGCCACCACCCATTGCGCTGCAAGGCTACGAGATGATCGTGCCCGGCGCCGCCGAACGCATCCTGCGGATGGCCGAGACAGACCAGCAGCAAGCGCTGTCGCTTCAGGCCAAGGTGGTGGAACAGGAAATCTTCGAGGGCAGGATGGCGCGCTGGAGCGCGCTGATCCTGCCGATCTTCGGCCTTTCGGCGGCGACGGTCTTGATTTTGAGCGGGCATGATGTGGCGGGCGGTGCGATTGGGGTTGCTGCGCTGGGGGCGCCGCTTGTGGCGGCGGTTTTGAGACGGCGGGACTGAGTTGCGGTGGGCGCTGCGGGCGGCTTGAGGCAAGCATGGGGGAAAAGAATTTCCCCCAAACCCCCTTTCTTTTATTTTTGATTTGTTTTGCGGAGAATTCTGTTCGGTTGCAGGCTAGAGCCCTTTCATATCATCCGTGGATATCCTGAATTGGCCAGATAGTTTGCG
>CAYNBM010000024.1:0-63215 GCA_964395305.1 uncultured Rubritepida sp.
GCGTTCACTGCGCATGGTCTAGCCGTTGCTGAGAGATGATTCAGCGTGTTCGGCGTTTCCGCCTCAACGCATCATGCTCTAATGGAGCGCCAGGTCGTCGAGGTGGATGATCTCGTTCCGCCTGCGCCAGTCACGGATTGCTTCGGGGTCCGCCAGCTCTTCATGCGCCCCGCTCTCCGCATGGGGGCATGACAGGATCTGGATAATCGAGCGTGAAAACATACTGCCGCTGGGGGCTGAAGCGGGTCAGACTGCTCGGGTTCCGGTTGAGGGCGGGTGAAAAAATGGCAAGGGGGGTGGGACGTGGGGCTACGCCCGTGCTGCCGAAAGGCCGGGATTGCAGCCCGCAATAGGCAAGTGGCGTGATGTTGGTGTCGCTGGAGCTCACGGTGACCCGGCTGGCTGCCCAGCTGCACGCCATCGGAAGCGACACCGCCTGGGGGTCATCGTGGACCAGAGCATCGGGCTGAGCCCGTCGGCCTGCCCGAACCGGCTCTGGGTGGCGGACATCACCTACGTGCCGACCATGGCGGGGTTCCTGTACCTCGCCATCCTGCTGGATGCGTGGAGCCGCAAGATTGTCGGTTGGTCGATGGCCAATCACCTGCGCACGGAACTGGTGCTGGACGCGATGGAGGCAGCAGTCGGTCAGCGTCGCCCCCGTGATGTCATTCACCACAGCGACCAGGGCTGCCAATAAACGTCAGTGGCCTTCGGCAAACGTTGTGGTGAGGCCGGAGTGCGGCCGTCGATGGGCTCGGTCGGTGATGCATACGACAATGCCATGGCCGAAAGCTTCTTCTAAACCCTGGAGGCGGAGCTGCTGAGCCGACGCAGGTTCGCGTTGCAGGCCGAGGCCCGGATGGCGTGCTTCAGCTGGATTGAGGGTTGGTACAACCCGGTGCGGCTGCATTCCGGCCTGGGCTATCGGTCCCCCATGAACTTTGAAGGCGAACGGGAGGTAGCCCTAACGCAGACGTCGCCCGCAAGCCTGAAAACCGTCCACAGAAACGGGGCAACCTCAACCTCAGGTCGCCATCAACAAGGGGTGCGGAGCCAGAATCGCTGCAGGCCGTGATCGGCTATCGTATGGTCCTGCGCTGCGTGCAGAATGGCGGCAATGGCTGGCCTCTGCCCTCACAGAGCCAATGAATGTTGTCCTGACATGATGGTGACCCTTCTGGCGAAGATGGTCACGCCGAGGCAGATCCTATGTCCCTGCTTTCCGCATTGACGCAGTGCAGCATCACCCCTAAAGCCCGGCTCCCGAACCAGCGAAGCTCAAATTGGCGCAGCCTGACTGAGCGCCGGAGGCGCCGCTTATCCATGCCCATGACCTTCGCCGACCTTTCCCTTGCGCAGCCTCTGCTGCGCGCTCTGGCCGAGGAAGGATATTCCACACCCACCCCTATACAGGCCCAATCGATCCCCATGCTGCTGGAGGGCCGCGACCTGCTGGGCATGGCGCAGACCGGTACAGGCAAGACCGCCGCCTTCGCGCTGCCGCTGCTGCATCGCCTTGCAGCGGCACCCCGCCCGGCGCCGAAGGGCGGCGCCCGCGTCCTGGTCCTGGCTCCCACGCGCGAACTGGTCTCTCAGATCGCCGACGGCTTCGAGAGCTTCGGGCGGCATCTGCGGCTCAGCGTGACGATAATCTTCGGCGGCGTCAGCCAGTTCCACCAGGTCAATGCGCTCAAGGCTGGCGTGGATATCATCGTGGCCGCGCCGGGGCGGTTGCTGGACCTGATCAACCAGGACCTCTGCGACCTGTCGCAACTTGAGGCGCTGGTGCTGGATGAGGCTGACCAGATGCTCGATATGGGCTTTGCCAAGCCAATCGAGCGCATCGTCGCGACGCTGCCCCGCGATCGGCAGACGTTGCTGTTCTCGGCGACGATGCCGAAATCCATCGCAGCCCTGGCCGAGAGCCTGCTGCGCGATCCGGAGAAAGTCGAGATCGCCCCGCCTTCAACCACCGTCGACCGGATCGAGCAATCGGTCATGTTCGTCGATGCGGCCGACAAGAAGGCTGCGCTGCTGGCGCTGCTGCGCCAGCCGGGGATCGGCCAGGCCGTGGTCTTCACGCTGCAGAAGAACATCGCCAACGAAGTCTGCGCCTTCATCACCGAAGCCGGCATCACGGCCGAGGCGCTGCACGGCAATAAGTCGCAGGGCCAGCGGGAGCGCGCGCTGGACGCCTTCCGGGCCGGAACCGTTCAGGTGCTCGTCGCGACGGATATCGCGGCACGCGGCATCGACGTCGATACCGTCACGCATGTCTTCAACCATGACCTGCCGAGCCTGCCGGAGAGCTATGTCCACCGCATCGGCCGCACTGGCCGCGCGGGACGCAGCGGCTTCGCGATCACGCTCTGCGATGCCGAGCAGCGTGCCTGGCTGCGGGATGTGGAGCGGGAAATCGGTCGTGCCCTGACCGTGCAAGTCGGTCACAAATGGCATTCGGAATCGGCGCGGAACTCGACCATGCGCCCACCCGTTTTGGGCGGTGCGCCGGTCAAGGACATCAAGCCGCAGGAAAAGCGCGAGCGCAAAGTCTGGACTGAGGAAGAGAAGCTCCTGGCGCGGGCAGCGGCCAAGGCGGCCTGAGAGAGAGTGCGAGCGGGGTGGGCGGAGGGCGCATCGGCTCCGTAGCGTTTCTGCACCCGGTCTTTTCGGCCGCGCATGTGAGTGACCATGGGCCTGCCTGGGACTTCCCGCCCCGCGCAGGACAGGCAATTGCCCTCGGAGGCGACACATGGCCGGTGAGAGAAAAACCAAGGGGCCGGGCATCTCGCAACCCGGCATGGACAAGCACTCCCCCGACATGACAGCCTCCCGGCCAATTCCCGGGAGGAACAACATGAACCGTCGTGCCGTGATCCTGGCCACCCCCACCCTTGCCATCGGCGCCGGGCCCTTGCGGGCGCAGACTTGGCCGAACCGGCCGGTGCGCTTCGTCGTGGGTTTCGCACCCGGGGGGGCCAACGACATCATGGCCCGGCTCCTGGCCGCCAAGCTGGGCGAGCGCATTCCCGGCAGCAGCTTCATCGTCGAGAACCGGCCAGGGGCCAGCACGGTGGTGGGAGCGGAACTTGTGGCACGCTCGGCGCCGGATGGAACGACCTTCATGTTCACTTCGCCCTCCACGCTGATCGCCATCCTGGTGAACCGGATCACGACGATCGATCCGATGCAGGCCCTGGTGCCGGTCGTGATGGCGTCTTCGGCCCCGCTGGCGCTGATCTGCCGGCCGGATTTCCCGGCCCGCACCGTGCCCGAATTCATCGCGCTCGCGCGGGAGCGTGGGCCGCGCCTCACCATCTCCAACCCCGGCACGGGGGCGGTCAACCACCTGGCCATGGCGCTGCTGACGCGCCGCACCGGAATCGAGCCGACGCTGGTGCCCTATTCCGGCAACCAGCCCTCTGTCACGGCCCTCATCCGGGGCGAGGTGGATCTGGCGCATGACGGGCTCTTCACGCCGCGCGCCCAGTTGCAGGAGGGCACGCTGCGGGCGCTGGCCGTGACCAGCACGGAGCGTTCGCCACTTTATCCGGATGTCCCCACCTTCGGGGAGACACTGCCTGGATATGAGGTCGGTTTCTGGGGCGGATTGCTCGCCCCGCGAGGTACGCCGGAGCCGATCATGGAACGCCTGGCCGAGGAGGTGGGCGTGGTTCTGCGCCAGCCCGATGTGATCACCCGCATCCGCGGCTTTGGCGCGGAGCCCACGGGCGGTGGCCGCGCCGCCTTCACCCGCGCCTATGCCGCCGATTGGGAGAAATGGAGCCAGGTGGTGCGCGACAATGATATCCGCCCGGGTTGAACGCTGCTGGGCGGAGCAACGCCTTTGGTGCATCCACCACAGGCGATCATCTTCGGGCGAGCCAGGCCCCAAACGACCGACCCATTGGCCGCCCGGACGGGTACCTAGCAGCTGTTGAGCGGCGCTGCGCTCAACCCGCTCCTACAAGATCGGCCGCCAAGGCGCGGCCACCAGATGATACCCCGCCGCGTCCCGCCGCATATGCCCGAACCCTGGGAAGTCCATATGCATCCCCGCCAGCAACAGCCGGTCCGCCACCGCCATGTCGAAGACGCGCCGCCTTGTGGCAACGGCGGCCTGGGGATCCACGTCGAATGAGATGCCCCAATCCGGATGGCGCGTCTGGAGGGCGGGAAAATGCACCATGTCGCCGAACACCAGCAATTGCGCAGGGCCCGAGGCAATGCGGTAGATCGTGTGCCCCGGCGTATGGCCGAAGGCGTCCATCGAGGTGATGCCCGGGTTCACCTCACGCCCGCCCGCAACGCGGCGGATGCGGCCGCGATAGGCGGCCTCCACTTGCTTTGCATAGGCGAAGCCGCCGCGCGAGCCCTGTGGCACGCGGTTGATATTGCTCTCATCGAACCAGAAGGCGGCCTCGACCTCGGGGATGACGAGTTCGGAGGTCGGGAACAGCGCGGTGCCCTCGCGGCTGCACAGCCCGCCGGCATGGTCGCGGTGCATGTGGGTCAGCACCACGCTGTCAATCATCGCGGGTGTCACGCCCATGGCGGCCAGGTTCGTGGGCAGTTGGCCCATGGTCGGCCCCAGCGCATCGCCCGAACCGGTATCGATCAACGAGAGGCGGCCAGCGGCATTGACCAGGAAGGTGTTGAGTGCGCAGGGCACCGGACCTTCGGTGGGCAGGAAATTCTCGGCCAGGATGCGGCGCGCCTCGGTGAGGTTGGCTTCGCCGAAGACGGCGGGGGGCAGCGCGATGCTGCCATCGCTGACCGCCGTCACCTCGATGTCGCCGATGCGGCTGCGATACAGGCTGGCCACCTGGCGGCCCGCCGGCGGGGTCGCTGCCGGCGCGGGCCCGGCGGCACTGGCGGCCAGGAGCGTGGTCCCGGTGATGATGGCGTGGCGCCGCGACAGCTTCATGTGGCTTTCCCCAAATGCGCCGGTCGAGCCGGCTTTTGCGCGGCGAGCCTAGCCAAGGTCGGTTCGCACTGGCAACGGGGCGGGCCGGAGACTGAGGGATGGCGCCCACCGAAGCGGGGGGCACTCCACTTCAACAGCGCTCCAACACCGGGGATTGCAGCTTGCCATCTCGGCGCCTGGCTGCGGGCCATGATCCAGGCCCGGCGTCCTGATCACACACCACACCGCGGCGGTTCTGTGCGATCAACACCCAATCGCTAACGATTTCGATCTGCATTTTTTGGCGCCGGCCCGCGCGCCCTTGCCGATTGGTCAGCTCTGTGGTCGCGTAGGATATCAAAGCTTGCCGGAGTTCAGCATGCGCCTCGCCTGCCTGGCCGCAGCCATCGTCGCCTTGACCCTCACGCCCCCCCAGGCGGAGGCGCAGACCGCGCCGCAGCGCCCGGTCCGCATCGTGGTCCCCTTCGCCGCCGGCGGCTCGGCCGATGTCCTCGCGCGCGTGACAGCGCAGGCCCTATCAACGCGCTGGGGGCAACAGGTGGTGATCGACAACCGCCTGGGGGCGGGCGGGCATATCGGCGCCGAGCATGTGGCGCGCAGCCCGGGCGATGGGCAGACGCTGCTGCTGGGCAGCATCGGCATCCACGCGGCCCATAGCGTCTATCGCAACCTGCCCTATTCGCCGGCGACTGATCTCACCCCGGTCACCATCCTGGCCGAATTCCCCAACGTCATCATCGCGCACCCTGCCGTGCCCGTGCAGAATCTGCGCGATCTCGTGGCGCTGGCGCGCGCGCGGCCCGGCGAGTTGACCTTTGGTTCGGCCGGCAACGCCACCTCCACCCACATGGCGGGTGAGTTGTTCATGCTCGTCACCGGCCTGCGGATGACGCATGTGCCCTATCGCGGCTCCTCCCAGGCGCTGAATGACCTGATGGCCGGCAATATCCAGCTGATGTTCGAGAACCTGCCCACCGTGCCGCCTGTCGCCAGCGCCGGCCGCGTGCGCGCCTTGGCCATGACCAGCGCCGCACGCTCACCCGCGCTGCCTGATGTGCCCACGGCGGCCGAAGCGGGCGTAGAGGGCTATGTCGCCACCGCCTGGTTCACCATCGCTGCCCCCGCCTCGACGCCGCAACCCCTGCTGGAGCGGCTGAACGCGGATCTCCGCGCCGTGCTGGCCGAGCCCGCCCTGCGTGAACGCTTCACCACCATGGGCGCCACGCCCATTGGCGGCCCGCTTGATGAAAGCCGCGCCTTCCTGGCGTCCGAAACCGTGAAATGGTCACGCGTTGTGCAATCCGCAGGAATTCGACTCGATTGATGTTTGACCCGGTTCGGTTGGAGCTGCTCTGGACGCGGCTCGTCTCGATTGTGGATGAAGCCGCCGCCGCGCTGCTTCGTTCCTCCTTCTCCACCGTGGTGCGTGAGAGTCATGATTTTGGCTGCGTGCTGACCGATGCCGAAGGGCGCTCGGTCGTGCAGGCGACGGATAGCGTGCCGAGTTTCCTTTGCACCCTGCCCAACACGATCAAGCATTTCCTGCGCGAATATCCGGCGCAAACCCTCTCGCCCGGCGATGTGCTGATCACCAACGACATCTGGATGGGCACGGGCCACCTGCCGGATATCACCGTGGCCAAGCCGATTTTCCTGAATGGGCGGCTGGTGGCCTTCGCCGGATCCGTGGCGCATTCGCCCGATATCGGCGGCCGCATCCGTTCGGCCGAAGCACGGGATGTCTTCGAGGAAGGTCTGCAGATTCCGCCGATGAAGGCCGTGGTCGCCGGCGTGCCGGATGCCACGCTGATGCGCATGCTCCGCCGCAACACCCGCGTGCCGGACCAGGTGCTGGGCGATCTGCACGCGCAATTCGCCGCACTTGACCTGATGGAGCGCCGCATCCTGGCCCTGCTGCCGGAGCACGGCCTGCCGGATCTTTCAGCGCTGGCAGCCGAAATCCAGTCGCGCTCGGAGCGGGCCATGCGCGCTTCCATTGCCGCCGTTCCCGATGGCATCTACCGCGCCGAAGTCCTGACCGATGGGCTGGAGCAGCCCTTGCGCCTCTGCCTCACGCTCATGGTGCAGGGTGATGCCATCACCTGCGACTATGCGGGTTCCGACCCGCAGGTGGCCCGCGCCATCAATGTCTGCCTTGCCTATACCTTCGCCTATACGGCCTTCGCGGTGAAGGCGGTGCTGTGCCCTGCCGTGCCGAACAACGAGGGCAGCTTCGTGCCGCTGACCGTCACGGCGCCCGAGGGCTGTATCCTCAATTCGCGCCATCCGGCGGCGGGCGGCGCGCGCGCGCTGACCGGGCATTTCCTGCCCGCCCTCGTCATGTCGGCCCTGGCCGAGGCGCTGCCGGAGCGCGTGGTGGCGGGCGTGGGTTCGCCGCTCTGGTGCCTCGGCTTCTCGGGCTTTCGCGAGGATGGCACGCCCATCGCCAATGCGCTGTTCCTCAATGGCGGCTATGGCGCCCATGCCGGGGGCGATGGCGCCAATGTGTTGAGCTGGCCCTCCAACGTCTCCTCCGCCTCGGTAGAAACAATCGAGCAATCGGCCCCTTGGCGCGTGCATTATCGCCGGTTGCGAACCGGCACGGGCGGCGTGGGCCGGCATCGCGGCGGCACCGGGCAGGAGACGCTGTATGAAAGCCGCTCCTCCCAGCCCATCGCCGTGACTTTCCTGGCCGAGCGCACCCAGGCCGGCTCGGCCGCCCCGGGCTTCGCCGGTGGCTTGCCAGGCGCGCCGGGTGCGGTGCTGATTGACGGCGCGGCGGTAGACCCGAAGCGGCAGCATGTGGTGATGCCGGGCGGCACGGTGGAAATGCGCACACCGGGCGGCGGCGGCCATGGCCCCGTCGCGGCGCGGCCGCCTGAACTTGTGGCTGCGGATCGCGAGGATGGCGTCGCATGACCGAGTATGCGCTGGCCATCGACATCGGCGGCACCTTCACCGACATCGTCCTGCATGCGCCCGAGAGCGGGCGCTTCTTCGCGCATAAGGAACTCACCACCCCGGCCGAGCCGGCGCGGGGCGTGCTCTCCGGCATTCGGCACCTGCTGGCGCGCGAGGACGTGGCGCCGGCCAATATCACCCGCGTGGTGCATGCCACCACCCTGCTGACCAATGCGCTGATCGAGCGGCGCGGCGCCCCCACCGGCCTGCTGACCACCGAGGGCTTCCGCGACATTCTCGAAATCGGGCATGAGCGGAAATACGAGATCTATGATCTCTTCATCGCCCTGCCCAAGCCCCTGGTCCGCCGCGCGCTGCGGCTGGAAGCGCGCGAGCGCCTGGCGCCCGATGGCACGGTGGAAACGCCGCTGAATGGCGCCTCCGTGCTGGCGGCGGCCGACCAGCTTGTGGCGGCGGGCGTCACCTCGCTCGCGATCGGCTTTCTGCATGCCTATGCCAATCCGGAGCATGAACAACAGGCAGCGGCGCTGATCGCGGCCCGCCATCCCAGCCTCCATCTCTCACTCTCCAGCGAGGTCTCGCCGCAAATTCGCGAGTATGAGCGGCTCTCCACCACCGTCGCCAACGCCTATGTGAAGCCCTTGGCGGTCGGCTACCTGGATGCGCTGGCGCGGGAGATCGCGGCGCTGGGCGTCGCCGCGCCTTTGTTCCTGATGCTCTCCAATGGCGGGCTGACGCATGTGGAGGAAGCCAAGCGCGTGCCCGTGCGCCTGCTGGAATCCGGCCCGGCGGCGGGGGCGCTGGCGGCCGCGGTGTTTGGCGGGCGCAGCGGCGCGCGCGACCTGCTGGCCTTCGACATGGGCGGCACCACGGCCAAGCTCGCGGTGGTGCGTGATGGCGTGCCGCGTGTGGCGCATCGCTTCGAGGCCGCCCGGGAGCGCCGCTTCACCCCCGGCAGCGGCCTGCCGCTGAGCATTTCGGCGGTGGAACTCATCGAGATCGGCGCCGGCGGTGGCAGTATCGCCGCGCTAGATCCGCTGGGGCTGCTGAAGGTCGGCCCGCGCAGCGCCGGTTCCGACCCGGGGCCCGCCTGCTATGGGCGGGGCGGCGCGGAACCCACAGTGACCGACGCCAATCTGGCGCTGGGCTATCTTCAGGCCGAAGGCTTTGCGGGCGGCACCATGCGGCTGGATGAAGCGGCCTCCGACGCCGCGCTGGATGCGCTCGGCATCGCCGCCGGCATGGCGCCGGGGGCCACGGCCTCGGGCGTACATGCCGTCGTGAATGAGGCGATGGCCGCGGCCGCGCGCGTGCATCTGGCCGAACATGGCGGTGAGGGGGCGGAACCCGCGCTGCTCGTCACCGGCGGCGGCGGGCCGCTGCATGGGCCGGAGGTGGCGCGCCGCCTGGGGCTGCGGCGGGTGATCTGCCCGCCGGCTGCCGGCGTGGCCTCGGCGCTGGGCCTGCTGCTGGCCCCAGCGCGGGTGGACCGTGTGGCGACGCTGGCCACCAAGCTCGACACCCTGCCACCCGAAATGCTGGAGGCGCGCTTCGCCGCGCTGGAGGAGGAGGCTCGCGCCATCATCGCCGCCACGCTGGGCGCGGAAGCCGGCATCACCTTGGCGCGCACGGCCGATCTGCGCTTCGCCGGGCAAGGCCATGAACTCGCCACCGACCTGCCCGCCGGCCCCTATGGCGCGGGCAGCATCGCGGCGATCCGGGCGGGGTTCGAGACCGCTTATCGGGCTGTCTTTGCCGGCGTGCCGCCGGTCGCCACGGTGGAGGTCGTGAATATCCGCGTCGCCGCCACCGCCGCGACGGGCGAGGGCCGCCTGGATCCGGACATCCCTGCGACCGGGCTGACCGCGCCGCATGCGCATCGCGCCGTGCGCTTCGGCGAGGCGATGCAGAGTGTGCCTGCCTTCCGGCGCGCCGATCTGGGCGCGGGCCAGCGCATCGCCGGCCCCGCCGTGGTGGAGGATGGCATGTCCACTCTGCTGCTGCCGCCCGGCGCCACCGCCGTGTTGGAGGCCTGCGGCAACCTCGTCGTGGACCTCGGCGCATGAGCGAGGCGCGCGTCACCCTGGCCATCGCGGATGGCATCGCACAACTCACCTTCGACCATCCGCGCCGGATGAACGCCATCACCGCCGGCATGTGGCAATCCCTGCCCGGTCTGCTCGATGAGGTGGCCGCGCGGCCCGAGGCGCGGGTCCTGCTGCTGCAGGGCGCCGGCGATCGCGCTTTCTGCACCGGCAATGACACCTCGGAGTTCGAGGCGATCCGCGCCAGTGCCGCCCAATCCGCCGCCTACAACGCCTGGCAGCGCGCCGTGGCTGAGCGGATGGCCGCGCTGGAGAAGCCGGCCATTGCCGCGATCCATGGCCATTGCCTGGGCGCCGGGCTGGAACTCGCGCTGCAATGCGACCTGCGCTTCGCAAGCCGCGAGGCGCGGATGGGCGTGCCCGCGGTGAAGCTTGGCCTGCCTTACCGGCTGGAGGATATCGTCAAGCTGGTGGATGTGGTGGGCATCGCCACCGCGCGCCTGATGGTGTTGACCGGGCGAAGCTTCTCGGGCGAGACGCTGTCCAGCCTGGGTTTGGTCACGCAGATGCTGCCGGATCAGGCTGCGATGCAGAAAGCCGCGCTGGAGGCCGCGCGTGAGGTGGCGGGCGCGGCACCACTCTCGCTGCGCGCGGCGAAGGTGGCCTTCCACGAACTCGCCCGCCGCGATGGCCCGCCCGATCTGGCGCGCGCCCAGCTTCTGGCCGATGCCTGCTACGACAGCGCCGATTACGCCGAAGGCCGCGCCGCGCGGGCGGAAAAGCGTGTGCCACACTTCACGGGGGAATGACCATGCATCGCCGCCTGTTGCTCGCATCGCCCTTTCTCGCCGCGCCTGCCTTGGCGCAGCCCCGCGCGCCCATCCGCATCCTGGTCGGCTTCGCGCCGGGCGGGGCGGCCGATATCTCCGTGCGCATCGCGGCCGAAGCCGTCGCGCGCCGCGGCGGCCCGCAGATCATCCCCGAGACGCGCAGCGGCGCGGTGGGCTTCCTCGCGATGCAGGCGGCGGCGCGCGCCGCGCCGGATGGCACCACGCTGGCCACCGCCATCATGGGCAATATGAGCGTGGCGCCGGCCGTTCCGGGCTCGCAGATCCCGCTGGATCTGGAGCGCGAATTGACGCCGGTCTGCAACCTGACGGGCACACCCATGGCGCTGATTGTGCCCGGCAGCGCGCCGGATCGCTCCGTGGCGGAACTCGTGGGGCGCGCCCGCGCCGCCCCCGGCACCTTCAGCTATGCCAGCACTGGCAATGGCTCCACCAACCAGCTTGCCGCCGAGTATTTCGCGGCGGAGGCAGGGCTTCGGTTGATCCATGTGGCCTATCGCGGTGGCGCGCCGGCCGTCGCGGATGTCGCGGCCGGGCGCATCAACCTGATGTTCGCCAACATCGCGGAGGTGGTGGAGCTGATCCGGGGCGGGCAGGTACGCGGCCTCGCTCTCGCCGCCACCACGCCCACACCGCTGGCGCCCGAGATGCCGCTGCTGACGCGCGATTTTCCCGCGCTGGACATGAGCAACTGGTTCGGGCTTGTCGGCCCGGCGGGCCTGCCGGCCGAACTCGTCACCCAGATCGGCAGGATGTTCACCGAAGCCATGGCCGACCCCACGACGCAACCGGCCCTCGCCGCGCGTGGCCTGCAACCCATCAACGAAGTGGGCGCCGATTTCGGCGCCCGCATCAGGCGCGACCGCCAGCGCTGGGCCCGCGTCGCGAGCGCGAGCGGCATCCGCGCGGATTGAGGTTTCATGGCACTCTCCCTCGGCATTGATATCGGCGGCACCTTCACCGACATCGTCCTGCATGACCCCGTGACCGGGCGTGCCACCATCTTCAAGGAGAGCACAACGCCGGATGATCCAGCCCGCGGCGCATTGATCGGCGCGCGCGAGGTGCTGAAACGCGCCGGCCGCGCGGCGAGTGAGGTGGGCCGTGTGGTGCATGCCACCACGCTCTTCACCAACGCGTTGATCGAGCGCAAGGGCGCGCGCATTGGTCTGATCACCACCCAGGGCTTTCGCGACGTGCTGGAGATCGGCCGTGAGCGGAAATACGAGCTCTACGACATCTTCCTCACCATGCCGAAGCCGCTGGTGCCGCGCCCCTGGCGACGCGAGGCGCGCGAGCGCCTGGCCCCTGACGGTACGGTCGAGGTGGCGCTCGAACTTGACGCCGCGATGGTCGAGGTCGCGGCGCTGGTCGCTGAGGGGGTTGAGAGCCTCGCCATCGTCTTTCTGCACGCGCATGTGAACCCGGCGCATGAACGCGCGCTGGGGGCGGCGGTGGCGCTGCGTTTCCCGTCCCTGTCCGTCTCGCTCTCCTCCGATATCGCGCCGGAAATTCGGGAATATTCGCGGGCCAGCACCACCACCGCCAATGCTTATGTGCGCCCCTTGGCCGAGCGCTATCTGGCGCGGATGGAGCAGGCCCTGCGTGAGGAAGGCATTCGCGGCGGCTTCTTCCTCATGCTCTCCAATGGCGGTCTCACCCATGTGGAGGAAGCGCGGCGCGCACCCGTGCAATTGCTGGAATCCGGACCCGCCGCGGGCGCATTGGCGGGCGCTTGGTTCGGCCGTCAGGCCGGGCTGGACAGGGTGCTGGCCTTCGACATGGGGGGCACGACGGCGAAGCTCGCGCTGGTGGATGATGGCGCGCCGCTGGTCGCCTGGGGGTTTGAGGCCGCGCGAGAGAAACGCTTCCTGCGTGGCAGCGGCCTGCCCATGCAGATCGCAACGGTGGAACTGATCGAGATTGGCGCGGGCGGCGGCAGCATCGCGCGCGACAGTGGCCTGGGCACACTGGCCGTGGGGCCGGAAAGCGCGGGCGCAGCGCCCGGCCCCGCCTGCTATGGTCGCGGCGGTAGCGAGCCCACCGTCACCGATGCGGACCTTGCACTCGGCCATCTCGATGCCGGCTTCTTCCTGGGCGGCGAGATGCGGATTGACGCGGCTCTCTCCAGCGCGGCCCTGGGCCGACTGGCCACCCGGCTTGGTGTGGCGGCGGAGCGCTTGGCGGGCGGCGTGCATGATGTGGTGAATGAAAACATGGCCGGCGCTGCGCGCGTTGCCATCGCCGAGCGCGGGCGCGTTCCGCAGGATTATGCGCTGCTCGCCACGGGGGGGGCCGGGCCGGTGCATGCCTGGTCGGTCGCGCAGCTTCTGGGTATTGGCCGCGTGGCCTGCCCGCCCGGCGCGGGCGCGGGCAGCACCTTCGGCATGCTCATGGCGCCCGCGCGGGTGGACCGGGTGGCGCATCACGCGGCTCCGCTGGCCCGCGCCGATGCCGCGGAGATCCTTGGCATCCTGGCCGCGCTTGAAGCCGAGGGCCGGGCCGTGCTCGCGGCAACCGGCGCCGAGATGGGCGCGCTGAGCGCCATTCGCCAGGCCGATATGCGCTATGTCGGCCAGGGAAGCGAACTCACCGTGCCGCTGCCGGAGGACCTCACGCCCGAGGCGCTGCGCATGCAGTTCGAGACCGCCTATCGGCGGCTTTTCGCGCGCACGCCACCCGGCGCGGCGATCGAATTCGTGGCCCTGCGCCTTTCGCTTTCGGCGCCTATGCCCGGTGCCGGCGGGCGGCTTGATTTGCCGCGCCACGCGCGCGGCCAGGCGCTGAAGGGCCATCGCCGCGTGGTGTTCGACGGCGTGGCGCGTGAGGCCGCCGTCTATGACCGCTACGCCCTGGCGCCGGGGGACAGTGTGAACGGCCCCGCCGTCTTCGAAGAAAATGAGAGCACCTTCGTCATCGGCCCTGGCGCCCGCGCCCGTGTGCTGCCCGATGGCACCATCCTCGCGGAGACCGACCCCGCATGAGCCGCAGCTTTGACGCGATCGAACTGGAACTCCTCTGGCGCCGGCTGATTTCGCTGGTGGATGAGGCGGCGGCGGCCCTGGTCCGCACCAGCTTCTCCACCCTGGTGCGCGAGAGCTACGACTTCTCCTGCATCGTGACCGATGCGCGGGGCGAGAGCCTGGTTCAGGCGACGGAGAGCATCCCCTCGTTCATCGGCACGCTGCCGGCCACGGTGAAGCATTTCCTGCGATTCTTCCCGGAGGACACGCTGGAGCCGGGCGATGTGCTGGTGACCAACGACCTGTGGATGGGCACGGGCCATCTGCCGGATATCACCGTGGCCAAGCCGATCTTCCTGGATGGGCGGCTGGTGGCCTTCAGTGCCTCCACGGCGCATGCGCCGGATATCGGCGGCAAGATCCGCAGCCCCGAACCGCGCGAGGTGTTCGAGGAAGGGCTGCAAATCCCGCCGCTGAAGCTTATGCGGCGCGGTGAGGCGGATGCCACGCTGGTCGCGATCCTGCGGCAGAATGTGCGCACGCCCGACCAGACGCTGGGCGACCTTTGGGCGCAGGTCGTGGCGCTGGATGTGATGGAGGAGCGGCTGCTGCACCTCATGCGCGGCCATGGCCTCCATGATCTGACCGACCTGGCGCGCGAGATCCAGGGCCGCTGCGAAACGGCGATGCGTACAGCCATTCGCGCGCTGCCCGACGGCACCTATCACAGCGCGTTGCAGACCGACGGGATTCTGGACACGCCGATCACACTGCGCATGGCGCTGACCATTCGCGATGACGAGATCATCATGGATTTCACCGGCACCGATGCGCAGGTGGACCGGGCGATCAACTGCGCCATGTGCTACACCTATGCCATGTGCATGTATGGCGTGAAGGTCTGCACTGAGCCACATCTGCCCAACAACGAAGGCGCCTTCCGCGCCATCACCGTCACCGCGCCGCCAGGCTGCATCGTCAATCCGGTGTTTCCGGCCTCGGGCGGCTCACGCATGTTGATCGGGCATTACCTGCCCATGCTCGTTTTCGGCTGCCTGGGCCAAGTGGTGCCCGAACGCGTGATGGCCGCCTGCGGTTCGCCCATGTGGGGGATGAACCAGTCGGGCGTGCGGGCGGATGGGAAGCCCTATGCGAACATGTTCTTCTACAATGGCGGCATGGGTGCCAATCATCAGGGCGGTGGCATCGCCTGCCTGTCCTGGCCCTCCAACGTCTCCTCCACCAGCATCGAGGTGAGCGAGCACATCGCGCCGCTGCGCTTCCGCCACAAGAAGCTGCGCGAGGAGAGCGGCGGCCCCGGCGCGCGGCGCGGCGGGATGGGGCAGGACATCCTGATCGAGGTCCGAAGCCCGACGCCCATCGCCGTCTCCTTCCTCGCGGAGCGCACCGTGATCCCCGCCTTCGGCATCGAGGGTGGCGGTGCTGGTGCGACAGGCGCCCTGCACATCAACGGGGAGAAGGTGGACCCGAAGCGGCAATATGTGCTGGGCGCGGGCGAGACGATCCAACTCTCCACGCCTGGCGGCGGCGGCCACGGCGCGGTCTGATTGTGAATCGGCGTGGAAAACGGACCCCGTTGGCGGGGTGATCGGCGTCCCATTGCCCCCCCTTTGGCGAAGGGGTTCACGTTGGCTCTCGTGATGATCGAGGGCCGGATTGGGATGTTTGTTGTGGAGACGATTGCGCGGATCCGTCGTGCCCATTTCGTCCAGGGGAAGTCGATCCGCCGGGAGCTGCGTGTCTCGCGCAAAGCCGTAGGCAAGGTGATCCGGTCCGAGGCGACGGAGTTCCAGTATGAGCGCAGCAGCAACACGGCGCGCGAACTCGGCCTGACCTTCAGTTCGACGCGGTTTATTGTGAGCGCGGCGACGCGGCCCATTGCGCCTGCGCTTATGGATGGCGTGCGCCCTGCGCATTCTCATCGAGGTAACCATCATTTACCAGCGGTAAGACGCGTTGCCTCATCATGAGGGATTCCCTCAGTCACGTCGGTTCTGATTCGCGGCCTTCGTTGAAGGAGTCGGCGCGAATGGGGGCGCTGGCGATCACGCGTGATGAACATGATGCGGCGTCGCTGCGGCGGGCTGCGGCGCGCAGTCGGGATGCCGACGCCTCGCGGCGGATGCTGGCGCTGGCCTTTGTGCTGGAGGGCGCCTCTCGGTCGGATGCCGCGCGGCTGTGCGGGATGGACAGGCAAACGCTGCGCGACCGGGTGCACCGCTACAACGAGGAAGGCCTGGCCGGGCTGTCGGCGCGCAGGAGGCGGCCGTGGCCGCGCTGGTCCGCCGCGGCCCTGACCGTGCCGAGCATGGCGTGGTGCGCTGGCGGCGTGTCGACCTCGCCGCAGTGATCGAGGCCCGGTTCGGGGTGCGGCTTGCCGAACGCACGGTCAGCGCGCTGCTGCGCCGGCTGGGCTTCGTGCGGCTGTCGGTGCGGTCTGTCCGGCGCGTGGCGTGGGTGCTGGCCTCGTCCTGCCCGCCGCCAATCGCCACGCGATGAACGAGCACCTCGCCGAGATCAGCCGCCAGGTCCAGCCCGGCGCGCACGCCGTCGTCACGCTCGACGGTTTGGGCTGGCATCAGCCGGGCGGCAGGCTGCGGTTGCCCGACAACATCAGCCTGCCGCTGCTGCCGCCCTATTCACCAGAACTCAACCCGGTGGAAAACCTCTGGCAGTTCTTGCGCCAAAACCACCTGAGCAATCGCGTCTACGAGACCTACGAAGCCATCGTCGCCGAACCAGCACGCATCACCACCATAGCATCACGCGATTGGGCAGAGGTCAGAGCGTGATGCCGTTGGGATCATTCTGAGTCGCGCGATTCCGGCTTCCACCTCGGCCACCATGCGGCGAATCACCTCCCCCGCCGGCAGCACATCATGGATCAGGCCGACGCATTGCCCAGCCCAGACAAAGCTCTCCTCCAGCCGCCCCTCATCGGTGCCCAGGGCGTTCACCCGCCCAGCCACCAGCTCCAGCAATTCGGATTTTTCGGCCCCCGCCGCCTCGCGCGCCACGATGTGCTCGGCGAAGGGCGAACGCAGCGCGCGGCCGGGCATGCCCATGCTGCGCTTGATCAGCATGGTATTGTCCGGCGAGGCTGCGGCCAGCGCCTGCTTGTAGTTCTCATGCGCCCGGGCCTCGAGCGTGGCGACGAAGCGGGTGCCCATCTCCACCCCCTCCGCACCCAAAGCAAGCGCCGCCAGCAGCCCGCGGCCATCGGCGATGCCGCCTGACGCCAGCACCGGGATTTTCACCGCATCCACCACGCGCGGCACCATGACCATGGTGGTCTCGTCCGAGCGGCCGATATGGCCACCACCCTCGAAACCCACGGTGGCGACCATGTCCGCGCCAGCCGCCTCGGCCTTCTTCGCCAGTTCAGGGCCGGCGGTCAGCACCAGGGTGTGCACCGCATGCCCCTCGCAGCGGCGCAGATAGGGCGCGGGGTTGCCGGCGGTCAGCGCGATCACCTTCACACCCTCCTCCAGCGCCACATCCAGCAAGGGGTTGAGGTCGTGCCGGTTGATCGGGAAGTTCACGCCGAAGGGATGGGGCGTCAGCGCCTGGCAGCGGCGGATTTCGGCGCGCAAAGCCTCAGGGTCGAGAAGGCTGGCGGTGTTGATCTGCCCAAGCCCGCCGGCATTGGAGACGGCGGCCGCGAGCTCGGCATAGGCCACGCGCGCCAGCCCCCCCTGCACGATGGGGTAGCGGATGCCCAGCATCTCGGTGACACGGGTTTTCATTGTCTATGCCCTTAATCGTCGGCCTGGCGTCGAAACAACCCGGTCGCGCATGCCGGGAATGGCGCCCGGGGGGCGCCGCCTGCCTTGCGCGCGGCTGCCGCAGGGCTGTGGGTCATTCGGCGGTGGCACCGGAGATGCGCACGGCCTCGGCCCATTTCTCGACCTCGGCGCGCAGGAAGGCCGGGAAGGTGTCGGGGCCGATCGTGCCGGGGATGAAGCCCTGGCCCCGCAACTGCGTGGCGCGGGCGGCGGTGGCGGCCAGCACCGCCTCGCCCACCCGTCGGATCACGGCCGGCGGCGTGCCGGCCGGCGCCGCCAGGGATTGCCAGGCCAGCGCCTCATAGCCCGGCAGGGTCTCGGCGATGGCGGGAATTTCGGGGAAATCCGGCACGCGGGCGGCGGTGGAAACGCCCAGGCCGCGCAGCGTTCCCGCCCGCACATGCTGCGCCTGCGGCGGCAGGTTCTCCAGCATGGCCTGGATGCGTCCGGCCACCACCTCGGTCACCGCCGGCGCGGAGCCACGGAAGGGCACATGCGTGGCCTGGAAACCGGCGCGGTGGCGCAGCAGTTCCATCGCCAGGTGCGGAATGGTGCCCACCCCAGCCGAACCAAATGTGATGCCATTGGCTTGCGCCTTCGCGAAGGCGATGAATTCCGCCACATCCCGCACCGACAGGCCAGGGTGCACCGAGAGCAGATTCGGCACCACGCCGATCACCACGACAGGCGCAAAGTCGCGCAAAACATTGAACGGTAGGCTGCGGTAGAGCGAGGCATTGGCAGCATGCGCCGCCGCCATGACCAGAAAAGTCTGGCCATCGGGGGCGGCGCGCGCCACCGCCTCGGCACCGAGATTGCCGCCGGCGCCGGTGCGGTTCTCCACCACCACCGTCACCCCCAGCGCCTCGCCGATCGCCTGGCCCGCGAAGCGGCCGAGAATGTCTGAGGCGCCGCCCGCGGTATAGGGGCTGATGATGCGGATGGCGGTGGATTGTGCCAATGCTGGTGTGGCCAGTGCGGCCAGCAGAATTCTGCGTCTCATGCCCGCTTCGCCTCCGCAACCATGGTTTTGCCGATCAGCAGCCGCTGGACGTCCGATGCACCCTCGAAAATCCGGAACAGCCGGACATCGCGGAACAACTGCTCGACCACCGTGCCATGCATATAGCCCATGCCGCCATGCAGCTGCAGCGCGCGGTCGGCCACGCGGCCGGCCATTTCCGAACAGAATAGCTTGCAGCAGGCGATATCGGCCACGATCGGCCCCTGCGCCTCACCTGCCGCGTCGAAGCCGCGGGCGGTCTCCAGGATCATGCTGCGGCCGGCCAGAATATCGGCCCGGCTGTCGGCGAGCTGCGCCTGGACCAGCTGGAACTCCGCGAGGGCCTGCCCGAATTGCTTTCGGTTCATGGTGTAGGAGAGCGCTTCTTCCAGCAGCCTGTGCGCCTGGCCGACGCAGGTGACGGCCACGTGCAGCCTTGCATGGTTGATGCCGCGCATGGCTGTTTTGAATCCACCACCCTCGCGCCCGCCGATCAGCGCGCTGGCGGGCACGCGGACATCGTCGAAATAGACCTCGGAGGTGGCGGAGCCGTCCTGGCCCATCTTCCGGTCGGCCGCGCCGCAGGACAGGCCGGGCGTGCCGGCGGGCACGATGAAGGCGGAAATGCCGGCGGCGTCGCGCGAGCCCTCCACCGTGCGGGCCATGACGATGAAGACATCGGCCTGGCGGGCATTGGTGATGTAGCGCTTGGTGCCGTTGAGGATGAAGTCCTCGCCATCGCGGCGCGCGGTGGTGCGCAGGCCGCCGGCATCGCTGCCGGCCTCGGGCTCGGTCAGCGCGAAGCTGGCGGTGACTTCTCCCGATGCCATCCGCGGCAGCCATTCCAGGCGCTGCGCCTCGGTGCCGTTGTAGAGGATGGGTTGGCTGCCGAGGCCGATGGTGGTGGAGAAACGGGCGCGAAACACGGAGGAGGCGCGGGTGACTTCGAACATCACGCGGACCTGCTGCTCCATGGTCAGGCCCAGGCCGCCATAGGCCGATGGTATGGATATGCCGAAGAGCCCAGCGTCGCGTAAGAGCTGGGTTAAATCCTCGGGCAGGGTTTCCTGGCCATCGAGGCGGGGCTCGGCGGGGATGAGCTTTTCGCGGACGAGCCTGCGGATACCGTCGAGATAGGTCTCGAATTCCGAGGCCGTGGGTAGCAATGCGTCTGGCATTTTTTGGGGACCCTCCGACGCCAGCCTGGGCCGAGGCGGCCTCGGCGGTCAACCCGAGCGAGACCCGCCCCATGCAGGACGTGGTATCGCCCTCAGTGCACGCCGAGAAAACGGATCAGCGTCTCGGCAGGGCTCTCGGCGATGGGCGCGGAATGCACGATCTGCCCGCCCTCCAGCACCGAAACCCGGTCCGCGACGGCCAGCGCCGAGTAGAGATTCTGTTCCACCAGCAGCACGCCCAGCCCCTCGGCACGCAGCAGCGAGACCACGCCCTCCAGCGCCTGCACCATCACCGGCGCCAGCCCCTCGGAGGGTTCGTCCATCAGGATGAAGGCGGGGTCGGCCATCAGCGCGCGTCCCACCGCCAGCATCTGCCGCTCGCCGCCGGACAGCTGGTTGCCACGGTGGGTTTTGCGTTGGGCGAGACGGGGAAAGGCCTCGAAGACCCGCGCCAGCGTCCAGCCGGTGCGGGCCGAGGCCGGCTTGAGCATGGTCAGGTGTTCGGTGACGGTCAGCGAGGCGAAAAGCCTGCGCCCCTGCGGCACCAGCGCCACCCCCGCACGGGCGATGCGGTGCGGGGCCATGCCGTTCAGCCGGGTTTCACCGAGCATCACATCGCCTGCGGTGATGCGCGGCGTGGAGAGGCCCATCATGGCGCGCACCAGGGTGGATTTGCCCATGCCGTTGCGGCCGAGCAGCGCGTGCACGGCGCCGGGGGCGATCTCCAGCGAGACGCCATGGAGCACCTGCGCCTCGCCATAGCCGGCGTGAAGGTTGTGCACAGCCAGCATCAGGCGGCGCGCCCGAGATAGACTTCCTGGACCTGGGCATTGCCGCGGATATTGTCCGGCACATCCTCCAGCAGGACGCGGCCTTCATGCATGACGGTCACGCTGTCGACGAGGCCCAGCGCCAGGTCCATGTCATGCTCGATCAGCACCATGGCGATGTCGCGCGGCAGGGCGCGGACGATGTCGGCGACGGCGCCGCGCTCGACGGGCGAGAGGCCGGCGGCGGGTTCATCAAGCAGCAGCAGGCGGGGTTTCTGGACCAGCGCCATGGCGAGTTCCAGCTGCCGCTGCGCGCCGTAGGAGAGGTGTTTGACCTGGATGTCGCCCTGCCCTTCCAGGCGGGCGGCCGCCAGCGCCTCGGCGATGGCAGGCTTGCCGGCGCCGGCGTCGTCATCCCCCCAAAAATTCCACTTCGCGGCGGTCAGGCCACGCAACGCCACGCGCATGTTTTCGAAAATGG
Source organism: uncultured Rubritepida sp. (assembly GCA_964395305.1). Classification (GTDB taxonomy): domain Bacteria; phylum Pseudomonadota; class Alphaproteobacteria; order Acetobacterales; family Acetobacteraceae; genus Rhodovarius. The sequence goes on from CAYNBM010000024.1 coordinate 20,947, forward strand.
TGAGTTCGGGAAAGAGGTTGGTGATCTGGAAGGTGCGGCCGACGCCACGGCGGGCGCGCGCCTCGGGGCTGGCGCGCGTCGCGTCCCAGCCCTGGATCAGCACACGGCCCTCCGACGGGCGGATGACCCCGGTGATGGCGTTGAACAGCGTGGTCTTGCCCGCGCCGTTCGGGTCGATGACGGCGCGACGTTCGCCCTGTTCGAGGACGAGCGATGCGCCATCCACCGCCCGCAACGCGCCGAAGCGCACCACGAGTTTGGTGAGTTCGAGGGCCTTCACCGGCGCCGCGCGCCCGCGGCGGTGACGGCGCCGCCGGCCATCAGCGCGGCCCCTGGAAGGCCCGCGAATAGGCCGGCTGGCGCATATAGGTTTCGGGGTCGAAACCCCAGAACTGGTCGACGCGCGGATAGGTCTCGATCGGCGCATTCCACAGCTTGCCATCCGGCCTGCGCACCACCCGGCGAATGAAGGCGTCATAGACCGGGTTGCCATAGGCATCGAGCGAGACCGGCGCGCCGAGCGGGCTGCCGGTCAGCGTGGTGGCACGCACGGCGGCGAGCAGCCGCTCGCGGTTCTCAGCCTCGGCGCCGATGGTCTTCAACGCCTCGGCCACCCACATCGCGCCGGAGAAATGCGAGAAACCATAGAGCGAGGGCAGCTTCTGGTAGCGCCGGTCGTAATCGGCGACGAAGGCCTGGGTGACGGGGTTGGTCGAGCCCTCGGCGAAATGTGCGGCCGAGACGATGCCCTCGGCCTCGGCTCCCATGGTCCGGATGACCGATTGATCGGTCGCGTTCATCGCGCCCATCAGCGGGATGCGCCCCTTCAGGCCGAAGCTGGCATAGGCCTGGATGAGGCGGGTGGCGTCGGCGCCGGTTTCCATGGCGAAGATGGCATCGACGCCGGCATTGGCCAGCTGCCCCATATAGGGCGAGAAATCGGCGGTGTTCAGCGGATGCCAATATTGCTGCAGCACCCGCCCGCCCAGCGAGGTGAATTTCTGGGCGAACCCACCGCATTGCTCATGCCCGAAGGTATAGTCCTGGCTGATGGTGGCAATGCGCCGATAGCCCTGCTTATAGGCCCAATCCGCCAGCGGGCGGCTGAACTGGCTGGCGGAATAGCCGGCCACGCGCACGACATTGGGAAGGCGTTGGCGCTGCGTCAGGTCATCGGCGGCGATGACCGGGATGAAATAGGGCGTGCCGGTGCCGCGCACGTAGTTGGCCACCGCGAGGCCGGTATTGGCCAGCAGATTGCCGAAGAGGAAATGCACCTGGCCCTGCTCGACCAGGCGGCGGGCCTTCTGCAGTGAGGTGTCGGGGTTGGAGCCGTCATCCTCGACGGTGATCTCCACCGCCCGGCCCTGGATTCGGTTGCCGATGGTCTCGAAATACATCTGGAAACCCTCGACGATTTCGCGCCCGCCGGAGGCCACGACGCCGGTCAGCGGCGCCATCAGGCCGATCTTGATCGGGCCCGAGCTGCCTTGCGCCTTGACCATGGCGGGGGCGGCGAGGGAGGCGAGAAGCATCCTGCGGTTCATGTCGATTTCCTTTTCAGCAGGCCAAGCAGGCCCTGTGGTGCGAAGAGCATGATGATGATGGCGGTGAGGCCGAGCACGGACATCCAGCGCTCGGTATAGGCGCTCACGAATTGTTCGAGGGCGATCAGGACGAAGGCGCCGACGAGGCCGCCCAGGATACTGCCCACACCGCCGATGATGGCCATCAGTAGCCCCTCGACCGATTGCGGCAGGGCGACGGTGGTGGGGCTGACGAAATCATTGAAGAGCGCATAGAGCGCCCCCGCCGCGCCGGCGAAAAGCCCGGATGCGACGAAGGCCGCCAGCAGATGCGAGGACACGTCATGGCCCAGCGCCGCCATGCGCGAAGGGCTGTCCTTGATCGCGCGGAGCGTGAGGCCGAAGGGCGAGCGCACCAGGCGCCACATTGCGAAGGTGAGCAGGGCGCCCACCGCCAGGATCAGCCAGTAGAGCCGCTTCGGGTCCGCCAGCCAGCCCTGGCGGAGGTCACCGCGCATGCCGTTCTCGCCGCCCGTCATGCCCGACCAGCGCAGGCAGATGCCCCAGACGATGAGGCCGAGCGCCAGCGTCAGCAGCAGAAAATACACCCCCGATGTCCGCACAGCGATGAGGCCGAAGAGCACCGAGAGCCCGCCCGCCGCCGCAACACCGCACAGGCAGGCCGCCCAGACCGGCAGGCCGGAGGCGGCGGACAGGATCACCACATAGGTCGAGGTCCCGAAGATCGCGCCGTGGCAGAGCGGCGTGCGCCCGGCATAGCCCGCCAGCAGGTCGATGGAGGAGGCGAGCAGGGCGAAGATCAGGATCTCCGTGGCGATGCCGAGCTGGTAGCTGGGCAGGACCAGCGGCGCGGCCGCCAGGGCGAGCAGCCCGGCCAGGATTGCCAGCGCCTTCATGCCGCGCGCCCGAACAGGCCATAGGGCCGAAAAGCCAGCAGCAGCGCCATCGGCCCGAAGACCACGAAATAGGAGAGCTCGGGGAACCAGACCTGCCCAAAGGTGTTGAGCAGGCCGATGAGCAGGGCGCCGATCGCCGCCCCTTCGAGGCTGCCGCGGCCGCCGATAATCACCACGGCCAGCGAGAAGACCAGGATCTCGGCATCCGCGCCGGGATAGAGCGAGAGGAAGGCGCCGCCCATGGCGCCACCCAGCCCGGCCAGCGCTGAGCCCAGCATGAAGGTGATGACGAAAAGCCGCCCCTGATCCACCCCGGTGGCCGAGAGCATTTCCGCGTCATCCACCCCGGCGCGGATCAGCGCGCCGTAGCGGGTGCGGTTCATCACCAGCCAGAGCATGACGAAAATGGCCACCCCAGCGAGGAGCACGAAGAGCCGGTATTTCGGGTAGAACACGCCCATCACGATGGCGGCGCCCTGCAGCGCTTCGGGCGTGGGCACGGTGAAGGCGTCGCCGCCCCAGATCACCAGGAACAGGTCGTTCAGCACCAGCCCCACGCCGACCGTGAGCAGGACCTGGCGCAGATCCTGGCCCTTGACGAAACGCAGCAGCCCACGGTCCAGCGCCAGCCCCGCCAGCGCAACGGCGACCATGGCGGTGACAACGCCCAGCGCGAAACTGCCCGAGCGCCCGCCCACCTCATAGGCGACATAGCCGCCGAGCAGATACAGCGCGCCATGCGCGAGATTGACGATGCGCAGCAGCCCGAAGACGAGCGTGAACCCCGACGCCACCACGAAGAGCAGCGCCGCGAAAGTCAGGCCATTGAGGAGCTGGAAACCCAGCATCAGGCGGTCTGCGCCCGCGCCCAGTCGAGAATCGCGCCGCCGGTCATGAAGACGGCGTCCGGACATCCCGATATATGCGCGATGGCCTCGCGGAAATAGCGCAGGCGGTGCGGCGCGCCCATGATGTAGGGGTGCAGCACCAGCGCCATCACCCGCGCGCCGTGGCGGGCATCGCTGCGGAGCTGCTCGAACTGGTCGATCGCGCGGTCGCGGTATTCCGAGGCCTTGTGATGCTGGATCAGCATCATGGCCACGTCGTTGCATTCCTGCGTGTAGGGCACGTTCGCCAGCGGGCCATTGCGGGTTTGCAGGGTCACGGGCTGGTCGTCCAGCACCCAGTCGGCGACGTAGTCATAGCCCGCGGCCACCAGCCGCTCAGGGGTTTCCCAGGTCTCGGTCAGCCCCGGCCCCAGCCAGCCGCGCGGGCGCTTGCCGGTGAAGCTCTGGATCGCCTCGGTGGTCAGGCGGATATCCTCCACCTCATCGGCCACCTTCTGCATGTTCTTTTGCGAAAAACCATGGCCGATGAATTCCCAGCCACGGTCGCGGGCGGCCTCGGCGATCTGCGGATAGGCCGCGATGGCGCAGCCATTCACCGCCAGATTGCCCGGCAGCTTGTAGTCGTCAAACACATCGAGGATGCGCCAGAAGCCCACCCGGTTGCCGTATTCATGCCAGGCCCAGTTGGGGATGTCGGGCATCGGCGCCCCGCCGGCGGGCGGCGTCAGCACGGTGCGTGGCATGGTCTCCAGCGGGTTCCATTCCTCGATGTTGACGATGATCCAGACGGCCACGCGCTTGCCATCCGGCAGTTCCATGCGGCGGCGGCCGGCGATGGGGTCGAAGGCGATGCGCTCGCCGGGCAGCATTCCCCCGGGCGGCACCTGGTTCACGGATGCACCTTCGCCGCCGCGTTGTACCAGTTGTACAATTCCTCGCCGTTGATGTGCGCGACGCCGGCGTATTGCGCCACTTCCTCGTAGATTTCCTCAAGGTAGCGGATGCGGTGCGGCTGCCCCGAGATATAGGGGTGGATGGCGATGGAGATGATCTTCGGCCGGTCCGCGCTCTCCTCGTAGAGCCGCTTGAACTGGTCCATCACCCGGGTCTTCCAGTAGGCGCTCTCGTGGTGCTGGACGATCATCATCGGGATGTCGTTCAGCTCAACGGTGTAGGGCAGCGTCACCAGCGGCCCCTTGGCGGTGCTGATCACCGTGGGGTCATCGTCATAGACCCAGTCACCGATGTATTTCACCCCGGCCTCTGCCAGGTTCTCCGGCGTCTCATAGGTCTGCGTCAGCCCCGGCCCCAGCCAGCCCACCGGGCGCTTGCCCCAGAACGCCTCCAGCCGGTCCATGCTGCGAGAAATCATCGCCTTCTGGTCATCGCATTTGTGGATCGGCATCTGGTCCCAGGCATGGCCCATCGGCTCCCAGCCCAGGTCGCGGGCATGGGCGGCCACGCGCTCGTAATCGTCGCAGACGCGGGCGTTGATCGACAGCGTCGGGCGGATCCCCAGTCGTTCATAGAGCTTGAAGAAGCGCCAGACGCCCACGCGCATGCCGTATTCGTGCCAGGACCAGTTCGGCACATCGGGCAGCAGCACCTGGCCCGTGGGTGCGGGAATCACCTGCCGCGCCATCGGCCGCGAAATGTCCCAGACCTCCAGGTTCACGATCGACCAGAACGCCATGCGGGCGCCGCCGGGCAGCGGCGGCAGCGGCGCGCGATCCACGATGGCGGTGAAGGGATTGCGGGCACCCGGCAGGGTCGGTTCGGTCATGGCATTGCGAGGCGCGCGAGCGCCTCCTCCCCGGAAAGAACATGGGCGAAAGCGGTGCGCAGCAGCATCAGCGCGGCATCATGGTGGGCGGGCCCGTCCATCGTGTCCACGCAATCCTCCACCACCACCACGGCATAGTCGCGCACATTGGCGGCGCAGGCGGTGGCCAGTACGCAGGAATTGGTATTGATGCCGGTGATCAGCAGCGTATTGGCGCCGAGCGCACGCAGGCGAAGGTCGAGGTCGGTCGCCACGAAGCAGTCATAGCGCTTCTTGGTGTCGACCACGGAATCATCGGGGTGGCGCAGCCCGGGCATGATCTCGAGGCCCGGCATGCCCTCCAGATTGTGGCGAAGGACGTTCTTGCGGGTGGCGTTGGGGTCCTCGGCGCGGGTGCGCCAGAAGGGGTTCAGCGCGATCTCATCGGCATCGCGATAGCGCGTCACGCAATGGATCACCGGAATTCCGGCCGCGCGCGCGGCATCGAGGAAGCGCCGATTCGCTTCCACCAGCCGTGCCGCGACCTCCGGCGCCGCCGGCATGGTGGCGACCTGGGGGTCGAGATGCCCGCGATGCAGGTCGATGGCGACCACCGCGGCCAATGGCATATCCACCCCGAAACCGCTCACGCCGAACCCCTTGCCCGATGGCGGGATAGTGAAAGCTGTTCCCCGGGCGGTCAACGCGCATTGTACACAATCCGCACCGCTGCCGCCGGGATTGCCGCCATGACGGGCAGGAAACTGGTTGCGATGCGGGCGGGATTGTATTCAATAGCGATGGACGGCCCCGCCCCCAATGTCGCGCCCCTGCTGCCCCGCGCGCTGCGCGTGGCCGATACCCTGCGCGAGAAAATGCTCGATGGCGGGCTCGCCGATGGCGAGAAGATCAACGAGGCCCGACTTGCCGCCGAACTCGGCGTCTCCCGCACCCCGCTGCGCACAGCGCTCCACGCGCTGGCGGCCGAGGGCCTGCTGGATTATGCGCCCAATCGCGGCTTCACCGTGCGCGACTTCTCAGCCGAGCTGGTCGATGAGGCCTTCGAAATCCGCGCCGCCCTGGAAGGCCTGGCCTGCCGTTTCGCCGCGCGCCATGGCCTCTCGCCCCAGTCCCGCCTCACCGCCGAGGCCGCCCTGGCCGAGGGCGAGGCCGTGGTGGCAGGCGGCCAGTGCCGCGCGCAGGAGCTGGAACGATACCGCGCCGCCAATGTCGCCTTTCATGAGGCCATCCTACAGGCCGCCCGCAACCGCCAGCTCGCCGATACGCTGCGTCTGGTGCTGAACCGGCCCGGCGCGTCGCTGCGCCGCATCGTCGGCTTTACGCCGTTGGAAATCCGCAGGCGGGTGGATGACCACCGCCGCATCCTCGACGCCATCATCAGCCAGGACCCATGGCGTGCCGAATTGCTGATGCGGGAGCATGTCAGCGGCATCCGGGGCGGGGCGGGGCGGTCCGGCCAGGATTGACCCGTTGAGGATCTGGCGCGTGCTCGGCCAGCAATTGACGCGCGACAAACATGTCGGTCGGGATGAAGCGATCTGAATCGGGTCTGCCTGAAGCCCCGGCCCGGCTACCGCGCGGCCTGTGCCCGCATCGCGGTCAGCAGCGCCGACACCTGGCCACCGCCACGTTGGATGACGGAGGCGTATTCGCTGCGCTGGGTCAGCCGCAGGGAGGTGCCCTCGGCGATCAGATCGACGATCTTGGGCTGGCCGCCCACCTCGCTCACCCGCCAATCCAGGTTGAAGGGGTTCGATCCCGGCCGCGCCACCACGGTGCTGACCAGAGCGTCATCCTCGGTGCGCGACTGGGTGCGGCCCAGGGCGAAACGCACACCCTGATACTCGCCGAAGCGGGCCGCCAGGTTGCGGATGAGGCTGGCCTCGAACAGGCGCAGATAGTCATGCTGCTCGGCCGGCGTCGCGACCCGCCAAAAGCGGCCGAGCACGAAACGGCCCACCGTCTCGATATCGACGCTGCGGCGCAGGATGGAGGCGACACGCTCGTGCCGCGCCGCCGCATTCAGGCTGGGATTATTGATCGCGGCCACCAGCTCATCGCCGGCGGCCTGGATGAAGGCCGCTGCCCTTGCGGTATCGACCTGCGCCCGAGCGGGCGATGCGAACAGCAAGGCGAGCGCCGGAATGGCGAGATCGCGACGGAATGGCAGTTGCATCATGCGTCCTCAGCGGGTGGGCGGTTGATGGCCCACGGCGTCACGATTGGCAATCGCGGTGGCGCGCGCCTGCCGGCGGGCGATGCGCAATGCCGCATAGGGGTCGAGCGAGGTGCGGTTCATGTCATCGATCACGTCGAAATAATAGTCGCGATTGTTGAGCACGATGGCGCCCGACCATACGCCGTTGAGGATGTTCACGGTCAGGCCCTGGCCCACCCAGGTCAGGGGCTGGAGGGCGACGTCCACGCCAAGCCCGAAGAGGTCGCGCGTATTGGAAGGCCCGAGCACGGGGATGAACAGGAAAGGCCCCTCGCCCACCCCGAAGGTGGCGAGTGTCTGGCCGAAATCCTCATAATGCACCGGGACGCCGAAATAGCTCTCCGCCACATCGAAAATACCGCCCAGCCCCACGGTCGAATTGATGAAGAAGCGGCCCAGCGTTTCGCCGGCGCGCACCGGCTCGCCCTGCATCATGTCATTGAACAGCACGACGGGGGTGCGCAGGTTGGTCAGCACGCTGCTCACGCTGTTGCGCACGGGCTGGGGCAGCACACGATAGGCAACGTTGATCGGCCGCAGGATGGCGCTGTCGATCGCCTGATGCGCCGCGAACATGCGGCGGTTGAAGGGCTCGAGCGGGTCGTTGTTGGCGCGGTACTCCGCCAGGCCCTCCGGGTCGGATGCCGGGGGCGGGGTCGCGCAGCCGACCAGCAGCGCGACGATCGCGCCGATGGCCAGGAAACGAATGGCAGGCAGGGGGCGCGGCATTGTGCTCGGTTCAACCTCGGGGCTTCAGGCATCTGGCGACGCGGGGAGCGCGACGAATAACACATACCGCAACGCCAGGCCTTCGGGAACAGTTGCAACGGTCACAGAGTGTAGCAGGGCAAGACTTGCGCGATTGGGATGGCTGGGCCATCTGCCGGTCATGGATCAGGCCGCCCCGAACCCCTCCCACCACGGCACCCTCGAGCGCTGGATGACCGGCCCGCGGATTCCGGCCCTGCCCGCCCCGCGGGAGATGCCCGCGCCGAAACTCAGCTTTGAATTCTTCCCGCCGAAGAACGCGGCCATGGAGGCCACGCTGTGGGACTGCATCCGCCGGCTGGAGCCGATGTCGCCGCGCTTCGTCAGCGTGACCTACGGGGCGGGGGGCACGACACGCAGCCGCACCCACACCACCGTCTCGCGCATCGTGGCGGAAACCACGCTGACGCCGGCGGCGCACCTCACCACCGTGGGCGCCACGAAGGAAGAGGTGCATGAGGTGGCACGGGAATACTGGGCCGCCGGCGTCCGCCACATCGTGGCCCTGCGCGGCGACCCGCCGGTGGGGGCGGCGAGCTACGAACCCCATCCCGGCGGCTATGCCCAGGCCGAGGATCTGGTGCGCGGCCTGAAGACCGTCGCCGATTTCGACATCACCGTCGGCGCCTATCCCGAGACCCATCCCACCGCCGTCTCGCCCGAGGCCGATCTCGATTTCCTCAAGCGCAAGATCGATGCCGGCGCCACCCGCGCCATCACACAGTATTTCTTCGACACCGACATCTACCTGCGTTTCATCGACCGCTGCCACAAGGCCGGCATCACCGCCCCCATCGTGCCCGGCATCCTGCCGGTCACCAACTTCGCCCAGGTCCAAAAGTTCTCGGCGATGTGCGGCGCCTCGGTGCCGGAATGGATGGGGCATCTATTCGAGGGCATCGACAACGACGTCGAGACCAGGAAGATGGTCGCCGCCATGGTGGCGGCGGAGCAGGTGAGGCTGCTGCAGGCCAATGGGGTGGATGAGTTCCACATCTATACCCTGAACCGTTCCGACCTGGCCTATGCGGTGGCGCATCTGCTGGGCGCCCGGGCCGCGGTGCCGCCCGCCGCCTGAACGCTTACCCGCCGCCGGCTAGACGCCAGCCTCCAGCCCCAGCCGGAGCAAGAGCTTGTCCTGTGACACCGGCTTGGTCAGGTAGTCATCCATGCCGGCGTCGCGGCATTGCATCTCGACCGCGGAGCCGACCGAGGCGGTCAGGCCAATGATGCAGGTCGCGCGGTTCGGGCCATCGCCGCTGCGCAGGGCACGCGTCGCGGTCAGCCCATCCATCACCGGCATCTGCACATCCATCAGGATGGCGTCAAATCGCACCTCGGCGGCGCGCCGGATTGCATCCTCGCCGTTATTCGCCATCACCAGCTCCACCCCCGGGCGGTCCAGCATGCGGGCGAGGACGAACTGGTTCACCGGGTTGTCCTCCACCACCAGCAGGCTGAGCCGGCCGCCCTGGGCCAGGGGTTGGGCCAAGGGATGGGCAAAGGGATTGGCCAGGAGCTTGGCGAAGGGCTTGGGCTGCTCCGCGGCGTCTGAGGGCATCTTTCGCTCGGCATGCTGCATCGCCTCACGCAGCCGCGCCGGCAGCACGGGCTTGATCATCACGGCGTCGAACAGGCCGAAGGGCGACGGCCCGTCCGCACCCTCGCCGATGCCCAGCTGGATCAGCCGCGGCGAAGCGCCCGGCCGGGCCCGGATCGCCCGCGCCAGGGCCTGCGCCTCAGGTGCTGCGATCGCCACGTCGATGATGACATGGTCGAAGCCCTGCCCCGCCGCCTCGGCCTGATCAAGCGCCGCCAGCACCGCGGCACCATCGCCCGCTTCCTCAGCATGATGGCCCAGCCGGCGGAGCTGGCCGGCGAGATTGGCGCGGCTGAAGGCCAGCGGCTCGGCCACCAGCACATGCCGGCCGAACGGCCCGGCCAGCGCCGCGGCCGCCGCCTCATCGCCGCGGACCAGCACCTCGCAGCGGAACACGCTGCCGCCGCCCGGGCGCGGCGCGGCCGTGACATCGCCGCCCATCAGCTGCGCCAGCCGAAGCGAAATGGCGAGGCCGAGCCCGGTGCCGCCGTAGCGCCTGCTGGTCGAGGAATCGGCCTGGGTGAAGCGGTCGAACAGCTTGGGGATCGTCGCCGGGTCGATGCCGATGCCGGTGTCGCTCACCGTGCAGCACAGGCGCCAGCCGGCAGCCCCGTCAGCCGCGGGGGCCGGCACCGCGCTCACCGACAGGCGCACCCAGCCGCTTTCGGTGAACTTCACCGCATTGCTCACGAGGTTGTAAAGCACCTGGCGCAGCCGGCCGGGGTCACCCCTGACCTGCGCCGGCACCTCGGCTTCGATCAGCCCAACCAGCTCCAGCCCCTTCTCGGCGGCGCGCGGTGCGAAGAGCTCCAGGATCGCGGCGAGCTGCGCCTCGGGCGAATAAGGCACCTCCTCGGGGGTGATCTCATGCGCCTCGAGCTTGGAAAAATCGAGAATGTCGTTCAGCACCACCATCAGGTGATCGGCCGAACTCTGGATGGTCTGGGCGTATTGCCGCTGCACATGGCTCAGCCTTGTGTCCATCAGCAGCCGCGAGAGGCCGATCACCCCGTTCATCGGCGTGCGGATCTCATGACTCATGGCGGCCAGGAATTCCTCCTTGACCTGGGAGGCGGCGCGCGCCCGGGCCTCGCTGGCGACCAGCCGGTTGCCCTGGCGCAGCAGCAGCAGCGCGCAGCCGGCGATGAGGGTGACGGCGGCGCCGGTCATGATCAGGATGCGGTCCTGCTCGCGCGCCGTCTCCAGCACCAGGCGGCGCGGCTGCACCACCTCCACCACCACCGAGCCGAGGCGGCTGACGGCAAAGCTCGCGATGCCGGCACCCTCGGCCCCATCGAGCGCGATGGAGCCGAATTCACGCCGCGGCAGGAAATCGCGGAACACCCAATTCTCCGCCATGGCCCGGCCGATGCCGCCCGAGCCGCCATCGGCGCGGGCGATCAGCCGGCCGGAAAAATCATACATCCGGGCGGTGACGCCGAAGACCTCGACCGGGCGGGCCGCCACGGCGGCGAGGTATTCCGGGTTCAGCAGCGCCAGCGCGGCCAGCGGCCGGCGCTCCTCCGGCTCTGCGGCCCGAGGGGGGGGACGCAGCGGGGTGGCCAGCGGGATCGTCCAGCGGCGCCAGGCCTGCTGCTCGGTCTGCGTGTTGCCGGGCGGCTCGAGCATCCGGCCGGGCTGCGGCGGCAGCAGCCGCAGCATGGTGCCTGGCGCGCCGGGCCGGGCGAGCTCGGCGAACCAGGGGCTGCCCGCGAATTCGGCGCCGATCAGCCCAGGCACGGTGGCGGCCATCACCCGCCCGCCGCGGTCGATGATCAGCACGGCGCGGATCTGCGGCATGTCGCGCGCCAAATTGGCGGTCTCCATGGGCAGCAGAACCGCCTCGCCAGCTGCGGCGCGGCCGCGAATATCGGTCAGCACCACGCCCACCGTCTCGATCGCCCGCGAGATCTGGTCGGTGATGCCGGCGGCGACGGCCTGGGTCAGCTTCTCCGCCTCGGTGATCGCGCGTGACTCGCGCTTGGCCGAGAGCGTGGCATAAGCTGCCCCCATCACGGCAATCACGAGGCCCACGGAAATGCCCACCAGCAGACGCGACAACAACATGCGGCGCCACAGGCCGATCGTGGCCGGGGCGCGGGGCTTGCTGAGGCGTTCAGAGGCGGTTTGGGGCATCAAACGGTTCGGCCAGGGGGGATGGCTCGGCATGCGCCGCGCCGTGCAGCTTCTATGCGCCATATTCTCGTTTTTTGGAATGGCCGCCTTGAGCCCTGACGCGAGGGCCCAGCCCGCCCCGACCGAGCGCCTGGCGGCGATGCGCGCCGCGGGCGTGATGCGGGCCTGCATCTGGCCGGACTACTACTCGATCAGCTTCCGCAACCCCCGCAACGGCGCGCTGGAGGGCATTGATATCGAGCTGGCCGGGCTGCTGGCGGCGCGCCTCGGCCTGCGGCTGGAATTCGTCGAGACCAATTTCGCCGAATTCATGACCCGGGTGGAGGCGCGCGATTGCGACATCGCGATGTTCGGCGTGGGCATCACCCCGGCGCGCGTGGCGCGGGTCGCCTTCAGCGAGCCCTATCTGATCAGCCGGGTCTATGCCGTCACCCGGCGCGAAGGCGGCACGGTCAACCGCTGGGAGGATATCGACCAGCCCGGCAATGTCGTGGCGGTCGCCGCCGGCACCATCATGGAACCGCTGATGCGGCAGACCCTGCGGCAGGCCGAGCTGCTGGTGGTGCCGCCCCCCCGCACCCGCGAGGCCGAGCTGCAGGCCGGCCGTGCCGACGTCTTCATGTCGGACTATCCCTATACCCGGCGCATGGTGCTGCTGCATGACTGGGTGCGGATCATCGACCCGCCCGGCCCCTTCGGCGAGACGCGCTATGGCTGGGCCGTCGCCCAGGGCGAGGATGCTTGGCTGGCCGAGGTCAATGCCTTCCTCGCCGCGGCGCGGGCCGATGGCAGCCTGCTGCGCGCGGCCGAGCGCGCGGGGCTGGCGCCAATCGTCACCCGCTGAACCGGCGCTGGCCAGCGGGGCCGAAAGCCGGCTCAGGCCGGCTGGAACGACAGCCGGCTCAGGCCGGCAGGGCGTAGAAGAAGCGCTCCTCGGAGATCTTCCCGTCGGTGACGGTGTACAGCGCGATCTCGTCCATCGTCGTGCGGCTGCCGCCCTTGGGCGTCACCTCGAAGGTGAAGCGGATGGTGAACTGGTCGCCATGCACCCAGGGTCCCTCGACGCGGGTGGCATGCACCTCGTGGTTGGAGACCCACCAGGCGGATTTCTCGGCGATCGCGGTGGCACCCTGCAGCCGGGCCATCGGGCCGGGCATGTCCTCCAGCGCCACGATATCCTCGGCCCAATAGGTCTGGCTGGCGTCCTGGAAGCGGCCCTCGGCCAGAAGGGCGCAGAAGTTCCGGGCAATGTCATGCGTGGTCAAGTTCTTGTCTCCTCCGTTCGGAATCTTCCTTTACGCTCATCGCCCCCGCGCGCTGGGTGAACATGGCATGATTTCTGCCACCAACTGGACAAGCGGGGCAGGCCGCGCCAAACCGGCCACCCACAAGCGCCCCAGCCGGAGTCACGCCCATGTCCAGCCCTGATCGCACCACCTATGACCGGATCGCCGCGATCATCGCCGAGACCGCGAATGTGGCGCCGGAGAAGATCAAGCCCACCGCGCATGTGATCAACGACCTGGGCATCGACAGCCTGGATTTCCTCGACATCGTCTTCGCCATCGACAAGGAATTCGGCATCAAGGTGCCGGTCGAGGCCTGGACCGAGGCGGTGAATGCCGGCAAGGCGCCGGCCGAGCAGTATTTCATCCTGGGCCCCCTGGCGGAGCGGATCGACGAGCTGGTGCGGGCCAAGACCGCTTGAAACTGGAATATTTCTCCATGCTGGACCGCATCGTGGCGCGCGATGCGGATGGCCTGGTGGCGGAAGCGACCCTGCCCGATCAAAGCCCGATCTTCGAGGGCCATTTCCCGGGCTTCCCGCTGCTGCCCGGCGTCCTGATGATCGAATGCATGGCCCAGGCCGGCGGCTGGCTGATGCTGGCCCGCCAGGATTTTTCCCGCATGCCGCTGCTGGCCAAGGTGGGCCAGGCCAAGCTGCGCGGCATGCTGCGCCCGGGCGCGCTGCTGAGCGTGACGGCGAAGCTGGTCCATGACGGTTCGGGCTATGCGGTGCTGAATGGCCGGATCGACAGCGATGGCCAGATGGCGGCGGAAGCCGAATACACCCTGCGCATCCTGCCCTTCCCCAATGAAGAGCTGGCCGAGATGGTCCGCGGCCGTGGCGTGGTGCTGGGGCTGACGGCGTGAACCGGGTCTGCATCACCGGGGTCGGGCTGGTCTCCTCGCTCGGTGTCGGCCGCCCGGCGCATCTGCCGCCCGGCCCCGCCCGGCGCGATGATGTGGCCTTCGCCCCCTTCCCCATCCACCTCCTGCCGGCGGCGCTGGGGATGGAGAGCGTGATCCCGCGCCGGGAATACCGGCAGATGGAGAATTTCCAGCGGCTGGGCACCTATGCCGCGGGCCTGGCCATCGCCGATGCCGATGCCGGCGGGCTGGTGGCGGGCATGGATCTGATGGTGGCCGCCGGCGGCGGCGAGCGCGACTGGGCGCTCGACGAGGCCATCCAGGAGGAGTTGCCGGGCATAGCGCCCGAAGATCGCGAGGCATGGCTGCACCAGCGGCTGGCCAGTGGGCTGCGGCCCACCCTGTTCCTGGCGCAATTGCCCAATCTCCTCGCCGGTTCGATCTCCATCGTGCACAAGGTCGCCGGTTCCTCCCGCACGCTGATGGGCGAGGAAGGGGCGGGGGCCGAGGCGCTGCGCGTCGCCGCCGCGCGGATCGCCGCCGGCACGGCCGGGATGGTGCTGGTGGGCGCGGGCCTGGTCGCCGAGCGCTGGGACATCCTGCTGGTCTTCGCCGCCGCGATGCATCGCGGCGCGTGGTGCCCCGCGGCTGAGCGTGCGCGCATGGTGTTGGGCAGCCAGGCCGGCTTCCTGGTGCTGGAGAGCGAGAGCCATGCGAAGGCGCGCGGCGCCCGCATCCTGGCGGCACTTCGCGATGTGCGGGTCGATGCCGGCCCGCAGGACGGCCGCGCCGCCCGCTTCGCCGCCCTGGCGCCGCAGGCCGGTGGGCTTTCGGTCGCGCCCTTCGGCGGCATGGCGGTGCGCGGTGCCGAGATGCTGGCCGACCGGCTTGGCGCCGGGCTGGAGGCCGCCTTCCCGGTGGGGGTGGCGCTGGCAGCGCTGCGCGTCGAGGCCGGCCAGCCCGCGATCACGGTGTATGGCTTCGGCCACGGCCATGGCGAGTTTGCCGCGACCGTGGAGCCCTGCGCATGAAGGACCATCGCGGCCGCCCGCGCGTGGTGGTGACCGGCATGGGGCTGGTGACGGCCCTGGGGCGCGACCTTGCTTCGAGCTGGGCCGGGCTGCTGGCCGGCCGATCGGGCATCCGGACCATCACCCGTTTCGACACCACCGGCATGCGCAGCCGGATCGGCGGCTGCGTCGATTTCCCGGGCGATCTGCCGGGCCGGCCGCTGACCGTGGCGCAGCGGCTGATCGCACTCGGCGAATTGGCGCTGGATGAGGCGGTGGCGATGGCCGGCCTGCCAAAACCCTTCCCCGGCCCGCTGAGCCTGGGCGTGCCGCCGACCGAGATCGAATGGCCGATGCGGGCGGATATTCGGGCCCGGGCCGGGAGTGGGACGAACCGTGACCTCGCCACCGCCTCGGCCGACATGCCCGCGGTGCACCAGATGCAGCAGGTGGTGGAGCCGCTGCGCCACCTCGCCCAGCGCTACGGCACGCGGGGCTTCCCGCAGGCCGTCACCACCGCCTGCGCCTCCGGTGCCTCGGCCATCCAGCTCGCGCTGGAGGCGATCCGCCGGGGCGAGACAGATTGCGTGCTGACCGGCGGCAGCGAGGCCTCGATGACGCCGGAGACGATGATCCGCTTCTCCCTGCTGCAAGCCCTCTCCGCCCGCAATGACCCGCCCCAGACCGCGTCCCGCCCCTTCAGCCTGACCCGCGATGGCTTTGTGATGGGCGATGGCGCGGCCGGCCTGGTGCTGGAGAGCATGGCGCATGCGACCGCCCGGGGCGCCACCATCCTGGGCGAGATTCTGGGCGTGGGCGAGCGGGCGGATACCTTCCATCGCACCCGCTCCAGCCCCGATGGCCTGGCAATTTCAGGCGCGGCCGAGAATGCGCTGCGCGATGCCGGCCTGGCGCCGGAGGCGATCGGCTATATCAACGCGCATGGCACCTCCACGCCCGAGAACGACAAGATGGAGGCGATGGCGATGCACCAGGTCTTCGGCGAGACCTGCCCGCCGATTTCCTCCACCAAGTCGATGCTGGGCCACACGCTCTCGGCCGCCGGGGCGATCGAGGCGGTGATCTGCCTGCTGGCGCTGCGCGACCAGATGCTGCCGCCGACCATCAACCAGACCGATACCGATGCGGGTCTGGGGCTGGATGTGGTGCCCGATGTCGCCCGGCCGCATGGGTTTTCGGCGGCGCTGTCGAACAGCTTTGGGTTTGGCGGGCAGAATGTCTGCGTCGTGCTGGGGCGCGCGGGGTAACGTGCTGGGGCGCGCGGGATAGAGTGCTGGGGCACGCAGGGTAGACCGCCTCAGCCCGCGGCGAGAAGCTGCGTGCTCACCGCGCTGGCCTCGATCCCGGCCCAGCCATAGCGCATCGGAGTCATCGTGCAGCTCGCCCAGTCCGCGTGCTGGTTGGCATAGTGGGGGCTGCCGGGATGGCCGGAGGCGCCGAGGAAGACGCTCCAGCGGCTGTTTTCCCAATCCCCGACATCGAAGGCGTAGCGCGCCAGGGCGCCATAGGTCGCGCGGGGGCCGAGCGGCGCCACCAGCCCATTGGCCCAGACCGTATCGCCATCCCCGCCGATCGGCAGCGAGGGGGGGTCGAGCACCGCGGCGGCCGCCGGGAACAGGCCGGACAGGGGGTGGCTGAAGCGCGGCTGATGCGCCTCGCCCCAGGCGGCCGGCGCGGCGGTGGCGGCCTCGTCCAGCGCCCCGGCCAGCAGCTGGTCCCAATCCGCGCCGCGCAGCAGCGTGGTGTCGTGGCTGCGCAGCAGGGCGGGCAGCGCCCACCAGAGCTGGGTGAGCGGCGCCACCCCCGGTGCCGGCGCCAGCCAGGGGTGGCCCGCCAGTGCGCCCAACCCGCTGGCGGCGGCGAAGCGCCGGGTCAGCGCCAGGCGGAAGGCGATGTAGAGGGTGGGGGTGGTGGCGGCGGGCTCCATCCTGCCATCCCAGTCCAGGATCTTCTCGCGCACCGCCGCACCTGGGCCGGCGACCTCGATGGCGCGCAGCGCGGCCTGGAAGGTGGCAGCCGGCGCCGAGAGCGTATCGGCATGGATCGCCCCCGCGGCGCCGGGTGCGCGCGCCCCGGGCGCCTTCAGCAAGGCCGCGATGCGCGCGGCGCGATAGGGCGGGTGGCAATCGGTGCAGAGGTAATCCGGATGGTCATCGGCCACCACGCGGTTGTTGGCGGTGACGATGATGCCGCCGGCGGGATTGATGACCTGCGGCATGGCCTCGTGCTCGATCCAGCCATCCCATTCATGCTCGCCGGTCCAGCCCGGCATGGGCAGCCAGCCGTTTTCCCGGCCGCGGCGCGGCACCCGGGCACGCAGGAGAAAACCGGTATTGCCGGCGGTGTCGGCGGCGACGAGGTTGTGGTCGATCAGCCCCCAGCCGCGCGTCGCCTCGAACAGTCCGGCCACGGTTTTCGCCCGCAGCAGTTTCGGCAGGCAGTCGAAGGAGAGGTCGGTCTCGGCGAATTGCACGCTTTTCAGGGCGAGCGCGTGGCCCGAGGCGGGGTCGCCGGCGATGACCGGGCCGTGGCGGGTTTCCACCACCTCGACCTCGCGCGGGGCCTCGCCACGGATGGCGATGGTCTCCAGCCGCCGGCGCGGCGTCTCCCACTTGCCCTGGAACAGCGTGCGGCCGTTTTCGAAACGCTCGAGATAGAGGTCGTGGATATCGGCAAAGGTATGGGTGACGCACCAGGCGACACGGCCGTTCTGGGCGAAATGCGGGAAGCCCGGCACGCCAGGCACGGTCAGGCCGACCACGTCGAAGCCGTCGCAGGCCAGGTGTCCCTGGGCGTACATGTTCGGCAGTTCGAAGAGCCGGTGCGGGTCGCCGGCCAGGAAGGGGCGGCCGGTGGCGGATTGCTGGCCGCTCACCGCCCAATTGTTGCTGCCGCCGCCGGTCGCGTCGACCTCGGCGGTTTCCAGCAGCGCGGCGACGGCCGGCGCCAGGAATTCCAGCCCGGCCCGCCAGCGCAGCGATTCCTTCCCCTGCGGCAGGATCAGCGCATCGATGCCGCCATCATCATAGCGCAGCAGGGTGGTGCCTTTGCCGGCCACCGGCAGGGCGGCGGCGCGCCAGAGCTTGAACCAGACGCTGCCCATCAGCAGCCCCAGGCGGCGCATGACGGCGATGCTGTGCCAACCCTCCCAGGGTTCTGGGGTGGCGTTGAGAAGCTGGTATTCGATGGCCAGCGGCGCCCCTGAGGCAATGAAGGCATTCACCCCCGCGGCATAGCGCTCGATCATCGCGCGGGCCTCGGTGCTGAGGGCCGCGGCATCGCGCCGGCTGGCGGCCTCCACGCCCAGGCGGCGGGCCAGGGCGTCGGCGGGGAAGGCGGCCGCGCCGAGCCATTCGGCGCTACGGCCGAGCGCACGACGGCGGTTCAGCTCCATCTGGAACAGCCTGTCCTGGGCGTGGACGAAACCCTGGGCGAACCAGGCGTCACCGACGTTTTCGGCGCGGATATGCGGAATGCCTTCGGGATCGCGATACACGGTGACCTGGCCGGTGAGGCCCGCGACCCGCAATTCGCCCTCCAGCGGCGGGAGGGCGGCTTGCGCGGCGGCGCGGATCGTTTCGGTGTCCATTGCAACAGCACACCACGCTTGTCGGGCGCTGGCCACCATGCCTAGCCTGGGTTGTCAGAAGGAGGCGTGATCATGCGGATCGACCGGCGTTCGGCCCTGGGGGCGTCTTTGGGAACCATGGCCCTGCCCTTCATCGCCCGGCATGCCCAGGCCGCCGGCGCGCTGAATGTGGCGCTGGAGAGCGAAGTGGTCATCCTCGACCCGCACGCCACCACCGCCGCCATCACCCGCACCTTCGCCACCCATGTCTTCGACACGCTCTTCGCCATGGATGCCGAGGGCGTGATCCGGCCGCAGATGGTCGCAAGCTGGGAGATGGCGCCCGATGGGCTGCGCTGGGATTTCCTGCTGCGCCCCGGGCTGCGCTGGCATGACGGCCAGCCGGTCACGGCCACCGATTGCGTGGCCAGCCTGGAACGCTGGGCGCCGCGCGATGCGCTGGGCCGCATGCTCTGGGCCGCGAAGGCCGAGCTGGTGGCGACCGGCGCCCGGGGTTTCCGCCTCACCCTGAAGACGCCCTTTCCCCTGATGCTCGATGTGCTGGGCAAGCCCAATGCGCCGCTGCCGGTGATGCTGCCCGAGCGGCTGGCGGCGGTGCCGGTGGAGACGCGCATTCGCGAGATCATCGGCTCCGGCCCCTTCCGCTTCCGCGCCGCGGATTGGCGGCCCGGCGCCTCGATGGTGCTGGAACGCTTTTCTGACTACCGCCCGCGTGAGGAGCCGGCGAGTTTCCTGGCCGGCGGCAAGCGCGTGAAGATCGACCAGGTGACGTGGCGCACCATGCCCGACCAGGCCACCGGCGCCACCGCGCTGATGGCGGGCGAGCTGGACTATATGCAGTACCTGCCCTTCGACTGGATCCCCAGGCTGGAGCGCGCGCGCGGGGTGCGCCTGCTGGGGCTGGGCGGCATCCATCAGTTCCAGGGCAGTTTTCGCATCAACCACGCCGCCGCGCCCTTCGATGACCCCGCGGTGCGGCGTGTGCTGTGGAAATGCCTGGACCAGGCCAGCATCCTGACCGCCATCGGCGTGCCCGAGCGGTTCCGTGCCCCCCCCTGCCCCAGCTTCTTCATGTGCGACACGCCGCTGGACAGCCGCCAGGGCGCCGAGGATGCGCGGTTCGACCCGGTGGCGGCGCGCGCCATGCTGGCCGCCAGCGGCTATCGCGGCCAGACCATCCAGTTCCTCACCACCCAGGGCGGCATCTCCCAGACGGCGGCGCAGGTGATGATCCAGGGCATGCAGCAGGCCGGTTTCTCGGTGCAGGAACAGGTGATGGATTGGGGCACGCTGCTGGCCCGCCGCGCCCGGCGCGAGGGCTGGAACATGTTTGCCGTCTACGCCAATGGCACGGACATGATCTCACCGCTGACGCATTTCTATGTGGCCAATACCTGCGCGGATTTCCCGGGCTGGGATTGCGACCGGGGGATGCGCGGGCTGATCGATGAATTCGCAGCGGCGCGGGATGGGGCTGTGCGACGGGAACTGGCCGGGCGTATCCAGGCGGCGGCGGTGGCGCATGTGCCCTCGGTGATGTGGGGCCAGTTCACCATCCCGGCGGGCTATCGGGAGAGGCTGCGGAATCTGCCGCGCGCGGCCTATCCGATGTTCTGGGAGGTGGAGGTTTGACCCCGCCCGACGGCCCGCAGGCCTGGGCCGGGGGGGATGGCGACGCCGCGCTGCGGGCGCGCGCCGCCCGGGTGGTGCCGGGCGGCATGTGGGGCCATCTCGACACCCGCCGCCTGCCCGCCGGCTATCCGCAATTTTTCCAACGCGCCGAGGGCGGCCATATCTGGGACGCGAATGGCCGGCGCTATGTCGACCTCATGTGCTCCTGGGGCCCGATCGTGCTCGGGCACCACAACCCGGTGGTGGATGCGGCGGCGGCGAAACAGGCCGCGATGGGCGATTGCCTGAACGGCCCGGCGCCGGTGATGGTCGAGCTGTGCGAGGCGCTGGTCGAACGCGTGGCGCATGCCGATTGGGCGATGCTGCAAAAGAATGGCGGCGATGCAACCACCGCCTGCGTCACCATCGCCCGGGCGGCGACGGGGCGGAACACCGTGCTGATCGCTCAGGGCTCCTATCACGGCGCATTGCCCTGGTGCACGCCGGTGGCCACCGGCACGACGGCCGAGGACCGCGCCAACCAGGGCCGCTTCGACTACAACGACGTGGCGAGCCTGGAGGAGGCCGTCGCGGCGGCCGGGGATGACCTGGCGGCGGTGATCGTCACCGGCTTCCGGCACGACAATGTTATTGATCAGGAAATGCCGAGCCTGGCCTTCGCCCAGGCCGCGCGGCGGCTTTGCGACAGGGCGGGGGCCGCGCTGATCATCGACGACGTGCGCGCGGGCTTCCGGCTGCATCGCGGCTGTTCGTGGGAGAGGCTGGGCGTGCAGCCCGACCTCTCGGCCTGGAGCAAGGCCATCGCCAATGGCCACCCGCTGGCGGCCGTGCTCGGCCGTGACAGCCTGCGCGAGGCGGCGTCGCGCGTGTTCATCACCGGCAGTTTCTGGTGTGGTGCCGTGCCCATGGCGGCGGCGGTGGCGACGCTGGCGGAGATGGATCGGGTAGGGTTGCCTGAATATCTGGAGGAGTTGGGGGGGTATTTGCGGGCGGGCATGGCGTCCCTCTCGCAGCGGCATGGCGTGGGGCTGCGGCAGTCGGGGCCGGCGGCGATGCCGCTCTGGCTCTTCGACGATGATGCCGGCTTCGAAAAAGGCGGCGCCTTCTGCCGGGCGGCGCTGGAGCACGGCGCCTATCTGCACCCCCGGCACAACATGTTCCTCAATGCCGCGCATACGCGGGCGGATATGGATGCGGTGCTGGCAGCGGCGGAGGCTGGGTTTGGCGCTATCGCCGCCCGAACAACCGCCTGAACCAGCCGAACAGGCTGCTCCGCCCCGTCAGCTTCTGATGCGCGACATGCGGCCGGCGCGCCGGCGGCGGCAGGGCGCTGGCCACGGTGTGGCGCCTGGCGTCGCCGCCATGGACCAGCTTCGTCTCCAGGGCCAGCACCTGGCGCACCGCCTCCGGCGGGTCGGTCACCAGCATGGCGTCGATGGCATCCGCCGCGCCATCCCAGGCCTCGGCCCGGCGCAGCGCATCCACCACCCTGACCTGCTGCTCGGCATCGAGGCCGGGGCCGGAGCGCCAAAGCGCCACCGCCTCCAGCCGCCAGATGCGGGCCAGGTCCTGGCGGTTCAGGTCATCGGCGGTCCAGGCGGCCTGCAGCATGGCCTCGGCCGCCTCGTGCATCGCACCGGTCTCCTCCAGCACATGCGCCCAGGCGAGGAAGCGGCGCGACAGCGGCGGGTGGGTGGCCTCGTTCACCAGCGAGCGGAAGGGTGCCGCCGCCACGACCCGGGCGGCCGAGGGCCGGGCCTCGCGGATATCGGGCGCGGCATAGCCGCAGCGCGGGCATTGCTGCAGCCAATGGCCCATGGTCGAGCGCAGCGGCTCGCCCGGCCGCAGGTCGAGGTCGGGCGCCTGTTCGGGCGCGCCGGGGCGGAACACCACCTGCCGGCTGTCGGTGCTGCAGACGGCACAGGTCACCTCGCCAGGGGCGGTGCGATGCGTGGTGCTGCGGGGTTGGGGCGCGGGAATGGCCATGATCGTGACAAAGTTAGTGCCTGTCGCGCCAAACCCAAAGGGGGATGTTGAATTGCGCGCTGCGGCATCGGATAAACACCTCATGCCCCGTGGCGACCTCTTCCCCGATATCGCGCCTTTCGAGACCGGCTTCCTGCCATTGTCGGACGGTCACGTCATGTATTGGGAGCAGGTTGGCAACCCGATGGGCGAGCCGGTGCTGTTCCTCCATGGCGGCCCGGGCGCCGGCGCGGGCGCGGTCCACCGGCGTTTTTTTGATCCGGCGCATTGGCGTCTCATCATTTTCGACCAGCGCGGCGCCGGCCGCTCCCGCCCGCTGGGTGAGCTTTCGGCCAATACGACGCCCCATCTCGTGGCCGATATCGAGGTGCTCCGGCATTTCCTCGGAATCCCAAAATGGCTGCTCTTCGGCGGCTCCTGGGGCTCGACGCTGGCGCTGGCCTATGCCCAGGCGCATCCCAACCGCGTGGTGGGCTGCGTGCTGCGTGGCGTCTTCCTGGGCCGGGACGCGGAGGTGGACTGGTTCCTCTATGGCCTCAGGCGCGTCTTCCCCGATGCCTGGTCGCATTTCGCCGAACATATTCCCGTGGCCGAACGCGGTGACCTGCTGGGCGCCTACCTTAAGCGCCTGACCGATCCCGAGCCCTCGGTCCATCTCCCCGCCGCGCGGAGTTGGAGCGCCTTCGAGGGGTCCTGCTCCACCCTGCTGCCCAGCCCCGATACGGTGGCGAGCTTCGCGCAGGACCGCACGGCGCTCGGCCTCGCGCGGATCGAGGCGCATTACTTCGCCCATAAGCTGTTTCTGCGCGAGGGCGGGCTGCTGGCGGGGATGGGCTCGGTCGCGCATATCCCGGCCGAGATCATCCAGGGCCGCTACGACATGGTCTGCCCGGCGGAAACGGCGTTCGATCTCGCCGCCGCCTGGCCGCGTGCCCGGCTGACGGTGGTGCCCGATGCCGGGCATTCGGCGCTGGAGCCGGGCATCCGCACGGCGCTGGTCGCCGCGGTGGAACGGTTTCGCCGGCGTTGACCGCAGGTCACGGGCGAATCTGACCGCAGGTCACGGGCGAATCTAACCGCAGGTCACGGGGGAAATTTGAACAAGGCGCTGTACATGTTGGCGGAAGCGGGCATCGCAACCCGCGTGGTGGAGCATCACGCCGTCTTCACCGTGGCCGAATCCACAATGCTGCGCGACGATCTGCCCGGCCTGCATTGCAAGAACCTGTTCCTGCGCGCGGCGAAGGGCGAGGGGTTTTTCCTCGCCACGCTGGAGGCAGACCGGGTGCTCTCGGTCAATGCGCTGGCGCGGGCGGCGGGCTGGCCAAGGCTGCGCATGGCCAGCGCCGAGGAACTGCTTGCCACCCTCGGCGTCACCCCCGGCTCCGTCACACCGCTTGCGCTGGTCAATGCCGCGCCTGGGCAGGTGAAATTCGCCCTTGATGCCGCCATCGCCGAAGGGCCCGCGCCGCTGTGGTGCCACCCCCTGCGCAACAATGCCTCGGTCGCGCTGGACCCGCGAGCCTTGCGCGGCTTCCTGGCCGGGCTGGGCCACCCCGTGCAGGTCATGGCGCTGTGACGCGCATCCTGGTCGATGCCGATGCCTGCCCGGTGCGCGATGAGATTTTCCGGGTGGCCGGCCGGCTGGGTTGCGAGGTCGTGCTGGTCTCCAACGGTTCCCGCCCGATACGCCCGCCGGAGGAAACCTT
Source organism: uncultured Rubritepida sp. (assembly GCA_964395305.1). Lineage (GTDB taxonomy): Bacteria > Pseudomonadota > Alphaproteobacteria > Acetobacterales > Acetobacteraceae > Rhodovarius. The sequence goes on from CAYNBM010000024.1 coordinate 44,841, forward strand.
CGTCCGCCAGGTGATCGTGGCCGAGGGGGCGGACGCCGCCGATGACTGGATCGTCGAGCAGGCGACCCCCGCCGATGTGATCACCACCGCCGACATCCCGCTGGCCGCCCGCGCGCTGGAAAAAGGTGCCCGCGCGCTCTCCTTCAAGGGCCATGACTGGACGGCCCAGAACATCGGCAGCGCGCTGGCCGGGCGGGAACTCGCGCGGCACATGCGTGAGACCGAGCTCGCCCGCGGCGGGCCCAGCCATGGCCCCAGCGCCATGGCCACGGCCGACCGCTCGCGCTTCCTCGACGCCCTCGACCGCGCCATCCACGCGGCGCGACGGGGGCCGGAGAAACCCATGCTCCGCATCCCACCCGGCGGGTTCTGAAACCGCCGCCGGGCTGATAGACCACGCTGCGCCCACATGCGTTCGCTCCGCATGGTCTAGCCATTTGCTGAGAGGATGATTCACCGTTTCGGTGATTCCACCTCAACGGATCATGCTCTAGGAAGACCTGATGAACCGCCGCCACCTCCTGCTGTCGCTGCCGCCGCTGGGCCTGCTCGCGTCCTGCGCCGCCACGCCCCCGCCCGCGCCCGAGGGGCCGGAGATCAGCTATTCCTACCTGCCGAAGCTGCGGCTGAACGTCGCCAGCATCGAGATCGACCCGACGCGGCCCAATGCCGGGCCGACCGATGTCGGCCGCGAGCTTCGGCCCACCCCGCCCGAGGCCGTGCAGATCATGGGCCGCGACCGCCTGGCCGCCTTCGGCACCGAGAACGCCGCGCGTTTCGTCACCCTGCGCGCCGCTATCCTGCGCGAGCGGCTGCCCGGGCAATCCGGCCTCTTCGCCGGCGACCCGGGCGAGCGGCTGAACTGCACCCTGACCTGCCGCCTTGAGATCCGCGGCGCCAACGACCAGCGCCTGGGCTTCGCCGAGGCCACGGTGAGCCGCACCGCGCCCACCGAAAGCAGCGTCGCCGCCCGCAGCCGCACCGCCACCAGCCTGCTGCGCCGCGCGACGTTTGACCTCAACACCGAATTCGAGTTCCAGCTCCGCCGCGCCCTGCGCGACTGGCTGGTGGAGGGCGAGCGCGCCGCCCCGCCGCCGCCGGGTGGCGTGGTGCGGGAGAGCCTCTGACGGCTTGATCCGCGTCAAGGCGAGACCAGGCCCGGCGCCATAGCCTGCCCCCGCAACGGAGGATGGGACATGGCGGCGAATATCCTGGAACAGCGACGGATGGCCCTCGAGGAGGCGTTCTTCGCGCGGCATAATGCGGCACTGCTGCAGCGCATGATCGCGGCCGATGACGCGGCCGCAGCGCATGCCGCCCTGGCCGAAGCTTCGGGCATCGCCGATGAGGGCAAGCTGGCGCTGCTGGAGCAGCTGGGCATCGGCGCGGGCACGCTGGCGGCGCTGGTGCTGGCGCCGCTGGTGCTGGTGGCCTGGGCCGATGGCGCCGTCTCGGCCGCCGAGCGCGAGGCGGTGCTGGGCTGTGGCGCCGCCGCCGGCCTGCCGCCGGGCGGCCCGGGGATGGACATGCTGGAGTCCTGGCTGCAAGCCGCGCCGCCAGCCGCGCTGGAGGCCGCCTGGGCGGCCTATGCCGGCGCGCTGTCCAACCGCCTGGCGCCCGAGGCCAATGCGGCCCTGGCCGCGCATCTGCTGGGCGATGCCAGGGCTGTGGCGCGGATCTCCAGCGGGTTTCTCGGGCTGGCCTCGCGGATTTCAGCCGCTGAACAGGCCGTGCTCGACCGGTTGCAGGCCGCTTTTCACCGGTAGATCATTGCGAGGTACCGGCTTACATTCCCGTGAACCCAAGGGAATTCTCCATGCCGATCACCCTGAGCAACCCGGCGGGGGTGCATAAGCCCGCCTCCAACTACTCACACGCCGCCCTGGTGACCGGGCCGGGACGGCGGCTGGTGATCTCGGGCCAGGTCGGCGTCGCGCCGGATGGCAGCGTGCCCGAGGGCAGCGTGGCGCAGATGGACCAGGCCCTGGCCAATATCGGCGTCATCCTGGCCGCGCATGGCATGACGCCGACCAATCTGGTGAAGCTGAATGTCTATCTGCTTAATCTCGGCTGCATCCGCCATTGGCGGGCGCAGCGCGATGCCTTCCTGTGCGGGCATGCGCCGGCCAGCACACTGCTGCTGGTCTCGGCCCTGGCCGACCATCGCTTCATGGTCGAGATCGAGGCCGAAGCGGCGGACTGACCCGCCGCTTGGGCGTCAGATCATGTCGATGAGGAAGGTCTTGGCCATGAAACCGGCCAGGGCGGCTGCGGCCACCGCACCGCCGGTGCCCAGCCGCGCATGCGCGGCGGCGTAGATCACCCCCGCGGCGATGATCCCCCAGCCCAGCGGCGAGGCGTATTGCAGAGCGTCCGGGATCTGGAGCATGGCAGTTTCCTATCGTTGGTTTCATGACGATAGCGATACATGTCGGCCATGCCAAGCGAAATCAGCCCGACAGGCTGGTCTTTGCCGCCCCGTCGGGGGCGAAATTGGCGTCCGACAGCCAGGCCTCGATGCGGGTCTGCACCGCCGGCCATTCGGCGCCCAGGATGCTGAACCAGGCGGTGGAGCGGCTGCGGCCCTTCACCACCAGCATGTCGCGCAGCGTGCCCTCATAGGTGAAGCCCAGGCGGCCGGCGGCGCGGATGGAGGGGGCATTCAGCGCATTGCATTTCCAGGTCAGGCGGCGATAGCCGAGATCCTCCATGGCGTGGCGCATGAGCAGGAACATCGCCTCGGTCGCCGCGCGGGTGCGCTGCATGCGCGGGCTGAACCAGATGTTCCCCAGCTCGATATGGGCGTGGGCGGGGTGGATCTCCATCAGCGTGAGCCAGCCATCGGCGGTGCCGCTGCGGTGTGGGCGGATGGCCCAGGCGAGAGGGTCATGCGTGGCGGCGAAATTCCCCACGAAGGCGCGCATGGCCGCGGCATCGGCAAAGGGGCCATAGCCGAGATAGGCCCAGCCCGCGCCATCGCGGTCGGCCTGCGCCGCGGCGAAGAGTTCGGCGGCGTGGCGGACATGCAGCGGCTCAAGATCGACGCTGCGGCCCTTATGGGCGATGCGGGCGGGGATGGGGCGCGGCGTGGCATCGACCAGGGGGCCGACTGGCGGGTTGGTGGCGGGGTCGGAAGGGGACGGGTGATGCAGCATGGCGCGATGGTGCGGCGCACCCCGCCAGCGCACAACCCTGCCTTGCCGTATGCTAAACTTGCGCCCCACCGCGCCCCGCAGCATATCGGGGGCCATGAGCGATACAGCCACCGCAAAAGCCCTTGCCGCCTTCTATCAGGAAGAGGTGACCTGGGTTCATCACTGGAACGAGACCCTTTTCAGCTTCCGCTGCACACGCGACCCGGCGCTGCGCTTCGTCGCCGGGCAATTCGCCATGATCGGGCTGATGGTCGAGGGCAAGCCGCTGACGCGGGCCTATTCCATGGTCTCGCCGCCCTGGGATGAGGGGTTGGAGTTCCTCTCCATCAAGGTGCAGAACGGGCCGCTGACCTCGCGCCTGCAGCACATCCAGGTCGGGGAAAAGGTGCTGATCGGCCGCAAGCCGGTGGGCACGCTGGTGGTGGAGAACCTGGCTCCCGGGCGCAACCTGTGGATGCTCGCCACCGGCACCGGCCTCGCCCCCTTCATGAGCCTGATCCGCGACCCCGACACCTACGAAAAATTCGACCGCGTGGTGGTGGCGCATACCGTGCGGCAGGTCAGCGAGTTGGCCTATCGGCAATACATCACCGAGGAATTGCCGGCGCATGAATTGCTGGGCGAATGGGCATCGGAAAAGCTGGTCTATGCGCCGAGTGTCACGCGCGAGCCCTTCCCGGTGCAGGGCCGCATCACCACCCGCATCGAGAGCGGCGCCGTCTATGCCGAAACCGGCCTGCCGCCGCTGGACCCGGCGCTGGACCGGGTGATGATGTGCGGCTCGGAGGCGTTCAACGCCGATACCGAGGCGCTGGTGGAGAAACTCGGCTTTGTCGAGGGCACCAACAACCAGCCCGGCAGCTATGTGCTGGAGAAGGCCTTCGTCACGAAATAGGCTTGGCCGTGCCGAACCCCGCCACCAGCTCGCGGATCCGCGCCGGATCGCTCTGCTCCATCACCCGCCGTGCGAACCGCGCGCAATCATCGATATCCAGCGCCCGGATCGCCTGCTTCACCCGCGGGATGGAGCTGGCGTTCATCGACAGGCTGCGGATGCCAAGCCCCAGCAGCAGCGGCACCAGCCGGGGGTTGCCGGCCATCTCGCCACACACGCTCACCTGCATGCGCATCCGCAGCGCCGCCTCGGTAGCGAATTGCACAAGGCGCAACACCGCGGGGTGCAGCGGGTCGTAGAGATGCGCCACATCCGTCTCCGCACGGTCCACCGCGAGCGTGTACATGGCAAGGTCATTGGTGCCGATGGCGAAGAAATCGGCCTCCAGCGCGATGGCGTCCGCGGCCAGCGCCGCACCGGGCGTCTCGATCATCGCACCCAGCGGCGGCAGTTTCTCCGGCAGCGCCTCGCCACGGCGGCGCAGGCGGCGGGCCACGCGTTCATAGATCTCCCGCGACTGGGCCACCTCCTCCGGGATGGTGATCATCGGCAGCATGACGCGCACCGGGCCGCGGGCGGAAACCCGAAGAATGGCGGCGAATTGCTCTTCCAGCAGCTCGGGCCGCTTCAGCAGCAGGCGGATGCCACGCAGGCCGAGTGCCGGGTTCGGCCCGCCGCTCATCGGCACGCCGGCGGCCAGCGCCTCCATATCCTTCTCGCCGCCCCAATCCAGCACGCGGATGGTCACGGCATCGCCCGCCATCGCCTCGACGATGCTGCGATAGGCGTCGAACTGCGCATCCTCGTCGGGCAATTCGGCGCGGTTCATGAACAGGAACTCGGACCGCAACAACCCGATGCCCTGCGCGCCGGCCTGGGCGATTAGCGGCAGCTCGGCCGGAATTTCCAGATTGGCCTGCAGCTCGACCAGCTCGCCATCGGTGGTCTCCGCCGGCAGGCGGCGCAGCTTGCCGAGCTTGGTGCGCTCGCGGGCATAGCCGGCCAGGCCCTCGCGCGCGGCTGCCAGCGCGCCCTCGCCGGGGTGGAGGACGACCTGGCCGGTGCCGCCATCGAGCACCGCGTGATCGCCACGCGCCGCCGCCTCGGTCAGCCCATGGCAGCCCAGCACGGCGGGGATGCCGAGTGCGCGCAGCATGATGGCGGTGTGGCCATCGGCGCCACCCTCCTCGGTGGCCACGCCCGCGATCCGCGCGGGGTCGAGCAGCGCGGCATCGGCCGGGGTGATTTCCTCGGCGATCAGGATCGCGCCGGGCGGCACGTCCTTCAGCGAGCGGAAGGGGGTGGCGGTGATGGTGCGGATCAGCCGGCGGCCGATCTCGCGCACCTCGCCCGCACGGCGCAGTAAGCCGGCCTTGTCGTCATCCTTGGCCGCCAGGATGATCGCCGCGATCTCCTCCGCCTCGTCCAGCACCGCGGTCTCGGCACCCAGGCCCGCATCGCCGATGCGCTTGCGCGCCCCGCGCAACAGCCGTGAATTGCCCAGCATCAGGATATAGGCGTCGAGCAGCGGCGCGAGTTCCTCCTGCGCCTCCTCGGGCAGGATGTTCAGCCGCGTCTTGAGCTTGGTGACCTGCTTGCGGGCGGTGACGGCGGCCTGGGTGAGTTTCTCCCGTTCGGCCTCGACCTCAGCCGCGGTGATCATGCGCCGCGGCGCATCGGCCGCCACCTCGCTGGTGTCGTGGATCGGCCCGATGGCGATGCCGGGCGAGACGGCGATGCCGCGAAAGACGGTTTCCTTGGTGGGTTTCCTGGCGCGGGGCCTGGGTTCAGTCTTCATGGAACCCGGCCTCGACCAGGCCGGCCACGGCTTCCATCGCCTCCTTCGCGTCCCAGCCCTCGGCGGTGATCTCAACCGAGCTCCCCTGGCCCGCGCCCAGCATCATCAACCCCATGATCGAGCAGGCCGGCACCACCTGGCCATCGCGCAGCACATGCATGCAGGCGGCGTAGCGCTCGGCCACCGCCACCAGCTTGGCCGCGGCGCGGGCATGCAGGCCGCGGGAATTGCGGATCAGCACATGGCGGCGCAGCACATGCGCGCCGGTGCCGGGTTCGGGGCAGCCGCAATCCACATCTGCACTCGGGGCGGCGGCGGGCAGCTGGTCCATCAACGTGTTCCTTTATGGCCGTTGCCGCCCGGCGCGTCATTGCCGGCGGTGATGTATTTGCGCCCGGCCTGGGCGGCGTGATCAACCGCCTCCCCAAGGGGTTCGCTGCCGCGGATTTTCGCGAGTTTTACCAGCATCGGCAGGTTCACCCCCGCAATCACCTTCACCCGGCCGTTTGAGAGGGAAAGGGCGAGGTTCGATGGCGTGCCGCCCAGGATATCGGTCAGCAGCACCACGCCATCGCCCTGGTCGACCGCGCCAATGCTCTCGCGGATATCGGTCCGCCTGCCCTCCAGGTCATCCTCCGGGCCGATGCAGACGGTGGCCACGGCGCGTTGCGGGCCCACCACGTGCTCCATGGCCAGGCGCAGCTCCTCGGCCAGGCGGCCATGGGTGACGAGCACGAGACCGATCATCGGGGGCTTCGGAAGGGTTGGGTCATTCAACAGTCGTCATATGGGTGTCACACGGGGCAATGTCACGCGGGGTCGCCGGGGGGGCGATCTCGAAGTGCGGCGTGTTAGACCCGCGCGCCGCCTCGGGCAATTCCCGATGGGACAGTTCCACCCGCCATCCGTGCATGGCCGATGTGCTGGCCAGGTGGGCTGCCAGCTTTTCCGCCACGAAAACCGAGCGATGCCGCCCGCCGGTGCAACCCAGCGCGATGGTGAGGTATTTCTTGCCCTCGGCGACATAGCGCGGCAGCAGCGGGTCCAGCAGCGCCGTCAGGTTCTGCCAGAAGGCGGGGAAGGCCGGGTCCTCGGCCACATAGGCGGCCACCCCGGCATCGCGCCCGGTCAGTGGCTTGAGCGCGGCTTCGTAATGCGGGTTGCGCAGGAAGCGCAGGTCGAAGACCAGATCCGCCTCGCGCGGCAGGCCCTTGGGGAAGCCGAAGCTCTGCACGGTGATGGACAGTCCGGGCGCGCCCTCGGGGCGGAAGCGCGCCTCCATGCGGCGGCGCAGCTCGGGCAGCGGTACGTCGGTGGTGTCGACCAGCAGGTCCGCGGCCTCGCGCAGCGGGGCCATCAGCAATATTTCGCGCGCGATGCCGTCCTGCACCCGGGTACCCAGCGGCCCCCCCGGTGCGAGCGGGTGGCGCCGCCGCGTCTCGGTGTAGCGGCGCAGCAGCACCGCATCCTCGGCGGTGGCGAAGAGCAGGGTGGGCGAGAGGTCGGGCCGGAGCCGCAGGCGCTCGATGATCAGCAGCAGCTTCTCCGGGTCGAACCCGCGCGAGCGGGTGTCGACCCCGACGGCGATGGGCAGGTCGCCATCGCCCAGCAGGGCTTCGAGCACCGCGAGCGGCGGGTTGTCCACCGTCTCAAAGGAGAGATCCTCCAGCATGTTGAGGATGGAGGCGCGGCCCGCCCCCGAAAGCCCGGTGATGATGACCACCGGGCGGGTCACGGCGTGAAGGCGCCCGCGCGCTGGTGCAATGCGCCCGTCGCCGCGCGCATCGCCCAGATGGCTTTTTCCGGCGCGGCGACGTCTTCGGGGTCCAGCGCGAATGCCGGCAATTCCCGGTCCAGCGCCTGCCAGCGCATGGGCTCAGGCAGGCGGGGGATGGCGGAGGCGGGCCCGAGCCGGGCCACCGCCGCCAGGACCGCCGTCTGGAACGGCAGGGACTGGAACACGCCCAGGCCACGCACCTCGAAACACCCGGCCAGGGCGGGCGGCGCGCTGGCCGAAAGCCCCTCCGGCGTGGCGGCGATCGCCACCTGGTCATCCGCCACCAGGGCCCAGCCGCGCTCCATCAGGCGCAAGGCCAGGGAGGATTTTCCGGCACCCGGCAGGCCCAGCAGAAGCAAGCCCGCGCCGCCCAGGGCGACACAGGAAGCATGGAGCAGCATGGGACACGGTCCGGCTGGGGGGTCATCGAGAACAGTTTATGGCGTAAATGTGGGAGGTGGGGAAGGGCTGGTGGCCGCCCGGGATTGATCGCGGCTCGATCGCCGCGCCAGGAAACCTGGCTTGCCCGGGACCGCAAATCCCCCATCACAACCCTCTGTCAGCACATGATTACCCTGGGTTCACAAACCCGGCCTTGGCGGCGGCCGCCGCGGCGGGCATGCAGCAGCGCCATGAGCATCACCCGCACCTCCATCGCAGCCGCCTATGCCCGGATCGGGGCCGATATCCGCCGCACCCCCGTTCTGTGGCTCGAGGATAAGCTTTGCCTGAAGCTCGAACAGCTCCAGCGCGGCGGCAGCTTCAAGGCCCGCGGCGCCTTCAACCGGCTGCGCCAATCGGCCGATCTGGGCGCGGGCGTGGTCGCGGCCTCGGGCGGCAATCATGGCGTGGCCGTGGCGCTCGCCGCGCGTGCCCTGGGCGCGCGGGCGACGATTTTCGTGCCCGAGGTCAGCAGCCCGGCCAAGCAGGCCCGCATCGCCGGTCTGGGCGCCGAACTCGTGGTGGGCGGCGCAGGCTACGCCGATGCGCTGGAGGCGGCGCAGCGCCACGTCGCGCGGACCGGCGCGACCACGGTGCATGCCTATGACCAGCCCGAAGTGCTCGATGGCCAGGGGACCGTCGCGCTGGAATGGCAGGAGCAGGCGCCGGAGCTGACCCATCTGCTGGTCGCCGTCGGCGGCGGCGGGCTGATCGGCGGCATGGCCGCCTGGCACGCCGGCAGCCCGACCGAGATCGTGGCGGTCGAGCCTGAGACCAGCCATGCCCTGCATGCCGCCCTCGCCGCCGGCCGGCCAGTGGATGTGCCGGTCAGCGGCATCGCCGCCGACAGCCTGGGCGCCCGCCGGGTCGGCGCGCTGATGTTCCCTATCGCCGCCGCGCATGTCGGGCGCTCGCTCCTGGTCAGCGATGCTGCGATCATCGAGGCGCAGCGCTGGCTCTGGGCGGAATGCGCGGTGGTGGCCGAGCCGGGTGGGGCGGCGGCGCTGGCGGCGCTGCGCAGCGGCGCCTTCGTCCCGCCGCCCGGCGCGCGGGTGGGTGTGCTGGTCTGCGGCGGGAACACCGCGCCGGGCGGCGTGGCCTGACCGCCCCCCCCATCCGCTTCGCCGCCGCGACCTTCATCGCCGCCGCGACGCTCGCCTTCGCCGGCGTCTGGATGAGCACGCCACTCGCCGCCGTGCTGCTGACCGAGGCGGGCGCCTCGCCGGCAATGGTCGGGCTCTACGCCGCCTCGGTCTGGGTCGCCGCCCTGGTGACGGCGCCGGGCACGCCGTGGTTCGCCGGGCGCATCGGTGGCGCGCTGCGGCTGCACCGGCTGGCGGGCCTGGTCTCGGCGCTGGCGCTGCTGTCCCTGGCCTTGAACCCGCCGCTCTGGCTGTGGTTCGTCATCGGCCCGGTGCTGGGCGCTGCCTCCTGCCTGACCTGGACGACCGCCGATGCGATCGCCGGCGCCATGGCCCCGCCGGGCCGTGAGGGCCAGTTTCTCGGCCTCTATCAGACCTTCGTCTCGGCCGCGATCGGCGGCGGACCGGCCATGCTGTGGCTGACCGGCGTGCAGGCCAGCGCCTTCGCCGGCTGCGCCGCATTGATGGCGCTGGGTTTTCTTCTGACGCTGCGCCTGGGCGAAGTGGCCGGCGCGGTGCCGCGGCGGATGCGCATGAGCATCCCCAGGCTGCGCCCGGTGGCACTGATGATGCTGGCCCCGGCCGGCGCCGCCCTGCTCTGCGGCGCGCTGGAGAGCACGGCGGGCGCCGTCTTCCCAGTGCAGGGGCTGGCGCTCGGGCTGGGCGCGGTGGCCGCGGCCTCCATCGTGGTGGCCACCGGCTTTGGCAATATGGTGTCGCAATACCCGGTGGGGCGGATGGCGGACCGCTTCGGCTCGCATCGCGCGCTGCTCGGCTGCGCGGTGGCGGTGGCGCTGGGCTCGTTGCTCTGGCCGCTGCTGGCGCCGGGCTGGGGGATATGGCCGGTCCTGGCGGTCTGGGGCGGGGCGGCGGGGTCGATCTACACCCTGGGCATGGTGCGCGCGGTGCAGCGATTCGCAGGTCCGGCCCGGGCGCTGGGGATGGCCGGGCTGAACACCGCCTATCTGCTGGGCGGCGCCGTGGGCGCGCCGCTGGGCGGGCTGCTGCTGGAGGCCATGCCGGGCTGGGGCCTGCCGGTGGTGCTGGCGGCGATCGCGCTGGGCGGGGGCCTGGCGCTCAGCCTGGCGGCGCTGCGACGCGGCGGGTGAAGGGGGCGGCCCCGAGGTCGAGCTTTTGCAGATCCGCCACCTCGTCGATGTCATGCCATGGGGCGGTCAGGTGGACGCTTAGCCCGCCGGCGGCGGCGAGCGTGGCGGAGAGAGTCTCCGCGCTGCTCCATGGAATGCCCCGGAACAGCGCCGGCGCCGGGGCGCGCAGGGCCACCGCGCAATAGCCGCCATCATGGGCGGGGATGAAGGCCGCGTCATGGCTGGCCATGGCCGAAAAGGCCTCCTCCAGCAGCGCCGGCGGCAGGTCGGGGCTATCGGTGCCCATCAGCAGCGCGGGGCCATCCTGGCTGAACAGGGTGGCGAAGGCCGCCAGCATGCGCTGGCCGAGATCGCCCTCCACCTGCGGCGCCATCGCCATGCCCGGCGGCAGCAGCGGCATGATCTCCGCCGCCGCATCGGCCGGCGCGAAAAACGCCGTGGCCTGGCCAAGACCCGAGGCCAGGCGGGCGGAGTCGGCCAGAAACCCCGCCGCGTATTCCGCCGCCCGCAAGTCTCCCAAGGTGGCGGCCAGCCGGGTTTTGGCATAGCCAGGGCGCGGCGCCTTGCACATCAGCCCGACCATCCGCATCCAAACCACCCCGTCAAATGTAACCAGTGCGACCCTCGGAGCGAAAGCCAGCCATGCCCCGCAAACCTCACCTGAAGAACGGCGTGCTGCAAGCCGACCTCTGCATCATCGGCGCCGGTTCCGGTGGCCTCAGCGTCGCCGCGGGTGCGGCCCAGATGGGCGCCGCCGTGGTGCTGATCGAAAAGCACCTCATGGGAGGGGACTGCCTCAACACCGGCTGCGTGCCGAGCAAGGCCCTGATCGCCGCCGCCCATGCCGCGCAGGCGCAGCGATCGGGGGCGCGTTTCGGCGTGGCGCCGGTGGAGCCCCGGGTCGATTTCACCCAGGTGATGGCCCATGTGCATGGCGTGATCGGCGCCATCGCCCCGCATGACAGCGTGGCACGTTTTGAGGGCCTGGGCTGCACTGTCATCCAGGCCGCCGCACGGTTTTCCGGCCCGGGCGAGGTGGAGGCGGGCGGCCAGCGGATTTCGGCCAGGCGCTTCATCATCGCCACCGGCTCGCGCGCCGCGCTGCCCCCCATTCCAGGCCTGGCCGGGACGCCGCACCTCACCAATGAGACGCTGTTCAAACTGACCGAACTGCCGGCGCATCTCGCGGTGATCGGCGGCGGGCCGATCGGCCTGGAAATGGCGCAGGCCTTCCGCCGGCTGGGAAGCGAGGTGACGGTGCTGGAACGCACCACCATCCTGTCGAAGGACGAGCCCGAGGCGGTGGCCGTGGCGCGCGCGGCCCTTCTGGCCGAGGGCGTGCGGATCATCGAGGGTGCCTCGATCACCCGCGTCGATCCCGGTCGCATCACGCTGGCAGACGGCGTGGTGGAGCCAAGCCATATCCTGGTCGCCGCGGGCCGCCAGCCGGTGATCGAGGGGCTGGGGCTGGAGGAGGCCGGCATCGCCTTCACACCGAAAGGCATCACGGTGGATGCGGGTCTGCGCACCACCAACCCGCGCGCCTTCGCCATTGGTGATTGCGCGGGCGGGCCGCAATTCACCCATATCGCCGGTGCCCATGCCGGCATCATCATCCGCCGCGCGCTCTTCGGCCTGCCGGCGAAGACGGATTACCGGGCGCTCCCCTGGGTCACCTACACCGACCCCGAACTGGCCCATGCCGGGCTGACCGAGGCCGAATCCCCGGGTTGCAAAACGCTGCTCCAAAGACTGGACGGCAATGACCGCGCCCAGGCCGAAGCGGCCACGGAAGGCCTGGTGAAGCTGGTCCTCAGCCCGAAGGGCGTGATCCTGGGCGCGACCATCGTCGCGCCGGGCGCGGGCGAGATGATCGGCATGTGGGCGCTGGCGATCCAGAAGCGGCTGAAGGTGGGCGATATCGCCGCCACCACCCTGCCCTATCCCACCCTTGCCGAGGCCGGCAGACGCGCGGCCGGTGCCTGGTTCACCCCCAGCCTGTTTGGGCCGAAGGTCCGGTTCTTCGTTGGGCTGACGCAAAGGTTCCTGCCATGAAGAAGCTGTTCATCGTCCTGGCCGTCGTGGCGCTGCTGCTGGCGCTGCGCTTCACCGGGCTGGGCGAGCTGCTTTCGCTCGACACGCTGGCCCGGCACCGCGCGGTGCTGACCGGCTGGGTGGCTGGCAACCCGCTGCTGGCGGCGCTGGCCTATGTCGCCGTCTATACGGCGGCCACCGCCTTTTCGGTGCCCGGCGCGCTGGTGCTGACACTCAGCGGCGGCTTCCTGTTCGGCGCGGTGCTGGGCACGGCGCTGACGGTGGTGGGCGCCACGGCCGGGGCCACGCTGGTCTTTCTCTTCGCCCAGCGGGTGTTCGGCGCCGATGCGCTGCAAAAACTGGGGCCAAGGGCCGAGGGGCTGGCGCGTGGCATCCAGGCCAATGCCTGGTCCTATCTGCTGGTGCTGCGGCTGGTGCCGCTGTTTCCCTTCTTCCTGGTGAACCTGGTGCCGGCGTTTTGCGGCGTGCGAACGTCGGTGTTCGTGGCCACCACGGCTTTGGGCATCATCCCCGGCACGGCGGTGTTTTCGCTCAGCGGCGCCGGGTTGGGTCGGGTGCTCGACGCCGGCGGCACGCCGAGCCTCGCGGGCATTCTCACGCCGGAGATCATCGCCGCCCTGTGCGGGCTGGCCTTGCTGGCCTTGCTGGCCATTCCGCTGAAGAAGCGGTTCAGCGCGGGATGACCAAAGGCGGCAGCGCCGAAGGTCTGAATTCCCCCGTTCAGCAGGCCTACCGCTTCCGGTTGACGAAACGCGCCATCATCTCGCGCGGCTCCTGCGTGTTCCAGCTGGCGGCGAAGGCGGGAATGCCGGCTTCGATGGCCTGGGAGAGCGGCAGATCCTCCCACTGACGGATCAGCGCCTTCTGGTTTCGGATGGCGAGCGGCCCGGCATGGGCGATGAGGTCGCACCACGCGTCGCAGGCCTCGTCCAGCGCATCGGGCACCGCCACGCGTTCCAGAAAACCCCATTCGGCCATGGTGGAAGCGGAAAAAGTCTCGCCCAGCAGCAGCAGGCGACGGGTGCGGCCCCAGCCGATCAGCCCCGGCAGCAACGCGGCCTCCACCACCGAAGGAATGCCCACCCGCACCTCGGGCATGCCGAACTGCGCGGTATCGGCCGCGATGCGCAGGTCGCAGGCCGCGGCGATCTCCAGGCCCGCGCCCAGGCACCAGCCATTGATCCGGGCGATCACCGGCACCGGGCAGTCGCGGATGGCGGCGCAGGCGGCATGCACGCGTTCGATGAAGGCCTGGCCCTGGCTGGGTGTTTCCACCCCGGCCATCTCAGTGATGTCGGCGCCGCCGATGAAGGCGCGGCTGCCCTCGCCGGTCAGGACCACGGCGCGGGCGTGGTCCGGCACGGCGGCGAAAGCCTCGGCCAGGGCGATCAGCAGCGCACTTCCCAGCGTGTTCAGCTTGCGGTCATTGGCCACCGTGATCCGCGCGACCGGGCCGGAAAAATCTCGCGTGATCAATGCATCACATCCCCGCCATTGGGCGAGAGCGTGGCGCCGGCGTAATTGGCGCCGCCCGGGCCGGCCAGCAGCAGCGCGGTCCAGGCAATGTCCTCCGGCACGCCCATGCGGCCGACCGGCAGGGTGGCGGCCATCATGGCGTTCCATTCCGGCCCGCGCTGCGCGGTCAGGTCGGTGGTGATGGCGCCGGGTGCTATGGCATTGACCAGCACGCCGCGCGGCGCCGCCTCATGCGCCAGCGCGCGGGTGAAGCCGATGATGCCGGCCTTGGCGGCGCAATAGGGGATGATCTGGGCCTGGCCCTTGAAGGCCAGCTGCGAGGCGATGTTGATGATCCGCCCCGAGCCGCGCGCGATCATCGCCGGATAGACCGCCTGGGCCATGACGAACATGCCCTTCATGTGCACGGCCATGATGCGGTCGTAATCGGCCTCGGCAAAACTCTCGAAGGGGCCGCGGATGTTCATGCCGGCATTGTTCAGCAGGATATCGGGCGCACCCAGCGCCGCGGTCGCGGCGGCGGCGAAGGCGCGAACCGCCGCGCTGTCGCCCATGTCCGCTTCCATGTGGAAGACGCGGCGGCCGAGCGCCGAGACCTCGGCGGCGAAGGCCTCCGCCCGGGCCGTGTCGCCGAGATGGTTGAAGGCGATATCCGCCCCCTCCTGCGCGAAGAGCAACGCGCAGGCCCTTCCGATGCCGCGGCTGCCGCCGGTGACGAAAGCGATTTTCCCTGCCAGCTGGCTCATGCCCAGATCTCCCCCATGGCCTTGATGTATCCCTCGCGGATGGTGCGAGCATGGATGTGCTGGCCGGCTTCCACCAGCACCCTTCCGGCCACCGCCACGCTCTTCACCACGCCGCGGCCGGGGCCGAAGACCCAGGCATCCAGCGCTGCATCGCCTTCCAGCCCCAGCAGGTCGGGATTGGTGGTGTCCAGCTCCACCCAGTCGCAGCGCAGGCCGGGGGCGAGGCCGCCGATGGCCGCCCCCGAGGCCTGGGCGCCACCGGCCAGCGCCGCGTCGAAGAGTTTTCGCGCGGGGTGGGGCGAGGCCTCCGAGGTGGCGACGGCGCGGGCCTCCAGCTTCAGCCGCTGGCTGGTCTCGAGCTGGCGCAGCTCCTGCGCCGGGTCGAGGCAGACCTGGCTGTCGCTGCCGATGCCAAGCCGGCCCCGCCATTCCGGCAGCCGAAAAATGCCATCGCCCAGCGACGCCTCCGTCTGCGGGCAAAGCCCGGCCACGGCGCCGCTTTTGGCCAGCCCCGCAACCTCAGCATCGTCGAGATGGGTGGAATGGATGAAGACCCAGCGCGGGCCGGCAAAGCCATTCGCCAGCATCCAGGCGGCCGGGCGCAGGCCGGTCGCCGCCTCGCACTCCGCCACCTCGCGCCGCTGCTCGGCCAGGTGCATGTGGATCGGCAGCCCAGGCTCGGCGGCAATGGCTGCGAGCATGTCGGGCGTGACGGCGCGCAGCGAATGGGGCGCGAAGCCCAGCGCCACCAGGGGGCCGGTGTGGCGGCGCAGATCGGCCATCATGGCGAGGTAGGGATCGAGCGCGTTGAGGAACGGCCGCTGGCCGGGCACCGGGTCGGCGCCGAAAATTCCGCCATGGCGATAAAGGCTGGGCAGCAGCGTCAGGCCAATGCCCGTGCGTCCGGCGGCGGCGATCTGGCGCAGGCCCATCTCCTCCCGAACCGCATAGGGCGTGCCGTCGGGGCCATGGTGGAGATAGTGGAATTCGCAGAGATGGGTATAGCCGCGCTCCAGGCATTCCATCTGCATCTGCGCCGCCACCGCCTCGGCCCGGTCGGGGTTCATGCGGGCGACGACGGCGTACATCGCCGCGCGCCAGGTCCAGAAGGTGTCGCGGGTCGCGCCCGGCTCACCGGGCGCGCCGGCGCTGCGCCGCTCCGCCCTTCCGGCCATGGCGCGCTGGAAGCTGTGGCTGTGCAGGTTGGGCATGCCCGGCACGACCAGGCCCAGGCGCCGGGCGCCCCCGGCCGGCGCGCCCGGGCGCAGCGCGGTGATCGTGCCGGCCGCATCGGCCTCGATCAGCACATCGCGGGCCCAGCCTTCCGGCAGCAGCGCCTCTCTTGCCCAAAATGACATCATTGGCCCCTCCAGGCTTTTCTGTAACCCGCTTGCGCGGGGCGCGCGATGCGTCAGCATGGGGGGATGATCACCCGCCGCCTCGCCCTCACCGTCATGGCCGCACCCGCCCTGGCGCAAAGCCCCTTCCCCGCGCGACCGGTGCGCCTCGTCGTGCCATTCTCACCCGGCGCGTCGAATGACGCCACCGCCCGGCTCTTCGGCCGCTTCCTGGAAGCGCGCTGGGGCCAGACCGTGGTGGTCGAGAACCGCACCGGCGCCGGCGGCACGATCGGCGCCGAGGCGGTGGCCCGCGCCGCGCCGGATGGCCTGACCCTGCTGGTCTCGCCCGCCGGGCTGATCACCGTGAACCCAAGCCTTTATCCGAACCTGGCCTTCT
Source organism: uncultured Rubritepida sp. (assembly GCA_964395305.1). GTDB lineage: Bacteria > Pseudomonadota > Alphaproteobacteria > Acetobacterales > Acetobacteraceae > Rhodovarius. The sequence goes on from CAYNBM010000024.1 coordinate 61,172, forward strand.
CCATCGAGAATGACCTGACGCCGGTGGCCATGCTGGGCACCCTGCCCAATGTGATGGTGGTGCCGGCCGCGGGTGCGGCGGGCGTGGCGGCATTCGTCGCCGGCATGCGCGCGGCGGGGCGGCCCTTCACCTATGGCTCGCCCGGCGCGGGCAGCCTGGTGCATCTGTCGGGTGAGCTGTTTTCCCGCGAGGCCGGAATTGCCTCGACCCATGTCCCCTATCGCGGCAGCGCGCCGGCGCTGGTCGACCTCGTGGCCGGCCGCATCGATGTGATGTTCGAGAACCAGCCCGGTGCCCTGCCGTTGATCCGCGATGGGCGGTTGCGGGCGCTGGCGGTCACCTCCGCCGCGCGCAGCACGGCACTGCCCGATGTGCCGACGATGGCCGAGGCCGGGTTGCCCGGCGTGGCGGCGGTGGCCTGGTTCGCGGTTTTCGCCCCTGCCCATACGCCCGCCGATGTGATCCGCAGGATCGCCGCCGATATCGCCGCCGCCCAGGCCGATGCCGGCGTGCAGACCGCGATGGCCGGCCTTGGCCTGACCCCCGAAACCCTCGGCCCGGCGGAATTGCTGGCGCTGATCACCCGCGAGCGCGCCGTCTTCGGCGGAATCGTCCGCGCCGCCAATATCAGGATCGATTGAGCCATGGCAGGTTATGAACAGGTCCATATCGACTTCATCAACGGCCCCGCCATCGAGGCGCTGGGCCTGACCGATGACGAGATCATGGCCGCGATCGAGAAAAGCCTCGCCGCCCAGGGCCGCGGCCACACCGTGGTGGACCCCAGACTGCACCACATGCCCGGCGTGGCGAATGGCCATTTCAACGTGCTGCGCGGCTATGTCGGCGAGGAAATCGGGCTGTCCGGCGTGAAGGTGGTCGGCGATTTCGTCGACAACTACAAGGAAAACCTGCCCAGCGAATTGGCCACGCTGCTGCTGCTCAACCCGACCAATGGCATGCCGCTGGCCATCCTCGACGCCTCGCATATCACCGACATGCGCACCGGCGCGGTCAGCGCGATGGGGGCCAAGTATCTGGCGCGGAAGGGGTCGAAGGTGCTGGGACATATCGGCGCCCGCGGCACCGCCTATTGGAATGTGCGGCTGATGGACAGGCTGTTCGATTTCGACGAGATCCGCGTCCATTCCCGCCGTCCCGAAAGCCAGGAGGCCTTCGCCGCCAAGCTGGAGAAGGATCTCGGCAAGAAGATCACCCGCTGCTCGGATTGGGAAAGCGTCGTGCGCGGCGCGGATATCGTCGTCGAGGCCTCGCGCCTCGACAAACCCACGCCCCTGCTCAAGACCGAATGGATCAAGAAGGGCGCGCTGGTCATGCCCTATGGCACCATGTCGGCGGTGGAGCTCAGCCTCACCGACATCATGGACAAGATGCTGATGGACGACTGGGGCCAGGCCAGCAGCGGCAAGCTGGGCGCGCTGCGGGCGCATGTCGATGCCGGCAAGCTCTCGGCCGAGACGCTGCATGCCGAGCTCGGCCAGGTCGTCGCCGGCCTGAAGCCCGGGCGGGAGCGGGATGACGAGACCATCCTGCTCTGGCATCGCGGGCTCTCGCTGAGCGATATCGCGCTCGGCCATGCCATCTGGACCAAGGCGCGCGACAAGGGCGTGGGCCAGCGCCTGCGCTTCTTCTGAGGGAACACCGAATGACCCAGGCAACCCCCTTCCCCGCCGGCGGCTTCCGCTTCCTGCCCGGGGGGCAATTCTCCAATGGCGTGGCGGCCGAGCCCGGCTTTGCCTTCCGCCGCCTGCGTTTTCTGGCACCCCTGCCGCTGGCCCAGGGGTTGGCGGCGGCGGCCCACATCATCACCGCCGCGGGGCGACCGCTGGAGGCCCTGGCGCTCTGCGAGCTCCGCTCCCCGCTGCCCCTGCCGCGCGATGAATTCCTGGCCTTCAACGAGCGGTATCTGGCGGCCCTGCGCGCGGCCGGCTTCTCGGCCGAAAAACCCTATCCGATCGGCCGCAGCAACCTCGCCCCCATTCTTTCGGCGCCCTCCGAGGTGGTGCTGTACGCCGTGACCTTC
>CAYNBM010000025.1:0-59944 GCA_964395305.1 uncultured Rubritepida sp.
CAGCCAAGGTGGTCCGCGCCCGCGGCCATGTCTCCGACGCCGATGTGGCGGCGGTTCGCCTGGCCGGCTTCGACGACGCACAGATCGTTGAGATCGTCGTGCACGTCGCCCTGAACACGCTGACCAACTACGTCAATGAGGTCGCCAAGACCGACATCGACTTCCCCGCTGTCGCCCCTCGCCTCGCCGCCTGAACAACCCCCAATCCAAGGAGAACTCTCATGTCCATTCGCTTCATCGACGAAAACATCCATGCCTGGATCGACTACCCCGTGGCCGCCAGCCTCATCGGCGCGCCCTTCCTGCTGGGCCTGGGTGCCACCAACCCGCTCGCACTGTGGCTGTCGGTCGCAACCGGCGTCGCCGCCCTGGTGCTGACCCTGCTGACCGACCACAAGCTCGGCCTCGTCAGGGTGCTGCCCTACTGGTTCCACCTCGCGGTGGACCGCCTGGTGGGCCTGACCTTCGCGGTGGCGCCCGTCGCGCTGGGCTTCACCGGGATCGATGCCCTCTACTACTGGGCGAATGCGGTCGCGGTGCTGAGCGTGACCTTCCTGCTCAACACCCAGCGCGCCCCGCGCGGCGCGGCGCTGGCGGCCTGAGACCGCAAGCGGGGCGGTGGAGCGATCCACCGCCCCGTCGCGATTCCTGCCCTCTTGCCTGCCGGCACGACCGGATCCAATGTCGGCCTGCGGGCGGGAAGCCCACGAGGAGCTTTTGATGTTCACGATTGCGGGCCAGCGCTGATCGCCCTTCGCTGAAGGGCGGCACAGACCAAGCGGCGATGACGCACTGCCAGTGATCCCGGCGGTCCTGGCTTCGCCGCGCGCCACTCCCGTACCCCCGCCTAGCACGCGGCCGACCGAACCCCGAAGCGGGCAGGCGGCCGGCGCCGGGTGAATGAAAGCTCCAGCATGACCCATCAACCCATCATCCGGCGGACAATCGCCTCCGACCTCACCGCCATCGCCGCCATTGCGGAGGAGACCGGCCTTTTTCCGGCCGACGCGCTCGGCGGCATGATCGCAGGCTTCCTCGACGGCTCCGCGCCGGACATCTGGCTGACCGCGGAATGCGACGGCGAGGCGCTGGGCTTCGGCTTTTGCGAGCCTGAGCGCTTCACCAACGGCACATGGAACCTGCTCGCGATCGCGACCAGCCCCGCACAGCAAAGCCGGGGTATCGGCGCGGCGCTGCTCCGACACCTTGAGGATCTGTTGCGGCGGGAGGGGCAGCGCATCCTCATCGTCGAGACCATTGGCACCCAGGAGTATGCCCGCACACAACGCTTCTACCTCGCCAATGGCTATGTCGAGGAGGCGCGCATCCGCGGGTTCTGGGATGTGGGCGCCGACAAGCTGACGTTCTGGAAGCAGCTCTGAGCGCCGAAGGGGAGGGGCGGGGCCTTGGCCACGGCCCGCCCCGAAAGCGTCAGCCCCTTGCACCCGGCGGTGGCGCACCGATAAAAGCTCTTCCCCAGAACTCCCGGAATTGCCGCCATGTCCCAAGCCGCCGCGCATGCCCAGCCTTCCAGCCCGCCCGGCCGCCCGCAGAACACCCTGCTGAGCGCCACCGGCACCACGATCTTCACCGTGATGAGCGCGCTGGCCAATCAGCACGGCGCCATCAACCTCGGCCAGGGCTTCCCGGATTACGACGGCCCCGAGGATGTGATCGAGGCCGCCGCCGCCGCCCTGAAGGATGGCCGCAACCAATACCCGCCGCTGACCGGCGTGCCGGAGCTGCGCGCCGCCGTCGCCGCCCACAACAAGCGCTTCTACGGCATCGAGGTCGACCCCAATGCCGAGGTCGTGGTGACCTCCGGCGCCACCGAGGCGATCACCGCCTGCCTGATGGCGGTGGTGAACCCGGGCGATGAGGTGGTGCTGATCGAGCCGCTCTACGACACCTATGTGCCGACGGTGAAGCTGCTGGGCGGCATTCCGAAGCTCGTCCGCCTCAGCCCGCCGAAATGGGAGCTGCCGCGCGCCGAACTCGCCGCCGCCTTCGGCCCGCGCACCAAGGCCATCCTGTTCAACACGCCGATGAACCCGACCGGCAAGGTCTTCACCACCGCCGAGCTGGCCTTCATTGCCGACCTGGTGCAGCGGCACGACACCTATGCGATCTGCGACGAGGTCTATGAGCACCTGACCTTCGACGGCTGGAAGCATATCCCGCTCATGACCATCCCGGGCATGCGCGAGCGCTGCATGCGCATCGGCAGCGCGGGCAAAACCTTCAACCTGACGGGTTGGAAGGTGGGCTATGTGACCTGCGACCGCTCCTTGCAGCCGAATGTGGCCAAGGCGCACCAGAACCTCACCTTCACCACCGCGCCCAATCTGCAGCGCGGCGTGGCGGTGGGGCTGATGAAGGATGACGCGTATTTTGAAAACCTCTCCGCCTCGCTGCAGGCCAAGCGCGACCTGCTGGGCGAGGGCCTGGCGCGGCTGGGCTTCGGCGTGCTGGAGAGCCGAGGCAGCTATTTCATCACCACCGATGTCCGCCCGCTCGGCTGGACCGGCGATGACGTGGATTTCTGCCGGGTGCTGACGGAGGAGGCGAAGGTGACGGCCATCCCGAACACCGCATTTTACGCCGCGTCGGGCGCGCCGGACCATTACGTCCGCTTTGCCTTCTGCAAGAACGAAAAACTGCTGACCGAGGCCTTGGGGCGGATCGAGGCCTGGATCAAGGCGCGCGCCTCAGCCTGAGGCGTCAACGACCCTATCGGACTTCGCACATGGCGCGGATGATCTCGACCGAGCCGGGCCCATCCTGCGGTCAATGCAGCGAATGGGCGCTTTCCCGGATCGCTTGAAGCTCTTCGGCGGGGATGGGTTCGCGGGCGGCGTCCTCGACGAGGACCATCAACTCGCCTTGCAGGGAGCGGTGTTTGCGGGCGGCGCGACGGCGCAGCCGCTCGACCCGATCATCAGGCGCGGCGCCAAGACACCGCCAATTCGGCATCATCAAATTCATCGCGCGCAGTTGCTGACACCATCATGCGGCCCCCCCGATACGTTTTCTTCTCCATGCCCTCTCGCGCCGTGCCGGCCCATGGTTTCCCCTTGCCAAACCGGCTGTATATGGACTAAGTATATACCATGTCTGCTACAACCCTTTTCCTCAGCAACACCACCCAGGCCGTCCGCCTGCCGCGCGATGTCGCCTTCCCGGAAGGCGTGAAGCGCGTCTCCATCATCCGCGACGGCCACCGCCGCATCATCACCCCCGCCGGCACGCTGTGGGATGATTTCTTCGACGCGCCCGGCATCGATCTCGCCCCCCGCGAACAGCCCCAGGCGCAAAAGCGCGAGGCCTTCTGACCGGTGCTCTGGCACATGCTGGACACCGATCTGTGCATCCGCCTGTTGCGGGACCGTCCGCAAAGCCTGCGCGCCCGCTTCAATGCCGAGGCCGAGACGCTGTGCATCTCCGTCATCACGCTGAACGAGTTGCTGCACGGCGCCGCCAAATCCGCCCGTCCCAGCGAATACCGCCGCGCCGTGGAAACCCTCGCCGCCCGCCTGACCACGCTGGCCTTCGACGCCGAGGCCGCCGCCCAGGCCGGGGAGATCAGTGCCGAGCTGGAGGCCCAGGGCCAGCCCATCGGCCCCTACGACACACTGATCGCCGGCCATGCCCGCAGCCGGGGCCTGATCGTCATCACGGGCAATCTGCGTGAATTTTCCCGGGTCGCCGGCCTGCGCGCCGAGGATTGGCTGGCACCTTGACCTTGCGCCGGCATGACCGAGGCCCCAGCCTCCACTGCATGTTCCGCCTCCTCGCATGCCTGGCACTTCTCTCCACCCCCGCCCTCGCCCAGCCCCGCTGCGGCATCGAATCCCCCTGCCAGCTCGCCTCCGGCACCTATCGCGCCGCCCCTCCGCCCGGTTGGGACGGCCATACCCCGCTCCCCACCGCCATCCACTTCCACGGCGCCCGCGGCTCGGCCGACGAGGGCATGGCCGACGACACCTTGCGCGAAAACTTCGCCGCCGCCGGCGTGCTGCTCATCCTGCCCGATGGCCTCGATGGCGGCTGGGCCTTCCGCGGTGGCTGGCGCGCCGGGCGCGACGACATCGCCTTCACCAGAGACATCCTCGCCGATATCCGCGCCCGCTGGCCGATCGACGAAAACCTGCTTTTCGCCAGCGGCTTCAGCATCGGCGGCTCCATGGTCTGGCATCTCGCCTGCGAGGCGGGGCTGTTCCATGCCCATGTCCCGGTCGGCGGCCATGCCTGGGAGCCCTTTGCCAGCCCATGCCCCGCCGGCCCTAGCCATCTCCTGCATATCCATGGCCTGGCCGACGCCACCTTTCCGCTCGAGGGTCGCTCACTGCGTGGCGGGACCCTGATCCAGGGCAATCTCTTCACCGCCTTCGCCGCGCGGCGCGACCAGGCGGGCTGCCAGCGCCAGCCCGTGCGCATGGAGCAGGCCCGCGGCGTCACGCTGCGCAGCTGGGACGCGGCCTGTCGCTCGGGCCATCACCTGGCCATGGCGCTGCATCCCGGCGGGCATGAACTGCCCCAGGGCTGGGTCGGGTTGGCGATGGATTGGCTTCGCGCCCTGCCACCCGCGCCACGGCCATGACACTTCCGCGCGCCATGCAGTTGACCGCCCCGCCCGCCTGCCCCTAAAGCAGGCGGCATGCGGCGGTCGTAGCTCAGCTGGTAGAGCGCCAGGTTGTGGTCTTGGATGTCGCGGGTTCGAGCCCCGTCGATCGCCCCATTCTCTCTCATGCCAGCGGCCTCAGGCTGAACTCCTTGTGTCGCGAGCCTCAGGCCACCAGCGCGCCGCGCAGTTCGCGCCAGATTTTTTGCCGTATCGCATCGGCAAAGGCGGCGTAGTCCCCGCAAGGCAGGGCGAAGCTGCCCAACCCGCCCACGACCTCGGCCAGAAAATACGCCAGCAGGTCGGGCTCCTCGTTCAGCACCGCCAACCCATTGATGGTCACCCCCGCCGCCACGCCAACATCGCGCACCGGCCCCGGCCCACGGCCGACATTGTTGCGACCATCGCCCGAGACATCGAGCACGAGGCGCGTGGCCTCGCCCGGAAAGCGCCCGAGCAGCCCCAGCGCGGCCGCCATGCCCGTCCCCAGCGCCGTCGTGCTGCCAGCGATGAGCCGCGGCGTGGCATCGAGCGTATCGGCGAGAGCGCGTGACGCGGCCTCGCCATCCAGCCGCGTCCAGTCCAACGCCACCGCCTGCTCCCGCGGGCCGGACCAGAATAGCACCGCCACCGCCACCGCCCCGCGCGGCCCGGCGGCGGTGGCCAGGCCGATATCGGGTTCGCGAAAGGCCTGTGCCAGCCCGCCCATCATCAGGCCGAATTCGTCGTAATCCACGCTCGCCGAACAATCCACGGCGAGGCACAGGGCGATATCGACTGCTTCCATGCCAGGCAAATGGGGTGCCGGGCCGGCATTGCGCCAGAGGTAAAGACTTGCTGAACGAACATCGCTTCTCCATGATTTAGGTTCTGTTGACGGGAGATCTCCTCATGTTCCGGCGTTCGCTTCTCAAGGCCGCTTCCCTCACGCCGCTGGCTGCCCCCGCCCTGGCGCAGGCGCCCTGGCCCTCGCGCGGGCCGGTGCGGGTGATCGTGCCCTTCACTCCCGGCGGCTCGACCGACGGCATGGCCCGCGTCACCGCCGGCAAGCTGGCGGAGAAGCTCGGGCAGAATTTCATTGTGGAGAACCGCGCCGGCGCCAATGGCGCGGTGGGCGGCCAGGTGGTGGCCAATGCCGCACCCGATGGCTACACCCTGTGCTTCTCGGCCTCGATCCAGGCCATGGCGCGGCTGGTGATGCGCAACCCGGGCTATGATCCGCTGGTCGACCTCGTGCCGATCATGCGGGTCGGGCGCGGGCCGCTGATCCTGGTGATGAACCCGACGCGCGGGCCGGCAAATCTCACCGAACTCGTCGCCGCGGTGCGCGCCAATCCGCGGGCCTGGAATATTGCCACCTCCAGCCTGGGCGCGGCCGGCCATATCGCCACCATCGAGTTGATTCGCCTCATCGGCGCGGACATCCCCGTCATCCCCTATCGCGGCACAGCGCCGGCCCTGACCGATGTCATCGCCAACAACACCGCGATGATGATCGACCCCATCCTGGCCACGCTGCCGCCGGTGCGCGCCGGCACCCTGCGCGGCATGGCCATCACCGCCGCCCAGCGAAACCCCGCCGCCCCCGACATCGCCACCGCCGCCGAGCAGGGGTTTCCCAGCATGGACATCCAGTCCTGGTGGGGCCTCTGGGGGCCTCGCGGCACGCCGGCCGAGGTCATCGCCCGCATCGGCGAGGTGCTGAGCACCGGGATGTTCGACGCCGATATCGCGCCCAGGGTGAACAACATGGGCGTGGAGCCGGCGGCCGAGCCCGCGGCCGAATTCGCCCGCTTCATCCAGGCAGATTTTGCCCGGTCGGAGGCGCTTTTGCGCCTGGCCAACTTCCAGCCGGAGTGAATCTGCACGAGGGCTTAACGGCGTCTCAAAAATGAGTTGACGCAACTGGGGGTTGCAATTAATCCCCTGTTCATGGCCGACACAAGCTTCACCACCCTCCTCGCCCATTTCAACAGCTGGAACGACCTGTCGGGCAAGCCCGCCATCGTGACCTACAGCTTCGCCGCCGACGGGCCGGCTGGCTTCGCGCCGTTTTCGGCGGCGCAGCAGGCCTCGGCGCGCATCGCGCTGGCCGCATGGGACAGCGTCTCCGGCCTCGCCTTCGTCGAGGTGCCCGATATTGCGGGCGGCGCCGGCATCGACATCCGCTTTCGGCTGGAGCCGATGGGCTCGGTCAATACGCTCGGCCAGTCCGACCTGCCGCCGGATGGCGATGTGGCGCTGAACGTTGCGCTTTTCCGCAATGACAGCCTGGCGCCCAGCACGACGCGCATCGGCCACCAGGTGCTGGTGCATGAGATCGGCCATGCGCTCGGCCTCGCCCATCCTGACCCCGCCATCCCCGGGGCCCCGCAAAACACGCTGATGGTCGCCACGCTTGGCCAGACCGCGCCGCAGAACACCCCCCTGGCCTGGGACCGCGCGGCGATCCAGGCGCTCTACGGCACGCAGGAGGCAGAGACGCTGCGTTGGTCCTGGGATGCCGGGCTGCGCGCCGTGCGCGGCGAGGGCAGTGTGGGCGATGATGTGATGACCGGCACCGATACCCGCGACGCGCTGTTCGGCCGCGCCGGCACCGACCTCCTGCGCGGTGGCGCCGGCGATGACCTGCTCACGCCCGGCGCCGGCGATGACGTGGTCGAGGGCGGCGCGGGCTTCGACACCATGGCGCTGGGCGTCACCCGCGCCGCCATGCGGTTCAACCCGGCAGGTGCGGTGGAAAGCGCCGAGGGGCGCGACCGTTTCTCCGGCATCGAGGCGATCACCACGCTGGACGGCACCACCTTCCTGGCCGGCCAGGCCGGGCTGAGCCCGATCGTCGGGCTCTATGTCGCCGCGATGGGCCGGGCGCCCGATGCCGGCGGCCTGGCCTATTGGTGGAACGCCCGCCAGGGCGGCGCGGGCCTCGATGAGATCGCCCGCGCCTTCCTCGGCAGCGCCGAATTCCTGGCGGGGCCGGGCCTCGCAGCGCGCTTCGCGGCGCAGGGCGAGGGGGCGCCCTGGGGTGACTCCGCGGTGGCGCTGGCGGGCCTGGCCGGGCGGGTCGCAACCGGCGGGCTGTTCTCCGCCGGGCTTTGGGTGCCTGATGCCGATGCGCTGCTGGTGAACCGGCTCTATGCCGTGGCGCTGGGGCGCCGCCCGGAGGAGGCCGGCTTCCGGTCCTGGACCGCGGCGCTGGATGAGGGCCTGACCGAGGAGGCGCTGGCCGCGGGCTTCCTCTACAGCGCCGAGGCCGCGCTGCTCGGCGCCACCACCCGCTGGGCGAGCCCGGAGGCGCTGCTGACCGAAGGCCGGGCCGGGATGTGGGCGCAAAATGTCGAGGGCGTGGTTTTCGCCTGATCGCGCGAAGCCGCGTTGACTTGGCCGGCCAACCAAGCGGTGTCGATGGCCACTGCCGTCCGCGGACGGCGAATGAGGCCATGACACCACCCCTGCCTGGCATGAAGCGGTCTCTCGCGGCGCTCGCCCTGCCTCTGGCCCTGGCCGGCTGCGCCGTGCCGGCCGTGCAGTTCAGCAATGCGCGGGGCGGCGAGGTCGCGATCCTCCAGCGCGGCATCCACACCGAACTCATGCTGCCGCGGGCGATGGTAGAGCAAGGCCTGCCCGCCATCGCCCAGCGCCACCCGCAGGGCCGGTTCTTCGCCTTCGGCTTCGGCAAGGATGGGGTGGTGGGGCAGAACCCGCCGAGCATCCTGGCCATCCTGGCATCGGGCCTGCCCGGCCCGGCCGTGGTCGAGGTGACCAGCCTGGCCATCCTGCCCGCCGAGGCGATCGGCCTGCCGCTGCCCGAAGCCGGGCGTGCACCACTGCTGGCCTTTCTGCACGACGCCATGGCGGTCTGCCGATCTTGGCGCTGCCGGGGCAGACCGGCTCGGTGCTGATGGCCCAGGCTAGGCGGGTGCCGGCGGCCTGCCGGCGGGTGGGCGTCGTGCTCAATTAGACTCAAATCGACCTGACACAGTCAGGGCGAATTGAGTCTAGCCAGCCGGGGCGCGCAGCACCGCCCGCACCACCTCCGCCAGGCCCTGGTGCTTCGGGCCTTCATCGAGCCGGACCGCGCCCTCCAGCAGCGCCAGCACCTCGAATCCCGCGAAGGCCTCCTCGACGATCGTCCGGGTGAACAGCAGTTCCGGCATGCGCGGCCCGCCTGAGCGGCGCCCCTCCTGCGCCGGCGAGAAACACTCCAGCACCAGCAGCCCGCCGGGTTTCAGGGCGCGCCGGACCCCCGCCGCCACCGCTGCGCGGTCGGCCGGCGGGAGATGGACGAAGATCCAGGCCACGAGGTCGAAACGGGCTCGCGGCCAGTCCCACAACGTCGCATCGGCCACCACCGTCTCAAGTGCTACGCCACGCGCCGCCGCCAGCCCCGCCGCACGCGCCATGCCGGTGGCCGACCAGTCCAGCGCGGTGACATCGAGACCCCGCCCGGCGAGCCAGACGCCATTGCGCCCCTCGCCATCCCCCAGCGCCAGCGCCGCCATGCCAGGGCGAAGCCGGTGCCCCTGTTCGAGAAGGAACTCATTGGGCGCTTCGCCGAACATGCCCGGCGTCTCGGCATAGCGCGCATTCCACGCGGCGCTGTCGCTCAAGCGCCCGGCTCCCATCCCGGCGGCGCCATCTCGAAGCCCGCGAATTCGAAGGCGGGCGAGACAGTGCAGCCGACCAGGCTGTAGTCCTCCACCCCGCCGCCGATCGGCGCCGCGGCCTGCCACCAGCCCTTGGGCACCAGGCCGAAGGGCATTTGCCCCGTGGCGAAATCCACCCCGAGAATCACCTCGGAAGCGGTGCTGCCATCCCCGCAAAGCCGCAGCCGCAAGGGCAGGCCCGCATGCCAGTGCCAGCACTCCACCGCATCCACCCGGTGCCAGTGCGAGGCCTGGCCGGCCCGCAGCAGGAAGAGGATGGCGGTGCCCACCCCCCGCCCGCCATCGGCCGGCCGGTCGCGCCAGGTCTCTCGGAAGAACCCACCCTCGGGATGCGGCTGCAACCCGAGGCGGGCGATCAGGCTGTCCGCCGTCTCAGCCAACCGGCATGGTCCCGGCCAGGCCCGGATTGGTCAGCGCCGTCGCATACCAGGCGGCGAGCCTGGGATGCGCGGCCTGCCAGGGCTCATGCGGGAAGCGGAAATCGAGATAGCCCAGCGCGCAGGCGATGGTGATATGGCCGACATCCATCGGCCCCGAGAGGTCGGTATTCTCCAGCAACGCCAAGGCGCGTTCCACAACGCCGGCCTGGCGGCTGGTGAAGGCGACGCGCCCCTCATCCTGCGGCAGAGCCAGCTGCATGCGGCGCGCGATGGCGGCGTCCATGATGCCATCGCCCAGCGCCTGCATTTTCAGTGCTGCGATCCGCGCCGGCCCGGCGGGCGGCACCATGGGCGCCGCATCGCCCAGCATGTCGAGATATTCGACGATCACCGGGCTGTCATAAAGCGTGTCGCCACTGTCGGTCACCAGGGCGGGGATGCGGCTGAGCGGGTTGTCGGCCAGCAATTCCGCTGGGCTGAGATGGGGATTGGTGCGGATCTGTTCGATCTTCCCGTCGATGCCGCGGATGATGGCGCAGGCCATGACCTTGCGGACATAGGGGCTGGCGGGGCTGAAATGCAGTTTCATGGGGATGTCCTGGCGTTGTCCGGCGCCACCTTGCCGCGCTGTGCCCAGGGCTTCAATCCAGGGCGCATCAATCCAGGGGTATCAATCCAGCCGGCGCTGCATGAAGACCAGATCAAGCCACCGGTCGAATTTCCGGCCGACCTCGCGCAGCACCCCGCCATCGGTAAAGCCCAGCTTCGCATGCATGCGGATGGAGCCCGCATTGGCGGCATCGACGGCGGCGATCATCATGTGCTTGTCCAGCGCCTTCGCGCGCGGAAAGAGCGCCGTGACCAGCTTCGGCCCCACACCCTGGCCGCGGGCATCGGCATGGACATGCACCGAATGCTCGACGGTGTGGCGATAGCCCGGGAAGGGCCGGAAATCGCCGAAGCTGGAAAAACCCAGCACCCGCCCGGCCTCCTCGGCCACCAGCACCGGATAGCCCAGCCTGCGGCGCGCGGCGAACCAGGCGGTGCGGTCCTCCAGCGTCAGCGGATCATCGACATACATCGCCGTCGAGGTCGCGATCACGTCATTGGTGATGGCCAGGATGGCGCCGAGATCAGGCTCGGTCGCGTCCCGCAGCAGCATCACCGAAAGACGTCCTTGGCGGCGCGAATACGGGCGAGCTCGGCCACCGTCTTCGCGCGCAGAAAAGGGTTCACCGCGCGCTCGAAGCCCATGGTGGTGGGCAGGGTGGGCTCGCCCGCCGCGCGCATGGCATGCGCCGTTGCGGCCCATTCGCGCAGCGCCGCATTGTTGGGCTCCACGGTCAGGGCAAAGCGGATGTTGCTCTCGGTGTATTCATGGCCGCAGCAGACCAGCGTCGCGTCGGGCAGGGCTGACAGCGCGGCCAGGGCCGCGAACATGTCGGCCGCGGTGCCCTCCAGCAAGCGGCCGCAGCCGGCCGAGAACAGCGTGTCGCCACAAAACACCGCCTCGGGGAAGGCGAAGGCGATATGGCCGAGGGTATGCCCCGGGCTGTCCAGCACCAGCGCCGCGGATTGGCCGATGGTGAAGCTGTCGCCAGGGTGCAAGGCCTCGTCGAGCGGCGGCAGGCGATGCGCATCGGCCGCGGCACCGGCCACCTTGGCGCCGAATTCCGCCACCAGGGCGGCCACACCCGCGACATGGTCACCATGGTGATGGGTGAGCAGGATCCAGTCGAGCCCGGTGCCCTCGGCCCGGATCATCGCCGCCACCGGCCCGGCTTCACCCGGATCGACCACCGCGGTCTGGCCGGTCGCGGGGTCGCGCAACCACCAGGCGTAGTTGTCGCTGAGGCAGGGTATGGCCTTGATGGCGATGGTCATGGGCGACTCCGATGGATCACTCCCGCAGCGGCGGGTCAGTGCCTATATCCTCCGCATGAGCCACGAGGTCCACGGTCTTGCCGCATTCTATGCCTCCGCCCCAGGTGCGGCGGCGCGGCGCATGCTGGGGGGCGGCATGACGGCGCTTTGGCCCGAATTGCGCGGCATGCAGGTTCTGGGGCTGGGCTGGGCCGCGCCCTATCTGCCGCTCTGGCCGCAATCCGGGGCGCAGGCCACCGCGCGCAGCCTGGCGCTGGTCCCCGCCCCCATCGCCAGCCCAGCACCGCCCGCGCCGGCGGCCGTGATGCCTGAGGCCCTGCTGCCGCTCCCCGACCTCTCGATGGATCGCATCATCCTCGTCCACGCCCTGGAATCGGTGCAGGCGCCCGAGGCACTGCTGCGCGAATGCTGGCGCGTGCTGCGCGATGACGGAAGGTTGATTGCCGTGGTGCCGAACCGGCTGGGCGCCTGGTCGCTGTTCGACCACACACCGCTCGGCCAGGGGCGCCCCTGGTCGCGCGGGCAATTGGTGCGGCTGCTGGAAGGCCGGCTGTTCCGCGTGGCCCGGGTGCGCCCGGTGCTCTTCGCGCCGCCACTGCCCTGGGGCTGGGCCTATGCCGGCGCGGGGGTCTGGGAAGGCGTCGGACGGGCGCTGCTGCCGCGCCTCTCTGGCGTCATGATAGCCGAGGCGGTGAAAGACGTGCTGGGCGCGGTGCCGGCCGGCGAAGGCCTGGCCAGAATGATCCGGGTGCCCGCGATGCACGGGGCGGCGGGGGCCTCGAAGCGGGTGGGGGGATAGGTGGCCTGGGTTGCCCGGGGGAAGGCGCTGCCCTCCCCAAACTCCAATCAATTCATGGGTTCCAAGGGCCTCCCGGCCCTTGGTGGGAGGGGGTACGGGGGAGGGCAAAGCCCACCCCCGGGCCACGCTCGCAACCTCTACCCCCGCACCCGCTCCGCCGGCGCCTCCGCCGTGGCCGGGTTCTCCGGCCAGTCATGCCTGGGGTAGCGTCCGCGCATGTCCTTGCGTGCGTCCAGCCAGCCGCCGGTCCAGAAGCCGGCGAGGTCGGCGGTGATTGCGATTGGCCGTCCGGCTGGTGAGAGCAGTGCGATGTGCAGCGGCACTGTGCCGCCGGCCAGGCGTGGTGTGGTGGTGACGCCGTAGAGGTGTTGCGCGCGGGCTTCGAGGCGGGGGATGTCGCCGGTGTAGTCCACCGCGGCGCTGCGGCCCTTGGGCAGTGGCAGGCGGGCGGGCAGGGCGGTTTCCAGGCTGCGGCGCTGTTCGTGGGTCAGCAGGCCCATGATGAGGCCGTGGGTGTCGAGCATGCGCAGTTCGGACAGCTTGTTGCGGCCGTAGAGGTGCGGTGCGAGTGCGGCCGCGGTGAGGCTGGCTTCGGGCCAGGCGGGGTCGCCGCGGCGCATCCAGCCGATGCGGGCCTGGGCCTGTCTGGCCGCCTCGGTCCAGTCGAGGTCGCGCCAGTCGCGTTCGGCGGCGGCCTGGGCGAGGGTTTTCGCAATCGTCTCGGGGTCGGGGTTTTCCGGCGCTGTTTCTTCGAGGATGAGGGGGCCGAACATGCGTCGGCGGCGGGCGGTGACGGTGCCGGTGCGGGCGTCGAAGACGGCGCCTTCGATCCAGGACAGGCGTTCGGGGAAGCGGGCTTCCAGCAGCGCGAGGTCGAGGGGGGCGGCCATGCGGATGCGCGCCTCGGTGCCGATGAGGTCGAGCTGGGCGATGGCGAGAAGCGGCGCGCGGCGCAGCGGATCGGTGCCGGCGGTGCGGGCGCCGGGGCCGGCGCCGTCGAGGCCGGCCAGGCGGAAGGCGCCCTCGATCACGCCGCGCCGGGCGGCGATGCGGTCCGGAAAGCCAGCCGCCAGCAGCGGGCCGGCATCGCCGCCGGGCAGGGCCCTGGCGGACAGGCCGAGGCGCCTGCGATGTTGCGCCGCGGCGCGGGTGATGCGGGCCAAGGTGGGGCGGTCGGCCGCCGCGTGGTCGGCGCCGTGCAGCAGGGCGAGACGGAGGTTGATATCGGCCGGCGCCTCGCGGTCGCGGATTGGGTCGCGCTCCTCCAGTAGGGCGGCGAGGTCGGCGGCGAGCGCCTGTTCGCCCGCGTCGCGCGCGGCCAGCATCATCCGGGCGAAGCGGGGATGGGTGCCCAGGCGGGCCACGCGGCGACCGGTTTCGGTGATGCGGTTGTCGCCATCCAGCGCATCCAGCGCCCGCAGCAGGGCGCGGGCAGCGGCGAGAGCCCCGGCCGGTGGCGCGTCGAGCAGCGCAAGCGAGGCGGGGTCGGCGCCCCAGGCGGCGCAGTCGAGCGCGAAGGAGGCGAGTTCGGCCTCCAGGATCTCCGGCCTGTCCTGCAAGGGCAGGCCGCGATGCATCGCCTCGGTCCAAAGGCGGATGGCCACGCCGGGCTCGGTCCGGCCGGCGCGGCCGGCGCGTTGTTCGGCGCTGGCGCGGCTGATGCGCTGGGTGGTCAGGCGGGTGAGGCCGGAGCTGGCATCGAGCCGGGGCGCGCGGCGGAACCCGCCATCGATGACGATGCGCACGCCGGGGACGGTGAGCGAGGTCTCCGCGATGGAGGTTGCCAGAACGATTTTGCGGCGGGTGGAGGGCGCGAGCGCGCGGTCCTGCTCGGCCGGCGGGAGTTCGCCATGCAGGGGCAGCACTTCGGCATCGATTCCCGAAAGACGTTCGGTGGTGCGGCGGATCTCGCCCCAGCCCGGCAGGAAGGCCAGCACATCGCCGGGATGGGCGCGCAGCGCGTCGCGGATGGTATTGGCCATGGCCTCGGGCAGTTCCCGCGCATCGGCGAGTTCGCGCAGGCGGTGGCTGATCTGCACCGGAAAGGCGCGGCCCATGCTCTCGATCACCGGCGCTTCGAGCAGCGTGGAGAAGCCGGCGCCGTCCAGCGTGGCGCTCATCGCCACCAGGCGCAGTTCGGGGCGGAGGTTGCGCTGGATGTCCAGGCACAGCGCGATGGCGATGTCGGTGTCGAGGTTGCGCTCATGCGCCTCGTCGAAGAGCACGGCGGCGACGCCCTCCAGCCCCGGGTCGGATTGCAGGCGGCGGACCAGCAGGCCCTCGGTCACCACCTCCACCCGCAGGGCGGGGCCGGCGATGCGGTCGAGGCGGGTGGCGAGGCCGATGCGCTCGCCCAGCGGCTCGCCCAGAAGCTCGGCCATGCGGCGGGCGGCGGCGCGGGCGGCGACCCGGCGGGGTTCGAGGACAAGGATTTTCTGCGTGCCCGCCCAGGGCTCGTCCATCAGCACGAGGGGGACGATGGTGGTCTTGCCGGCGCCGGGCGGCGCGACCAGCACCGCGGAGGTGCCGGCGCGCAGGGCTTCGAGCAGCGCCGGTAGCGCCTCGCGCACCGGCAATTCGGGGAGTGTTGTCACGCCGCCGCCCGGGCCTCCAGCGCCGTCACATGGCCGAGGTCGATGCGCGCGCGGATGGGCAGGTGGTCGGAGGCAATTCGCGCCAGCGCCGTGTCATGCACATGCGCGCCCTGCACCAGCCCATGCGGGTGGCCCAGGATGCGGTCCAGCGCCAGGAAGGGCAGGCGGGAGGGGAAGCTCGGCCGGGGTGGGCCGAAGGGGCCGAAGCGCGGTTCCAGCACCGCGAGCGCCGAGGCCGTGCCGGCCCGCCATTCGTTGAAATCGCCCAGCAGCAGGGTGGGCATGGCCGGGCCATCCGCCAGGGCGGCCAGAATCGCCGCGGTCTGCTGCACGCGGTGGCGCCGCAGCAGCCCGAGATGGGCGGCCACCACGCGCAGCGGGCCATGCGGGAAGGCGAGGTCGACCACCAGCGCGCCGCGCGGCTCGGCGCCGGGCAGGGCCATCGGGCGCACCCGGATGGGCGTGGCCCCGCGCACCAGCAGGGCGTTGCCGTGCCAGCCATGGCCGCCCAGGTGCTGCGGGGCGGCGATGAGGGTGAGGCCGCAACGCGCGGCGATCGAGGCCATGTCGAGCAGCCCGGTGCGGCGGCCGAAGCGGCGGTCGACCTCCTGCAGGGCCAGGATATCGGCATCGAGCTCGGCGATGACATCGGCGATGCGGCCGGGGTCGAAGCGGTTGTCCATGCCGATGCATTTGTGGATGTTGTAGGAGGCGGCGATGAGCCCGCCATCGGGGGCGGTGTGGCGCGGCGCGGCCTGCATGCCCTTGCGGCTGATCGCGCGTTCCAGCCGACGAAGGGCGACTTGCACCTCGCCGCTCAGCCGTGCGGGGCGCCGGTGGGTGTGGCTGGGATGCCTGGGCTTGGTGCCGTCCGACATGGCCGGTCCTTGGGCTGCGGGGATGGGGTGCGCCGGCGTCGCATGGCCAGTGTTAAGTTTCTCATGACATGGCGCCTCGACGGGTCCAAGCCCCCGGCCGGATTGGACTATTTCAGGTGCTCCAGTAGCCGCGGCATCAGCTCCACCAGGTTGCAGGGGCGGAAGCGGCTGTCGAGCTGGTGCACCAGGATGTCGTCCCAGGCGTCCTTCACCGCGCCATTGCTGCCGGGCAGGGCGAAGAGATAGGTGCCCCCGGCGACGCCGCCGATCGCGCGCGACTGGATCGTGGAGGTGCCGATCTTCTGGTAGCTCAGCATCCGGAACAACTCGCCAAAGCCCTGGATTTCCTTCTCCAGCACGCGGGAAAACGCCTCGGGCGTCACGTCGCGGCCGGTGATGCCGGTGCCGCCGGTGGTGATCACGCAATCGACCTGGTCGTTGGCGATCCATTCGCAGAGGATGGCTTCGATCAGCCCGGCATCGTCGCGCACGACGCGGCGGTCGATCACGCCATGGCCCGCGGCTTCGATGCGCGCGGCGAGCGTGGCGCCGGAGGTGTCGGTGGCGAGGTCGCGGGTGTCGCTCACCGTCAGCACGGCGATCTGGATGGGCAGGAAGGTCAGGGCTGGGTTGATCGGCATGGCGGGATTATGCCTCAGTTCGCGCGGGCTTGTCGTCCCACCCGGAGCATCGCCGTCACATCCTCGGGCTGGGCGAATCTGGGGAAACTGCCGCCGGCCAGGGCATCGAGGCTGGGCGAGGGCAGGCCCAGGCGCGAGGCATAGACCCAGGAATAGCCCAGCACGCGTTGCACATAGGCGCGGGTTTCGGTGATTGGGATGCTTTCGATGAACAGCAGCGGGTCCTGCCGGTGCTGGGCCGAGGGCAGCCAGCGCGAGAGGTTGCCCGGCCCGGCATTATAGGCCGCGAGCAGCCTGATCAGGTCGCCGCCCACCGTGTCGTGCCGCGCGAGGTAATGCAGGTAGCGCTGGCCAAGCTCGAGGCCGAAGCCCGCCTCGTGCAGCCGCTCGGTATTGGCGCCGCGCAGGCTGGGGTCATTGGCGACATAGCTGGCGGTGGCCGGCATGATCTGTAGGATGCCCCGCGCCCCGGCCCGCGAAACCGCCCTGGTGTCGAAGCGGCTTTCCTGCAGCGCCAGCGCATAGAGCAGCGAGGGATCCACCCGATAGCCGCCGGTCGGCAGCAGGGTGGGCAGCGGGAAACGGGCGAAATCGCGCGGCCGCCCATCCTCGCTTTGGCTGGATGCCGCGACCTGGGTGGCGAGGGCCGTCATGCCGGCCTGGCCCGCGAAGGTGAGGATGGCCTGGGTGAGCAAGGGGTTGCCGCGGCCGCGGCGGTAGAGCAGGCGCAGCTCGGCCTCCGCGCGGTCGCGCTGGCCGACCTGCAGCAGCGCCATGGCCCGCCAGCCGCCGGCGGTCTCCGCCAGGGCCGAGGCATCGGCTGCCGGGTTTTCCCAGGCGAAGCCGCTGGGCAGGCCCAGGGTCCGCCTGGCCAGCATGCCGTAGAAGGTGCGTGGCTCCTGCGCCGCCTGCAGCATCCAGCCGACATAGGCCTGCGGCCTTCGGGCGCGCACCGCGGCGCGCGCGGTCCAGAAGGCGGCGGCCGAGCGCAGCGCGGGGGGCGCCAGTTCGGAGCGCGCGGCGCGTTCGAAGAAGCCCAGCGAAAGCTCGTACCCCTCCAGCGCCCAGGCGGCGAGGCCGGCCTGGAAGGCGGCATTGGGATTGCTGCCGGAAACCCGCAGCGCCTCGCCCGCCACCCGCAGCGCGTCGCGGTCCTGGCCCATGCGGAACAGCGCCTGCGCCACCTCGGTCTTGAGCTGCGCGGCATAGGCGGGGGTGATGTTGGCGCGGGCGATGAGGACCAAGGCCTGGGCCGGCTGGCCCTCCGCGATGCGGTCGCGCACCTGGCGGTCGAGCGCCGTGTTGCGCACCAGGGAGGGGCCCATCGGGCGCTCCTCGGGCAGCACCTCCAGCGCCTGGGCCGGCATGTCGGGTTGGGCGGGCGGCGGCGGCACGGCCACGCCGCGGGGCAGCCGGGCGGCGAGCTGGCCATGCAGGGCCATGGCATCGGGATGGTCGGAATGGTCGGCCAGCCAGGCCTGCAACTCATCGATCGGGGTTTCGGCCGTGGCGCGGAGATAACGGTCGGCCAGGAGGTGGCCCATCAGGCGGCGGTCATCGAGCCGCTCGCTCTCCCGCGCCGCCGCCGGCAGGTCGCCCCGGGCCTGGGCCGCGAAGGCGCGGCGCATTCGCGCGGCATCGGCCGCACCCATCACGGCCGTGGGCGCGGCCATGCGCTGAGGCGCGCGGGCCGCGTGGGCGATTGTCTCGTTGGCCTGCTGGGCCGAGGCGCCGCAACCCCAGGAAAGGATTGCTGCCAGGGCCACGCCACCCAGCGAAGCGCGGGGGCGAGGGCGGGCCGATGGGAGGATGTCTTCCATGGCGGGCGAATCGTTAGGCGGGTGACGCACGCAATGCAACCCAATATTTCAGAGCCAGCCAGTCCAGTCGCCGAATAGCTGGAAAACCGCGGGGCTGGCTCCACAAGATCAACGCCTTGGAGCGCTATATCGCCATTCAGTTTGCGCTTGCCATAATCCAGCCTTCATTCATGCGGCGGTGCAGCATCAGCCAATCATGCCAGGCGTCTTTCTTGGCCAGCGGGCTGCGCAACAGATACGCGGGATGCAGGGTGGCCAGGGCCGGAATGACTTGGCCATCTTCCATTTGGACTTGGTGCCACTTGCCGCGCATGCGGGTGATGCCGTCGCGCCCGCCCAGCATCGCCTTGGCCGCGGTGCCACCGAGCAGCACCAAGGCGCGCGGCCGGGCGAGCGCGATGTGCCGCCGGACGAAAGGCAGGAAGAGCTGCATTTCGGCATCCGTCGGCGTGCGGTTGCCCGGTGGCCGCCAGGGCAGGATGTTGGTGATGTAGATGTTCTCGGCCCGCGACAGACCGATGCTGGCGAGCATGCGGTCCAGCAACTGGCCGGAGGCGCCGACGAAGGGTTTTCCCAGGCGGTCCTCATCGGCGCCCGGCGCCTCGCCGATCGCCATGATGGGTGCGCCGGGGACGCCATCGGCGAAGACCAGCTGGGTTGCGGTGTCGCGCAGCGGGCTGCCGGTGAAGCCGGCCATGGCGTCGCGCAGCGCGTCGAGGCTTTGGGCGGCGGCGGCCAGGGACGCGGCCTCGGTGGTGGCGGCGGGCACCGGGCGCGGCGCGGCGAGGAGGGGCGTCGTGACGGGCGCGGGGGCGGGCGTGGCGCGGCGAAGGCCGGGCGGCGTCATCTCCAGCGCTTCATCCACCCCCCAATCCAGCTGCAGCCGCAGCGCCGCCAGGTCATCCATCGCCCATTGCCCTTACGAAGCCCAACGCCCTTCGCTACATGGGTTATGCCGGAAATGCGGGAGATGGGCGATGGCCGAGCGCGAAGCGATGGAATTCGACGTGTTGATCGTGGGGGCCGGGCCGGCTGGCCTGGCGGCTGCGATCCGCATCAAGCAGCTTTCGCCCGATGCGGCGGTCTGCATCGTGGAGAAGGGCGGCGAGGTCGGCGCGCATATCCTCTCGGGCGCGGTGCTGGAGCCGCGCGCGCTGGATGAGCTGATCCCGGATTGGCGCGACGATCCGCCGGCCTTGGCGACGCCGGCCGGCGATGACCGCTTCATGCTCCTGACAGAGACGCGAGCGATCAAGCTGCCGACACCGCCGCAGATGAACAATCACGGCAATTACGTCGTCTCGCTGGGCAATGTCGCGCGCTGGTTGGGGGCGCGGGCCGAGGCGCTGGGGGTGGAGATCTACCCGGGCTTCGCGGCGAGCGAGACCATCATCGAGGATGGCGTGGTCAAGGGCGTGGTGGCTGGCGTCATGGGCATTGCACGCGATGGCAGCGAGGGCCCGAACTACCAGCCGGGGATGGAGTTGCGCGCCAGCTACACGCTCTTCGCCGAGGGCTGCCGCGGCTCGCTGACCAAAAAACTGTTCGAGACCTACAACCTGCGCGACGGCGTGCAGCCGCAGACCTATGCCATTGGCCTGAAGGAGCTGTGGCAGATCCCGAAGGAGAAGCATACGCCGGGCCTGATCTGGCATTCCACCGGCTGGCCGCTGAAAAGCGACACCTATGGCGGCTCCTGGCTGTACATGCTGGGCGAGGATCTGGTGAGTGTGGGTTTTGTCGTGGGGCTGGACTATCCCAACCCCTGGCTCTCGCCCTTCGAGGAATTCCAGCGCTTCAAGACCCATCCGGAAGTCCGCAGGTTCCTGGAGGGTGGCAAGCGGATTTCCTACGGCGCCAGGGCGCTGAACGAGGGTGGTTTCCAGTCGATCCCGAAACTGGTCTTCCCTGGCGGCGCGCTGATCGGCGACACGGCGGGCTTCCTCAACGTGCCCAAGATCAAGGGCACCCACACAGCGATGAAGAGCGGCATGGTGGCGGCCGAGGCGGTGGCCACGGCGCTGGCCAGCGAGGAGCGCGCCCCGGTCCTGGCCGAATACCCGGCGATGCTGGAGCGGAGCTGGTTGTGGGACGAGTTGAAGGGGGTGCGCAACATCCGGCCCGGCTTCGCCAAATGGGGGATGTGGGGCGGTCTGGTGAATGCGGCGCTGGACACCTACGTCTTCCGCGGCCAGGCGCCGTGGACGATGGGCCACCATGCCGACCACGCCAGCCTGAAGACCGCGGCCGAGGCGCCGCGCATCGACTACCCCAAGCCCGATGGCGTGTTGAGCTTCGACCGCAATTCCTCGGTGTTTCTGTCGAACACCAATCATGAGGAGGACCAGCCGGCGCATCTGAAGCTGCGCGATCCGGGCAAGTGGCTGGCGGAGAATTTTGTCAAATTTGGCAGCCCGGAAAGCCGGTATTGCCCGGCCGGCGTGTATGAGGCGGTGGAGGATGGTGCGGGTGGGCACCGCTTGCAGATCAACGCGCAGAACTGCGTGCATTGCAAAACCTGCGACATCAAGGATCCGACGCAGAATATTGATTGGTGCACGCCGGAGGGGGCGGGGGGGCCGAATTATATCGGGGGGATGTGAGGCGATGAGCGAGGAGAATGGCGCCACCGATGCGCCTGAGGCCAAACTCCGCCGTTTTTTGTGTAGTCGTGACGTGAAGCTGGCCTGTCCGACTTGCGGAAGCGACGACTGGATTGTCGACGAAGTGCCCGATGGCGAGCCAGCTATTCCATATTATCAAAGATTTCAGAATAACGCGTATCTCCTGGGAATCGTGGCCTTGTACGTCATGACCTGCGTTAATTGTGCACAGGTTCGCTTATTTGATCGCAAGCGCGTGGATCAAAAATCGTGAGCGATGCAGATCGAGCAAAATCAAATGTTATCAGTCTTCGCGAGGGCGGGTCGGGTGGCGGCTTTTCTCGGGGAGGTGGACCACCATATGATGGAAACATGGAACAGCGAGTGGCCCTTCTCGAGCGTGGTTTCGATGAGCTTCGGGCATCCGTCGCTCGTATCGAGCAATCGCAGGCGGAACTCGCACGGGAACTGCGCGATTTTCGGCGCGAGGTGAAGGAAGTCGAACTTCCGGCCATTCGTGCACAACTCTCGGGCCTGGATGCGAGCCTTCGCGAGAAGCCGGCGGGGAAAGAGTTCCTGGCTCTCGCCAACAGCATGAATGGCACGCTCTACAAGGCATTCGGCCTCGCCATGACCTTGCTGGTCGCTGGCGTCGGCGCCGTCGTTTGGCTGCATCGCCAGGGGCTTTGGTAGTTTCGGCGATAACACCTTGCCCCTCATCCGCATCATGCGCCTGGGCGTCCTCGCCTCCACCGGCTGGCTCGCCCTCGCCGCCCTGCTCTGGCAGCATCACGGCTTCCTCTGGGCCTTCCTCGCCGTGCTGATCTGGGTAGCCCTGCTGCGGCGCTTCCAGCAGGCGGTCCTGGCCCATGCCCAGGCCCTGGCCGAGAAAGCGCGATGAGCGGCCCCCACCCCCTCCTTGCCGCCGCCCGCGCGCTCGATGCGGCAGGCTTCATGCCGAGCAAATCCGGCAACCTCTCCATCCGCACGCCCGGCGGCTTCCTCATCACCCCCTCCGGCCTGCCCTATGCCGAGGCCGGGCCCGAGGACCTCGTCGAACTCACGCTCGATGGCGCGACGCTGGCTGGCCAGCGCCGCCCGTCCAGCGAATGGCGGCTGCATGCCGATCTCTACGCCGCCCGCCCTGATGCACATGCCATCGTGCACACCCACAGCCCCCATGCCACGGCGCTGAGTTGCGCGCGCCGCCCCATCCCCGCCTTGCATTACATGATCGCCTTCGCCGGCGGCGATGACATCCGTTGCTCGGGCTACGCCACCTTCGGCACCTCAGAACTGGCCACCCAGGCCGTGGCGGCGCTGGCGGGTCGCCGGGCCTGCCTGCTGGCCAATCACGGCGTCGTCGCCCTGGGCGCCACCCTTGCCGGCGCCGATGTTCTGGCCCGAGAGGTGGAGAACCTCGCGCGGCAATACCTGCTGCTGCTGGCGGCCGGGCTGCCCCCGGTGCTGCTCGATGCCGCCGAGATGGAGGCCGTGGCGACACAGTTCCGAGGCTATGGCCGGCCGGTCTGAGCGTGCTTTTGATGTAACACCGCCCCCTTTGCTGTGCTTGCGAGGCCACATCTTCTGGTGGCAGTGGCCGATGCGTTTATATCGACAGGCAATGGTCCGCCTTCTCCCCCCCGCACGCCTTGCCTTGCTCGTTGCCGCTTCGCTGGGCCTCGGCGCCGCCGGCGCGCCGCCGGCTGACCGCGTCTCGACGCGGCCGCAGCGCCCGCCCCAGGCCGCCTCGGGCACCATCGGCGCCTTCCTCGCCGGCCGCTTCGCCGTCGCGCAGACCGATACGGCCATCGCCGCCGAGCAGCTGCTGGTCGCGCTGCGCGGCGATCCCGACAACCCGGAGTTGCTGAGCCGCGCTTTCATGGCCGCCGTCATGGATGGCAGGCCCGAGGCGCTGCGCCTGGCCCGCCGTGTGCCAGACAATCCCGTCGCCATCCTGCTGCTGCTGGGCAGCGAGTCGCTGGCCGGTCGCTGGGACCGGGCCGAGAGCCGGGTGCGTGCCCTGCCGCGCAATGGCGCCACGGCGCCGCTCATCCCGGTGCTGCTGGCCTGGACCCACGCCGGCCGCGGCCAGGCCGACCAGGCGCTGGCCGGGCTCCGCGGGCCGATCGAACAGGGCCGTTTTCGCGCGCTCAATGCGCTGCATGGCGCGATGATTGCAGATATCGCCGGCCGGATGCGCGAGGCTGAGCGGCTGGTGCGCGTCGCCATGGCTGACCAGCCCGACCCGACGCTGCGCATGGCGCTGCTCGGCGCCTCCATCCTCTATCGCGCGGGGCGGCAGGCCGATGCCACGCGGCTGCTCGACCAGGTCGCCGCGAATGGCGATGAGATCTCGCTGGCGGCGAGCGAGCCGGCCCGCGCGCTTGTGGTGGCCGGCCGCGGCGTGGCCTCCCCGGTCGAGGGCATTGCCGAGGCCTATGTCGCCATGGCCGGCGCGCTGCGGGCCCAGGGCGCCAATGATGATGCCATGTTGCTCTCGCGCCTGGCGCTGCGGTTGCGCCCCGCCTTCGGCCCCGCGCTGCTGCTGCTGAGCGACGTGCTGGCCGATGAGGAACAACCCGACCAGGCGCTGGAACTGCTGCGGCTGGTGCGGATGGACGACCCGCTCTTTGGCGTGGCGGCGCTGCGCCGCGCCGGGCTGCTCGACCGTCTGGACCGGCGCGACGAGGCGCTGGCGCTGCTGCGCGAACGGGCCGATCTCACGCCGGCGCAGCCGCAGGCGCTGATCCGCATGGGCGACATCCTGCGCCGCGCCAACCGCTTCGCTGATGCCGCCCTGGTCTATGACGAGGCGGTGGGGCGCGTCCCCAGGCTGGTGGCGCGCGACTGGCCGCTGCTCTATGCCCGCGGCATCGCGCGCGAGCGCAGCGGCAATTTTCCGGGTGCCGAGGAGGATTTCCTGCGCGCGCTCGAACTCGCGCCGGATCAGCCCTATGTCCTGAATTACCTCGGCTATTCCTGGGCGGATCAGGGCCTGCACCTGGAGCGCGCGCGCGGCATGCTGGAGCGCGCGGTAGAGCTTCGCCCGCAGGACGGCAATATCGCCGATAGCCTGGGCTGGGCGCTGTTTCGCCTGGGTGATCTGCCCGGTGCCATCGAATGGCTGGAGAAGGCGGTCGAACTGGAGGCGCGCAACAGCACCATCAACGACCATCTCGGCGATGCCTATTGGGTGGCCGGTCGCGAGCGCGAGGCGGAGTTCCAGTGGCGCCGGGCGCTGACCATGGAGCTGGAGCCCGGCGAGGGGCCGCGGATCGAGAGCAAGCTGCAATCGGGCCTGCCCGCCAGCGCCGTGCCCGCCGCCCTGCGGCGCTGAGGGAGGCCATGTTCGAGGCTGCACCTGCGAAGGTCAATCTCTGCCTGCATGTGCTGGGGCGGCGGGCGGATGGCTACCATCTGCTCGACAGCCTGGCGGTGTTCGGCCCGGCGCAGGATGGGTTGCGGCTGGCGGGCGAGGGCGCGCTCTCGCTGCGGCTGGAAGGGCCTTTCGCGCCGGGGCTGCTGGCAGAGGCCGACAATCTGGTGCTGCGCGCCGGCCGCGCCCTGGCCGAGGCGGCCGGCGTGCCGCCCTGGGGCGCGCTGGTGTTGCAGAAAAACCTGCCCGTGGCTTCGGGCATCGGCGGCGGTTCGGCGGATGCGGCGGCGGCGCTGCGGCTGCTCAACCGCGCCTGGGGGCTGGGGTTCTCGCCGGCGAGGCTGCGCGATATCGCGCTGCCGCTCGGCGCCGATATTCCGGTCTGCGTGGAAAGCCGGGCGGCGCGGATGGGTGGCGTGGGGGAGGTGATGTCGGCGGCGCCGGCCTTGCCGGAGGTGGCCCTGCTGCTGGTCAATCCTGGCCTGGCCCTCCCCACGCCGGCCGTGTTTCGCGCCCGGCAGGGCGGATTTTCGACGCGCCCCGCCTTCCCCGATTCCTGGGCGGATGCGGCCGTCATGGCGGCCGATCTGCGGGCCTGCGGCAATGATCTGGAGGCTGCGGCGATGGCGCTCTGCCCGCCGATCGGCGAGGTTCTGGCGGCGATCTCGGCCCAGCCGGGCTGCCTGCTGGCGCGGATGAGCGGCTCGGGCGCGACCTGCTTCGGGCTTTTCGCCCGGGTGGCGGAGGCGGCGGCGGCGGCGGCGGCCATGCCG
Source organism: uncultured Rubritepida sp. (assembly GCA_964395305.1). GTDB lineage: Bacteria > Pseudomonadota > Alphaproteobacteria > Acetobacterales > Acetobacteraceae > Rhodovarius. The sequence continues at coordinate 25,040 of CAYNBM010000025.1, forward strand.
GCGGCCTGGTGGAGCGCGGCAGGCCCCCTTTACGAAGCCCCGGCCTGATGGCAATCCACCGCCACGCCGGCGCTGGGGTGTAGCCAAGTGGTAAGGCAGCGGTTTTTGGTACCGCCATCCCTAGGTTCGAATCCTAGCACCCCAACCAGCGCTGCGACCTGCGGCCGGGGCCTGCCAATCCCGTGCCGCGGTTGCGCCGGGCCATAGCCCTCGATCAGCACGAGCCCGCCCGGCCGCGGCGCGTTGGCAAACGACGCGGCCAAGGCAAGACATCGATCCCGAAGCGCGCGATACTGCCCTATCGTCTCAGTGAATGAGGGAGCGCGACCATGCGATTGGGTGAAGGTGAACAGGCGCGCCCCGGCGCGCGGCTGCGGGCGGCGATGGCGGCCCACAAGCCGCTGATCATCCCGGGCTGCTACAACGCCATGTCCGCCCGCGTGCTGGAGGAGGTGGGTTTTCCCGCGCTCTACATGTCGGGCTACGGCACCTCGCTCTCGCTGCTGGGCCTGCCCGATGCGGGGCTGGTGACGCAGACGGAAATGGCACTGAACGCCCGGCTGATCGCGCGTGCCGTTCGCCTGCCGCTGATCGCCGATGCCGATACCGGCTTCGGCAATGCCATCAATGTGGCGCGCACGGTGGAGGAATACATCCGCGGCGGCGTGGCGGGGATGCATCTGGAGGACCAGGTGGCGCCCAAGCGCTGCGGCCATGTCGCCGGGCGCGAGGTGATCGACCGCAACGAGGCCGTGGGCAAAATACGCGCGGCAGCCGCGGTGCGCGACGCCATCGACCCGAGCTTCGTCCTGATCGCGCGCACCGATGCCCGCGGCGCGCATGGCGGCTCGATGGAGGAGGCGATCTGGCGCGCCAATGCCTTCCTGCAGGCCGGCGCCGACCTGGCCTTCGTCGAAGGGCCGGCCAGCAAGGCGGAGGTGCACGACATCTGCGCCGCCGTGAATGGCCCGGTCTTCTACAACATGACCGGCATCTCGCCGCGCATGTCCGAGGCGGAGATGGCCGAATTCGGCATCGCCGTCTGCATCCTGCCCGGTGCCGCGATGCGCGCCACGCTGATGGCGGTGCATGATTTCGCAACCGCCCTGAAGGAACATGGCCCGATGGCCGAGGCGGAATTCGACCGCCGCTTCCAACAACACCCCATCGGCAATCTACACGTCTTCTCCGGCTTCGACCGCATCCGCGAGATGGAGGCGGAATGGCTGCCGACGGAGACGGCGACGAAGTACCAGGGCACGCTGGGCCATATGCCCAAGGCGGCCGAATAGGCCCGCCTCACCACCCCTCCGCCGGCATGGCATCGCCGAAAAGCGGCGCTACCCCGGCCTCGGACCCACCGAAATTCGAGGTGATGCTACCGAGGAGGCGGGTGGCATGGCGTGGCGGATAAATCGAGCGGACCAGGTCCAGCTTGGCCTCGCGCAGCTGCATCTGCCTGCCGGCTTTGCCGCTCGGCCATCCGGAAAAGCGCTACCGGAGGTAGCCGCGGATGATGGTGGCCAGGCGTTCGGGCGGCAGGACCGGTGGCAGCAGCGTCAGGACATTGCCATCCGGCCCCAGCAGGAACAGGAAACTGCCATGCGCCAGGATCGGCTGCCCAAGCGGGTCATGCCCGACCGGGGTGACGCTGACATGGAAACCCCGCCAGACCGGCGCCAGTGCCGCCTCATCCCCCGTCAAGCCGATGATGCCGGGGCCGTATTTCGCGAGGCCCTGGCGGAGCCCTTCGGGTGTATCGCGCGCGGGGTCCACGGTGATCATCACCGCGTCTATCCCGGCGCGCGCCGGGCCCAGCGAATCCAGGGTCTCGATCATGGCCGGGATTGCCGCCGAGCAGATCGCCTCGCAATTCGCGTAGCCGAAAAACAGCAAGACATGCCGGCCGGCGAAATCGGCCCGCCGCCGGGGCGCGCCGGTGTGGTCCAACAGCGCGAAATCAACACCGACCGGCACCGGGAAGGCCGCCACCGGCGGGGCCGGGGCCGGCGCCACCGCCTCGGGAGCCGCGCGCCGGTCATGCCGATGGCCGGCATGCGCCAGCGCCGCCATGCTGGGCAGCAGCAGGAGGGCCGCGCCGCACAGCGCACGGCGCAATACGCGCCCGGTGATCATCGGCTGCCGCGTCATCGGCGCCAACTCATTGCGACCGGATGATGGGCGCATCGGCCTCGGGTCCGAGCCCGAAATAGCCACGCCGTTCGATCTGCCGCACCACGCGCGGGTCATGCCGGTACCATTCCTCGACCTGCTCGCGATGGGCCGGGTTTGCCGCGATCCAGACCTCGGTCCAGCGCTCGGTGTCGCGCCATGCGGTTTCTCCGGCGCGACGGATGCGCTGCAGGATATAGACGCGCGTGGGGGCCTCGCCCACCATCAGCCCGTCGGTTTCCACCGCCGCCGCGCAATAGGGCAGCAGGTCGGGCACGGCGCCGTTGAACAGCGGCTGGCCATTCTTGGCGACCAGCACAAGCCTGCCATCGGCGCCCAGAATACCGAGCTGCCGCGCGCCGCCACCGCAAGCCGCCGGGCAGTCCCCCGCCAACGTGCAGAGCACGTCAACGACGGTCCCGGCAAGCCGCATGGGCTGTTCGGTCGCGAGGCCCCAACTGGTGGCCTCGCTGGCCGCGGGCTGGGCCTGCCCGCCGGCAGGCGGCATGCCGAGAAGGAGGGCCGCGGCGCAGGCCAGCGCCCGCATGCTCGTCACAGCGCGCGTCATGGCCGGCGCGCCCGCTCGACGACGGCATCGGGGATCGCGAAGGGAGGCACCACGCCGAAATCCCCGTGGTTGCGATTGACCAGGCCGAGATCCTCGATGACCCGGTCAACGACCAGGTAGTTGAGCCCATCGCGGGAATAGGCCTGGCCCCGCGCGGTGACGCGATTGGCCTGGATGGACAGGATGCGCGGATTGCCATCCACGCTGGAGCCGCCCTCGAGCTTCAGCACCATGTACAAAGTGCCGTCATCGGTCCGCAGGCCCACCGGAATGCCCCCCGCGGCGCACCAGACTGCGCAGGTGTGGTGCGCCGAGCCGCGCACGGCGTCCGGCTGCCCCATCACACCCGACAGATAGCACCAGGTGTCCAGGATCTCACCGGTCACGGTGATCATGGGCACGGCGGGTGCCGCGGGCTGCGCGCGCGCAACGCCCATGGCCAACAAAACGGCCAGGGCCGCGGCCGGGACAATGCCCCCGCGCCGAGGTCGATGTCTCCGAAGCGATGCTCCGCCTGAATGCTGCATGTCCGTGCTCCCTCGCAGACCCGGTTGCCATGCTTTCGCTGGTGTTCGGGAAAAGGTTACGCGATGGCGATGCGTGGTTTCTCCGTCTTCGGCCCGATGCAGTGGGGCGCGCGGGGCAGGGTCAAGCAATTCCCGGCTTTGCCGCCGCGGCGACCGGGGCTATGGCGACGCATGCGCATCCTTTTCTTGGGCGATATCGTGGGCCGCAGCGGCCGCGATGCCCTGACCGACAAACTTCCCGGCCTTCGGGCCGCGCTCCGCGCCGACCTTGTGGTGGTCAATGGCGAGAATGCGTCGCACGGCTTTGGCCTGGCGCCGGAGATGGCGCGGGCCTTCTTCCTGGCAGGGACGGATGTGATCACGCTGGGCAACCATGCCTGGGACCGCAAGGAGATCATTCCCTATCTGGAGACCGAGCACCGGGTGATCCGGCCGATCAATTTTCCGCCTGGGACGCCGGGGCGCGGTTCCTTCGTGGCGGTGCTGGATGATGGGCGAAAGGCGCTGGTCATCAATGTGATGGGGCGGCTGTTCATGGATGCGCTGGACGATCCCTTCCGGGCCGTGCAGGCCGAATTGCAGAAACACCCGCTGGGCCGCGCCGTACAGGCGGCGGTGGTGGATGTGCATGCCGAGGCGAGCAGCGAGAAGCAGGCCATGGGGCATAGTTTCGATGGGTTGGCATCACTGGTGGTAGGCACGCATACCCATGCGCCGACGGCCGATCATCAGATCCTGCCCGGCGGCACCGCCTATATGACGGATGCCGGGATGTGCGGTGATTACGACAGCATCATTGGCATGCAGAAGGGCACGGCTGCGCTGCGGTTCTGGAAGAAGGTGCCGGGCGAAAAACTGGCGCCTGCGGAGGGCGAGGCCACGCTGTGCGGGGTTTTTCTGGAGACGGATGACGCGACGGGTTTGGCGAAGCAGGTGGGCGCGCTGCGGCTGGGCGGGCGGCTGTCGCAGGTGATGCCAGGGTTTTGAGCACAGGACGCGCAAGGTCGAAGAGACAATATTCTCACACAACCTTGCATCCCGCGAGCTATACCCGTGCAGTTTACGGTGGCTGCAACAGGTTGCGCCGCCGCCCCAACAATCCAAGCGCGCCCCTCGCGGCAGTCCCCATAAACCGGCGGTCCAGGTGCCCCTGGCACCTGGCGGATGGGTCTGGGAAGGCAGCGCCTTCCCAGCATTCAAGAAGCGCAGATTTGCCCGACTCCGTGCGTGTGAATCAGTACAATCCGCGCAACCCCTTGATCACACGTCATATCCGGGATTGCGGCGATCCAGCTGCCGCAGCATCGCCGGCCATTCCATCAGCCCGTAGGGCCGCCGCGTCCCCGGCTGATAATTCATGTAGGTCTCGTCCAGCACCGGCTGCGGCACCTTGGCGAAGGGTGTGTTGCAGGCCATGGCGGCGAGCTGCGCCATGCAGCTCTTCTCCAACCGGTGCAGCGTGTTGAAGGCCTCGCCGATCGAATTGCCGGTGGTGAGCAGCCCGTGGTTGCGCAGGATCATGGCGTTGTTCGCGCCGAGGTCGCGCACCAGCCGCTCCTGTTCGGAGACATCGAGCACCACGCCATTGTAGTCGTGGTAGGAGATGTGGGTGAAGCGCATCGCCGTCTGGGTCAGCGGCATCAGCCCGCATTCCAGCGAGGAGATGGCCATGCCCGGCCAGGTGTGGGTGTGGATGACGCAGTTGGCGTCATGCCGGTGCTTGTGCACGGCGGCGTGGATGACGAAGCCGGCGCGGTTGATGCCGAAATCGAAATCGCCATAGCTCGTCTTGCCGACGATATTGCCCTCGATGTCGATCTTGATCAGCGAGGAGGCGGTGATCTCGTCATACATCATGCCATAGGGGTTGATGAGGAAGTTGTTGTCCTCGCCCGGAACCCGCATGGAGATGTGATTGGCGCCGATATCGTCCATCCCGTAGAGGGCGACGAGGCGGTAGCAGGCGGCGGTGTCCACGCGGGCCTGCCATTCGGCGGGCGAGACTGTCTCGCGCATCGAGGTGATGCGCAGTGTCTTCTTCGGTTGGTCGAGCATGTGTGCGGTTGTCCCTTGGTTTGGCGAAAGCTTGCTGCCGTCAGCCCTGGCGGGTCAATCCACAAAGGCCCAGCGGAAGCCCTCGGCGGTGTGTTTCAGCCGGCCTGCGGTGGGGGCGGGGAAGTGAACCGGCAGCAGCATGGCCGGTGTGTCGGCGGTGCTCTCGAAAATCTTCAGACGGGACTGGGTGGCGGCCGCGGGGTCGGTGCAGAAGATGGTGGACCAGCTGGGTTGGTTCACCTGCAACTGGTGATGCATCAGGTCACCGGTGATCACCGCGCGTTCGCCTTTGGAAAAGATGTTCACGCAGCAATGGCAGGGGGAGTGGCCGGGTGTGGGGATAATTGTGATGCAGTCATCCAGGGAAAAGTCATCATCCACCAGCACGGCCTGGCCGGCTTCCATGATGGGCAGGCAGTTCATCAGGAAGACCTCGGGCTTGTGGTTGCCGACGGCGCCCTGCTTCGCCGCGGCTTCCCAGAAGGCGTATTCGGCCTTGTGGAAGATGTACTTGGCCCGGGGAAAGGTCGGCACCCAGCGGCCGTCGCGCAGCACGGTGTTCCAGCCGCAATGGTCGATATGGAGGTGGGTGCAAAAGACGTAATCGACGTCCTCGACCGTGAGGCCCTCCGCCGCGAGGCCATCCAGCCAGGGCTGCTTGGGGTAGTCCATCGGCGCGGGATAGCCCTTGTCCTCGCCGGTGCAGGTATCGACCAGGATGACGTGCTGCGGCGTGTGGATGACGAAGGATTGGTAGGTGATGACCATCTTGTTGGTCGCGGCTTCGTAGGTGCGCGGGTCCATCTCGGCCAGCAGGGCATGGGCGGCGCCGGGGGGGGCGGAGGGGAACATGGTCTCGGCCACGCGCCATGGGCCGTCGCGTTCGATGATGCTGGTGATGCTGACGTCACCGATTTGCAGGCGTTGCATGGGCGTTCCTCCGCGTGGACCGGCAGCGTAACAATGGCGGGGGGCGGCGCAAGATGGTGGGGCGGGGCCTCAACGATCGCTTCGCGATGGCGGGGGGGAGGGGCGCGACAATCGCTCCGCGATTGCGCGGGAATGCGGGCGGCGGGACTCGAACCCGCACGGCCCCAGGGGCCGGGAGATTTTAAGTCTCATCCGTCTACCATTCCGGCACGCCCGCACCGTGCTCTTATGGCGCGCCTGGGGTCACGCGAGAAGCCGTAGCGCCTTCGCCCCGCGATAGACCGGTCCGACCAGGAAATTGCACAGCACGGTCCGCGTGAGATGGAAGCCCAGCACCAGCGGCACGGCGAGGTCCAGCGCCTTGGCGGTGATCCCCATCTCCGGCATGCCCCCCGGCGCCATGCCCAGCACCACGGCGGCCTGGGGCAGGCCCGCCGCCCAGCCCAGCGCCAGGCCCATCGCGGCGCAGAGCACCGACAGCGCCAACGAGGACAGCACCGAGGCCCAGGCCAGCCGGTGCGAGCGCAGCAGGAAATCCCGCGTCAGCCGCTGGCCGAGCGTGGTGCCCATGCCGATCTGCGCCATGTCCACCATGATGGTGGGCACGCCCGAGGGCAGGTGATCGGTGGCGGCCAGGGCTATGGTCAGCGCGAAAGGCCCGAGCATCCAGGGGTTGGCGACGCGGGTCCAGCGCATCAGCAAGGCCGCCCCCAGCGCGCCCAGCATCATCACCCCCAGCCACAGCGGCTGCACCGGCAGGCGCGCGGTGGAGAAGGCCGCGTCATCGGCGTGATGGGCGAAGAAGCCCAGCACCACCGGGAAGGTCAGCACGACGACGAGGACCCTGATCGTCTGAGCGAGGGTGACCGGCGCCATCGCCACGCCCTCGCGCTGGGCGAGGACCGCCATCACCACCACGCCGCCGGGCACGGAGGCGAAATAGCCGGTGCGGCTGTCCATCCCCGTCATGCGGGTGAAGAAGGGCACCACGGCCACGCCGGCCAGGATCGAAAGGATCGAGGCCAGCACAAGCACCGGCAGCGCCGCCGCCACCGCCTCCATCACCGGGCCGGAAAAGGTCTGCCCCAGACCCAGGCCCAGCATGATGAGCGCGATCGGCCGCACCGTGGGATGCACCGCCACCGGCCGGAACCAGGCGAGTGCGGCGGTGGCGAAGAGCGCACCGATCATCCAGGCCAGCGGCACATGCGCCAGGGTGAACAAGGCACCACCCGCCGTCGCGGCCAGCAGCGTGGTCAGGTGGGTGATGACGATCGATTGCACTGCACCGCAGCATCGGCCGCACCCGGGCCTGCGTCAAATCCCTGTCAAACCTTGAAGCCGTAGGCCGAGAGGCGGTTGGTGGTGTTGTTGTCGCTGTTGCTGAGCGAGAGGTTGGTCAGATATCGCTCGGCCAGTTTCTGCACTTCCCTGGGGTTCTGCAGCTTGGCGATGTCGAAGCGGGTGTCCACCGCCTTGGCCTGCGCCGCCACCGACTGCACGGCAATTTCGCGCGGCAGGTTCAGCGCGCCGGTGACGACGCGGCGCAGGACCGCGTTGCCCAGCACGTCGATGCTGTTCTTCGCGCCGGCGGCCTTCTGGATGAAGACCAGCGCATCGCCCACGCCTGGCGTCTGCGCGTCGAGCTGTTCCATCCGTCGGGCGTTCTTCAGCCCGTCCAGCAGGGTTGCCTGCAGCTTGGGGTCGCGCAGGCCTTCGATCCCGTTCTTGGCCAGGTTCAGCGTCTTCGCCATGGCCAGCCAGCGTGTGTCGCTGAGCCGATAGGGCAGGCTGCCCGTGTCCTTCGTATCGGCCAGCAGGACACGGGCCGCCAGGCCGCCCTGCTGCCCGGCTTCCGGCAGACCCAGCGCGGTGCCGAGCACAGCGAGAATCCGGGGATCGCGCAGCGCGGCCCTGATGTCGGGTGCCTTGTCCACGGCCTGCTTGAACTGCGCCATGGTGCGGGCGAGGTCGGGCTCCTTGCTGATCCGCGCCAGATCGCGCGCCTCCTGCGCGGCCCTGCTGGCCTGCCGCAGCGCAACCACCGGGTTGCTGGCATAGCCCGACAGCCCCGATGTCATGGCTCAAGCGCCCCCATGTTTCAGGCCAGGGAGGTCGCGATTTCGCGCCGGGGCGCGGTCAGGGGTGCGATGCCCAGCACCTCCTCCTCGTGGCGCATCACCCGGCGGGCGAGTTTCAGCGCCGTGTAGCCGTCATCGCCATCAGCGGCGGAGAGTGCCTGGGCCAGCAGGTCGCGCGCCAGGGCCGATGTCGTGGCCTCCTGGAATTCGGCGATCAGCCCGCGCGCCGCCTCCAGCCCGCCCAGCCTTTCCTCATCCGCGCCGATATAGGCGGTCTGCAGCGCGAAATAGATCCGGCGCGCGGGCGTGTTCGCCCCTTCCGGCGCCATGATCTGCTTGCCGAACAGAAAGCGGGCACGCGCGGCCAGCTCGATTCGGGTGCGGTTGCGGAACCGGATCGGCGCTCCATTCACCACCATGAGATCGCCTTGGCGCAGTTCGAGGACCAGGGTGGACAAGGTTTTCGCCTCCTTCTTGGCAGTCCTACCCCGCCACGCGCCTTTCTGGCGCGATGGCGGGGCGTTTTGCGGCGGTACGGGACGATGGGTAGGTTCCACGGACCGCCTCGACACATCATCCGTCGCCGGCCTTAACGCCGGGTGAACCCGGCGGCGCCGGGGGCGGCCAATCCTTCCGCGTCAACGCAGGAATTGGCTGAGCGTCAGCGAGGCCAGATCCGAGGTCACACGGTAACTCGCCTCCAGCGCGTTGCGCGTGGCCTGAAGCCTGGTCAGGGTCTCCGCCAGGTCGACATCGGTGATGCCCGCCAACTGCTGCTGCAGCGTGTCGGAGATGTCGCGGTGTCGGGTGCGCATAATGTCGAGCTGGCGCGAGATGTTGCCCAGCGCGCCCATCTCCTCGGACAGCGCGCCCTCGGCCGAGACGAAGGTCTGGCGGATGGTCTCGGCCATCGCCTTAAAGCCCTGCTCCTGCTGCGCCTGATCGGGGCCCAGGGCGGCGAGGCTGAACAACCCGCGCAGCAGGTCGCGCGACCAGCTGCCGGTGGTCTCGCCAATGCTCTGCGCCACGCCATTGCGATTGGCCGCGACCCCGTAGGAGACCAGCTGGCCATCTGCCGCCGGCAGGCTGCGCCGCGGCTCGGCCGCCCCGCGCGAAGGGTCCTCAAGGAAGGCGGAGAAGGGTGAGCTGCCGGCGCTCGTGTCCTGCGCGGCGCTCAGCGTCGCGGCCGCGACCGAGGCTGCGTTGCTGTCGGTCAGGCCGGCCATGGCGCTGGCGATATTGGCGGCCATGCCGCTGCTCAGCAGGTTCTGCGGGTTGGGCACCGGCGGATTGGCCAGATCGCTGCCGCCCAGCAGAAACTCACCGGCCAGCTGGGTGTTCAGCAGGTTGCCAACCTCCAGCACCGCGGAGCGCGCCCGGGCCTGCATGGTCGACAAGGCCGCCGGGTCCTTCGCATCAAGCCGCATCGCCACCTCGCTGCGGAACTCGCTGGCGATGTTCTTCAGCCGCTGCATGGTGGATTGGGTGAGATCGATGCGACCCATGGTCTGGTCGATCCCCCGGCCATAGACGCTCCGCCGCGCAATGTCGTTCGACAGGTTGATGACCCGCGGGGCCTCGGGCGACAGGTCGCCGAGCCGGTCGGCGCGGCGGCCCGAAGCGGCCTGGCGGGTCTGGGTATCCAGCCGCGAGCGCAGCACCGCCGCATCGGCATTGAGGCGCGAGAGCGCGTCCATCAGCTGTCCTCCATCAACGCACCGCGCCCAGCAGGGCGTCCCACATCGCCTGGGCCGTGCTCATCACCCGGGCATTGGCGGCATAGGCGTTCTGCAACTGCACCATGGCCGCCATCTCCGCATCCGAATCGACGCCTGACTGCTTGTCGATCCGCGCTGCGATGCCCTGCTGGATCTGGGTCGCGTTCTCGCGCGCCGTGGTGGCCTCGGCCCGCGCCTCGGTGTGCACGCGCACGAGCTGGGTGGTGAATTCCTCCACCGTGCGGGCGGTGGTGATGCTCGAACTCAGGCTGCCATCGGGACCCAACCCCCCGGTCGAAAAGGCCGGCCAGGGGTTGCCCACAGAGGCGGTGCCGCCCAGCGAATGGTCGAGAACCCGGTCGAGCAGCGTGGTGAAGCCCGCCGGCCCACCCGGCGGGTTGGGGGCGAAATCGGTGACGCCGCCCGGCACGTTGGCCACCACATGGGTGCCGTCGCGCAGCGCCAATGGGTTGCTTTCCACCGCACCGTTCACCCGGATCACCAGGGCGAAGCCGGCATACTGCCCGGCGACATAGCCCGCTGACCGGTCAGGCACATTGCCCGAGGCATCGGTGAACAGCCGCAGGCCCTGGGCCTCCGTCCGCCCGGCCAGTTCCACGGCCGAGATGTCGAGCTCGGCTTGCATGCGCGGCAGCACCTGGTCGCGTAGGGTCACGTATTCCGCCAGCCTGCCGCCGAGCAGCTGGCGGGTCACATCGACCTGCCCGATCCTCACGCCGGGCAGGCTGCCGCCCGCGCCGTAATGGCTGCCGGGCCCGGCCACCGCGACCTGGGTGGAGAGAATATCCTCCCGCTCCACGGGAAGGGGCAGGGTGAGACCGTTGCGGCCGACCAGCAGCACCCCGCCATCGGCCTGGCGCAGCGGGCGGACCGGCAGGCTCTCCGAGAGCCTGGCGATCTCCATGTCGCGCTTGTCCTCCAGATCCGCCACCGAACGGCCAGAGCTGATGTCGGCGCGGATGAGGTTGGTGATGTCGGCGATGTGGCGCAGCGCGTCGTTGGCCCGGCCGACCTCGGTCACCATGCCGTCCTGCGCCTGCTGCCGGGCGGATTGGATGGCCGCACCCGCATCCTGCATGCGCGCGGTGACGGTCTCGGCCGCGCGCAGGGTGGCGCGCGCCAGCTCGGCATCGGCAGGCGCGGCGCGCAGGGCGGTGAAGGCCTCCCGCAGCCCGCCCAGCGCATTGCCGAGCGAGGTGGAATCCTCGGGACGGCCCTGCACCGCCTCGATGCCGGCCAGCAGGTTTTCGCGCGCGCCGGCGGCTGCCGCCGCTGCGCCGCGGGCGTCACGCTCGGCCAGCAGCGCCACATCGACGTCGCGCCGCGCCTCGGGGCTGCGCACGCCCAGCGGCTGGCCGGCGAACTCCACCGAGGTCGCGGCGATCGACTTGCGCGTGTAGCCCTCGGTGCCCGCATTGGCGATGTTCTGCGACGCCTGCGCCAGCGCGCGCTGCGTGGCCGCCAGACCGGAACGGGCGATGCTGAAGGCGATGTCGAGACTCATGGCGACGCATTGCTCCGGGCGGTGACGTCAATGGCGTCAGCGCTTCATGTTGATCGTGTCCTGCAACAGCTCATCGCTCGTGGTCACCACCTTGGTATTGGCGGTATAGGCGCGCTGGGCGACAATCAGCTTGGTGAACTCGGTGGCGATGTCGACATTGCTGCGCTCGATCGAACCGACCACCAGGCGCCCCGCGCCATCGGTCGCGACATCGGTCACCCGGGCCTCGCCGCTCTCGATGGTGCGCATGAAGGCCTGGCCGTCGAGCCGTTGCAGCGCGTCGGGGTCGGAGAAGGTGACGAGCGGGACGCGGCCGACGACGCGCGACTGACCATTGTCGTAGTTGATCGAGACATCGCCATTGTCGCCGATCTGCAGGCCCGAATAGGCGCCCGGCGGCACGCCGTTCTGCGCCAGGTTGCGCACCGAAAATTCCCTGGCGGCGAACTGCGTCAGCCCGCGCGCCACGCCGATCTCGCCCAGGTTGAGCACCACGGTCTGGGTGCCCTCGCCCAGGTCGGTGTCGAAGGTGAGCGTGGCGGGGTCGCCCGCCGCCGTGGTGCCGGCGGTCAGGTTGTTCGCCGAAGCGAAGCTGCCCAGCGTGCCGGAATCCACCGCCGGCGTGGCGGTGGCGCCGAATTGCAGCCGCACCGTGCGCGAGGTCGGCGTGGCTTCGTCCGGCAGCGCGATTTCGAGGTCCCATTCGCTGGTGCCGGCCACGGGCGGGCCCGCGGTGGTGACCGGCGTGAAGGTCAGGTTCGCGACATGCGAGGTGCCCAACGCGTCGTAGAGCCGCACCTGGGTGTTCACCGGCAGCACACCATCGGCCGGCAGATTGGCCGAAAGGTCGACCAGCGAGGTGGCGACCGGGTTGAACACCTGCTGGCTGACGCGCACCGGGGCAACGGTCGTCCTGTCCGGCTCGGTGCCGCCCGCATTCATCGGCCAGCCCTGCAGAAAGTAGCCCGAATTGTTCACCATGTAGCCATCGCGGTTGAGCTGGAAATCGCCGGCGCGGGTGAAGAATTGCCGGTCGTCGAATTTCGGCAGCCCGTCCTGCGTGCCACGCTCCGCCGCGACGGAGAAGAAACCCTGGCCGCCGATGGCCAGGGCGAGCGGGATATCGGACTGCTCGACGGTGCCCTGCACCGAGTTGGTATAGTCCGGCCGTGCCAGCACCGAGCCGGGCGAATTGGTGGTGCGGGAGGATTGCGTCACCAGATCCACAAAGCTGGTATCGACCCGCTTGTAGCCGACGGTCTGGCTGTTCGCGAGATTGTTGGAGACATTGCCCAGCGCGCGCGACTGGGCGCTGAGGCCGCTGATCGCGGCGGTCATGGCACCGAAAAGGGACATGCTGTGTCCTGTCACTGGGGTGATGTGCCGCCATGGCCCGGGGGGCGTCTGGCGGCATGGGCCGAAGGGCCGGCCAACCCGGGCCACGCAGCTTTCATGCCAGCCCCGCGGCGTGGAGCGGCCGGCAGATTCGGGCCGAAGGCGGCAAATTCTGCCGTCGGGCTGCCGCGCTTTCCGCCCGGCGCCCTGGCATGCCCCGTGCAATCACCGCCTCACTGCGGCGTCCGGGCATTCCAGGCCGGCCGCCTGGAGGATCACCGCACCATGTATGCCAGCCTCGCGATTCAGCCGCCATCGCAACTTCCCGGCTTTGCCGCAGCGGCCGAGAGTCCCGGGGATGGCGCGGGCTTTGGTGACGCCCTGCGCCGCGCGACGGCATTGCCTGCCGGTCCCGGCGTGGCCGGCCTGGCCTTTGCGGCCCCGCCGGGCCTGCGCATCAGCCCTTCCGGCGGCGACCTGGCTCCTCCGCCTTGGGTCCTTGCGCCTGATCTGCTGGCATTCTCCCAGGAGCTGGAGGAGATCGCGATGGCCTTACCGCCCGAGCCTGCCCTCGCCACCGAGGGGCTGACATTGGCCCCGCGGGATGAGCCGGCCGTGTCCGAGGTCGCGCTGCCTGAGGTCGCGCTGGCCGAGTCCCTGACAGCCCAGCCCTTGCCGGAGCCGAGCCTGCCTGCGACGCCTCCCCCGCCAGTCGTCTCCCCTGTCGCCGCTGCACCCATTCCAGCACCTGACGCTTCCGCGAGCCCGACCATGGCTCCCTCGGCCCCAGTGCCAGGGCGCGAGGTACCGCCGGGAACATCGCCGCAATCACCCGCGGCCACCCTCGCCGCCGAGACGCAGCCGATGCCCGATGGCGGGGTTGTCACGCCATCCGCCGGCCTGCTGCCGGCGACATCAGCCGCGCTGGCGGCGCCGGCGCCGGCCCTGGCCGCGCTGCCCATACCGGATCGCGAACAACCCCTCGCAGCGCCCCCGACCCCGGGCCAGTTGCTGGCGGCTGCTGCCCAGGCTGGTGCGACCCAGAGCCAGCCATCGCCGCATGGCGGCGCCGCCCTCAGCCGCCTGCCGCAGCGACAGGCCGACAAACCCGGCGAGAGCCCGCCGCATGGCCATCCCGATTCCGCCCTGTCGCTCGACGGGCCGGCGCCGACGGCGATCGCGGCTGTCGCGCCCGCCGCCGCGATCATCCCGCGCGAGAGCAGCCATGGCCTGACCCAGCCCGCCATCCAGGCCGGCGCAGGCCTGGATTACGGCTTGGTCGCAGGCCCTGGGATGATCGAGCAAAGCGCCGCGGCAGCGCTGACCGCCCTGCCCGCCGAGCCCCAGCGCGATGCGCCGCGCCCGGCAGCGATGCCCCCCGCGCGCCAGATGCTGCCGATCGCGATTGCGATGCTGGTCTCGCCGGGCGGCAATAACACCCTTTCGGTCACGCTCGAACCGCTGGAACTCGGCCGGCTGGAAATCCGGGTCGGACGCGATGCGGATGGCGCGAGCCTGCGTCTGATCGCCGAACGGCCGGAGACCCTGAGCCTGCTGGCGCGCGATCAGCGTGACCTTCAGCAGGGCCTGGCGCAGAGCGGGATCAGCCTCAACGCCGAAGGCATTCGCTTCGAGATGGCGGGCCAGGACGGCCAGTCCCGCCAGGAGCAGCAGCCCGGGCAGCGCGGCCGCCAGCCCCGCCCCGAGACCCCGGCACCGGCCCAGCCGATGGTCTTGCCCGCCTCCCTGCTCGACATGCAGATCTGACTGAAAGGAATCGCGATGAGCGCCACCACATCCGCCATCACCACCAGCGCTGCCGGCACCACGGGCACCAGCGGGCAACGCCAGGCCAAGGCCTCCTCCACCGGGCTGGGCGCGGATTTCAATACCTTCCTGACCCTGCTCACCACGCAGCTGCGCAACCAGGACCCGACCAATGCGATGGACGTGAACAAGATGACCGAGCAGCTCGTGCAGTTCTCGGCCGTCGAGCAGCAGGTGCAGACCAACACCAACCTGCAGCAGCTCATCAGCCTGCAGCAGGGCAATACGCTGACCGCCGCCTCGGACATCCTGGGTCGGGTGGTGGAGATGGAGAGCAGCAACCTGGTGCTGCAGAACAGCCAGGCGGGTCTGCGCCTGCCCGCCGCCGGAGCCGCCCGCAGCGCCGTGATCCAGGTGACCGACCGTACCGGGCGCGTGGTGCGCGAGGCCCAGCCCAGCCTGGTCGCGGGCAGCAACAGCACCTGGAACTGGGATGGCCGCGACAGCAACGGAAGACAGCTGGCCGATGGCGCCTACGGCTTCACCATCCAGGGGCGCGACGGCAATGGCGCCACCGTGGGCATCACGGCCGGTGTGCTGGCCCGGCCCACCAGCGTGGAGCGCAGCGATGGCGGCGTGAATATCCGGTTCGGCGCGCTGGCTCTGAGCTATGACAAGCTGCGATCGGTGCAGCCATGATCATCGCCCGACCAGGTGAGAAAGGCCTTGTGGCAATGATATCGCCGTGAAGACCGTGCTGGGCGGTCGGGCTTAACCTTCCCGCAACCACGGCCGGCACATTCTGCCGCCATGCCGGATGCCAACCATCAAGATACGTCGCGAGCCTCGCCGATTCTCGCTGGGAGCCGGCGCGCGTGAAGGCGCTGTTCGACAACCTCATGGGCCTGGGCCGGCTGCGGCTGGCCGCGCTGGGCGGCGTTGCGGCGGCGCTGCTGCTGGGCATCACCCTGCTGGCCATGCGCGGCGCCACCCCGCCCATGGCGCTGCTCTATGGCGATCTCGACACGCGCGATGCCGGCGCGGTGGTGCAGTCGCTGGAGCGGGCACGGATTCCCTTCCGCATCACCGGTGGCGGCACCCAGATCATGGTCCCGGCCGAGGATGTGGCCAGGCTGCGGCTGTCCCTTGCGCGGGAGGGCCTGCCCGCCGGCGGCAGCGTCGGCTACGAGCTGTTCGACCGCAATGAAAGCCTGACCACCACCCCCTTCCAGCAGGACATGAACCGCCTGCGCGCGTTGGAGGGCGAATTGCAGCGTACCATCCGCACCATGTCCGGCGTCCGGGCGGTGCGCATTCATCTCGTGCTGCCCCGGCGCGAGGCTTTCTCGCGCGAGAGGGCCGATGCCCAGGCCTCCGTCGTCTTGAGCATGCAGGGCAGCCAGCGGCTCGACCGCGAGGGGGTGCAGGCGGTGCTGCATCTCGTGGCCACCGCGGTGCCCGGGCTGCAGCCGCGCAACATCTCGATCATCGACAGCCGTGGTGAGTTGCTGGCGCGCGGCGGGCAGGCGCTCGGCGGCGCCGCCGGTGCCGCCACGCAGGAGGAGATGCGCCGCGCGCAGGAACTGCGCATGGCCCGCGGCATCGAGGAGATGCTGGAGCGCACGCTGGGGGCAGGTCGCGTCCGCGCCGAGGCATCCATCGAGCTGGATTTCGAGCGCGTCGAGCTGCGCGAGGAGCGCTTCGACCCCGAGAACCAGGTGCCCCGCAGCACCCAGTCCAGCACCGAAAGCAGCCGTGGGGCGGAGCCCGCCAATGTCTCGGTCGCCAACAACCTGCCGGGCGGTGAAAGCACGCCGGGCGGCGGCGGCTCCTCCGAATCGCGGCAGGAGGAGACCACGAATTTCGAGATCGGCCGCACCACCCGCAGCACGCTGCGCGAACATCCCGTGATCCGTCGCCTTTCGGTTGCCGTGCTTGTCGATGGCGTGGTCGAGCCGGTCGAGGGCGCGGCGCCCAGGGTGCGCGAGCGCACGGCCGAGGAGCTGGCGCGGCTGACCACGCTGGTGCGCGGCGCGATCGGCTTCAATGAGCAACGCGGCGACAGGGTGGAGGTCGTCTCCATGCGCTTCGCCGAGGCGGAAATTCCGGCGCCGCCGACCGGCATGTTCGGCATCGACCTGCCGCAGGCCACGGTGGCGCGACTGATCGAAACCGCGGTGCTGGCGCTGGTGGCGCTGCTGGCCATCCTTCTCGTGGGCCGGCCGGTGGCTCGGCGGCTGGCGATCTCGCTGGTGCCGCAGCCGGCCCTGGCCGGTGGCGTGGCGGTGCCCGCCCTGGATGACGCGGGCAAGCCCATGCTGGACGCCCAGGGCAAGCCCGTGATGGTGGCCAAGCTGCCCGACGGCTCGCCCGCCAACGCCCTGTCGCCTGTTGCGGATGAGATGGTCGCGATCAGGAACATCGATGGCGAGATGCGCGCCTCCTCGATGCAGCGGCTGGTCGATCTGGTGCGGTCCCAGCCCGATGAATCGCTTGTCGTGGTCCGGCGCTGGCTGACCCCGGGAGAAGACGCATGAACCGCCCCCTGACCGGCCCGCAAAAGGCCGCGGCACTCATGCTCGCGCTTGGCGAGGAACAAGCGGCGCCACTCCTCGCCCGCATGCATGAGGACGAGATCCGCGATCTGTCCGTGGCGATGTCCACGCTCGGCACCCTGCCGGCGAGCGAGGTCGAGGCTCTGCTGGATGAATTCTCCCGTGCGCTGGGCCAGACCGGCAACCTCATCGGCAGTTTCGAGAGCACCGAGCGGCTGCTGCTCAAGACCCTGCCGCGTGATCGCGTGCAGCAGATCATGGAGGAGATCCGCGGCCCCGCCGGCCGCACCATGTGGGACAAGCTGGGCAATGTGAATGAGGCTGTGCTGGCGAACTACCTGAAGAATGAATACCCGCAGACCGTGGCCGTCGTGCTCTCCAAGGTCCGCCCTGAACACGCAGCCCGCGTGCTCTCCCTGCTGCCCGAAGGCTTCGCCATGGAGGTGGTGATGCGCATGCTGCGGATGGAGAATGTGCAGAAGGAAGCGCTGGAGGGTGTCGAGAAGACGCTCAAGGCCGAATTCATGTCCAACCTCGCCCGCAGCCAGCGGCGCGACAGCCACGAGGTCATGGCCGAGATCTTCAACAATCTCGACCGCGCTTCCGAAGCGCGCATCCTCTCCTCGCTGGAAGAGCGCAACCGTGACAGTGCCGAGCGCATCCGCAGCCTGATGTTCACCTTCGACGATCTGAAGCGGCTGGATGGGCCCGGCGTCCAGGTGCTGCTGCGCAGCGTGGAGAAGGATAAGCTGACGCTGGCGCTGAAGGGCGCCTCGCCCGAACTGCGCGAGATGTTCCTGAAGAACATGACCGAGCGTGCGTCGAAGCTGATGCGCGACGATATCGCGGGGCTAGGCCCCGTGCGCCTGAAGGATGTCGACGAGGCGCAGGCCGCCGTGGTGCTCGCGGCGAAGGACCTGGCCGCCCAGGGACAGATCAACCTGGCCGAAGGCCGTGATGAGGAGATGATCGCTTGAGCGACACACCCGAGACCTTCGAACCCGCCAGCGCCACCGAACTGGCCGGCATGCGCACCAACCCGGCCGGCCCGCGTGACATGGAGGCGGTCTATGACATCCCGGTGCAGGTCTCGGCCGTGCTGGGGCGCGCCACCATGCAGGTGTCGCAACTGCTCAAGCTCGGCCGCGGCGCTGTGGTCGAACTGGACCGCAAGCTGGGCGAGGCGGTGGATATCTACGTGAACAACCGCCTCGTCGCGCGTGGCGAGGTGGTGATGGTGGAAGACAACCGCCTGGGTGTCACCATGACCGAGATCGTCAAATCCGACAGGGCCGGCTGATGGCGCGGTTGCTGATCATCGGCACGCTGGAGGGTGAGCTGGGCCAGGCGGCGCGCCTCGCCCATGGCCGCGGTGCGAGCCTGCTGCAGACCGATGGCGCGTTGGCCGGGCTGGAGGTGCTGCGCAGCCAGGGCGCCGACCTCGTCTTCTGCGACATCGCCCATGATGTCGCCTGGCTGGTGCAGACCCTGATCGAGGAGCGGATCGCCACCCCCGTCATCGCCTGCGGCCGCACCCAGGATGCCGAGGCGGCGCTGCGCGCGATTCGCGCCGGCGCCCGGGATTTCCTGCCCCTGCCGCCCGATTCCGAGCTGATCGCCGCCATGCTCGCCGCCGTCTCCGGCGATGATGACGCGCCGGTGGTGCGCGATGGCGCGATGCGCGCGCTGCTCGATCGTGCCACCCAGGTCGCGCGCAGCGAGGCCTCGGTGCTGATCACGGGCGAGAGCGGCACGGGCAAGGAGGTGATGGCCAGGCACATCCATGCCGCCTCGCGCCGGGCGCGCGGGCCCTTCGTCGCACTCAACGTGGCCGCCCTACCGGAGAGCCTGCTTGAGAGCGAGTTGTTCGGCCATGAGAAGGGCGCCTTCAGCGGCGCGGTGGCCGCGCGGCGCGGGAAATTCGAGCAGGCGGATCGTGGCACGATCCTGCTCGATGAGATCGGCGAGATGCAGCCGCATCTGCAGGCCAAGCTGCTGCGCGCGATCCAGGAGCGCGAGGTGGATCGGCTGGGCGGCTCGGCGCCGGTGAAGATCGATGTGCGTATCCTGGCGGCCACCCATCGCGACCTTGCGGCCGAGGTGCGCGCCGGCCGCTTCCGCGAGGATCTGTATTTCCGCCTCAATGTCGTGGCGCTGCGCATCCCGCCCCTGCGTGAGCGGGTGGCCGATATCCTGCCGCTGGCCGAGCATTTCGCCCGGCGCTACGCCCAGGTGAACGGCCTGCCGCAGCGTGGCCTGGCCCCCGCGGCGCAATCGCTGCTGCTGGGCCATGCCTGGCCGGGCAATGTGCGCGAGCTCGAGAACGCGCTGCATCGCGCCGTACTGCTGGCTGAAGGCCGGGAGATCGGCCCGGACGCGATCGAGCTTCTGGCCGCAACCCCCTTCCAGGCGGTGGCCGAGCCGGCCGCGGCCATCACCGCCCCGCGCGCCGCGGCAAGCCCGGTGGCCGCCCTTGTCGGTCGCCGGATGGAGGAGGTGGAGCGCGAGCTGATCCTGGAGACGCTGGGCCGTTGCCTTGGCAACCGTACCCGCGCGGCCGAGATCCTGGGCATCTCCATCCGAACGCTGCGCAACAAGCTGCATGAGTACCGCGGCCAGGGCGTCGCCGTGCCTCCGGCCGCCAGCCAGCTTGCACCCGGCGAGATGATGCCGCTGGAGCTGCGCTGAGCGATGGGGGGAATGGTCCTGCCGGCCTGGCTCACGCGCATCCGCATCGGCACCGACGCGGCGCTGGTGGCCGGCGTCCTGCTGGTGCTGGCCATCCTGGTGGTGCCGCTGCCGCCGGTGCTGCTCGATGCGGCGCTGGCGATCAACATCACCGTCTCGGTGCTGGTGCTGATGGTGGCGCTGCTGCTGAAGCGGCCGCTGGAATTCGCCTCCTTTCCGCAGATCCTGCTGATCACCACGCTGTTCCGCCTGGGCCTGAACGTCGCCACCACGCGGGCCATCCTGGCCGATGGCCATCAGGGGCCGCAGGCGGCGGGCGATGTGGTGGCGGCCTTCGGCGGCTACCTCATGGCCGGCGATATCGTGGTGGGCATGATCGTCTTCGCCATCCTGCTGCTGGTGAACCATGTCGTCGTCAGCGAGGGCGCGGGCCGTGTGGCCGAGGTCTCGGCGCGTTTCCATCTCGACAGCCTGCCCGGCAAGCAGATGGCGATCGATGCCGACCTCAATGCCGGCACCATCGACGAGAAGCAGGCCCGCCATCGCCGCAAGGAACTGGAGGAAGAAAGCAGCTTCCACGGCGCGATGGATGGCGCCTCGAAATTCGTCAAGGGCGACGCGATCGCGGGCCTGGTCTCCACCTTCATCAACCTGCTCGGCGGCTTCGGCATCGGCCTGCTGCGCCATGGCATGCCGCTGGCCGAGGCGGTGGAGACCTATTCCATACTCACCGTGGGCGATGGGCTGGTGGGGCAGATCCCGGCCCTGCTGGTCAGCGTCGCCGCCGCCATCGTGGTGACCAAGGCGGCGGGCGAGGAGCGGGCGGATGTGCAGATGGCGCGCGATCTGGGCGGCTGGAAGCCGCTGGCCGTGGCTTCGGGCGTCTCCGCCCTGATGGGCGTGCTGCCGGGCATGCCGCTGATCCCCTTCGCCCTGCTGGCTGGCGGAACGGGCGCGGCGGCCTGGTTTCGCCGCAAGAAAGACATGGCGCCGGCGCCCAGCGAGGAGGGCGTGGCGCCGGGTGGCGAGGCCGAACCGCCGGTGGCCCAGGTGCTGCGGATGGACCTGCTGCGCCTTGAGCTCGGCTACGGGCTGCTATCGCTTGCCGCCGGTGACGCGCCGCGGCTGACCGAGCAGATCCGCGGCCTGCGCCGCGCCATCGCCCAGGAGATGGGGTTTGTTCTTCCCTCGATCCGCATTCAGGACAATCTCGAACTGCCCTCCGATACCTATATCGTGCGGGTGAAGGAGATTGAGGCCGGGCGCGGCCAGCTCCGCCCGCCACTGCTGCTCGCCATCGATCCCAATGGCGGCGTGCCCGACCTGCCGGGCGAGCGCACCCAGGAGCCCAGCTTCGGCCTGCCCGCGCTCTGGATCGAGGAGCGCCTGCGCGAGGAGGCGCTGGCCCGCGGCGCCACGGTGGTGGATGTGCCAGGCGTGCTGGCCACCCACCTGACCGAGATCGTACGCGAGCACATGGCCGAGCTGCTGAGCTTTTCCGAGACCCAGAAGCTGCTCGACGAACTCCCGCGCGAGCAACAAAAACTGGTCTCCGACCTCATTCCGCAGCAGATCGGTGTGTCGGCCTTGCAGCGGGTCCTCCAGGCGCTGGTCAATGAGCGGGTCTCGATCCGCGACCTGCCGACCATTCTCGAAGGCGTGCAGGAGGCGCTGGCGGCCAATCTGCGCTCGCTGCCGGCGATGCTGGCGGTGGTGCGCGGCAAGCTCGCGCGGCAGATCAGCGAGGCGGCGCGTGGCCCTTCGGGACATGTCCCGCTGATCACGCTCTCGCCGGAATGGGAGGTGGCCTTCGCCGAAGCGCTGGTCGGCCCAGCCGAGGACCGGCAACTCGCGATGGAGACGCACCGGCTGCAGGAATTCCTGGGCCGGCTGCGCAGCCTGCTGGATCTGGCCGATGAGCAGGGCGAGAATGCCGTGCTGCTCTGCTCGGGCCAATTGCGGCCGCATCTGCGCGCGATCGTGGAGCGTTTTCGCCCAGCCACGGCTGTGCTGGCCCAGGCTGAGATCCATCCGCGTGTGCGCATCCGCACTCTGGGTTCGATCTGAGTGAAACTCAGCACTTTCCGCGCGGCGAACATGCCGGCCGCCATGGCACAGCTGCGCGCCGCCCTGGGCGAGAATGCCGTTCTGCTGCAGACGCGCGAATTGCGTCATGGCGTGGAGATCACCGCCACCACACATGGGCCCGGCGTCGCCGATGACGAGCCCTGGATGGTCGAGCCCGAGCCCGCCGCCGGCCCCGCCATGGCCGGCCTGCCGCTCGACCGGCCGCTCATCCTGGTCGGCACGCCAGGTGCGGGCAAGACCCTGACCTGCGTGAAGCTGGCCACCCGGCATGTCCTGGCCGGCCGGCCGCCGCTGGTCATCACGACGGATGCCGAGCGGGCGGGGGCGGTGGAACAGCTCGCCGCCTTCGCCCGTGTGCTGGGCCTCGTCTTCGCCGTCGCAACGACCCGCACCGCATTGGTCAAGGCGGTGGAGCGCGCCGCTCCCGGCCAGACCGTGCTGGTGGATACCGCCGGCTGCAATCCCTTCGACCCCGCGGCCGCAAAGGCGCTTTCCACATTGATCCAAGGTCTCGGCCATACCGTGCTGGTGCAGCAAGCCGGGCTCTGCCCCGAAGAGGCGCGGGAGGAGGCACGCGCATTCCTCGCCCTGGGCGCCACGCTGCTGCTGCCCACGCGGCTTGATGTGGCGCGGCGCATTGCCAGCACCCTGGCCGCTGCGCGCGTCGGCCTCGCCATGACCGAGGCCGGCACCAGCCCCGACCCCGGTCGGGGCCTTACGCCCATCACCGCCGCCTTCCTGGCTGCACGGCTGCAGGGGCGGGCTGAATGAGCGGGCGGGTGATGGCACTCGCCTCGGGCAAGGGCGGCGTGGGCAAGACGGTGCTGGCCATCGGCCTGGCCCAGGCGCTGGCCGAGGCGGGGGAGAGGGTGCTGCTGATCGATGCCGATCTCGGCCTGGCCAATGTGGATGTGCAGCTGGGCCTGCCGATCGGGCCGGATCTGGGCACGGTGCTGGCTGGACGAGCGGGGCTGGAGGCAGCCTTGCAGGTGCATCCCGCCGGCTTCTCGGTGCTGCCTGGCCGCTCCGGCAGCGGCGCCTTGGCCGGGGTGGGGCCGGAGTCGATGGCATTGCTGCTGCAGACGGCCCGTGGCGGCTTCTCGGCCGTCCTGCTCGATATCGGCGCAGGCGTGCAGATCGCGCAGCGGCGGTTGCTGGCAATGGCCGACCTGGCGCTGATCATCGCGACCGAGGAGCCGACCAGCCTGACCGATGCCTATGCCGTGCTGAAGCTGCTCCGGCGCGACCGGCCGGATGCCGATGCGCGGATCATCGCCAATATGGCCGGCGGTGCTGCCGGGCTGCGGGTCTGGCAGGTGCTGGATGGCGCGGCGCGGAATTTCCTGGGCGCGCCGGTGGCCTTCGCCGGCGCGGTCCGGCGGGATGCCAGGGTGGCGGATGCCATCCGCCATCAGCAACCCTTGCTGCTGCGCCACCCCACCAGCCCTGCAGCGGCCGATATCCGGGCGCTGGCGCTGGGCCTCAACGGCTGAGCCGGTCCAGGGCGGCCTCCAGCGCGGCCGCGGCACCGGGCGGCAATTCGGCCAGCAGCTCGGCCTGCATGGCCTGGGCCAGCGGCACCAGTTCCCGGTAGAGCCGGCCGCCCTTTGCCGTCAGCCGCAGCAGGTCGCGCCGCGCGTCATCGGCATCGGCGCGGCGGCGCAGCAGGCCCGACGCCTCTAGCCCGGCCACGGCGCGGCTGACCTTCACCTTGTCCATGGTGGTCAGCATGGTCAGACGCTGCGCATGGGTCTCGCCAAAACTGCCCAGCGCCGCCAGCACGCGCCATTGCGGGATGGTGATGCCGAATTTTTCATACTGTGCGGAGAACCGCGCGGAGACCCGCGCCGCCGCCACCGCCAGGCGATAGGGCAGGAACGCGGCCAGGTCGAAGGACGTTGACATTCGTTACATTTGAAACCAATCTCGGCCCCAACACAAGGGAGATCGGCGCCATGAGCTTCGCCTCGACCAATGATCTGGCGGACAAGCACGTCTCATTCGATGAGCTGGGGCCGGGGCTCTACGCCTATACGGCGGAGGGTGATCCGAATTCCGGCGTGATCGTGGGCCGTGACGGCGTGGTGGTGGTTGATGCCCAGGCCACGCCACTGATGGCGGCCGATGTCCAGAAGCGCATTGCCGATGTCACGCCCCTGCCGGTGCGCCAGGTGGTGTTGAGCCATTACCACGCCGTGCGCGTGCTCGGCGCCTCGGGCTACCCCGCACATTCCATCATCTGCTCCGATGCGACGCGCGCGCTGATCGTGGAGCGCGGCGCGCAGGACATGGACAGCGAGATCGGCCGCTTTCCGCGCCTGTTCCGCGGGCGCGAGACCGTACCCGGCCTGACCTGGCCGACCCAGACCTTTCACAAATCCATGACCCTCTGGCTGGGTGAGCGTGAGGCGCAGGTCATCCATATCGGCCGCAGCCACACCGCGGGCGACACCGTCGTCTGGCTGCCGAAGGAAAAGGTGCTCTTCGCCGGCGACACGGTGGAATTCGGCGCGACACCCTATTGCGGCGATGCGCATTTCGCCGATTGGCCGGCGACGCTGGCCGCGGTGCGCGCGTTGGGCGCGGAAAAGCTGGTGCCGGGGCGTGGCCGCGCGCTGCTGACGAAGGGCGATGTTGCGCAGGGCATTGCCGATACGGCCGCCTTCACCGCCGACCTCTTCGCCCTCGCCCAGCAGGCGGTGGCCAAGGGCTGGTCGCTCGGCGAATGCTACCAGCACGCGATGGACGGCATGCGCCCGAAATATGGCGAGTGGGTGATCTTTGAACACTGCATGCCCTTCAACGTCTCCCGCGCTTATGACGAGGCCTCCGGCATCGCCCATCCGCGCATCTGGACGGCCGAGCGCGACGTGGCGATGTGGCAGGCGCTGGAAAAGGGTACGCCGATGAAACCCGCCGAAGCGCATTGATGCGTTTTGCCGCCCCCCGCTATGCCGCCGTGCCGCCGCCCCGCGCCGAGGACGCGGCGCGGGTGGTGATCGTGGGCGGCGGGCTGGTGGGGCTGACGGCGGCACTCGACCTCGCGCGGGCCGGCATCGGCGTGGTGCTGCTCGATGATGACGACACCGTCTCCACCGGCAGCCGCGCCATCTGCTTCGCCAAGCGCACGCTGGAGATTTTCGGGCGGCTGGGGCTGGGTGCGCGGTTTCTGGAGAAGGGCATCACCTGGAACCAGGGCCGCGTCTTCCATGGCGAGCGTGAGGCTTACTCCTTCGACCTGCTGCCCGAATCGGGGCATGAATACCCCGCCTTCGTGAACCTCCAGCAGTATTATGCCGAGGCCTGGCTGGTGGAGGCCTGCGAGGCGACGGGGTTGGTGGAACTGCGCTGGCGCCATGCGGTGAAGGGGGTGGAGAACCGCCCCGATGGCGCGCGCCTGACCGTGGAAACCCCCGCCGGCGACTACACCCTGCATGCCGATTGGCTGATCGCCGCCGACGGCGCGCGCAGCTTCGTGCGCCGCGCGCTGGGCCTGTCTTTCGAGGGGCAGGTGTTTCGCGACCGCTTCCTCATCGCCGATGTCGTCATGGCGGAGCACTTCCCGACGGAGCGCTGGTTCTGGTTCGACCCGCCATTCCACCCCGGCCAATCCGTGCTGCTACACAAGCAACCCGACAATGTCTGGCGGATCGATTTCCAGCTCGGCTGGGACGCCGATCCGGAAACCGAGCGTGACCCCGAACGCGTCCGCGCCCGCGTCGCCGCCATGCTGGGGCCGCAGACGGCTTTCGAGCTGGAATGGATCAGCCTCTACACCTTTCGTTGCCGGCGGATGGAACGGTTCCGGCATGGGCGCATCCTGTTTGTGGGCGACGCCGCGCATCAGGTCTCGCCCTTCGGCGCGCGCGGCGGCAATGGCGGGGTGCAGGATGCCGACAATCTCTGCTGGAAGCTGGCTGCCGTGCTGGCCGGCGAGGCGCCGGAGGCGCTCATCGACACCTATGATGCCGAGCGCATTCCGGCGGCCGATGAGAACATCCTCCACTCCACCCGCAGCACCGATTTCATCACCCCCAAAAGCGACGCCGCGCGGGCCTGGCGCGATGCCGTGCTGGAACTGGCGGCAACCCACGCCTTCGCCCGCCCGGTGGTGAATTCCGGCCGTCTCTCCCGCCCCTATGAGGGCCATGGCCGCCCGGCGCCCGATGCGCCGATCCTTTGCGCGGGGCAGCCGGATTGGCTGCTGCGCCATCTCGGGGGCGATTTTTCGGTCCTCGCGCGGGATATGCCACCAGCCACCGCCCTGCGCGCCATCACGCTCGGCCGCGATGTGGAGGACCATTCCGGCCTGGCCGCCGCTCGCCTCGATCTCTCGCCGGGCGAGGCGCTGCTGCTGCGGCCGGACCAGCACATCGCCGCGCGCTTCCCGGCCGGGGACGCCGAAGCCATCGCCGCCGCGCATCGGGCAGCCCTATGCGCCTGAACACCGAACCCCGGCTTTCCGACCCCGACGCGCTCTACGCCGCGCTGATGGACGCCCATCGTGGCCTCTCGGCCGAAGGGTCGAAAAAGCTCGACGCCAAGCTGGTGTTGCTGCTGGCCAATCATATTGGTGAACTCCAGCCCATTCTGGAGGCCATCGCCTTGGCAAAGGCCCCGCCGCGCGCTTGACTGGCGGTTATGGAAACGTTGCCGCTTTCGGGCCTCAAGGTGCTCGACCTCACACTCGCCCGCGCCGGTCCCACCTGTGTGCGGCACCTCGCCGATTGGGGCGCCGACATCATTCGTGTTGAACCGCCGGGCAATAATGACGGCTTTGGTGGCGCACGGGATGGCTTCGATTCCACGAACCTGCACCGCAACAAGCGCGGCATCGCGCTGGACCTGAAGAGTGCCGAAGGTCACGCCGCCTTCCTGCGCCTGGCGGCCACGGCCGATGTGCTGGTCGAGAACATGCGCG
Source organism: uncultured Rubritepida sp. (assembly GCA_964395305.1). GTDB lineage: Bacteria > Pseudomonadota > Alphaproteobacteria > Acetobacterales > Acetobacteraceae > Rhodovarius. Next base: position 51,970 of record CAYNBM010000025.1, read on the forward strand.
TGCAGGTCAAGCACCGGCTGAAGATCGACCCCGAAACCCTCACCGCGCTGAATCCGCGGCTGGTCTATGCCTCCATCTCGGGCTTCGGCCAGACCGGCCCTTATGGCAATCGCGGCGGTGTGGACCAGATCGCCCAGGGGCTGGGCGGGCTGATGTCGATCACCGGCGAGCCGGGGCGGGGCCCGATGCGCGTGGGCATTCCCATCGATGACCTGACGGCGGGCAACCTGCTCGCACTCGGCGTGATGATGGCATTGTTCGAACGCACCAAGACGGGCCGCGGCCGCTGGGTGCACACCTCGCTCCTGGAAGCCCAGGTCTTCATGCTCGACTTCCAGGCCACGCGCTGGCTGATGGATGGCGAGGTGGCGGGCCAGGCCGGCAATGACCACCCGGTGAACACGCCGATGGGGGTATTCCCCGCCGCCGACAAGCCGATCAACATCGCCGCCTCCTCGCCCAAGCTGTGGGAGGTTTTCGCCCGCGCGGCGGGGCGTGAGGATTGGCTGGAAAAGCCCGAATGGAGCACCCCCACCGGCCGCACCAAGGACCGCGCGGCGCTGAACGCCGCCATTTCCGAGGAGACGAAAAAGCACCCCTCGGAATGGTGGATCGAACGGCTGGAGCAGGCCGGCATCCCCTGCGGGCCGATCAACAACATCCGCGAGGTGTTCGAGGACCCTCAGGTCCAGCATCTCGGCATGTCCTGGCCGGTGCCGCATGCGCGCCTTGGCACCGCGCATGTCGTGCGCACGCCGCTGAACATCGAGGGCCTGACACCGGGCGTGCATCGCGGTGTGCCCGGCCTGGGCGAGCACGCCGACGAGATTCTCACCGAAGCCGGCATGTCGCCGGCCGACATTGCCACACTTCGCGCCTCCGGCGCCTTAGGGACCTGATCATGGAATTCGCAGACGGAAAAATCCTGGCCTCCATCAAGGATGGCGTGGGCACCATCACCTTCAACCAGCCGGAAAAGCGCAATGCCATGAGCATCCCGATGTGGGATGGCATGGCTTCGGCGCTCGATGCTTTCGAGAGCGATCCCAGCGTGCGCTGCGTCGTGCTGGAAGGCGCGGGCGGCAAGGCCTTCGTGAGTGGCGCCGATATCAGCCAGTTCGAGAAGAGCCGTTCGGACGCAGATGCCCAAAAAGAATACGGCCGGCTGACCGGCCATGGCCGGCTCAAACTGGCCAATTTCCCCAAGCCGGTCATCGCCAAGATCCAGGGCTTTTGCCTCGGCGGTGGCATGGGCATTGCCATGTCCTGCGACATTCGCATCGCCAGCGAGGGCAGCGAGCTCGGCATTCCCGCGGCGCGCCTGGGCATCGCCTATGGCTTTGACATGGTGAGCCACCTCGTCGGTCTCGTCGGCCCGTCCAACGCGCATCTCATCCTGATGTCGGGCGACCGTTTTTCGGCGGCCGAAGCGTTGCGCATGGGCCTGATCAACAAGCTGGTTCCGGCCGAGGAGCTGGACCACGCGGTGGGGAAACTGACCGCGCAGCTCGCCATCAACGCTCCGCTCTCGCTGCTGGCCAATAAGCGCACGGTGCGCGCGGTGCTGGAGCGTGACCCGGATATGGCCGCCATCGACGCAGCCTCCGCCGCCTGCTTCGACAGCGCCGACTATGCCGAGGGCCGCCGCGCCTTCATGGAAAAGCGCAAACCCGCCTTCCAGGGGCGCTGAGCATGGACGCCCGCGCCCCCAGCTACTCGACATCCTGGCCCAGCATTCGTGACCAGGTGAGTGCGACGGAATGGCAGGCGCGGTGCGACCTGGCCGCCTGCTACCGGCTGATGGATCTGCACGGCATGACCGACATGATCTACAACCACATCACCCTGCGCATCCCCGGCACCGAGCACCTGCTGATCAACCTCTACGGGCTGCTCTACCGCGAGATCACCGCGACCTCGCTGGCCAAGATCGATGTCGAGGGCAATATCATCTGGAAGCCGGACACCGACTACGGGATCAATAAATCCGGCTACGTCATCCATGGCGCCATCCACACCGCGCGGCCGGATGTGGCGGCGGTGATCCACACCCACACGCGGGCGGGGATGGCCGTGGCCAGCATGAAATGCGGCCTGCTGCCGCTGACGCAGACGACGATGCGTTTCGTCGGCCATATTGGCTACCACGATTACTACGGACCCGCCGTGGATCTGGCCGAGCGCGAAAGCATCGTGGCCGATCTGGGCCCGCATGACGCGATGATCATGCGCAATCACGGGCTGCTGACCGCGGGTGCGACATTGCAGCAGGCCTTCAACACCATGTACCAGCTGGAAAGCGCCTGCCGCGCCCAGGTCGATGCCATGGCCGCCCGCACCGAGCTGACCATGCCCGGCACGGAGATCCTGGAAAAGACAGCGCATCTCTACCAGCCCGGCACCCGCCGGCCCTATGGTGTGCTGGAATGGCACGCGATGCTGCGCCTTCTGGAAGCCGAGCAGAAAAACGCGGCCTTCCCGCCCTATTGGAGCTGAAGCGGGCCACAAGAGTCTGCCATTTGGAGGAACCACCGATGACGCCGCGCCGCGCCCTGCCGCTGCTTGCCCTGCTGCCCGCCGCCGCGCGGGCGCAGGCAGCTTTCCCCGAGCGCCCGCTCCGCTTCATCGTGCCCTTCGCCGCCGGCGGCAACAGCGATGTCACGGCGCGGCTGTTCGGCGCGCGCATCGCGCAGCGGCTGGGCCAGCCGGTGGTGGTGGAAAACCGCTCCGGCGCCACGGGCGCCATCGGGACCGAGGCGGTGATCCGGTCGAGGCCTGATGGCTATACCCTGCTGATCGGCAGCCCGGGCTCCATCGTCAATGGTCCGCTGCTGATGGCCAATCCGCGCTACAACACGATGACAGACCTGGTGCCGGTGGCGCTGCTCGGCCAGGTGCCGATGATGATCATCGTGCGGCCGGGCATTCCCGCCAGGAATCTGGCGGAGCTGGTGGCCTATTCGCGCGGCAGGCCCGATGGCGTGAGCATCGGCACGTCGGGCGTGGGCGGTGCCAATCATTTGCCGCTGGAATTGTTCAAGGCGGCGACCGGGGCGAATATCCTGCACGTGCCATTCCGCGGTGGCGGCTCGACCCTGTCGGATTTCCTGGCCGGCAATGTCGATGGGCTGTTGATCGAATTGCCCACCGTGCTGGAGATCCATCGCGAGGGCCGCGGGCGCATCCTCGGCGTCTCCGCGGCCCTGCGCTCGCCGCAGGTGCCGGAGGTGCCGACCTTTATCGAACAGGGCGTCGAGGGGTTTCTGGCCTCAAGCTTCGTGGGCCTCTTTGCGCCCGCCGGCACGCCCGAGCCGGTGCTGGCGACGCTGCAGGCGGCGTTGGCGGAGGCGGCGGCGGACCCCGATGTGCTGGCCCGCCTGCTCTCCTTCGGCGCCACCCCGCCGACTGCGGGTGAACTGACAACGCCGGGCTTCCGCGCCCTGCTGGAGGGCGAATTCGCCAAGGCGCGGCGGGCCATCGCCATCGCGGGCCTGCGCCCCGAATGATCAGAGGTGGATCAGGCCAGGCGCGAAGAAACCAAGCCCGGCCAAGGCCACCCCCAGCACCCCCAGGCCGACCCCGGCCCAGAGCAGCAGCGCCACCCCGGTGATGATGCTGGCCGAGGCCACGACGATGCCGACCTGGAAGCTGGCCGAGGAATATTCGAACATGTGGTAGCGCTCCAGGCTGCGGTCGCGCTTCGCCTCGGCGGCCCGGGCGCGGGCCATCAGCTCGCGCCTTCCCTCGCCGGTATCGGGCTCGCTTTCCCAGCGTGCCGCGGTGTCACGCCAGCGCTGGATTTGCGCGGGCGAGCCTTCGACAGGGGCGAGTGCGGCCGCTTCCGCCGCCGTGCGCACCGTGGTCTGGCGGATGGTGCGGGCCTGAAAGAAGGACCAGAGGTTCGCTGCCTCGATATTGGCGCTCAGCGCCTCGGTCTGGGCCGATTTCGCACCGGTTTCGGCAATGGCCAGGAACAGGGCGAGCACCGCGATCAGCAACGCCACGCCCTTGTTTTCCGTGCCATGCGGCGCGCCATGTCCAGCCATGAAAGACCCTCCATTATGTTGCGGGCGGGGGATGCCATGGCGGCGCGCGGCGCGCCAGAGCCAGATTGTCCTGACTGTGTCAGGTCGATCTGCGTCTAGACCATGCTGCGTTCACATGCGTTCACTGCGCATGGTCTAGCCGTTGCTGAGAGATGATTCAGCGTGTTCGGCGATTCCGCCTCAACGCATCATGCTCTAGCCGTGCTTGGCCCGGCAATTTCCGACCCGGGTGTTTCCACCCAGGGCGATTGCGGGCTAGCGTGACATCATGGTTCACGCACCCAATCGCCCGCCCGCGGGCAGCCCCGCCGTTCGCATCAACCTCTATTCCGACACCCAGACGAAGCCGACGCCGGCCATGAAAGCCGCGATGATGGAGGCGGAGGTCGGCGACGAGCAGCATGGCGACGACCCCACCGTCCATGCCCTGTGCGACAAGATGGCCGCGCTGATGGGCAAGGAGGCCGCGATGTTCCTGCCGTCGGGCACGATGTGCAACGTCATAGCCATTCTGACCCATTGCAAGAAGGGCGATGAGGTGCTGGCGCATGAGACCAGCCATATCCTGCACAGCGAGGGCGGCACCCATGCGGCGCTGACTGGTGTGCAGATCCTGCCGCTGAAGGGGCCGCGCGGCCAATTCACCGCCGATGATGTGCGCGCCGCCATTCGCCCCAAAACCCGCTACGCGCCGCCGCAGCAATTGCTGGAGGTGGAGCAGACCGCCAATATCGGCGGCGGCACCGTCTGGTCGCTCCAGCAGTTGACCGAGGTGACCGATGTGGCGCGGGCGCAGGGCTGGAACACCCATATGGATGGCGCCCGGCTGATGAATGCCTGCGTCGCAGCGGGCGTTTCGCCGGCTGAGATGGTGGCGGGTTTTGACAGTGTCTGGCTGGACTTCACCAAGGGGCTGGGCGCGCCGCTGGGCGCGGTTTTGTGTGGTTCCGAAGAGTTCATTGGCCAGGCCTGGCGCTGGAAGCAGCGGCTGGGTGGTTCGATGCGCCAGGCCGGTATCTGCGCGGCGGCGGCGATCTATTCGCTGGACCACCATGTCGAGCGGCTGGCGGATGATCACGCCAATGCCAAGGCGCTGGCCCGCGGCTTGCGGCAATTGCCTGGGGTGGTGGTGGAGGAGCCGGAGACCAACCTCGTCTTCTTCGACATCAATGCCACCGGCGTGGCCATGGATGTGTTCCAGGACAGGCTGCGGGCGCAGGGCATCATGATCTCGGGCCTGGGCGGGCGGGTGCGGGCGTGTACCCATCTCGACGTCACTGCGCCAATGATCGAGGAGGCGCTTGGCGCCATCCGCACTGTCCTCGCCACGGCCTGAACGGGGTTTTCGCGCCGAGGCCACAGGCCGGGCGGCGGAGCGGCTGGCTGAGGCGGCGCTGCTGGCCGATGGCTGGGCGGTGCTGGGCAGGCGGGTGCGCACGCCCGGCGGTGAGCTGGATCTGGTGGTGGAACGCGCGGGGCTTCTGGCCTTCGTCGAGGTGAAGGCCAGGCCTTCCCTTCGCGAGGCCGCCTTTGCCCTGCAACCCAGGCAGCGTGCCCGGCTGGTGATGGCGGCGGAATGCTGGCTGGCGGAAAACCCTGACCACGGCGCGGCTGGCATGCGCTTCGACGTCGTGGTGGTGGCGGCGGATGGGACGGTGCGGCGTATAGCCGATGCATTTCGCGTGGGGGATTGATGGAAAGCCGCCTGGAACGGATCAGGGCGGCCGGCCCGCCCGTCCTGGGTCCCACGCTCGACGCCCAAATCCGCCGGATCGATGCACGGATCGGCCAGGGAGAGCGGGCCGAATTCAACGCGCTGATCGAGACCTGGCCCGTCGCGGAGAATGGCGACCCGGCCGACCCCTATGCTTTGCAGGACGCGCTGGCGGCACTGGGTGCGCGGTCGGCGCGACTGCCGGGCGGCTCCGTGCGCGGAGCCATGCTGGGCCTGCTGCTGGGCGCCGGCGTCGGGCTGGTGTCGGGCTTCGTGGCCTATCTGATGTTGCTGGCCATGCGCTGGGATTCGGAGGCGCTGGCATGGGGCGTTACGCTGGCGGCGGTGGTCCTTTGCGGCGGCCTGGGCTTCCGGCAGGGCAGGCGGCCGACGCGAGGTGGCCGGGCTGCCTGGGCCGGGTTTTGCGGCTTTCTGCTGGGGGCCTTGCTGGGTGGTCCGGCCATCGGCGCGCTGGCCTTGGTGGCGGGTTCGGTGCTCGGCGTCTCGCAGCGCGAGGGCGCCTTCGCCATGGGCGTGGTCTTCGTCATCGCACCGATGGGGGCGATTCTGGTTGGGCTGGGGGTGGGGGTGTGGCGCGGCCTGCGGGCCTGGCGGCGCTGAGCGTCCCGCCCGCTCAACCCGCCCGGGGATCGCCCTTCAGCACCGCCACGATGGCCATACCATGGCCCCGCCCGAGATCGTGATCCGCCTTCAGCCAATCCAGGATCGCGCCGGCCTTCACGCCGGGCAGCAGCTTGCCGTCCCTGGCGAAGCCCTTCTCGGCGGCGATACGGATGAAGTCCGCCGCCTCCAGCCCCGTCTTCGCCTTGATGGTGTCGAGATAGGCCTGGAACGACATGCTCAGATCCCTATCCAGCCCCTGACCGCCTCGGCGTCACGTTCCAGTTCCGCCGTGCTGCCGGCCCAAACGGTGCGGCCCTTTTCCAGCACATGGTGCCGGTCGGCGAGCCGTTTCAGCGCCGAAAGATTCTTGTCGATGACAAGGATGGACTGCCCCTCGCGTTTCAGTGCCGCCAGCGTGTGCCAGATTTCCGTGCGGATCACCGGCGCCAGCCCCTCGGTGGCTTCGTCCAGAATGAGCAGATGCGGGTTGGTCATCAGCGCGCGCCCGATGGCCAGCATCTGCTGTTCGCCGCCCGACAGTGTACGGGCGGATTGGCCCTGCCGCTCCTGCAACCGGGGAAACAGCGAGAAAATGCGGGCGAGATTCCACGGGTTGGTCCGGGAAAACCTGTCAGCCGCGGTCGCCACCAGATTTTCCCGCACGCTGAGCGTGGGGAAGACCATTCGCCCCTCCGGCACCAGCCCGACGCCGGCCTGCGCCACTTTCTCGGGCGCCATCCCGGCGATGGCGGCACCGCGCAGCGCAACCCTGCCGCCCCGCGGTTGGTTCAGCCCCATGATGGCGCGCACCGTGGTTGTCTTGCCCATGCCGTTGCGGCCGAGCAGCGTCGCGACCTGGCCCTCCTCGACGCGCAGCGACACATCGAAGAGGACCTGGGACGCGCCATAGCCGGCTTCCAATCCGCTGACTTCGAGCATCACTCCGGCACCTCTTCGGCCAGATAGGCTTCCTGCACCGCGGGATTGGCGCGGATTTCCGCGGCCGTGCCGGTGGCAATGGCGCGGCCATAGACCAGCACCGTGATCCGGTCGGCGAGCGCGAAGACCGCCTCCATGTCGTGCTCCACGAGGAGGATGGAGAAGCTGCCCTTCAGCGTGCGCAGCGTCTCGGTCATCCGCAGGCTCTCGGCGGCGCCCAGGCCAGCCATGGGTTCGTCCAGCAGCAGAAGCTTTGGCCGCGCGGCCAGGGCGACGGCCAGTTCCAGCACCTTCCGCTCGCCATGGCTGAGATCGGCGACGCGGGTCTCGTGCCGGGCCAGTCCCACCTGGTCGAGCAGCGCGCGGGCCGGTTCGATCAGCGCCGGGTCACGCCCCGCGGCGCGCCAGAAGCGGAAGGAATGGCCGGCCCTCGCCTGCACGGCGAGGGCCACATTGGCCAGCGCCGTGTCGTCATCGAGCAGCTGCACGATCTGGAAGCTGCGGGCCAGGCCGCGCTTCACCCGCGCGGCCACGGGCAGGCGGGTGATGTCCGCACCGAGGAAAACGACATGGCCGTCATCGGGCGCGATCTCCCCGATCAACTGGCCGATCAGCGTGGTCTTGCCCGCGCCATTCGGCCCGATCAGGGCAT
>CAYNBM010000026.1:0-59772 GCA_964395305.1 uncultured Rubritepida sp.
GACACCATCCTGGCCGGCACTGGCGATGACACCATCTTCAGCGAGGACCGCGACAGCATCGATGGCGGCGACGGCCTCGACACCGTGGTGATCGACCGCAGCGGCGCCCGCCTGCCCACCGGGATCAGTCTGGATTTCAACCGCACCGACGCGGTGACCGGTGCGATCCGGCTCTCCGACGGCACGGAGCTGTTCCGTGTCGAGCAGCTGTTCTTCGACGGCGGCGACCATACCGACGTCATCACCGGCGGCGCCCAGCGCGACCAGATCTTCGGCAATGGCGGCAATGACCTGCTGCGCGGCAGCCGCGGCGCCGACCTCGTCATGGGCGGCGATGGCGACGATACCATCGTGCAGACCGCGGCGGATGGCGATGGCAGCCACCCCGGCGTGATCGACCTGCTCGATGGCGGCGCGGGCAATGACCTGCTGATGCTCGACGCCCTGGGCTTCACCAGCGGCATCACGCTGTCCTTCGACCCCGCCAACAATGCCAATAACGGTACACTGCCCGATGCCACCGTGCTGCGCGGCTTCGAGCGGGTGAATCTCAAGGGCAGCCGCTATGGCGATAACATCCTCGGCGGCGATGTCGATGTTGAGGTGGTGCAGCGGGTCTTCCTGCCCAACTTGCCCGGCATCGGCGGGGCGGGCGGCGGCGGTGGCGGCTATTTCGATATCGTAACCGGCCGGCTGGCCAACACTATCCGCGGCCTGGCTGGTGATGACCTGCTGACCGGCGGCGCCAGGCATGACGAGATCTATGGCGGCGGTGGCGATGACCGGATCACGCTGACCAAGGGCGCCGACCTGCTCGATGGCGGTGAGGAAACGCCGACCGGGCCGCTGGACGCGAACAATGTCCGCAGCCGCCTGCCCGCCGATGACCAGGATCGTGACGTGCTGGTCGTCGACAGTACCCTCTATGATGTCGGCAATGCCTGGGATTTCAGCCACCTCACCGACCAGGACCCGGATGACCAAAATCTGCGCGGCACCACCCTGGCCGATGGCACGCGGGCGCTGAATTTCGAGGCGGTGGAATTCATCGGCGGCATGAATGGCAGCATCGTCACCGGCAGCGCCGGCGATGACCTGCTGCGCGGCATGACCAATTCCAACCTCTTCGACAGTGGCGCTGGCAACGACCAGCTCTTCGGCGGCAATGGCAACGACACGCTGCGCGGCGGCGACGGCAATGACACCATCGAGGGCGGCGGCGGCTCCGACCTGATGGAGGGCGGCGATGGCGCCGACAGGCTGGTCAATCTGGGCTTCGGCTTCGGCGGCGCCGTCGCGGCACCCTATTCCACCCTGCGCGGCGGCGCCGGGAACGACGTCCTCTCCAGCAATATCGGCGCCGAACTCGATGGCGGCCAGGGCACCGATATGGCGGAGCTGAACCTGCGCTTCAGCTTCGGCTCCGGCATTACGCAGGATTTCCGCGGCATGGGCGGCAACCTGCTCATGGCCAATGGCATCGTGCTGACATCGATCGAAAACCTGCACTTCACGGGCAATGGCTTTGTTGATGACATCATCGTCGGCAGCGGCGTGCACAAGCTCGATGGCGGCTTCGGCCCTGATGACAGCCTGACCATCGACCTGACCGGCGAGGTTCGCGCCTCCGGCGCGCATTTCGCCATCGAAGCGAATTTCGACAGTGTCACCCCGGTGCTGGTCTTCGACAATGGCACCGAGGTGCGGGCTTTCGAGCGCATCACCATCCTGGCCGGCCCGGGCGGCTTCACGCTCGACCGCACCGCGCCGGCACGCATCGCGCTGCCCGATGTGACGGTGGATTGGGGCGATGCCCCGCATCGCGAGACCGGCGGCCGGGGCGATGACGCGCTGTTGGGGGGGGTGTTCGGTGACCTGCTGCGCGGCGGCGAGGGCAATGACACGCTGAGTGGGGCTGGCGGCAATGACAGCCTCGATGGTGGCCCGGGCGATGATACCGCCGTCTTCCTGGCCGGCCGCAGCCCGCCGCGCTACGGCATCCGCGACGGCCACTTGATCGTCCTCGGCATCGATGGGCGCGTAGATCTCGCCGATATCGAAGAGGTGCGGTTCGGTGAGGCGCCGGGCCTGCGCGTGGATTCCCTGCGTGGTGGGCCTTCGGATCAGGGCCTGGTCTATGGCCGGATCGGCGGCTTGGACGGCTATGTCCTGCCCGACCGCTATGACGGGCCGGTCGAGGGGTTGGTAAACCAGCTGCTGGGCAGCAGCGATGGCGATATCGTGCTGGGCACCGACCTCGCCGATTTCTTCAATGCGCTGTCGGGCGACGACGCGGTGGATGGCGGCGGCGGCAATGACGTGGTCGATGGCGGGCTGGGCTCCAACTTCCTCATCGGTGGCCGGGGTTCGGACATCTTCTTCATCGATGGCCGTGGCGCGGCCGCCTTCAACACCTGGTCCACCATCACGGATTGGGAGGCGGGCGAGACGCTGACGATCTTCGGCTACCGGCCAGGCCTCAGCCAATTGCTCTGGGTCGAACGCGACGGGACGGCGGGCTACCAGGGCGCCACGCTCCATGCCGATCTCGACGGCAATGGGCTGATCGACAGTTCGGTGACCTGGGCGGGGGTGACCCAGACGCAGTTGCCAACACCCCTGTTCGGCACCGACTATATCTATTTCGGAGGCGGGGCCTGACGCCGCCGCCGATCAGGCCGCCACCGGCCCACGCTCCACCACGATGCCGATTGAGGTGGTGACGAAACCACCCAGCTCCAGCTTGAGATGCGGAAGCCCATAGGGCGGGCGGTCGATATGGGCGTCCATCTCGCCGGCCCCGGGGTGCAGGTTCAGCGCCCAGGGCCGATGCCCGGCCGCGACGAGGCGGGCCAGCAGCCGCTCGATATCCTGCCGCCGGAACAGGCAGCAGGTGGGATACTCGATGGTGGCATCGTCGGAAACGAGGTTGAACTCGGTGGTATGCACCGCGATGCCGCCCGGGCGCAGCGTGGCCAGGCTGTTCTCGATGAAACGCAGGCCATGCTCGATGGAGCCGAGATGCTCCAGCGCGCAGGCGCTCCAGCAGGCATCGAAGCCCTGGAGGTCGGCCGGGATGGCGTTCATGTCCACCGCGCGGAACGCGACCTGGCGGTCGAAGACGTCGCGCGGGACGATATGGCCGAAGAACATCGTGTCGGGTCCCACGGCGTGCTGTCCCGTGGTGTCCCAGCCCTGGTCGGCTATCACATCGGGCGGCGCGTCGGTGGCGAGCACGGACAGGCCCTCGCGGGCAAAAAAGCTCGGCAGCGGTTCCTCACCGCAGCCGAAGCCCAGCACGCGACGCCCCGGCGCCAGCAGCCCGGCGCGGGCCAGCACGGCGGGGATATAGCACAGCTCCCAGGGCTTGCGGTGCGCGCTGGGGTGCATCCCTGTCCGGGCGCAGAGGTCGAAATAGCTGGCCTCCGTCACCTGCGCCGCGGTGCAGAGCTGGCTGACCGGGTCGGTCAGGCTGGGTTCCTCGAAGCGCCATTCCACGCCGGGCACGGCGCCGGGGCGCAGCAGATGCAGCGCCGCGGCATAGGGCCGGGGCGGCTCCACCGCGGGCTGCGGTTCGCCCAGCAGGCCCCGCATCACCAGGCTGAATTCCACGCTGCGCAGAAACCCGTCGCGCAGCTGGCCGACCGTGCCGTTGCTGAGATGCGCCGGGATTTCGTCGGCATCCGCCGGCTCGCGCCCCATGATGAGGCGCAAGGCGGCGATCACGTCATCGGCCGTTACCGGCCGGCTGCGCCAGTCGTTCAGCGCGGGCGTCTCAGGCCGCAGCGGTTTCCGAACGCCGCGCGTTCTTCTTGCGCTCGTTCGGGTCGAGGTAGCGCTTGCGAAGGCGCACGGCGGAGGGGGTGACCTCGACCAGCTCGTCATCCTCGATATAGGCAATCGCCTGCTCCAGGCTCATCCGCCGGGGCGGGATCAGCAGCAGCGCCTCATCCTTGCCGGCGGCACGGATGTTGGTGAGCTTCTTTTCCTTGATCGGGTTCACGTCGAGGTCGTTCTCGCGGGAATTCTCGCCCAGGATCAGCCCCTCATAGACCTTGTCGCCCGGGTTCACGAACAGCGTGCCGCGCTCCTGCAGGGCAAAGAGGGCATATTGCACCGCCTCGCCATCGGAGTTGGAGATCAGCGAACCTTTGACGCGGCCCTCGATGCTGCCGGCCCAGGGCTGATAGCCGGCGAAAAGCCGGTTCATGATGCCCGTGCCGCGCGTGTCGGTGAGGAATTCGCCCTGATAGCCGATCAACCCGCGCGAGGGCATGATGAAGGTGATGCGCACCTTGCCGCCGCCCGAGGGCCGCATGTCCTGCATCACCGCCTTGCGGATGGAGAGCTTTTCCACGACCACGCCGGTATAGGCCTCATCGACGTCGACCAGGACCTCCTCGAAGGGCTCTTCCCGCTCGCCGGTTTCGTCATTGGTGCGGGTCAGCACCCGGGGGCGGCCGATGGTCAGCTCGAAGCCCTCGCGACGCATCGTCTCGATCAGCACGCCGAGCTGGAGTTCGCCGCGGCCCGCGACCTCGAAGGCATCGACCTCAGAGGAGACGGTGACGCGAATGGCGACATTGCCCTCGGCCTCCTTCAGCAGCCGGTCACGGATCTGGCGGCTGGTGACCTTCTTGCCCTCGCGCCCACCCAGCGGGCCGTCATTGACCCGGAAGGTCATCGCCAGCGTCGGCGGATCGACCGGCACGGAGACCAGCGGCGCCATGATGGAAGGCTCGCAGATCGTATCGGGGATGGTGGCATCCGAGAGACCGGCGATGGCGATGAAGTCGCCTGCCTGCACGCTCTCCACCGGCACCCGCTCCAGGCCGCGGAAGGTCAGAAGCTTGGTCAGGCGCCCGGTCTCGATCTGCGTGCCATCCGGCCGCAGCACCTTGACGGCCATGTTCAGGCGGGCGACGCCCTGCTCGACGCGGCCGGTGAGGATGCGCCCCAGAAAATTGTCGCTCTCCAGGATGGCGGCATTCATGGCGAAGGGCAGCGTCGCGTCCAGGCCGGGCTCCGGCACATGGCGCAGGATCAGGTTGAAGAGCGCGGAGAGATCCTTGCGCGGGCCGTCGATCGTCTCATCCGCCCAGCCCTGCCGGCCGGAGGCGTAGAGCATCGGGAAATCGAGCTGCTCATCGGTGGCGTCGAGTGCGGCGAAGAGGTCGAACACCTCATTATGCACCTCGTCATGCCGGGCGTCCTGGCGGTCGATCTTGTTCACGATAACAATGGGGCGGATGCCGCGGGCCAGCGCCTTGCCGAGCACGAATTTGGTCTGCGGCAGCACGCCCTCGGCCGCGTCGACCAGCAGGATGGCGCCATCGACCATGGAGAGGATGCGCTCCACCTCGCCGCCGAAATCGGCGTGGCCGGGGGTGTCGACGATATTGAGCTTCACGCCCTCCCATTCCACGGCCGTGCACTTGGCCAGGATGGTGATGCCGCGTTCGCGCTCGAGGTCGTTGCGGTCCATGGCACGCTCGGCCACCGCCTGGTTCTCACGGAAGGTGCCGGCCTGCTTGAGCAATTGATCAAGCAACGTGGTCTTGCCGTGGTCAACGTGCGCGATGATGGCGAGGTTACGCATGGACATATGAAATGGGCCTTCGGGCGTGGATGGCCCGCCATGCCAAACACCCGGGCCGCGACGCGGCTCGGGGGGTGGAACGACTGGCCTTGGGGCTTGTTATGCGGCTTCCTTAGCGATGCGCGATAGGAAAGGCCAGCGCAAAAGCCGTCCATTGCCGGCATGGCTGCGGCGCGTGGGCGGGGTTGTTACGCGCGGTTCATGACCGATAGGCTGCGCCGTGGCCATCCGCACCAACACAGCGCTTTTCGGCATCGGGCTGCAACTGGCCGCGCTGGTCCTCTTCGTCTGCATGGACACGGTGTTCAAGCTGCTCACCGAACGATTCGCCGTGCCGCAACTCGCCTGGGCGCGCTTCTTCTTCGCCGCGGTGACGGTCTGGCTGTTCTTCTGGCTGACCACCCGCGGCCGGGTGCCCTGGCGCTCCCGCGCGCCGGGGCTGCAGGCGGCGCGTTCCCTGGTGCTGGCGGGCTGCACCTTCTTCTTCTCCTCGGCGCTGGTGTTCCTGCCGCTGGCCGATACCACGGCGGTGAATTTCGCAGCCCCTCTGCTGAGCGTGGCGGCGGCGGCCTTCTTCCTGAAAGAAAGCGTCTCGCCCCGGCGCTGGCTGGGGGTGGGGCTGGGCCTGGCGGGCGTGATGCTGGCCGTCCGCCCGCCCTTCATCACTGGCGAGGCCGCGCCCCACCCCGCCTATTTCCTGCCACTGGTCTCGGCCGCGCTCTTCGCGCTCTACACCATCCTGACCCGCAAGCTGGCGGCGCGCGACGATCCGCGCACGACCATCCTTCACACCGGGCTGGTGGCGACGCTGGTTTCCTCCCTGGCGCTGCCTTTCGTCTGGGTCTGGCCCACCCCCTTCGAATGGTTGCTGCTGGTGATGCTCGGCGTGATCGGCGGGGTGAGCCACGGGCTGCTGGTGCTGGCCTATGCCCGGGCGCCGGTCTCGCTGCTGGCGCCGCTCTCCTATTCGCAGCTGATCTGGGCGGGCATCGCCGGCTGGCTTGTCTTCGCCGATCTGCCCGACCGCTGGACGCTGCTGGGCGCGCTGGTGATCTGCGCCGGCGGCGTGCTGGCCGTGCTGCCCGAGCGCCAGAAGGCGCCGGCGTCCCGATTTCGCAACTGATTTGAAACCGTATGGACATCAAACCGTCTCGGGACTATCGCAGCGCTGCGGTCGGGAGAAGGACATCGCCATGGCCAGTGTTGGTCTGACCCAGGACAGGGATCATCCGCGTGCCGCTCTGGACGCTGCTTCGGTGCGCGATGCCTATCGCCGCTGGGCGGGCGTCTATGACGTGGTGTTCGGCGGCGTCTCGGCCTATGGCCGCAAGCGCGCAGTGGCCGCGGTGAACCTGCTGCCCGGGCCGCGGGTCCTGGAGGTGGGCGTCGGCACCGGCCTGGCCCTGCCGCTGTATCGGCCGGATCTGGATGTCGTGGGCATCGACCTCTCGCGCGAGATGCTGCTCAAGGCGCAGGAGAAGGTGGGCGAGCAATCGCTGAAGAACGTCCACGGCCTGCTGGAGATGGATGCCGAGAACATGGCTTTCGCCACCGGCAGCTTCGACATCGCGGTGGCGATGTTCACCGCCTCGGTCGTGCCGGATGCGAAGAAGCTGTTCGCCGAGATGTCGCGCGTGGTGCGGCCAGGCGGTCACCTCCTCTTCGTCAATCATTTCGCGGCTGAAAACGGCTTCCGCTGGTGGGTGGAGCGCAGCATGTCGCCGCTCGCCCGGATCCTGGGCTGGCATCCCGATTTCATGATCGAGGATCTGCTGGACCCGGCGGTCACACGGGTGGAAAGCCGCGAAGCCTGCCCGCCCGCGGGTCTGTTCACGCTGGTAAAGGTGCGCAACGGCGGGTGATGCCCGCAGCGGTTCAGACCCGCTCGGCCAGCACGAAATGCGCGTGGTTCTCCCAGATCCATTCCTCCTGGATCCGAAACCCCGCCATGCGCACCAGGCCGCGAAACCCCGCCGCCGTGAACAGGAACCAATAGGGCCAGGGGCTCGGCCCCGTCTCGGTGAGGTGCGGCATGCCCGCGCCGGTATCCTCCGGCGGCGGCGCGTTCTGGTTCAGGTCCCAGCCGAATTTGTCCCGGTAGTATTGCCGCAGGACGGCGCGCTCGGTCGAGTCGATCCCGGGCAGGAAGAGCGCCGTGCTGCCGCGGAAATCCAGCCGGCCATGCTCGTTCTCGATGCTGTCGGGCACGATGACGGTGTTGGTCACGAGGTACCGCCCGGTCACCCGGCGCAGGTTCCACAAGGCACGCGCGGGGTCGCTGAGGTGGTAGAGAATGCCCGTGCTGTGCACCATGTCATGCACCGGCAGGCGCGTGGTCAGGTCGCCGCCCGCGACATCGATGCGGTCATAGGCGGTGTAGCGCGCGGCCTCGATGCCCATCCCCGCCATGCGGGCATGGAAATCGCCCCACATCGGGGCGGAAAAATCCTGGATATCGGCGATCGAGGCCCGCGCGGCGCCATGCGCGAGGGCGGTGCTGACGGTTTCGTTCAAGGCATTCTCGCCAATGCCGCCGATATCGATGAAACTCAGCCCCTCAGCCCTTGCCGCGATCCAATCCCTGAACATGCCCTGCCCGCGCCTCTTGTGTTGCCGCCGGCTATAACCCTGGCCCCTGCCATGGCCAAGCATCGCCGGCACTCTTTGTTCCCGGCGCCACTCGCATCATATTGCCGCCAATCCTCGGAGTATCGCCCATGACCGATCAGGTCCCCGTCACCGTCCTCACCGGCTATCTCGGCGCCGGCAAGACCACGCTGCTCAACCGCATCCTCACCGAGAATCACGGCAAGAAATACGCCGTGGTGATCAACGAGTTCGGCGAGCTGGGCGTGGACAATGACCTCGTGGTGGATGCCGACGAGGAAGTTTTCGAGATGAACAACGGTTGCATCTGCTGCACCGTGCGCGGCGACCTTATTCGCATCGTTTCCGGCCTGATGAAGCGGCGGGAAAAATTCGACGGCATCATCGTGGAGACCACGGGCCTGGCCGACCCCGCGCCGGTGGCGCAGACCTTCTTCGCCGATGAGGATGTGAAGCGCGCGGCCAAGCTGGACAGCATCGTGACCGTGGTGGACGCCAAGAACCTCGCCGCCCGCCTGGCCGATAGCCGCGAGGCCGAGGAACAGATCGCCTTCGCCGACCTCATCCTGCTGAACAAGATGGACCTTGTGAACGAGGCCGAGGCCAATGAGGTCGAACGCCGCATCCGCGCCATCAACCCCTGGGCCGAGATCATCCGCAGCACCAAATCCGCCGTGCCGATCACCAGCGTGATCGGCCGGGAGAGCTTCAACCTCGAGAAAATTCTCGAGCGGGAGCCCGATTTCCTCTCCGGCGAGGACAATCACAGCCACGACACCGAGGTGCTGAGCGTCTCCTACAAGGTGGAAAAGCCGCTGGACCCCGAGCGGTTCAACGCCTGGATCACCCAGCTCCTCGCCGCCAAGGGGCAGGATCTGCTGCGCACCAAGGGCATCCTGGCCTATGCCAATGATGACCGCCGCTTCGCCTTCCAGGCCGTGCACATGCTGGCCGATGGCGATTTCATCCGGAAGTGGCGCGATGACGAGCCGCGGCACAGCCGCATCGTCTTCATCGGCCGCGACCTCAACCGCCCGCAGCTCCGCCGTGGTTTCGAGGCCTGCCAGGTGGATGCGCCGGCCAGCAATTACGAGGCCGAGCTGGCGCGCTGGAGCACGCCTTCGTGAGCGAGACGGCCGAGGCGGATTTCCTCTTCGCCACCCGTGGCGATGGGCGGGAGCTGGGGGCCTATGTGGTGGCGGTGGATTTCTGCCGCGCCTCCGGTGCGGCGGGCTTCGGCCTCGGCGATGGCTCGGTGCATATTGGCCCGCAATGGCAGGCGCATCAGGCCCATAAGGGCGCGGTGCTCAGCCTCTGCGCCGATGTGAAATCCGGTTTCCTCACCGGCGGTGATGACGGCAAGCTGGCGCATAGCGCGGCCGAGACCACCGTGCTGGCCGAATATGGTTCGCGCTGGGTCGAGCATGTCGCCGCCCACCCCGACGGCGTGCGCGCCGCCTCCGTCGGCCGTGCCCTGCATCTGCTCGATGGCGCGGGCAAGCCACTGAAATCCCTGGCACATCCCTCCACCGTCGCCGGCATCGCCATCGACGCCAAGGGCAAGCGGGTGGCGGCCAGCCACTACAACGGCGCCTCGCTCTGGTTCGTGGCGGCGAAAGAGGACAAGCCGCGCCTGCTGGAATGGAAGGGCAGCCACGCCGCCATCGCCTTCAGCCCCGACGGCACCCATGTGGTGACCGCGATGCAGGAGATGTCGCTGCATGGCTGGCGCCTGGCCGATGGCCAGCACATGCGGATGTCCGGATATCCCGCCAAGACTCATTTCCTGTCCTTCACCGCCAAGGGGCGCTGGCTGGCGACGTCCGGGGCGGAAAGCGTTGTGCTGTGGCCCTTCCATGGCGGTGGGCCGATGGGCAAGGCGCCGATCGAACTCGCCGGCGGCGACAATGTGATGTGCACCGCCGTCGCCTGCCACCCACAGCATGAGGTGGTGGCAGCGGGCTTCGGCGACGGGCTGCTGCTGATCACCGAGGTGGCGAGCGGCAAGGTGGTGCCGGTGGCGCCGCCGGGCAAAGGCGGCATCTCCGCCCTGGCCTGGAATGCCAGCGGCAGCATGCTGGCCTTCGGCACCGAGAGCGGTTTTTGCGGCTTGGTGGATTTGGCGAAACGATGAACATCCTGCACAGCAAGTACCTCGACATGCCCGCCATCGGCCTGGGCACATGGCCGATGAAGGGCGCGGAATGCGAGGGCGCGATCGAAACCGCGCTGGCCATGGGCTACCGCCACATCGACACCGCCGAGATGTATGGCAATGAGGTCGAAGTCGGCCGCGCGCTGGCCGCCAGCGCCACGCCGCGGAAAGACATCTTCCTCACCACCAAGGGCTGGTGGGACAAGCCGGATGGCCCCGCCCTGCGCGCCGCCTGCGAGGCCAGCCTGGAGCGCCTGAAGACCCCCTATCTCGACCTCTACCTCATCCACTGGCCCTCGCCGCAGCTCAACCTGGCCTCGGCCATGGAGGGGCTGGCGCGCATCCAGGCCGATGGCCTGGCCCGCGCCGTGGGCGTGGCCAATTTCCCACCCGGCTTGCTCAGCGCCGCCCTGGCCCTGCGGATCGCCCCGCTCGCCTGCAACCAGGTCGAGCACCACCCGATGCTGCCGCAGGCGCCGCTCCTGAAAATCTGCGCAGCGAACGACATGGTGCTGACCTCCTACTCCCCGCTCGGCAAGGGCGAGGTGCCAGCGCATCCCGCATTCGCCCCCATCGCCGCCAGGCTGGGCTGCACGCCGGCGCAGGTGACGCTCGCCTGGGCGCTGGCGCAGGGAACAGTCTCGGTCATCCCCAAGGCCGCCAGCGCCGCCCGCCAGGCGGAGAATATGGGTGCCGCCGCCGTGACGCTCGACGCCGCCGATCTGGCGGCGATCGCGGCCATCACCGCGCGTCGTCGCTTCGTCAATCCGTCCTTCGCGCCGGATTGGGCCGCCTGACACTTGCCTCCCAGCCCATCTTCGGGCGATAGGGCGGCTTCACCATGCAAGGATAACGTCATGGCCGAACAGGATGAGGACGAGGCGCCGGAGCTCGGCATCCCGCTCGAAACCGTCGCCACCATCGCCGACCTCCTCAACGCGCTTGAGGATGACGATCTCGACGAGGATGAAGAGCCCGACGAGGAGGAGGAGGACGACGCCGACGACGAGGATGTGAACGAGGAGCTCGTCGAGGAAATGGTCAATGAGCTGAGCGAGCCGGAACAGGCGGCGCTCGTCGCCCTGGCCCTTGTCGGCCGCGGCGATCATGAGGCCGAGGAATGGGCTGATGCGATCAAGGCTGCGTCGCTGCGCAACGCCAAGTCCGACCCGGCGCAATATCTGCTGGGCCTCGAGGGTGCCGGCTATCTCCTCGGCGAGGGGCTGGCCGCCTTCGGCATCTCGCTCGACGAAATCGAGCGGTGAAGCGCTTGCATGGCAGGGCGCGGCCGCCCATCCTCTGCGGCATGCGAATCCTGCTCCCCACCGTCACCCTGCTCGCGGCCCTTGCCGGCGGCGCGCAGGCGCAGTCCTGGCCCAGCGAGGCCGGGCTGGGCCGTGACGGCTTCCGTGGCTCGATCGACGCGCTGGACCGCTTCAGCCGCAACGACAACCCACGCCTGCAGGGCGAGGAAGCGCGCGAGCGTGTCGGCGGCTGGCTCGGCGCCGCCCGGGGCTGGCTGGAAACCCAGTACGACAAGGTCGGCCAGAACGAGAGCGAGAGTGCCCGCCATTTCAACCTCCGCCGGGAGTGGGAAGGCGACCTGGGCAGGCGGCGATGATCGGCCGGCTCGGCTTCGCACTTCTGCTGCTGGCGGGTTGCACCGAAACGGCGCCACCGCCGGCGATCGTGGGCAATGTCCCGCCACCGCCGCCCACGCGTTTCGATGGCACCTACCGCGGCACGGCCGTGCGCAGCTTCGGCTCGCAGAGCGAATGCGGTCGCCCGAGCAACCCGATGTCCATGGTCGTGTCGCTGGGCCGCGCCACCAGCTCACTGCCGGGACAGGGCGAGGCGCGCGGCACGGTCAGCAGCGATGGCAGCCTGACGCTGCGCGGCAACCTCGATGCGGCGCAGCGCACCACCGGGCGGATTTCCGACCGTTTCGAATTCACCGCACGCTTTCAGACCAGGAATTGCGCCTGGGACATCCGCCTCAATCGCGACAGCTGAAGCGCCATCACGAACGGCAATGGTGGCCATTCGCCACTGGCCATGGGCGCCATCCACAGCTGTGCCATAAGGCCTTCAACCGCACTGCCTTGGAGCACCCATGACCGAACTTTCCCCCCTGGCGCTTGACCAGCTCTTCCGCGAGGCCCGCACCCACAACAAGTGGCAGGACCGCCCGGTGAGCGATGACCAGCTCCGGGCACTCTACGACGTGCTGAAATTCGGCCCGACGAGCGCGAATTGCAGCCCCGCCCGCTTCGTCTTCGTCCGCACGCCGGAAGGCCGCGCGAAGCTTAAGGAATCGCTGAGCCCGGGCAATATCGAGAAGACCATGACCGCGCCGGTCACCGTCATCGTCGCCCATGACCCGAAATTCTACGACCACCTGCCCAAGCTCTTCCCGCATGCCGATGCCAAGAGCTGGTTCAGCGGCAATTACTCGCTGGCCGAGCAGACCGCCTTCCGCAACGGCACCCTGCAGGGCGGCTACCTCATCATGGCGGCGCGCGCGCTGGGCCTGGATGCCGGGGCGATGAGCGGCTTCGACGCGGGAAAGGTTGAGGATGCCTTCCTGACCGAGGGCGGCTGGAAGGCGAATTTCCTGATCAACCTGGGCTATGGCGACCCCGCCGGCCTGTTCGGACGCAGCCCGCGGCTCGAATTCGCCGAGGCCTGCCGGTTCGCCTGAGCCAGCCCTCCCGAGAAAAACAAAAGGGCCGGTCCCGCAAGGGCCGGCCCTCTCTACTTCGCCACCACAGTTGCGATCAGCCGTTGGGCACCCGCACGCCGCGCCGCGGGCCGCTCTCGACCAGGCTTTGCCGGGCCAGCATCGCCTGCAGGCCGGCTTCACGGCGCAGCGCACCGAGGCGCAGGCTCTCCCGCGCGCGGCGCCGCTCATCCATCCAGACCAGGACCAGCGGCACCACCGCCAGCGACACCATGAACATCACCAGGATGCCGGGCGCGAAATGCAGCGGAAGCGTGGGCATGATCTTCTCCAACATCGGGGCGGGCTCCGAGTCCCACCGTTGCTCCACCCTTATGGACGCTTCCGTCTGAACCATTGCTGAGTGCGGCGTTCAGGCGATATTCAGCTTAATCACGATTCCATGGTCTCCAGATGCGGCGCAACCTTCTGCTTTCACTCACCTTGCTGGCGTTTTCCGGCCCCGCCGCGCAGGCGCAGGAGCGGCGCGACCATGAACGCGCCCGCGCCGCGCTGGAGGCTGGCGAGATCCGGCCCCTCGCCGAATTGCTGGCCGAGGTGGAACGCCGCTACCGCGGCCGCGTCATCGAGGCCGATCTGGAACGCGATGACGGGCAATGGCTCTATGAGTTCAAGATCCTGCCGGCGAATGGCCGGATGTTCGTCGTCGAGGTCGATGCCGCGACCGGGGCGCTGCTGCGCTCCCGCGGGCCGGTGCAGACCAGGCCCTGAACGGCAAGGGACCGCCTGCCGGGGTTCCATGCCCGGCCGGGCTGCGGCAATAACCCCCCATGTCGCACAACAGCTTCGGCCATCTCTTCCGTGTCACCACCTGGGGCGAAAGCCATGGCCCGGCCATCGGCTGCGTGGTGGATGGCTGCCCGCCCGGGCTGGCGCTGAGCGAGGCCGATATTCAGCCCTTCCTCGACCGCCGCCGGCCCGGGCAGAGCAAATTCGTCACCCAAAGGCAGGAGCCGGACGCGGTGCGCATCCTCTCCGGCGTCTTCGAGGGTCGCACCACCGGCACGCCCATCGCGCTGCATATCGACAACCAGGACCAGCGCTCGAAGGATTATTCCGAAATCGCCGAGGCGTTCCGGCCAGGCCACGCCGACATCACCTATCACTGGAAATACGGCCTGCGCGACTATCGCGGCGGTGGCCGGTCCTCGGCGCGCGAGACGGCGATGCGCGTCGCCGCGGGTGCCATCGCGCGCAAGGTGCTGGGCCCGGGCGTGGTGATTCGCGGCTTCCTGGCGCAGATGGGGAGGGATTTGATCGACCGCGCCAGCTTCGACTGGGCGCAGATCGAGGAGAACCCGTTCTTCTGCCCCGATGCCGCCGCCGCCGAGCGCTGGGAGGCGATGCTCTCGGCCATCCGCAAATCCGGCAGTTCGGTGGGCGCCATCATCGAGGTGGTGGCCGAGGGCGTGCCGCCAGGCCTCGGCGCGCCGATCTACGCCAAGCTCGATGCCGAGATCGCCGGAGCCCTGATGGGCATCAACGCGGTGAAGGGTGTCGAGATCGGCGATGGTTTTGCCGCGGCCGCCCTCTCCGGCGAGGAGAATGCCGATGAGATGCGCATGCGCCGGGATGGATCCGTGGAATTCCTGGCCAACCATGCCGGCGGCGTGCTGGGCGGTATTTCCACCGGCCAGCCCATCGTGGCACGCATGGCGGTGAAGCCCACCTCCTCCATCCTCACGCCCCGCCAGGCCGTGACACGCTCGGGCGAGAACACCGAAATTCTGACCAAGGGGCGCCACGACCCCTGCGTGGGCATCCGCGCCGTGCCGGTGGCCGAGGCGATGCTGGCCTGCGTGCTGGCCGATCATCTGTTGCGGCACCGCGCACAAAACCCGCAGGCGCCCGCAACCGGGGTGCTGCCAAACGTTTGATGAAATTTCCTGGCTTGACGGAACATGGTCTTGGGCGCTTTGGAGGGGTCAACCGTTGCGGAACCCCTCCATGCCCGATCAGGATCTCCGGCCGGACTACGCGGCCATCGCCGCCTTCGTGAAGATTGCCGGTCGGGACTGCTGGGGCAAACGCGTCATCGCCATCAGCGAGCGCACGAAGCAGGGCCAGTTCACCGGCCGCGCCACGCAGCAGCGCCATGCCGCCGAGCTGATGCTCGCCCGCCTCTCCGACCCCGGCGTGCTGGCCCGTGCCGGCGCCTCGGAGCGCCGCGTGCTGGTCTTCGCACGCCAGGTCGCCCAGCTCGACGCCACGCTGGCCGGCGAGTCCCGAGGCCGGCTGCGCGCCATGGTGCGCGAGGGGCTGAGCGGGGAGGCCACGCTCATTCCCGTCTTCCACCTCGTCCGCACCGCGGCCCTGGCCCGCGCCCGCGGCTTCACCGTGCGCTTCGATGGGCTGCTCGATGGCGCGGCGCATGACCTGCTGATCACGCGGGAGGGCGCCTCGGCCGAGGTGGCGCTGTGCACCGTCTCGGCCGAGGAAGGCCGGCCGATGCATCGCGGCGCCTGGTTCAACCTGATGGACCGCATGCACCCGGAGTTGCAGACCTGGCTGGCCGCCCATCCCGGCCGCTACCTGCTGAAGATGACGCTGCCCGAGGGTGTGAGCGGTGCGAACCAGCTCAGCACCCTGCAGGACCGTATCCTGGGCATGCTGGCGGCACAGAAGCGGCAGGATTCCTCGGCCGACCTCATCATGAAGCTCGACCCGCTGGTGCTGGCTGGGGCTCAGATGGGCATGCATGCCTCGTTGCCCGCGGCGCTGCGCCAGCAATTCGGCCCTGAGGCGCATCTGGCGGTGACGGCGGATGCCAATTCCGGTTCGGTCTTCGTCATGGCCGCCCGCGCGGGGCGGGAGAACGAGATCGCCCAGGCGGTGAAGTTCCGCATGGCGCAGACCGCGACCAGCCGGCTCTCCGGCCGCCACCCCGGGATCCTGGCGATGTTCATCGAGGACATGGACCGCACGGAATGGCGCAACCTGCGTGACAGCCTGGAACTGGAGGGGGTCGCCCGCCGTTTCCTGACCGAGCCCGAGGCGCGGCATGTCGTGGCGATCACCTGCGCCTCGCGTGCCGAGCTTTTCGGTCTGCCGGCGCCCGATTCGGCGCCGGAGGGCGAGTTGCGCTTCCGCAACCCGGGGCATCCGGCGGCGAAGAACCCGCACCTCGCGCCGGGGATCGCGTCTTCGGTATAGGGGCGGCGGCCTACCGGCTGTCCCGAGGACGGGCGCAGCGCGCGCGGCATCTCCTACGGCTATCGTCCGGCTGCGATGGCCCCCATGACGCCCGGCAAGCCCGGCTTGCGCGTCATCGACAAGACCGAGGCCCGAATCGTCGTGCAGATGAAACCAACGGCATCACGCCCTGACCCCTGCCCAATCGCGTGATGCGATGGTGGTGATGCGGGCTGGTTCTGCGACGATGGCTTCGCAGGTCTCGTAGACCCGGTTGCTGAGGTGGTCTTGGCGCAGGAACTGCAAGACGATTCCCACCGGGTTGAGTTCGGGTGAATTGGGCGCCCGCGGCAGCAGGCTGATGTTGCCGGGCGCGCGCCGGAGGGAATTGAGCGCCTCCCCCGCATCGGCAGGCGCCCCCAGCCCGGCGTCAGAAGATGAAGTCGCCCGCGGTCAGGGTGTTGGTCAGGCTGCCGACGCCGTAGAGGATGAGCTGGCTGGCGCCGGACTGCACCAGCGTCTTGTCGCCGAAATCGGTGATGACAAGTTGCCCGATCCCGGTGATGCCGCTGCCCTGGAAGTTCACGCGGTCGCCATCACCCCAGATGCCGGAGAAATCGGCCACCTCGTCAATGCCCCAGGGGCCGGTGATGCGGATCACATCCGCGCCGCCATAAAGGTACATCTGCTGGTTGGTGGTGCTGGAGACCATCGTGTCGGCACCCGTGCCGCCCCAAAGCGCGGTGGTGCCGGTGCCGGCCACCAGCGTCGAGCCCAGCCCCGGGTTGGCGACCAACTGGTTCGAGGTGGCCGAGCCGGTGAGCTGCGTCGCGGTGCCGGCCAGGCGGCCGATCTCGACATTCGCCGCCAAGGTCACGCCATTCACGTTCACCCACATGGTGTCGGTGCCGCCACCCGGTGCCTCGATCACCACATCGGCCGCATTGTTGATGACGTATTGGTCATTCCCCAACCCGCCGGTCATCGTGGTGATGCCGGTGCCCGAGCGGAAGATGTCGTCGCCGGCGCCGCCGGTGAAGTTGTCGGTGCCCGACCCGCCCCAGAAGGTCGTGGCCATGCTGCCACCCACGATGGTCGAGCCGAGCAGGGCATTGGCCACCAGGTCACCACCCGTGTTGTTGCCGGTGAGCATCGTCGCGGTGCCGGAAAGGCGGCCGATCTCGACATGCGCGCCCATCGTCCAGCCATTGACGTTGACCCAGGCCGTGTCGACGCCCTCGCCGGCATTCTCGATGACGATGCTGGCCGCGTTGTTGATGACGAACTGGTCGTTCCCCGTGCCGCCAAACATGGTCGTGGTGCCGGTGCCTGAGCGGAAGACGTCGTCTCCGCCACCGCCGCTCATCACCTCGCCATTGTTGTTGCTGCCCCAGAACACGTCGGCGCCGGCCCCGCCGGTCAGGTTCGAGGCGAAGGCCGGGTTGGCCACGATCTGCATGCCGGTGTCGTTGCCGGTGATGATCGTGGCCGCGCCGGTCAGCCGCGCGATCTCGATATAGGGCGAAGCCGTCCAGCCATTGACCGAGACATAGGCCTGGTCGTCGTCGCCGGCCGTGGTGTCAAGGATGATGGTGCCGGCATTGGTCACGTTGAAGACGTCGGCGCCCGCGGTGCCGAGCAGCAGCGGCGGCTGCGCCACGCCCGAGATGTTCACCGTGGCGTCGTTGAAGCGCAGATACTCGACGCCCGTGAGCACATGGGTGCCGGTGGGGGTGATGACCGTGACGCTGCCATCGGCGTTGTTCACGATGGTGGCCTGGGCCTGGTTGATGGCGAGGATCGCCACATCGGTGCCGTCGCAGCCCGAAACCTGGTCACTGCCGGCGCCCAGATTGAACTGGTCGTTGCCGCCGCCACCGTAGAAGCTGTCATTGCCGGCGCCGCCGAAGAAGATGTCGGCCGCATTGCCGCCCACCAGAAGGTCGTTGCCGCCATTCCCGCGGAAGGTGGTGCCAACGGCGCTGCCGATGGCGATGTCATCGCCCTGGGTGCCGTAGAAGCTGGTCTGGCTGGTCGGCAGCACGACTGGCGGCAGCGGGTTGAAGCGGCCGAAGGCGCCCGACATCGAAGTCTGCCCGGCGAAGTAGTTCAGCCCGGCGAGCGGGCCGTTCTGTGGCTGCCAGCCATTGATCACCAGCGCCTGGTTCGGGCCGAAATACAGCACGCCCCAGCCATTGAAGATGCCGGTCGCGGTCGGCGCGCCGAAGCCGTAAATCTCGATGGTGTCGCCGCGGCTGGGGATGAAGTTCTCGACGAACTGCACGCCGTCGCCCTGCTGGTAGACCACCCGGGTCGGGCCATTGCTGATCTTGATGGTGTCGCCAATCAGCAGGTTGCCGAAGTTGCCGCCGCCCAGGCTTGTGATGGTGCCGGTGTTGGTGCCACCGACGATCAGGCCGCGGGCATGGATTTCGTCATTTCCCGCGCCGCCCAGGGCGACCACGTTGCCGTCATTGCCCTCGATGATGTCGCGGCTGCTGCCGCCGACCATCAGGTCGAAGTTGAAGCAGGCATTGCCGTTGAACAGGCCGCCCGAGACACCGAGGCCCTGGCCGTTGCCGCCCAGACCCTGGCCATTCCCGCCGCCGCAGCAGAACAGGATGATGTCCGCGCCCGGCGTGCCCTCGAAGATGTTCTGACCGGGCCCGCCCACCAGGATCGAGCCGTTGCCATTGCCGCCATGGAGGATGTTGTTGCCCGTGCCGCCCACGAGATAGGGCTGCGCGCCGTTGCCGTTCAGCGTATAGCCGCCGCCGGTGCCGCCGATGGCATAGGCGCCAGGGGCGTCGAAGTTGAACACGCCGCCGCCATTGGGCAGGTAGGTCGGCGCATTGCCGGTCAGGCCGACGATGGGGCTGTAGAGCAGGCCCGCATCGATGCCGTTCACCGGCCCCGGCGTCACGGTGATGTCGTCGACCAGGCCGGCCGCGCTGGCATCGTTCACCACGCCCAGCAGCCCGGGGCTGCCGACGGGGGCGAAGACCAGGCCCGAGGGGGCGACGAACTGGATGTCGTAGATGCCGCCGATGGTGGCCGGGATGGAATACGCACCATTCACGTCGGTCAGCGTGCTGCTGATAATGTTGCCGAGTTGGTCGAGCAGGTTGACCGTCACGCCCTCGAACACCGCAGTCGCTTGGGTGCCGCAGCAGAAGAACAGCGCGTCCAGCCCCACCACGCCATTGATGGTGCTGGTGGGCAGCACCGTCACCGCCTGCGTGGATGTGACGGGCACCATCGGCGTGCCGGTGAAGGGCGTGCCGCTGGGCAGGGTTGGCGTCAGGGTGCCGGTGTTGATGAGGTTGGTGCCGACCATGGCGCCCGGCGCCACCTGCGCCACCACTTCCACCACGATCTGGTCGCCGGCGTTGCTGAGGTTGTCGCCGGGGTTGATGATGTTGCCGAAGTCGAAGCTGACGGTGTTGGTGCCGCCATTGAAGACCGGCGTGCCCGGCAGTGCAGTGGTGATGTTGCCCCCGCCCAGCGAGAGCACGCTGGCGGAGAGGAAGGTCAGGCCGGCGGGCATCGCATCGGTCAGCACCAAGTGCTGCGCGCCTTCGGCCAGCGTCGCCGTCAGCCGGTAGGTGATGATCTCGCCGATGCCGACACCGGTGCCGAGGGTGAGCGGGAAGGAGGTGCTGGCGATGCTCTTCGCCAGGCTGTCGACGATGGCGACGGCCACGCTGTCGGAGGCGCTGTCGTTCAGGGCGGTGCCGTTGGTCGGCGCGCTGGCGTAGTTCAGCGTGGCGGTATTGGGGATGACCTGGCCGTTGATGACGTTGTTCGCCAGGCGCGCCTGATAGGTGATGGTGATGGTGGGCGCGCCCAGCGCGTATTCCGACAGGCTCAGCGCGATGCTGTTGCCGCCCGGCGTCGTCAGGGTACCGGCCGTGGTCGTGGGCACGCCCACGAGTGTCAGCCCCGCCGGGATCAGGTCGTTCAGCACGAGGTTGTAGGCGCTGGCGGTGCTGCCGGCCTCATGGGCGATGGTCAGCGCGTAAGTCGCCACGTCGCCGGCATCGCCGACGGTGAAGGGGGTGGCCTTGGTGATGTTCAGCAGCGGCGCCACGACGGTGTTCGTGACCGTGTCGGTCAGCGTCGGCATCGCCATGCCGCCGGGGGTCTGCGCCGTCAGCGTGCCGGTATCGGTCAGCGTGGTGCCGGCCGGCAGCGCTGTGCCATTCACCCGGGCGGTGATCTCGACGACGACCTGGTCGCCAGCGTTTTCCAGATTGTCGCCCGGATTGACCACGGTGCCGAAGTCGAAGCTGACGCTGTTGGTGCCGCCGTTGAAGACCGGCGCGCCGGTCAGGCTGGCGGTGATGTTGCCACCGCCCAGCGAAACCACGCTGGCCGAGACGAATGTCAGGCCAGTCGGCAGCGCATCGGCCAGTTGCAGCTGCTGTGTGCCCTCATCGAGCGTCGCGGTCAGGCGATAGGTAACGGTCTCGCCCACGGCCAGATCGGACCCCAGGGTGGCGGGCAGCGACGTGCTGACCTGCGTCTTGTCCAGCGTGTCGATGATGGCGACGGCCACGCTGTCGGAGGCGGTGTCGCTCAACGCGGTACCGTTGGTCGGTGCGCTGGCGTAGTTCAGCGTGGCGGTGTTCGGGATGACCTGGCCGTTGAATACGCTGTCGGCCAGCCGCGCCTGATAGGTGATGGTGATCGTGGGAGCGCCCAGCGCGTATTCCGTCAGGCTCAGCGCGATGCTGTTGCCGCCCGGCGTCGTCAGCGTGCCGGCAGTGGTGGTCGGTACGCCGACCAGGACCAAGCCAGCCGGGATCAGGTCGCTCAGCGTGACGTTGTAGGCGCTGGCGGTGCTGCCTGCCTCATGCGCGATGGTCAGCGTGTAGGTCGCCAGATCGCCGGCATCGCCGACGACGAAGGGCGTCGCCTTCGTGATGTTCAGCAGTGGTGCCACGACGGTGTTCGTGACCGTGTCGGTCAGCGTCGGCATCGCCGTGCCGCCGGGGGTCTGCGCCGTCAGCGTGCCGGTATCGGTCAGCGTGGTGCCGGCCGGCAGCGCTGTGCCATTCACCCGGGCGGTGATCTCGACGACGACCTGGTCGCCAGCGTTTTCCAGATTGTCGCCCGGATTGACCACGGTGCCGAAGTCGAAGCTGACGCTGTTGGTGCCGCCGTTGAAGACGGGCGCGCCGGTCAGGCTGGCGGTGATGTTGCCACCGCCCAGCGAAACCACACTGGCCGAAACATATGTCAGCCCAGCCGGCAGCGCATCGGCCAGTTGCAGCCGCTGGGTGCCTTCGTCGAGCGTCGCGGTCAGGCGGTAGGTGACGGTCTCGCCCACGGCCAGATCGGAGCCCAGGGTGGCGGGCAGCGACGTGCTGACCTGTGTCTTGTCCAACGTGTCGATGATGCGCACGCCGACCGTCGCGTCGTCGCTGTCGGTCAGTGCGCGGCCGCCGCCGGGCAACGTGGTGTAGGCCAGGTTCGCGACATTGGTGATGGACTGGTTGTGGAACACCGCATCCACCAGCCGCGCCTGGTAGGTGACGGTGATCGGCCCGCCGCCCAGCGCCAGCGAAGCGGCGGTCAGGGTGATGCCGTTGCCGGCTTGCGCCACCGTGCCGAAATTGGTGCCCAGGCTGCCGGCCACCAGCATCACGCCGGCCGGCAGGGTGTCGGCAATGTTGAGGTTGAAGGCGGTGGCGGCGCTGTTGGCCGTGTGACCGATCGACAGCGTGTAGGTGACGACGTCGCCGGCATCGCCGGTGGTGAAGGTCGTGCTCTTCTGGATGTCGAGCTCCGGCACGATGATGGCGACGGGCGCAGTCGCGGTGCCGCCGGACAGGCCGTTGGCGAAGATCTCCACCCTATTGATCAGCGTGTCGCCATTTTCGTTGGCCGGCACGTCGATGACGCGGGCCTGCAGCTCCACCACCAGCTGGTCCTGCGGGCCGCGGATCAGGTTGACAGGGGTGTTGACGACATTGCCGAAGTTCAGCGTCACCCGCTCGGCGCTGCCATTGAGGCCGTTGAAGTCGGTGGCCGTCACGGTGGGGTTCAGCAGCAGCGCGCCGCCGACCAGATCGGCGCCGGCCGAGACCACGGCGGCGCTGATGAATTGCAGGCGGCCGCTGGCACCCAGGCCCACCGCGTCGGGCAGGTCGTCGATCAGCGTCAGGCTGTTGCTGGTGCCATCGGGGATGCTGACGGTGAAGCGGTAGGTGACGATCTCGCCGATCGCCAGGCTGGAACCGGCGGTCGAGGGCTCGGAGCTGGCGAAGACCGCCTTGGTGATGCCCGGCCGATCCAGCACCACCTGCGCGGTGGCCTGGACGGTATAGTCGCGCTCGTCGATGGGCGTGCCGGGCAGCGTGCTGCCGCCGGCTGTCGCGGTGTTGCTGGTGACGGCGCCTGCCGCCGCCAGGTCATTGACCACCGCCTGGAAGGTGACCGTCAATGTCTGGCCAGGATCGAGCCGCGTGGTGGTGACGTTCACCCCGCTGTCGCCCACCACGTTGCCGGTGACGATGCTGGTGGCGTAGGCGCCGCTATTCACCGCGGTGACGGTGCCGGCCTGGAAGGTCAATGTGGGCGGCAGCCCGGCCAGCGCGTCCTGCACCAGATTGTCAAAGGAAGAGGCGCTGAAGCTGCTGGCCAGGTTGGTCAGCACCATCGTGTAGGTGACGGTGTCGCCCACGGACGGCGTGGCATCGTTCACCACCTTGGTGAGCGACAAATTGGGCTCGACGATGTCGAAGGGCGAGGTCGCCTGGGTGGTGACGCGACCGCCCGGGTTGTTCGGATCGGCCACCGAGACTTCGGCCAGGTTGAACCCGGCCAGGCCGCCGGAATTGGCGGGCAGATCCTTCACCCGCGCCGTCAGCGTGAAGCTGATGGTGTCGGCGGCATTGACGACGCCGTCGGGCGTGTTGGTGATGTCGCCCAGGGTGAAGGTGACGGTGTCATTGAACGTGTCGCCGTTCATGTCGGAGACGACAGGGCTGGTCAGGCCGTTGATGAGGCCGAGGCCGACGCCGATCAGGCCAGGCGCGCCCAGCGTGGCATTGCTGACCGAGATCAGCTCGAACAAGCCCGGCGAGCCGCCGCCCATCGCACCCGGCAGCACGTCGCGCAAGATGACAGACCGGGAAACGCCCTCGGGGATGGTGACGGTGACGTTCCAGGTGATCAGCTCACCGATCGTCAGGTCGGGCGCGGTCGCATTGCCGGCGGCGATGCCGGTATGCGCGGCGCTGGTGCTGATCACCGTCTTGGCGATGCCCGGCGGCGAGATGAGGACGGAGGCGGCATCGCTGTCGGGCAAGCCGTCATTGCCGGTGTGGTTCACCCCGCCCTCGATGGCGGCGTAATTGGCGACGGTGGCGACGTTGGTCAGCACCACCGGCGACTGGATGGCATTCTCGACTTGCAGATCGTAGGTGATGACGACGATGTCGGCGCCGCTGAGCGCGTTGTCGGTCGCCAACGCGCCCTGGGTCAGCGACGGGTCGGTCAGGCGAATGCCGCCGGCAGCGTCGAACAGGCCGCCGCCGACATTGGTGAAGGCGAGCAGGTTGCCGGCGCCGTCGGTCACGCGGATGTTCAGGCCGGCGCCACCGGGGGTGACGAAGCCCGTGGGCAGCGTGTCGCGGATCAGCACGTCGAAGGCGCCGCGCGGGCCGCTGCCCACATTGTCCACCACGATGGCGAACTTCACCAGATCGCCGCCATCGGCCACGGCCAGGTTGGCGTCCACCGGCGTGATAGCCAGGTTGGTGCTGTTGATGGTGCCGAAGAAGGCGGGGCCCGCGACGCCCGGCGCGGTGAACACCACGGGACCTGTCGGGCCCGTGAAGCTACCCTGGCCGTTGGTGGAAACCACGCCCTTGGTGATGTCCAGCCGCGGCTCGCCCAGGGTGAACTGGACGATGGCATTGGCGGCGAAGGGCGCGTTCTGGCTGTTCAGCTCGCCGGTCGTCACCTGGTTGGTCAGCAGCAGCCCGTCGCCGAACACCGCGTCGCGCACACGCACGGTGAAGAGCAGATCGAGGGTGGATGGCATGTAGCCGTCGATGATCGAGCCAAAATCAAAGGTGAGGCTGTTGCTGCCGGCGTTCTGCGTGATGGTGGGCGTATTGATGAGCCCGAGCGGCGTGGTGGTATTGGGGCCGATCTCGGCATTGTTCACCGCCGGCGGCATGCCGTCATAGAGGGCACCGTTCCAGGTATAGCCATTCGCCACGCCGTTGGCGTCCGGGTCGGTGGCCAGGAAGACCGGCAGCGGCAGGAAGTCATGCAGGGTGACGCTGTGGGTATGGGTCAGCGGCATGTCCAGCCGCAGGTGATAGGTGATGAGGTCGCCGGCCTGGATGGTCTGCGGCCCCACCACGGCGGCGCCGTTGATGAAGGCGATGGACTTCGAGACCTGGTTGGTCGGCAGGGTGACCGAGGCCGCGCTGTCATCGGCGATGGGATCGAGCGACGGCGTGGTGCCGCTGAAGACGATGCCGTTCGCCAGCGTGTCGCCCTGATCGACCATGTTGTCGCCAGGGATCGTGCCAGTGAAGCTCGGGTCCACGGTGGCGCGGAAGGTGACAGTGGCGGTGGCCGCGTTCGGCGCAATCTCGCCGGTGCCGGCCAGCGTGGCGCCAAAGCCCAGGCGGGCCGTCGCCTCGCTGACGTCGAAGGTGATGGTGGTGACGCCGTTGACCTTGGGCCCCACCGTGTATTCGCTGGCGATCAGCGGCTGGGTGACGCTCACCCCGTTCTCGGTCAACGTGATGACGGGCGTGAAGCCGGCCTGGAAGGTCTGGCCATCGCCCAGCGTGTCGGTCAACACCAGGGTGCCGATGTCGAAGTAATCCGAGATCTGGCCGGCCAGGGTGTATTCGAGGGTCTGGCCCGGCGTCGGCAGGCCACCGCCGACGACCGTGACGCCCTTCTGTTCGGCGATCGACTTGGCGGTGATCGTGTCGGTCTCGGCGATCACGCCGGTAACGACCGTGACCGGGTCCGCCGGGTCCAGCGGATCCCAGTTGCCGGTGTAGTTGGCCGAGTTGGTCAGGGTGGCGAAGGCGCCGTTGGTGGCGCCCAGGATCGGGCCGCCGCCGGTGCCGGCCTGGTTGACCCAGAACGGGATTTGCAGCGTGGGCACATCGACCCCGCCGATGACCGGGGCGGTGAAGACGGCGGTGACGATGGTGGTGCCGAGCGCGCCAGCCGTGACGGTGATGGTGGCGGGCAGGTTGGTGCTGATGGCGGCTGTGAATGCGCTGTTGACCACCACGCCGTTCGGCAGCGTGTCGGTGATGGTGTAGCCGGACAGCGTCTGCCCATTCGCGATGGTGCCGACGACGTCCCATTGCCGCACATAGGATGGGCCGGTCGCCGTCTCCTGCTCGGGGCCGAGATAGGTCTTTTCCAGCAATGCGATGACCGGGGTGATGCTGACCGCGTTCACCGGGCCCAGCACGACGGGGTCGGCGCCCGGGTTGTTCAGCGGGTCGTTGCCGAAGGCGAAGCCACCCTGCGCCTCGAGGGTGAGCGGCGCGGCATTGTCGGCGAAACTGTCGGTGTCGAGAGTCAACAAAACGTCGGCTGCCGTCTGGCCGGGGGAGAAGCTGCCGAAGGGCAGGCTCAGAATGGCGGCCTGGGCGCCGGGCGTCCCGGTGATGATCTGGCCGGTCAGCGGGTTGGTGGCATTGCCTGCGAGGTCGTAGGTGACGATGGTCGTATCCACCGTGGCGCCCAGATAGGTCGCGGAGATCAGCGTGACCCCGTCATAACCATCCGCGCCTGGCGGCAGGTCGAGCACGATGAAGGGGGCATATCCGGCGTTGGTGCCGGCGTTGCTGAAGCTGAGCGTGACCTGCTGCGTTGCGCCAATGAGGCTCGAGGCCCCGGTCGGGGTGAGCAGAACCTGGGGGGAAGCGGGCATTTTTGACCTCGTTCTGAGCGCCCCGGGGGTTAGGGTGCGCAGCTCTTATTTTCGCCGCCACTGTCTAAATTAAGACGCACATCGTGGCAAGCCTCAGAAAGATGTGTCTATAATTGAGACAAAATCTACATTTATATACTTTCTGGCACGCCGGTGCCGTTCGGCTCGAAATGCCCCACCTGTCTTCGGCTTGCGCAGGGCGGCTGCGGACCTGTGTTTCGCTGTGGCTGTTCAACCTGGATATTTCGGTTATCGCAGTGATCGTGGTCCTGCTACTTATGGGGTTGGTGAAGAAGAACGCGATCATGATGGTGGACGTGGCCTTACAGCCCCAGCGCGCGGGCGGGAATGCGCGTGATGCCGTGCGACATGCCTGCGTATTGCGCTTCCGGCCCATCCTGATGACAACGCTCGCCGCGGCGGCGGGTGCCGTGCCTATTGCCGCCGGCTGGGGTGCGGCAGCTGAACTGCACCAGCCGCTGGGCCTGGCCGTGGTGGGCGGGCCTGCCGTGAGCCAGGTGCTGACCTTGTTCGTAACGCCCGTGCTGTACCTCGCCTTTGACGGGCTGGCGGCGAAGTTCAGCCGCGGCCGCGGCAGGGTGGCGCCGGTGACGCACGGGCCGGCGGAATGAGCGCGGCGGTGTTCATGGCGCGCGCCATCGCCCTCAGCCATGACGGTGTGGCCGCAGGCGGCGGGCCCTTTGGTGCCGTTGTGGTGCTGGATGGCGTGATCATCGGCGAAGGCCGCAACAATGTCGTGCCGGGCCGCGACCCGACCGCCCATGCCGAGGTGATGGCGCTGCGCGACGCCTGCGCGCGGACCGGCACCCACGACCTGTCGGGCGCGGTGATCTACACCAGTTGCGAACCGTGCCCAATGTGCCTGGGCGCCATCTGGTGGGCGCGCTGCGCCGAGGTGGTCTATGGCAATGGCCGGGCCGAGGCCGCCGCCATCGGCTTCGACGATGCCGCGATCTATGAGGAAGTGGCGCGCCCGATCGAGGGCCGCACCCTGCCGCTGCGCCGACTGATGGCGGCCGAAGCCTTTGGCGCGTTTCAGGCATGGACCGGCAAGGCCGACAAGACGCTTTACTGAAGCAGGCCGCGCCGCATCAAGGTAACGGGCTCGCCGCGCTCCAACTCCATGCCCACCGTCTGCCAGCCCAGCGCGGCATAGAGCGGCGCGGCATCGGCGGTGTAGAGCCACATCTGCGTGGCGCCGTTGATGCGGGCGAAGTCCTCCACGCGACAGATCAGCGCCGAGGCATGGCCGCGGCCGCGAAATTCCGGACGAACGAAAACCCCGGCCAGCCAAGGCGTGAGGTCCTGCCGCGTCTGCAGATCCTGCACCGCAAGACTGGCCGTGCCGGCAGCGGTGCCGCCATCGAAGAGGACGAAGGTCTCCTCCGGACCCACAGGCGGGTTCAGGATGAGGTCGGTGATCATTTCCACGCTCCAGGCACCGGGATACTGGAAAAAGGCACCCCAGAGCCAGCGCGCGACCATGGGCGCCAAGCCCGGCTCCTCGGAGACGGCGACGATGTGGGTCATGGTCGCCAGGCGCGGTGATAGGGGTGGCCGTCGCGGATGCACTGCGCCCGGAAAAGCTGCTCGGCCAGCAGGCCGCGGACCAGGAAATGTGGCCATGTCAGGGGGCCGAGCGAAAGCCGATGAGCGGCGATGGAGAGCACGGTCTCACAAAGCCCCTCGGCGCCGCCGATGGCGAAGGCGATGGGGCGGCCGGCTTCCATCCAACGTGTGGTCAGCGCCGCCAGGGCTTCCGAAGATGGCGCCGAGCCGCCCAGATCCATCGCCACCAGCAGGGCGCCGGCGGGCATGGCGGCCAGGATGGCGGCACCCTCGCGTTTGCGGATTTCGGCTGCGCTGCCACGCCCCTCTGCGAATTCCGCGACCTCCAGCGGTGGCCGCAGACGGGCGTTGTGCTGGGCGAAAAGCGCCGCCTCCGGCCCAGGCTTGATGCGGCCGATGGCCAGCAGCCTAGCCTTCAAGCTGGTTCGTAGCCCGAACCGCTATCTGCCTTGGGGCTGTCATCACCCCACATCTTCTCCAACCGGAAGGTCTCCCGTGCCTCGGGCTTGAAGAGATGGATGACCATGTCACCGCAATCGATCAGCACCCAGTCGGCGTTGGCCTCGATGGCATTGCGCTTGAGCTTCAGGCCCTCCTTCGCGAGGGCCTCCTCCAGATGCGTGGCCATCGCCTGGATCTGCCGGTCGGCGAGGCCTGTGGCGATGATGATCCGGTCGGTGAAGGAGGCACGGCCGGTGACGTCAAGAACCTTGATGTCCTCGGCCTTGTCATCCTCGAGGGATTTCCGCGCGGCGGTCACCAGAAGCTCGAGCCGGTCGGGCGAGATGGGTGCAGCGCGCTTGCGGCCGCGGGGACGCTTGGGCTCGGCGGCCGCGATGGCCTCGGCGACGTGGCTGTCGGCTGGGCTGATGCTGCTGGCGCGGGGCTTCACCTGGGCATTGCCAGCACCCAGGCCCGCCCGGGCACGGGCAGCGGGCGAAATTCTGGTTGTTTTTCGCGCACTGGCAGCGACTGGCTCGGTAGGAAGGGCTGGGGCCTTGGCGGGTGCGGGCTTCGCGGCGGTGCGAGCGGGTGACTTGGCGGGCGCGGATTTGGCAGCGGCGCGGGCCGGCGCTTTGGCCGGCGCGGGCTTCGCGGCAGCGCGGGCAGTTGCCTTGGTGGGCGCCGGCTTCGCGGTAGCACGGGTGGGCGTCTTCGCAGCCGCAGGTTTCGGCGCCGCCGCTGGAGGTGCGGCCTTCGCTTTCGGCGCGGCCGCCTGTGGCTTCGCCTTGGTCCGGCTGGGTTTCGCGGCCTCAGGGCTGCTGGGTGTTTTCGGCGTGCGGGCCATGGTGGCTCCTTTTCTCAGCGCTAGCTGCCAGAAACCGGCAGTTCGCGCCACTGTTCACGTATCGCCGTGGCCGAGGCGCTATGCACCGGCGCCGCCACGAAGCACCAGGGGGCATGCGTGGCAGGTGCGAACATCGCCCCCGGGCGTCTTCGATGCCGCCGCAGCACCGCCGCGGCCCGGCCCGCCAGCGCCTGGCGGGTACTGCCCGGGCGCGGCAAAACCGCCAGCCGCGTGCCCGCCGCCAGCCGTCGCCAGCGGTTCCAGAGCGGCAACTGCAGCAGATTGTCGGCGCCGATGATCAGCACGAATTCCACCCGCGGAAAGCGCATTCGCAGCCTCTCCAGCGTCTGCCAGGTGATACGTGTGCCCATGCTCGCCTCGACGTCGCTGGCGATGATGCGCGGCGGCGCCGCGATCGCGCGGGCCGAGGCCAGGCGATGCGCGAAGGGTGCCATGCCACGGGCTGGCTTCAGCGGATTGCCGGGGGAGACCATGAGCCAGACAGCGTCGAGCCGGAGTGCGCGGAGGGCGGCCTGCGCGACATGTCGGTGCCCGGCATGCGCTGGGTTGAAGCTGCCGCCCAGCAGGCCGATGCGGGCTCTTCGTCGGTCACCTGCAATCAACGCGTGCTCACGCTCACGCTGGAGGTCTCGGCCGGCGTGAAGGCATGCCAAGGTAACGATTGCCGGCGCCGAAGCGCTGCCCTGCGGTGACACTGCAGCGCGAATGCGGCAAGGTGGCCAGTGCCGAAGATGCGATAACGGACCTCCCATTCTCGACGGGACGATAGCCATCTGCGGTCCAGCTTGCAAAGCCGCCTATGGCCGCACCTGTCCGTGACCGATCACGTGGTAGCGATAGGTGCAGAGCTGCTCGAGCCCCACCGGCCCGCGCGCATGCATCCGGCCTGTGGCGATGCCGATCTCCGCACCGAAGCCGAATTCCCCGCCATCGCAGAACTGGGTGGAGGCATTCCACATCCCCACCGCCGAAGCCAGGCCGTTGAGGAAGGTCTCCGCCGCCGCGGGATCCTCGGTGATGATCGCCTCGGTGTGCTCGGTGCCGAATCGGCGGATATGGGCGAGTGCGGCCTCCACCCCATCCACCACGGCGATGTTCAGCACGCTATCCAGCCACTCGGTGTGGAAGTTCTCATCGGTGGCGGGGGCGAGTTCGGGGCAGATCGCCCGCGCGCGGGTGTCGCCCAAGCCGCGGCACCCCAGCGCCGCCAGGTCGGCCATAAGCTGGGGCAGCAGGCCGGGCGCGATCGCTGCGTCGATCAGCAGCGTTTCGGTCGAACCACACACGCCGGTGCGGCGCATCTTCGCGTTGGCCAGGATGGCGCGTGCCATCGCATGGTCGGCGGCCTCGTGCACATAGGTGTGGCAGAGACCCTCGGCATGGGCCAGCACGGGCACCCGGCTTTCCTCCTGCACCCGCTGCACCAGGCCTTTTCCGCCGCGCGGGATGATGAGGTCGATCAGCCCCGCCGCCTTCAGCATGGCGGCGACGAAGGCACGGTCGGCATTGGGCGCGACCTGGATGGCGGCGTCCGGCAGGCCGGCCGCGCGCAGGCCCTCCAGCATCGCGGCATGGATGGCGGCGACGGAACGTACACTTTCGCGCCCGCCGCGCAGAATGACGGCATTGCCCGATTTCAGGCAGAGCGCGCCGGCATCGGCCAGCACATTGGGCCGGCTCTCGAACACCATGCCGATGACGCCAATGGGCTGGGCCACCCGCCGGATGAGCAGACCGTTGGGCCGCGTCCACTCCGTCAGGACCCGGCCGGCGGGGTCGTCGAGGGCGGCCACCTCCTCCACGCCCTTTGCCATCGCCTCGATGCGCGCTGGCGTCAGGGTCAGGCGGTCCTGGAAGGCGACGGACAGCCCCTCGGCGGCCATCAGATCCTCTGTATTGGCGGCCAGTATTTTGCCCGCGGAGGCTCGGATTGCGGCGGCGGCGGCCAGCAAGGCCTTGTCCTTCTGCTCGCGGGAGGCAGCAGCCAGCGGCACGCAGGCGGCGCGGGCTGCCTGGCCGGCGGCGTTCAGGGCTTCGGCGGCGGTATCGGGCAGCGCGTTCATCCCGTCTTTTTAGTGCGCTGCGGCCTCGATGGGAACGCCCCCGGGATCGCCCGAACCGGCGCGGTAGCGATGGGTGCTGGCGCCAAATGCGATCAGCGCGCCGCTGTCGTCGCGCACTTCGGACTTCGCGAAGAAGACGTTGCGGCCAGCGGTGGCGATGCGGCCTTCGGCGATCAGCACCGAGCCGATCCTGGCCTGGCCGGTGAAGCGGCAATCCAGGTCAAGCGTCACCGCGCTCCGCCGTCGCCCGGGCTGCGGACAGAACAGCCCGGCAAAGGCGCCGACCTGGTCGAGCATCGACAGCATGACCCCGCCATGGGCGATGCCGCCACGATTCGCATGGGCGGGCACCAGTCGGCATTCGATGCGGGCCAGCCCATCCTCCCAATGCACGACATGCATGCCCATCAGTTCGTGATAGGGCGACAGAGTCTGGCCCAGGCTGTGCGCATCCATCAAGCGATTCCGCTTCGGCCCATCTCGAGGAACTTCTCCCGCCGTCGGATGCGCAGGGTGGCGCCATCCTGCTCCAGCAGAGGCTCCAGCGCGGCCCAGATGGCGTTGCTGACGGTGAGCATAGCCTCGGCCGGTGAGCGATGGGCACCGCCCACTGGTTCGGGCACCACGGTGTCGATAAGGGCGAGTTTCTTCAGGTCCTCGGCCGTGAGTTTCAAGGCCTCGGCGGCGGTGGAGGCCATGGCGGCGTCGCGCCAAAGAATGCTGGCGCAGCCCTCCGGGCTGATCACGCTGTAGATCGCGTGTTCGAGCATCAGCACCCGGTCGGCCGCGGCGAGCGCGATGGCACCGCCCGAGCCGCCCTCGCCAATGATGGTGGCGATGAAGGGCACCGGCGCCTCCAGCCCCGCCTCAATGGAGCGGGCGATGGCCTCGGCCTGGCCGCGCGCTTCCGCTTCGATGCCAGGGAAGGCGCCGGAGGTATCGACGAAACTCAGGATGGGCAGGCCGAAACGGCCGGCGAGTTCGATGATGCGGCGGGCTTTCCGATAACCCTCGGGCTTGGCCATGCCGAAATTGTGGCGGACGCGGGTTTCGGTGTCGCGGCCCTTCTCGGTTCCCAGAACGGCGACGGCGCGGCCGCGGAAGCGACCCATGCCGCCGATCACCGCCGCGTCATCGGCGAAGGCGCGGTCGCCGGCGAGGGGGATGAAACCGTCGATCAGGCTGGCGACGTAGTCCAGCGCCTTGGGCCGCTCGGGGTGGCGGGCGACCTGGGCTTTCTGCCAGGGCGTGAGCTTGGCATAAGTGGCGGCAAGCAGCTTCTGGGCCTTGTCCTGAAGCTTCCCTACCTCCTCGGCCACGTCGATGCCGCCGGCATCAGTG
Organism: uncultured Rubritepida sp.; assembly: GCA_964395305.1. Taxonomy (GTDB): domain Bacteria; phylum Pseudomonadota; class Alphaproteobacteria; order Acetobacterales; family Acetobacteraceae; genus Rhodovarius. Next base: position 32,465 of record CAYNBM010000026.1, read on the forward strand.
GCCCGGCGGAGTTCCTCGACCTTGCCCTCCAGCTCGGCGATGGGCTTTTCGAATTCCAGGAAATGACTCATCGGTGTTCGGGTATCAGACTTGTTCGGGACGCGCCACGGGGGGTTACAGCGTGAACAGCTTGCCCACTGCCGCGGGGACCACCATCGGCTCGCCATAGGCGCGCTCCAGAGCATTCACCGCGCGCCAGCCGGTGCAGTGAGCGGGAATGATGAGGTCGAGGCCGAAGCTTCCAAGGTCACGCACTGTCTGCGGGATAATCGCCTCGTTCTCGCCGGAGAGGTGGAAGCCGCCCATCACGGCATGCAGCTTCTCGCCGGGGAAGAGGCGGCGGGCCTCGTGCATGACATTCACCACCCCGGCATGCGAACAGGCAGAGAAGACGACCAAACCCTTGTCGCGCAGCCGCACGGCGAGGAAGCGTTCATCCATCAGCAATTCATCGGGTGCCCAGGGGGCGGTTTCATCGGAGCGGGCGACCTGGCCGGGGAGGCCGCGTTCGTATGCCGTTATACGCGGGATCTCGCCGCTGATCTGAAAGAGGCCGTCCAGCACGCTTTGCGGCTCGGTGGTCACCACCGGGTCGGCACCCATGCTGGACCAGCCCTCTGGCGTGGGCACGGGGTCCATGGGCAGCACGCCGCCATCGCTCTGGCGCATGCCGCGTTCGGCGAACATTCCGGGGTGGAGGTAAAGCGGCACACGCTTGCCCTTCGGCAGCATGGACAGCGCCTGGGGCAGGCCGCCGGCATGGTCCCAGTGGCCGTGGCTGAGCATCATCGCGTCGACGCCGGAAAAATCCACGCCCAAGCGGGGCGCATTGCGGGCCATGGACATGTCCACTGGCCCGCCATCGAAGAGCATGGTCCGCGCGCCATTCGGCCCATGCGCGGTGATGAGCAGCGAGAGGCCATGGGAGGCGCAGCACAGGCATTCGCCGGCTGTGCGTGTCATGCCGAATCGGCGCAGCACCTGGGTCTCACGCTGGACAAAGCGCGGGACCGTCGAGAGCATGTCGAGCACATTGTCGACGATGACGAGGATATCGAGGCGTTCTGCTTCCATCACGCCATGATGGGCTGCGGCGTGGCGGGTCGTGAAGGCCTATTCGTCTTCCTCCTCTGGCACCGGCGCCACTGGGATCAGGCCTGTCTCCTTGATCGAGGAGAGCGCGACATCCACCGCCAGCCGCTCCAGCCCCGGCAGGGTGCGGAGTTCTTTCGAGACGAATTCCTCCAGCGCCGGCATATTGGCCAGCCGCAGTTTCACCAGGTAGCTCCAGTTGCCGGTGACGTGGTGGCATTCCAGCACTGCCTCATGCGCGGCCATGGCAGCGCGGAAGGCGACATCCGCCTCACCCGGCTTGAGCGCGAGCCGCACGAACGCCAGCAGCGGGCAACCGGCCTCTGTCGGATCGAGGCGCGCGTGCCAGCCAATGATGACGCCGCGCTCTTCCAGGCGTTTCTGCCGCTCCGCGGTGGCGGAGACGGAGAGGCCCGCGATCTTCGCCAGTTCGGCCAAACCCGCGGCGCCATCCTCCTGAACGGCAATGGCAATTTTTCGGTCGATCTCGTCCATGGCCGTACTCTATCCGGTTTTCTGGCTGGGGGGGAAACATGCTCCTGGGCTGGCCGGCGGGACATGGCACCATGCCATGCCCGCCGGCCAGGACAGCCCATCCGGGTGGACCGGTCGCCGCAAAGCCGAGGGTTTCTCTCGCCCATTCTTCGCAAGCTGGGGTTGCGGCGAGAGGGCGCGTGCACGCACGACCAAGGAAGGCCCGTCACCGCGGTGACGGAGTATCCTGGGTGGAAACGAGGCGAGGCAGCGGCCGGCGGCGCCACGCAGAGGCAGCACCGAAGGCCCGGATGGGGAGCTCTGAAAGGGCGCGCGCCGAGTCACCCCAGCGCGCGGGAAATCAGATGTAGTGCTCGGCCAGCGGCGCGAAGCCGTTGAACTTCTGGCTGGCGTAGGTGGTGACATAGGCCCCGGTGGAGACGATTTCCACTCGGTCACCATCCACCAGCGCCTCGGGCAACCGGTAGTTGGACTTCTCGTAGAGCGTGTCCACGCTGTCGCAGGTCGGGCCGGCAATGGTCACGGGACCTTCGCGCGTGCCGTCATGCGGCGTGCGGAACTCGTAGCGGATCGCCTCGCCCTCGGTTTCGGCCAGGCCACCAAAGCGGCCGATGTCCAGGTACACCCAGCGAACCGGGTCGCCCTCGGCCTTGCGCGAGATCAGCACGACTTCCGCCACCACCGTGCCGGCATCGGCCACCAGAAAGCGGCCGGGCTCGATCACGATCTCGGGCAGCGCATTGCCGAAATGCTCGGCCATCGCACCCATGATGGCGGCACCGATCTCCTCGATCTCCGGCACTTCCGACTTGTAGCGCACCGGATAGCCGCCGCCGAGATTGACCATGCGCAGTTTTACGCCCGCCGCCTCCAGATCGGAGAACAGCATGCCGACCTTCGCGATCGCCGCCTTGTAGGGCGCCGTCCCGGTCTGCTGCGAGCCGACATGGAAGGAGATGCCGAAGGCGTCGAGCCCGAGCTCGCCCGCCATCACCATCAGCTTCTTCGCCATCTCCGCCTCGCAGCCGAATTTCTTCGACAGCGGCCATTCGGCGCCCTCGTTCTCCACGAACACGCGGCAGTACACCCGGGCACCCGGCGCGGAACGGGCCAGCTTGCGCAGCTCACCCTCGCTGTCGAACGCGAACATGCGCACGCCGGCGGCATAGGCCGCGACGATGTCACGCTCCTTCTTGATGGTGTTGCCGTAGCTGACGCGCGACGGGTCGGCGCCGGCCTCGAGGCACATCTGCACCTCCTGCCAGGACGCCGCGTCGAAGAACGAGCCCAGCCCGGTCAGCCGCTCCAGAATGGGCGCGCCCGGGTTGGCCTTCACGGCGTAATAGATGCGCGCGAGGGGCAGGGCCGACTGCAGACGCCGATAATTCTCGGCAACCCGATCCACATCCAGCACGAGGCAGGGCGTGGCGGGCACAGTGTCGGCAAGAAAGCGAGCAACCTTATCGGTCATCGCAAACCCCTTCCAATTCAAAAGGAACCGGTCCCGGCATTCAGCCAGGGGGCCCCCAAGTTGACGAACGGTCGAACGAACCAGCGACCAAGTAGAAACCGGCCCGCTTGCACGGACCGGGGTTGCCAGAACACTTGACGTCGTTGCGTAAACCTTGCGCCGCGGTGTTGGTGTATTCGACCAACCCGTGGGCCTGGGGCCAGGGGCACGTGCGTACTGCGTCTGCCCGGTAAATAGGGGCAGACGAATTGGGGCGCAAGAGGAATTTTGCCCTCAACCGTATTTTTTACGCGTCACCCCCGGGGGGGGACAGGAAAGGGGCCTGTGAGACCCCCCTGGAAGCGGGGGGGAATGCCGGAAGGCCCGGGGGGCCTTCCGGATCGTTTCCGGTCAGCCCTTGGCAACCAGGCCCTTCACTTCTTCCATCGCGGCGGTGAAGCGCGCGTTCAGCACGCCCAGCGCTTCGCCGTTGGACTTCTGGATCAGCTCGCTGATCTCGCGCATGTTGGCCACGGCCTTCTCATAGCCGGCCTTCAGCATTTCGGCCTGCTTGGCGGCTTTGGAGGCAGCAGGCTCCTGGCTCGCCATGCTCTGCACAGCTTCGCTCATCTCGCTCATCGTCTGCTGCATGATTTCCATGTTGCGACGGGCGATGGCCTGCGCGCCTTCCATGGCCAGCTTGTTGGCGGTGGTCAGCGCCTCGATGTTGCGCCTCTGAGCCTCGGCGAAGGCCGACATGTCGGGCATCGCGGGCATCTTGAACTCGGAGAACATTTTCATGAAATCGTCTTGCGGGCTGGCCATGGTGATATTCCTTTAGGGGTTAAGTCTGCCCCCCCTTAGACCCCCATTCCGCCCACGTCAAAGTATTTGCTGCGGTGCAACATAACTGCAAGCGTTAGTCGGTGGTGACATCCGGTTCAGACGCTTCGGCCGGCTTGCGGCGGGCAGCGGGATCCAGGCTGCGGGCGATCTGGTCGGCGCGATCCAGTGCCTTGTCCAGCGCGGCCATGGTGGCAGCAAGATCCGCGCTGTCGTCCTTCAGCCAGGCGCGCAAAGTATAGACCCAGACCGCGGTCAGGCCCTTGATTCGGGCAACGCCGGCGGGGCCATGCGAATCCAAGCCCGCGGCCTCCAGCATCCAACCCATGCTGCGTTCCATGGCAGCGCCCAGGCTCAGCACCAGGAAGGGGTGGAAGGGCAGGTCCTTCATAAAGCGTACGATGCCGGCCCGGTGCGGCTGCATCACGTCCAACCGGCGCATCAGGACGTCGAACAGCCTGTCGCGCGCCGTCTCGCCCTCGGTGGGGATGGTGCCGTCCAGCACCACCCGGTCCACCAGCGCGGTGTAGCGCAGCATGATGCCCTCGGGGCAAGAGGCGAAGCCACGCATCTCACCCAGCGACACGCCGGAGGCGGCGGCGATGCGCGAGAGCGTGGTGCCACGCCAGCCATGCTCGGCCACCGCCTGGAAAAGGCCGTCGAAGATGCGCGCCTTGATGGCCGCGGAGGGGTCGCTGGTTGGATCGCTCATACTGCCTCAGTTTGGTCCGATGGGGCTGCTTGGAAAGACCCCGCCGCAAGGTTTCACGGCCTTGCCTCGGTCACCCAGCCAGGACGCAGGGTGATGGCGGCGTTGCGGCACATGTTGAAGCCCCGCAACTCCTCTGCCGCGGCGTTGTCGAAGACGATGCGCAGATCGGCCTCGCATTCGCCATCCATGCTGATCTCTGCCGTGCCGCCATTGGTGATGGGCGCAGTGATCTGGTTTGCCCCCCAGTCGCCGCTGGTCACTGGGGAGAGGTAGATGCCGGTGATCGGCCGCTCATAGACCGAGCCCAGCGCCATGCGCCTGGCACCCTGGAAGATGATGGGCTGGGCGGTGCAAACATCGACCACCTCGCGCACCTCCTCGCGTCGGTTCTGGAACACTGCGCGGACGCGAATCTGGCACTCGCGCGAGCGCAGGCGCATCGGGAAACTCTGGCCGGGTTCCAGCACCGCCGAGCCCAGCCGGTCCGCGCCCCAGTTCGGCGTGCGACTGGCAAAGATGCTTTGCAGGGTCACCGCGCTGCGGTTGGTCACCGTCACCTCGCGCAAGGGGATGGAGCTGTCCCCGAAGGCCAGGCGTGGTTCGGCGCAAATGTCGGCCTGCCGTGTCTCGGCCGCGGCGCCCTGGAAGGCTGCGCGCACCGTCACCTCGCAGGGTGCGAAACCGCGCAGGCGGATGCGGAAGGTGTCGTTCGGCGCCACGGTGGCCGCGCCCAGACGGTCCGGCCCCGGCTCCTGACTGCCGCGCTCGAAAATGAAAATCTGCATCAACTGGTTGTCGCTGTCATTGACCACGGCGATGTCGCGCCGGCGCTCATCGGTCAGGGTGAATTCCTGCTGCCGGCAGACGTCGAGGGCCAGTGTTTCCTCCGTCGCATCCTCCCACACCGCGCGCAGTTGCTGTTGGCAGGGGGCGATGCGGCCCAGCCGCAGCATGTAGTTCTGCCCGGCCGGCAGCACATCGGTGCCCAGCCGGTCCGGCCCCTCGGCCAGGCCGGCCTGGCCCGGGGCAAAGACGAAGACCTGGCGAATGGTGGTATCCGTGCTGTTGACCAGGCGGAGTTGGCGTTCGGGCGCTGGCGCCGGACGGTTGGGCGCGGCCTGCGGCGGGGCGGCAGGCGGTTTTTGCGCCAGCGCGCCGGCCAATGGCCAGGCCATCAACGTGACGGCGAGGATAAATCCCAGGTTGCGGCGCATGCGTATCCTCTTTGGTCGAGGCCGGCAGAATGCCGTGCAGGCCAGGCTGCCGTCCAGCGTCGTGGTGCCGCTCAGCCGCCGGCCAGCTCGTACCGCACCGTCGCCGCCCCTGCCGCCAAGGCTGAAAGCTTGGCGAAGGCGCGGGCGCGCGGCAGGTATTTCATCCCGCAATCCGGCGCGATCACCAGCCGTTCCGCCGCCACGTGCCTCAGGCCGTGGCGGATGCGCGCGGCCACCGTCTCGGCCGTCTCGACCTCGGCCGAGCCGAGGTCCAGCACGCCCAGCATGATCGTCTTGTTCGACAGGTCGGACAGAATGCCGAGGTCCAGCTTCGGCTGCGCCGCCTCGATGGAGATCTGCTGGGCCGTGCTGTCGGCGAGTTGCGAAAGGAAGGAATAGCCCGAGGGCTTGTCCGCCACCATCGCGGCATAGCCGAAGCACAGATGCACGACGGTGGGGCCGGGCACGCCCTCCAGCGCGCGGTTCAGCGCCTTCACGCCGAATTTCGCCGCCTGCTCCGGCCGCGCCTGGAGCCAGGGTTCGTCGAACTGGATGACATCGGCGCCGGCGGCCTTGAGGTCGCGCGCCTCCTCCGCCACTGCGGCGGCATAGGCCATGGCGACGGCTTCCGGGTCGCCATAATGCTCGTCATGCGCCTGCATGGAGAGGGTGAAGGGGCCGGGCAGGGTGATCTTGATCTGTTTGTCGGTGTTGGCGCGCAGGAATTCGACATCACGCACCTCCACGGCGTGGCGGCGGCGGATCGGCCCGATAATGCGCGGCACCGGGGTGGGCTTTCCCGCGCGTCCCGTCACGATGGCCGGATTGTCCACATCCACGCCGTCGAGGGCCAAGGCGAAGCGGTTGGAATAGCTTTCGCGCCGCATCTCGCCGTCGGTGATGATGTCGATCCCCGCCCGCTCCATGTCGCGGATCGCGATCAGGGTGGCGTCATCCTGCGCCTCCTCCAGCGCATCCTCGGGCACCCGCCAGATCGCTTTCAGCCGCACCCGGGGGACGACGTTGTTGCCGACCAGAATCGCACGATCCACCAGCCAATCCGGCTGCGGGTAGCTGCCGACGACGGTGGTGGGCAGAAGGGTCGATGTCATGGGTTTTGCTCTCCGGCTATGCCGGCTGACGATGGCCGAGCCGGGTCCTGCGGGCAAGCGAAGGGCGATTGCAGGCGACGGCGGGCTGGGCAAGATTGCCACTGACGGGACGCCAGGGTTTTTGTAGCCTGCACCCAGCAAACATCTGCGGCCCCGCCGGCGCCGCGCAGGAGGATGACGATGAAGGACCTGGATATCCAATCGACCACGGAGGCCGTCATCGCGCAGATGGCGCTGACCCCCGATCCGCGCCTGCGCGAGATCATGGAGGCGGCGGTGCGCCACGTGCATGACTTCGCCCGCGAGGTGAAGCTGACGCCGGATGAGTGGCTGAAGGGCATCGGCTTCCTCACCGCGGTGGGCCAGGCCTGCACGCCCTATCGCCAGGAATTCATCCTGCTGTCGGATATTCTCGGCCTCTCGCGCCTGGTCAATGTCATGCATGATTCCGATGGGCGGGAGGATGCGGGCACCGAGACCAGCCTGCTCGGTCCCTTCTTCCGCGAGAAGGCGCCCGAGATCGCGCTCGGCGGCAGCATCGTGGCACAGCTCAAGGGCCGCGAAATCGTCGTCTTCGGCCAGGTGACCGACACCGAGGGACATGGCATCGCCGGCGCCGAGATCGATGTCTGGCAGACCGACGCCGAGGGCCAATACGATTTGCAGGCCAATGACCCCACGGTGATGGATTTGCGCGGGCGGATGCGCTGCGATGCCGAGGGCCGTTTCCATTTCCGCACCGAGAAGCCGCTGGGCTACCCCATCCCGATGGATGGCCCGGTGGGCTCGCTGGTCACTTTGCAAAGTCGGCACGGTTTCCGCCCGGCGCATATCCACACGCTGATCTCCGCCCCCGGCTACCGGGAGTTGGTGACGGCGCTGTATTTCGGCGATGACGAGCATGTCGACAGCGACACCGTCTTCGGCGTCTCCGAATCGCTGGTGATCACCGAGGCCATGGGCCTGGAGGGCAACCCGCTGCCGGCACTGCCCGGCGTGCGCTACGACTTCACCCTGTCGCGCGATGCCGATGGGGCGAGCGGGCGCGTGGGTTCCGACCCGTCGCGGCTGATGCCGACCGGCTGAGTTCTTTTTTTACCGGTCGCGGGGCAAGACGCGAAACAGCATCCCGCGGCCGGATCACCTCTTGGGAGAAAACATCATGATCACCCGTCGAAGCCTCGGCGCCGCCGCTGCCGCCCTGACCCTCGCCACGCCGGCTCTGGCGCAGGAGAGCTTCCCCAGCCGTACGCTGCAATTCGTGCTGCCCTACCCGCCGGGCAATGCCATCGACCTGTTGGTGCGCGCGCTCGCCGCCGAGATGTCGCCGCTGCTGCGGCAATCCGTGGTGGTGATCAACCGCGAGGGTGCTGCGGCCGCCGTCGGCTCGGCCTCGGTCGCCCGCGCGGCACCCGATGGCTATACGGTGCTCTTCGTGCCCGCGCTCGTCGCCTCGGTGCTGCCGGTGACGCAGGCCAGCAGCGGGCTGCGGGTGGATAGTTTTCGCCCCGTTTGCCAGGTCTTCAACAATTCCATGGCCCTGGTGGTGAAGCCGGACAGCCCGATCCGCAATCTCGGGCAGTTGCAGGCAGCGGCGCGGGCGCAGCCGGGGCGGCTGACCTATGGCACGCTGGGCGTCACCTCCATCCCGCATCTGGCGATGGAGCAATGGGCCGGTGCCGCCGGCGTCGAATTCACCCATGTGCCATTCCGCGCCGACGCGGCGGTGATGACCGAGGTGATCACCGGGCGGCTCGATCTCGGCTCGATCGTGCTCGGCTCGGCGGCGGGGCGCAATGATGTGCGCATCCTCGCGGTGTTCGACAGCGAGCGGCACCCGGATTTTCCTGAGTCCGCCACTGCGGTCGAGCAGGGCTTCGATGTGCGGCCGGCCAGCTTCGGCGGGCTTTTCGTGCCCACCGGCACGCCGGAGGACAGGATCGCGGCGCTGGAGGCAGCCTGCGCCACGGCCGCAGCCAGCCCCGCCTATCGTGCCGCGGCGCGCACAGGCAGCCAGCCCGCCAATTTCTTCCTCGATCGCGCCGCCTTCACCCGTCGCCTGCAATCCGACGTCGAGACCAAGGCTTCCCAATTGCGCCGACTGACGCTGAACTGAGGCTTGGGAGTTTGATCCGGGAGAAGATTGACCACTCTTTCGGATGAGGCCGATGGTCTGCGCTGGAGCATTGGGCGCGGCGAGAGGAGCGAGCGGGTTTGTCCTCTCTCTCCTCTCTCACCAGGACAATGAATGTCCGGTGGCGGTCAGCCCCGGCGGAAGAGCGCGGGCAAACCACGCCAGAACAAGGCCAGGCCAAAGCCCCAGGCAGCGTAAATGCCGAGCGAACGCAGCATGGCGCTCGTATTGCCATTGGCGAAAAGCGGCAGGCCCTTGATCAGCGGCACCACGACCCAGGCGCCCAGGATCAGCGGCAGCGTGCAGCAATAGAGAATGGCGAAAAGCCAGAGCGGCAGCCCGGCCGGCCGCTTCGACTCCAGCACGGCGAAGAGAATCCCCCAAAGCCCGCCCCAGAAGCAGGAATTCCACAGCGCCGGCACGCCCCAGGGCGCGATGGGGGTTTGCCGAAAGGCCGGGCCCGGGATCAGACCCAGGCCGTGATAAAAGGTGATGACCGCCTGGTGGAAGAACAGCACCCCCAGAAAGGCGCAGACAAAACCGAAGGCGAGGGTGGCAGGCTTCATGGGGTTCTCCTGATGCGGTGGTGAGGTTGGCACGGCGGTGTCAGCCGGTCTGCAACGCCGGCGCGACCATGGCAACCGGCGCCTCGGCCCGCCGGGCGATGGCGATGTCTGGCACATGCGGATCAAGAACGGTGAAATGGCTGGCCTTCGAGAGCAGCCGGGCACAGCCGGATACGGCACCGCGCTGCCCGTCCCGTGCGTGGGTGGAAAAGCCCAACATCATCAACGGCGACCGGGCCTTGTGACGGCCAGCGGCGCGGGGGCGGAGCTCGGCGGCATGCAGTCATCTCCGAATTCCGCGTGCGTTATCCGGGGAATCCTTGGCACTGGCCAGATGAAATCACCAGCGCCTGATCATCTGTTCACAACACTCACCCGCGCGAGGTGAAGAAGCCCGGCGGCCATGCTGCCTGGGGTTTCATCAGCCAGCATTTCGCGGATTTCGGCCGATATGGCGGGGTGCCTGGACGCCGGAATCTCGTCCAGCGCCCGACGAAGGGCCGCCAGCAGCGCGGGCTCAATGCGCCGCGACACGGTGGCACAGCACGGCGACGATATCCCGGGCGGCCTGGCGCAGGGCGGTGCTGGAGGCGCCGTGCAACCGCTCATGCACGCAGGCGGCGTGGTCCAACATGGCGTCGGGTGCGGAGCCGGCCTCGGCCATCGCCCAGGCGCCGAAGCCGCGCCGTTCAATCTCGGTGATCTCGAGAATGCGGATGTCGGTGTGGCGCTGGTCCCGGGCGATGCGACCGAAGGTGCGTTCGATATCGGCCATGCCGCCCTCCAGCACCTGGCCGAACCAGGCGTGGCTGTGGACCAGGGCACCGGTGATGCCTTCTGCCGCGTTACGAGCCCGGGCCATGCCGAGGATGGCGTCGCACTGGTCGGCGCCGGGCTCACCCCAATCGCCGATCGCGCGGCTGACATAGGTCAGCCGATGCAGCCCGCCACGAGGCTGACGGGCCAGGGCCGCCGCGGTGGGGGCTTGGGGAGCGCCTGGCATCTCGGCAAGGATCTCGGCTGTCTCGTCGAGGAGTTCGGCAAGATGGGTCAGACCACGGGCGCGGGCCCGTTCGGCCAGGCAGCGCACAGCGCATCGCTCAGGCGGCGCGGGCCGTTGGGCGACGTGCCAGGCGGGCCCGGCTTGGTGTTTTGCGCTTGCGCGGGGGGAGGCATGCAGCATGGGAGTCCAGCCTTGTCGCTTGGAGGATCGGCGGGGTTCCGTGCAGGCTTTTACCCAGGTGACCCGGCAGGGATTACGGCCTTGCCGGATCGGTCAGCGTCAAAATGCGCACGCGTTGGTTATTTTTGCGTTGTCAGAACGAATAATCGCGCTCGACCCCGCGGCTCAGGCCAGGCTGGCGCCGGCCTGGGTCCAGAACGCCGCCGCAGCGGGGTGCCAGGGCACGCCGGCGGCCGCGGTTTTCTGGCCGCCGAGCGTGAAATTCCGCGCCTCGGCATGGACGCGTGCCCAATCCTCGCGGTTCTGCCACAGCACGGTCAGCACCTGGGTCACCAGAGCAGCCGGCGCATCTTCGCGCATCGCCAGGATATTGGCGACGCTGAGCTGCTTGTTCGGCGCGGTCTGGCCGGGATAGGTCCCAGCCGGAATCACCTCGGGGAAATAGACCGGGCCGTGGCTGGCGATGATGCGCTCGGCATATTGGTCATGGTCGACCAGCACCAGCGTGGTGCCGGGGGTGGCGGCGAGGTCGGTGATCGCGCTCGTCGGCACGCCGGAGACGAAGAAATAGGCGTCGATCTTGCCGTCGCGGATCGCCGCCGTGCTCTCGGCGGGGGACAGCCGCTCACGGCCGCGGAAATCCGTGGCGAGGTTGAGGCCCGCGGCCTCGATCAGCCGGCTGGCGAAGAGCTCGGTCGCCGATTGCGGCGCGCCGGTGGAGATACGCTTGCCCTTGAGGTCCTGCATCGAGCGGATGTTGCGGTCCGCCGTCGTCACCACCTGCATGCGGTTGGTGTAGAGCACGGCGATGGCCCGCGTGGGCACCACACGGCCACGGAACTGCCCGGCGCCGCGCACGGAATCCACTGCCGCATCGACCTGGCCGAAGACGAGCTGCGCGCGATTGGCGCCGAGCAACTGGAAATTGGCGGTGGAGCCGGCGGTGACCTCGGCGGTGGCGCTGGTGCCGGGAATGCCGCGGGTGAGGTAGTTCGCCAGCGCGCCACCCAGCGGGTAGTAAACGCCGCCGGTGGTGCCGGTGGCGATGGCCATCTGGTTGGCCTGGGCCAGGGCGGCGGGTGCAGCAATCAGCGCGGGCATGGTGAGGGCGGCGCGACGGGTCAGCTTGGACATTGTTGTTCTCCCGGTGATTCAGTCTTGAGCGAGAGATAGCCATGACGGCGTCCGCCGGAAAGCCCTGAAACGCACAAAGCCTGTCCGGTTTGATGCCGGTCAAGGCACCACGCGCTTCAGGGATGCAGGCTCGGCCCGTCACAAGGAGGGTCCCATGCCGGACATCAACAATCCCACCGCCGCCAGCCTCATGACCCGCAGCGTCATCAGTGTCCTGCCCGAAACGCCGGTGCCTGAGATCGCCCTCATCCTGGCCGAGCGGTCGATCTCCGCCGTGCCGGTGGTCGATGGCCAGGGCCATGTGCTGGGCGTCGTCACCGAGGCCGACCTGGTGCGCCGCCTCGCGGGCCTTGCCGATGCCCCCGTGGGCTGGCTGAGCCGCCTCTTCGCCGATCCCGCAGCGCGTGCCGAACGCTATGCCCGCACCCATGGCGCCTCGGCTCGCGACATCATGACTGAGACCGTCGTCAGCGTGACGGAAGACACCACCGCCGCTGACATCGCCCATCTGATGGAGGAGAAGAATATCCGCCGCGTTCTGGTGATGCGCGATGGTCAATTGGCCGGGCTGGTCAGCCGTGCCGACCTGCTGCGCGCCCTAACCGTACCGGCGGGCGAGAAACCACCGGCCGGCGACGAGGAGATCCGCCTGGCGGTGCTGGAGGAGCTGCGTAAGGAGAGCTGGTCGAGCGGCTACTATTCCCTGGTCGCGGTGTCGAACGGTGTGGTCAGCTTCGAGGGCTTTTGCCAGGCGCCGGGCAGCAAGCGCGGCATGCATGTGCTGGCGCTGGGCGTGCCAGGGGTAAGGGGCGTGGTGGACAACACCGTGCCGATGCCGGTGGCCTACATGTCCGCGATCTGACGGGGAGCGTGGTGGCTCCCGGGTGGGCGGAGCCCACCCCAGCCTGCCGCCCAGGCTACCGCGCCCGCACCGTCAGCAGTATCGTAAACCCCAGCCCCATCAGCCCCACCACCACCGCCATCCCCGCCTGCTGGCTGGCGAAGGCGGTGGTGGCAGTGGCCAGCAGGGCCGGGCCGAGAAAGCCGGTGACGCGGCCGGACAGCGCGAAAAGCCCGAACCAGGCGCCCACCTCGCCTGGCGGGGCGAGGCGCGCCATCAGGGTGCGGCTGGCCGCCTGGGCTGGGCCGAAGAAAAGCCCCAAGCCGGCGCCCAGCACCCAGAACATCGTCTTGCCTTCCACCAGCAGCAGGCCCAGGCCGAAGCCGATGATGCACCCCAGCGCCAGCAGCACGGTGCGGCGCGACCCCAGCCTGTCCTCCACCATCCCGCCCGCAAGCGCGCCCAGCCCCGCGGTGATGTTGAGCAAGATGCCGAAGAGCAGGATCTCCGAGACACCCATGCCGAAGCGCCCGGCAGCATAGATCGCGCCGAAGGCGAAGAGCGTGTTCAGCCCATCGGTGTAGAACAGCCGGGCCAGCAGGAACCGCGCGAGGACCGGCTGCCGCGGCAGGGTGCGCAGCAGGATCATGATCTCCGACAGGCCCTGGCTGATGGCCATGCCGATGGGTGGGCGCAGCCTGGGGTCGGGCACCGCAACCAGCACCGGCCAGCAGAAAACGAAAACCCAGGCGCCGGCCAGCAGAGCGGTGGCGCGGACATGCTCGGCGGCCGCACGGTCCAGTCCGAACAGCGCGGGGTTGGGCTGGACGAGCAGCACGAGGCAGAGCGCGAGGCACAGCAGCCCGCCGCCATAGCCCATCGCCCAGCCGATGCCCGAGACACGGCCCATCGCTTCGGGCCGCGCCACGCCGGGCAACATGGCGTTGTAGAACACCGTTCCCAGCTCGAAGCCGATGGAGGCAAGGCCGACCAGCAGCAATGCGGTGAGCACGTAATCCGGCTCGGGCCGGACGAACCAGATCATCGCCGTGGCGCCCGCGGTCAGCATGGTGAAAAGCAGCAGCATGCCCCGCCGGCGCCCGCCGGCATCGGCCACCGCGCCGAGCACCGGCGAAAGCAGGGCGACGGCAAGGCCCACCAGCGCCTGCATCCAGCCCCACATCGCCTGGCCTTCGACCGGGTTGGGCGCCACGGCAGAGGTGAAATACGTGGCGATGACAAAAGTGGAGACCACGGTGGGGAAGGCCGAATTGGCGAAATCATAGCTCGCCCAGGCCCATTCCTTCCGGGTCATTCCCATCGTCTCAGCCCCAGCCGACCGCCGGACCGGCCAGGCCGGAAGCGGCGGGCGCCCGCGAACACCCTGCGGCCGGATCCGGCAGCGTCGGCGCTTTCCCTCACGCCAGCGCCGCGAGGGCGCGGGCCGCGACCGTCACCGCCGCCAGATCGGGCACGCCGGCGGCTTCCTCCACCAGCCTGGCCGCGGCATCGGCGCCCGACGCCTCGGCGCGCCCGGCCAGCGCCGCCGCCGCCAGCCTTCCCTGCACGCCTGCGATATCGGCCAGCAGCGCAGCCCTCGCCCGATTGCCGAAACTGCCCGAGACCCGTGCCATATTCGCCGCTGCCCGCAAGGCTTGCAGGTGAAAGCGCCTGGCCACCGCATCCCAGGCCTCGGCCGCCGCCTGGGCAGTGGCGCCGGTGGTCAGCGCGAGGCGAAGAATCGCCGGTGCCGCGGCCAGCTGCGGTGCCGCCGCCAGCGCATCGGCGCCGTGGCGCCCGTCCAGCAGCGCCGGCAGGCCGGGTGAGAGCGCCGCCAGCGTCTCGCCCAGCGGCCCGGTTTCGGCCAGCAGGGATTGCGCGGCACTCTCCTGCAGGGCGCGCAGGGCGCCCAGCGTGGCCAGGCGTTCGGCCGCGGGGCGGTCGACGGTATCGGCCTCGATGGCCGCATCCTCCAGGCCCAGCAACGCGCCGGCCAGCCACACCGCGCGGGCGGCGGCGGCCGGCGAGGCCTCGGCGGTCAGCCGCCCCAGGCCCGCGCAACCCAGTCGGTTGCCGACCTGGTTGGCGATCGCCATCGCCACCAGCTCTCGCCGCAGTTTGTGGGTCTCGATGAAGCCGGAAAAATGCTCCCGCAGCGCCTGCGGGAAATAGGCCCGCAGCAGCGGCAGGAAGGCCGGGTCGTCGGGCAGGTCGGACCGCCCGATCGCCTCGTTCAGCCAGAGCTTCGCGAAGGGCAGCAGCGAGGCCGCCTCGGGTCGCGTCAGACCCTTGTTCTCCGCGGCGCGCATGGCGATGGTCGCCTCATCGGGCAGGCCGGCCAGTGCGCGGTCGAGCAGCCCGGCCTCCTCCAGCCGGGCCATCAGCGCGGCCTGCGCCGGCAAGGCCGCGGGCCCGCCCGCCACCTCCAGCGAAACGGCCAGGGATTGCAGCGCGTTGTCGGCCAGCACGAGGCCCGCCACGTCATCGGTCATGGTCTTGAGCAACAGGTCGCGCTGGGTGCGCGTCATGCCGCCTCGGGCCTCCACATCGGCCAGCAGGATCTTGATGTTGACCTCATGGTCGGAGGTCGAGACGCCGGCTGAATTGTCCAGCGCATCGGTGTTGAGGCGCACGCCTTTCAGCGCGGCCTCGATCCGCCCAGCCTGGGTGACGCCGAGATTGGCGCCCTCGCCGATCACCCGGGCGTGGATCTCGGCGCCATTGACCCGGATCGCGTCATTGGCGCGGTCGCCGGCCTCGGCCTGGGTTTCGATGCTGGATTTGATGTAGGTGCCGATGCCGCCGAAATACAGCAGGTCGGCATTCATCTTCAGGATCGCCTGCATGATGGCGGCGGGTTCGTGACGCTCGCCCGCCAGACCCAGCATCGCCTGCGCGGCCGCACTCAGAGCGATGGTTTTCGCCGAGCGCGGGAACACACCGCCGCCCTCAGAGATCAGCGCCGCGTCATAATCGGCCCAGGAGGAGCGCGGCAGGGCAAACAGCCGCGCGCGCTCATCGAAGGCCGCCTCCGGCGGGTTCGGGTCGATGAAGATGTGGCGATGGTCAAACGCCGCCAGCAGCCGGGTCTGCCGGGTGATCAGCAGGCCGTTGCCGAACACATCGCCCGACATGTCGCCGACGCCCACGCAGGTGAAGGGGGTCGAGAAAATGTCGAGGCCGAGTTCGAGAAAATGGCGGGCGATCATCACCCAGGCCCCGCGCGCGGTGATGCCCATGATCTTGTGGTCGTAGCCCGCGCTGCCGCCACTGGCGAAAGCGTCGCCCAGCCAGAAGCGGTAATCGGCGGAGATGCCGTTGGCGATGTCGGAGAAGGTGGCGGTGCCCTTGTCGGCGGCGGCGACGATGTAGGGGTCGTCGCCATCGCGCCGCACGACCTGGGGCGGCGGCAGGATGGCGGCGCCCGCGAGATTGTCGGTGATGTCGAGCATGCCCTGCACCAGCAGCCGGTAGCAGGCGATGCCCTCGGCCAGGAAGGCCTCGCGGTTGCTGACCGGCGGCGGGTTCTTCAGGATGAAGCCGCCCTTGGCGCCGGTCGGCACGATGACAACGTTCTTCAGCCGCTGCGCCTTCATCAGGCCCAGGATTTCGGTCCGGAAATCCTCGCGCCGGTCAGACCAGCGGATGCCGCCACGGGCCACCGGGCCGGCGCGCAGGTGGCATCCCTCCATCCGCGCGGCGTGCACGAAGATCTCCCGCCAGGGTCGCGGCTCGGGCATGTCGCCGGCGCGGGCACTCTCCAGCTTGAAGGAAAGATAGGCTTTGCGCTGATAAAAATTGGTCCTGAGCATGGCGTCCAGCACCACCCGCAGGCGCGTCAGGATGCGGTCCTCATCGGGGTTTTCGACCGCCTCGAGCAAGGTCTTCCAGGCATCGTCGATTTTCTGCTCATGCGCCGCATCGCGCGGGCCTTCGGGGTCGAAGCGGGCATGGAAGAGGTCGACAAGCAGGCGCGCGGCCTGCGGATGCGCGGAGAGCGCCGCCTCCACGCTGCCCTGGCTGAAGGAGAAGCCGACCTGCTTGGTCCATCGGTACATCGCCCGCAGCAGCCAGCATTCGCGCCAATCCAGCTCGGCGCGGGGAATGAGGCGATTGAAACCATCGGCCTCCGCCTCGCCAGCCAGCAGCGCCGCCAGGCCGCCCAGCAGCTCGTCGAAGCTGCTCTCGGCCGCATCGGTGCCGGCCTCCAGGGTGAAGACGTGCAGCACCACATGCCGACCATCAGCGAGCGAAAAGTGATGCGGCGTTTCCTCGATGGCGCGCAGGTCCAGGCTTTCGAAAAGCGGCAGGGTATCGGCCAGCGGGATGGGGCCGCCGGCATTGACCAGGCGAAGCTGCACCATCCGCGCATCGCTGCCGGGCGGGCGGGAGAAAGCCGAGGCCGGGCGGCCCTGGGCCAGCGCCTCCTCGGCCAAGGCGAGGTCGGCCAGCGCCTCGGTCGCCGTGGTGCGCTCGCGGTAGCCGGGCGGGAAGGCCTGGGTCCAGAGCGCCATGGTGGCCGCCGCCGCCGCCTCACCGCGCGCCTGCAACAGGGCGTCGGCGATGCGGTCCTGGAAGCTGCGCGCCATTTCGCAGATCAGACGTTCCAGTGCGGTGGCATCGACCTGGGCTGGCCGCATCGGGTCGGTGCCGATGATGTAGTGCACGCGCGCCAGCGGCGTGTCGCCGAGCGCGATGTAGAAGGCCGAGAGCCTGCCGCCATGGGTACGGGCCAACACCTCGCCGACCTGGCTGCGCAGCCTTGTGTCGAAATTCTCCCGCGGCAGCCAGACGATGGCGGAGACGAAGCGGCCGAACGGGTCGGGCCGAAGGACCATGGCCGGTCGCGGCATCAGGGCCAGGTCCAGCGCGCGGCGCGCGCCTTGCAGGATCTCGGCCTCGCTGGCCTGGAACAGCTCATCGCGCGGCCAGGTGTCGAGGATGTTGCGCAGCGCCCGGCCGTCATGGCTGTGGGGTGCCACGCCCGAGGCGGCGAGCACCCGTTCCACCTTGGCCGCCAGCATCGGGATGGAGCGCGGGTTGCGGTTGTACGCGGCCGCGGCGAAGAGGCCGAGGAAGAGCCGCACGCCGACCACGGCACCGGCCGCGTCGAAGATGCGCACGGCGATCACATCGGCATGCTGCGTGCGGTGCACCGTGCTGCGCATATTGGCCTTGGCGACAGTGACCGGCACCGGCTCCAGCAGGCCGGCGCGCACCGCCTCCGGCACGGCGGCGAGGTCACGCAGCGCGTCGAAGACCGGCACGGCGGGGTTGCGCAGCAGCCCCTGGCTGGCCTCGGCGCGGAAGCCCGTGCCGTCGAGCATCAGGCGGCGGTGGCCGAGCAGGACGAAATTGTCCTCGGCCATCCATGTCAGGAAGGCGCGCGGGTCGCCGGTGAGGCCGGCCTCGGCGGCACGCAGCTCGGCCAGCATGACGGAAAAATCCCCCACCGCCATGCGCACATCGGCCAGGGTGGCGGCGATCAGCGCCTCGGTCTCGGCAGTGGCGGCGTCCGTCCCGGCGAAGCTGATTCGCATCAGGCTTTCGCGCAAAGGGCCGGCACCGAGGGACTGCAGCGCGCCATCGCCGCCGCGCGCGGCCAGCAGCACGGGGTGCAGCACCTGGCGCAACGGCCGGCCGTGGCGGGTGAGCGCGGCGAGCACGCTGTCGACCAGGAAGGGCATGTCGTCGGTGACGATTTCCGCCACGGGGTGTGGGAAACGGCCGGCGGGCAGCACGCGGATGCGGGCTTCGCCGGGCAGGCGCTGCTGCGCGAGGCCGGCCAGCGAGACGACCATCGCCGCCAGCTCATCCGGCGCGGTGCCGGCAAGCTCGGCCAGCGGGATGCCGGCCAGCAGCGGGCGGAGCAGTGCCTGGGCGGCATCCATGCCGAGCGGCAGGGCGGCGGCGGCGAGGCGCAGCGCTTCCTCGCGCACGGGATCGGCGATCGGGGTGGCGTGGGTATCTGGCATGAAGGCATTCCTCGGGCAGTTCTTTGCGGCAGCATCGGCCAGGAATGCGCCAGGCCACAAGAAATTCGCGTGAAGCGATTAACGCTTTGGTCATTGCGGCCGGCTATAAACGCAAGAGAGGCACAGGATGGGCCCGGGACTTCATGCGGTGGATGGCAATAAGCCGCTTCCCGCGTGAGTTTTCGGATGGGGCCCCGCCGATGCCGCGAATGCGTTCACCGCTCCTTTCATCGTGTCGTGCAATGTCGCGAAAATCAGCGGCAAATCCTGACGAAACTGGCTTTGAATCCTCCAGTGCTGACGGCGGATAAGAATGACAGCAAGCAGGATCACAGCCTCGATGAACTCCAGAAAACGCTTCCGCTGGACCCCTGCCGAGGGTGGACCGGCCGAGTACGGAATGGGTGCGGCGCATCACGGCGGCGGGCGGATGCGCGCCGAAAAATCCAACATTCCGCTGGAGCGGGATTTTCTCGCCGGCGCCCTGGCGCGCGACGCGGAAAGCCGCGGGCGGGAATTGTGGCTGGGGCTGGCGCTGGCCGCCTGCGTCATTGCTCTGGTCGTGTCCGGATTGGCGGTGCCGGCGCTGGCCATCCTGTTCTGCGCGGCACCGCTGGTTGGCATCTGGCTCGAGATTTTCTCACCCAGGGAGTGACGCGATGGAGTGATGGCGCGGCCGGCTTGGTGCTATGCTGGCCGTCATGAACCTCGCCGAGCTTCTCGCCCCGGTCTCGCCTGAGACCTTCTTCGCCGAATACCATGACCGGCAGCCCCTGCATGTGAAGGGCGGCGCCGCGAAGTTCGCGGGCGTCCTGGGATGGCGCGCTATCAACCGCCTGCTGGACATGACCCATGCCTGGTCCAGCCAGTCGCTCAAGCTTTATCTCGATGGCAAGCCCATTCCGGTCGAGCAATATTGCGTCTCGGCGCTGTCGCGCGACGCGGTCCAAGGCATGCAGCCCGATGCGGCGAAGGTGGCGGAATGCATCCGCCGCGGCGCCAGCGTGGTGATGAATGATGTTGACAGCCTGACCCCGGGCCTGGCCGGCGTCTCGGCTGCCTTGGAGGGGGCGGGGCTGGGGAAGGCGCAGGCCAATGTCTATATCTCCTGGCAGAGCCACAAGGCGTTTCCCGCGCATTACGACACCCATGACGTCTGGGCCGTGCAGGTTGAGGGCGAGAAGATCTGGAACGTCTGGGAAGGCCGCGCCGAATGGCCGATCTCCCACCCCGTCTTCCGCAGCCAGGACCAGGCCCATCACGAGACCGCCAAGGGCAGGCTGCGCGAAAAGGTGCTGCTGAAGACCGGTGACCTGCTTTACCTGCCGCGCGGCTGGTACCATGACGCGCTGGCCGAGGCGCCGAGCTCCGTCCATGTCGCCTATGGCGCGCATGCCGTGCTGGGGATGGATGTGATGAACATTCTGATGGAGCGCGTGCTGTATGAAACAGGCTTCCGCCAACCGCTGCCGCGGCAGGATGGCACGGCCTCGGCGAAATTCGCGCTGACGCAGCGGGTGGGGCAGCTCGGCGCCAGGCTTGCCGAGTTGGCGAAGGACCCCAAGGTGCTCTCGGTGATCGAGGGCTATGTCGCCAACCATCGCTACCAGCGCGGCGGCAATGACCTGCTGGCGGCGCGCGGCCTGATGGCGCCGGCGGCGGCCGGGGATGACGAGGCGCCGGGCTTTCGGGTCATCGCCGCCGGCGCGAAGCCGGTGCGGCGCGGTGCCGATTGGGTGCTGAAGACCGAGGCCGGCGCCCTGCCCCTGGCGCCACCCGAGGCCGAGGCAGCGGCCTGGCTGCTGGGCCGGCCCGACATCACCGAGGCTGAGCTGCGCGCCGCCCACCCGGGCGTCGACGCGGCAGCACTGCTCAGCCGGTTGGCCGGCGCCGGCCTGGTGCTGGCGGCTTGATCCGCCTGGCGCTCGTGCTGGCGCTGGCCAAGGCCACCGTGCTGGCGGCGTTGCCCACTGCCCTTGTGCTGGCGGCGCTGCCCGCTGCCCTTGTACTGGCGGCGCTGCCCGCTGCCGCGCAGATCCGCGAATTCAACTGTGTCGGCGCCGCGGCGCTGGATGATGACAGCTTTGCTGTCGGCTTCGCCGCGCGGTCCGACCGCCTGGGCGAGGAGGCCCGCAGCCCTTTGGAAGCGGCGGCCGAATTGGCCCGCCGCTCGCCGCAGCGCAATATTTGCGTGCTTGGGCATGCGCTCTCGACCGAGGGTGGCACCACGACCGGCCAGCGGCTGGCCGCCGCGCGGGCGCGCGAAGTGGCGCTGGAACTGGCACGGCTGGGCATCGAGCGTGACCGTGTGCGCGCTGAGGCCAGGGTCGCAGGCTTTACCCGCAGCACAGCGGCAAGGCCGGCCCGGGGTGCCACCATTGTGGTGATGCCGTAGGGGCCGGCTTAACGCGGTCGAAGGATTTCCGTGCCTGTGGCCTGGGAGCCGATGACGGTCCAGGTGCCGGCCAGCTCGCCATTCGGGCGCAGGTCATACATGCCCATGCCGGTCTGCTCGCCGAGCTGGAAGACCACCGCGAGCGTCAGGCCGCTGACCATGCCCACGCCATCGATCGAATTCGCCCCCACGCTCCAGTTCAGCCGAAAGCTCGACAGGCCGACCTGCTGCAACGTCAACGTGCCGGTGTAGAGGCTGCCATCGGGGTTGGTGCCGGAGAGGTCGTAGAGCCCGCTGCGCTGCGCGGTTGCGGGCATGGCCTGCATCAGGGTCAGGACCGTCAGGACGGCGAGGGCGCGGAGCAGCTTCATGGCCGTGGTTTAGCCAGAAGCCGCGGCGCTGGCCAGGGTCATCCGCGTCGCGCCATGCGGACCGCCATCGGGGCGCGCAGACCAGGGCTGAAGCGTGGCGGCGGGCGCGCCGCCACCTCCTCCGGCAGGTCACGGTTCAACAGCGCCACCCGGGCATCGAGCTGGTCGAAGATCGCGTCGCGCCGTTTGAGCGCTTCGGCGTCGTAGGCGCCATCCTGCGAAATCCGCGCGATCGACGTCGGCTCCGCCGGGTCGGCCAGCTCGGCCGCCGTCCCGGGAAGGCCCCGTGGGTCAAGTGCGGCCACCCGCGCGGGCTGCGGGGATGGCAGGCTGCGCCAACCGGCGCTACCGTTATGCGTTCTTTGGCACAAAAATGAAGAAACGATGAAGCGCGCGGCAAAAGTGCTCGCCCTGCCGACAGATTCCAGTTGTGCGGGGCGGCCGGGCTGCCTCAGGCTGGCCTGACCAGGGCGCGAGACAGCGCCCGGTGGAGGAGATCGCCCATGCCGACCATCATGCGCCGCGCCCTGCTGTTTGCGCCTCTGGCGATGCCCGCCCTCGCGCAGGGCTTCCCGGAACGCTCCATCCGCGTGCTGCTGCCCTGGACGCCGGGGGGCGCGACGGACATCCAGGTGCGCTCGATCTCCGATGTCGCCTCGCGCATCCTGGGGCAGAGCGTTGTGGTGGAGAACCGGCCCGGCGCCTCCGGCACGCTGGGCGCGCAGCATCTCGCGCGCGAGGCCAGGCCCGATGGCTACACCATTGGCCAGATGCCGCTGGGGGTGTTCCGGCTGGCGGCGATGATGCGCAATGCCGGCATGGCGCCGCCCTTTGACCCGCTCAACTCCTTCACCTGGATCATCCGCATGGTGGGATATATGGGCGGCGTGGTGGTGCGGCCGGACGCGCCCTGGCGGACGATGGCCGAGCTGGTGGAGCATGCCAGGCGCAACCCCGGCGCTGTCTTCTATGGCACGCCAGGGGCGAATACGACGGATGTGGTGATGCGCCGGCTGGCGCGGATCGCCGGCGTGGAATGGACGGCGGTGCCGTTTCGTGGTGCCGCGCCCAACCTCCAGGCGCTGCTGGGCGGTCAGATCGCGTTCTCATGCGAGACCGCGGCCTGGGCTGATTTGGTGCTGGAGGGGCGACTGCGGCTGCTCGCAGTCTACACCGAGCGCCGCGCCGAGCGTTTCCCCGAGGTGCCGACCCTGCGCGAGGCCGGTTGGGATGTGGCGAGCGACAGCACCTATGGTTTTGCCGGGCCGCGCGGGATGGAGCCCGCTGTGGTTCTGGCATTGCATAACGCCTTCAAGACGGCACTGCATGACCCCGCGCATCTCGCGGTGCTCAGGCGCTTCGATTTTCAGCTCCGCTACCTCGACAGCGAGGGCTATGCGAATTTCGCCGCGGTCGCGAACCAGGAGGAGATCACGACCGTCAACGAATTGGGGCTGCGGCTGGGGGGCTGACCCCTCAATCCCGTTGTGCGAGGTAATGCGCCAAGGCCGCGATCTGTGCGTCGGACAGGCCGACGACCGCGCCGTTCATCTGCGTGTCCGGGCCGGCGCGGGTGCCGTCCCGATACTGCGTCATGGCGTGGACGAGGTATTCCTCACGCTGCGCCGCGACCCGCGGAATCTGGTTGCGGCCGCCGTAATCTGAGACATGGCAGGTGGCGCAATGGCGTGGCCCGACCAGCGACTGGGCGATGGCGATGAGCGCCGGATCGCGCGGCCTGCGGTCATCGGGCGGGCCCGGCGGCAGCGAGGCGAACCAGGCGGCGATATCCTCGATGTCGCGATCGGGCAGATTGGCCGCGAAGGGGGCCATGGCCGGCGCCTGGCGCAGGCCCTCGCGCAGCAGGATCATCTGGATGGTGATGAAATCGGCGGGTTGGCCGGCGAGCGAGGGGATGGTCTCCAACTGGCTGCGGCCATTGGCGCCGTGGCATTGCAGGCAGGGGGCGGCGAGTTCCGCGCCGCGCCGGGCATCCTGTGCCGGCGCGGGCGTGGCGATGGCGGCGGCCAGCAGGGCCGCCGCCAGCAGTCGAGGCAGGATCACTGGCGATAGGTGATGCGGTAGATCGCACCCATCTGCTCGCCGGAGACGAGCAGCGAGCCGTCGCGCAGCACATGCACCTCGGCCGGGCGGTCGAGGAAGCGCTGGCCCGCATCGTCACGCAGGCCGGTCATGAACTCCTCGACCGCGGTCACATTGCCCTGCGCGTCGAGGCGGGCGACCACCACGTCATAGCCGCTCAGGCGATCGCGGTTCCAGGAGCCGCGACGGGCGATGAAGATCTGGTTGCGATACTGCGCGGGGAACATCGTGCCGGTGTAAAAGCGCATACCCAGCACCGCGGTGTGCGGCCCGAGCAGGGCCGCGGGCTGCGAGAATTCGCTGCAGGCGCGGCCGCGATTGTACTCAGGATCGGCCCAATTGCCGAGGCAGAAGGGGAAGCCGAAATCCTCGCCGGCGCGCCGCACGCGCAGCAGCGAATCCTGCGGGTTGTCATTGCCGACCCAGTCGCGGCCGTGATTGGTGGCCCAGAGCTCGCCCGTCACCGGGTGATGCGCCATGCCCACGGAGTTGCGCACGCCGCGCGCCTCAATACGGCGGTCACTGCCATCGGGGCGGAAGGAGACGAGAAGGGCGAACTTGTCGCGGTCGAAGTCACACACGTTGCAGTTCACGCCGACATTCGTATAGACCCGGCCATCCGGACCGAGGGTGACGAATTTCCAGTGGTGGTTGGCGCCATGCTCCTGCTCGGTGGGCAGGCCATAGGCGGCGGTCAGGTCCACCGGGGCGGGCGGGCTGTCCAGATTGGCCTCGACATTGTCGTAGCGCAGCACGCGGTTCACGGCGAAGATATAGAGGCTGCTGCCGATCATCACGAGGCCGCTGGGCTGGGTCAGGCCCTGGGCGAAGACGCGGGTCCGCGTGGTGCCGTCCGGATTGCGGGTGATGGCATAGACGCGGCCGATGGCGCGGGTGCCGGCGAAGAGCGTGCCGCCCGGCGCTTCGGCGATGGCGCGCACGCCGGGCATGCCGTGGGCGTAGACCTCAGCCTGGAAGCCGGCGGGCAGGCGGATGGCGCCGACCGGCACCTGATCCAGCGGCGTCACCGTCAGGCGCGGGGCGTGGGGGGCGAGGGTCGAGCCCGCAGGGCGGCCCACCGCCCAGCCCGGGACGGGGGCGGGTGCCGGTGTCTGGGCAAAGACGGGGCCCGCGATCAGCATCGCGGCCGCGCCGAGCATAAGGCGTCTGATGGACATGTTTGTTTCTCCCTGCTGCCCCGGATGGAGGCCAGAACGGGATGCAAGAACGAAAATTGCAGCTTGGCAAGTCATGATGCAAGTCATGATGCAAGCCAAGGTTTCGATAGGGCTGGGGCGGCAGGAGGGCCGCCCCAGCGGACCAAGGTTCCGGGCCGGTGTCGTCGCGCGTCCTACACCGAGAAATACTTCGCCCGCGGATGGTGCAGCACGATGGCTGAGGTCGATTGCTCGGGGTGGAGCTGCCATTCGTCGCTGATTTCCACGCCGATCCGCTCAGCCTTCAGCAACCGCAGCAGCGGCTCCTGGTCCTCCAGCTTCGGGCAGGCGGGGTAGCCGAAGGAATAGCGGCCGCCGCGATAGCCCTGGCTGAGCATCTTCTCGATGTCCAGCTCATCCTGCCCGGCAAAACCCCATTCGGCGCGGATGCGCTTGTGGCAGTATTCCGCCATCGCCTCGGCCATCTCCACGCTCAGCCCGTGGAGGTAGAGGTAATCCTGGTAACGGTTTTCCTCGAACCATTCGCGCGCCACGTCCGACGCCTTCTGGCCCACGGTCACCACCTGCAGGCCGATCACGTCGCGTTCCGCGTCATCGATATCGCGCACGAAATCGGCGATGCATTCGCCATCCTCCTTCGGCTGGCGCGGCATGTTGAAGCGGGTGATTTCGGTGACCCCATCCTCCTCGAACAGCACCAGGTCATTGCCCTGTCCCGCGCATTTCCAGTAGCCGTAGATCGCCTGCGGCTTGAGGATGTTCTGCTCCTGGGTCAGCGCCAGCATGCGCTTGAGCACGGGGCGCAGCTCCTGCTTCGCCCAGCCGAGGAAATCATCCAGCGAACGGCCGGCCTTCCGAAAACCCCATTGGAACTGGTAGAGGCTGCGCTCATTGATGAAGGGGACAAGCGCCTTCGGGTCGGTCTCCATCACCTTGGCGCCCCAGAAGGGCGGCACCGGCGGCGTGCTTTCAGCCGAGACACGGTGGCGACGCTTCTGGGCGTAACCCACATCCACCGGTGCAAAACCGCGCGGGTCGGCCTGGCCGAGGACGCGCTTCTCGTTCTTCGCCTTGCCCACGCGCTTGGATTGCACGGCGCCGAGATAGCCGTCGAAATCATTGCCCATCACCTTGTCCATCAGGTGCAGGCCGTCGAAGGCGTCACGCGCATAGACCACGCGGCCGCAGGCATAGGCCTGGACGCAATCATCCTCGACATAATTGCGGGTCAGTGCGGCGCCACCGAGCATCACCGGGATATCGACGCCCTGGCGGGACATCTCCTCGAGGTTCTCGCGCATCACCACGGTGCTCTTCACCAGCAGCCCGGACATGCCGATGGCATGCGCCTTGTGCTCCACCGCGGCGTCGACGATCTGCTGCAGCGGCACCTTGATGCCGAGATTGATCACCTTGTAGCCGTTGTTGGTGAGGATGATGTCGACCAGGTTCTTGCCGATGTCATGCACATCGCCCTTCACCGTGCCCAGCACGATGATGCCCTTTTCCTGGCCCTCCACCTTCTCCATGAAGGGTTCGAGATAGGCGACGGCGGCCTTCATGGTTTCGGCCGATTGCAGCACGAAGGGCAGCTGCATCTTGCCCGCGCCGAACAGCTCGCCCACCACCTTCATGCCATCCAGCAGCACGTCGTTGATGATCGAGAGCGGGGTGTTGCCCTCGGCGATGCTGTCGGCCAGTTCCTCGTTCAGCCCCTTGCGGTCGCCATCGACGATGCGGTCCTTCAGCCGGCCATTCACCGTCTCCGCCTTCACCTTGGCGACATTGTCGGCCGCCTTGCGGCCGGAGAACATCTCCAGGAGTTTTTGCAGCGGGTCATAGCCCTCGCGGCGGCGGTCATAGATCAGGTCTTCCATGACCTGCACTTCCTCGGGCGGGATGGCGTGCAGCGGCTTGATTTTCGACACATGCACGATCGCGCCGGTCATGCCGGCCTTCACGGCGTGGTCGAGGAAGACCGAGTTCAGCACGTGCCGCGCCGCGGCGTTCAGGCCGAAGGAAATATTGGACAGGCCGAGCATGATCTGGATGTCCGGGAATTCGTCCCGGATCATCTTGATGCCTTCCAGCGTCCATTGGCCCAGCTTGCGGTCATCCTCATTGCCGGTGGCGATGGTGAAGGTCAGCGGGTCGATCATCAGGTCGCTCTGCGGCAAGCCGTGCTTGTTGCAGGCGAAATCCACCAGGCGGCGGGCGATGCGCAGCTTGTCCTCGGCGGTCTTGGCCATGCCGACTTCGTCGATGGTCAGCGCGATGACGGCGGCGCCGAATTTTTTGGCCAGCACCATGCGGTCATGGGCGGCCTTTTCGCCTTCCTCGAAATTGATCGAGTTGATGATGGGCTTGCCGCCATGCAGTTTCAGCGCGGCCTCGATCACCGGGGTTTCCGTGCTGTCGATCACCAGCGGCGCGTTCACGCTGCTCGTAAACCGCGTGATCACCTCGCTCATCTCGTACATCTCGTCGCGGCCGACGAAGGCGGTGCAGAT
>CAYNBM010000027.1:0-59444 GCA_964395305.1 uncultured Rubritepida sp.
CAGGGGGGTGCCGGAATCCTCAAAATGATTCCGGTCGAGGTGAAATGGCTCTAGCGGGGATGGGATGTCCCTGGAGAGGGCTCTGCCCTCTCCAGACCTCACCCGCAAAGGGCCGAAAGGCCCTTTGATCCCATGACTATGGAGTGGGGAGGGGAGGGGTCAGGGCTGGCCCTTCATCAAGGTCCCGACCATGAGACCCCTCCCCTCCCCACTCCATAAACTCAACGACGGTCAAGGGGCGGCTCGCCCCTTGCGGATGGGGTCTGGGGAAGGCAGGGCCTTCCCCAGGGGCAACACCCACCCCCGCTCAGTGGTGTCGCCACACCACGCTCTCCGGCGCCGCCTCGCGCGGGTCGGTCTGCAGCCATTCGCCATTGCCCATCGAGCGCCCGGTGAAGGCCAGGATGAAGCCCCAGTGGGAGACGACGACGGTGTGGGCCCAGTCTTCGCGCGCCGCGATTTCGCTGCGGAAGCCATGGGCGCGCGCCATGATGGCGTGTTCCGGCTCTTCGATGCCAGGCCACCAGACATCCTCGATGCCGTCGAAGACGACATGGGGGAATTCGCGCGCGACGATGCTGATGGGCCGGCCGACATCGCAGGTGAAGGCGTAGCGTTCCCGCACCTGGGGCGTGACATGGATGGGCAGGCTCAGGCGTTCGGCCAGGGGTGCCGCAGTTTGCAGGGCGCGGGTGTAGGGCGAGGCGATGATGCGGCGGATGTCCTGGCTGCCGAGGTTTTCCGCCGCCTTTGCGGCCTGTTCGTGGCCGAGGTCGGTCAGTTTCGGGTCGATAATGCCGGGATCGACCCTGGTGCGGGTGAAATGCAGGTTGAATTCGCTCTGGCCATGGCGCAGCAGGATCACGCGTTCACCCTCGATTTGCTTTCGGGCGCCATACAGGGGTGGCGGGGAATGGTCCATGGCGGTGGAATGCGGCACTGAAAGATTGCGTCAGGGACATCCAGACATTGTAGACGCCCCCGTTGCACCCTAATTAGACGGCTCAGGAGTCATCACCACCATGCAAGGCAGCTTTCCTTTCGATCTCATCCTCTTCGGCATGGTGGCCGCATTCCTGGTGCTGCGCCTGCGCAGCGTGCTGGGCAAGCGCCAGGGGTTTGAGCGGCCGCCGGCCGATGCGCGCCCCGCCGGCCCGGTTGCCATGGGGCGTGAGGCGCCGCGCGCCACCCCCACCGCCACGGCTGTGGTCAGCCCGGCCGCGGCCCAGGCCGTCAGCCGCATCGGCGCGGTGGATACCAGCTTCGAACCCTCGGCTTTCCTTGGCGGTGCCGAGGGTGCCTTCCGCATGATCGTGGGCGCCTTCGCCGCCGGTGACCGTCAGACCCTGCGCGGCCTGCTCAGCGACGACACCTATGCCGGCTTCGAGCAGGCGATCACCGGGCGCGAGAATGCCGGTGAGACCCAGCGGACCGAAATCCGCGCCGTCAACACCGTCCTGATCGACGCGGCGGAGCTGCGCGGCATGGTGGCCGACATCACCGTGCGTTTCGTGACCGACCAGCTGAACATGACCACGGCGAAGAGCGGAGAGGTTGTCAGCGGCTCCGATGCGATCACCGAACTCACCGATCTCTGGACCTTCCAGCGCGACCTGTCGGACAAGGACCCGACCTGGCGTTTGGTGGCGACGCGCAGCCTCTGAATTCCGCGCCGTCTCGGCGCTGCTGTGGCTCTGCGCCGGCCCGGGCCTTTCCCAGCCGCTGGCGCTTGATGATTTGCCCGGCTGGGCCAGTGATGATGTCCATGAGGCACTGCCGGCGCTGAGCCGCAGCTGCGAGCGTTGGGCCGGCATGCCGGCCGATGCCGCGCTGGGCGGCGAGGGGCCGGGGCGGCTGGTGGGGGATTGGGCGATGCCCTGCTCCGCGCTGGCCGGCCTGTTGCCTGGGAGGCCAGATGATCCGGACTGGCGGCTTCTGCTGCGCCGGACGCTCAGCCTGCATTTCGAGGCTTTCGACCATGGCGTCGGCACCCTCACAGGCTATTTCGAACCCGTGCTGCGCGGCAGCACCGCGCCCAGTGCCAACCATCCCGTCCCGCTGCATGCGCTGCCGCCGGAGCCCGGGCCGCATCCGCCGCGCGCCGCCATCGAGGCCGGTGCGTTGCGCGGCCGGGGGTTGGAACTGGTCTGGGTGGATGACGCGGTGGAGGCGTTCTTCCTGCATATCCAGGGCAGCGGCCGGGTGTTGCTCAGCGACGGCAGCGTGTTGCTGCTGGGCTATGCCGGGCAGAATGGCCACCCCTATTTCGCCATTGGCCGCCTGCTGATCCAGCGCGGCGAGATCGACCGCGCGGCGATGAGCATGCAGGCGATCCAGGCCTGGCTGCGCCGGGCCGGCCCGGAAGCTGCGGCCGACCTCATGCAGGCCAACCCATCCTATATCTTCTTCCGGCGGCTGGAGGGGTTGGCGCCGGGTGACGGCCCGCCGGGTTCCCTGGGTGCGCCGCTGACGCCGTTGCGCTCAGCGGCGGTGGATGTCACCCATGTCCCGCTCGGCGCGCCGATCTTCCTGGCGGGCGAGGGGGTCTTGCCGCGTCTCGTGGTGGCGCAGGACACCGGCGGCGCCATCCGCGGCCGAGGCCGCGCCGACCTGTTCTGGGGTTGGGGCGAGGCCGCGGGGCAGAGCGCCGGTGGCATGAACCAGCCGGCGCGGATGTTCGTGCTGCTGCCGCGGCAATCGTCGCCGCGGAATTAGCCTGGCCTCAGGTCGCGACGACCATGCGCTTGCCACGCTTGTGCCGGGCGATCATGCCGCGCAGCAGCGACTTGATCGCGGCCTCATCCAGGTCGGGATGGCGGGCCAGGACCTCGGTCTCGTGCTTCTTGGCGGCGCCCAGCAGGTCGTTCACCACGGTCTCACCGCGCGGGGTCATCTGGATGCGGACCACGCGGCGGTCGCGCGCATCCGGCAGACGCTTGACCAGGCCGTCCCGGACCATGCGGTCGAGCAGCTTGGTCATGGTGGGCTGCTGCAGCAGGCAGGCATCGGCGAGGCCGCTGACCGTCTCGCCCGGGCTGCCCGACAGCGTTGCCAGCACGCGCCAGACCGGCACGGCGACGCCGGCGCGGCGCAGGACGGTGTGGAACTCCGCGGAGACCACATGCGAGGCCCGCGCCAGGAGATACAACAGGTAGCCATCGATGAAGCGCGTCGATGTGGAGGCGATATTGTTCACAGCCTCAATCCCTTTTTCTGCTGGAGTTCAAAATCTCGTAAACGTGTCATACAAATTGATGATATACCGATTTTCGAATGATGCCACCGCCCGTATCGACGAAATGTCTAGGTGCCACAAGAAAATTTACGTGGGCGTTTCAATCGGAGCGATCGGTCCGTTGGGCTTGCGAACAAGCCCGGGCAGGCGTGATCATCCCTTCGTCAGTGTTTGAACAAGCAAGTCAGGAACGGCAGAAACATGTTGGTCGAACGGATCGAGCCGCATTGGCTGGCGGCCTTCGCCACGGTGCTGCAGCAGTGCAAGCCCGCAGCAGGAGACATGGTGTGCATTCTGGCAGAAACACAGTCTCGTGCAATAAATATTGATCTGGCGGAACTGGCCGCTCTCCAGGCCGGGTTGCGGCCCTTTCGCTGCGTGCTGCCCAGCCCGCCCGTCACCACCGCCGTGCCGCTGCGCTCCACCGGCGCATCGCGGGCGCTGGCCGGGCATCCGGCGGCGCTGGCCGCCATCAAGGCCTCGACCCTGGTGTTGGATCTGACGGTGGAAGGGCTGATGCATGCCCCCGAAACGCCGGAGATTCTGAAATCCGGCGCGCGCATCATGGTCGTCAGCAATGAGCATCCGGAGGCGCTGGCGCGGCTGGTGCCCTTGCCGGGCGATGATATCCCGGTGAAGGCGGCGGTGAAGCGGGCCCGGGCGGCGCAGGTCATGCACGTCACCTCCGCCACCGGCACCGACCTGCATGTGAAGATGGCAGGCGCCACCACCGCTGGCGTCTGGGGTTGGACGGACCGGCCGGGCACTCTGGCGCATTGGCCGGGCGGCGTGGTGGTGAGCTTTCCCGCCGCGCATTCGGTGCATGGCCGGCTGGTGCTGGATGCGGGCGACATCAACCTCACCTTCAAGCGCTACCTCACCGCGCCGGTCGTGCTGACGCTGGAGGATGACCACATCACGGCGATCGAGGGCGCTGGTGCCGATGCCGCGATGATGCGGCGATATCTCTCGGCATTCGACCGCAATGCCTATGCCGTCAGCCATGTCGGCTGGGGGTTGAACCCGCGCGCGCGCTACGAGGCGCTGAGCATGTATGGCCAGCGCGACATGCAGGGCACCGAGCTGCGCTGTGTCGCCGGCAATTTCCTGTTCTCGACCGGCGCCAATGAATTCGCCGGGCGCTTCACCGAGGGGCATTTCGACATCCCCGTCTTCAACACCACCATCGCGCTGGATGGCGAGGTGGTGGTGCGCGACGGGGTGGTGCTGTGAGCGCCTTTCTCGAATGGGGCGAAGGCCCGCCGGTGGTCTGCCTGCACGGCATCGGCGGGGCGGCACATCTGTGGGAGGCGACGGCGGCGGGGCTGCCCGGGCGAAAACTCCTGGCCTGGAACCAGCCGGGCTATGGCGGCGTGCCCCTGCTGGAGCCGCTGAGTTTCCCCGCGCTGGCCGATGCCCTGGCGGAACAGCTGGAAGCGCCGCAGGTCGATCTCGTCGGCCATTCCATGGGCGGCATGATCGCCATGGAGTTCTGTCTGCGCCACCCCGGGCGGGTGCGACGGCTGGTGCTCTACGCCACCACCCCGGCCTTTGGCGGGCGCGAGCCCTCGTTTGCGCAGGCCTTCATGGCGGCGCGGCTCGGGCCGCTGGATCGGGGAAAAACCATGGCGGAATGCGCGGCCGCGCTGGCCGGCGGGATGTGCGGCCCCGGCGCCGACCCCGCGGCCGAACCCGCCATCATCGCCGCCATGGCCGAGGTGCCGGAGGCGAGCTACCGCGCCACCCTCGCCTGCCTGGCGACATTCGACCGGCGGGAGGCGATCGCCGGCATTGCCGCGCCGACGCTTTGCCTGGCTGGCGAACTGGACAAGGCGGCGCCCGCGCGCAGCATGGAGCGCATGGCGCAGGGTATTCCGGGCGCGCGCTACCTGATGGTGGAGGGAGCAGGGCATATGATCCATCTCGAACAGCCCGGACAATTCCAGGCGGCATTGCAACAGTTCCTGGCATGAGCGCGCGGCTGCATTGGCTGGAGGCTGCGGGCAAACTCGACCCCTGGCGCCGGGTGATCGAGGCCGAGATCGCCGTGGGTTGGGAGGCCGCCGACCGCCGCACGCCCCTGCCCGAGATCGACCTGCTGGTGCAGCGCGTGCCGCAGGGCGGCATCCCGCATCTCGGCATGCTCGGCCGCGCCTATCGGCCGAACTGCTTCAGCCTCACGCTCGACCCCGACAACCCGAATTTCGCCGAGGCGCTGGCGGCCGGCGCGCTGCAGCGCCAGGTCACCCATGAGCTGGCGCATTGCCTGCGCTTCGCCGCCATCGGCTACAACCACAACCTCGGCGATTCGATGGTCAGCGAGGGGATTTGCGGCCATTTCACCCATGAATGCCTGGGCACGCCGCCGGAGGCCTGGGAAACCGCCCTGACCCCCCCGCAACAGGCCGAATGGCTTCTCCGCGCACGCGAGGCCGTGGAGGGGCCCTATCATCACGATGCCTGGTTCTTCGGCCGCGGCCCGGGTGCCCCACCAAGATGGACGGGGTACACGTTGGGCTTCATCCTGGTCGGCCGCTACCTTGCGGCCAATCCGGGCCTGACGGCCTCGGCCATCATGGGGCTGCATGCGGCGCGGCTGCTGCGCGATGCCTGGCCGGATAATCCTGCTGACATATGAAAATTCATTTTCTATGATGGCGGTCTGATTGCAGTGAGGCCAGCATGGATCACCCGCTCCCCACCACCACCATGTCCGACGCGCCGATCTTCGATCCGCGCGCCTTCCGGCTGACGCCGTTCGAAGCGGATCTGACCGCGCGTGCGAGAGAGTTCGGCGCCCGCGTGCTGGCACCGCGCGCCGCGCGCTGGGACCGCGAGGCCAGCTTCCCCATCGACAATTACCGCGACATGCATGCCGAAGGCTGGCTGGGCGTGTGCATCCCCAAGGCGGAGGGTGGGCTTGGCGCCGATTTCCGGGCCTATTGCCTCGCCGCCGCCGAGTTGGGCCGGCATTGCGGCGCCACCGCGCTGACCTGGAACATGCATGTCTGCTCCACGCTCTGGACCGGGCTGCTGACCGATGATCTGGAAATGGACGCGGCCATCCGCGCCGAGCACCAGGCCCGCCGCGCCACCCATTACCGGCGCATCCTCGATGATGGCGCGATCTATTCGCAGCCCTTTTCCGAGGGCGGTGCAGCCGCGGCCGGCGCCGCCGCCTTCGGCACCACGGCAAAGCGGGTCGAGGGCGGCTATCTGGTCAATGGCAGGAAGATTTTTGCGTCCCTCTCCGGCCATGCCCATCAATACGGCATCCTCTGTACCGATATCACCGATGGCACCTCTTCGCGCCGCAACACGCTCTATCTGGCGGTGCCGGCCGATGCGCCGGGCGTCTCGGTCTCCGGGGAGTGGGACCCGCTGGGCATGCGCGGCACGGTCAGCCGCAACCTGCTGTTCTGTGATGTCTTCGTGCCGGAGGGCGCGGCCCTGATGCCGCCCGGGCTGTACTTCCAGGCCGCGACGCGCTGGCCGCATATGTTCCTGACGCTGTCGCCCACCTATATGGGACTGGCCCAGGCCGCCTTCGATTTCTGCGTGCGCTACCTGCGTGGCGAAACCCCCGGCACGCCGCCGGTCAAGCGCCGCATGTACCCCACCAAGCAGATCGCGGTCGCCGAAATGCGAGTCATGCTGGAACAGACCAAGGCGTTGTGGTTCCAAACCATCTCCGAAGCCGGACCGGACCCTTCGAAGGAGTCCATTCTCCGCGCGCTGGCCGCGCAGAACACGGTCATGGAAAACGCCAATGCCATCGCCACCCGTGCTGTGCGCACCTGCGGCGGCCAGGCCATGCTGAAGACACTTCCCCTGGAACGGATTTACCGCGACAGCCGCTGCGGTTCGCTCATGCTGCCCTGGACCGCGGAGCTCTGCATCGACCGCATCGGGCGAGACACGCTGTATGAGCGTGGCGAAACCGATGAATGAAGGTGCATAACAGCGGCACAATGAGCACCGCGAAGATCATCGCCTTCCCCCAGCGCCCCAGACGCACCCCGCAGCCCGGCCCCGAAGCCGCGCCGGGCGAGGCCACGCTGTGGTCCGTCTTCGCCGAACGTTGCGAGCGCAACCCGCGCAAGCGGGCGGTGCGCGACGCCGATGGATCGATGAGTTACGCCGAGCTGCTGGCACTGTCCGCCCAGCTCAGCCGGATTTTCCTGCGCGAGGCCGAGCGCCAGCCCGCTTCCCGCACCATCGGCATGCTGGGCCAGAACAGCGCCGTCCACCTCGCCACCCTGCTGGGCTGCGCCCGGGCGGGCCTCGCCATGGTGCCGATCAACTGGCGCCTGGCCGAGGAGGAATGGTGCTGGCAGGCCCGCGCCTCCGGCATGGCCGCGGTGGTGGAGGGCTTCGGCACCCGCATGCCGGAGGGGTTCATGGTCGCCGAGGGCATCAGCGCCATCGGCCAATCCACCATCCGCATGCTCCCGCGGGAGCCGGTGACGGGCACCGAGCTGGGCCGGGCGGAGTTGCCGGTGCTGATCGGCTATACCTCCGGCACCACCGGCCGGCCCAAGGGCGCGATCCTGACCCAGGCCGCGCTGCTGGCCAATGCTACCAATGCCCAGGCGCTGTTCGAGATCACCCCCGATGACCGGGTGCTGACCATGCTGCCGATGTTCCATGTCGGTGGCCTGAACATCCAGACCCTCCCGGCGCTGCTGGCCGGCGCCGAGATCATCCTGCACCAGAAATTCGACGCCGAATCCTTCTTCGACGCGCTGGTGCAGCATCGGCCGACGCTGACCCTGCTGGTGCCCGCGGTGATGGCGGCGCTGGTCGCCCATCCGCGCTGGGCCAAGGCCGACCTCTCCTCGCTGCGCGCCGCCGGCGCCGGCTCCTCCATCGTGCCGCCGGCGCTGATCGAGGCGTTTCAGGCCCGCGGCGTGCCGATCCAGCAGGTCTATGGCAGCACCGAGACCGCGCCCATCGTCATCGCCCAGAGCCGGGAGGAGGCGCTGGCCTGGCCCGGTTCCATCGGCCGGCCGGCGGCGCTGTGCGCGGCCAGGATCGGCCCGATGGGCGAGATCCAGGTGAAGGGGCCCAACATCATGCAGGGCTACCTCGACAACCCCGAGGCCACCGCCGAGAGTTTTTCCGATGGCTGGTTCCGCACCGGCGATATCGGCCGGGTGGACGAGGATGGGCGCTTCTGGTTCACTGATCGCCTTAAGCACATCATCATCTCGGGTGGTGAGAATATTTCCCCAGCGGAGGTCGAACGCGTGCTGGCCACCGCGCCGGGCGTGGTGGAATGCGCAGTGATCGGCAAGCCCGACAAGAAATGGGGTGAGGTGCCGCTGGCCGTGGTGGTGCCGGGCGAGGGCTTTGACCTGCATCACGTGCTGGACGTGTTCGAGGGCCAACTGGCGCGCTTCAAGCAGCCACGCGAGGTGGCGGTGGTGGCGGCGCTGCCGCGCACGGCGCTGGGGAAGGTGGATTTGCCGGCGTTGCGGGCGATGGTGCTGTCCGGGAGTTAATTCCTGGAATTTGCGCGAAAACTATCGCGCCAGGTCGGCGATCGCCACCGCCTCGGCCGACCAGGCGCCAGGCCGGGTGCAGGCCAGCGCGCCGGCGGCGTTCGCCCGGCGCAGCGCCTGCGGCCAGTCCAGCCCGGCCAGCAGGCTGGCGGCCAGGGCGCCGCACCAGGCATCGCCGGCGCCCACGGTGTCGGCCACTGTCGCGGCGAAGCCCGGCGCGTGCAGGTGCAGGCCGGGCCCGGCGACCTCGGCCCCCGCTTCGCCCATGGTGCGGGCGACGATGCAGCCGAGTGCAGCGTGCAGCGCGGCGGCGTCGGGCGCGCAGCCATGCAGGTTGGCGAGAAACCCCGCCTCGGGCTCGTTCACCACCAGGATGTCGGGCAGGGCCGGCAGCGGGCCGGCGGGGGCCAGATTCAGGATGACCCGCATGCCCGCCGCACGGGCGCGGTCGATGAGGGCGGCGTTTTCCGCCGCCGGCACCTCCATCTGGAGGAGCAGGATGCCGGCGGGGTCGAGCGGCACCGCCGCGGCCTGGGCCAGGCGGTTGGCGCCGGAGGAGACCGCGATCTGGTTGCGGCCCTGGCCATCGACCATGACGGCGGCGATGGCTGTGGGGGCGGCGACCTCTGCCAGGCCCGTGGCGTCCACGCCCGCCGCCGCCAGCGTGGCGCGCAGCATGGCGCCATGCGCATCGGCGCCGACCGCGCCGCAGAAGCGGGTGCGCGCGCCGGCACGGGCGGCGGCGAGGGCCTGGTTCAGCCCCTTGCCGCCGGGGATTGCCGGGCCGGCCTCGCCCAGCACCGTCTCGCCCGCGGCGGGGAGGTGGGGCAGCGCGAAGATGAGATCGGCATTGGCCGAGCCGAAGACGGTGACGCTCATGGCGTGAGCAGGCCCTCGGCCATGGCGCGGTCGTAGAGCGCCCCGATCATCGCGGCGAAGGGGCCGCCGAGGTCGATGGCGGGCTGCATGCGCTTGAGGCTACGGGCGCGGGTGAGGCCGATTTCCGCCCAGGCCGGCGCGCCGCACTGCACCTGCTGTGAAAAGCCCTGGAGGCGGTCGCAGCCCATGGCGAAGCGTGCGTCGGGGGTCTCTTGCGCCTCGAATTCCTGCCAGAGCGCGTGCAGGTTTTCCGCCATATCGGGCGGCAGGCGGCCGAAGATGCTCTTCGCCGCCGCCTCCTCGCGCTCGCTTTGGGTCAGCAGCCCGGCCTCGTCGAAGGCGAAAGTGTCGCCGGCCTCGATTTCGACCACGTCGTGCAGGGCGATCATGGTCAGCACCCGGGCCATGTCGGGGCGGGGGCTGACCTCGCGCTCCAGCAGCACGGCGATGAGGGCGACATGCCAGGCGTGTTCGGCGGCGTTTTCGGGCCGGCCGCCCTCGCCGGAGGCGACATCGCCCGCGCCGGAGGCGACATCACCCGCGCCGGAGGCGACATCAGCGGTTCGGGAGGCGCGGTGGACATGCTTCAACCGGTCGGTGAGGGCGATGAATTCGAGCAGGGCGCCCAGGCGCAGGTTCAGGCCGGCGCCACCGAGGTTATCCGGCGGCACGCCCGAGCGTCTCCATCAGCTCGCGCCATTCGCGCTTCGACAGCCCGCTGCCGGGTTGCTCGACCGCCTCCCCCGCCAGCATCCGCCGCACCACACCCAGCATTTGCGCCGAAAACGTCACCGCGCCCATGCGATAGTCGGAAAACGCCTCATAGCAATGCGGCACCCAGGCCTGCACCGTCTTCAGCATCGCCTCGGCATAGACGCGGATTTCGTACTGGGCATGGGCATCGGCGCGCAGGCTGAGGAAATGCAGCAGATTGTGCAGATCGGTCTTCCAGTACCATTGGGTATAGGTGTTGAGCGTGAGGTTCATCCGCGCCAGCTCCCGCGCCAGGCCGGAGCGGGCGACGTCCATCGGCGCGCCTGCCTCGTCTTCGTTCAGCATGTCCAGGTAGTTGTCATAGGTGCGGGTGGCGTCTTCCCGAAGCAACCGCAGCACACGTTCGGCCTCGGCCCCCTCCAGCACATGGCCGCGGCCCTGGCGGTTGTCGCTGCTCTGCGCCGCCAGCTGGTCCGGCGCAGGGATATAGAATTCGCGGTCCAGCACCGAATAGCGCGCGGAATACTCGTTCACATTGGCCGTGCGATGCCTGATCCACTGCCGCGCGATAAAAATCGGCAGCTTGATGTGGTACTTGATCTCGCACATTTCGAAGGGCGTGGAGTGCCGGTGGCGCATGAGGTAGCGGATCAGGCCGCGATCCTCATTGGCCGCCTTGGTGCCCCGGCCATAGCTGACGCGGGCGGCCTGCACCACCGCCGCGTCATCGCCCATGTAATCCACCACACGAATGAAACCATGGTCGAGCACCGGGATGGCCTGGGCGAGCATGGCTTCCAGCGCCGGCACCACCGGCCGCGCGGTGGGGGTGCGGTGGGCTGCGGCCTCGGCCACTTCGGCGAGCTGTTCAGGGGTCAATGCCATGGGGGCCTCCGTGGCATTGCGATACGGGCCCCCTCGCAACCGGGCAAGGGGTGCGCTATATATCGTGAGTCACTTCGGTGACTATGGCGATAAACGGTACGTGGAATAAGCGTTGCGGACCCGGGGGCAGTGCCCGGCGTCTCCATATTATAAAGACGTTTGTCTTGGTTTTGATGGGCCGGGGCGTTCGGAGGGAGAGAGTGATCTCGCTGTCCGATGCCTGGGCTGGGATTTGCCGGGGCATTCGGCGAAAGAGAGTAGGGGCTTCGGCCAGGAAATCTGCCGCACCATGGGGACGAAACAGTCTCGACGCGCGCGGTAAAGACGTGCCTTTTGCCCGGCATTGTACCGCCGTTATCGGGCTAAATCACAAGTGCCAATGATAACGTTCGCGAGAACGTGGCGCTCGCTGCCTAGAGATAGGTAAGCGCTGCCCGGGGGGAGCAGGGCAACAGAATCCCCCCACTTCTCAGGGCGCGACCCGGGCTTCCGGCAGGCCCGGCCGTCGCCGGATTGGCGCCAGCCCCGCCCAGGCCTATGCTCACGCCTTCAGGACAGCCCGATGACCGAAGAACCGACGCCCGACAGCCTCCTCCCCTATGAACGCTGGACCGAGAACGCACTCCGCATCGTGGTGCTGGACGCCCTCGAGCATGCCGGGCGTGAGGGCCTGCCGGGCGAGCACCATTTCTACATCTCCTTCCGCACCGACCACCCCGGCGTGTCCATCCCCGCCCATCTCAAGGCGCGCTACCCCACCGAGATCACCATCGTCCTGCAGCACCGCTTCTGGGATTTGAAGGTCGATCGGGAAAAGCCCGGCTTCGCCGTCGGCCTGAGCTTCGGCGGCGTGCCGGCGCAGCTGGTGGTGCCGCTCTCGGCCCTGACGGCGTTTCACGACCCGCATGTCCGCTTCGGCCTGCGTTTCGAGCCCGAGGCCGCCCAGGCCGCGCCGGAACCCGAGCCCGCACCCGC
Source organism: uncultured Rubritepida sp. (assembly GCA_964395305.1). Taxonomy (GTDB): domain Bacteria; phylum Pseudomonadota; class Alphaproteobacteria; order Acetobacterales; family Acetobacteraceae; genus Rhodovarius. The sequence goes on from CAYNBM010000027.1 coordinate 12,193, forward strand.
ACCCGCACCCAGCGCGGAGGAGGCGCCGCCCGCGCAGCCCCAGGTCGTCAGCCTGGATGCCTTCCGCCGCAAGCGGGACTGAACGCCTCAACCTATTCCAGGCGCGCTCCGCTGCCGCGGATCCGGCTACTCCAGGCGCGCTCCGCTACCGCGGATCCGGCTATTCCAGGCGCGCTCCGCTACCGCGGATCACGACCCCCCAACGCGCGTGTTCCTCGCGGATCATCGGCAGCATGCCCTCCAGCGGCACCGGCGGCAGCAGTTCGAAGCCCAGCTCGACCAGGCGACGCTGCACGGCGGGGTCGGCCATCAGCGCATCCGTCACCTCGCGCATGCGCGCGACCACCGGCGCGGGCGTGCCGGCCACGGTGGCGACGGCAAACCAGGTCGTCAGCTCGTATTGCGGAAACCCCAGCTCCTTCATCGTCGCCACATCGGGCAGGAAGGGCGAGCGCGTGGCCGAGGTCACCGCCAGCGGCCGCAGCGCGCCGCCGCGGATGCCCGTCAGCAGCGTCGAGATGTTGTAATAGGCGAAATCCACCTCGCCGGTCTGCGTGGCCAAAATCCCCTGCGGCGCCCCGCGATAGGGCACATGCACCAGCTCCACCCCCGCCTGCTGCGCCAGCAGCGCCGAGGAAAGATGGTGCGTGGTGCCCACGCCCCCCGAGGAATAGGTCAGCGTGCCGGGCCGTGCGCGGGCCGCGGCCAGCAGCTCGTTCAGGGACTGAAACGGCGAATTCGCCCGCACCACCAGCGCGTTGGAAACCCCGGCGATGCGGCCGATGAAGGAAAAATCGCGAAACGGATCATAGGGCAGCGCGGCATAGAGATGCGGGTTGAAGGCCACCGAGGTCTGCCCGGCCAGCGCCACCGTGTAGCCATCCGGCGCCGCGCGGGCGACCTGGCCGAGCGCCACGGTGCCATTGGCCGCCGGGCGATTTTCGACCGGCACCGGCACGCCCAGGCGCTGTGACCATTGCTCGGCCAGCAGCCGGGCCATGATGTCCACGCTGCTGCCGGCCGCCAGCGGCGCCACCATGGTGATGGCGCGGTTGGGCCAGGCGGGTTGCGCCAACGCAGCCAGGGGCAACGCCGCCAGCAGCGCCGCGCGGCGGCTCAGCGCAAGAGGTAGATCGGACTTGTCCATAACACACTCCCATCCTCGAAGGTGGCGCGCAGGTAGAGCGCATTGTCCTGGTCGGCCCGCAGCGGCACCTGCCGCTCGAAACGCATCGCACCCGAGGCATTCTCCGGCAGCAGGAAGGCCCGCATGCGACGGCCGAGGCCACCCGCCTCCCAGATCGCCTCGCCACGCAGCAGGTCGCGCAGCGGGATGGTGGCCTGGATCAGGTTGGTGGCGATGGTGAGCTGGCCGTCCAGGCTGGCCAGCTCGGCCTCCATGGCCTGGAAGCCGCCGGTGGTCACGCCCTCGAAGCGCAGCCGAGTGGCATCGGCGGCGAAGGGGTGGTCGAGATTGAATTTGTTGATCGGCCGCACGGCGGACCAGCTGGTGCCGGCGATGCTGATCTCGCCCTTCCACTCGGTTTCCCGCCCGCGGCCGCGATACTCGCTGCCCTCCCACACCACGCGAAGGCGCAGGCTGGGCGAACCCTGCGGGCGCAGCACCTCGACCAGCTCGTGCCGGTTGCGCAGCTCCACCCGCTCGATGGCCGATGCCGCCATGATCTCGGCGGTGAAGAGCGCGGTGTCATCGCCCACGCCGGCCAGGATGTCGCCCATCATGGCGGTGTTGGTCGTGCCGTCGGGCGCACCACCCAGCGCCGGATCGTCGACATGCAGGGCGGCGGGGGTCGCCAGGGTCACCCGCGCATCGGCATGCACCCGCGCGGCATTGGTGGTGGCATAGTGGTGGCGCCGGCGCAGCGCGTCGAAAATGCCGGCGCGGGTCAGTTCAGTGGCCAGCAGGCAGGTCAGCCCGCCATAGCTGCCGAATTGCGAACCGCCGGGATGCGAGGCGCCCTGGCGCCCTTTGTGCCCGTCCGAATTGGCGACGATGCCGACCCGTGCGCCGACATCGAAAGCGTCGGCCAGCAGCCAGTCGAAGGTGCCCCAGTCCGAATGCGTCTCCACCGCGCGTTCCAGCATGCGGTCATGGGCGAAATGCAGATTGGCGTAGCGGCCGCCAACATGGGGGACGCAAAGCACCGGCAGCCCCTCGGCCCGCAGGGCGGCATGGAGTTCGCGGGCGTCCAGCGCATCCGTCGCGTGGTCCGCCAGATCTTCCACCAGCGCGTGGCAGGAGCGGCGGATGGTGCGGCCCTCCGTCGGGAAGATCACGTTTCTGTCACCGCCCAAGGCCGTGTTGCCCGACCATTCATAGCCCGGCAGGAAGACGAAGCGCCCGGGCTGGTCGAATTCGGCGAAGGCGCGGTTGAAATCGGCCCAGCCCTCCGGGGTGATCTGGAAGTCATTGCCCTGGTGGCAGATGGCGTCCACGCCGGCCAGGTCGCGGGCATAGCGGGCCAGGGTGTCGATATGGCCGGTGCCCACCGTCTCGCCGGATTGGCCGTGGAGATCGGCCCAATAGGGGGTCAGGGGGGCTTCGCTTAGGCCGAGCTGGGGCGCCACCCGCATGGGGTTGGAGGGCGTGTCAGCCCACAGCACCACCGCGGCATGGCTGGCGGTGGTGGAGAGGCCGTCGATGCGATGCGCGCGCGCACCCGCTGGCCATTCAAAGCTTTCGGGCAGGCCGGTGATGGCCTGGCTGGCGCCGAGCTGATGCCGGCCGGCCGGCAATGGCGAAGGGTTGCCCCAGCGGTCATCGGCCCGCAGCAACAGCGAGAAAGTCTCCCCCGGCGCGCGGCGTGTCGGCAGGATGGCCAGCTTGCGCACCGGTGGCCCTGGCACCACCGGCACCCAGGGCTGGTTGGGCAGCAATGCCCAGTTGCAGGTGGCGAAGACGTCGGCCAGCGTCAGGAAATGGAAGCGTTCCTCGCAATAGGTCTGCATCCTGAGCCCGGGCGAGCCCTGGCGCTGGTCGCCCAGCCGCACCGTGATGGTGTCGCCGGGGGCCAAAAAACCGCGCGCGACGGTGACGGTGAGGGTGCGCGACCAGGGGCGCATCGCCAGCTTGGGGTGGAATTCCAGGGTGAGGCGGGCGCCGTTCGAGGCCTCGGCGGTGACGAAATTGGGCGCCTTCGGGTCGGCGAATTGCGGCTTTCCGGTATCGCTGACCTGCCGCGTGCAGATGCGGATGCTGCCGGTGTCGTCCATGCCGAAGCGCCCGGCGGTGAAGACCAGGGTGAAGGCGGCGTAGGACCCGGCCTCCACCGGCCCATCGGGCGAGAGGCTGACGGTGCCGATCTCATCCGCGCGATAATCGGTGAAATGGGCGGTGTGGCCGGGATGGACGTTCGGAAGGTCGAGATGGGTGGGGCGTGACATGGGGCCGAGCGTGGCGCTGCTTGCGGAAACGGGCAAGCTTCAGGCGGCGTCCATGCCGAAGATATCGGCGGCGCCGAGCTCATGCGCTGCCAGATCGGCGTTCGGATCATGCTCACGAATGAGGCGCCGCAGCACCTGGCGCATCACCAGGCTGGGGCGATCGAGGATCATATGCGCCTCCGCCCCCGGGTCGAGCGGGAAGTCGGCCGGGCAGGATTCGAGGATCGCGCGGTCCTCGGCCGCCACCGAACGGTCGAAGGCGGCGATGGCCTCGCCCGGTGCCTCGGCCTCGCTGTCCGAGCGATAGACGAACTGGATGCGACGGCAGCGCCGGTCATCGATGGGGGTGGCGAAGCCGCAAATCGCGTGCACCAGCCCGTTGGGATAGGTGAATTGCAGCTGGAAGGTGCCGGGCATGGTCCAGGTGATCTCGACCTGGCGCACGGTATGGCTCTCGGCGATGCGCAAATTGCGCTGCTGGGCGGAGCGGTTGGCCACCGGCAGGGCGCAGGTGAAGCGCACGCCGTTTTCCAGGGGCGTGACGTTCAGGCGCGGGGCGACGGGCTTTTCCTCCTCGCCGAAGGTGGCGCGGTGGACGAAGCTGACATGGCCGATATCGAGCGAGTTCTCCGCCACGCGGAGGAAATTGGCCTGCCAATCCTCGGCATACTCAAAAATCTGCCGAAATGCCGGGTCGGCGGCGCGGGGCAGCAGCGGGATGTCCTGCAACGGGTTCTCGTCCAGGCAGACCCAGGCGTAGCCATAGCGCCCCTGGCAGGCGAAAGGCCTGGCGGCGCTTCGGCTGCCCGGTTTCAATTCCGGCATCTGCGGCACGAAGAGGCAGGTGCCGGCGCCGGAAAACTGCCAGCCGTGATAGCCGCAGGCCAAAGCGCCATCGACGACGCGGCTATCCACCGAGAGCTTGGCCTGGCGATGCGGGCAGCGGTCGGCCAGGGCGGCGGGGGTGCCGTCGGCCTGCAGCCAGAGCACGATCTCCTGACCGAGCAGGGTGAACGGCTGCGGGCCGGCGGCCAGTTTCCGCAATTCGATGATGGGGTACCAGAAGCGGCGAAAGACGGGGTGCTGCATGGCCTGCATGGCGGTGGTCCCTGGCGTGGCGGAGCATTGAAGGGCGGCGGGCGGGGCGGGCGCCAGCGGGAATCGCGCCTGGAGTGGGCCGGCGGGGCAGTGCGCGCCCAGTGGGGAAGCAATGCGCGGGCCGGCCTGCCCGATGCGCCGGCAGCAGGCGCGGCTTGCCGGAATGGCGGGATGACGCGCCTGCCCTGGCAGGGTATTCCTCGACCAAATCATTGCCCGAGGCCGTCATGCCGCTCGACACACCCGCCCGCCCCGCCGGTTTCGCCTTCAGCACGGGTTTTCCGTTGGCTGAGGACACGACGCCCTACCGCAAGCTGGATATTCCCGGGGTTTCGACCATTCAGGTCGAGGGCAGGACGGTGCTGAAGGTGAAGCCCGAGGCGCTGGAGGCCCTGGCGCGCGAGGCCTGCCATGACGTCTCGCACCTGCTGCGGCCCGCGCATCTCGCGCAACTGGCAAAAATCCTGAAGGACCCGGAGGCCAGCGCGAATGACCGCTTCGTGGCGCTGGACCTGCTGAAAAACGCCAATATCGCCGCCGGCGGCGTGCTGCCGATGTGCCAGGACACCGGCACCGCCATCGTCTTCGGCAAGAAGGGCCAGCGCGTCTGGGTCGAGGGCGATGAGGAGGAGGCGTTGAGCTATGGCGTGGCGCGCACCTACCTGGAGACCAATCTGCGCTATTCGATGATGGCGCCGATCACCATGTTCGACGAGGTGAACACCGGCAACAACATGCCGGTGGAGTTCACCATCCTGGCGGCGCCAGGCGAGCACCATGCCGATGAGTTCCACCTGATGTTCATCCTCAAAGGCGGCGGTTCGGCCAACAAGACGTTCCTGTACCAGCAGACCCGCGCCACGCTGAACAAGCCAAAACTGCTGGCCTTCATCGAGGAGAAGGTGAAGACCTTGGGCACCTCGGCCTGCCCGCCCTATCATTTGTCGATCGTCATCGGTGGCACCTCGGCCGAGGCGAATTTGAAGGCGGTGAAGCTGGGCAGCACGAGGTGGCTGGATGGGCTGCCGGCCACCGGCGACAAATCGGGCCACGCCATCCGCGACCATGAGCTGGAGGCGGAAGTCCACAAGCTGACGCAGAATCTGGGCATCGGCGCGCAGTTCGGCGGCAAGTATTTTTGCCATGATGTGCGGGTGATCCGCATGGCGCGGCACGGCGCCTCGCTGCCCATCGGTATCGGCGTGTCCTGCTCCGCAGACCGGCAGATCCGGGCGAAAATCACGCCGGAGGGTGTGTTCCTGGAGCAGTTGGAGGCCGACCCGGCGCATTACCTGCCCGAACACACGGACGAGATCATGGGCGGGGAGGTGGTGAAGATCGACCTCAACCAGCCGATGGACGCGATCCGCGCCACGCTGTCGAAATACCCAGTGAAGACGCGGGTGTCGCTCACCGGCACCATCGTGGTTGGCCGCGACATCGCGCATGCGAAACTGCAGGAACGGCTCGATGCCGGGCTGGGCCTGCCGCAATACCTGAAGGACCACCCGATCTACTATGCCGGCCCGGCCAAGACGCCCGAGGGTTTCGCCACCGGCAGCTTCGGGCCGACCACGGCGGGGCGGATGGACAGCTATGTCGAGGCCTTCCAGAAGGCCGGCGGTTCGCTCGTGATGCTGGCCAAGGGCAATCGCTCGAAGGCGGTGCTGAATGCCTGCAAGACTTATGGCGGGTTCTATCTCGGCTCGGTCGGCGGGCCGGCGGCGCGGCTGGCGCAGGACTGCATCCGCAAGGTGGAGGTGCTGGAATATCCCGAGCTGGGCATGGAGGCGGTGTGGAAGATCGAGGTCGAGGATTTTCCGGCCTTCATCGTCGTCGATGACAAGGGCAATGATTTCTACGATGGCCTCGAATAATGCTCGCGCTGCGGCCGGGCTGTGAGTGCTGTGACCGAGATCTGCCGCCGGACAGCCGCGACGCGCTGATCTGCTCCTTCGAATGCACGTGGTGCCGGGATTGCGCTGAGCGGAAACTGGGCATGCGCTGCCCGAATTGCGGCGGCGAGCTGGTGGCGCGCCCGGTGCGACCGGCGGAGAAACTGCAAAAATTCCCGGCCAGTTCGGAGCGCATTTTCCGCGCGGAGCGCTGCGCTTGACCGGTTTCCGCTTCGATCTCGCCCTGCGCGAGCCCGGTGCCTTGGCCATGGAAACCGTCGAACTCGACGGAATCCCGACTGTAGGCCACAAGCTGCGCGTCATGCGCGATGGTGTGGAGGTGGACCTCTTCATCACCGCCATCACCTGGTTTCACGCGCCGGGCGCGCTGTCCAAATCCGGCCTCCTCACCCTCTCGGAGCATTTGCCATGACCCGCCGTCTGATATCCTCCGGCTCCCGCTTCGAGGAGGAGATCGGCTATTCCCGCGCCGTCGTGGATGGCGACATGATCTGGGTCTCCGGCACCACCGGCTACGACTACTCCACCATGACCATCGTCGATGACGTCATCGGCCAATGCGACCAGACTTTTCGGAATATCGCCGCTGCTTTGGCCCAGGCCGATGCTTCGCTCGATGACGTGGTGCGGGTGATGTTCATCGTGCCCAATCGGGCGGATTGGGAACCCTGCTACCCCACGATCAAGAAATATCTCGGCGTGGCCCATCCCGCCTCCACCCTCATCCATGCCAATCTGCAGACGGATGCGATGAAGATCGAAATCGAAGTCACGGCCAAGCGCCGGCAAGGAACCTGAACCATGCGCTTTTCCGTCGACCGTCTCGACCACCTCGTGATCAATTGCAGCGATGTCGAAACCTCCGCCTCCTGGTATCAGCGCGTGCTGGGGATGGAGCGCGAGACTTTTGGTAAGGACAACCGCACCGCGGTGCGCTTCGGTGGCCAGAAGATCAATTTGCGGCCGCATGACGCGGACGCCGCCAAATGGCACACCGGCAGCAACACCGCGCCGGGCAGCCAGGACCTCTGCTTCATCGTGACGGTCAGCGCAGAGGAAATCGCCAAGCACCTCACCACCTGCGGCATCACCATCGTCGAGGGGCCGGTTGAAAAATTCGGCGCGCTCGGCACCTTGAACAGCGTCTATTGCCGCGACCCCGACGGCAATCTCATCGAAATCAGCACCTACGGCGATTGAACGCGCCGGCCTGCCGCCGATACCGAAGGGCCTGATCGCCCGCAGGTCTGAATCGGCGGCACAACAACAAGGAAACCCCAGATATGAACGCCATCGCCCCGCGCGGAAGATTGTTCTTCGCCAATCCCGGCCCGACGAACATCCCCGACAGCATCCTGCACGCCATCTCCAGGCCCAGCATCGACTTCAACGACGCCGCCTTCTTCGCTGTCTACGAGAAATGCGTGGCCGGGCTGAAGCGCATCCTGAAGACCGAGCAGCATGTGTTTCTCTACACCGCCTCGGGCCATGGCGCCTGGGAGGCCAGCATGGCCAACCTCTTCTCCGCCGGCGATACGCTGCTGGTGATCGAGACCGGGCATTTTTCGGAGTCCTGGGGCAAGATGGGCCGCGCTCTCGGCCTGAAGATCGAAACCGTGGCCGCAGACTGGCGCAATGGTGTGGATTTCGCCGCCGTCCGCGCCGCGCTGGCGGCCGATACGGAGCACCGGATTAAGGGCGTCTGCGCGGTGCAGAACGAGACGGCCACCGGCGTCATGCTGCCGCTGCCGGAAGTCCGCGCGGCACTCGACGCCACCGGCCACCCCGCGCTGTTCCTCTCCGACACCATTTCCTCGCTGGGCTGCCTGCCCTTCGAGATGGATGCCTGGGGCATCGACTGCGTCGTCGGCGGCAGCCAGAAGGGGCTGATGCTGCCCACCGGCATGAGCTTCACCGGTGTCTCCAACAAGGCGCTGGAGGCCCACAAATCCTCCACCATCCCCAAGCATTATTTCGACTGGACGGAGATGGGCAGCCGCCGGCACAAATCCTTCATCGGCACGGTGCCGACCAGCCTGTTCTATGGGCTGGACGAGGCCATCCGGCTGATCGAGGAGGAAACGCTGGAGGGCGTCCTCGCCCGCCACACCCGTCTGGCGAAGGCGGTGCGCGCCGCCGTGCGCCACTGGGCCGGCAATGGCGATGGCGTGACCCTGTTCTGCGAAAACGCGGACCGCGTCTCTGACAGCGTCACCGCCATTCTGCTGCCCGAGGGGCATGACGCCGACAAGGTGCGCGCCACCGCCCGGCAGCGGTTCAACGTCTCGCTGGGCGCGGGGCTGAACAAGCTGGCGGGAAAAGTGTTCCGCATCGGCCATCTCGGCGATTTGAACGAGCCGATGATCCTCGGCACCCTCGCCTCGGTGGAGATGGCGCTGAAGCTCAATGGCGTGCCGCACCGGCCGGGCGGGGTGGATGCCGCGATGGATGCCTTGACCACGGCCTGAGCGTTCCAGGGGGACAATACCATGCGACGACGCGACTTTCTCAGCCTGGCCAGCGCCGCGCTGGCCAGCCCCGCCCTGGCGCAGACCGCCGGCTGGCCGGACCGGCCGGTCACCTTCGTCTCGCCCTTCCTGCCCGGCGGCAGCACCGATATCGTCGCCCGCATCGTGGCCGAGCGGGTGGCGTCGCGCCTCGGCCCCAATGCGCGCATCATCGTCGAGAACCGGGCCGGCGCCGGCGGCTCGATCGGCAGTGAATGGGTGAAGAACCGCGCGCCCGACGGCTACACCTGGCTGCTGGCCAGCGCATCGAGCCACGGCACCAACCCCGCCGCCATCCCGCATCAGACCCCTTACGACCCGGTGGCCGATTTCACCCATCTGGCCATCCTGGGCGATGCGCCGATGGTGCTGGCCACGCCCTTCGGCTCGCGCTTCCGCACCGCGCAGGATCTCTTCGCCTTCGGCCGTGCCAATCCCGGTCGGCTGACCTGGGGCACCTCGGGCGCCGGCGGCATCGGCCACCTCACCGGCGAATACCTGCGCCTGGCCGCCGGCAATTTCCAGGCCGAATTCGTCCCCTATCGCGGTGGCAGCCAGGTGGCCGAGGCGCTGGCCAAGGCAGAGATCGACTATGCGCTGGAGGTCCTGGCGAGCGCCGCCCCCACGCTGCGCGACAATTTTTCGCGCGGCCTGGCGGTGACCGCGGCAGCCCGCCACCCGCTCTTCCCCGAGATTCCGACGGCGATCGAATGCGGCCTGCCCGGCTTCCAGATCGCGACATGGAACATCGTCGCCGCGCCGCGTGGCATGGATCCTGGCCTGGCCCGACACATCAACGCCGCCATCAACGATGTGCTGCGCGACCCGGTGGCGGCGAACAGGCTCGTCGTGGCCGGGCTGGACCCGATCCTGGACAGCACGCCGCAGACGACGCGCGACTATGTGGCCAACCAGGTCGCCAGCTTCCGCGATATCGTGCAGCGCACCGGGCTGCGGCTGGGCCGATAATCCTTGCGCCGCGCCGCGCGGCGCGGAAACATGCGGGGATGCGAAGCCTTTTCCTCATGCTGATGCTGGGCGGCATGGCCCTGGCCCAGACGCCGCCCCGCCCGCCCTCGCCGGCGCAGGTCGAACTCGATCGCGCCTTCGACGCCTTGCGCACCGCGCCCGACGAGCACGGCGCGGCCATGGTGGAAAGCCGCATCCGGCAATTGCTGGGCGCGCGCGCCACGCCCTCGATCACGCTGCTTCTGGCGCGCGGCCAGCGCAACCTCGGCGCCAACCTGCCCGACGAGGCGCTGGAGGATTTCGACGCCGCCATCACCCTGGCCCCCGAGGCGACCGACCCCTGGTTCGGCCGCGCCCTGGCCTATCACGCCGCCGGCGACACCGCAGCCGCGGCGCGCGACCTGCAACAGGTGCTGAGCCTGGAACCGCGGCACTGGCAGGCCCTGCAGCAGCTCGCGCTCTGGCAGGAGGAGGCGGGCAACCACACCGGCGCGCTGCGCAGCTACGAGGCGGCGTTGGCCATCCACCCCAGGCTTCGCGGTGGCGAGGCCAGGCTGCGCGATTTGCGGCGCAAGGCGTTGGGCGACGACGCATAAGCCGGCGCAACGCCCGGATGGCAGCCCCCAATCCACCCGGCCATATTCCGCCCATGGACATGCTCGCCCCCACCGCAGACGACACCCGCTGGCAGGCCGTGCTGGAACGCCGCCCCGACCCTGGTTTCCTCTACGCCGTCACCACCCAGGGCGTGTATTGCCGCCCCGGCTGCCCCTCACGCCCGCCCTTGCGGCGCAACGCGCGCTTCTACGCCGACGCCGCGCAAGCCGAGGCCGCCGGCTTCCGCGCCTGCAAGCGCTGCGACCCCAAGGGCGAGCGCGCCGCCATGCAGCGCGAGGGCGTGGAGGCGGCGGTGCGCATGATCGAGACCGAGGAGACCATCCCCTCGCTCGAAACCTTGGCGAATAAGGCCGGCTACGCCCGCCACCATTTCCTGCGGCTGTTCAAGGAGATCACCGGCGTCACCCCGCGCTCCTATGCCGAGAGCGTGCGGGGGCGGCGTCTTTCCGCCGCGCTGGCGGGTGGCGAGCGTGTCGCCGATGCCGTGGCCGGTGCGGGCTTCGGCAGCGAGAGCCGGGTCTATGAAACCCCCGGCCGCCACCTCGGCATGACGCCCGGCGCGGCCCGGCGCGGTGGCCTGGGGGAGACGATCCGCATCGCGCGGACAGAATCCGCCATGGGGCCGCTGCTGGTGGGCGCCACCGCCGCCGGCATCTGCTTCATCGGCTTCGCCGAGGATTTTGCGGCCTTGGAGGGCGATCTGCGCCACCGCTTCCCCGCCGCCGTCATCGAAGACGCGCCCACTTCCATGGCCACCACCTTGCGTGCCGTCGTCGAATTCATCGAGGAGCCCCGCGCCGCCCTGGCCCTGCCGCTCGATCTGCGCGGCACCGCCTTCCAGCGCCGGGTGTGGGAGGCGCTCCAAGCTATCCCCTTCGGCGAGACCCGCAGCTATTCCGAACTGGCGGCCGCGATGAACGCCCCGCGCGCCACCCGCGCTGTGGCCCGGGCCTGCGCCCAGAACCATGTCTCGCTCGCCGTGCCGTGCCATCGGGTGGTGGGGCGCGATGGCAGCCTCACGGGCTATCGCTGGGGCCTGGCGCGGAAGAAGCGGCTTCTGGAGAAGGAGGCCGCAGCGCGCGGATCGCCTGGCTGAGCACATCCGGCTCAGGCGCCGCGTCCCATACCACCGGCTGATCCACCGCATCGGCCAGCCGCGTCTTGTAGGCCGCGCGCGGGATTTCCACCGTGCCGAATTGCGCGAGATGGCCGGTGATGAACTGGGTATCGAGCAGCGAAAACCCCATCAACCGCAACCGCGCCACCAGATGCACCAGCGCCACCTTCGAGGCGTCGCGCACGCGGGAGAACATGCTCTCGCCGAAGAACACGCCGCCCAGCGTCACGCCATAGAGCCCACCCACCAATGCGCCGCCCTGCCGGACCTCGATGGAATGGGCGTGGCCCATCGCGTGCAGCGCGGTGAAGAGGCCCTCGATCTCGGTGTTGATCCAGGTCTCCTCGCGGCCCGGCGCGGGGGCCGCGCACATCGCGATGGTGGCGGGGAAGTCGCTGTCGCAGGTCACGCTGAACTCGCCGCTCAGCACGGTGCGGGCGAGGCGGCGCGGCAGGTGAAAACCATCCAGCGGCAGCACGCCGCGCATTTCGGGGTCGAGCCAGTAGAGCCGCGCGGAGCCCCGCGCCTCGGCCATGGGGAAGAGCCCCGCGCGATAGGCCCGCAGCATCAGGTCCGGCGTGATCTCGACGTGGCGGCGGCTCATGCGCGGGGATGGTAGCCGGCGAGCCGGCTCGTCTCCAAGCCCATCTGCCGGCACCGTCCTACAGCACCAGCTCCACCGGCACGCCCCGGCAATCCATCTCCCAGTCCAACCCCACGATCGGCGGCCGGCAGTAATGCCATTCGATGCCGAGCGAGGGCGCGCCACGGCCCAGCACCTCCGCCGCCAGGATCGGGTGCGGGTCGAAGACCGTGTAGAGGTTCACTGCGGTGGCCTGGGCATAGGTCACGCCCAGCACGCCCATCCGCCGTTCCATCTCACCCATGACATGGGCGCATTTCCTGGAAAGCCCGGCGGGCGAGGTATCGCCCCTGGCCACGATGCTTTCCTCATAGGTCGCACCGCCCTCGCGGGCCTCGCCATTGCCGGCGACGACGAAGCTGGGGCCCGCCGCGGCATCAGGCCGGGCATAGGTGAAGGCGAAGAAACCGGGCTCGGCCGGCGGCGCCACCTCCGGACAGACATTGCTGCGCGCGACCGGATTGGTCTCGCCCAGAAAGACGCCCCATTCCTGCAAGGTGCCGGCATAGACCTTGTTGAAGGCGGCGAAGCCTGCCTCGGTGAAAGGCGCCGGGCTGCGCAATTCGCAGGCGCAGAAGGCGGTCAGCGGCAGGCCGAGACCCTCGAGATGCGCGCGGATCCGGGCAAACCCCTCGGCCAGCGGCACGGGCAGGCGGAAGCGGGCACGTTCCAGGCGGAAACCCGGCAGCGCCACGACGCCGCAGGAATACTGGAAGACGCCCGGGGCATAGCCATAGCCCCGGTCCGGCAAGGCCTGCATCACGCGGCGTCCTCACGCCTGTCGCGCACCTTCACATAGGCGATGGCGGCGTGTTCGGCGCAATAGGGTTTCGCGACCATCGCTTCCGCGGTGCAGAAGGTGAAGCTGCTGGTGCCGGGTTCGCCAATCGGCCAGCAGCAGCTCTTGCCACCAACGCGCGGGAAGGGGCGGGGTGCGGCGGCCACCGGCCGGGCGACGGCCACAGGGGCTGGCGGGGCCGCGGTCATCACCGGCGCCGCGGCGCGCAGCGGGCTGGCGGCGATCTGCGGCAGAGGCTCGCGCAATGCGGCGCGCAGCGGCGGGAGGGTGTGGCGGCGGGCGGGCACGGGCCTGGGTGCCGCCACCACGTCGCGGCGGATGGGGCTGGGCCTCGCCGGCAGGTTCAGCCGATGCGCCTTGCCCACCACGGCATTCTTCGAAACACCCATGCGCCGGCCGATCTCGGCGGTGCTGTGACCTTCCGCCCAGAGCGCGCGCAAACGGTCGATGGCCTCCACAGTCCAATCCATATCCGGTCCCCCTTGCTGCCCCTGAATACCATATACGGTAGGCGAGAGGGGGTTCGGAACACAAGCGGTGGATTCAACGGGGGATGACAAAACTGTGGACAAGCCTGGGCGGGCCTGGCGGCGCAGCGGGAAAACCGAGTCCCCCCCGTGGGTTAGCCCGCCGCAGGAAAACCGCGGCGCCAGCACCCGGCTGGAAAACGCCTCGTCGCCCACGCCCGGCCGTGCTCGCGGGCCGGGCGTGGGCGCGGTCCCTACAGCGTGAAGCGCGTGCCGAACAGCACCGTGGTGCCGGGGATGACATAGCCGCTGGTCGGCTCGTAGCGCACATTGCCGAGGTTGCGGCCCTCGAAGAAGACGCTCACCCGCTCCATCGCCTGGTAGGTGACCGTGATATTGGCGGTGGTGCCGCCCTTGGTGTTCGTCGCCCGCGTCTGACGGCCGAGATTGTCATAGACGAAATCCGGGCTGCGGCCGGTGAACAGGATTTCCGGCGCGATGGTCAGGCGCGGGATCGGCGTGATGCGGCCGCTCAGCGAGAGCACGTTCTCCGGCCTTCTCAGCAGCCGGCGGTCGGTCGTGCTGTCGAAGGCGCGCGTCAGGGTATAGGCGGCGCGGGCCTCGGCGTAGGGGCTGATGCGGGCGGTCAGGCCCAGCTCCACGCCCTCGATATTGGCGCGCGCCACATTCTCGTAGCTGGTGAAGCGGGCATTGGTGTTGATGAGGTCGCGGAACCAGGTGCGGAAATAGGTGGCGGTGGCGGTGACCAGACGCGGATTGCCGAAGCCCGCCACATCCAGGTCGCCGCCGACCTCCCAGCTGGTGCTGCGCTCGGGCAGCAGGTTCGGATTGCCGCGGAAATTGCTGCCGGTGATGCCGAAGCGCTGGAACAGGCTCGGTGCCGCAAAACCGCTGCCCACGGCGGCGCGCAGCCTCGCGCCATATTCCGGCAGGGCATAGACGGCGCCCAGCCGGTAGGTCGGCGTGGTGCCGAAGCCCGTGGTGCTGTCCACCCGCCCGCCGGCCGAGAGGTCGAGCCGCTCCAGCACCCGGTATTGCAGGTTGACGAAGCCGGCATGGCTGTCCTGGCTGGCGCTGATCAGGCTGCGGAAGGGCGCGTTGCCGGAGGATGAGCTGCTGCTCTCATGGGCGAAATTATAGCCGAAGCCGATGGCGCCATCCCGGCCCCAGCCGCCCAGCTCCGGCAGCCGCACCGTGTTGCCCCAATCCACCACCTGGCGCTGGCCGCGGAACAGGTCATTGGTGGTGGAGCGGGAAAAGGCATCGGGCAGATTCACGTAACGCCTGCGGTCGTCGCTGACGCCGTAGCGCACGCCGGTCGTCCAAATGTCGAACAGCCGCGTCTCGCCACGGATCTGGCCGGACCAGCGGCGTTCCTCGGCGGAAAAATTCGGGTCATCGGCCAGGAAGCGGTCGATGCCGAAATTGGTCTGCTGAAAGCGCAGCGAGGCTTCCAGCCTTGTATTGGGCAGCGGGTTCCAGCCCAGGCGGGTGGTGGTGGCAACGCCGCGATAGCCATCGGTTTCCGGCCGGTGCGGCTGCAGCCGCTGGGGGATGATGTTATAGCCGGAGGTCGAGAGGGTCTGGGTCGTGGTCAGGTAGTCGAACTGCCCCACTGTGCCGGCCACCCCGCCATCGGCGCGAAACGTATTCTGGTTGCCGCCGGCGACGCTGCCGAAAACCTCGGCCTGCTTGTCGGGAGGCGCGCGGCGGGTGACGATATTGACCACGCCGCCGATCGCGCTGCTGCCATAGAGGCTGCTGGCCGGGCCGCGCAGCACCTCCACGCGCTCCACGCCGGCCAGCAGCAGCGAGCCGAAATTGAACGCGCTGTTGGGGTCGGTCGCGTCATTGGACGTCACGCCGTCGATCAGCACCTGGACATGGCGCGAATTGGTGCCGCGGAAGAAGCCGCTGGTCAGGGTGCCGGGGCCGCCCTGCGGCACCACGCGCAGCCCTGGCACCGTCGCCAGGGCATCGGCGAGGGTGCGATAGCCGAAATCCTCGATATCGGCGCGGGTGATCACGGTGGTGGCGGCCGGCACACGCTCGACGGCGGTGGGGATGCGGGTGCCGGTGACGATGGTGTCGGGGATGGCCTGCTGGGCGAGGACGGGCGTCGCCAGGGCGGTGAAGAGAAGCAGGAAAAATCGCATCAGAAGAACTCCGAGCATGGGTTTTCCCGCCGCCCGGAATGGGCGGCAGGACAGTGCTCGTCGAACCCGCAAACGAAATGCGCGCGGAAATCCCGCGCGTGTTCCGTGGCATCGGTGCACCCCGCCCGATACGCGCGAGACAACTCTGCGACGGACGGTCTCCTGGCTCGCGGAGTGGGGATTTCTCCCCGATCGCCCCGCCTTCTCGGCGCCGGTGGCACCAATGGCATAGGGGGCGATCGCTCCGCCTACAGTTGCGGGGGCAGCCGCGGATACGGGGCGTGGCCCCTTCTCGCGTTCCCGTTTCAACCCTTTCGGGTCACCGTCGCATGGTCAAAGCTTAGCATTGGCAGGCGGCCGCGCCACCGGGGCCGAAATTTTTTTTGCCGGGATGTCGAAACGCGCCAGCGCCAGGGCTCATCATGCTGCAGGGCCGATCCTGCATCAGAGGAAAAACCACGATGAAATACATGCTGATCCAACTGGAAACCGCCGAGGAAGTGAGCCGGCGCGACAACCCCGAACAGGCCGGCGCCTATTGGGGCGCCTGGGGCGCCTATGTGCAGGCCATCAACCAGGCCGGCGTGGTGGTTTATGGCGCCGGGCTGATGCCGCCGGGCACGGCCACCACCGTCCGGGTTTCGGGCGGCGAGCGCCAGGTGCAGGACGGCCCCTTCGCCGACAGCAAGGAAATGCTGGGCGGCATCTTCGTGATCGATGTGCCTGACCTCGACACCGCGCTGGAATGGGCGGCGCGCAGCCCCGCCGCCTCTGCCGGCTGTGTCGAGGTGCGCCCCCTGCTGCCGCCCATGCCGTGACCGCCCATGCCGCCGCCGAGCGCGCCGCGCGGGAGAGCTATGGCCGGCTTCTGGCGCTGCTCTCGGCGCGCGGCATGGGTGTGGCCGAGGCCGAGGACGCGCTGGCCGAAGCCTTCGCCACGGCCCTGGGAAGCTGGCCGGCCGTGGGCGTGCCCGCCAGCCCCGAGGCCTGGCTGCTGACCGTGGCGCGCCGCAACCTGGGCCGCGTGGCCCGCCATGGCGCGGTGCGCGCCGCAGCCCGGCACACGATCGAGCTGCTGACGGATGAATTGGCCGAACGGCCCGATTTCCCCGATGAGCGGCTGAAGCTGCTCTTCGTCTGCGCCCATCCCGCGATCGCGGAGGGGGTGCGCACGCCGCTCATGTTGCAGACCGTGCTGGGGCTGGACGCGGCCCGGATCGCGGCGGCCTTCCTCGTCTCCCCCGCCAGCATGGGTCAGCGCCTGGTGCGGGCGAAGGCGGGGCTGCGCGAGGCCGGCATCGCCTTCGCCGTGCCCGAGACGGCGGAGTTGCCGGCGCGCGTGCCGCCGGTGCTGGCCGCGATCTACGCAGGCTTTGGCGCGGGGTGGGAGGGCGAGGGTGGCGCGCTGGAGGTCGAGGCGATCTGGCTTGCCCGGGTGCTCTGCGCCTTGCTGCCGGACGAGCCGGAGGCGCTGGGTCTGCTCGCGCTGATGCTGCACGCCCATGCCCGCCGCGCGGCGCGGCGCGATGCCTCCGGCGGTTTCGTGCCGCTCGATGCGCAGGACACCACGCGCTGGCAAGCGCCCATGATCCTGGAGGCCGAGACCATCCTGGCCCGCGCCGCCACGCTGGGCCGGCACGGCCCCTGGCAGATCGAGGCGGCGATCCAGTCCGTGCATGCCGGGCGTGCCCGCACCGGCCGCACCGAATGGCGCGCGCTCGTGGTGTTGCATGACGCGCTGGTGGCGCTGCGGCCCAGCCTGGGGGCCTGTATCGCCCGGGCGGCGGCCTATGGCCAGGCCGGATATCCGGATGACGGGATCACGCAGCTGGACGCGCTGCCGGCCGGCCGCATCGCCGCGCATCAGCCCTTCTGGGCGGTGCGGGCGCATCTGCTGGCGCTGAAGGGCGATGCGGCGGCGACAGAGGCCTATCGTCGCGCCGCGGGGCTGAGCACCGACGCCGCGTTGCGCGACTTCCTGCTTGGCCGCGCTACAGCATCCAGCCCATCGCGGTGACCCCGACCCAGACCAGCGCGACGATCACCCCGGTGGCGAAGATGCAGCCCAGCAGCGTGGCCAGGGCGCCCAGGCCGATCACCCGGTTGTCGCTCTCCACAACGCCCAGCGCCATGATGATGTTGCCGAAGGCCGGCGGGCCATTGGTGCCGGGGCCGGGCAGGATGAGCATGAGCGCGCAATAGACCGTGAGCCAGCCCACGATCTTGTCGCCGGTCGGGCCGGTGAAGAAGCCGGGGCGCGGTTTCACATACATCTCGATGCGCTTGAGCCATTTCGAATCCGTGCCGCCGAGCTTGAGCAGATCCGTCCGCTTGATGGTCTGCCGCCCGATGAAGCGGGGCAGCTTGGGCGTGCGCCGCCCCATGCCCATCTGCACCCCCAGCACCAGCATCGGAATGCCGAAGACGCTGGCCATGCCCGGGATCAGCGAGGGCAGGCAGAGCAGCAGGATGAGCAGGCCGAAGGCGCGGTCACCAAACACCTCCGACATGTCGGACAGGCTGATGCGTTCGCCCGGGAAGCGGTCCACCACCTCCTGCACGATGCGTGAAATCGGTGCAGCATCCGCGCCATGCGCCGCTGCCTCCTCGGGAGGCTTGCTGAGACCGTCCATGATGCGAAGTGTAGCCCCTATGCGCAGAAGGTTTCTTGATACGCCCTCCGAACGTAAACTACCGATAAGGAAGCGGCAGTCTAGCGGCAATTTTGCGTCGTGCGCCGGATGGACGCCCGAACATCTTTCGCGCACATGGTGACGCGATCGGAGGAATACCATGTCCATAGACCTCGACATCGCCCGGCGGGCGACGCTGGCTCCCATCGCCACCATCGCGGCGCAAGCGGGCATTCCTGATGACGCGCTGGAGCCCTACGGCAAGTACAAGGCCAAGGTGGGGCTGGGCTTCGTGGCCGAAGCGCGCGCCCGGCGCCCCGCCGGCAAGCTCGTGCTGGTCACCGGCATCAGCCCCACCCCAGCCGGCGAGGGCAAGACGACCACCACCGTGGGCCTCGGCGATGCGCTGAACAGCCTGGGCCATCGCGCCATGATCTGCCTGCGCGAACCCAGCCTTGGCCCCTGCTTCGGCGTGAAGGGGGGGGCGGCCGGCGGCGGCCATGCCCAGGTGGTGCCGATGGAGGACATCAACCTCCATTTCACCGGCGATTTCCACGCCATCACCAGCGCGCACAACCTGCTGGCGGCGATGCTGGACAACCACATCTACTGGGGCAATGCGCTGGGCATCGACAGCCGGCGCATCGCCTTCCGCCGCGCGCTCGACATGAATGACCGCGCGCTGCGGCAGATCACCCAAAGCCTGGGCGGCCTGCGCAATGGTTTTCCCCGCGAGGATGGCTTTGACATCACCGTCGCCTCCGAGGTGATGGCCATCCTGTGTCTCGCCGATGATCTGGCGGATTTGCAGGCGCGGCTGGGCCGCATCATCGTGGGCTATACCCGCGACGGCGCGGCGGTCACCGCGAGGGACCTCAAGGCCGAGGGCGCCATGGCCGCGCTTCTGCGCGACGCGCTGGCGCCCAACCTGGTGCAGACGCTGGCGGGTTCGCCCGCGCTGGTGCATGGCGGGCCGTTCGCCAATATCGCGCATGGCTGCAACTCGGTGATGGCGACCAAGCTGGGGCTGCACCTCTCCGATGTGGTGGTGACCGAGGCGGGTTTCGGGGCCGATCTCGGCGCCGAGAAATTCATGGACATCAAGTGCCGCATCGCCGGCCTCGCCCCCGATGCGGTGGTGATCGTGGCCACCGTGCGGGCGTTGAAGATGCATGGCGGCGTCGCCAAATCGGCACTCGGCACCGAGGATGTGGCGGCGGTGCGGCGCGGCGTGGTGAACCTGGCCCGGCATGTCGAGAATATTGGCAAATTCGGCATCACGCCCGTCGTGGCGCTGAACCATTTCTCGGCCGATACGCCGGCCGAACAGGCCGCGGTGATCGAGGCCATGGCGGCGCAGGGCACCCAGGCCATCCTGTGCCGGCATTGGGCCGATGGCGCCGCGGGCGCGCAGGATCTGGCCCGGGCAGTGATGGCTGGCATCGCGGCGGGCGGGGCCGGCTTCGCGCCGCTCTACGCCTCGGAACTGCCGCTGGCGCAAAAAATCACCACCATCGCGCGGGAGATTTATCGCGCCTCGGGCATCGACCTGGCGCCCACGGCCGCGGAAAAGCTCAAGCGCTTCGAGGCCCAGGGCTTCGGCCACCTGCCGGTCTGCATCGCCAAGACGCAGTACAGCTTCTCGGCCGATCCCACCCTGCTGGGCGCACCCAGTGGGCATGTGCTGCCGGTGCGCGATGTCCGGCTTTCCGCCGGTGCCGGCTTCGTGGTGGCGATCTGCGGCGAGGTGATGACCATGCCCGGCCTGCCGCGCGTCCCGGCGGCCGAGAGCATCGGCCTTGACGCCGCGGGGCGGATCGACGGGCTGTTCTGACGGGGGTGGTTCTTGGGAAGGCTCTGCCTTCCCAAACCCATCCGCAAGGTGCCAGGGGCACCTTGACCGCCGTTAAGTTTGTGGAGTGGGATCAAAGGGCCTTTCGGCCTTTTGCGGATGGGGTTTGGGGAAGGCAGAGCCTTCCCCAAGAGCCACTCCGAGCCTACTGCACCCGGATGTTGCGGCTGCGGATGATGGCGCCGAGCTTTTCGCTCTCCGCGCGAAGATAGGCTGGCCAGGCCTCCAGCGGCTGCCGCGCCGGGGTGACGGCCAGGGCCTGCAGCCGCGGCGCCTGGTCGGGCGCGGTCAGCGCCGTGGTGCAGGCAGCGTTGAGCCGGCGCAGGATAGGCTCGGGCGTGCCCGCCGGCGCCAGCATGCCGACATGCTCCTCGACCTGGACCTGCGGAAAGCCCTGCTCGGCGAAGGTGGGGATATTGGCGGCCAGCGGGCTGCGCGCGGGCGAGGCGACGCCCAGCGCCTTCAGCTCACCCGAACCGATGAAACCCATCACCGAGGCGGCGGGCATGAAGACCATCCCGGTCTCGCCCGTCAGCACCGCCTGCACGGCCGGGCCGCCGCCGCGATAGCCGACTTCCAGCACCTCGATCCCAGCGGCCTGGAGGAATTGTTCGGTGGCGAGATGCGAGGTGGCGCCCACGCTCGCATTGGCATAGGTCTGCCCGCCGCGCCGGGCCAGGGCGATGTAGTCGGCCACGGAATTCACCGGCGAGTTCTTCGACACCAGCATGAACATCGGCATGGTCACCAGCAGCCCCACGCCGGCAAAGGCCTGCGCCATGTCGAAGGGCAGGGTGTAGAGATGCGGCGCCGCGGCATAGGTGGAATTGGGCGTGATGACGATGTTGTAGCCATCCGGCCGCAGCCTGGCCGCCGCCGCCATGCCGATGGTGCCATTGGCGCCCACGCGGTTGTCGACCACGAAACCCTGGCCGAGGTCCGAGCCGAGCCGCGCGGTCAGCACGCGGGCAAAGGTATCGGTCGGCCCGCCCGGGCCCCAGGGGACCACGACGTTGACGGGGCGGGAGGGGTAGGTCTCCTGCGCGAAAGCCGGCAGCGCCAGCGGTGCGGCCAAAATGGCGCGGCGTGTGATGTTCATTCTGGTGATTCCTCCGGGTCGTTATTGGATCATGTCGGGCAGCCCGGCCCATATCTCGTCGTAGCTTGGTGCGTGAGAAATCAGTCCCTGCTGCACGCAGAAATGCGCGGCGAAGTTGAGGCTGGGCATCAGCGCGGCGCGGCCGCGGGGCAGGCCGGAGGGCGCGCGGGCCTCGGCCGCCGCCAACAGGGCGAGCACCAGGGGCGCTGCCTCCACCGCATCGGCGCGGGCCACCAGAAGGTGGTTCACCGGCATGAAGCCATAGAGGCGCCGGAATTCGGCCGCCGCATCATCGGGAAAGACGCGGCGGAGCGCCGGGCTTTTCGGCGTGTCATTGCCGAAGATGGCGGCGTCGAGCTGGCCGCCCTCCAGCATGGCCTGCATGTCGCTGCCCGGCGCGGCGCGGGTGGCGAAGGGCGGGTCACGATATTCGGGCACATGGGCGTCCTCGAAGGTGGTCCAGGCGATGTCCCCGGCGGCCACGCCATGGGTGGCCAGGATGCCGCGCAGCCACATCCCCGTGGTCTGGCTATAGGCGCGCACGCCCACGCGCTTGCCGGCGAGATCGGCCGGTGTCAGGGGTGCCGCCGCGCGGCAGTGCAAGGCGCTGTCCTGGAAGCGCGCGGCGAGCGCCCAGGGCAGCAGGACCAGGCCGCGGTGATGCTCGCGCGCCTGCAGCCAGGTGGCGATGGCCATTTCGCTGATCGCATAGCGGCCCTCCCGCACCATGGGCGCGAAGGCGCGGGAGATGACCGGCATGTCGGCGCATTCCAGCCGCAGCCCGGGCACCGTGACGGCACCATCGAGCAGCGCCGTGGTATGCGGATAGCGACCGATGGCGGCGCTCAGCGTTTTCAAACGAGGCTGTCCACCACATGCGGGAAGACCGACTGGTAGCCTTCGCCATAGGTCATCGATTTGTCGGAATTCCGTGCCCCCTGGGCGCCGCGCTGCAGGGCGACCCGGGTGTAGTATTCCCAGAGGTGTTCCTGGCCGGCCATGCATTCGATGGCCTGGCGCTTTTGCGGCCAGACGCTGTCGATGCCCAGCAGCACATCGGGCTTCCAGCCGCATTGCTCGGGCTGATGCGGCTCAAAGAGGAAGACCGGCGGCGCGCCCAGGACTTTTTGCTCCGGCTTGTGGCCATGCGCCTGCGCGGTGATGCGGGCGTGCTGGGCGAAGTCGGTCACCGCGGGGTGGTCGTGATTGTAGATGTCTTCTTTCGAGTGGGTGAGGATGAAGGCGGGGCGCACCGCGCGCATCACATCCACCAGGCGGAACAGCGAATCTTGGCTCAGCGTGATGGGGTAGTCGCCGAGGTCCCAGAACTGGATGTCATGGACATTCAGCACTTTCGCCGCCGCCTCGGCCTCCTTCTGGCGTTCGCTCTTCACCCGCTCCAGCGTCATGCCGGGCTGGCGCCAGAGTTTTGCGGATTCGCCCCGCTCGCCATAGCTCAGGCACACCACGGTGACCTCAAAGCCCTTCGCGGCGTGCAGGGCAATGGCGCCGCCGGCGCGCCAGACGAAATCGGCGGAATGGGCGCTGACGACGAGTGCGGTGGGCTTGCTCATGGTGTGGTCCTGAGGGCGAGGATGGCGTTGGAAAGCTCGACATCGGCGGAACCGATGTCGAAGACGGGCGAGAAGTGATTGTGGCCGGCGAGGTCGAGATACCGCGCCGTGGGCAGCCGGGCCCGCAGCGCCGCGCCCTGGTCGCGGAAGGGATGTGGCTCCAGCGCGGCATTGGCCAGCAGCACGGGGATCCGCAGCCGCGAGAGGCCGGGCAGGGCGGAGCGTTGCGCCAGCACCGCGGCGTCGCTGCCGTAATAGGCGCCGGCGGTGGGGCCGGGCGGATAGCTCGCCACGTCATAGACGCCCGAGACCAGCACCGCCGCCGCGACGCCCGGCGCCTCGGCATGGCGGGCCAGGTAGTCCGCCACATGCGCGGCCCCGGCGGATTGGCCCATCAGAATGATGCGCGTGGGGTTGCCGCCATGCGCCGCGATACTCGTCCGCACCCAGGCGAGTGCGGCGGTGATGTCCTCGATCACCGCGGGGAAGGCGTGGCCGGGCGCCAGCCGATAGGTGATGTTCACCGCCGCCATGCCGTTCCGCACCGCCCAGCTGGCGATGTTGTCGTAGAAATGGACGCCCGGCCTGGTCTTGTCGCCGCCGACGAAGCCGCCGCCATGGACGAAGACCAGCACGGGGCCGCCTGGCGTCGCGGAGGCCCAGACATCGAGGCGGTTGCGGGCATCGCTGCCATACCGCACGTCGCGCAGTGTGGGCGGCAGGTTGGGCGGCATGACCGGGGCCAGCGCCTCGCCAGTGCCGGCCACGGCGGGCGCGCCCATCGTCGGGCCGATCTCGCGGATGCGGGTCTGCACGGCTTCGGGCAGGGCGGTGATCTGGGCGAAGGCGGGGGTGGCGAGCAGGGTCATGGCGAGCAGGGCGCTTCTCATTGGGGTTTCTCCGGCAGAGGGGGCGTGGCGTGGGTGCGGAAACTGTCGGTGAGTTGCAAGCCCCAGGCTTGGCCGCGATTCCGTTCCGCCTGCGACCAGGTGATGGTCTTCCAGTCCGGCGCCAGGATCAGCCGCGCGCCGGAATGGGCCAGCTCAATTCTGTTGCCACCGGGCTCATAAACGTATAGGAAAAATGTCTGCTGTATCGCATGCTTGTGCGGACCGTTCTCGATCGGCACGCCGGCCTCCAGAAACGTGTCGGCGGCCTGCAGGATGGCCTCGCGGCTGTCCAGCGCGAAGGTGATGTGGTGCAGCCGCCCGGGCACGCCATTGCCCTCACGGCCATAGGCCACGTCGTAGGATTTGTTGGTGGCGGTCAGCCACATACCCATTTCGGTGCCGTCATCGAACTCGATCCGCTCGGTGCAGCGCAGGCCGAGGTTGCGCTGGAAGAACTCCCGGCAGGCGCGGACATCGACCGCCAGGCAATTGTAGTGGTCGAGCCTGCGGACATTCACCCCGCGGGCGGGGTAGCGCTGGGCCTGGTTGCGCAGCGCGGGGCGCAGGCCCTCAGGCGCCTCATACCATTGCGTGTCGTAGTAGAGCTCGACCAGGTGGCCATCGGGGTCGCGGAAGCGATAGCCGGTGCCATGGCCGAAGCTGCCCTCATGCTCGGTGACGGTCACGCCATCGGCCCGCAGCGCCGCCACCCGGCGGGCGAGGGCCTGCGGGCTGCGCGTCCGCCAGCCGGCATGGCCGAGGCCGGAGGTGGCGGCGGCGGTGAGTTGCAGCGAATAGGTCTCGTAATCATCCCAGCCGCGCAGGAAGACGCTGTCGCCCTGCTGGCCGCTTTCCACCATGCCCATCACCTCGGTGAAGAAGTGGCGGGAGGCCTCGAAGCGCGGCGTCAGCAGCTCCACATGGCCGAGATGCGCCACGTCCATGATCGGTTCTTCCAACGCCACCTCCCCGTGTTGGGGCGACATTAGCGGTCCCCCGCATGGCTTGTCCCATGCCGAGTTCCGGTGGAGGTATCAGCATCCGGCATATCGGCGATGCCCTCCGCCGCCAGCTCCGCGACATGGCCGCGCAGCGCGGCACAGAAAGCCAGGGCGGCGGGCGGCAGCGGCCGGTCGGGCGAGGTGATGAGGCCGGCGGGCCGGGGCGGCGCCTCCAGCGGCAGAGGCGCCACCCGCAGCGCGCCGCGCAGCAGGTCGCCGGCCATCATCGAGCGCGGCATGATCGAGACCATGTCGGTGGCCAGCAGCATCTCGCGGATGAAGCCGTGGCTGCTGGAGCGCAGGGCCGCGCCCCCCAGCCCCAGCCGGGCCAGCAGCTGGTCGATCTCCTGCCCCACGCGCTGGCTGACGGTGGGCAGCACCAGCTCGCAGGCCGCAAGCGGGGGGCCACCCGGCGCCAGGATGGGGTGCCCGGGGCGGGCGATGATCGACAGAGGCTCCTGCCACAGCGCCTCGCGCCCGAAGGCATCGGGGCTGGCGGGGGTGTAGAGGCGGCCGACCACCAGGTCGATCTCGCCGGCCGCCAGCAGGGCCAGCAGCTCCTCCATCCGCCCCTGCTCGACCCGCACCTGGATCGCCGGGTGGCTGGCCTTGAGGCGGATCAGCGCGCCGGGCAGAACGCCCACCGCGGCCACCGGCAGGGCGCCGATGGCGGCGACCTGGCCCAGCCGGTCCAGCGCCTCATCCGCCCGCCGCATCTCGGCCAGCACCCGGCGGGCGAGGCGCACCAGCACCAGCCCCGCCTCGGTCGGGCGAACGCCGCGGGGATGCCGCTCGAACAGCTTCTGGCCGATGATCGCCTCGGCCTCGGCCAGGCTGCGGGATAGCGCGGGCTGGCCGAGGCCCAGCACGGCGCCGGCCTTCAGCAGCGACCGATGCGCCTCCAGCGCGTCGATCACCCGCAGGATGTGCAGCTTCAGCCGCTGGTCGAGGAAGCGTTGCATGGCGCGGCCCCGCGCGGCGCGGGGGCCGGTTAGCGTGCCTCGCGCGCCGCGCTCTCGGCCTCGGCGGAAAGCTCGGCCTCGATCGCCTCGGCCAGTCGCTCGGCATCCTGCACGGAGACCTCGCCGCGGACCGGCGGCACCGTCTCGGCCTCGCCCTCCGAGCCATCGTCGTTCTGCTGCTCGCCGCCCTGCTGGTCGTCCGGCTGGTAGCGGCGGTGCTGCTGGTTCTGGCCTTGTGGCGGCTGATGCTGGCCGCCCTGGGCGACCTGCGCCTGGTTCATCGCGCCGAGGATCCGGAAGTAATGCTCGGCGTGCTGGAAATAGGCCTCGGCCATCACCCGGTCCCCGCCGCCCGTCGCGTCGCGGCCGAGCTGGAGGTATTTCTCGAAGAGCTGCTGGGCGGTGCCACGCAGCCGCAGGTCGGGGCCGCTGCTGTCGAAGACGTGGTTGCGGTTCATCGGCTGTTGGCTGGGGGTTGCCGCCGAGCGGTACTGACCGCCGCCGCCCCCGCCACCACCGCCGCCGCCGCCCCCACCCTGGCGGTATCCGCGGCCACGCATGCGTTTCATGTTCATTCGGTTCGCGCTTCTGTCGTTCGAATTGAAGCAATTCGAAGTTGTGCTGCTTTGGGTGCCCGCTGCCGTGCGGGCGATCACGAAAGGCCGGGAGCCGAAACTGGGCTGCCATGCCGAACGCGCCGCGACGCGTCTCGTACACCACTTGTGGGCCGGTCCGCCGGGGAAAGCAAGCGGGTTTCATGGCCTGATCAACGCGGCACGCGAAATGCCGTTCAAATCGGGGCGGGGTTCCAGCCATGTCAGGCCGGCGTCGCGGGCCAGCCTGGCCACGGCGGGGGCCTGGCCCTGGCCCAGCTCCAGCACCGCCAGCCCGCCGGGGGAGAGCAGCCTGGGCAGGGCAGCGATGATGGCGCGGTAGGCGGTGAGGCCGTCGGCGCCGCCATCCAGGGCGGCGGCGGGCTCGTGCCCCGCCACCTCAGGCATCAGGGCGGGGATGGCGTCGGCCTCGATATAGGGCGGGTTGCTCAGCACCAGGTCGAAGCGGGCGGCCACCGCCTCGGCCCAGTCCCCGGCCAGGATTTTGGCCGGCAGGCCCAGGCGGGTGGCGTTGCTTTGGGCGAGGGCGGCGGCCTCGGGGTTGATGTCGATGCCGATGCCGGTGGCGGCGGGGAGCTCGCTCAGCACCGCCAGCAGCAGGCAGCCGGTGCCGGTGCCCAGGTCGAGCACGCGGCGGGCATTCGGGGCGTGTTCCAGGGCGGCTTCGACCAGGGTCTCGCTGTCCGCCCGGGGGATGAGCGTGGCGGGGGAGACGGCGAAATCCAGGCCCCAGAAGCCGGCGGTGCCGGTGATATAGGCCATGGGCTCGCGCCGGGCGCGGCGGGCCAGCATGGCGGTGAAGCGCTGGCCGCCCTCGGGCGGGACGGCGGCGCGGGGGTCGCGCAGCAGGGCCTCGGCGGTGACGCCCATGGCGTGGCCGAGCAGCCAGCGGGCCTCCATGCGCGGGCTCTCGATGGCCGCCGCGCGGAGGACCTGGCCGGCCTGGCAGAGCCACGCCCCCACCGTCTCCCCCGGCTGGCAGGCGGGGGGGCCGCCCGACCGATTCAGACCTGCGGGCCATTCGGCCCTGCGGTCATCGGGCGGGGTGCCGTTGCCCGACCGATTCAGACCTGCGGGCCATTCGGCCCTGCGGTCATCGGGCGGGGTCACCCTTCCGCCGCGGCAAGCCGCGCCGCCTCGTCCTCGGCCAGCAGGGCCTCGATGATCTCGTCCATCTCGCCCAACATCACCCGCTCGATCTTGTGCAGCGTCAGGCCGATGCGGTGGTCGGTCACGCGGCCCTGGGGGAAGTTGTAGGTGCGGATGCGCTCGCTCCGGTCGCCCGTTCCCACCTGGCCCTTGCGGTCGGCGCTGCGGGTGGCGTCGAGCCTCGCCCGCTGGGCCTCGTAGATCCTCGCGCGTAAAACCTTCATCGCCTTGGCGCGGTTCTTGTGCTGGCTGCGCTCCTCCTGCATCGCCACCACGGTCCCGGTGGGGATGTGGGTGATGCGCACCGCTGAGTCCGTCTTGTTGACGTGCTGGCCGCCCGCTCCTTGCGCGCGGTAGGTGTCGATGCGCAGGTCGCTCTCGTTGATCTGGACGTCCACCTCCTCGGCCTCGGCCATCACGGCCACGGTGATGGTGGAGGTGTGGATGCGGCCCTGGCTCTCGGTGGCGGGGACGCGCTGGACGCGGTGCACGCCGCTTTCGAATTTCAGGCGGGCGAAGACATTGGTGCCCTCGACCTCGGCGCTCGCGTTCTTCACGCCGCCGAGCTCGTTCTCCTCGTAATCCAGCAACGTCCAGCGCCAGCGCTGCGCCTCGGCATATTTCTGGTAGGCCCGGAAGAGTTCCGCGGCGAACAACCCGGCCTCGTCGCCCCCGGCCGCGGGGCGAACTTCCAAAATGGCGCTGCGGGCATCGGCCTCGTCGCGCGGCAGCAGGGCCAGGCGGATCTCGCGCTCCAGCCGGGGCAGCAGGGCGTTGGTCTCGGCCAGCTCGGCCTCGGCCAGCTCGCGCATCTCGGGGTCGGAGAGCATGGCCTGGGCCTCGGCCTGCGCGGCCTCGGCGGCGCGCCAGGCGGCGATCTTTTCGACGATGGGGTCGAGGTTGGACAGCTCGCGCGACAGCGCCGCCACCTGCGACCCCTGCGCGGTTTCGAGTTGCGAGCGGAGTTCCTCGGCACGCCGAACAATCAGGTCGAGGCGAGGGGCGAGGCCGGGATGGCTCATGACGGGGAGGCTACCATGTGCGGTCCATGCCAGGGCGATCCGCAGGGGGCAAGGCTCAGCGGCCACAGCGCCTCCTGATGGCTGAGCTGCAGATGCCTGGGCAGGGTGCGGCGGCCGCTGCATTGGCTGTGCAGCCGCATCAACAGGTCGACGCAGCCCCGCCTGACACGGCCATCGGGGTGCGCCATCCAGGCCTGCGCCCGCGGCAGAACCCAGGAATGCAGGAAAGCGGACAAATCGGCGTCGGGCAGATACCAGCTCGGCCCGCGCAGCGCGGAATCGAGCCCCAGGCGGCGCGCCAGGGATAGGCCGGCCAGGCCCTGCAGCCGCCAGGCCCGGCGGAAGGCGCGGCAGACCCAGTACTGGATCGCCTCCAGCCCCGCGCGCTCCTTCGCCACGAAGCGCAACATCATTTTCCACAACCCGGCATGGGTCCAGCGGCGGAACAGGCGATGAATGGAATCGGGCTTGCCATAGGCGCCGGGCAGCCGCTTCCATGGGCCGGGGAAACAGGCGGCGTGGAAACAGGCATCGAGCGAGCGGCGCGCACCGGCAATGGTCGGCCGGCCCGGGCCGGGATGGACGAAGACCATGAAATGCATGACCGCCTCCCACTCATCATCGGTCATCGGCCGCCAGGGGACCGGGCGGGTGAGGCGGGCCTGGATGCCGGGCGGGGTGTGCCGGAAGTTTTTCAGGAAGCGCGACATCGGGGGCTCCATGGCGGAAATCTCCGGCATGTTACGATATAATTCCGTAAATAGCAAATAAATCCTTTGCATTGCCCCAGGCGAAGCGGGCGGGAAGAATGCGCCGGCGTGACCCACACCACCCGCTTCGCCCCCAGCCCCACCGGATATCTGCACCTCGGCCACGCCTTTTCGGCACTGTTCTCCCGCGCGCGGGGGGAGCGCTTTCTGCTGCGGCTGGAAGACATCGACCACACCCGCTGCCGCCCCGAATACGCCGCCGCCATCGCCGAGGATCTGTCCTGGCTCGGCATCACCTGGGACGGGCCGATCCGCGTCCAGTCCGCCCACGCCGCCGAACACCGCGCGGCCCTGCAACAGCTGCGGCCCTGGCTCTACCCCTGCTTCTGCACCCGCGCCGACATCGCCGCCGCCGGCGGCGCACCGCAAGGCCCCGACGGCCCGATCTACCCCGGCACCTGCCGCGGGCTATCCCAGGCGGAACGCGACCGCCGCATCGCCGCCGGAACACCGCATGCCTGGCGCCTGAACATGGCCCGCGCCATCCCCGGACCACTCTTCTTCACCGACCTCACCCACGGACGGCTCCGCTGCACCCCGGAAACCCACGGCGACGTGGTGCTGGCCCGCAAGGATGCCGGCCTGAGCTACCACCTCTGCGTGGTCTGCGACGACGCCACCCAAGCCATCACCCTCGTCACCCGCGGCGAAGACCTCCTCCCCGCCACCTCCATCCACCGCCTGCTGCAACACCTGCTCGACCTGCCCGAACCCACCTACAACCACCACCCCCTGCTGCTGGACGAACACGGCAAACGCCTGGCCAAACGCGACGGCGCGCCCACACTGCGCAGCCTGCGCGCGGCCGGGGTGACTGCGGCGGCGGTGGTGGATCGGGTGGGGGGTGGTGCTGGTGGCTCCTGGGAAGGGCTCCGCCCTCCCCAGACCCCTCCCGCAAGGGGCGAGCCGCCCCTTGACCGTCGTTGAGTTTATGGCGGGGTGAAGGGAGGGGGCGGGGGCGCCCTTCATCAAACTCGCGACGGTGAGCCCCCTCCCTTCACCCCGCCATATTCATGGGATCAAAGGGCCTTTCGGCCCTTTGCGGATGGGGTCCAGGGGAAGGCAGAGCCTTCCCCTGGGGCCACCAGCGCTACCCCCACCCCGGATTCACCAGTGCCGAATGCGTCCCCAGCCGCACCCGGGCCTCCGCGTATTCGCGCGCCAGGCGGTCGACCAGTTGTGCGGTGGGCAGCACGTCCTTCACGGCGCCGATGCCTTGGCCGGAGCCCCAGACGTCTTTCCATTTCTTCACCCGGCCGGAGCCGAAGTTCATGGCGTTTTTGTCGGATTGGTCGAGGTTGTCGGGGTCGAGGCCGGCGGCTTGCAGGCTGGGTTTGAGGTAGTTGCCGTGCACGCCGGTGATGAGGTTGGTGTAGACGATGTCTTCGGCGCCGTGGCCGGCGATCATGGCTTTGTATTCGTCGACGGCGCGGGCTTCTTCGGTGGCGATGAAGGCCGAGCCGATATAGGCGAAGTCTGCCCCCATGGCTTCGGCGGCGAGGATGGAGCGGCCGTGGGCGATGGCGCCGGACAGCGCGATGGGTCCGTCGAACCAGGCGCGGGTTTCCTGCACCAGGCCGAAGGGCGAGAGGTTGCCGGCGTGGCCGCCCGCGCCGGCGGCGACGAGCACGAGGCCATCGGCGCCTTTTTCGATCGCCTTGTGGGCGAAGAATTGGTTGATGACGTCGTGGATGCCGTAGCCGCCGTAGGAGTGGATGGCGGAGTAGACTTCCTCGCGCGCGCCGAGGCTGCAGATGATCAGCGGCACCTTGTGTTTGACGATGAGTTTCAGGTCTTCGTCGAGCCGGTCGTTGGATTTGTGGACGATGAGGTTGATGGCGAAGGGGGCGGAGGGGCGTTCGGGGTGGGCGGCGTCGTGGGCGGCGAGGCGTTCGCGAATTTCGGTCAGCCATTCGTCGAGTTGTTCGAGGGGCCGTGCGTTGAGCGAGGGCATCGAGCCGATGATGCCCGAGGTGCATTGCGCCACCACGAGGTCCGGGACCGAGATGATGAAGAGGGGCGAGGCGATGACGGGCAGCCGCAGCCGGCCCTTGAGCATGTCGAGGAGGCTCATGCTGCGTAGCCTTCCGCCAGGGTGACGTGCGAGGTGGTGGCGGCTTCGCGCATCGCCAGCAGCGGCTTGTAGTCATCGCTGAAGTAGAAGGCGCGCAGCGCGGGCATGTCGGCGAATTCCAGGATCACCAGGCGCTTGAGGCCGGTGGCACCTTCGACATGTTCCAGCGTGTCGCCGCGCACGAGGTAGCGGCCGCCGAATTGCGCCACCATCGGTGCCACCAGGGCGCCGTAGCGGGCGAAGGCGGGCGCGTCATGCACCTCGATATTGGCGATGAGATAGGCGGCCATGGTTTCCTCGTCTTTCGTTGAGGCAAGGTTAGCCCAGGGTTTTCAGGCGGGGAAGGCGCTCTGCCCCGGCCGTGCGCCGCCGCGCAGCGCGCCCGGTGCCACGCTGCCCCATTGCACGATGTGGCCGGCGGGGAGTGCGCGGGAGAAAGGCGGTGCCAGCCAGATGCGCATGAGCACGCGCTTGCCGGCCTCGCCATCCGCATAGGCGGTGCGGCCGTGATAGGTGGTGTGCTGGTTGAGGATCTGGATGTCGCCTGGGGTGAACGGCGCCTCGATGCAGAGTTCGTCGGCCACCTCGGCGAGGAGGTCCATCGCCTCGACCTGTTCGGGCGTGATGGGCGGCACGCCGGGCACGGCGGCGGCCATTTCGACATAGGTGCGGGAATACTGGCTTGTGAAGGCGCCGGTCGGCCCGCGGGAGAAGACGGGCATGGGGAAAATGCCGTCGCCGGTCCGGGCTTCCTCATCGGCTGGCCGTTTGCGCCAGAAGTCGCGGTAGAGGACCGCCAGCAGATCGGGGCGGCGGCGGGCGATCTCGTCATGGATGGCCACGGTGGAGACCACGCGGGAGACGCCGCCGGAGATGCCGTTGGAGGCGCAGAGCAGCGCCAGCAGGTCGCATTTGTCGGTGTGGAAGCGCAGCGGGCCGGTGGAGCGGCTGCGGGCGCGGGCGGAGGGGATACCGTTTTCCACGCTCATCGCCGCACCGCCTTCGTCGCGCACCTCGCCGATGAACTCGCCCTGGGGGTTTTGCGGCAGGGGTGTTCCGAGGTTGACGCACAGGCCCCAGAATAGCGTGCGCAGCTCGGCCGCGCTGTAGCGGTCGGCCGGCAGGCCGGAGAGGCGGATGACGCCCGCGCCGGTTTCCAGCTCGCGCGCCAGGGTGTCGAGCAGCGGGCGAAGGGCGGGGATGGCGAAACCTTCGGCGCGCAGATGCGGCGGCGCGGATGTGGCGGCGTCGAGCGCCTCGTTCAGCGCGTCGAGCTCCAGGCCCAGGAATTTTCGTGGCCAGAAGCCGCGATGTTCGAGTTCGCGGCCGCGCCATGCAGGCGGGCCACCGATCGGGGAGAGCATGCCATCCATGGCGGAATGCTCCGCCCGGTTCGGTCCGGGGTCAACCCTCCAGGCGGATGCCCATCTCGCGGATCAGCGGGCGCCAGATCGCGCTTTCGGCGGCGATCAGGGCGGCGCATTGCGCGACGGTGAGCGGCAGGACCTCGGCGCCCAGGGTGCGCATCTGTGTGGAGAATTCGGGGGTGGCCATGGCGGTTTGCACGCCGCGGTTCACCGCCTCCAGCAGGGCCGGCGTGGCGGCGCGGGGGAGTGCGACGCCCTGCCAGCCATAGGCGACGCTGTTGCGCACGCCCAGTTCCGCCATGGTCGGCACGCTGGGCTGCGCCGTGGCGCGGGTTTCGCCAAAGGTGCCCAGCGCCCGGGCGCGGCCGGAGGTGAGGTAGGGGGTGGCGTTGGTGATGTCGGCGATGGCGCAATCGACGCGGCCGGCGACGAGGTCGGTCAGCACCGCGGGCATGCCGCGATAGGGCACGTGGGTGGCGCCGAAATCGGCCCGGCGGCGCAGCAATTCCATGCACATGTGGTGCGGGCTGGCGACCGCGGGGGTGGCGTAGGTGACGGCTTCGCGCTTGCCGGCCGCGATCAGGTCGGCCAGCGACTGGAAGGGGCTTTCGGGGCGGACGAGGACGAAGAAATGGAAGCGGGCGAGGTAGGCGGCCATCACCAGGTCGCGGTCCGGGTCGAAGGGCAGGCGGGCGTAGAGGGCGGGGTTGTAGACCATCATGCCATTGTCGACATGCAGCAGGTTGGTGCCGTCGGCGGGGCCGGAGAGCACAGCCTCGGTCGCGACGATGCCGCCGCCGGAGGGGCGGTTTTCCACCTGGATCGGCGGCGCGCCGGGGGTGGCGAGCGCGCGGGCGATCATGCGGGCAAAAATGTCGGAGGCGCCGCCGGCGCCGTAGGCGACCATCCAGCGGGTCGGGCGCTCGGGCCAGGCGGTTTGGGCCAGGGCGGTTTGGGCCAGGGCGGGGGTGGCGAGAAGCGGCATGGCGAGGATTGTGCGGCGGTTGAGCATCGGGGCCTCCTGTCGAGGGTTCAGCTTGCCGGAAGGACGGGCGGGCGCGCCAGCCCCTCATCGCGCAGGCGTTGCACCAGCGCGGCGAGGCGTGCCTTTTTATGCGCCACGACGTCCATCTCGGCCCAGGGGAGGAAGCCGGCGCCGGTGCCCATGCCGGTGCGGCCCTCTTCCATGTATTGGCCGATGATGTCGGGGGCGCGGTAGCGGGGGTTGTCCAGCGCGCCTTCGAGGTAGCGGCTGGCGTGGTGGAGAATATCCACGCCGCCCCAGTCGATGAATTCCAGCACGCCCAGCACCGAGAAGCGGAAGGAGAAGCCGTAGCGCAGCGCGCGGTCGATCTCGGCCGCCGAGGCCACGCCCTCGGCCACCATGCGGGCGGCCTCGTTCATCGCCAGCGTCTGGATGCGCGGCACGATGAAGCCGGGGGAGGCGGCGCAGCGCACCGGCACTTTTCCGACGGATTCCAGCAGGGCGAACAACGCCGCCGTGGTGTCTTCCGAGGTGGCGGCGCCGGGCGAGACTTCCACGAGTGGCACCAGATAGGCGGGATTCAACCAATGGGCGTTGAGGAATTTTTCCGGGTGGGCGACGTGCGGCGAGAGGTCGTCGACCATGATGGTGGAGGTGGTGGAGGCCAGGATGGCGTCGGGGCGCATGGCGGCCGAGGCCTCGGCCAGGGCGGCCTGCTTCAGGGCCAGGATTTCGGGGACGCCTTCGAACACCACATCCGCCTCGGCCAGGGCGGCGGGGCAGCCCTCGGCGGGGATGATGGTCACGCGCGCGAGCAGGGAGGGCACGGCCTCGGCGCTGCCCATGCCGAGCTCGGCCAGCATGGTCAGGGTCTGGCCGATTTCGGCGCGGGCGGCGCCCGCCAGGGCGGCGAAATCCTGGGCCGGGCGGGGCTTCTGGTCCAGCAGCAGCACGTGGTGGCCGGCATAGGCGAATTGCACGGCGATGCCGCGGCCCATGCGGCCGGCACCCAGGGCGGCGATCAGCTCAGAAGCCATTGGCCAGCACCTCTTCGCGCGCCGCGCGGCCCTCGGGCATGCCGCATGCCGCCAGCGTCCGGGCGGCCGAAAAATCCTCGCCGCAGACCGCGCTGCCGATGGCCAAAAAGGCTGCCGCCAGCGGCGTGGGCACGCCCGCGGCCCGCCCCGCGTCACAGATCAGCGAGAGGCCCAGCGCCACATCCTCCCGCATGTAGCGGTGTTCGGTCAGCACAATGTTTTCCCGCCAGTCGCCGCTGTCGGTCAGCCGGTCATGGCTGCCGCGGCCGTACATCCATTCATCGCCGGTCTTCGCGTAATGATCGGCCAGGGGGAAGTGCGGCGCGCCGTAGCCCAACGCCTCGCGCACCGCCATGCGCTCGGCATCCAGCGCGTCGGTCACCCGGCGGATGGCGGGTTGGGTGCCTTCCTTGTGGATGTCCCACTTCGAAAAATGTTCGAGCGGGCCGGCATTCATGGTGATCAGCGGCGGGTGGATGATGGGGCCGGCATTCATCAGCGCGGCGGAGAGCGCGTCGCCGCAACTCTCGATCACCCCGGGGAAGGCTTTTTCCAGCAACGCCAGGGCCATCGGTGCCAGGGCGCGCGGAAAAACCCCGGTGGGCAGGCGCTTGGCGCGCACGGTGATGGCGACGAGGTCGGGCGCGTGCTTGCGGGCCAGCCAGGGCAGGGTGCCGGTCTCGGCGAAGGCGACGCCGGCGGGCGCGTGGCGGGCGAGGATGAGGGTGCCGAGCGTGCCCGGCGCCAGGAAGACGACCTGGCCAGGGGTGAGCAGCGGCCCCAGCAGCGGCGCCAGGGCCGTGTGCGTGGTGGCGGGGGCGGGGGCGAAGACCAGCGCCGCGCCCTGCACCGCCTCGGCCAGATCGGCCGTGATGCGGGGATGGGTGTCGCGGTTGCCGGAAAAATCCTTCAGCCGGATGGGGCCGGGGCGGACTTCCTCCGGCCGGGTGCGCCAGAGGGTCACGTCGTGGCCAGCCTCGAAAAAATCGGCGGCGGCGGCGAAACTGCCATTGCCGCCACCCAGCACCGCGATCTTCATCAGGCCTCGCCCTCCAGCGCTTGCATATGTGCCATCACCCGCGCTGCCGCAAAGCGCCGGGCCTGTCCAGCCGATCGTGGCGCGGGGCGGGGGTCACCGCGTCCCGGCATCGTTCAGCCGCCAGTCGTAATCATACCCTGCGATCCGCTGGGCGCCGAGCAGCCGCGCCCGCAGCTCCGGCTCGGCATGGTCAGCGAGGTGGCGCAGCACGGCCTGGTCGTCGCCGCCGAAATCCCGGCGATACCAGTCGAAGATTCGCGACAGCACCGGCCCCGCCGGCCCGAAGCGCACCCCGCGCGGGCTGGCGATGAAACCGCGCGCCGCCTCGTCCAGCGCCGCCTCCAGCCCCGCCGCGGTATAGGCCCGCGGGGCCAGGCTGGGGCAGCCGATGGAGGCGCAATTCAGCGCGTAATGCAGCCGCGCATCGCGGAACAGCCGGCGCAGGATCGCATTCTCCACATCATCGAGCGACAGCGCCACCCCGGCCACCCGCAGCAGCTTTTTCTGCCATGGCCCGCCCAGCACCGCCGCGCGCAACCCGCCGCCCAGGTCGATGTCGCGGATCGAGGCCACGGGGTAATGCTCCAGCACCAGCGCCACGGTGCGTGCATTGTAGAGGTTGATCCAGAAGGTGAATTGCCCGGCGCGGCCCAGCCCGGCCACGCCATGCGCCTGCATCGCGGCGAGATAGGCCTCCAGCGCCGCCCGGTCGGCCGCGCTGAAGGCGCCATAGGCCACGCCCGTGCCGCCATCCCCCACGCCATCGCCCATCGGCCGGCAATGCCGCGCCAGCAGCCCATCCCAGACGCCATGGTCGAGATCCGCGCCTGCCGCGCCATCTGGGGGTGGCGGCGTGAAACCCGCTGCAATATCGCTGTCCATATCCGCCTTCCCTATGGAGTGTCGCATTCATGGCCGCCGAGGCGCCAGACCCGCATCACGGCCTGAACCTCGCCGCCGATCCGGCGACGGGGCGGCTGCGCATCACCATCCCCG
This sequence comes from uncultured Rubritepida sp., assembly GCA_964395305.1. Taxonomy (GTDB): domain Bacteria; phylum Pseudomonadota; class Alphaproteobacteria; order Acetobacterales; family Acetobacteraceae; genus Rhodovarius. Next base: position 48,973 of record CAYNBM010000027.1, read on the forward strand.
CCCGCGCCAATATCGCCGCCGACAGCGTGGGCCGCCATGCCCGCGGGGAAGCCGCCGGGCGGGAGGCGCTGCGGCACGAGGCCCTGGATGGCCGCATCACCAGCCTCACCTATGCCATGCTCGATGCCAGGGCGCGGCGGGTGGCGGCGGCGCTGGTGGCGCTGGGGGCGGGGCCGGGCACGCGCATCGCCATCCATCTCGGCCAGAGCGTGGAGGCGGCGCTCGGCCACCTCGCCACCTATTACCTCGGCGGCATCGTGGTCACCGTCTCGCAGCTCTACGGGCCGCAGACGGTGGGGCATATCCTGCGCGATTCCGGCGCTTCCATCCTGCTGACCGAGGCCCCCGCCTGGGCGGCGCTGGGCGATGCCATCGGCCCCTGCCCGGCCTTGCGCCATGTCATCGCCGCAGGCGCGGGGTGGGCGGCGATGGAGGCGGCGGGCCACGACGCCTTCACCCCGCATGACACCGCGGCCGAGGACCCGGCCCTGCTGATCTACAGCTCCGGCTCCACCGGCCTGCCCAAGGGGGTGCTGCATGCCCATCGCGTGCTCTGGGCCTATAACGTCTCCACCTCGCTGTTCTACAATCTGGAGATGGCGGAGCCCGGGCTGGTGTTCTGGACGCCGGCGGACTGGGCCTGGGTGGGCGGCTGGAACGACACGGTGCTGCCGGCCTGGTTCCATGGCCACAGCATGGTGGCCAGCCCGCACCGCTTCGACGCGGCCTGGGCCTATGGCTTCATGGCGCGGCACGGCGTCACCCACAGCTTCATGACGCCCACCGCGCTCAAGCGCCTGGCGCAGCTGCCCGCGCCGCGCGCGAGCTGGCCCGGCCTGCGCCTGCGCACGGCCTGGACGGGCGGCGAGCCGCTGCCCGGCGCCACCCTGCGCTGGCTCACCGAAGAGCTCGGCATCGCCTGCAACGAGGGCTATGGCCTGACCGAGGTGAACCACATGATCGGCAATTGCGCCCGGCTCCGCCCGGCCCGGCCGGGTTCCATGGGCTTCGAGCTGCCCGGCCATGAGGCCGCGGTGGTGGATGAGCATGGCCAGCCCCTGCCCGATGGCGAGGTGGGCGAGATCGTCACCACCGAGGCCTGCGCCACGCTGTTCCTGGGCTATTGGGGCCAGCCCGCGCTGACGGCGGCGATGCGGCTGGGGCCATGGGTGCGCACCGGCGACCTGGCACTGCGCGATGCCGATGGCTATTTCCACTATCGCGGCCGCAGCGATGACCTGATCAAGAGTGCCGGCTTTCGCATCGGCCCGGCCGAGATCGAGGAATGCCTGGCCGCGCACCCCGCGGTGGCGGATTGCGGCGTGGTGGGCATGCCCGACGCCGCGCGCGGCCAGGTCGTGCACGCCTTCATCCGCCTGGCGGAGGGCTGGGTTGGCGATGCGGCGCTGGAGGCGGCGCTGGGGGCGCATGTCCGTGCCGGCCTGGGCGGCTACAAGGTGCCCAGGCGCTTCAGTTTTCTCGATGAACTGCCGCAGACCAGCTCGGGCAAGGTCTCGCGCAAGGCGCTGCGGGCGCTACATGCCTAGGGCGCGTTTGTAGAGGTCGAGCAGGGTTTCCTGCTCCTCCACCTCGGCCGGTTCCTTCTTCCGCAGGGAGAGGATCTGGCGCAGCACCTTCACATCGAAGCCGGCCGATTTCGCCTCGGCAAAAATGTCCTTGATGTCGGAGGCAAGCGCCTTGCGCTCTTCCTCCAGCCGCTCGATGCGCTCGACGATGCTGCGCAGCCGCTCGGCGGCGATGCCGCCGACATCGGGGCCGGCCAGCGTTTCGCCCGGTTTGATCGCCATGGTTCAATCCTCAGAAGCAAGCGGCGGGGTTTAGCCCAAGGCCGGGCACTCGCCCAGGGTAGTGCTCAGTGACCCGGGTTCTGCGCCGCGAAGGCCGCCTTCTGCTCGGCGCTCGCCTCTTTCTGAAACGCCGCCTGCCAATCCTTGTAGGGCATGCCGTAGATCACCTCGCGCGCCGCCGGGGTTTCCAGCGCCACGCCGGCATCCGAAGCGGCCTCCTGGTACCAGCGGCTGGTGCAGTTCCGGCAGAAGCCGGTGAGGTTCATCATGTCGATATTCTGCACGTCGGAGCGTTCGCGCAGGTGCTGGACGAGCTTGCGGAAGGCCGCGGCCTCGATGCGGTCGCGCTGCTCGGGCGTGAGCCCCGCGGCGGCGCCGAGGGCGAGGTCGGCTTCGGGCTGGATGGGCGGCATGCAGGGTGCTCCTTTGCCCGTTATGTGCGGGCGAAGGCGCAACGCTTCAACCTGCGCCGGTTATGGTGGGAAGCTGCGGGTGGCCGAACCCAGGGCGATGACCCGGTTCTGTGCGTCCACGGCCTCGACGTCGATGCGGTATTGATGGCTGCGGCCGGGCGGGCAGGGGCCGGTGTAGCTACGCAATGCGCCTGGTGCGATCACGCCGCCGGCCGCGGCCGCCACCTCGCCACCACCATGGGGGAAGTTGGGCACATTCAGATCCGTCATGGCGACTGCAAGACGCGTTGCCGCATGTGGCAGTCCTGCCACATTGATCTGCGGCGACCGCGGCGTGCAGCCATCCGCGGCGCTCCATGCGAAGCTCACCTGAAGCGGCGCGGGGTTGGCAATGGTTTCGCGGCCAGCAACACAACCGGCGAGCAGCGAAGCAGCAAGGGTGGAAGCGGCGATAACAAGCATTTTTTTATTTCTCATATGTTATTGCCGCCGTTCTTATTGCCGCTGTCCAGAAGGTGGCGACTGGGTTGAAGATGAAGGCCACCTCAGCGCTGCGGGCGAATGGCGTCAGAAATATCGGTCTGCGAAGTGAAAACAACCTGGTCGTTCACGCTGTAGACGAAGCAAGGCCTGTTCCCACCACCGCCCTGTTGGCAACGCAGCAGGGCGTCGCGCTGCGCCGCGGCTTCGGTTGTTTGCTGACTAACCCAGTGGTAGTCGCCAGTCCGCGTCAGGGCCAGAGCACGGTGTTGCTGTGCCGTGGGGTAGCGCAAGGCCAAGTCAGCCCTCGAAGCATCGTTGAGGAACGGTACGGTGGCAGCGTTGAAGTGCGAGAGATATGTGAGAGCCCGTGGCTCCGGTGTGACGCTCCCCGTCAGCCGGCCAGCAACCATGACAAGAATACACGGCCCCTGGGAGAGATGCTCGCAGCGTTGCTGGGCTACCCTAGTCTGTTCCCGCAGGCTCCAGGTCCCCCTCCCTGAGTGACTGCCCCAACCCTGACCCGTTGTGCCGACCGCCAGTGTATAGGCTGTTCGGGAAGAGGTGTCGTAGTCAGCCTGTATTGCAACTCGTAGCCGTTCAGGAATCTGCGCAACGCGCGCCGCAACAAGAGTATCGGGAGTCTGTCCCTGCGCGAGTGCCAGCCGCGAAAGGTGCTGGGATGAGAGAGCCAGGACCAGCACAGCAAAGAGGGTGCAAGATATAAGACGCATCGCCGCTCCAGATCAAAAAATTTGATGCGGCATCGCTAACCAAAGAAATACATCACAAACAAGTTAATTTTCGACGTCGGACTGATTCGCAACGAGCCCGCCGGCAAGGCGGCGAAGAGATTGGCGCCACAGTCGGAGCCGTGGGCATCGGCGCTTTTGATAGTCCGATCGACAAATTTCAAGCATTCGCCCCGCGAATCGCCGCCACGACGGCGGCGGTGACCTCAGCCGTATTCGCCCTGCCGCCGACATCGGCGGTGAGGACGCCCGCGGCGCAGACCTGTTCGACCGCGGTGATCAGCGCGGCGGCAGCCACCGGCTCGCCCAGATGCTCCAGCATCATCGCCGCCGTCCAGAAGGTGGCGACGGGGTTGGCGACGCCCTGCCCCGCGATGTCGAAGGCGGAGCCATGAATCGGCTCGAACATGGACGGAAAACGGCGCGAGGGGTCGAGATTGGCGGTGGGTGCGACGCCGAGCGAGCCTGCCACGGCACCGGCCAGGTCGGACAGGATATCGGCATGCAGGTTGGTGGCGACGACGGTGTCGATGCTCTGGGGCCGGCGCACCATGCGGGCGGCCATGGCGTCGACCAGCTCCTTCTCCCAGGTGACGGAGGGGTATTCGGCCGCGACCTCGGCGGCGATTTCGTCCCAGAACACCATGCCGTGCTTCTGGGCGTTGGATTTGGTCACCACGGTCAGCAGTTTGCGCGGGCGGGAGGCCGCGATGGCGAAGGCGGTGCGCATGATGCGGGTGACGCCGGCGCGGGTGAAGATGGCGGTTTCGGTGGCGATTTCCTCGGGGTGGCCACGATGGGCACGGCCGCCATGGCCGGCATATTCGCCCTCGGAATTCTCGCGCACGATCACCCAGTCGATATCGCCGGGCGAGACCTCGCGCAGCGGGGAGGTGAGGCCGGGCAGGACGCGGGTGGGGCGGATATTCGCGTATTGGTCGAAACCCTGGCAGATCTTCAGCCGCAGGCCCCACAGCGTGACGTCGTCCGGCAGATGCGCATCGCCCACCGCGCCGAAGAAGATGGCGTGGAAGGGTTTGAGGGTGTCCAGCCCATCCTCCGGCATCATCTTGCCCGTCTCGCGATAGTAGTCGCTGCCCCAGGGAAAGGTCTCGACATCGAGCGCGAAACCCTGGCGCTCGGCCAGGGCGGCGAGAACTTCGAGGCCGGCGGGGATGACCTCCTGGCCGATGCCGTCGCCCGGAATGGCGGCAATATGGTGGCGGCGCATGATGTTTCTCCCAGCGGTGAACCCAGGGCTGCACCCCTGCCGGTTTTGTCGCTAGGCTGCAACAGGTGGAGGAGGCAGGAATGAGCTGGAACGACACGCGCGCCCACACCGCGCTGATGGCGATGTGGCAGGCCGCCATCGCCGCGGCCGACCCCGCGACCTGCCTCGCCGCGCATCTGCCGGCGCCGCCGAAGGGCCGGATCATCGTCGTCGGCGCCGGCAAGGCCGCAGCCAAGATGGCGCAGGCCGTCGAAACCGCCTGGGCAGACCTGCCGCTCACCGGCCTGGTCGTGGCACCCCACGGCGCCGACCTGGCGGACCCGCCGCCCCGCCGCCGCATCGCCCTGCGCTTCGGCAACCACCCCACGCCCGACGCAAGTGGCGCCGCCGCGGCGGCCGAGATGCTGGAACTGGTCCGGGGCCTGACCGCCGATGACCTGGTGCTGGCGCTGATCTCCGGCGGCGGCTCCTCGCTCTCCACCCTGCCCGCGCCCGGCCTCACGCTGGACGACATGATCGCGGTGAACCGGGAATTGCTGCGCTCCGGCGCGCCGATCTCGGCGATGAACTGCGTGCGGAAACACCTCTCGGCCTTTTCCGGCGGGCGGCTGGCCGCCGCTGCATACCCCGCCCGCGTCGTCACGCTCGCCATCTCCGACGTGCCGGGCGATGACCCCGGCACCATCGCCTCCGGCCCCACCGTGCCCGACATGACCACCTTCGCCGAAGCCCGCGCCATCACAGCGCAATACGGCATGAACCTGCCCGAAGCCGCCCAGGCCCACCTCGAAGCCGCCACCGAGGAAAGCCCGAAAACCCTCGGCAACACCAGCTTCCACCTCATCGCCACACCGATGATGGCGCTGCTCGCCATGGCCCAGGCCGCCCGCAACCACGGCCTCACCCCCCTCATCCTCGGCGACGCGCTGGAAGGCGAAGCCCGCCACCTCGGCACCGCACTGGCCGGCATCGCCCTCTCCGCCGCCAGCCACGGACACCCCCTGGCGCCTCCCTGCGTGCTGCTCTCCGGCGGCGAAGCCACCGTCACCATGGCGCCGGGCACCCAAGGCTCGGGCGGGCGCAACACCGAATGCCTGCTCGGCCTGGCACTCGCCCTGAAAGCCCACCCGCGCATCTGGGCCCTCTGCGCCGATACCGACGGCATCGACGGCCGCTCCTCCGCCGCCGGCGCCTGGATCACCCCCCACACCCTCACCGCCGACGCCCAGACCCGCCTGGACAACCACACCAGCCACACCGTCTTCGCCACCGCCGGCACCCTGCTGATCACCGGGCCGACATTGACCAACGTCAACGACGTGCGGGCGGTGATCATTGGCTGAGGGGGTTGCGCGGGCGGCCCCGTCAGGGGGCTTTGCCCCCCGACACCCCCCACCAGGGCCGACCCGGCCCTGGACCGTGGAAGAGTCCGATCGGGGATTGGGGGAGGGGGCACGTCGTACCCGTTCCGCCGTAGCGCCCTGGATGCCCCCTCCCCCAATCCCCGATAAAATTCATCACGGTGCAGGGGCGGGTCGCCCCTGCCGGGGGTGCAGGGGGCAGAGCCCCTTGCTGGTCACCCGCGCAACCCTTTCAGGACAATAACCATGGCCCGTATCCCGCTGCGTCGGCATCGTCGGACGAAGATCATTGCCACGCTGGGGCCGGCCAGTGCGAATGCTGAGATGATCGAGCGCTTGTTTCGTTCGGGGGCTGATGTGTTTCGGCTGAATTTCTCGCATGGCAGTCACGAGGTGCATGCGCAGACTTTGGCCGCCATTCGTGGGGTGGAGGCGAAGCTGGGGCGGCCGATTGGTGTCCTGGCGGATGTTCAGGGGCCGAAGTTGCGGGTGGGGAAGTTCGCCGGTGGCCGGGTGACCTTGAGCAATGGCTCGGCGTTCACGCTCGATCTCAACCCCACGCCGGGTGATGCCAGGCGGGTGCAGTTGCCGCATCCCGAGATCATCAATGCCGCGCGCATCGGCACCACTTTGTTGCTCGATGACGGCAAGTTGCGGCTGCGGGTGACGCGGGTGCGGGAGAATGATCATCTCGAGACCGAGGTGATCAATGGCGGTTCGCTGAGTGACCGCAAGGGCGTGAATGTGCCTGATGTGCCGCTGCCCATTCCCGCGCTCACGGTGAAGGACCGTGCGGATCTCGATTTCATTCTGCCCTTGGGCATCGAGTATATCGGCTTGAGTTTCGTCCAGCGGGCCGAGGATGTGGCGGAGGCGATCGAGATTGCCGCCGGCCGCGCGCTGATCATGGTGAAGATGGAGAAGCCCCAGGCGGTCGAGAATATGGACGCGATTCTCGCGCTGGCGGATTGCGTGATGGTGGCGCGTGGTGATCTGGGTGTTGAGTTGCCGACGGAGGAGGTGCCGCTGGTGCAGAAGCGCATCGTCCGTGCGGCCCGCGCCCTGGGCAAGCCTGTGGTGGTGGCCACGCAGATGCTGGAGAGCATGATCACCGCGCCCACGCCGACGCGCGCCGAGGCGTCGGATGTGGCCACCGCGGTGTTCGACGGCGCGGATTGCGTGATGTTGAGTGCCGAGACCGCCGCCGGGCAATTCCCGCAGGAATCGGTGGAGATGATGAACCGCATCGTCGCGCGGGTGGAGCAGGACCAGGGCTGGCGGGCGCTGACCGATGCGGCACGCCCCGAGCCCGAGCGCAATTCCGCCAGCGCCATCGCCGCCGCCGCCCGCCAGGTGGCGCATACCATCGAGGCGCAGGCGATCGTCACCTTTTCCCAGACCGGCAGCACCACGCTGCGCGTGGCGCGCGAGCGGCCGGATTGCCCCATTCTGGGCCTGACCATGACCCAGGCGGCCGCGCGGCGCATGGCCTGTGTCTGGGGCGTGCATCCGCTGGTGGTGGAGGAAATCCACTCCATGACCGAGATGGCCAAGCGCGCCACCAAGGCCGCGCTGGCCGAGGGCTTTGCCAGGCTGGGCGAGGAGATCGTGGTCACCGCTGGCGTTCCCTTTGGCACGCCGGGCACCACCAATGCCTTGCGGGTGGCGACGGTGCGCTGAGGGCCTTTGCTGAGAGGATGATTCACCGTTTCGGTGATTCCACCTCAACGGATCATGCTCTAAAAGCCCGCGATGCAACGAGACGACGACAACCCGCCCGACCCGATCTTCGCGATGCGCGAGGCCGCGAAGGGGATTTCCGTGGCCATCATGGACCTGTCCGGCGCCAATGGGTCGGAGCCGGTGGAGGTGGTGCGCGGCTTTGGCAGCCTGGGCCATGCCAACATGTTCGCCCGCCGCTATGTGCGCGACAGCGTGGAAATTTGTCGCGCCCGCGGCATGATGCCCGAGCAGGTGATCGAGGCCTGGTTCATGTTCGGCGAGGATGCGCAGGTGCATGGCGCCCCCAGCGGTGCCTGGTCGAGCCAGGCCGAGCTGAAGGATTTTTCCGAGCGTCCCCTTCGCGAATCCGAACAGCGCGACTGGCGGGCCATAGACCCGCGCCGCGCGGTGGACGAAGAAGAGGAATGAAACTCCGCTTCGCCCCCTCCCCCACCGGCTTCCTGCATGTCGGCAATGCCCGCATCGCGGTGACCAATGCGCTGCTGGCGCTGAAGCATGGCGGCGAGTTTGTGCTCCGGCTGGATGATACGGACCTGGAACGTTCGCGCGCGGAATATGCGACGGCGATCGAGGAAGATCTGGGCTGGCTGGGTATTTCTTTCACTGGCCCGGTGCGGCAGCAGGACCGTGTGGCGCTCTACGAGGCGGCGGCGGCGAAGCTGAAGGCCAGCGGGCATCTCTATCCCTGCTTCGAATCCGAAGAGGAACTGCGCTTCAAGCGCGAGCAGCGCGCCAAGCAGGGCAAGCCGCCGGTCTATGACCGTGCGGCGTTGAAGATGACGCAGGAGCAGCTGGAGCGCGCGCTGGCCAATGGCAAATCGCCGTATTGGCGGTTCAAGTTGAGCCAGGGCTCGCGCGAATGGAATGACGGCGTATTGGGGGCGCGTAGCGTAAAACTGCCGCCGATCAGCGACCCCGTGCTGATCCGTGCCGATGGCAGCTTTTTGTACACCTTCACCTCGGTGGTGGACGATATCGACATGGCCATCACGCATATCGTGCGGGGTGAGGACCATGTGACGAATACCGGCGTGCAGTTGGATATTTTCGTGGCGCTGGGGGCCAATGCCGGCGCGCTGCATTTCGCCCATCTGCCGCTGCTGACCGATGCCGATGGCGGGCCGCTGTCGAAGCGGCTGGGCGGGCTGGGGCTGCGGCAGATGCGGCGCGATGGGGTGGAGCCGGCGGCGCTGGTGGGGTACCTGGCGGCGCTTGGTACCTCGCATGATCCGCGGCCCGGGCTGCCGGCCGATCTGGCACCGGGTTTTGAGCTTTCCGCGGTGTCGAAATCCTCGGCGCGGTTTGATCCCCGGCAGATGCTGGCGCTCAACCGCAAGCTGCTGCACGAGATGGATTTCGCGACGGCCCAGCCGCGGCTACCCGCCGGCGCGACCGAGCATTTCTGGCAGGTCGTGCGCGGCAATCTGGACATGATGAGCGAGGCCCGGGGCTGGTGGGACGTGGCCGCCGGCCACATCGCGCCCGTGCCGCAGGAGGGTGAGGGCGAGTTCCTGAAGGCCGCGCTGGAGACCCTGCCGGCCGAGCCCTACACGCCGATGACCTGGCCGGATTGGACCAACGCCGTGAAGGCCGCGACCGGCCGCAAGGGCAAGGCGCTCTTCATGCCGCTGCGCCTGGCGCTGACCGGCGAGGATCACGGGCCGGATTTGAAGGATTTGCTGCCGCTGATCGGGCGGGCGCGGGCGGAGGAGCGGTTGCGGGCGGCGATTCAGGCTTGATCCGCGACCCGGCGCCATAGCGGTTTCCCGGGAACTCTTTACCTCTGAAATTTCTGGCTTGGCGGGGAAACCGCGTCTTCAACCTGGGGCGAGCAGTCGGACGCCGAGAGCCGTCATCACCACGCCGAAGGCGGCATCGAGGCCGCGTCGAACACGGCGGAAGACGCGAGCCACAGCATCGGCCGACAGCATCCAGGCGAGCGCACCGTGCCAGAGGAACGACAGGACGACGGCGCCCGTGACGGCGACCGCGGCGACAGTGCCTCCGGCTGCGCCAAGGAAAAGGCCAGAGAGGGACACCCAGAACACGCCTGCCTTGGGGTTGAGGAGCATAAGGCCGAAGCCGCGCCAGAAGCCGGTGCCGCCGGCCGCCGCTGGCGAGGACACCGCGACCGCGTCCGGCCCCGCGCGGCGCAGCGCGGCCCGCAGCGAGGACAGGCCGAGGAACAGGAGAAAGCCGCCGCCGCCGATCCGCAGGATGTCGGCCAGCATCGGGTGCCGGGTCGCCAGCGCGGACACGCCAAGGACCGCGCCCGCGGCCCATACCGCCTCGCCCGCCGCGAGCCCAAAGGCCGTGCCGAGCGCGCGTCGGCGGCCCTCGCGCAGCGCCGTTGCGGCGATGACGGCGAAGTTCGGCCCCGGGCTGGCGAGCGCGAGCAGGAAGGCCGCCCAGAACGCGGCGAGGAGAGCGAGGTCGGACATGGTGGTCACCCTAAACGCGGTCCCCTTGCCGGTGCAATCGCGGCGATCGCGGTCGCTCCGGGAGTTGAAGGCGCGCTGCCGGCCAATGGTCGGTCAGCGCGGCCCATCGCGGAGCCGGACGTGAATTCTGGGCCTGTAGCGGTCATCCCTAGCCCGCAATCGCCCTGACACGGTCAGGGCGATTGGAGTCTAGCAGGCTGCGGAAATTCGTCTTGAGACTGGCCTATTTCCTCGTTCTGGTGT
>CAYNBM010000028.1:0-58006 GCA_964395305.1 uncultured Rubritepida sp.
ACCGTAAACGTTCCTGGACGGCGGTGGTGTTCGCTACGGATTTTGAATCCGCCGAGTAAAAATTTACACGATCATCAGGCAAGTCAACAATCAATTAGAATTTATTTCCGACTGATAAGCTTGGTGCTTGACAAATCCATCTGATGGATGAATCAGAAGTTATACAATCCGCAACTAAAAATCTGATCGCGTGCGAAGAAATATCCAATATCACGATTCTTTTCTGAAATTTATCATTTGTATATTTTGCTAAATCGATTTTTAATTCGCCAAAAAAATCACTAAATTTATAATACGATAGCATTTACAGCAATTATTTATCTGTATCTTCAGAATTATTCAAAAAATCTTGCCGCTTCAAAATATTAAATACATTACAATTATACAAATCATTACAAAAGTTAAGTTTAAACTTATCTGAATCGCGGACTTATAAACACATCGAGGCGTATATCAAATAACTGTACAAATATCATGAAGCGAAACTCGCCCTTACGGCATCAAAACATGTCGATTTATTCGAATCGAGATAGAGTTGTAACGAAAGCAATGACTGCGGCAGGTAGCGCCCATTTACGTCGTCAAGCGATACCTAGGGAATATCGTGCCGGCTTCAAACCGAAATGCAGCACCCGTGGCTTGTCACGAATTTGCATGGCATTTCGGTTCAAGCCTCGACTCATTGCCTTTCGATGCCGCATCACGCGACCTCATTGACGTCCTCATCATCGCCGACCGGTTGCTGCCGCCCTCCGCCGCCGGGCCAATCTTGGCCGTGCGCATATGCGTGTCCCACAGCCGGTTCATGTCCCTCGCAGTTGATGTCATCGCAAATCGTTAGCACCCACCGCGGCCCCGGACCAAGGCCAACCTTGCCCGGCCACGGCGTCGCGTGCATCTTCCGCCAATTCCGGAGGAAACCCCATGCTCGACCAGCCGCACCGCACCCCCGAGGCCCCCAGCGCCGACCCTTTCGCGCTGGCGAAAGCGCTCTCGGGCATGCATTTCATCGGCGGCCGCTACGTCCCCGCCCTCTCCGGAAAAACCTTCCCCGTGGTGAACCCCGCCACCGGCATCCAGGTGGCCGAGGCCGCCGAGGGCGATGCCGATGACGTCGACGCCGCGGTGCAGGACGCCGCCCGCGCGCAAAAAGCCTGGGCGAAGGTGCCGGCCCGCAAGCGCGGCGCGCTGGTCTATCAATGCGCCGCCCTGCTGCGCGCGCATCAGGACGAGCTCGGCCGCCTCATCGCACTCGAAACCGGCAAGGCGCTGCGCACCGAAAGCCGGGTCGAGGCCGGCGTCGTCGCCGACATTTTTGAGTTTTTCGGAGGGCTCGGTGGAGAACTCAAAGGCGAAAGCGTCCCCTTTGCCCCCGATGTGCTCAGCGTGACGGTGCGCGAGCCGCTGGGCGTCGTCGGCGCCATCATCCCCTGGAACGTGCCGATGCTGCTGATGGCGCTGAAAATCGCCCCCGCGCTGGTCGCCGGCAACACTGTGGTGGTGAAGAGCGCCGAGGAAGCGCCGCTCGCCGTGCTGCGGATCTGCGAGTTGCTCGGCCGCATCCTCCCCGCCGGCTGCTTCAACATGCTTTCGGGACAGGGGCCGGAATGCGGCGCGCCGCTGGTCGCCCACCCGTTGGTGAAGAAGGTGACATTTACCGGTTCGGTCGAGACCGGCAAAATCGTCGCCCGCGCGGCCGCCGAAAAGCTGGTCCCGGTCACGCTGGAACTCGGCGGCAAGTCCCCCATGATTGTCTTCGCCGATTGCGATTTCGCCAAGACGGTGAGCGGCGCGCTGACTTCGATGCGCTTCACCCGCCAGGGGCAGAGCTGCACCGCGGCCAGCCGCATCTATGTTGAACGTCCGATCTTCGACGCCTTCGTGGCCGAGATGGAAAAGGCCGTGAACAACATGGTCATGGGCGACCCGCTGGACGAGAAGACCGATATCGGCACCATCATTTCCCAGGGCCAGTTCGACAAGGTCCAGGCCTTTATCGATGAGGGCAAAGCCACGCCCGGCGCCACCGCGCTGGAATGCTCGGCCATGCCGGAGGACCCGGCCTTGAAGAAGGGCCTGTTCCTGCGCCCGGTGATCTTTACCGGTCTCGACGGCAGCTCCCGCCTGGTGCGCGAGGAAATCTTTGGCCCCGTCACGGTAATCCAGCCCTTCGACGATGCCGAAGCGGTGCTGGCCGAGGCCAATGACAGCGAATATGGCCTGGCCGCCTCGCTCTGGACCAACAACCTGAAAGTGGGCCTCGACCTCGCCCATCGCCTGGAAGCCGGCCTGGTGCAGATCAACCAGAACCTCGTGGTGCAGGCCAACCTCTCCTATGGCGGCGTGAAGAGCTCGGGCCTGGGCAAGGAAGCGTCGCTGGAGGCCATGCTGGAGCACTTCACCCACAAGAAGACCATCATGGTGAATATGGGCTGAGTTCCAACGGGGGGAGGCTCATCATGGACGCGCCGTTCAACGCTGGATCTGAAAACCCTCTGCCCGGCGTGCCGCTGGTGGAGAGCCCATTCTTCGATGAGTTGCTGGCGGGCATGGACCTGCCGGCGGAAACACGGCGCATCGCGCGGGATCTCGCGCGCGATGGCTTCGCCACCTTCGACTTTCCCGATGCCGACTTTCCCACCCTCGCCCAGTCCATCATGGATCAGCTGGGGCCGGGGATGGCGATGCAGGCCTTCCGCGATGGTGGCGCCGACGGGTTGCGGGTGCAGGATGCCTGGACACAATGCGAAGCTGTCCGCAGGCTCGCGATCAATCCGGTCGTGATCGACCTGCTCAGCACGCTCTACGGGCGCCGGGCCTTCCCGTTCCAGACCCTGAACTTCCCCTTCGGCAGCCAGCAGCACGCACATACCGACAGCGTGCATTTCAGCTCGATGCCTGAGCGCTTCATGTGCGGGGTGTGGGTGCCGCTCGAGGATATTCATCCCGATGCCGGGCCGCTGATCTATTATCCCGGCTCGCACAAGCTGCCGATCTATGTGAACGAGCATATCGGCCATTGCGCGGCCACCGCGCCCAATCGCGCCAACCAGGCGGATTTCGCCCCCCTCTGGCGTGCGCTGATCCGCACCCATGGGCTGGAGCGGGTGGAATTCATGCCCCGCCGCGGCCAGGCCTTGATCTGGGCGGCCAATCTGCTGCATGGCGGCTCCGAGCATCGCGACCGCAACCGCACCCGTTGGTCACAGGTCACGCATTACTTCTTCGAGGACTGCGCCTATTTCACGCCCTTGGAGAGCGACCCGCCCTTCGGCCGCATTTTCTTCCGCAACATCACCGACATCGCGACCGGTGCCCCGGTGCCCAACCGCTATCTCGGCCAGGATGTGCCCGAGGGCTTCATCGAGGCGGTCCGCCGCCCGCCCGCGGCCGAGCTGCCGCCGGATTTCGATGCGGCACTTTACCTGCTGGCGAACCCCGATGTCGCGGCCGCCGGGGTGGATGCGGGCGAGCATTACCTCGTCCATGGCTCCCGCGAGAACCGCGCGCTGCGGCCGGGCTGAGAGATGCCTGTCGCCGTCAGGGCAGAAGGGCTATGATGGCGGGATGACCCAACTGGAAACACGCAGCCGCCGCCCCCTCATTGCCAAGGGCCGCGCGGCATGAGCGACATCGAAGCCAAGCCTGCCGCCAATCCCCCTGCCAATCCCCCTTTGGCCGACAAGACCGTGGCCGAGCTGAAATCCATGATCGCCAATGCCGACCAGATCCTGGCCGGCCCCAACACCAAGATGCATGCCGCCGCCGCCGCCTTCCGCGAAACGGCGCGCGTGGCCCTGGCCGGTCGCCGGGTCGGCTTCGCCGCCGCGGCACCGGATCTGGTGCTGGAGGCCGCGGTCAAGCGCATCAAGTCGGTGGCCGCCCAGGCGCAGAGCGGTTTCGACCTCTCGGCGGAAACCGCCCGCGCGCGCGGCGTCACCACCCCGCACAAGCTGCTGGCCGCCGGCGGCGCTCCGAAGACCAGCGGCGGCGTGCGCAGCGGCAAGCTCAAGCGTTGCCCCTACATCTCCTATCGCGGCCCGGGCGGCATCGCGATGCTGCAATACGCCGTGCCGCCGGGCGAAGCCGAGCCCTTCTGGGCCGGCGGGTTGGCGGCGGTGGGCAGCGAGGTGGCCAAGACCGGTTTCGAGGTCGCGATGAGCGAGGAGGAGGCGGTGGCCGCCTTCCTCGCGGCCCTCGCCGAGATCGCACCGCCGCGCAGCTGAGCGCCGGACGTGTCGGTCACCATCGTCGTCGTGGCCTTCAACTCGGCCGCGGTCCTGGCGGAATGCCTGGCTTCGATCCCCGTGGGCGTGGCGGTGGTGGTGGTGGACAACGCCTCGACCGACGCGACGGGCGCCGTGGCGCTTGCGGCACGCCCCGATGCCCAGCTGGTCCGCCCCGCGAAAAACCTGGGCTTCGGACGTGGCGCCAATGCCGGCTTCGCCGAGGTGGGCACCGAGTTCGGCCTGCTGCTCAATGCCGATGCCAGGCTGATCCCCGGCGTGCTGGAGGCGCTGATGGCCGCCGCCCGCCGCTATCCCGATGCCGGGCTTCTGGCGCCGGAAATCTTTGGCGATGACGGCGCGCTGCAATTCGGCCATGCCCTGCCCCGCACGCCGCCGAACAAGCGCTACCTGCCGATGCCGGCGGGGGATTGCTGCATGGATTACGTCGGCGGTTCCGCGATGTTCTTCCGGATGAGCACCTTTCGCGCCCTGGGCGGCTTCGACGACGCGATCTTCCTCTATGGCGAGGATGACGACATTTGCATGCGGATGAGTGCGGCGGGCCATGCGCTGGTGCATGTGGTGGGGGGGCGGGTGGTGCATGCCGGGGGAAAATCCACCAGCCCCTCGCCCCGTCTGGAATGGTGCAAAGCCTGGCACCAGGGCTGGTCACGCATGCATGTCGAGGCGAAGCATCGCGGCCGCGCCGCGGCCTGGCGCTATCTGCTGCAGGAATGGCCGGGCCTGGCGGCGAAGGCTTTGCTGCGCCGGGGCGACGCAAGGCACACCAAATGGTCCGGCCGCTCGGCGGGCATGGCGGCCTGGGCGCGCGGGCTGCGGGCGACCGAGATCGGGCTGGACCCGGGCTGAGCCCTCAGCGGCGGAAGGCGGCGCGCCAATAGGCCACGCCCAGCCAGGCGCCGCCGATGAAGATGGTCAGCAGCGCCGCGGTGCCGGCGAAGGGCAGTTTCCAGGCCACCGCGAGAAGCGTGAGAAAACCTGTCCAGCCGATCACGGCAAGCAGGGCAAGGTGGCGTGCGGGCGCGCTCGCGCGCAGCTTCACGGGGCTGGGCGGGGGGTCGAAGGGCAAGGCGAAGGGCTCCACGAAACGGGTTCAGCCGCAGCCGAACAGGGCGACCGGCCGAGAAGCCGGAACCGTTTCGTAGTCGGTGGAGGCGACATGGCGCTGGGCTGGGTTTTGGCAAGCCCGATGGGCTGGCGCTACGCCGCCTCGGCCAGCAGGGCCTGGACGTCCAGGCGGCGGGTGCCCATGGCAAGCTTGCCCGCTTCATCACGCGGCCAATCCGCCATGTCGCGATCGCGGTACAACTCCACGCCATTGCCATCGGGGTCGCTGAGGTAGAGCGCCTCGCTCACCCCATGATCCGAGGCGCCTTCGAGCGCGATGCCGGCATCGACGAGGCGCCGGAGCACCGCGGCCAGCGCCGCGCGGCTGGGATAGAGCAGGGCGACATGGAACAGCCCAGTGGTCCCCGGCGCCGGCTTGTGGCCACCCGCGCTGTCCCAGGTGTTGATGGCGATGTGGTGGTGATAGCCATCGGCCGAGAGGAAAACGGCCTGCGGCATGCGCTGCATGACCTCAAGGCCCAAAACATCACGCCAGAAGACGAGGCTGCGCTCGAGATCGGCAACCTTGAGATGGACATGGCCGATCTTCAGGCCCGTGGGCTTGTAGGCGGCAAGGGGGGCTTCAGGCATGGAATGTCTCCTTCGGTCCCCCGATGTTGCGCCGGCCGCGGCGGATGGTGCCAATCACCATTCGCAATGGCCGTCATCATCGCAGCCGGTCAGACCGGCTGCAGACGCCGCTCGACCACCTGGGTCTTCATGCTCTTCTGCAGCTTCTCGAAGGCACGGACCTCGATCTGTCGCACCCGCTCACGGCTGATGTTGTATTGCTGGCTGAGCTCTTCCAGCGTGGTCGGCTCATCCTTCAGCCGCCGCTCGATCAGGATATGGCGCTCCCGCTCGTTCAGCGTCTTCAGCGCATCGCCGAGGAGTTGCTTGCGGTTGCCCATATCCTCGGCCTCGGCGAGCACGGTCTCCTGGCTGTCGCTGTCATCGACCAGCCAATCCTGCCACTCGCCCTCGCTATCGGCGCGGACGGGGGCGTTGAGGCTGTTATCCGGCGCGCTGAGGCGGCGGTTCATCGAGACCACGTCCTGTTCGGGCACCTGGAGCGTATGGGCGATCTTGGCGACCTGTTCGGGCTGCAGATCGCCATCCTCCAGCGCCGCCATCTGGCCTTTCAGCCGACGCAGGTTGAAGAACAGCTTTTTTTGCGCAGCCGTCGTCCCCATCTTCACCAGCGACCAGGAATGCAGGATGTATTCCTGGATCGCGGCGCGGATCCACCACATGGCGTAGGTCGCCAGGCGGAAGCCGCGATCGGGATCGAAACGCTTGACGGCCTGCATCATGCCGACATTGCCTTCGGAGATGAGTTCGCCGACGGGTAGCCCGTAGCCCCGGTAGCCCATGGCGATCTTGGCCACGAGCCGGAGATGCGAGGTGACGAGCTTATGCGCCGCCTGCTCATCCTCACTGGCGCGCCAGCGGCGAGCGAGAGCGAGTTCCTCCTCAGGCTGCAGCATCGGGAATTTCCTGATGTCTTGCAGATAGCGCGAAAGGTTACCCTCAGGCGCCATGGGTATAGCGAGGGAAGCCATGCAGATCCTGCCTTCCAAGTGCCGCAACTGCGCCCCGTGACGGCGGCGCCCATTGCGGCGTTTGCGATAATCGACTGCCCGGGCCCACCCGGCCGCCTGCCCCGGTCACGTCGGGGCGAGGTGATGGCCTTGGGTTCGCGCGGCACCCGAGCGAGGTTACCGTGCTGAACGTTATAGCAACGTCGCGGTTTCATCGCAAGCAAAACGGACTGCAACGGTCGGGTTACGCGCGGAGACATTCCAGCAACAATGCCATGTCGGCCGGAGGGTCGGCGGAGAAGCTCAGGGCCTGCCCGGTCACGGGGTGGCGAAAGCCCAGGGTGGCGGCGTGCAGGGCCTGGCGGGGGAAGGCCAGCGCGGCGTCGCGCGCCGGCTTGGGCAGGCCAGCGGCCGCGGCGGGTATCCGGCGCAGATAGACCGGGTCGCCCATCACGGGATGGCCGACATGGGAGAGGTGCACGCGAATCTGATGCGTCCGCCCGGTGGCGAGCTTGAGGCGCATGAGGCAGGCGGCGGTCCCGAAGGCCTGCTCGACCCAGTAATGGGTGAGCGCCGTCTTGCCGCCCTTCTCCACCACGGCCATGCGTTTGCGGTCGGTGGGATGGCGGCCGATATTGCCTTCGATCTCGCCCTGCATCTCGGCCGGCAGGCTCCAGCACAGCGCCAGATACTCGCGGTCAAGGTCACGGCTGGAAAACGCCTCGCTCAGCACGGTATGCGCCTGCTGGCTCTTCGCCACGACCATAATGCCCGAGGTCTCCTTGTCCAGCCGATGGACGATGCCAGGGCGCGCCTCGCCGCCGATGCCGGTCAGGTCATCGGCATGGTGAAGCAATGCATTGACCAGCGTGCCATCGGCATTGCCGGGGGCGGGGTGGACCACCAGGCCGGCCGGCTTGTTCAGCACGATGAGATGCTTGTCCTCGAAGAGGATGTCGAGCGCGATGTTTTGCGGCAGGGGCGTGGCGGGCACCGGCGGCGGTACCTTGAGGCGATAGGCCGCGCCGGGGCGCACGGCGGCCGAGGGGTCGGTGAGCGGCACGCCATCCACGCTGGCATGGCCGGTTTCCATCAATGCCTTGACGCGCGAGCGTGAGAGAGAGCCTATCGCATCGGCCAGGAACCGGTCGGCGCGCATGGTGGCGTGCTCCGGGCCGGCTGCGATGTCGTGAATCTCGGAAGGTGGCTGCAAGATGGGTGCGCTCAAGGCTTTGGTTGTGGGGATGGGCGTGCTGATCGTGGCCGGCACCGTCACGCTGGTGGTGCTTTTGATCCAGCGCAGCGGCGGCCCGCCCCGCGGGCCGGCAGATGTGACAGCGAACCTGCCCGCCGGCAACCGGATCATGGGAATCGCAGGGGTGGAGAACCGGCTCGCGGTCTGGCTGGAGGGGCCGGAGGGCAGCCGCGTGCTGCTGCTGGACGCGCAGGGCCGGCAAGTGGGCGAGCTCCGGGCGCGTTGATGGCGCATAAGAAGCCGAACCTGCCGGAGAAGATCTGCGCCGGCTGCGGCCGGCCTTTTGTCTGGCGGAAGAAATGGGAGAAGGTCTGGGCGGAGGTGAAATATTGCTCCGATGCCTGCCGCACCGGGCGTTATGCGAAGGCTAAAGATTCCGCCGCGCGGCCCTGAGCGTGGCCAGCCCGATCCCCGTGCTCTCGAATCCGCCATCCACCGCGATGACCTGCCCCGTCACATAGCTCGCCTTCTCCGAGCAGAGAAAAAAGATCACCTCGGCCAGCTCGCTCTCCAGCCCATAGCGGTTGAGCGGGATGGCGTCGTGGTAATCGGCGCGGATTTCGGGGGTATGGACGGCTTTGGCCATGGCGGTGTCCACCGGCCCCGGCGCCACGGCATTGACCCGGATGCCCAAGCCAGCCAACTCCGCCGCCAACTGCTTCGTCAGATGCGCGAGGCCGGCCTTTGAGGTGCCATAGGCCACCCGCAGCGTTGATGCCCGCAAGCCCGAGATCGAGGTGATGTTCACCATGGCGCCCCCCTGGGTCATCAGCGGCGCCACCGCCTGCGCCATGATGAAGGGGCCGGTCAGGTTCACCGCCAGCACGCGGTTCCAATCCTCGAGCGTGGTCTCCAGCAGCGGCTTGAAGATGGCGATGCCGGCATTGTTCACCAGCGCGTCGACCCGGCCGAATCTCTGCACCACCGCCGCCACCGCCGCCTCAACCTGGGCGGGGTCGGAGACGTCGCAGCGCAGCGCCAGCGTGGTGTCGGGCGCATCGGCCTGGGTCGCGTCGGCGATGTCGAGCAGCCCCACGGCCCAGCCCTCGGCCAAAAATTTACGGGCGGTGGCCGCGCCGATACCGCGCGCGGCGCCGGTGATGATGGCTGTCTTCATCGCACTCTCCCTGGCCGCATCCTGCCCGAGCCTTCCCCCATGTCCAGAGCGGCCGATCCGGGCTTAAACTCAAATCGCCCTGACTGTGTCAGGGCGATTTGAGTCTAGCTTTGCTTGGCCCGGCAATTTTCGCCCTGGGTGTTTCCACCCAGGGCGATTGCGGGCTAGCTGCGGCGAAACGGAGCCCCGCCATGACCGCCAGCCTCGACCACGCCCAGCTCAGCCACGCCACCGACCTCATCGCCCGGCACATCGCCGAGGGGCACCACCCCGGCGCCACCCTGGCCGTGGCACGGCGGGGCGAGGTGGCGCTGCACCACGTCGCCGGCGAGTCCCGGCTGGGCCAGGCCGCCGACGACGACACGCTCTGGCTGCTCTACTCCAACACCAAGGTGATCACCGCCTGCGCCATCTGGATGCTGGTGGAGGAGGGCCGGCTGCGGTTTTCCGACAGTGTGGCGCGCCACCTCCCCGGCTTCGAGGCGCATGGCAAAGGGGCCGTCACGCTGATCCATCTGCTGTCGCACCAGGGCGGCTTTCCCAGCGCCCAGGTGCCGGAGGCGGCATGGGAGAACCCGGCCCTGCTGCGCGAGGTGGTCTGCAACTTCACCCTGGAGACCACGCCGGGCAGCACCGTGTACTACCACCCGGCCGCCGCGCATTGGGTGGCGGCGGCGCTGATTCGCGCCGTGACGGGCGAGGATCATCGCGACTTCATCCGCGCCCGCATCATCCGCCCGCTGGGGCTGGAGCGGGAGCTGTTCGTCGGCCTGCCGCCGGCCGAGCAACACCGCGCGGCCGACATGCATGACCCGGGCGAAGGTGCCCCTGTGCCGCGCATGCCCGAATGCGGTGCGGCGCATCGCGCGGCCGGCGTGCCAGGCGGCGGCGGCTACGCGACCTCGCGGGCGATGGCGCTGTTCTACCAGGCGCTGATCGGCCATGGGCCGCGCCTCGTCTCGCCGCGCATGCTGGCCTATGTCACCCGCAACTTCACCGGCGACCGGCCGGATTTGGCCCAGGGCTTTGCCATGCATCGGGGCCTGGGGCCCCATTCCCGCGGCTTCACCGACACCGCGCGTGGCCTGGGCGCGCTCGCCCATCCCGCCACCTTCGGCCATGGCGGCGTGGGCAGCAGCTATTGCTGGGCCGACCCACAGAGCGGCACCAGCTTCGCCTTCATCGCCAATACCCGGGCCTCGGATGAGGCCTGGCATGCCGAGCGCATGGATACGCTGAGCAGCATGGTCCACGCCGCGATCACCTGATTTTCAGTCGTTCGGGCGGAGATTGTTGCGCCGCACGACCACGCTCCAGCGCGCCAGTTCGGCGGCGATGAAGCTGCGGAACTCCTCGGCCGTGCGGGGATCGGGGATGGCGCCCTCATCGGCCAGGCGCTGGCGCACATCCGCATTGGCCAGCGCGATATTGGTCGCCGCATGCAGTCGGGCGACGATCTCGGGCGGCGTGCGGGCGGGCGCCACCAGGCCATACCACTGCATGACCTCGAAGCCGGGCAGGACCTCGCTGATCGCCGGCACATCGGGGGTGGCGGCGAGGCGGGCGGCGGCCGTGCTGCCCAGTCCGACCAGCCGGTTGTCGCGGATCAGCGGCAGGGCCGTGGGCGTGCCGGTCATCCCGCTGTCGATATTGCCGGCAACCAGATCCACCGCCATGGGTCCGGAGCCGCGATAGGGCACATGGACCATCTTGAGGTGGGCGGCGTCGAGGAAGGCCACCATGCCGATATGCACGTTGGAGCCGGTGCCGGCGGAGCCAAAGGTTACGGTGTCTGGCGCGGCGCGGACCCGGGCGATGAAGCCGGCCAGCCCGCCTTCGGACAGGCGCTTCTGGGCCAGCAGCAGCATCGGCACCCGGGCAATCAGGCCGATGGGCGCGAAGTCACGCTGCGGGTCGTAGCGGATGCTGGGGTAGATATGCGGGTTGACCGTGAGCGTGCTGATCATGCCGATGGCGATGGTGTGGCCATCGGGGTTGGCGGCGGCGGCGTACTCGGTGCCGATCACGCCGGCCGCGCCGCCGCGATTTTCCACCACAACGGGGGTGCCAAGGGTCGCGCCGATGCTCTGGCCGATCACCCGGCCCAGCACATCGGTGGCGCCGCCCGGCGGGGTCGGGACGATCAGCGTGATGGGGCGCCGCGGCCAGGGTGCCTGGGCCAGGGCCGGGGTACAGAGCGGCGCCAGGAGCACGGCGCGGCGCGGGATCATGTCAGGAACTCCTGGCGGATGGCCGCGGTGTGCTGACCCAGCCCGGGCACCGCGCCCAATGCGCGGGGGCCGTCGGAGAAGCGCGCCGCGGGCGCGGCCATGGCGACGGGGCCGCGTTCGGTCTCCACCACCACCCGGCGCAGCGCGGGGTGGGTCGCCAGGCCCTCGACGCCATTGATGAAGCCATAGGCAGTATTGGCCGCAGCCAGGGCGGCCACGCATGCCCCGCGGGTTCGCGCGGCGAAGACCGCGGCGATATGCGCATCCACCATCGGCCGGTTGGCGACACGGGCCATGTTGGTGGCGAATTCCGCCCGGGTCGTCAGGCTGGCATCGCCCAGGAAATGGGTGGCGAAATCGGCCCATTCCCGCTCGTTCTGGATCGAGATCAGGATCTGCGCGCCGTCGCTGGTCTCAAAGGCGCCATAGGGGCAGAGGCTGGGATGGGCCATGCCGATGCGCGCGGGGGTCTTGCCCGTGCCTTCGAAATACAGCAGCGGCACATTCATCCAATCCGCCATGCCATCGAAGAGGGAGACAGCCACGCCCTTGCCGCGGCCGGTGATGGAACGCTCGATCAAGGCCTCCAGCACCGCGGCATGGGCCATGGTGCCGCAGGCGATGTCGCAGACCGAGAAACCCACGCGGCCCGGCCCCTCGGCCCGGCCGGTGACGCTGGCGAGGCCGGATTCGGCCTGGACCAGCAGGTCATAGGCCTTCATTGCCGCGTATTCGCCCTCCTCGCCATAGCCGGAGATGTCCACGGTGATCAGGCGGGGATGTTTTTCGCGCAGCGCGGCGGCGCCGAAACCGGCGCGGGCCATGGCGCCGGGGGCGAGGTTCTGGATGAAGACATCGGCTTTCGCGACCAGCGCCTCCAGCAGCGCCTTGTCGGCGGCGTCCTTGATGTTGAGGCAGACGCTTTCCTTGCCCCGATTCAGCCAGACGAAATAGGTCGAGAGGCCATTCGCCGCGGCGTCATAACCGCGGGCAAAATCGCCCTCGGCGCGCTCGATCTTGATGACACGCGCGCCGGCATCGCAAAGCTTGGCCGAGCAGGTGGGGGCCGCCACCGCCTGCTCCATGGAGACCACCAGTAGCCCTTCGAGGGGCTTGCCCGGCGTCATTCCCGCTCGATCCCCGCCTCGCGGATGAACTGGCCCCAGCGGGCCTGCTCTGTGCGCACCAGATTGACCGCGAAAGCCGTGCCACGCTCCGCCGGCGCCGGGGCGCGGGCCGAAGCAGCCTCGAAACGGCTGCGCACATGGGGATCATCCAGCGCCACGTTCAGCGCCTCACTCACCGCCGCCTGAATGGGGGCGGGCGTGCTGCGCAGCGTGGTCAGGATGTTCCACACTTCCAGGTCGAGCTCGGCCAGCCCTGCCTCGCGCGTCGTGGGAATGGCGGGCAGCTGCGGCAGGCGCGTCGGGCCGGTGACGCAAAGCGGCCTGGCACCGCCCTCCACCGCCGGCAGCGCGGTCAGCGCCTGGTCCACCACCACATCCAGCACGCCAGCATGCAAATCGTTGATCGCAGGCCCGCCGCCGCGATAGGGCACCAGCGTGTTGCCGCCGCCCAGCGCCTTATTCACCATCACGCCGCCCATGTGCAGCGTGGTGCCCAGCCCCGAGCTGCCGATGGACAGCCGGCCGGCGCGGCCGCGCGCGCGCAGCTCGTCCAGGCTGGTGATGCCCGATTGCCGGCTGACGATCAGCACCATGGGGTTGGTCGCGACCAACCCGGCGGGCACGAAATCCGCGGGGTCATAGGCCAGGCGGGTGAACAGATGCTGGTTGAAGGCGAAGACGCCGATATGGCCGAGGAAGAGCAGATGCCCATCCGCCGCCGTGCGCGCGACGCGTGCGGCGGCGACGCCGCCCGAGGCGCCGGCCATATTCTCCACCACCACGGTCTGGCCCAGCTTCTGGCTCATGGGCTGGGCGATGAGGCGGCCCATCACGTCGGTCGCGCCACCGGCGGCGAAGGGGATGAGGATGGTGACGGTGCGGCTGGGCGCCCAGGATTGCGCCAGGGCGGGCGAGGCCAGCACAGGCGCGGCCATGGTCGCGGCCATCAGCGCGCGGCGGGTGGTCATCACGGGATCCTCCATTCTTGTTGAGGCCATGATGGCATTTCGCGCGACGGGCGTTAAGCCGCACCGGCACTTGCGATTTTCTGCAGTGGCGAAGCCCGGCAAAGCCGCTAGGCTCCGGCCATGGAAGCTCCGCGCCCGCCCCTGCCCCCCTTCGACCTGGAATCCGCGGCGAAAAAGGCCCGCGCCGCCGAGGATTCCTGGAACAGCCGCGACCCCGCCCGGGTGGCCGCCGCCTATACGCCCGAGAGCCGCTGGCGCAACCGTGCCGAATTCTTCCAGGGCCGCGCCGCGATCGAGGCCTTCATGGCGCGCAAATACGCCCGCGAGCTGGATTACCGGCTGATCAAGGAGGTCTGGGCCGCCTCGGGCCACCGCATCGCCGTGCGCTTCGCCTATGAATGGCGGGATGACAGCGGGAACTGGTTCCGCAGCCATGGCAATGAGCAGTGGGAATTCGACGCCCAGGGCTACATGCAAAGGCGCGAGGCCAGCATCAATGACGTGCCGATCCTCGAAGCGGACCGGAAATTCCACTGGCCGGCGCCGGGGCCGCGGCCGGCGGATCATCCCGGCCTGACCGAGCTCGGCCTATAGGGTCAGCAGCTGCGCGCCCTGGGTTTCGTTGAGGAAGCCCACGGCGCCGGTGACAACGACGCCCTCCAACAGCGCGGCATCGGCCAGGCCCTCGGTCAGGCGGCCGGCATCGCAGAGCGTGAGCACGACGCCCAGCTCCTGCGCCGCATCGAGCAGCGCGCGGATGCCGGCGACGCCTTTCGCGATGATCTCGGCCTCACGCGGGTCGGCCTCCAGCGGGCGTTCGGCCAACAGCAGGGCGATGCCGCCATTGGTGGCGAAGAGGGTCACAGGCCGACCCAGCGCGGCGGCGGCGGTGGCCATCACCAGGGCGTAATGCGCGCGTTCATGCCCGCCTGAGATCAGCAATATGCCCAGCGGGTTCATAGCGTGGGGGTATCGCCGCAGAGCGCGCAGCCGGGGTCGCGCCGGAGCTTGATGGTGCGCATGCGCGCATCCAGCGCATCCCAGAGCAGCAGCCGGCCGGTCAGCGTCTCGCCAATGCCCAGGATGAGCTTCAGCACCTCGGTCGCCTGCAGGGTGCCCATGACGCCGGTGACGGCGCCGAGCACGCCGGCCTCGGAACAGCTGGGGATCATGCCATCGGGCGGCGGTTGTGGGTGCAGGCAACGGTGGCAGGGATTTTTGCCGATATGGCTCTGGAAGACCGAGAGCTGGCCCTCGAAGCGCAGGACGGCGGCGGAGACCAGCGGCTTGCCCAGCCGGTGGCAGGCATCGCCGAGCAGGAAGCGGGTGGGGAAATTGTCGGTCCCGTCGCAGATGATGTCGTAGGCGGGGATGAGCGTATCCGCCAGCGCGGCGTCCATCCGCGCCGCATGGATGTCGACCCGCGTGTCGGGGTTCAGCGCGTGCAGCGCGGCGGCAGCGCTCTCCGCCTTGTTTTGGCCGATGCGCGTGGTGGTATGGGCGATCTGCCGCTGCAGGTTGGAGAGTTCCAGCGTGTCGTGATCGACCAGGCCGATGGTGCCGACACCTGCGGCGGCCAGGTAGAGCGCCAGCGGCGATCCCAGCCCGCCCGCGCCAACCACCAGCACCCGCGCCTCACGCAGCCGGGCCTGGCCGATGGCGCCGACCTCGGCCAGCAGGATATGGCGGGAGTAGCGGTGGAGCTCATCCTCGGTGAAATCGAGGTTCATGCGCCGGTGCTGCCGAAGCCGCCCTGGCCGCGCTGGGTTTCCGGCAAAACCACCACCTCCTCGAAAACACCGCGCGTGACGGGCGCCAGCACGGCCTGGGCCACGCGCATGCCGCGCTCCACCACGAAGGGCTCGATGCCGGTATTGAGCAGGATCACGCCGACCTCGCCGCGGTAATCCTCATCGATTGTGCCCGGCGAATTCACCAGGGTGATGCCGTGCTTCAGGGCGAGGCCCGAGCGCGGGCGTATCTGCCATTCATGGCCGGCCGGCAAGGCCACGCGTAGGCCGGTGGGAATGAGCGCACGGCCGCCCGGCGGGACGGTGACCGGCGCTTCCACGGCGGCCAGCAGATCCATCGCCGCGGCCCCGGTTGTGGCATAGGCAGGTAAGGGCAAACCCTCGGCATGCGGCAGGCGCTGGACCAGGATGGTCATGGGGCAAACTCCTCGGCGATGCGGGCGGCGATGCGGCGGGCCACCTCTTCCTTGGGCAGGCGGGGCCAGTCCTCCACGCCCCGGGCAGTGACGAGATGGACCATGTTCTCGGCCCCGCCCATGACATCGCCGGAGACGTCATTGGCGATGATCCAGTCGCAGCCCTTTCGGCCGAGTTTTTCCCGCGCGTGTTCCACCACATCCTCGGTTTCGGCGGCGAAGCCGACGACCAGGCGGGGCCGCGCGGGGCCGCGCGACAGGGTGGCCAGAATATCGGGATTCAGCGCCATGGTGAGCATTGGTGCGCCGGCGCCGGGTTGCTTTTTCATCTTCTGGGTCGCCTCGGCCTCGGTCCGCCAATCCGCGACGGCGGCGGCGGCGACGAAGATGTCGGCCGGCAATGCGGCCTCGCAGGCGGCGAGCATCTCCCGCGCCGTCTCGATCCGCCGGACCGTCACGCCCATCGGGTCGGCCAGGCTCACTGGGCCGCTCACCAGGGTGACGCGCGCGCCCAACGCGGCCAGCGCCGCCGCGATGGCATGGCCCTGCCTACCGGAGCTGCGATTGGCGATGTAGCGCACGGGGTCGATCGACTCATGCGTCGGGCCGGAGGTGACCAGGGCATGGCAACCCGCCAGCGGCTTCGGGCCGGTGATGGCGGCCAGCAGATCAGCCGGTTCGATGAAGCGCCCTGCCCCGCTCTCCGGCTCGGCCATCGCGCCCTCGATGGGGCCGGCGAAGGCGACACCCCTCGCGCGCAGGGTCGCCACATTGGCCTGGGTCGCGGGGTGTTCCCACATCGCCGGGTTCATCGCCGGCGCCACCAGGACCGGCGCGCGGGTCGCCAGCAGCACGGTCGAGGCCAGATCGGTGGTCAGCCCATGCGCCATTCGGGCCAGCATATTGGCGCTGGCCGGCGCCACCACGACGTGGTCCGGCCATCGCGCCAGGCGGATATGGCCGATGCTCTCCTCGGCCGCCCAGAGGTCCTGATGCACCGGGCCGCCGGTCAGCGCCGCCAAGGCCTCGCGCGTCACAAAGCGGGCGCCGCCATCGGTGAGGATGGCCCGCACCTCATGCCCCGCAGCACGCGCGAGACGCACAAAGACCAGACTCTTGAAGGCAGCGACACTGCCCGAGACGACCAGCAGGATCTTCATGCCGGCGCCACCCCCATCATGGTGGCCAGCATCGTCGCGGCCAGGGTCTCGCGCCCCAACTCATCCACCACATGCACGTCAGCGGCACAGAAACTGAGGGTCCTGCCCGGCTTCAGAACCCGGCCAGTGGCACGCGCCAGAATGCCGGCGGCGGGACGCAGAAAGGATATCTTGAACTCCACACTCAACACCTCCTGGCCCTCGGGCATCAGCGAGAGGGCGGCGAAACCACAGGCATTGTCGGCCATGGTGGTCAGCACTCCGGCATGAAAATAACCGACATGCTGGGTGAGATGGGCGCCGAATGGCGCCTCGATCACACAATGACCGGGCTCGGCCTGGGCCAGACGCAGGCCGAGATGGGCGGCGAAGCCCTGGGCGGCGAAGCGCTCGCGGACCCTATGCATGGGGGGTGGCGAGCGTGGCCCTTGGGGAGGGCGCTGCCTTCCCCAAACCCCATCCGCCAGGGGCGAGCCGCCCCTGGACCGTCGTGGAGTTATGGCGCAGTGGAGGGAGGGGCCAGGCCAGCCCTTCACGAATGTTGCGCCGGTGAGGCCCCTCCCTCCACTGCGCCATATTCATGGGTTCCAAGGGCCTTTTGGCCCTTGGCGGGTGGGTTTGGGAGGGCAGAGCCATCCCAAGGGCCAGGCTCACAGCCGCCAGCCCGAATGGATCGCCACGATGCCGCCGGACAGGCTGCGGCAGCCCACTTTTTCCAGTCCGGCTTCGTGCATCATGCCCGCCAGTTTTTCCTGGTCGGGGAACATGCGGATGCTTTCGGCGAGGTATTGGTAGCTTTCGCTGTCCTTGGCGATGCGTTCGCCCAGGCGTGGCAGGACCTGGAAGCTCCAGAGGTCGTAGAGTTTTTCCAGTGCCACGACTTCGACGCGGGAGAATTCCAGGCAGAAGAAGCGGCCGCCCGGGCGGAGCACGCGGCGGGCTTCGCGCAACACGGCGGATTTGTCGGTGCAGTTGCGCAGGCCGAAGGCCATGGAGATCTTCTCGACCGAGCGGTCGGGCAGCGGGATTTTCTCGGCGTCGACGACCATGAAATCGACGCCGGCGGCGAGGCCCATGTTCAGCCCGCGGTCGCGGCCGATGGCGAGCATGGAGGGGTTGATGTCGGTGCAGATCACCCGCCCCATCCCCATCTTTTTCGCGCCCAGACCGATATCGCCGGTGCCCGAGGCGAGGTCGAGCAGGGTTTCGTGCGGCCGCGGCCCGATCGCGTTGAGGAAGACCCGCTTCCAGACGCGGTGCAGGCCGAGCGACATGACGTCGTTCATCACATCGTATTTGGGTGCCACGCTGTCGAAGACGGCGCGGACCATGGAGGCCTTCTCCTCGCGCGGGACGTCTCGATAGCCGAAATCGGCGGTGTTCTTCTCATGGAAGGGTGCGTCGCTCATCATCCCGTCTCCTTAGCACAGTGATTCGCATGCCCGAACTGCCCGAGGTCGAAACCGTGATGCGTGGCCTGGCCGCGGTGCTGGAGGGCGCCGTGATCGAGCGGGCGGAGGTGCGCCGGCCCGATCTACGCTGGCCCCTGCCGGTGGGGTTGGCGGCGCGGTTGACCGGGGCGCGGGTGCTGGGGTTTCGCAGGCGGGCCAAATACATGCTGATGCGGCTGTCGGGGGGCGACAGCCTGTTGATCCATCTCGGCATGTCCGGCCGGATGGTGGCGCGTGCCCGGCATTCCCCCGTGGTGATCCGGCTGGAGCCGCAGGGCGCGGCCTCGGATGCGCGCGGCCACAATGCGCCGCCGGAATTGCACGAGCATATCATGCTGGAAACCGCGGATTGGCGGGTGGGCTTCGTCGATCCCCGCCGCTTCGGCGCCATGGACCTCGTGGTCACCGCAGCCGAGAACAGCCACAAATTCCTCGCCGGCCTCGGCCCCGAGCCGCTGGAGGATGCCTTCGACGCCGCCATGCTCTCGGCCGCGCTGGCCGGCAAGCGCACGCCCATCAAGGCGGCATTGCTGGACCAGAAGGTGGTGGCCGGCCTGGGCAATATCTATGTCAGCGAGGCGCTCTACCGCGCTCGCATCTCGCCGCGCCGGCTGGCCGAGACCATTCCAGGCGCCCGCGCGGCGCGGCTGGTGCCGGCGATCAAGGCGGTGCTGGCCGAGAGCATTGCCGCCGGCGGCTCCTCCCTGCGCGACTATGTCCGCGCCGATGGCGAGGTGGGTTTTTTTCAGGAACGCTTCGATGTCTATGGCCGCGAGGACCAACCCTGCTCGGCCTGTCCGGGCGTGCCGCCCTGCCAGGGCATCCAGAAAATCGTGCAATCGGGTCGGGCCAGTTTCTTCTGCCCCCGGCACCAGAAATAACGCCGCTTGACTTGCGGCCGGCCGGGGGCGGAGGCTGCCTTCCAAAGCGGAGGAATGCCAATGACATCACGCCTCATTCTGGCGGCGCTTGCCTGGTTCGCCCTCGCCCTGCCGGGCCAGGCCCAGGCACCGGCACCCCCGTCGGTCACGGCGCCGGTCTATCAGGTCGATCCGTTCTGGCCCAAGACGCTCCCCAACAATTGGCGGATCGGCCAGGCCGCCGGTGTCGCGGTGGACAGCCGCGACCATGTCTGGGTGATCCATCGCCCCCGTACCCTGACCGAGGATGAGCGTGGCGCCACCACGACGCCGCCGCGTTCGGAATGCTGCGTGCCGGCGCCCGCGGTCATCGAGTTCGACCCCGACGGCAATGTGGTGCAGGCCTGGGGCGGACCCGGCCATCACCCCAGCTGGCCGGCCAATGAGCATGGCATCTATGTCGACGCGCAGGACAATGTCTGGATCGGCGGCAATGGCGCCAATGATCATGTGCTGCTGAAATTCACCCGCGATGGGCGCTTCCTGCTGCAGATCGGCGTGACCGGGCAAACCGCTGGCAGCAATGACCAGACCAGGCTGGGCCGGCCCGCCGATGTCGAGGTGGACACTGCGAGCAACGAGGCCTTCGTCGCCGATGGTTATCTCAACCGGCGCGTCATCGTCTTCAACGCCACGACAGGGGCCTATCTTCGGCATTGGGGCGCCTATGGCCGCCTGCCGCCGGGCGATGGGCCGCTGCCGGCCTACCGGCCGGGCCAGGCGCCATCCGACCGCTTCGCCAACCCCGTGCATTGCGTGCGGTTGGCGCGCGATGGGCTGGTCTATGTCTGCGACCGCAGCAATGACCGGATCCAGGTCTTCCGGCGCGATGGCAGCTATGTGCGCGAGATCATCATCGCGCCGAATACGCTGGGCAGCGGCTCGGTCTGGGACATCGATTTCCTGCCCGATGCCGCGCAATCCGTGATGCTGACGGCCGATGGCAGCAACAACACGGTGTGGCTGCTGGCGCGGCAGGCCGGCGAGATCATCGGTCGTTTCGGCCGTGCGGGCCGCAATGCCGGCGAATTCCATTGGGTGCACAACATGGCGGTGGACAGCCGAGGCAATGTCTTCACCACCGAGGTGGATACCGGTAAGCGGGCGCAGCGTTTCCGGCTGGTCAGCCAGCTGCCGCGCTGACCCCCCGAAAAGGAGACGACCAGACATGTCACAAACCCGCAGCGGCGTGTCGCGCCGCATCCTGCTGGCCCTGCCTGGGCTTCTGCCCTTTGTCGCCCGCGCCCAGGCCTGGCCCGCGCGGCCATTGCGCATTGTCGTGCCCTTTGGCCCCGGCGGGCCCACCGATGTGATGGCGCGCATCCTCGCCCAGGGGCTTTCGGCTTCCCTGGGCCAACCCGTGGTGATCGAGAATCGCGGCGGCGCGGGCGGCAATATCGGCGTGTCGATGGCCGCGCGGGCGGCGCCCGATGGCTATACGCTGCTGGTCACCTCGACCGGTTTCGTCATCAATGCCGGGCTGTTCCGCAACCCCGGCTACGATCCGGTGCGCGACTTCACCGCGCTGACCGAGATCGGCGCCTCGCCCGATGTTTTCCTGGCGCGGGCGGAATCACCGATCCGCAGCCTCGATGATCTGCTGGAGCGGGCGCGCGGCACCGCGGGGGGGATGCATTTCACCAATCCCGGCACCGGCTCCACCCCGCACCTCGCCGGAGAGCGGCTGGCGATCCTCAAGGGCGTCTCGTTCCTGCAGGTTGCCAACAGCTCTGCGGCACTGGCGGTGCAGGCGCTGCTGGCCGGCAATACCGAGATCGGGGCAACCGCCCTGGCCTCCTCGCATGCGCAGATCAAGGCCGGGCGGCTGCGCGCCCTGGCGCTGACCGGGCCGGAGCGCTGGTTCGACCTGCCCGATGTGCCGACCATGCTGGAACTCGGCTATCCCGGCTTCGTCACCGAGACCTTTCATGGGCTGTTCACCCCTGCCGGCACACCTGACGCCATCAATGCGCGGCTGGCGCAGGAGGCGATGGCGGTGATGAGCCAGCCCGAGACGCGGGCGAGGATGCAGGCGGCGGGCTTCGTGGTGCGGCCGGATGGCCCGGCGGCGCTGGCCGCGCGCGTCACGCGCGAAGTCGCGATGTGGCGCGAGTTGATCGCCCGGGCAGGAATAGCGCAGGAATAGCCGTTCAGGCCGCCACGGTTTCCGAGGGCGGGTAGTTCAACTCCACCGCAACGCCATCGGGGTCGTGCAGGAAAAGCTGGGTCTGCTTGTCACGCGGGATCACGCGTTCCTCATAGGTGACGCCGCTGGCGGCGAGGCGCCCGCGCATCTCG
Organism: uncultured Rubritepida sp.; assembly: GCA_964395305.1. Taxonomy (GTDB): domain Bacteria; phylum Pseudomonadota; class Alphaproteobacteria; order Acetobacterales; family Acetobacteraceae; genus Rhodovarius. The sequence continues at coordinate 21,593 of CAYNBM010000028.1, forward strand.
GCCAGCCCCGTGCAGGAGAAGGCGATGTGGTCGAGCAGACCGGTGGGCCCGACCACCCGCTCGGGCCATCCTGCCTCGCGCTGCGGCCGGGGACCGATGAGGTGAACGGTGGGGTTGCCGCCGCAATAAAGCCAATAGCCATCGAAGCCGAGCGGCGGGCGATAGCCCTCCTCCAGCCCGAGGAGATCGACATAGAAGCTGCGCGTGCGCTCCAGATCGAAGGGGCGGATGGTGTAGTGGTTCAGGCCTTCCAACGGCATGGTCGGTGCTCCGGGTTCAGAGGAAACGAGGGTTGGGGGCGAGGCCCATGAGGTGCTGCCCCACGGTCTCGAAATGGTTGCGCCGGCCCTGCACCTGTTGGGTCACGGCGTGGATGTCGCGGAAGCGGCGCTCGAAGGGCTGGGTCTGGAAAATCGCCGTCGCCCCCGCCTCGGTCCAGGCGAAATCCGCCACCTCCTTGGCCTGATGGATGGCGAAGGTGGCGGCGAGGCGAATGGCGACCTTCTGGTCGGTGGTCATGGCCGCACCGGTCGCGACATGCTCATGGGTGTCGCGCAGCACCATCAGCAGGCCGGCGCGGGCGGCGCGCCACTTGCCCTCCGCCCAGGCCAGGCCGCTTTGCAGCACCGGGCTGTCGCGCAGCATGCGGCTGGTGGCCGAGGGCGTCTTCTCGCTGGCGAGTTCCACGAAGGCATCGAGCATGCCCCGCGCGATGCCCAGCGCCACGCCGGCAAAGCCCGAGGCATAGAGGTGCGTCGTGGTGAACTGGTACAGCGTGCCCTCGCCCTGCGGCCGCCGCTCGTCATCGCGGTCGCGCCGGACGGTGAAGGCCTCGGGGACGAAGAGGTCGGTGACGGTGTAGGTGTCGCTGCCGGTGCCGCGCAGGCCCATGACCTGCCAGCGATCGACCATGGTGATGGCGCTGCGCGGGAAGATCATGGTGCGCTCATAGGGCGCGCCCTCGGGCGTCATGCGGATGGCGCCGTCGCGCTCGCGCACGCGGCAATGGCCGCCGAACCAAGTGGCGTGGCGGCCGCCGCTGGCAAAGGGCCAGGTGCCGGTGACACGATATCCGCCATCGACGACCTGGGCGATCTGGTCGGGCCCCACGGCACCCCAGGCCAGCGCCGCATTGGGAGGCCCCCAGATGGTGCGCGCCGCCTCGGGCTCCATATAGGCCGCTGCCATCGAGCAGCCCGAGGCCTGGCCCACGCACCAGGCGGTGGAGGCATCGGCGCTGGCGATGATCTCCATCATGCGCACATAGGTTTCGGGGGTGACCTCCTCGCCGCCGAAGGCGCGGGGCAGAAGGGTGCGAATGATCCGCGCCTCATGCAGCATGGCCAGCAATTCGGGCGGCAATTCGCGGGTCGCCTCGATGCGCGGCGCTGCGGCCGCGATATGCGGGGCGAGGGCACGGGCGCGGGCGACAGGGTCGGCCAGCAGGGGCGTGGACACGACGACACGGCTGATGACTGCGCTCACGCCGCACCTCCCTTGAATGGCCCTGGGCTGGACTGGCCCGGGCGGTTGTGCGGGCAAGTCTGGCGCGTGGGCGGCAGCGACGTCAATCGGTTGCCGGATTGACTTGACCCGGCATGCGGCGGGTGGCCCGATGCGCGAAGACATGCCGGGGCAAGACCCACGGCGAATAAGGGAGGGGTGACATGCCCATTCGGTTCACACGGCGCGCCGTCATGGCCTCGTCCATCGCCACGCCTGCCCTGGCGCAATCCGGCACGGCCTGGCCGACCAGGCCGGTGCGCATCATCGTCCCCAGCGCGGCCGGCGGCTATGACACCTATGCGAGGCTGATGGCGCCGCGCCTGGCCGAGCTGCTGGGCCAGCCCGTGGTGATCGACAACCGCCCCGGCGCCAATGGCAATATCGGCATGGCCGAGGTGCAGCGCAGTGCGGCGGACGGGCATATCCTGCTCTTCGCCCATATCGGCGCCATCACGGTCAATACCGCGATCTACCGCAACATGCCGCTGGATCCGGTGGAGGATCTGGCGCCGATCGCGGTGGCGGTGACCTCGCCGCTGGTCTGGGTGGTCAACCCGGCATCGCCGTTCCAGGACATGGCCGGACTTGTCGCGCGGGTGTGGGCGGAGCCGGATCGCTGGAACTACGCCAATCCCAGCTCCGGCTCGATCAATCATCTGCTGGTCGAGGATTTCAAGCTCAGGCATGGGCTGGTGATGCCAGGCGTGCCCTATCGCGGCACGCCGCAGGCGCAGATGGATGTGGTGTCGGGCCAGGTGCCGATCATGGTGGACAGCCTGGGCGCGGGTTGGGGACATGTCTCGGCCGGGCGGGTGCGGGCCTTGGCGGTGACCGGCGCGCAGCGGTCGGAGCGCCTGCCGGCCGTGCCCACCATGCTGGAGCTGGGGCTGGATGCGCGTGAGGTGGTGGCCTGGTACGCCTTCATGGCGCCGCGCGCCACGCCGCCCGCGGTGGTCGAGCGGATGGGCATGGCGGTGAACCAGGTGCTGGCCGAGGAGGCGATGATCGGCCGGCTTCGCGAGCTGGGTGCGGCGCCCCGCCGCACGACGCCCGAACAGGCGCAGGCCTTCATGCGCGCCGAGCGGGACAATTGGGGCGCGGTGGCGCGGGCGGGCAACATCACCGTCGAATAGCGGCAGCGGGCTCAGGGGTTTCGGGCTCAGGGGTTTCGGGCTCAGGGTTTGGATTGACCATGCGCAGGCAGGCCCGGATCACCGGGGCGCAGGCCGGATCCTGCGCCAGCCCCCGCGCCGTGCCGGTGCTGTGCCCGATGCGCGCGACATGGCCATCGACCAGTTGGAAGGTCACCCTGCAATCCGCGCCGCGCGACAGGTTCACCGCGCCGCCGACAACAGGGACCGGCAAGGAGACGCTGGCGGAGGGCGGGCTGCGGTCATAGGTCCAGAACAGGCCCGCGGGCGAGGTGGCCTCACGGTCCGGCACGCCGGCGCATAGCCGCAGGTCATCGATGGGCAGCCCCACCAGGCTCTCCCGCGCGAAGCGCTCGGTGACCGGAATCCCGGCCGTGCAACCCAACCCGGCCAAGGGTAGCAGCAGCACCAGCATGCGGGAGGCTGTGGGGAATGGGGGCATGGCCCAGCATAACCCGCCCACAGGCAGGCCGGACAGCATGCCCGCCGGCCATGGAGCGCTTTGGAATGCATTCTGCGTAGTTTCCGAGGCTATCGGGGTGCTGCACGGGCCGGCGATGATGAATTGTCAGAAAAGCCAATACGAAACGAATGCCACCCGCACATGATTTGTGCACCGATCGGCACTACGCGGGGAAGCCCGACGAACCCGTAGCCCGAGCCCTGCCGGAGAAACACCCATGACATCAGCCAGCCATTCCAATGGCCACGACCATGGCACCTCACCGCTGACGGAGGGAAGGGACCCGCAGGCCATCGCCGCGGCTGCCGAGGCAGCGACCAGGCATTTCCCGGCGATCCAACGCACCCCCATCACCTCCGACGCCGCTCTGGGCCGGGAGCTTCGGGAGCAGCGGCGCAGCCGGGGATGGACCCAGAAGACCCTCGCCGCCATGGTCGGCGTCACCGGCGCGCAGCTGCATCGCTACGAAACCGGCATCACGCCGGTGACGAAAAATCGCCTCCTGGCCCTCACCCAGGCATTGGGGGTCCCCGCCGACAGCCTCGTCACGTCGTCCCATGATGGCCGGTCGCACCGCCCCTCCGTCTCGGCCCATATGGAGGCCGGGGATGATCTGCTGGCCCTGGTGGAGGTCTTCGCCCGCATCACCGACCCCAAGAACCGCAGCGCCGTGATCGCCATCGCCCGGATTCTGGCGACAACCCCTCCGGCCGAGACGGAATAGCGACCGCCTCAGCCCGCCCCGGACCTCAGCACCCGCAGCACCGCTTCCGCCGCCGCCTCGCTGGGCAGCATCCCCGGCGGATGCAGCCGGCCGAGCACCTCGGAGAAGCCGGCGCGCTGGCTCGCCGCATCGCCGGCATAGTCGCCCGAACCGCCGCGCACCTTGTTCCAGGCCCGCTGCGTCGGCATTTTCCCGCCATCGAGCAGCGCCCGCAGGCCCTGCGCCAGGATCTCGGGCGTGCAGGCGTCCTGGACGAATTCCGGCACCACCTCGCGCTCCGCCAGCAGGTTGGTGATGGAAATGAAACGCACCTGCATCAGCCGCCGCACGATCGCCGCCGTCACCGGATTAACCTTGTAGGCAACGAGGTGCGGCAGCCCCGCCACGGCGGCCTCCAGGGTCGAGGTGCCGCTCTTGATCAACCCCGCCTCGCAGGCGGCGAAGGCATCGGGTTTCTCGGCGGCGTCACGCAGCAGAATGGGCGAGAGGGGCCAATCCGCCACGCCGGCCCGCACCACCTCTTCCACCGGCCCGGCCAGGGGCACCACCGCCCGCAGCCCTGGCGGCAAGAGCCGCAGCGCCGCCCCGAACACCGGCAAGAGGCGCGAGACCTCGGTCCGCCGCGAACCCGGCATCACCAGCACCAGCCTTTCGCCCTCGGCCACGCCATGCCGGGCGCGAAACGCCTGGCCATCGCCAAGGTCCAAGCCCGATTCCAGCACCGGGTGGCCAACGAAATCCACCTTGATGCCATGCTCCGCGAACCATGGCGCCTCGAAGGGCAGCAGGGCCAGCACGCCATCCACCTTTGCCGCCAGTTTCCGGACCCGCCCGGGCCGCCAGCCCCAATGCTGCGGCGCCACGTAATGCACCAGCGGAGTGCCCAGCGGCCGCACCCGCCCCGCCACGCGCAGGGTAAAGCCGGGGCTGTCGATGGTGACGATCACATCCGGTTTGCGGGCCGCGATATCGGCCACCGTCTCATCCAGCCGCCGCGCCAGACGGCGGATATTCGGCAACACCTCCAGCAGCCCCATCAAGGCCAGCTCGCGCATCGGGAAGAGGCTCGAAAACCCCTGTTCGGCCATACGCTGCCCGCCCACGCCGGCGAAACGCAGGCCAGGCTCGCGCGCCAGCAGGGCCGCCATCAGCCGCGCGCCCAGCACATCGCCCGATGCCTCGCCGGCGATAAGATAGACCAGCGTCACGAGAACGCCGCCGGCATCACCCGCGGGATCCGCCCCTGCGGCCAGTCCTGATGATTGCGCACCTGGCCATCCCGGCGCACCGCCTCGATCGACGTCTGCTCCAGGGTGGAGAAGACCCAGCCCGGCGCCCCCATGGCGCCTTCGGCCATCACCCCATCCTCGGGAAAGCCGCGATCCGCCGGGCCATAGATGGCGGCCTGGCCGATATTCTCGTCCAAAGTCGCCGACCATGGCGCCTGGCCCACCATGGGCGCGACCGCGACGAAGCACTGGTTCTCCACCGCCCGGGCCCGGGCCGAGATCGCGACGCGGGAGAAGCCATGCGCAGTGTCGGTGCAGGTCGGCACCAGGACCAGCCAGGCCCCGGCCTCGACCTGGGCGCGGACATGCTTGGGGAATTCCGCATCATAGCAGATCGAGATGCCGATCAGCCCCCAGGGCGTCTCGAAGACCGCCGGCGCCCGGCCGCGCACCACGCCCCATTCCTCCGCCTCGAAGCGGGTCATGTGCCATTTGTCCTGAAAGGCGATCGCACCATCGGGGCGGATCAGCGGCGCGCGGTTCACCACGCGGGCGCCCAGGCGCATGGGCAGCGTGCCGGGCTGCAGCCAGACGGCATGGCGGCGCGCGGCGGCCCGCATCACCGCCAGCACCGCCTCGGCCTCCGCCACCATGGCGGCGAGCTCGCCCGCGGCGCCTTCCTCGCGGGCAAGCGCCGGGGCCAGTTCCATGCATGCATATTCGGGCATCAGCAGCAGATCGGCGCCGGGCGCGGCCTCGGCGATGCGCGCCTCCAGCCGCGTGGCGAAATCGGCGAGATGCGACGGCCGCCCCACGCCCCAGGCCAGGACGCCCAGCTTCACAGCCGCTTCACCCAGAAGCTGAGCGCATGCGGGCTTTCCCGCCCGGCATCGCCAGGCTCCGCCCAATGCATGATGCAGGAGAGGTCGGGCCGGGCGGCATAGCCGCGCCGCTGCCAGAACCCGTCCAGCGGCGTGTGGCCCACCGGCCGGCGCGGGTCGTTGTGGTTGCGCACCACGGCGCAGAAGGCCGCCCCCGCAAGGCCCAGCGCCCGCGCATGCGCCTCACGCGCGGCGAAGAAGCCCACGCCTATCCCGCGGCCGCGATAGGCTTCCAGCAGCACGCTCTCGCCGAAATAGCACCAATCCGCCGGGCTCTCCCCGGTCCGGCAAAAGCCCTGGCGGACGGTCGGCGACGCCTCGGCCATCGGCTGGCAGGTCGCAGCCCCCACCACCGCGGCGCCATCCATGGCCAACACGATGGCAGCACCCGCGCTCGACGCGAAGCTTTCGAGATGGCGCGCCTCCGCCCCCTCCGGCGCCTCGTAGAGGTAGGGCCAGGCGGCGAAGACCGTGCTGCGCAGCCGCGCCAGCGCGGGAAGATGGGGGGCCAGCGCCGCTCCCGTCATCGTCGTGAGATGGAGTTCAGCCATGGGCTGTTGCATAAGCCGCCGATGGACGCCACGGAAGCCCTCGGCCTCGTCGCCGGTTTTTTCACCACCGCCGCCTTCGTGCCCCAGGTCGCGCGCACCTGGCGCACCGGCTCGGCGGCGGATTTCGCCCTGCCGATGCTGCTGATGTTCGTCGCCGGCGTGGCGCTCTGGCTGATCTATGGGTTGCTGATCGGCGCCGCCTCGATCGTGGCGGCCAATGGCATCACCCTCGTGCTGGCCAGCTATATCCTGGGCGTGAAGCTGCGCCCCGCCCGGCAAAACTAAGCCAGCCCTGCCACCAGCATCTCCGAGCTGCCCACGGCGCCGAAAACGCCGCCCTGCATGGTCACCATCTTGATGGCGGCGGCGTGGTTGCCGGCATCCGTCGCGCCGCAGCAATCCTCCAGGATCAGGCATTCGAAGCCGCGGTCATTCGCCTCGCGCATTGTGGTGTGGACGCAGACATCGGTGGTGATGCCGGTCAGCACCAGGTTGCGGATGCCGCGGGTGCGCAGGATCAGCTCCAGGTCGGTGGCGCAGAAGCTGCCCTTGCCCGGCTTGTCGATGATGGTCTCGCCTGGGAGCGGCGCGAGTTCGGGGATGATGTCCCAGCCCGGCTCGCCACGCACCAGGATTTTTCCGCAGGGTCCGGGGTCACCGATTCCGGCGCCGATCTGCTGCGAGCGCCAGCGCTTATTGGCCGGCAGGTCCGACAGATCGGGCCGATGCCCCTCCCGCGTGTGGATGATCCAGAACCCCTTCGCCCGCATGGCGGCCATCACCCGGCGGATCGGCTCGATGGGCGCGCGAGTCAGCGACAGATCATAGCCCATGGCATCGACATAGCCGCCCCGGCCGCAGAAATCGGTCTGCATGTCGATGACGATCAGCGCGGTATTCGCTGGCGTGAGCTGGCCATCGAAGGGCCAGGCATAGGGGTGGGTGGGGATGGTCGGCATGCGGATGATCCTCGGACTTCGCCGCCGGCCAAGCAAGCCGCATGCCCCGCTGGCGTCGCGCTTGCTGGCATCGCGCTTGCTAGGCTTGCTTGCAAATCGCTGCCTAAGCCCAGCGCACCTCGGCGCGTTGCCTGGTTTTTGGGCGGAAGGCGGACCAGGGGACGGGCAAAAGTGCAATCCACTTCGGCATGGCAGCGGGCGGCTTGGATGGCGGTTGGGCCATTGGCGCTGTTCTGCCTGTGGTGGCTGGTCAATCACTTTGCCCTGGTGACCCCGCGCCTGTTGCCCTCGCCGGTGCGCACGCTGGAATCGGTCTGGACCAATACCCTGTCCGGCGGGATGGCCGCGGATTTCTGGCACACCCTGTCGCGCACCCTGCAGGCCTTCGGCATCGCGGCGGTGCTGGGCGTGCCGATCGGCATCGTCATCGGCGCCTCGGAGAAATTCTACCGATCGGTGGAGTTCCTGATCGATTTCTTCCGCTCGACGCCGGCCACCGCGATGTTTCCGCTGTTCATGATCATCTTCGGGCTGGGCGATTTCTCGAAGATCGCCATCGCCGCCTTCGCCGCCTGGCTGGTCGTGTTGTTCAACGTGGCCTATGGCGTGATGAATGCCAGACGGACCCGCATCATGGCCGCGCGCGTCATGGGTGCCTCGCGCCTGCGCATCTTCTCAGACGTGATGTTCTTCGAATGCCTGCCGGCCACCTTTGTCGGGCTTCGCACGGCGGTGTCGCTGGCGCTCGTGGTGATCGTCGTCGCCGAAATGTTCATCGGCGGCGATGACGGCTTGGGCAAGCGCATCATCGACAGCCAGATCACCTTCGACCTGCCGCAGCTCTATGGCACCATCCTGGTCTCGGGCGTGATGGGCTACGGGCTGAACCTTGTCTTCCTCACCCTTGAAACCCGGCTGGTGCATTGGTCCGGCCGATGATGGAGTTTTGCGCATGATCGACCGCCGATTGCTGCTCGCCGGCCTGGCCTCCCCCGCATTCGCGCAAGCGCGGCGGGAGAAGGTGACCATCTCCTGGCTGCCCATCATGCAGACCATGGCCTTCTATGTGGCGCAGGAGGAAAAGCTCTTCGAGGCCGCCGGCATCGAGGTGGAGGCCGCGCGTTTCCAGGCGCCAAACCAGATCATCGACAGCCTGGTCGCCAACCGCGCCGAAGTCGGCGCCCCGGGTGCCGCCGCCGGCATCTCGGTGCTGGCCGAGGCGCAATTCCCCGGCACCTTCAAGGTCTTCGGCCTGCAGGGCGGCGGCGTCGCGGTGAACCGGATCAATGACGGGCTGATCGTCGCCAACAACTCGACCATCCGCGGTTTCGCCGATCTGCGCGGCAAGACGCTGGGGCACCTGCCGGGCATCCAGTGGCGCACCATCTCGCGCCATATGGTCCGCCGCGCGGGCCTCAACCCCGATGGCGATGTGCGGCTGGTGGAGCTGGCGGTGGGGCTGCAGGTCCAGGCCGTCATCGCCGGCACGGTCGATGCCACGCTCTCCCTCGAACCGGTGGGCTCGATCGCCGTCGCCCTGGGCGAGGCCAAGCGTGCTGCCACCAACCCGGTGGCCGGCGTGATCGCCGACCCATTCTATTCCGGCTGCTCCCTGCTCACGACGAAATTCATCCGCGAGCGCCCGGCCGTGGCGAAGCGGGTGGTCGAGGTGCTGGACGAGGCCACCCGCCTGGCCGAGACGCAATACGCCCGCCTGCGCGCCATCCTGCCGCGCTGGACGGCGGTGGCCGCCAACCAGGTCGAGGTCGTCGCCCAGCCCTATCTCCGCGCCTGGCGCGACCTCAACGAGACCGACCTCAATTCCTATCAGGCGCTGGTCGATGTCTTCGCCTCCGAGGGCGTCTTGCGCACGCCGATGCGGGTGCGCGACATCATCCTCAAGCCCGGCGACCTGGCATGAGCGAACCGCCCTTCCGCGGCTATCACGACATCGGCGGCCGCCCCGCCGGCCCGGTGGCCTGCGTGGAAAAACCCTTCGACGATTGGCAGAAACTGTCCGAGGCCATCCGGGGGGCGATGGACGCCCAGCACCAGATCGTCTCGCTGGATGAAATCCGCCGCGTCTTCGAAAGCTTCGGCGAGCCGCTTTACGAGACTCTGGGTTTTTATGAGCGTCGGGCCGAGGCCCTGAGCATCCTGCTGGCCGAGAAAGGCGTGGTCTCCCTGCCCGAAATCCATGCCCGCATGGAGGCCCTGGCCGCCGCCCGCGGCCAGCGCGTTGACCACACCCAAAAGACCCTCACCTGATGCCCCGCTTCGCCCCCGGAGATGCCGTCGTGATCCGCGACAACCACACCCCCGGCCATGTCCGCATCCCTTTCTTCGTGCGCCACCAGCGCGCGATCATCGAGCGCTATTGCGGCGCCTTCCGCAATCCCGAGGACCTGGCCTATGGCGACCGCCATGGCCCGACAATCGACCTCTATCGCGTGCACATCGAACAACGCGCGCTTTGGTCCGACTACGCGGGCGCGCCGCAGGACACGCTCGAAATCGAGGTCTACGACCATTGGCTGGATCCGGCATGAAATCGCGCTTCTCCGCCGATGCGGTGGACCCCGCGGCCCCCGTCATCGAGGGCCATCACGGCGCCGACTACTACGCCCTGATGACCGAGGCGCTGCACAAGCTGCTGCTGGAAAAGCAGCTGCTCAGCCAGGCCGATACCGACAGGGTGATCGCGGCCCTCGAGGCTCCGAACACCACCTGGGGGGCGCGCCTCGTCGCCGAGGCCTGGGCCGACCCGGCCTATAGGGCGCGTCTGATCGAGGATGGCTCCGCCGCGGCCCTCGAACTGGGCTTTCGCATCAAGGAGGCGAAGCTGGTGGTGGTGGCGAACACGCCCCGACTGCACAACCTCATCACCTGCACGCTGTGCTCCTGCTATCCGCGCTCGCTGCTGGGACAACCGCCCTGGTGGTATATCTCGAAGAACTATCGCGCCCGCAGCGTGCGCGAGCCACGCCGCGTGCTGGCGGAATTCGGCCTGGAGCTGCCCGAGGCCACCGAATTGCGTGTCCATGATTCCAACGCCGACATGCGCTACATGGTGCTGCCCATGGCGCCCGAAGGCGCCGCCGCATGGCCGCTGGAACAGCGCATCGCCGCGGTGAGCCGGCATATGCTGATCGGTACGGCCGGTTGACCGCTGGGAATGGCGTCAGGCCATCGGGCCACGACGCATTATGCCCTACCCCCCGCGCAGCCGGCGCGCATTCGCCCGCGCCTTCGTCACGAAGGGCGCCAGTATCGCCGACTGGCTGCGGCCGGCCATCATGGCGGCAGCACTGCTCTGCATGGCGGCCAGCTTCTCGGTGGTCATCCGCTGATACTCCGCCGCGGTGCAGGTGCCATCGGCCATCATGCGGGTGCGGTGCATGATCGTCTCCCAGGAGGCGAGGGACAGCCTGGTCATCAACATGGGCAGCGCGAAGGGGGAGTATTTCATCCCCCTGACATGACGGTGCCGCTCCCCCGGCGCAAGGCCTATTCGGCGGCCTGGGCCACCTCCGCCATCGGGCGGGCCAGATACTTCGCGAATTCCTTCGGCACGATGTGCCAGAAGCTGTCGCGCTCGGCCGCCCAGTCGTTCAGCAGGCGGGCGGCGAAGCGGCTGCCGGTCTCGGCCACATGCTTCTGGATCAGCGCCTTCAGCACGCCTTCCCAATGCGCCGAAGCCAGGCGTTGCCAGAGCAAGGTTTCCGGGTTCAGGCGCTTCTCGAAGGTCCGGTCCGCATCGTGGATGAAGGCCTGGCCACCGGTGAAGCCCGCGCCGAAATTGTCACCCGTCGCACCCAGGATGACCACGGTGCCGCCGGTCATGTATTCACAGGCATTGGCCCCGGTGCCTTCCACCACCGCGGTGGCGCCGGAATTGCGCACCGCGAAACGCTCACCGGCCTGGCCGGCGGCGAAGAGCTCACCGGCCGTCGCGCCATAGAGGCAGGTGTTGCCGATGATGGTGTTCTCATTCCAGACCAGCGTGGAGGAGGGCGCCGGTCGCACCACGATCTGCCCGCCGGAGAGCCCCTTGCCGACATAGTCATTGGCATCGCCGAAGACTTCCAGCTTGAGGCCGCGCACCGCGAAGGCGCCCAGCGACTGGCCGGCCGTGCCGCGCAGCCGCACGGTGAGATGCCCGGGCTGCAGCCCGTTCATGCCGTATTGCCGGGTGATCATTGCGCTCGTCTTGGTGCCGATAGCGCGATGGGTGTTCCGGATGTTGTAGGCCAGCTGCATCTTCTCGCCGCGCTGGAACAGCGGCGCCGCGTCGCGGATCATGTCGGCATCCAGCGTCTCCGGCACCTCGTTGCGGCCCTCCATCGTGCAATAGCTGGCATGGACGCCGGCATCGGCGCGGACCAGCAGCGGGTTCAGGTCGAGATCGTCGAGGTCATCGGCGCCGCGGCTGACCTGCTTGAGCAGGTCGGTGCGGCCGATCACGTCGGTCAGCTTGCGGAAGCCGAGCGAGGCCAGGATCTCGCGCACCTCCTCGGCCACGAAGGAGAACAGGCTGATGACCTTCTCCGGCGTGCCTTCGAACTTCTTCCGCAGGGTTTCATCCTGCGTGCAGACGCCGACGGGGCAGGTGTTGGAGTGGCATTGGCGGACCATGATGCAGCCCATGGCGACGAGCGAGGCCGTGCCGATGCCGAATTCCTCGGCGCCCAGCATGGCGGCCACCACCACGTCGCGGCCGGTCTTGAGGCCACCATCGGTGCGCAGCCGCACGCGGTGACGCAGGCGGTTGAGCTGCAGCACCTGATGCGTCTCCGACAGCCCCATCTCCCAGGGCAGGCCGGCATATTTGATCGAGCTGATCGGGCTGGCGCCGGTGCCGCCGGAATGGCCGGAGACCAGGATGGCATCCGCCCGCGCCTTGGCGACGCCTGCCGCGATGGTGCCGATGCCAGAACGCGAAACGAGCTTCACGCAGACCAGCGCATCGGGATTGATCTGCTTGAGGTCGTAGATGAGCTGCGCCAGATCCTCGATCGAGTAGATGTCGTGATGCGGCGGCGGGCTGATGAGCGTCACCCCCGGCGTGGAGTGGCGCAGCTTGGCAATCAGGCTGGTCACCTTGAAGCCGGGCAGCTGCCCGCCCTCGCCAGGCTTGGCACCCTGGGCGACCTTGATCTCGATCTCACGGCAATTGTTCAGGTATTCGGCGGTGACGCCGAAACGGCCGGAGGCAATCTGCTTGATGGCGGAATTGGCGTTGTCGCCATTGGCCCGCGGCTTGGCCCGCGCCGGGTCCTCGCCGCCCTCACCGGAATCGCTGCGCGCGCCGATGCGGTTCATCGCGATCGACAGCGTCTCATGCGCCTCGGGCGAGAGGGCACCCAGCGAGATGCCCGGCGCCAGCAGCCGCTTGCGGATCTCGGTGATGCTCTCGACCTCTTCCAGCGGAACGGGCTTGCGGCCCTCGGCGCGGAAATCCAGCAGGTCGCGCAGCGCGACCGGCGGGCCACGGCGCACACCCTCGGAATAGCGCTTGAACATCTGGTAGCTGTCCGAGGCCACGGCCTCCTGCAGCGTATGGATCAGCGGGCCGTCAAACGCGTGGGCTTCGCCCCGGCGGCGCAGCTTGTGCAGGCCGCCCACCGGCAGCGACAGCACATCGGCATCCCAGGCATGGCCGTGCAGCTCGAGGATGCGGCGCGCGATGCCGGACAGGCCGATGCCGGAAATCCGGCTCGGCACGCCGGGGAAGAACTCGTTCACCAGCGCGCGGGAGAGGCCGATGGCCTCGAAATTCATGCCCCCGCGATAGGAAGAGATGACCGAGATGCCCATCTTGGACATCACCTTCAGCAGGCCCTTGTCGACCGCCTTCTTGTACTTCGCGACAGCCTCCGTCAGCGTCTGGCTGCCGAAGAGGCCGCGGCGATGCCGGTCGGCAATGCTCTCCTGCGCCATATAGGCGTTCACCGTGGTGGCGCCGGCGCCGATCAGCACGGCGAAGCAATGCACATCCAGGCATTCCGCCACCCGGGCGTTGAGGCTGGTGAAGGTGCGCAAGCTGGTCTTGACGAGGTGGGTGTGCACGCCGCCCACGGCCAGGATCATCGGAATCGCCGCGCGCTCGGGCCCCTGGTTCTCATCGGTGAGGATGACGTGGACGGAGCCGGAACGGACCCCCTCCTCCGCCTCGCGCCGGATGCGCTCGATGGCGCGGCGCAGCCCCGCCTCACCCTCGGCCACGGGGAAGGTGCAATCCACCTCGCAGGCGCTGATGCCCATGTATTCGCGCATGGCGTTGAACTGCGCGGTGCTCAGCACAGGGCTGTCGAGCATGAGCATGTCGCACTGCTCGGGATTCTCGTCGAGGATATTGCCGAGATTGCCCAGGCGGGTGCGCAGCGTCATCACCCGCGTCTCACGCAGTGAATCGATCGGCGGGTTGGTGACCTGGCTGAACATCTGGCGGAAGTAGTGATGCAGCCCGCGATAGTGGTGGCTGAGCACGGCGATGGGCGTGTCATCGCCCATGCTGCCCACGGCCTCGGCGCCATCCTCCACCATGGGGTGCAGGATGGTCTCCAGCTCTTCCATCGTGGTGCCGATGGCGAGCTGTCGCCGCCGCAGCGCTTCGCCGGCGTAGAGCGTGGGCTCGGCCTGGTCCTGCTTCAGGATCTCGTCGATACGCTTCGTGAGCTGGGTCCAGGAGCCGAAGGGCTTGCGGCCGGAAAGCTCGTCCTTCAGCTCCCAGTCGAGATACATCCGGCCGGTGTCGAGGTTCACCCCGATGCATTGCCCGGGGCCGACGCGGCCCTTGGCGGAGATGTTCTGCTCGGCCAGCTTCACCATGCCGGTCTCGCTGCCCACGATCAGCAGCCCGTCATTGGTCACGCTGTAGCGCATGGGGCGCAAACCGTTGCGGTCCATGCCACCGATCACCCAGGTGCCGTCGGTGGCGCAGAGTGCCGCCGGCCCGTCCCAGGGTTCCATCACCGCGTTGCAGTAGAGGAAGAGGTCGTGATGCGGTGTCGCCATGGTGGCGTTGTTGCCCAAGGATTCGGGCATCAGCATCGCCTTGGCCATCGGCGCGTCGCGGCCGCCGCGGACCAGCAGCTCGAAGACATTGTCGAGGCAGGCGGTGTCGGAATTGCCGGCCTGGATGACCGGCTTGATGTCGGCCATGTAGTCGTCGAGCGTGGGGTGGGAGAGCCGGGTCTCGTGGCTCTTCATCCAGTTCACATTGCCATGCAGCGTGTTGATCTCGCCATTATGGGCGATCATCCGGAAGGGCTGCGCCAGGCGCCAGGTCGGGAAGGTGTTGGTGCTGTAGCGCTGGTGATAGATGGCGAAGCGTGACGCGAAGCGCTCATCGAGCAGGTCGGGGTAGAAGCTCGACAAATCCTCGGCCAGGAACATGCCCTTGTAGATGACGCTGCGGCAGGAGAGCGAGCAGAGGTAGAGCTCGGGGATCTGCGCTGCGATGGCCTGCTTCTCGATCCGCCGGCGGATGACGAAGAGGTCGCGCTCATAGCTTGCATCGTCGCGCGCCTGGGGGTCCCAGATGAGGATCTGTTCGATCTCGGGGCGCGTGGCATTGGCCTTCTCGCCGATGACGGCGGCATTGATCGGCACCTGGCGCCAGCCATAGATGGCATAGCCGGCATTGAGGATCTCGGTCTCGCAGATCTGCCGGCAGCGCTCCTGCGCGCCGAAATCCGTCTTCGGCAGGAAGACCATGCCCACCGCGATGCGGCCGGGCTTGAGCTTGTCGCCGCCATTGCGCACGGCCTCGGCGAAGAAATCCTGTGGGATTTCGACATGGATGCCGGCGCCATCGCCGGTTTTTCCGTCCGCATCCACGGCGCCGCGGTGCCAAACGGCCTTCAGCGCATCGATGCCGGCCTGCACGACCTCGCGCCGGGCGTGGCCATCGAGGGCGGCGACGAGGCCGACGCCGCAGGAATCGTGTTCGGTGGTGTCGATATGGGCGGCGGCCAGGGTGGCGAGGTTGGCCTGGTAGTTGGCGACGAAATCGGCGCCGGATTCATCGGTCATCGGGGTCACTCCGCCGCCACGGCCAAAGCGGCCTTGTGTTGCATGTAATGGTGCATTTGCTCCGCTGCATCGCGCCCGTCGCGGATGCCCCAGACCACCAGAGACGCACCGCGCACGATGTCGCCGCCAGCAAAGACGCCCGGCAGCGCCGTCATCATGCTCTTGTGGTCGACCTGCAGCGTGCCCCACCGAGAGACGGCCAGGGCGGGTTCGTTGAAGGCCAGTGGCAAATCCTCAGGGTCGAAGCCCAGCGCCTTGATGGCGAGGTCGGCCTTCTGCACGAAGCTGGAACCGGCGATGGGCTCGACCTGCTGCCGGCCGGTGGCATCGGGCAGGCCGAGATGCATGCGCGTGGCGCGTACACCGGTCAGTGTCGCTGCCCCTTCAAAGGCTTCCGGCGCGCTGAGCCAGACGAAGCGCACGCCCTCTTCCTCGGCATTGTTCACCTCGCGCATCGAGCCCGGCATATTCGCCCGGTCGCGGCGATAGAGGCAGGCGACCGAGGCGGCACCCTGGCGGACGGCGGTGCGGACGCAATCCATCGCCGTGTCGCCGCCGCCGATCACCACGACATGCTTGCCCGCGGCGTTCAGGCTGCCATCCTCGAATGCTGGCACCCGGTCGCCCAGATTGTCGCGGTTTGACGCGGTGAGGTAGTCCAGCGCCGGCACCACGCCGGGCAGCTCGGCGCCGGGCAGCACCACGTCGCGCGCCTTGTAGACGCCGGTGGCGATGAAGACGGCGTCATGCTGTTCGCGCAGCTGGTCCAGGCTGATGTCGCGACCGATTTCCATGTTGAGATGGAACTGGATGCCGCCTTCCACATATTGCTTCCAGCGGCGCAGCACGACGTCCTTCTCCAGCTTGAAGTTGGGGATGCCGTAGATCATCAACCCGCCGACGCGGTCGTAACGGTCATAGACATGGACCTGGTAGCCGCGCACGCGCAGGCGTTCGGCCGCAGCCAGCCCGGCCGGACCGGCGCCGATGATGGCGACGGATTGGCCCAGCTCCACCCGCGGGGTCGGCGGCTTCACCCAGCCATTCTCGAAGGCGGTCTCGACGATGTATTTCTCCACCGAGCCGATGGTGACGCTCTCAAAACCCTTCTCGATGACGCAATTGCCCTCGCAAAGACGGTCTTGCGGGCAGACGCGGCCACAGATTTCCGGAAACGTATTGGTGGCGGCGGCGACCTCGTAGGCCTCCTCCATCCGGCCTTCGGCGGTGAGCTTCAGCCAGTCCGGGATGTTGTTCTGCAGCGGGCAATGGACCTGGCAGAAGGGCACGCCGCATTGGCTGCAGCGGCTGGCCTGTTCGGCGGCGCGGGCGGGCTCGAAGCGGGAATAGATCTCGTTGAAGTCTGTTCGCCGGGCGGCGGCCTCGCGCTTGTCCGGCGTTTGTTGCGAAAGACGAACGAATTGCAGCATTTTTTCGGCCATGGCTTGCGTTCCGAGGGGATTTTCTGCCGGGCCATTAACAGGAAGTTGTCGGAACGAAAAGGGCAAAATGACGATATAGGACATATAAGATGTCCTAATACTGGCCCTCTTTCGTTCCGACCCCTGAAACCGCATCTTCAAACGCCAGAAATGTCCGATACGGCCTTAATGTGGCCGTCCGCCCCCGGGTTTGAAGCGGGCGAGGTAGCCGGGCACCACGGCCTCGATCGGCCGGGGGGTGATCCCCAGCGCTGCCAGGGTCAGGGCGCCTTCGGCCACGACATTGTCCTTCTGCAACAGCAGCAGCTGGTCCTGGGTGAAGGGTTTGCCCGGCAGTTTCTCGGCCAGCTTCGCCTGGAACTGGGCGAGGCCCATCGGCACCTCAAAGAGGCGGCGCTTGCGGCCGGTCACCTCCAGGATGTAGCGCAGGATGTCGCGAAAGCTCAGCGCCTGCGGGCCGCCGAGTTCGAAGACTTTGCCCGCCACGTCGTCGCGGCTGGCGGCGGCCAGCACCGCATCCGCCACATCCCCCACCCAGACGGGCTGGAAGCGGGTGTCGCCGCACAGCACCGGCATCACCGGCAGAAGCCTCGCGAGCCCCGCGAACATGTTGAAGAACTTGTCCTCGGCACCGAAGATGATGCTGGGGCGCAGCACCGTGGCCTGGGGGAAGGCGGCGAAGACCGCGGCCTCACCCTCGCCCTTGCTGCGGGCATACAGGCTCTCGCTCGCCGGGTCGGCGCCGATGGCGGAGACATGGACCATGCGCCCGGCACCCGCGGCACGGGCCAGCCTGGCCACCCGCCCTGCCCCCTCGGCCTGGATGGCGTGGAAGCCGCCGGGCCGCTTCTCGGCCAGGATGCCCACCAGGTTGATCACCAGCGAAGCGCCCTCGACCGCGCGGGCGGCGCCGGCCTCATCCGTCACATCGGCCCGCAAGGCCACGATCTGGCCCACCCGGCCCGAGGTCTGCACCACACGGGCGCCCGCCGGGTCATGCGTGGCGACGCGAATCTGCCAGTCCTGCCTGGCCAGGCGCTGCACGACATAGCGGCCGATGAAGCCGGCCCCCCCGAAGACGGTTGCGATCTTTTGCACGCGAAAACCCCTCAATAATCTGGCCGCGCCTGAATATGGTGCGCGCCCGCCGCAGCCAAGTGCACCCCCCCGGGTTGACGCCAAGCCGTCATACCCCTAATTGCCGCTTCCACCCACCGTGCCCAGGTGGCGGAATTGGTAGACGCACTGGCTTCAGGTGCCAGCGATCGCAAGGTTGTGAAGGTTCGAGTCCTTTCCTGGGCATTTCTCCCGCCCGCCCGTTGCCATCACCCGCGCTGCCGCCTAGCAGGCTTCCATGAGCACCATCTTTCAGAACGGCGTTACAATCCACCTGCATCGGCATGACCTGCCTGATGGGCTGGCGCTTGGGCCTGTCATCGCCGTCGATACCGAGACCATGGGGCTGGACCCGCGGCGGGACCGGCTTTGCCTGGTGCAGCTTTCCGACGGTTCGGGCGTGGTCCATCTCGTGCAATTCATCCCCGTGGCGCTGGGCGGGCGGGGTTTCGATGCGCCGAACCTCGCGGCCCTGCTGACCGACCCAAACACCCAAAAACTCTTTCACTTCGCCCGATTCGACGTGGCGGCCCTGCACAATGGCCTGGGCATCGACGTCGCGCCGGTGAAATGCACCAAGATCGCCGCCAAGCTGGTGCGCACCTTCACCGACCGGCACGGCCTCAAGGATCTCTGCAAGGAATTACTGGGCGTGGAGATCAGCAAGCAGCAGCAGACCTCGGACTGGGGCGCCGCGGAGCTCAGCACCGAGCAGCAGGCCTATGCTGCGTCGGATGTGCTGCACCTCCACGCGCTCTGGGCGAAGCTGGAGGCGCTGCTGAAGCGCGAGGGGCGGCTGGAGCTGGCCGAGGCCTGCTTCCGCTTCCTGCCCGCGCGCGGGCGGCTCGACCTCATGGGCTATGAGGAGCCAGATATCTTTCATCACTGAGGCCAGGCGGGCCGAAGCCCAGCCCGCAATCGCTCCGGGTGGAAACACGCAGAGCGCCAATTGCCGGGCCAAGCACGGCTGGACTCAAATCGCCCCGACAGGGTCAGGGAGATTTGAGCCTAATCCCGCCGCGCTTCCAGCCGCGCCAGCGTCGCGCGGATCTCCGCCAGCGCGGCCTGCTGCCGGCGCAGGGCGACCCCGAGCCCGCCAATGGCGACCAGCGCGCAGGCCGAGACCGCACCGGCCATGGCATAGAGCATGCGCGGCCGCGACCAGCCCTCACCGCCCCAGGGCGAGGCCTGCCAGGCCAGCTGCGCGCAGGCCAGCAAGGCCGCGATCCCGAAAAGCTGAAGCGCGCGATGCAGGATCAACCGCGCCTCGCGATCGCGGCGTCCAGCGTGTTCTCCAGCAGGCAGGCAATGGTCATGGGGCCCACGCCGCCGGGCACGGGGGTGATGGCGCCGGCGACGGCCGAAACCTCGTCAAACGCCACGTCGCCGACCAGCCTTCCATCCGCCAGCCGGTTGATGCCG
Source organism: uncultured Rubritepida sp. (assembly GCA_964395305.1). GTDB lineage: Bacteria > Pseudomonadota > Alphaproteobacteria > Acetobacterales > Acetobacteraceae > Rhodovarius. Next base: position 41,074 of record CAYNBM010000028.1, read on the forward strand.
ACATCGATGACCGTGGCGCCGGGCTTCACCCAATCCGCCCGCACCATTTCCGGTCGGCCGACGGCGGCCACCAGGATATCGGCCCGGGCGCATTCGCCCGCGAGGTCGCGCGTGCGGGAATGGGCAATGGTGACGGTGCAGTCCGCCCCCAGCAGCAGCTGCGCCATGGGCCGACCGACGATCTGGCTGCGGCCCAGCACCACCGCCCGCGCGCCGCGCAATTCGGTGCCGGCCAGCAGATGCATCACACCGCGCGGTGTGCAGGGGACGAGACCGGGTTGGCCGGAGGCGAGGCGGCCGGCATTGATGGGATGAAAACCGTCGACATCCTTCTCCGGCGCCACGGCGTTGATGGCGGCCTGGGCGTCGATGGCCACGGGCAGCGGAAGCTGCACCAGGATGCCATCCACCGCGTCATCGGCGTTCAGGGCGGCGATCTGTGCCAGCAATTCGGCCTGGGTGGTGGTTTCGGGCAGGTGGATGGTGCGCGACGAGAACCCCGCCTCCTTCGCCGCGCGGTCCTTGTTGCGGACATAGACGCCGCTCGCCGGGTCCTCACCCACCCTCACGACCACCAGGCCGGGCGCATAGCCCAGGCCCGCCACGCGCGCTGCCAGCACGGCCCGAAGCCCGGCCGCAACGGCGCGGCCATCAATGATGCGGGCCGGCATCAGAAGTAGATGCCGCCACGGATCATGTAATTCTGGATCGCCGCCACCAGCAGCATGCAGGCCTGCACCAGCAGCAGCACGATCATGGGCGAGATGTCGATGCCGCCGAGATTGGGCAGGCGCGCGCGCACCGGGCGGATGGCGGGCTCGGTCACCCGGGCGAAGAAGTCGGCCAGCGTCCAGACCAGGCGGTTGCGGGTGTCGAGCACGTTGAAGCCGATCAGCAGCGACATGATGGCGGCGATGATCACCGCCCAGAAGAAAAGCTGCAGCCCGGCCTGCACCAGGAAAAAGAGCGCGTCGAGGATCATGGGCTGGGGTGTCCGTGGCTGTGGTGGCGGCGGGAAACTAGGGATGCCGGGCGCAGCCCGCAAGCCGCAGCTTGGGTTGACTTGGACGGCGCCCGGGGGCACAAGCCCCCACCTTGGGTGATGAACCCAGGTGGTGCGAGGCGGGGCTGTAGCTCAGTTGGTAGAGCGCGTCGTTCGCAATGACGAGGTCAGGGGTTCGATTCCCCTCAGCTCCACCACCGCCCTCAGCCGACGAACCACAGCAGCGCCGGGTCGGCGAACTGGAACGGCACGGGCAGATCGGCCTGTGTTCTCCCGGTCCAGGTGACCGAGGTGTCGAACGATCCATTCCCGTCCAGATCACCAAACATCGTCACCCCCTCGTAACCCACGGCGCCGGCACTCGCGACCCAGAGCACCGTGCTGATGCCCGGCTTCCAGCCGAAGACGGAGAGCTGCTCACCTGCCTGCCAATCGGTGATGGTCGACCAGGTGGTGGTGCCGCCACGCCCGTCGAGGAAGAAGGTATCGATCCCCGCACCACCGGTGAGGAAGTTGGAGCCAGTGCCGCCATCGAGCACGTCAACGCCAGCGCCGGCATCGAGCGCGTCATCGCCGCCGAACAGGTTGAAGAAGTCATTCCGGCTGGTCCCGACGCCCACATCGCCGGCATTGGTGCCCAGCACCTGATATTGCAGGCCGGGGACAGGGCCGCTGTAGTTGTCGGGCAGGATGTAATTGGCCACACCGCCGGTCAGCACCAGCGCCAGCTCATCCACGACGCCCAGCGAGCCGATCGACACCGCGGCGGCGGCACCGAATTTCAGCTGCTCGACCTGGGTCAGGGTATCGACGCCATCGGCGCCCGAGACGATCACCGTGCCGTCGCGCACGCCGATGCGCGACTGCGCCTGGGTGCCGGAGAAGATGGCCGTGTCGGTGCCGCCCCCGCCCTCGATGGTGTCATTGCCGGTGGCGCCGGTGAAGCTGTTGGCGGCACCATCGCCAACCATCCTGTCGGCGAAGGCACTGCCCTGGAACGTGCCATCGCCGGTGACCGTGGCGGTACCGAAGAAGCTGATGAAATCATTGGCGTTCACCGCCGTGTTCGTATTGAACACCGTGGTGCCGCCGGCCCCCACCACCGAGATCGTGGTGCCACCATTCAGTCGCGCGATGGTGACCTCGCTGGGGGTGAGGGCGCCGAGGTCGAACTTGTCGATGCCGGCCTGGAAGTCGAGAATGATGTCGGGCGTGGCGTTGGTGGAATCGCTCGGCGCGAAATACCGTATGATGTCGGCGCCATTGCCGCCGGTGATGGTATCGGCGCCGCCATTGCCGTCGATGACGTCGGCGAAGGCCGTGCCGCGCAGCACCTCGGCCGTGCCATCGCCGGCGAGATAGACGCCCTTGGTGTTGCCGATGATGTCATCGCCGTTCAACGCCGTCGTCAGGCCGAGCGAGAAGGTGCCGCCGGTCGTGGTCGCAAAGACGGTCGTGCCGCCGCCACTGCGGACCAGCGCCAATTGCTGCGCGCCGGGGTCGGAGAGGCCGATCGCGGTGATGTCGATTGTGTCCGTGCCGGTGGCGAAATCCTGCAGGATATCGACATTGCCCAGCAGCGAATCGCTGGCCGCCACGTAGCGGAAGATATCGGCGCCCAGGCCGCCGAACAGCGCATCTGCGCCGCCCCCACCCTGAAGCGTGTCGTTGAAGGCCGTACCCTTCAGCGTCTCACCGCTGGCCGAGCCTATGGCCAGGATGCCGGAGGTCAGCCCCAGGATATCGGTGCCCACCACATCGCCGGTGGCGTTGATCTGGAAGGCGCCCTGCGGTGTGGTGCCGGTGACCTGAGTGACGGCGCCTACCTTGGTCAGGACGACGCCAGTCGCCCCCATGCCCGTCAGATCGAGTTGGTCGACGCCCATCTGGAAGTCAGTGATGCTGTCGGGCGCGGTGTTGGGCGTCTGGCTGCGGGCGGTGAAGCGGAAGACATCGGCATTGCCGCCGCCGGTCAGCGTGTCCTGCCCGTCGCCGCCGATCAGCGTGTCGTTGGAGGCAGTGCCGGACAATGCCTCCCCGGTGGAGTTTCCGATCAGGGTGATGCCGCTGGCGGCGCCCACGATGTCACTGCCATTCACCAGGCCGGTGACGTCGACCGCGAAGGCGCCGCCGCCGATTGTCGCGGTGATCGTGGTGCTACTGGCGCCGCGGGTCACGGTCATCTCGGTGGCGCCCAGCGCGCCGAAATCGAAGCTGTCGAGGCCGGTCTGGAAATCCGTGACCAGGTCGCGCGCGCCCGGGGTGGAATCGGCCGCGCCGAAATAGCGGAAGACATCGGCGCCATCACCGCCCGACATGGTGTCTGCGCCACCATTGCCGTCGAGCAGATCGGCGAAGGCGGTGCCGAGCAGCACCTCGGCCGCCGCGCCACCGACGATATAGACACCCTTGCTCAAACCGATCAGGTCGGAGCCGTTGATGTCGCTCACGGAACCGAGAACCATGGCCCCGGTGGCGGTGTCGGCAAACAGCGTCGTGGCGCCGGGGGTGCGGAAGAGGGTGACCTGCTGCGGGCCCGTCGCATTCAACCCCACCAGAGTCAGGTCGATCCGATCGGTGCCGGTGACGAAATCCTGCAGGATGTCGCTGCCGCCAGCATTGGAATCGCTGCCCTTGGCATAAGCGAAAACATCCGCGCCGAGGCCGCCGAACAAGGCATCGCTGCCGCCATTGCCCTGAATGATGTCGGCGAAGGCGGTGCCCCTATGCGTCTCGGGCCCATCATCGCCGATGCTGGTGATGCCGGAGGTGATGCCCAGGATGTCAGAGGCAAAGAGCTGCAACGTGCTCCTGACCAGGATCGTGTCGCCAGAGGTCGAGGCGCTCACCTCCCACGCCCCGGCATTCTTCTGGAACTTCACATTGGTCGGCGCCAGGGACGAAAAATCGAGTTTGTCCTCATTGGTCTTGAAATCGGTGATTAGATCAGGCGCGCCGGGCGTCGATTCGCTGGCCGCGGTGTAGCGCACAATGTCGTTGCCATCGGAGGTGACGATGGTGTCGGCGCCAGCGCCACCCTGAAAAGTGTCATTGAAGATCGAGCCGATCAGCGTCTCGGCATTGGCGGTGCCATTGACGGTGATGCCGGTGGTCAGGCCGCGAATATCCACGCCGCCGATGTTTGTCAGCAGGTTGATCTGGAAGGCGGCGCCCGCGATGGTGGCGGTCAGCACCGTGCCGCCGGCGAGGGTGCGGTTCAGCACCAGGTTCAGCGGCGGGATGAGCGAGAGGTCGAGGCTGTCCTCGCCGGTGATGAAATCAGCGATGGTATCGATGCTGGCGCCGGCCGATTCGCTGACCGTAAAATAGGCGAAATTGTCGTTCCCGGCATCGCCATGGAGCAGGTCCGCGCCAGCGCCGCCGGCGATGCCGTCATCGCCGTTGGCGCCATGGATGGTGTCGTCGCCAGCGCTGCCATTGAGGAAGGTGGCTGCGGCGTCGCCAAAAATCATATCGTTGAATTTGCTGCCGAGGATGCTCTCCACGGTGCCGAAGACAAAGCTGTCGCCCGTCGCCTCGCCGGTGCCGGCACCTGGCGTCACCATGTTGATGGTCAGGCCCGTGGCGGAGTCGCTGTACGCCGCCGTATCATAGCCCGAGCCGCCATCGAAGGCGTCGCCGCCGGCACCGCCATTGAGGATATCATCGCCGCTGCCGCCGAACATCTGGTCAATGCCCGCGAGACCGACGAGGATGTTGTTGCCGCCATCGCCGCGCAGCGTGTCGTCGAACACCGAGCCGAACAGGCCCTGGATGTTGATGTAAACGTCACCCGTCGCCTCGCCCGTACCATTTGACGGGGTGCCGAGATCGGCCGTCAAGCCGGAGAAGCGGGAGCGCGAGTAGGAGGCATAATTGTAGCCGGTGCCGCCATCCAGCGTATCGGCGCCCAGATTGCCGGTGAGGATGTCGTCCCCGCCCATGCCGAAGACGCGGTCATTGCCGCCGGTGACGCCGTAGAGTGGGTCGTCGTAGGGATCTGCGATGATATTGTTGTTGCCCTCATCGCCATAGAGGGTATCGGCGAAGGGCGTACCGGCGATGTCGATGTTCTTGCCGGCCTGACCGATCAGCACGTCGCCCGCCGCATCGCCGGTGTTGAGCGTGGGGTCGGTCAATGAGAAGGTCAGGCCAACCGCCCCCGTCTCATAATCGATCAGATTGCCGCCATCGCCGAGATAGTGCGTATCCGCCCCGGCGCCGCCAATGAAGTTGGTGTAGCCTGCATTCGGGCCGGTTGCGCCATACAGAGTGTCATTGCCGCCGATACCGTTGCCGATGCCGGGGTCGCCGATTAGCTGATGGGTCCTGCCATCGGCCACGCTGTAGAGTGTATCGCCATAGATCGAGCCCTGCAGATCCTCGATGCCAATATAGATGTCACCCTGGCCCTGGCCTGTATTGATGCTCTGATCGGCGAGCGAGGCGATGACCGCAACGGGAGAATCATTGAAGGCCGCCGTATCGCCCCCCTTGCCCTCGCCACCGCCGTAGAAGGTCTCCTGACCGTCGGAGCTGATGAAGGTGTCGTCGTCGCCGCCGCCATGTACAACGCCGGTATTGCCGAACGGCAGGTTCAGCGCGATGGAATCGGCCATGTTGCCGCCGAAGACCGTCAGGCTTCGCCCATCGCCGGAGAAGAAGTCACCGAAATTCGACAGGGTGAAGATCGAGATCGCGAGGCCGTACTGGTCACCCGCCGCCCAGCCGGCCTGGACCACGAAGGGGTTGAGCGATATGACGTTGCGGATCGGCGCGTTGATGAAGCTGACCTGATCGCCGGCGATGCCCGCCAGGGATGCGTTGTCGGCCGCTGCTGTTGCGAAAAAGATTGTCATCGCTCGCTCCCAAAGAAAACGTCATTACCGATACGGCGCGCATGGCGCGTGGACGAATCACCGCGCGAATGCCGCTCCATCGGAGATGACTTGAACGTTACCTGACTGGACCGCCGGAGAACAGGCCTGTTCAGATGACACCGAATTCGTTTTTCGCTTCCTCCCTTGCGGCAATGGCACAGCGATTGGGCGGCCCCGGCCAGCGGCTGCGCGCCGGGCAGGCGTGATGGCCGGGATGCGGCGGGTATGTCTGGCACAAATCTTGCCGGACTTCATTCAGCCCAGCCCGGGTGATGACCAGCGGAGCGCACAACCCTGCCAGTGATCGCAGCCCTTCCCGCCGCCATCGCGATCGAGCCCGGTCGCACCGCGCTCATCATCATCGACATGCAGCGCGATTTCCTGGAGGCAGGCGGCTTTGGCGCCGCACTCGGCAATGACGTCTCCCGCCTCAGCCCGGCCATCGCGCCCTGCCAGGCCATGCTCGCCGCCGCCCGCGCCGCGGGCCTGTTCGTCATCCACACCCGCGAGGGCCACCGCCCCGACCTGTCCGACGCGCCGCCGGCCAAGGTTTTTCGCGCGCCCGCGGGGATGCGGATCGGTGATCGCGGGCCGATGGGGCGCATCCTGATCCGCGGCGAGGCGGGCCACGACATCATCCCCGAACTGGCGCCCGCGCCGGGCGAGCCGGTGATCGACAAGCCCGGCAAGGGCGCCTTCTACCAGACCGAGCTGGAGCTGATGCTGCGCAACCGCGGGATCGACACGCTGCTGGTCGCCGGCGTCACCACCGAGGTCTGCGTCCACACCACCATCCGCGAGGGCAATGACCGGGGCTGGCGCTGCGTGGCCCTGGCCGATTGCTGCGCGTCGTATTTCCCCGAATTTCACGCAGCCGCCCTGGCGATGATCGCAGCCCAGGGGGGGATCTTCGGTTGGGTGGCGCAATCCGCCGACGCCATCGCCGCCCTCAAGGAGCGGACATGACAAAACCCGCCCTCCGGCCCCTAGAGCATGATGCGTTGAGGCGGAATCGCCGAACACGCTGAATCATCTCTCAGCAACGGCTAGACCATGCGCAGTGAACGCATGTGAACGCAGCATGGTCTAAGGCGACTGGATCGCCTTCTTCGGCTTCTTGCATGGCCCGGCAGTGGGCTTCGCGGTGACGCCCGGCGTCGCCTTCGCCCATCCTTTGGTCGCGCACGGGCTTGACGGCTGCGCGGCATGCCTGGGGATGCTGGGCATCACCATGGAACCCCGGCCTGCCGACAGGGGTTGAATCCGCCATGCTGCGCTGCAACATAAACCGCCGGGAGAGCGTTCCTCACCGCAAGGAGCCCTCACATGCAAATCGACACGACAGCATCACGTGATCACACAGAGATCGCACCGCGCGGCGAATTGGCCGCCCGGCACCTCGCCATGCCCGCCCATTCCAACCCCGCCGGCAATGTCTTCGGCGGCTGGATCATGGCCTCCATGGATGCCGCCGCCTCCATGGCCACCACCCGCATCGTGGATGGGCCGGCGGTGACCGTCGCCGTCACCTCCATGGTGTTCATCGCACCGGTGAAGGTGGGCGATACGGTGTGCTTCTACGCCGATGCGAAGCGCCTCGGCCGCAGCTCCGTCACCCTCGATGTCGAGGTCTGGGTGCTGCGCGAGGGGCGGGGCGAGCGGATCAAGGTGACGGCGGCCGAATTCACCTTCGTCGCCGTCGATGAGGCCGGCAAGCCGCGGCCGATTCCACGGAATTGAGACAATTCAAGCTGGCGCTTTTCGGAAAATAAACCCAACGCCGTGCTTGTGTGATTCGCACCCGATGGCATCCCCCGGCTGAAGGAGGAATTTGTCCGTTCACACACGAGTCCCGGCGCTTCACGCGCCCCAGCGCAATTGCGCCTCAAGCTCCGGATTGAACCCGCGCAGCGGCAGGCGCAGCGCTTCTGGCCAGGGGGCGAAGCGCGGCGGGATGAACAGGCTGGGCCGGCCATCCTGCCACAACATCAGCGCGAGCTGCTCGGCGCTGGGCTCATAACCCAGGAAGACCCGGGCCTCCGCCGTGCCCGCCCAACCATGCAGCCAGCCCTCATGCCATCCCAGCCCGGGGCCACGGCCACGCAGTGTGTCGCTCACCACGCGCTGCCGCCCCGCCGACATCACCCGCAGCCGCGGAAACACCGCGGGATGTATAGCCAGCGCCAGCACCGGCTGGCCCTCCAGCCCGGAAAACTCCTCCGGCGGCGGCAGGGCGGTGCCGGCGACGGCGAGGAGGAAATCGCGCCTAATCAAGACGAATATTCGCTTCCCGCACGACCCGGGCCATTTCGGCCCGTCCCTCGGTGACGAAACGGGAAAACACCTCAGGGCTGCTGCCCACGGGCTCGGCGCCCAGTCCGGCCAGGCGCTCCCGCACCTCGGCCAGCGCCAGCACCTCCCGCACCGCGCCGAACAGGGCCAGCACCACCGCATCCGGCGTTCCGGCCGGTGCAAAGAGGCTGGCCCATTCGGAGATCGCAACCCCCGGCAGGCCGCTCTCCGCAAAACTCGGCACCAGGGGGCGCAGCGTGGTGCGGTTGGCATTGGCGACGGCGAGGAAGCGGGCGCGGCCACTGTCCACGATCGGCCGGGCCGAGAGCATGGTGATGAAGACCGCATCAAGCGCGCCGGCCGCGAGGTCCCGCGCCGCATCGGCACCGCCGCGATAGGGCGCGTGGGTCACTTCGATGCCCGCGGCCCGGCTGAACTGCACGAGGCCGAGATGCCCGGCCGTGGCATTGCCCTGGGTGCCGACCGAAAGCTGCCCCGGCCTGGCGCGGGCGAGGTTGATGAAGGCGGCGAGCGAATCCGCTGGCAGATCGGCCTTCACCGCCAGCACCTGCGGGAAGGTCACCACCTGGGAAATCGGCGCGAAGGCCGTGGCGTAGTCGAAGGGCAGGTTGCGGATGACATGCGGGTTCACGAGGTGCGAGCTGGCATCGAAGAGCAGCGTATGCCCATCGGCCGGCGCGCGGGCGACCTCGTAGCCGCCGAGCGACCCGCCGGCCCCGGTGCGGTTCTCCACCACCACGGGCTGCCCGAGCCGTTCGGCGACGCGGGGAAAAATGGTGCGGGCGGCGCTGTCCGCGGCGCCCCCGGCGGCGAAGGGCACCACAATACGGATGCTGCGGGTGGGGAAGGCGAGAGCCAGGCTGGGCATGGCCAGCGCGGCGCTGAGGAGGATCCGGCGTTTCATGCCCCGCTTCTACGCCAGGGCGAGCAGCCGGTCCAAATCCTGCTCGGCGCGGCAGGCGATGAAGCGGCCGGGATGGCCTGGCATGGGCACGGCCGTCAGGCCGATATCGGCATAGATCCGCAGCCATTCCGGCCCGACATCCCAGAAGGCCGGGCGCACGCCGGCGCGCTCGCAAGCATCGCGGAAGCGCCAGATCGCGCTGACCCGGTCGCCCAGATCGCCCGAAGGGTCGCCATGCGCCAGCCAGACCGGCGGGCGGCGGGTGAAGGCCATGCCGGCACGCCCCGCCTCACCCAGCAGCACACCATCGGCGCTGGCCGGTGTGGTGCCGCGCCAGGCCGCGAGCATGGCGCGGCTCGCATCATCATAGGCCAGGGGGCGTATCCGGGCGGGGCGCAGCAGGCGGGCGAGGCCCACCAGCAGCAGCACCGCCGTCAGCCCCACGGTGAAGCGCAGCGCATTGGGCGCGTCGGCGGCGAAGACGACCTCCCACCAGGAGTTGTCCTGCACCTCGACCCGGTGGCCGACCAGCGCCAGGGTGATGCCGCAGAAGGCGGCCGCGCCCAGCGGCACCAGCGCCTCGGGGCTGAGCGGCTCCGCCCAGAGGCGGGAGCGGCGGTAGAAGCTGGGGCGCATCGTGAGCAGCAGCGTGGCGACGGCGGGGAACGGAGCCCAGGCGAACCAGGCCTCGCCGCGCAGCCAGACGGTGAGGCCACCCAGCAGCAGCAGCGCCACCGCCAGCCCCCAGCCGATGGCGAGCCGCCGCGCCAGCCCATAGGCCAGCACCAGCAAGGCCGAGCCCAGCACGGAGGCTGCGAATTGCGAAGCGGCGGCGAGCGAATAGCTGCCCCAGATCGTCATCAACCCGCCCGAGGCCGGCAGCGCCCCGATGAAGATCAGCAGCGCGCCCAGGATCGCGACGAGGCCGGCCATCGCCGGTGCCTCCAGCGCCTCGGAGCCCTGTGTGACGGCGGTGAAGCGGGCCAGCACGGCGCGGCGCTGGCTGAGCTCAAAGCCGGCGAAGAGCAGGCCCGCGATGAACAGCGGCACGATGTAATAGTACAGCCGGAAGACCAGCAGTGCTCCGATCACATCGGCCGGCCCCATATAGGGCGAGAGTCCGATGAGGATGGCACTGTCGAAGACGCCGAGCCCGCCGGGGACGGAGGCAAAGATCCCCAGCGCATAGGCGGCGAGGTAGATGCCCACGAAGCGCACGAAGGTCAGCCCCTCGGCCGGGGGCAGCAGAATGTAGAAGATGGCGGCGGTGACGGCGACATCCACGGTCGCGAGCACGGTTTGCGCCAGGGCCATCTTCAGGCCGGGCAGTTCGATCTCGTGGCGGAAGACGGTGATGGTGCGGAAGAAGCGGCTGAGCACGACATAGGCCAGGACGATGCCCCAGAGCGGCACCGCCAGCGCCTGCAGGGCCCAGCGCGGCATGTGGTTGCCGAGCCAGGGCACCACCTCCGGTTCCACCACCAGTACGAGGCCGGCCAATGCCATGCCGCCCAGGCCGAAGGTGAGCGAGGTGAAGCCGATGACCTTGGCGATCTCGACGGCGGAATAGCCCCAGGCGGAGTAGAAGCGAAACCGCACCGCGGCCCCCGAGACCGCGGCGAAGCCCAGGTTATGGGCCAGCGAATAGCCGCAGAAGCTCGCCATCAGCGAGCGGGCCCAACTCGCCGGCTTGCCGGCATAAAGCGAGCCCAGCCGGTCATAGACCGCCAGCACCGCGTAGGCTGCGATGGTGCAGCCGCCCGCGAGCCAGAGCGCGCGGTGCGAGATGGCGCCCATCGCGTCGCGCACCTGGGCGACCGAGAGACCGCGGAATTCGCGCTGCACGACATAGATCGCGCCGGCCAGCAGGACGACGCCGAAAATCGTCGCGCCGTAGCGCTTGAGGAAAGCGATCATGCGCGGGCGCTTGTCACCGTGCCAGGGCCGCCCGGATGACGGCGACGCTGCGCGGGATGCCATAGGCGGCGACGACAGAGCCGAAGCGCGGCCCCTCATCGGCGCCCAGCAGCACCTGGTAGAGCGCGTTGAACCAGGCGCGGCCCACGCCCATCGAGCCATCCTTGTTGGGCACGGCGAAGGGTTCGCGCCGGCCAGCATCATAGATGATGTCCTGGATGGCCTTGGCCCGGTCAGCCCCGGGGGGCATCGCGTCGACGGCGGCGGCCTGGGCTTCGAGGCGGATGATGAGGTCTTCCAGGCCGGCGCGTTCCTCGGCGGTGGCAGAGCGCGGCTTGAGGTGCGGGCGGACGAAATCCTCGCAATAGGCCACCGCGCGGGCGACCAGCACGTCGAGGAAGGGGTGGCTCTCGGGCGCGGTGTCAGGCGCGTAATTGCGCACGAAGGCCCAGAGATCGGCGGGCGTTTCGGCGGCGCTCACGGCGGCGAGGTTGAGCAGCGTCTGGAACGACAGCGGGCTATGCGCGGATTGCGGGATATGGCCGGCATGGATGTGCCAGGCCGGGTTGGCGGCCTTCTCCGGCATGGGCGTGGCGTGGCCGCGCTCGACATTCTGCAGATACTCATCCACCGCGCGGGGAATCACATCGAAATACAGCCGCTTGGCGCGGGTGGGCTGGTTGTACATGAACTGGCCGAGGCTCTCGGGCGGCGCATAGCGCAGCCATTCGTCGATGGTAAGGCCGTTGCCCTTGGACTTGCTGATCTTCTGGCCGGTCTCGTCCAGGAACAGCTCATAGGTGAGGCTCACCGGCGGCTCGGCGCCCAGCGCCCGGCAGATCGCCGAGGAGAGGCGAACGCTGTCGATGAGGTCCTTGCCCGACATCTCATAATCCACCCCCAGCGCGTACCAACGAAGCGCCCAATCGGCCTTCCACTGCGCCTTGCAATGCCCGGCGGTGACGGGGGTTTCAAACCGCCGGCCTTCCTCATCCTTCCAGACCAGGGTGCCATCGACCCGCACCTCCTCCATCGGCACCTGCATGACCACGCCGGTGACGGGGTGAATCGGCAGGAAGGGGGAATAGGTGGCGCGTCGGTCCGGCCCGAGGGTGGGGAGGATGATGGCGCGGATTTCCTCGTGCTTTTCGGCCATGCGCAGCAGTGCCGCGTCGAAGCGGCCCTCGCTGTAGTAATCGGTGCTGGAGGCGAATTCGTAGTCGAAGCCGAAGGCATCGAGGAAGGCGCGCAGCCGGGCGTTGTTGTGCGCGCCGAAGCTGGCATGGGTGCCGAAGGGGTCGGGGATCTTGGTCAGCGGCTTGCCGAGATTGGCCAGCAGCAATTCCCGGTTCGGCACGTTGTCCGGCGCCTTGCGCAGCCCGTCCATGTCATCGCTGAAGGCGAGCAGGCGGGAGGGCAGGCCTGTCATCACCGTGAATGCGTGGCGGACCCAGGAGGTGCGTGCGACCTCACCAAAGGTGCCGATATGCGGCAGGCCGGAGGGGCCATAGCCGGTCTGGAACAGCGCATGCGTCTTGCCTTGTTTGGCCAGACGGTCGGCGAGTTTGCCCGCTTCCTCGATGGGCCAGGCTTTCTGGATGCGGAATTCTGGGTCGGCGGTCATGGAGGGGGGCATGGCGCATGGGGGGGACGAGGTCAACGCGGTGGCCGGGGGGCTCAGCGAAACACCATGGCGTCCCGATTGTCCTGCATGAGGCGCCCCAGGCTGGGGATGCGGTCGAGCCCCAGGCCAGCCGGCGGCGCGCCTTCCTCGCCCGGGGTGATGGCGGGGTAGCTGGCAGAGGCGACCTTCTCCCACTTGCCCGAGGGTTTGCGGATCTCGACCTGTGCGACGGTGGCCTTGAGATTGAGGCGGATGATGGCGTCGTTGGGTTTCTGCGGCTTGGACAGGCTGGGATGGCCGCCGATGATGCGCCAGCCGGTGGAGAGGGCCCAGGCGGTGATGTCTTCGCGGGTCATGAGCGGTCCTTTTTCTGGCAACAGCAATTGGAATTGGGATTAACCCGATTTCGTGGGCACGATGTAGGCTTTTCCCGCGGGCGCAGCCGATGGCCTTATCGCGCCAAACCGCAACTGGATGGCAGGGGCCGATCGGAGGTGGTGCCGGCAGCTGGATGCGCCACCCGGCCCGGCCACCCCGCCGCCCGTCCCCCTTGCATCTGGCAGGGTGAGACGGCATGGCGTCGCCGCAATCAACCCTTCAGGAACAGCTCATGCCGCAAGGCCTCATCAGCGAAGCCAGCCTTCGCGCCCGCGCCGCCCGCCTGGTCTCGGGCGTGGCCTTCCAGCGGGTGATCATCGGCCTCATCCTGCTCAACGCCGTCACCCTGGGGCTCGAGACCTCGGACAGCGTGATGCAGGCCATCGGACCTGTGCTGCACGGCCTGGACGCCGCCTTGCTGATGATCTTCACCGCCGAACTTGCCTTGCGCATCTATGCCTTCCGCGGCGCCTTCTTCCGCGACCCATGGGGCATCTTCGACCTGGTGGTGGTGGCCATCGCCTGGATGCCGGCATCGGGCACGCTGTCGGTGCTGCGCGCCCTGCGGGTGCTGCGGGTGCTGCGGCTGATCTCGGTCATTCCCTCCCTGCGCAATGTGGTGGAGGCGATGCTGGCGGCATTGCCCGGCATGGGCAGCATCGTGCTGCTGATGGGGCTGCTGTTCTACGTCTGCGCGGTGATGGCAACGAAGATTTTCGGCGGGGCGATGGAGGAACAGTTCGGCACCCTGGGCGCCAGCCTGTTCACCCTGTTCCAGCTCATGACGCTGGATGATTGGGCCAATATCGTGAAGCCGGCGATGGAGGCGCAACCCTATGCGCTGGTCTTCTTCATGCCGTTCATCATCATCTCCACCTTCGTGGTGCTCAATCTGTTCATCGGCGTGATCGTGGAGAGCATTCAGTCGCTGCGCGACGTGCCGGTTGATGAATCCCAGCCCGACATGAAAACCCTGCTGGCTGAAATCCGCGGCCTTCGCGCCGAGGTGGCGGCGCTTCGCTCGGCGCAGGGGTAGGGGCGGGGCTGGCCCTCGAAGGGCGTCCGCCTTTCTGTTCAGGGTGCGAAACATCCCCGATCCCATGCCTGACGCTTTGGCCTTGGTGTCTCTGGCGTGAGGCCGTGCCATGGAAACGGATTGCCGCAAGCGGCGATGATTGGGCGTCTGCCCCGGCTGCTGTTACCCGCGTCTGCCGAATATATGAAAATCTGGTGGGCGCGACAGGGATTGAACCTGTGACCCCTGCCGTGTGAAGGGAAGAACGTAGGTTTGTTTGCCTTTGTTGTGATTTGAGAAGGGGACTGAAAATGAACAAAAACAACGATATGATGAGCGACCCTGATTAGCGTTCCATTGTTTTCCCTTGCGTGCGCTTGCAATAGGGTGTTACCCCGGGGAGTGAGCCGGGCCAAAGGCAGGGGTGCGGCGATGGCAACGGCGGCAGGCAAGATCGGACTTCGGGAGGTGCGCGCGCTCCCCGCCAATTCCGAATTGTTCGATGGGCAAGGCGGGCTGCCAGGCTTTGGTGTCCGCCGTCGTGCCGGTGCCGGATGTTCCTACTTTGTGATGTTCCGCACTCAAGAGGGACGCCAGCGCCGAGCCACCATCGGCCCGCATGGTGCGCCCTGGACCCCCGAGGGTGCCCGCGCCAAGGCCAAAGCGATGTTGGCCGAGGTGGTGAAAGGCGCCGACCCCGCGGCCGAAAAGCGGGAGATGCGCGAGGCGCCGACCATGGCCGATCTGTGCGAGCGGTATCTCGCCGATGCCGAGGCGGGGCGCCTGCCGCTTAAGCGCCAGAAAAAACCGACGACACTGGCATCAGACCGAAGCCGCATCGACTCCCATGTTCTGCCCCTGCTGGGGAGCCGCAAGGTTCGCTCTATCACCTTCCGGGACTTGGATGCGTTCATGCATGACGTGGCGGCGGGGAAAACCCATCGGCGCCAGAAACTCGGCAAGGCCCGTGCGCTTCGGAATGTGCACGGTGGCATGGGCACGGCGAGCCGAACCATGGGGATGCTGGGCGCGATCTTCACCTATGCGGTTCGCATCGGGATACGCGACGACAACCCCGCCAATCAGGTTGTGCGGCCTGCCGACGGCAAGCGCGAGCGTCGCCTATCGGATGACGAATACGCCCAACTCGCCAAGGGCATGACGAAGGCCCTGGAGATGTTGCCGCCGAGGAAGCCGGGAGGCGCCGAGCGCACGGCGATGTGGCCCCATGCGGTGGCGGTGGTGCGCTTCCTGGCCCTGACAGGCTGGCGCAGCGGCGAGGCCCTGGGGCTGCGATGGCAAGAGGTGGATTTGGTCCGCCGCACGGCCCGCCTGGGCGACACCAAGACCGGCGCCAGCATGCGCCCGCTATCCCGTGCCGCCTGCGATGTTCTGGCCGCACAGCAAGCCGCTACGGGCGGCGCGGCCGATGCGCTGGTGTTCCCCCCGGCGCGCGGCGAAACAACCATGACCGGCTTCAAGCGGTTCATGGCCAGGGTGGTGAAGATGGCGGGGCTGCCGGCGGAGGTGACGGCCCATGTGCTGCGGCATTCCTTCGCCAGCGTCGCCGCTGATCTGGATATGACGGAAACCACCATCGCCGCGATGATCGGGCACAAGGGGCGCAGCGTCACGTCACGCTATGTCCATAGCGCCGATGCGGTGTTGCTGGCCGCTGCTGACAAGGTGGCGGGAGAAATTGCGAGGCGGATGGAGCCGAACGCGGCGCGGGGCGGCGAGGTTGTCACCCTGCACGCGGCAACCGCCTGACCGATCCGCGCCCGGCGGTTCCGGGCAGATAGGGGCGGCCGGTGGTGGTGGGGCAAACACCACCCCGGCCTAACCCCAGCAATGGAGTGATCTTCCATGACTGAGGCTGAATTGACTGGTAGCACGATGGCAGCAACCGCCGATGCGGTTCCTAGCGCCCTGGACATCAAGGATTGCATGGACCGGTTGCGCTACCTTCTGGCGGGGCTTCGATTGACCTGCATGGGCGCGCGGGATGGGCTCTCACACGAAGAATGGAATGGCTTGATCTGGGTCGCCAGTCATGCCGAAGAACTTGCCGAGGAAGTGCGACAGGACATGGCTGTGTATCGCGCTAGCTTGGCGATTTCGGCATGAGCGGCACCGGAAGCACTCGGCGCGGCGTTCTGGCCGGCGCTGTATCCGCCCCGGCGTACCAGCGTTGATTGGCGAGATTCTACTCTGCCTCCGACACGTCTCCGGCAGGTGCATGACCATTGAAATCAAACTCGATCGGGCCACTGGACGACGATGGTTCCGAGTGGTTTCCCCACGTAGCTTTAGCCGTGAAGCGCCATGGATGGACTGGTCACTCGATGTGAGTTGGCTGACAAAGGACCATCCATGTTTGCCGGAAATCATTGAGGTGGCGTTTGCAGAGTTGCGCGACACAGTAGTTTGAACACTGGCGGGGCAGGGCTGGCCAGCCCGCGCGGAACCTCTGCCCGCGCAGCCCCGCCGCTTCATCGCAGAGGCGCGAAGTAGAGGCGCGCAGGATGTCAGATTTCCAACTATTTTCGACCGGGGCGCATATGCTTGTTTGGCCCCCTAATTCCCCGCCGCATTTCGATACCGTCGTTCAGGACTGCGGAGATTTTCTGATGCTGGCCAGTGGCAATAGCATTACGCGAAGGGAGACTGTCGAGAAGGGGAGTGCCGACAGACCCAGCCTGGATGGACTGCCATTCGTGTTGAAGACCCAAGCCCCCAATGTGCGCGGGGCACTGGAATTGCAGCGCTTTGGGGCGATACCCTTCCCCATCTTCCAAACGATGGTCGAGAACCTTCTTGCCCCAATCAAGATGGGGGAAACTATCCTAGGCCCTGTGGACGGAATTGCAGAAGCAGAGATTTGCAGGATTCCGGCGCG
>CAYNBM010000029.1:0-56528 GCA_964395305.1 uncultured Rubritepida sp.
GCGTTGAGGCGGAATCGCCGAACACGCTGAATCATCTCTCAGCAACGGCTAGACCGTGCGCAGTGAACGCATGTGAACGCAGCATGGTCTAGCCCTCAGCCGAAGAAGATATAATCCTGCCCGGCGACCGAGCCATAGGTCGGCACCGGCAGTTCCGCCTCGGTCTTGCCGGTGAAGGTCACCGAGGTGTCGATCAGGCCATTGCCATCGAGGTCAGAATGCATGGTCGCACCCTGGAAGCCCGGCGCGCCGTCGCTTGCAACCCAGAGGAACTGGCTCACCCCGGGCTGGTAGCCCCAGATCGTCACCTGTTCGCCGGCGGAAAAATCGGTGATGGTGCTCCAGGTGTTGAAGCTCGCCGCCCCCCGGCCATCGACGAAGAAGATGTCCACCCCCGCGCCGCCGGTGAGGAAATTCGATCCCAGACCACCATCGAGCACGTCATTGCCCGCACCGCCATCCACCGCGTCGTCGCCGGCCAGGGCATTGATGAAATCGGCCCGGTCGGTGCCCAGCACTGTATCCCCCGCGGCACCGCCCAGCAGCTGGTTGACCAGCCCGGCCACCGGGCCGCTATAGGCCTCGGGCAGGATATAGCCTGCCTCGGCGCTGCCCAGCTTACCGAAGATGAGGCCGGTATTGCTGGGGCTGGCCAGCAGGCTTGCGATGCTGACCGACGGTGCGGTACCCCATTTCAGCGCCTCGACATTGATGTAGCTGTCCACCCCCTCGGCGCCGCTGGTGAAGATCACACCCTCGCGGACACCGACGCGATAGGCCGCCCGGCTGCCGCTGAGCAGGCCGGTATCCTGGCCCGCACCGCCATCGATGATGTCATTGCCCGCAGCGCCGAAGAGCTCGTCATTGCCGGCATCGCCGTGGAGGACATCGTTGCCGTTGCCGCCATCGAGCGAATCATTGTCATTGCCGCCGTAGATCGTGTCGTCGCCGGCATTGCCGCTGATGGTGTCGTTGCCGTCGCCGCCGCTGATCACATCGCCGCCGCCCACAGTGAAGCTGTCATCACCGGCGATCCCGTCATCGCCGCCCAGGCCGTTGATCACATCGGCGCCCGCGAAACCGTTGATGAAGTTCGCGAGGCTGCTGCCGTTGATGGTTTCATCGCCGTTGGTGCCGATGAGGGTCTCGGTCACTCTGGTCAGTGATGCGATGATGCCGGTGCCTGCGCCGTCATTGCCGCCCTCGGCGACCAGTACGATGCGTCCATCAGTGAAGCCCGCCAGAGCGGCGGTATCCGACGTTCCGGAACTCCGGATCGTCTCGCCCAGCGCGCGGGTGCCGTCGGGGAGGAAGGTGACGACGATGGTGCCGGTCGGCGAACCATCCGAAATCAGGCGCCGACTCCAGGAGACGGCGAAGCCGCCATCGCCCAGCACCGCGATCGATGGCCAAAGTTGGTCTTCCGGGGCGAGGACAAAGCCTTCGCTGCCGCCGATATACTCGCCCATTGGCCCGCGGACATTCACCACCAGCTTATTCCCGTCGTTCACGATATTGCCCGAGTCATAGGCAATGACGACGTTGCCATTCGGCAGTGCGGCCGTGACGACGCGGCTGTCCACAAAGGCGCCGAGATGACTACCGGATACCGGCACGCCTTCCCTGAGGACGGGCGTCCCATCGGGATTCCAGTAGCTGAAGCCGAGGACACTGCCCTCGATGGGGCGTGATGGCCCAACTCCGTTGATTACTACGCCTGGAGGACCTTCAGCACCCTCTGCCACCACCACGATGGTGCCGTTGGTCAGCACGGCCACACTGAGTTCGCTCACCCCCAGGTCACGCTGGATGGCGTTGAAGGTGGTAAAGCCGGGATCGGCGGCGCCGGCATTGGTGAAGCCGGCCACGAAGGCTGGCGAATTGGCCGGCGTCGCGTCGCCGGAATAGGCGACGACATAGCCATCGGCCTTGGCCGCGATGCTGACCGCCCCCCCCACCATGGAAGCGCTGGCCAGCGCCAGAGGTGCCCCCACGGCCGCCCCCGTGCTGCCATTGACCACGGCGGTCCAGTAGGTCGTGGTGCCACCCGCATGCTCGGCCCAGGCCAGCGCGACATTGCCGTTCGACAGCAACGCCATGCTGACGCTGTAGAGGTTGCCTGTCCCGCCCACCAGATCGGTGATGGCCGCGGGCACCAAGGCGCGGGTGGCAGCGTTGAAGATCCCGAATTGAATGCTCTCGCCGCTGCCGGTGCCGTTGCTGACCCAGGCGGCCGCGAAGCGCCCACCGCCGAGCGCCACCGCCGCCGGCCCATCCTGGAAGCCGGCGGTGATGCCCCCGCCCTGGTTGTTGACCACCACGGCGGTGGAGATGTCGGAAAGGGTGTAAGAGGCTGACACGGCAAATTTCCTCATTGCAATGTTCACAACATGGAGGAAGTGTCAGCCTGCACAAGTGCCGCGAAGTTGACCTGAAGGGCCTCGAACTCACGCAACAGCGTGCGACGACAAAAGCCGAATCGCCGCCTGCGGAGTGCCCGTCTGGACTTCCAACGCCATCACTGGGCCTGCGAAAACCGCCTGCATTGCAGGCCGGACGAGACCTTCGCCGACGACCAGCCGCGCCTGCGCAAAGGCTTCGGTGCCAGCAGCATGGCCGGCGTCCGGCACCTCGCATTCAACCTCGTGCGGTCCGCCAAAGATAACGCATTCGTCAAAATGCGATGCAAAATGGCGGCCTGGATGCCGGAATACCTGGATCAGGTCCTCAACGAGCGCGCCCGGTGATATTGGATTCGGAGACCTGGCGCGCGGTCGCGGCAGCGCCGGTGGAAGCGCGGCGGCCGCGCAACACCAGGTTATGGCGCGACGCGCGCGTCCCCCAACACCGCCCCGGCCCAGGCCGGATCGACAGGCGTCGCCGCCGGCAGGGCCTCCCCCGCCGCCTCGCCCCGGGCGGAAAGATCGGCCTGCCGCAGGGTGCTTGCCGCCCATTCCGGCGGCACACGCGGCGCCCTCGCCACCGCGGCCGGGCCCGTGGCGGGCGCCGGCGCACTCCCCACCCCCGGGTCGTCCAGCGCCGCCGGCGTCTGGCCGGGGTCGTCCAGCGTCTCCATGGCGCTTGGCCGGCCCAGCGCCATCAGGTCGGCATCGCGGCGCTGGCGCACCACGCTGCGCAGGCGGGCGTAATAATCCAGGCTGTCGGCGCGAAGGATATCGAGCGTGTCGATATTCTCCGCGCGCACGTCGAGGCCCCCGAGCGTCCCGCTGGAGGCATTGAGCACCCCCAGCGTGAAGCTAGTGAACACCGGCCCCAGCGCCAGCAGCAGCGGATTGCCGAAACCATCCACCGTCTCCCCCGCCGCGTCGCGCAGGTTGGTCGGGCCGAGCACCGGCAGCATCAGGTACGGGCCCGGGGGCATGCCGTAGCGCGCCATGGTCTGGCCGAAATCGCCGGTCTGCCGCGCCAGCCCCCGCGGCGTGGCGACATCGAAAAGCCCCGCCCCGCCCAGCGTGGTGTTGAGCGCGAAGCGGCCCAGCGTCGTGCCCGCCGCGTCAAACCGCAGTTGCAGCAGATTGTTGGCGAAGATCAGCGGCTCGCCCAGGTTTTCGATGAAGGCGCGGATGCGCAGCCGGCCGAATTCCGGCACAAGGTCGCGGTAGCTTTCGGCGACCGGGCGAAGAATGCTGTCATCCATCACCGTGTTGACATCGAGCATCGTGCGGTTCAGCCGCTCGAAGGGGTCACCCGGATCGGTGGCGCCGGCGTATTGCGAGGCGGCGGTGGGTGTCTCCACGCCGCCGCGCGCCACCAGCGTATCGCCGCAGGCGCCGAGCGTGAGCAGGAGCGGAAGGAGAAGGGCGCGCATGGCACTGATATACGAAGCCGGGCGCGGCCCTGCCATGCCGCCGCGGCGCGGGGCGGCATGATTTTACTGTCATGGCTCTTCGCAGTTCTGGCGGGGCTGGGCGCGGTGCAGGTGCTGCTGGCCGCCCGGGCCGCCGCCCGGCTGGCCGCGGGCAAGCCCGCCACCACCCCTGCCCTGGCCGCCGCCATCCTCAAGCCGCTGCATGGCGCCACCCCCCATCTGGCGGAAAACCTGGCCGCCACCCTGGCGCAGCGCCACGCCGCGCCCTTCGAGATGGTGATGGCCGTGGCCGATCCGGCCGACCCGGCCGCGCGCATCGCGGAAGCCTTTTGCCCGCCGGCCAGGCTGCTGCGCGGCGGGACCGTGCTGGGGGCGAACCGGAAAATCTCCCAGCTCGTCCATCTCGCCGCCGCCGCCGATGCGCCCGTGCTGGTGCTGGCCGATGCCGATATGGCGGTCGGCCCGGACTGGCTCACCGCCGTCACCGTCCCCCTGGCCGAGCCGGGGGTGGGGCTCGTCACCTGCCTCTATCGCGGCGTCGCGGGCGATGACGGGGTGTGGTCCAGGCTGACCGCGCTGTCGGTCGATTGGCATTTCCTGCCCAATGCCGCGCTGGGCGAGGCGCTGGGCCAGGCACGCGGCTGCTACGGCGCCACCATCGCGCTGCGGGCAGAGACCCTGGCCAGCATCGGCGGCTTCGAGGCCTTTCTCGACCTGCTGGCCGATGACCATGCGATGGGTGCCGCGGTGCGCGGGCTGGGCTTGCGGGTGGTGCTGGCGCCGGTGCTGCCCGGCCATGTCATGGCCGAGTCCGGTTTCGCCGGGCTCTGGGCGCATGAGCTGCGCTGGGCCCGCACGGTGCGGCTGCTCAACCCGGCCGGCTATGCCGGCATGGCGCTGACCCACCCGCTGGCCTGGGGCCTGCTGGCGGTCCTGGCCGCCCCCGGTGGTGTGACCCTGGCGGCGCTGGCGCTGGCGCTCACCGCCCGATTCGCCGCCTGTGCGGGGGTGGACCGCGCCCTTAGCCTTGCCCCCCGCCCGGCCTGGGTGGTGCCGCGGGACCTGCTGTCCTTCGCCATCTGGCTGGCCGGGCTTTGGCCGGGGCGGGTGCGCTGGGGCGCCGAGCGCTTCCAAATCAGCCGCGATGGGCGTATGCGGCGCCGTTGAAGCGCCTTGCCAGAAAAGCCACTTGAGCTTGCGGCTGGCTTACCGCAAACCGTCACGAACTTCGAAAAGGTCGCTGCCCCAGATGATGCGCACCCTGTTCCTCCAGGCCCCCACCTTCGACGGCTTCGATGGCGGCGCCGGCTCTCGCTACCAGGCCAAGCGGGAGATCCGCAGCTACTGGTTCCCCACCTGGCTGGCCCAGCCGGCGGCGCTGATCCCCGGCTCGAAGCTGGTGGATGCGCCGCCGCACAGCCAGTCCCTGGGCGATGTGGCGCCGATGGCGAAGAATTTCGACCAGGTGGTGTTGCACACCTCGACGCCGAGCTTTGCATCGGATGTAAAGGTGGCGGAGGCGCTGAAGGCGGTGAACCCGTCGCTGAAGGTCGGCCTGATCGGCGCCAAGGTGGCGGTGCAATCGGAAGAATCGCTGCGCGACGCCCCGGTGGTGGATTGGGTGGCGCGCAACGAGTTCGATTTCACCGTGAAGGATGTCGCCTCGGGCATGGATCTCAGCGCCATCAAGGGCCTGAGCTGGCGCAATCCTTCGGGCGTGATCGTGCACAACACTGACCGCGCAATGCTGGAGAACATGGACGAGCTGCCCTTCGTCTCCGAGGTCTATAAGCGCGACCTCGACTGGAAGAAGTATTTTATCGGTTACCTGAAGCACCCCTATGTCAGCTTCTACACCGGGCGCGGCTGCAAGAGCCGGTGCACTTTCTGCCTCTGGCCCCAGACTGTTGGGGGCCATCGCTATCGTACCCGTTCGGTCGGCCATGTCATCGATGAGGTGAAATACATCCTCCAGGCCTTCCCGGAGATGAAGGAACTCTTCTTCGACGACGATACATTTACGGACGACCTGCCGCGGGCCGAGGCCATCGCCAAGGAACTGGGCAAGCTGGGGGTGACCTGGTCCTGCAACGCCAAGGCCAATGTGCCCTATGCCTCGCTGAAGGTGATGGCGGAGAATGGGCTGCGGCTGCTGCTGGTGGGCTATGAGACCGGCAACCAGCAGATCCTGGTCAATATCAAGAAGGGCATGCGGATCGACGTGGCCAAGCAGTTCACCAAGGACTGCCATGCCCTGGGCATCAAGATCCACGGCACTTTCATTCTGGGGCTTCCCGGCGAAACCACGGAAACCATCCAGGAAACCATCAAGTTCGCGATCGAAACCAACCCGCACACCATTCAGGTCTCGCTGGCCGCGCCATACCCGGGGACGTTCCTTTGGGACCAGGCGGCGCGCGAGGGCTGGCTGGACACGGCGAATACCGAATATGTGGATGCCCATGGCGTGCAAATCGCGCCGCTGGCCTATCCGCACCTCGCCCATACCGAGATCTTTACCTCGGTTGAGCAATTCTACCGGAAATTCTACTTCCGGGCGCCGAAAATCGCCTCGATCTGCAACGAGATGGTGCGCGACCGGCAGATGCTGGTGCGACGCCTGCGGGAAGGCGTGGAATTCTTCCGCTTCCTGCGTGAGCGGAAGGCCGCGGCCTGAAACGACTGATCTTCACGGCCGATGATTTCGGCCTGCATGCCAGCGTGAACGAGGCGGTGGAGCAGGCCCATACCCAGGGCGTGCTTACCGCCGCCTCGCTGATGGTCGGTTCCCCTGGCATGGCGGAGGCGGTGACGATCGCGCGGCGGCAGCCCAACCTCGCCGTCGGGCTGCATGTCGTGCTGACCGATGGCGTGCCGGTGCTGCCCGCCGCCCGCATCCCCAGCCTGACCGGGAAGGATGGCCGCTTTCGCAACGATATGGCCGGGCTGGGGCTGCTGCTGGCGCTCTCGCGTGAGGCGCGGGCGGAGATGCTGGCGGAAATCCGCGCCCAGCTCGCACTCTTCGCCGAAACCGGCCTGACGGCCGATCATGTCAACGCCCATAAGCACTACCATCTGCATCCGCTCATCGGGGCGGCGCTGATCCAGGTCGCCGCCGGCGCCGGCATCACGACCTGGCGCCTGCCCGCCGAGGATGGCGGCGGCCGCATCCAGAACGCCTGGTGCGGCGTGATGCGGGGCCGCGGCATGCCCTGGGGCCTCGCCGCGCCCGACCGCGTGGTGGGGCTGCGCTGGTCCGGCGCCTTCACCGCCGAACGTCTGCTGGAGGCCCTGCCCCGCACGCCCCCCGGCGTCACCGAATTCTACTTCCACCCCGCCACAAGCAACGACGTGCCCGGCGGCGCCCCGGGCTACCGCTACACCGATGAATTTGCGGCCCTTACCGACCCACGCGTCATCGCTGCCTTGCAGGACATCCCCCGCGGTGGCTATGCCGCCATGCTGGTGCCTGGCCGCGGCCGGGCTGCGGTCCCACGAGCATGAATCGCCTGGGGCTTCTGCTAGCGCTGGCCGGCTTCGGCCTCGCCTGCTGGGTGATCTGGCAGCAGGATTTTTCTGAGGTCTGGCAATTGCTCAGCGCCGCCGGGTTCGGCCTGCTGCTGGCCGCCTTCACGCATATCCCCTCCATGATCCTCAACGCCCATGCCTGGGCCATGCTGATGCCGGGCCATGGCCGCCCGGGTCTGGCCGGCATGGTCTTCCAGGTCTGGGTGCGGGAAAGCGTGAACAGCCTGCTGCCGGTGGGCCGGGTGGGGGGGGAGCTGGTCTGCTACCGGCTGCTGCGCCGGCAGGGCGTGCGCGCGGCGCCTGCGGCGGGCGGGCTGATCGCCGATGTCGCGCTGTCGCTGGTCTCGCAATTGCTGTTCGCGCTGCTGGGGCTGGGATTGTTGGCGCTGGGCGGCGCCACGCTGGGCTGGGGGGCGCTGATCGCGGGGCTGCTCGCCGGCTTCGTGCTGGCCGGCGGCATGATCATGGTGCTGCGCGCCTCACTGCTGGGCCGCGCCATCGCCGCCATCAACGCGCTCGCAAAAGACCGGCTGTCCGGCATGGCCGAGGGGGCGAGGCGGCTCGACACCTATCTGCGCCGGCTATGGGCGCGGCCGCGCGCGGCGCTGCTCTGCACCGCCTGGCAATTCGCCGCCTGGGTGGTGGGCGGGCTGGAGATCTGGGTGGCCTGCCGGGTGCTGGGGGTGGAGATCAGCCTGGCCGACGCGCTGATGATCGAGGCGCTGATCCAGGCCCTGGCCTCGGCCGCCTTCATCGTGCCAGGGGCGTTGGGGGTGCAGGAGGCGGGGTTTGTCGGGCTTGCCGTGCTGGCGGGGCTGGACCCGAGCCTGGGCGCGGCGCTGGCGGTGACGCGGCGGATTCGTGACCTTGTGCTCTATCTGCCCGGGCTGCTGGCCTGGGCCTGGGCGGAACGGCGGGGCTGAGCCGGGTGTTCAGCAGACCCACCCCTAGACCATGCTGGAAAATGATTCAGCGTTTTCGACTATTTGGCCTCAACGCATCATGCTCCAGCAGCGTGCCGAGGGCTTGGGGCGGCCCGCGCTACCGCCAATTCAGCGCATTGATCGAGCAGGTCTCCAGGCCCCGCCGCTCCTGCGCAGCGCCATTCATGAAGACCACCCGCAGATCGGTATTGCATCCCAACCCCGTCGGCAGGCCGATATTGATCTGCCCGCCCGGCGCTAGGGTATTGGCGCCCAGCCGATCCGCCCCCCAGCCGCTCTCCCGGCTCATCGAGGCATAGATCTCGCGGATCACCGCGCCGGTCGCATTGACGAAGACGAAGGAGGGGTTGCCCTGGCTGACCACGCCGCGCCCCGGCCCGCCGCCGATCACCGCACCCGCCCCCGCGCCCGGTGACTGCACCACGCCGCCGCCGCCAAAGCTGATCCGGCTGATGTTGCAGGCATTCACCCCCATGCGGCTATCCTCCCGCCCGCCGGCATAGACGACCCGCACATCCAGCACGCAGTCGGAGAAGGTCGGCGTGACCCAGACCTGGTTGCCCGGCGGCAACACGCTGGAGCCCAGGATATCCGGCCCCCATTGCTGCACGCGCGAGGAGGAGACGTAGATCTCGTTGATCTGCTGTCCGGAATTGTTGGTCACGAAGAATCGGTTTTGCGCCATGGCGGGCGCGGCCCAAAGGCCCAGGAAAGCCGCGAAAACCGTAAGAAAACGCCGCATTTACTGCTCCCATAGCTGGCACGGGCGACCATCAACCGCCGGGGTGGAGGTTAACAGCGCGCCAAATCAATCGCCAAGTCTCTTTTGGGCCTGCGTCCCGCTGTGCGGCGCGACATCCCCGTGCAAGATGCGCTTCTGGAGACATTGTGATGCGCCCCACCCGCCGCCTGCCCGAGCCGCGCGCCATGCTCGTCGCCCCGCAGCCCGAGGCGGTGGAGGCCGGCCTCGCCATCCTGCGCGCCGGCGGCAATGCGCTCGACGCCGCCATCGCCTGCGCCCTCACCCAGGGCGTGGTGGACCCGATGATGTGCGGCCTCGGCGGCCTGGGCATCCTGCACCTGCATGACCCCGTCAGCGGCCGGCATGATGTCTGGGACGGTCTCTCCACCTGCCCCGCCGCCGCCACGCCAGAGATGTTCGCCGCCCGCTACCAGGGCGAATGCAGCGACGGCTACGGCTATATCCTCAGCGACCACGCCAATGAACTCGGCCACCTCGCGGTCACCACGCCGGGCATCCTGGCCGCCCTCTCCGCCGCGCATGGCGAGGCCGGGCGCCTGCCCTGGGCCGATCTCTTCGCCCCCGCCATCGACCGTGCCCGCGCCGGCTGGCTGGTCCGCCCGCATGTCGCGGCGATGTTTCATCTCGACGAGGCCGGCTATGGCCGCCTGCCCTATGCCGCCAAGCTGGGTTTTTCCGACCAGGGCCGGGCGCTGTATTGCCGGCCCGACGGCACGCCCAAGCGCCTGGGCGATGCGGTGCTGAACCCGAACCTCGCCGATACGCTGGACACCATCGCCCGCGAGGGTGCCGCGGCCTTTTATCGCGGCGACATCGCAGCCAGCATCGCCGCCGACATGGCGGCCCATGGCGGCCTGCTCACCCGCGCCGATCTGCAGCATTTTCGGCCCCGCCGCGTGGCGCCGCTGACCATAGGCTATCGCGGCTGGGACGTGGCCCTGCCCCCACCGCCCGCCGGCGGCATCTTTATCGGCGAAATGCTGCGCATCCTCGAGCGCTTCGACCTCGTCTCGCTCGGCCACAACACCGCCGCCTATATGGCCGTGCTGGCTGAGGCCATGCGCATCTCCGGCCATGACCGCGACACCCATATCGGCGACCCCGATTTTCTCGTCCCGCCGCTGGCCATGCTGCTGGGCGATGAATACGCCGATGCCGCGGCCGCCGCGATTCGGGCCGGCGCACGGAAAACCCTGACCAGGCTGCCCGAACCGCAGCACACCACCACCATTTCCTGCGTCGATGCCGAGGGGATGGTGGTCAGCCTCACCCAAACGCTGGGCCTGCCCTCCGGCGTGATGCCGCCAGCAACCGGGCTGATGCTGAACGGCGCGATGAACTGGTACGATCCCAGGCCCGGCCGCGCCGGGTCCATCGCCCCGGGCAAGCGGCGCTATTCCTCCATGTCGCCCAGCATCGTCTTTGATGGCCCGCGCGCGGTGGCCACAATGGGCGCGCCCGGCGGCGCCTGGATCGGCGTGGCCATCGCCCAGGCGCTGGTCAATCTGCTGGATTGGGGGATGTCGATGCAGGAGGCCGCCAGCGCGCCGCGCTTCTCCGCCACCTCCGACGTGATCGACCTCTCCAACCGCATCCCGCGCGCCGAGCAGGCCGCGCTGGAGGCGATGGGCTACGCCACCAAACGCAGCCCCGTCTCCTACGCTTTCGCCGCCATCCATGGCATCACAATGTGGGATGGGCGCCTCGAAGGCGGCGCCGATCCGCAACGCGACGGCTATGTCGGCATCATCTGAGGAACCGAGAAAAATGCGCTGGGAAACCCTGACCGCCCCCGAGTTGAAAGCCATGGCCGGGCCGGACACCCTGCCGGTGCTGCCCATCGGCAGCCTGGAGCAGCATGGCGCCCATCTGCCGGTTTGGACCGACAGCCACGCCGCCCACAATATTTCGCTCCGCGCCGCCGAACTGGCCACGACCCGCGCCGTCGTTCTGCCGCCGATCTGGCTCGGCCTCTCCGAGCACCACCTGCCCTATGGCGGCACCATCAGCAGCGATTACGCGACGTTCCACGGCATGGTGCGCTGCGTGGTGCGCAGCCTGAAGGCCCAGGGTTTTTCGAAGTTGCTCATCGTCAACGGCCATGGCGGGAACATCGAGCCCCTGGCCGTCTCGGTGCGCGAATGCGCGCATGAATTCGGGATCGCCGTGGTCGCAGTCACCTGGCCCAACGCCGCGCCAGCCGAGATCGCGAAGATCCTCACCACCCAGCCCAACATCATGCATGCCTGCGAGGGCGAGACCTCGCTTTGGCTGGCCATGGAGCCGGGCCAGGTCCGCACTGACCTGATCCCCGCGCCGGGCAATACGCCGCCCGCGCCTTCGGGCTATTCGCGCTTCTATTCCTTCTGGGAAAAAGCAGCACCGACCGGCGTGCGCGGCGATGCCCGCGCCGCCACGGCCGAGAAGGGCGAGGCCATCCTCGCCGCCGTCACCACCGCCATCGCCGCCGCCATGGACAACCCCGTGCTCTGGACCAAACCCGACCCGGTCTGGGATCCGGCAAGGAGCGCGCCTGGCCCCACTTGATGACAGTTTGATGATGCGATTGCATTGATCCGCCCCAAGGGCGATCAAGCCGCATGATCACCCGCGTTCGGCCCAGGCCGACGGCCCAAGCCTGAACTTGGAAACCCTCGCCACATTGCTGGGCGGCCTTGGGCTGTTCTTCCTGGGCATCCGCCAGCTCGGCCACAACATGCAGGCCATGGCCGGGCCACGGGCGCGGCGGCTGGTGGCCCGCCTGACCCAGGGGCCGCTGGCCGGGGCGGCTGCGGGGCTCGGGCTTGGCATGCTCACGCAATCCAGCAGCGCGGTCACCTTCATCGCCGCCAATATGCAGGCCAGCGGCATGGTCAGCGTGGCGCGCGCCTTGCCGGTGCTGGCCTGGGCCAATCTTGGCACCACGCTGCTGGTGCTGCTGGCGGCGCTCGACATGCGGCTGGCGGCGCTGATGCTCTTGGGTGTCGCGGGCTGCGCCGCGTTCTTCAACCTCGATGGCAGCGGGCGCTGGCGGCCGGTGGTGCAGGCCGTGGTGGGCATCGGGCTGATGTTCCTGGGCCTGGCGCTGCTCAAGGCCGGTGCCGCGCCGCTGCGCGATTCCACCGTGCTGCGCGACCTCCTGACCTTCACCGGCGACGCCGCCTGGCCCGCCTTCATGCTCGGCCTTCTCGTCACCCTGGTGGCGCAGAGCAGCTCCACCGTCACCATGCTGGCCATCACCTTCTTCACCGCGGGCGTGCTGCAATTCCCCGAGGCCGAGATGGCGATCTATGGCGCCTCGCTGGGCTCGGGCCTGGCCACCTATCTCCTGGCCGGCGGCATTTCCGGCACCACCCGCCAGCTCGTGCTCTACCAGGTGGCCTTCAAGACGCTCGGTACGGCGCTTTTCGTGGCGCTGCATGGGCTGAGCCTGGCGCTGGACACGCCGCTGGTGCCCGGCCTGCTCGCCCTGCTGGCGGTGGCGGAGGATACCCGGCTCGGGCTGCTCTTCGCCCTGATGCAGCTGGTGACGGCACTTCTGGTGATGGTGCTGAACCGGCCGCTGCTGCGCCTCCTCGTCGCCCGCTCTCCGGCCGGCGCGACCGAGACACTGGCCCGGCCGATGTTCATCTATGCCGGCGCCGCGCGCGATGCGCCCAGCGCGCTGGCACTGGCGCGCTGCGAGCAGGACCGGCTGCTCGCACGCCTGCCCATGCTGCTGAATGCGGTGCGCGACAATGCGGTGCCGCCCCCCCTGCCCATCGCCGAGCTGGCGGCGAGTGCGCGCCCGGTTGAGGCCGCGCTGGAAAGCTTCCTCGGCACCCTCATCGCCGACGCCACCCAGGGCACGCTGCAGGGTCAGGCGATGCTGGAGGCCGTGCGGCTGCAGGCCCGCACCCGCCTGCTGCGCGACCTGCGTTTGGCCGTGACCGACGTGGCGCTCGCCGCCGAGGAGGCGCCGCAGGCCACCCCCATGCCCCAGCTGGTGGAGGCCCTGCACCTGCTGCTCGAACAGCTGGCCGAGGCGCATGACGCCGATGACCAGGCCACCATGCTGGTCCTGACCGGGGATCGCGGCGCGATGATGCGCCGGCTGCGCGCCACCTCCGCCAATGCCCTGCCGCCGGAGCTGCTGCACCGCGCGACCTCGGGTTTCGAGCGCGCGGTCTGGCTGATCCGCAGCCTGCTGATGCTGGCGGCGGAGGACCGCGACGGCACGTCCGAGCCGGTCAGAAACTGACGCCCAGGCCGAAGGACAGCCCGGTCACCCCCTTGTCGCCCCGGAAATAGGAGCCGGTGAGCCTGACCCGGTTCACATTCAGCCCCAGCGCGCCGAATTCGTAGCGGCCGACATCGAACTCGAAGCCGCCACCCATCCGCGTGGCCCAGGTATAGCCCAGATTCTGCGTCTGCGCCCCGGGGTAGTAGGAGGCCGAGCCCTCCACCACCCAGCGCGTCGGCCGGCCAAACGCCTCCCACCCCGTGGGCCAGCGAAAGCGCGACCACAGCCCCAGCGTGCGGGCATTGGAGGCGCCGCGCGCCGCCGGCAGCGTGTCGCCGAAGGTCTGCAGCGCGAGGCCGGTGTAGCGCAGCTCCGTCTCGAAGCTGAATTCCGGCCGGTAGTCGTAATAGGCCACCGTTAGCGAGCCACCGACGCCATAGACATTGACATGCCGGTCGGTCAGCAAAGGAAAGTCGCGGCCGGTGCGATAGCGGATGAAGCCGCCGAACAGCGCTGCGTCGGACGCCATGATGCCGAGTGAGCCATTGATGATTGGCCGGAAATAGAGGTTGTCCGTCAGCTTGAAATCCCAGCCCAGGCCGATGGTGGTGGCGACGTTGTTCCAGCGCAGCGGCACCGCGCGCGCCGATTCGCCACCGGAAAAAATCGCCCGCGGATCATAGCGCGCGGTGCCGATGAAGCCCTCCATATAGAGGGGGAAAGATTCCGCCACCGTGAAGCCCGAGCCGTACTGGCCGAGCTGCAAGGTCGAGGAACTGCCCGAGGGCGTGGCCGAGCCGCGGTTGATCTGCAGCGAATTGGTCGCGCCATCCGGCGTCATGTTGTAGCCGATCAGCCCCAGCACGCTGCCCTGGCGCGAGCGCAGATTGGTGCGGATATCGGCCAGCCGGCTGGCGATCTGCTCCGCAGCCTGGTCCGCCACCAGCTGCGCCTGCGCCTGGCGTGGCAGGGCCAGGCCGGCCAGCAGGCCGAGGCAGAGCCAGGCGCGACCAATCACCAGAACCAGCCCCGGCGGGGCGGCGGCGCGGCGGGCGGGGGCGGCGGGGCCGGCGGCGGTAGGCCCAGGCCGCGCGGCCGGGCAGCGATGGCGCGGCGCAGCGCATCCTCGGCCCGACGGATCTCGAACACCGCCTCATCGCCGTTGATGCGCGAGGCACGGCGGGCCAGCATGGCGTGGCCCTCGCCCACATCGCGCAGCAGCGCCAGGTAATGCGCGCGGGCCGCTTCCAGTGCTGCGCCTTCTTGCGCTGCCGCGGCAGGTGCCGCACCCACCCCGGCGACGCGATGGCCGAGCCCGGTCAGGATGCGCTGCACCGGCGGGTCGGCCTCGACCACCGCGGCGCGCATTTCCGGCGCGCGGTAGACGTCACGGGTGTGGTGGCGCAATTGGGCGCCCAGCATGGTCATCGCCTCGGCCGCGCCGGGGTCGGCCTGGGCCACGCGGGCGGCGATGGCGGGCATCGGGCTCTCGCGATAGGTCAGGGTGCCATCGCCGGACAGGGTTGCCAAAGCAACAAACCAGATGACCAGCGCCTCCTGCATCGCCAGCACCGCGTCATCGGCGACGCGCTGCACCGGGTTGGTCTGGGGTGGCGCGTCACCCCCCGGGGACGCCTGAGGGCCGGCAGCTGGCTCCGGCACGGCGTCGGCCCGCAGGCTGACCACCGCCGCCGGGTAGGACACCGCCAGCGAGGCATACTCCGCCCAGCCACGCACCGGCGTGTAATCCGGCGCGTTGCAGGCCGCAGGCAGCAACAATGCCAGGCAGGCCAGCATGCGGGGGAGGTTGGAAATCCGGGTCATGGCGGCAGCACCGATGCGATGGCCTGGCCGGGGGCCAGAGGGTTCGGGTCAGGCGGCATCTCCGCCAAGGCCTGGCGCAGGCGCAGGGACTGGGCGCGCAGCAGAATCTCGGTCTCGCGCTGGGTCGGGCGGTCGGCGCGGGCGGCCAGCAGGGCATGGCCGGCGGCAATATGGCGCAACAGCGTGAGGTGGCGGATCGCATCGGCTTCCGCCACGCCCTCGATCGGCCGGGATATCGCGGCGAGCAGCCGCTGCACCGGCGGATCGGCCGCCAGCACCAGGCGCGGCGGTCGGCTGTCATTCAGCTCGGCCTGCGGACCGGAGGGGCTGGGCGGCAGCCAGAACGGCCGGGCCTCGGCCGCCGCGGCGCGCAACGGCAGCGCCAACGCGGCGATATCGGCGGCCGCCGGCGCATCCACGGCCACCACCCGGGTCACCAGCGCAGCGAATTCTTCCTCGCGGAAGGCGAAATGCCCGTCATCGGCCAGCAGAGCCAGGGCGAAGAGGTAGTTGGACAGGGCCTGCTGCATCGCCTGGGCGGCGTCATCGCGGGCCGGTTCGGGTGCGATGCCGGCGAGTGGGCGGACCACCGCCACAGCGGCGCCGCGCGCCCAATCCGACATCCCGGTATTGGCCGGAAGGGCGCAACCAGCCAGCACCGACAGCAGCGTGATTCGCACTATCCCAACTGCGAAGCCCATGCCACGCCCCCTACCGACGGCGAAAGCGTAGCAAGGTTTTCATCGCGACGAAACCGGCCTCAGCCGCCAAGGCGCGCCGCGATGCGCGCCACACCGGCCTGGGCGCAGGCCTCGTCCCGGTCACCACCGGGCGCGCCGCCCACGCCGATGGCCGCCACGACTTCCTCACCACGCCGGATGGCGACGGCGCCTGCCAGCGGGATGATGTTGGGCAGCGACACCAGCCCCGGCCCGTTCGGATTGCCCGCCACCAGCGTGGCGAAGGCCGAGGATGTCTGGAACCGGAAGATCGGCCCCAGCGTCACCACGGTATAGGCCTTGCGGAAGGAGGAGTGCTCGGTGTGGATGGTGCTGTGGTCGCCGCGGGCCTGCACCAGCACGACGCCCGAGGTGTCGACCACCGAGACCGAGACCCGATAGCCCGAGGCCTCGCAGGAGCGGATGGCCTCCTGCGCCGCCTCGATGGCCAGCGCCAGCGGCAGGCGGTAGCCGCTTTGCTGCACCTGGGCGGCGGCGGGGCTGAGCGCGAGCGCGGCCAGGCAGGCCGTGCCCGCGAGGGTACGAAGAATGGTGTTCATGCTGCCAACTCCTGGGCTTGGGTGATCGCCGCGGCCAGCCCGGCCGCCGGATCGGCGGTGAGCAGCGTGGGCTGGAAACGGATTTCCTCGATCTCGGTCACGCCGGCCTGATTCAGCCAGTCCCGCATATAGGTGGAGTGGTGATCCACCCCGAAGGCCGGCGAGGGTGCGGCGGGGCTATAGGCGCCCGAGGTATAGGCCAGCGTGGCGCGCTTGCCCTGGAGCAGCCCGAAATACCCGCTCTCAGGCTTCAGCCCAAAGAGCAGCCCGGGCTGATGGATGATGTCGATATACTGCTTCAGCCGATAGGGAATGCCGCCATTCCACATCGGCACCGCGAAGAGGTAATGATCGGCCGCGATGAAGCGGTTGGCGATGGCCACGATCTGGTCCCAGGCGGTCTGCTGGGTATCGCTTTGCGCCTGGCCAGTGATGACGTTGAGCTTGGCATTGGCGCGGTCGCCATCGAAATCCGGCAGCGCCTCCTCCCAGAGCTCGATCGTGTCGACCGTGAGGCCTGGCTCACGGGCCTGGCGGGCGGCGAGCCAGGCCTCGGCGATGGCCACGGATTTCGAGGCGCTGCCGCGTGGCGAGGCCTTGATGAAGAGCAGCTTGGTCATGGCATGGGCTCCTTGTTGAATGGGATTGGTGGGGGGGATGCGCCGGCGGGCCTGAATGCCCGCCGGGCGAGGGATTCTCTTGCGGATTGGGCAATGCCGGATCAGGCCATCGCCAGCCGCACCGCCTGGGTGTCGGTGTATTGGTCGAAGCGGGTGATCAGCCCGTCCTCCACCCGCCAGATATGCGCGAAACCGGCATCCAGCGGCTTGCCTGTGGCGCGGTTCAGCCCGCCATAGGCGCCAATGGCCACCACCTCCGCGCCGCTCGTGATGAAGCGGGTGGCGTTGGCGGCAAAACCCTTCCAGTCCTGGCTGGCCGGCACCAGAAGCCGGTCCAGCACCATCTGCGGCGTGGTCCAGGTGCCGCTGTAGTAGGGAAAATGCGGCGTCTCGGTCCATTGGATGTTGGGCGCGAGAAGCCCCAGCGCGGCCGGCACATCGCCCGCGCCGAGCGCGCGGTAGAAGGCCTGGACGGTCTCGATGGGGGTCATGGTCCCGCCCCCTCAGCGCGCATGCACGCGGGAGAGGAAGCCCAGGATCAGCGAGGCGATCTCCTCGCCCTTGGTCTCCAGCGCGAAATGGCCGGCGTCGACGAAGTGGATTTCGGCGCCGGGCAGGTCGCGGCGAAACGCCTCGGCGCCGGGCGGCAGGAAGAACAGGTCGTTCTTGCCCCAGGTCGCCAGCAGTGGCGGCTGGTTGGCGCGCAGGTAGTGCTGGATCGCCGGGTAGAGCGCCACATTGGACTGGTAGTCCAGGAACAGGTCGAGCTGGATCTCGGCATTGCCCGGCTGGTCCAGAAAGTGCTGGTCCAGCGTATAGGCCTCGGGCGCCACGGCGGAGGGCTCATGCGCGCCATGGGTGTATTGCCATTGCGTGGTGCCGGCGGCGAGGAAGCCGCGCAGTGCGGCGCGGTTTTCCTCGGTCGGCGCCTGCCAATAGGTCTGGATCGGGTTGAAGCCCTCGCTCAGCCCCTCGGCATAGGCGTTGCCGTTCTGGGTGATGATGGCGGCGATCCGCTCGGGATGGTTGAGCGCCAGGCGGAAGCCGATCGGCGCGCCATAGTCGAAGACCATCACCGCGAAGCGGGTCAGGCCCAGTTCCTCGGTAAACCGCTCGATCACCGAGGCGATGTGGTCGAAGCTGTTCACCTTCGGCGCGGCGGAGAAGCCGAAGCCGGGTAGGTCCGGCGCCACGACACGCCAATTGCCGGCCAGCGCCGGGATCAGGTTGCGGTACATGTGAGAGCTGGTGGGAAAGCCATGCAGCAGCACCACGGCGGGCGCGGCGGGGTCACCCGCCTCACGATAGAAAATCTCGGTGCCGTCGATGGTGATACGGCGGTGCTGGGTGGTCATCGGTCAGGTTCCTCATCGGGTTGCGATGAGCGGAAACTGGCGTTTCGCGGCCGCGAACAGAATTCGCGAAAGCGGGTCTACTCTGTTGCGATCCGCGCAACATCGGCGATGGCGATGCGCAGCCCTTCCGTCAGATGGTCCAGCAGCAGCCGCACCCGGGCGGGCAGATGCCGCCCGGCGGGGTGGACGATGTGCACGGGGTCGGAGGAGGGTTCGTAACCCCGCAGCACCGCCGCGAGCCGCCCGGCCTGGATATGCGCCGCCCCCTGATAGGACATCGCCAGCGTCAGGCCGAGACCATCCACCGCGGCCTGGATCGCCGCCTCGGGCGTGTTCACGATCAGCCGGGGCTGCAGGTTCACCGGGCCAATGCCGGAAAACGCCCAGCGTTCGGGGGTGGGCGACATGATGGTGCAGGCGATGATGCTGTGCCCGGCGAGGTCGCGCGGGTTGTCCGGCCGACCATGGCTGGCAAGGTAGGCCGGGCTGGCCAGGATGCATTCGCGCACATCGCCGAGCCTGATCGCGCGTAGCGAGCTGTCGGGCAAAGGCCCGATCCGCACCCCCAGATCCAACCCCTCATCGACCAGCGACACCACGCGGTCGAGCAGCATGAGGCGGATCGAGACCTCGGGGTGGCGGCGCAGGAAGCTCGCCACCAGCGGTAGCACATGCAGCCTGCCGAACATGGTGGGCGCGGTGATGGAAATGGCGCCGCGCGGGGCCGAGGTTTCGGGCGTGACCGCGGCCAGCTCGTCCATTCCCGCCAGCAGCCGGCGGGCGGTTTCCAGGGTGCGGGCGCCGGCCTCGGTCAGCGACACCGCGCGTGTCGTGCGGTTGAGCAGGCGGACCTGCAACTGCTCCTCCAGCGCCGCCACCGCCCGGGTGACGGCGGCGGCGGAGCGGTTGAGCTGGCGCGCGGCCTCGGCGAAGCTTTCATGCTCGGCGACGGCGACGAAGACGGCGAGCGTGTCCAGCCGGTCCATCAGCCGGCCAGGAAATCCACGATCAGCTTCACCTGGTCCGCCGCCATCAGCGCCGGCGCGTGGCCGCAGCCCTTGATGGTGGCCAGTGTCGTATTGGGATGCTCAGCCATCCGGGCCGCGGTCTCCGCCGTCAGCAGGTCGGAATGCTCGCCGCGCAGCGCGAGGACGGGGCGCGTCACCACCCAGTCCCACAGCGCCCAGAGATCGACATCGCTGAGCGGGCCGGCCTGCATGGGCTCGACGATGCGCGGGTCGTAATGCAGGTGCATGGCGCCATCGGCCGACATTCGCGCGCTGTGCTCGGCCAAATGCCGCCACTGCGCGTCGGTCAGCGGGCCGAAGGGGGCATGGACATGGCGCAGATGCGCCTCCAGCGCCGCGAGGCTGGGGAAGCGTGGCGGCGAATGGCTGAGATAGTCACGAATGCGCGCCAGCGCCGCCTCGGGGATGAAGGGGCCGATATCGTTCAGCACCATTTTACCCACGCGGTCGAAAGGCAGCGCGATGAGACCCATGCCGATGAGCCCGCCCATCGAGGTACCGACCCAGTCGTAATCGCCAAGCTCGGCCAGCAGCGGCGTGAGCACGCCGACATAGGTCGGCACCGCATAGAGCGCGCCCGCCGGCAGCCAGCCGGACATCCCGCGTCCCGGGATATCCGGGCAGATCACCCGGCGTCCCTCGGCGGCCAGCGCCTGGGCCAGCACGTCGAAATCCCGCCCATTGCGGGTCAGGCCATGGACGCAGACCACGGGTTTTCCCGTGGCCGGCCCCCATTCATGCCAACGCAGCGAGACGGCGCCGCCCTCGAAAGGAGAGTGGATGCCGCCGATGCGCGGATGTTCCATCAGACGATGCCTTTTTCCCGGAGCCCGGCCACCTCGGCCGGCGTCATGCCGAGGATATCACAGAGGACGTGGTCGCTGTGCTCGCCAAGAATGGGCGGCGCGGTGCGGTAATCCGCAGGGGTGGCCGAGAGTTTCACGGGGTTCGCGATGACTTTTACGACTTCGCCCGAGCCATGGGTCATTTCGACCACCATCTCGCGCGCCACCACATGCGGGTCGGCAAAGACCTGTTCCAGCGTGTTGATCGGGCCGCAGCCGATCTTCAGGGCTTCCAGCTTGTCGACCCATTCGGTGGTGGTGAGCGTCTTCATCACCGGGGTCAGGGTGGCGGTGACAAGGTCGCGATTCGCCACGCGGTTGGGGTTGGTCGAGAAACGCTCATCGGTCAGCAGATGCGCGAGGCCGGTATTCTCGCAGAAGCGCGCGAAGGTCGGATCATTGCCGACGGCCAGGATCAGATAGCCATCCTTGGTCGGGAATTCCTGGTACGGCGAGATATTGGGGTGCTGGTTGCCCAGGCGTGGCGGATTCTCGCCGGTGGCCAGGTAGTTCATGCCCTGATTGGCCAGCCAGGCGACATGGGTGTCGAGCATGCCGATATCGATCTGCTGGCCCTGCCCCGTCGCGTCGCGATGGCGCAGTGCGGCCAGGATGCCGATGCATCCGTAGAGGCCCGCGAAAAGGTCTGCCACCGGGATGCCCACCTTTTGCGGCGCGCCATTGGGCTCGCCGGTCAGGCTCATCACGCCACCCATGGCCTGGATCAGCGCGTCATAACCGGGGCGCGGCGCATAGGGGCCGGTCTGGCCGAAGCCGGTGATGGAGCAATAGATCAGGCGCGGGGATTTTTTGGCGAGCTGTTCGAAGCCCAACCCGTATTTCGCCAGCGCGCCGACCTTGAAATTCTCGACCAGCATGTCGCAGCTCTCGAGCAGCTTCAGCACAATCGCCTGGGCTTCCGGCTTGGCGATATCAAGCGTCAGCGACTTCTTGTTGCGGTTCACGCCGACGAAATAGGCGCTCTCCCTGGTGTTCGGCACGAAGGGAGGGGCGAAGCCGCGGGTGTCGTCGCCCGCCTCGGGCCGCTCGATCTTGATCACCTCGGCGCCGAGATCGCCCAGCATCTGGGTGCAGGTCGGCCCCGCCAGCACGCGGGTGAGGTCGAGGACGCGAAGGCCCTTCAGGGGGCCGCTGGGTTCGGACATGGTTTTGATTCTCCTCGCCCGCTTTCATCACGCGGGGCGGAAACTGTCACCCCTCCGGCCCTGCGGTCTGGATTATCCCTCCTGATAGGTGCTGGGGTGGAAAAGGTCTTCCGGGGTGATGGCGCTGGCGGCCAGGCCATCGGCCAGGGCGAAGCGGATCATCGCCGCCACCTCATCGCGGTTGCGGACGAAACCATAGGGCCAGGGGTCGCCACCCATGATCGCGCGCTGCTCCTCGAAGGCCGAGGCCAGCCAGGGCATGGAGACGCGCAGGAAATTCACCAGCTGCAGCTCGGCCAGCGAGATGTCGCGGGCCTTGGCGAAGGCGCGATAGAGCTCCACCGCCAGCCAGGGATGGGCGGCCGCGATATCGCGGCGGATCGCCACGCAATGCATGATGGGGAAGAAGCCGGTGGTCTTGAACCAGGATTTTTCCTCTGTGGCGTAGTCGGGCCACAGCCGCGTCACCACGCCCTTGCCCAGCGAGGCCGGAATCCGCGGGCCGATCAGCGCATCCACCGCGCCGGATTCGAGCGCGGCGGCGGGGTCCATGCCCAGCGGCGCCAGGTCATGCCCCTGCGGGGGCGCGATGGCCACGCGCTCACCGCCGCTGCGCCAGCGGATGGATTTGGTGTCCACGCCATATTGCTCGCGCAGAAAGCCCCGCACCCAGAGGGCCGCGGTCTGCTGGAATTCCGGCAGGGCGATGGTGCGGCCGGCCAGATCGGCCGCGCTGTTGATGCCGCGGTCATTGCGAATATAGACGCCGGAATGCCGGAACGCGCGCGACAGAAAAATCGGCACGCCGATATAGGGCGAATCACCCCGGGCGGTGGTGACGATGTGGCTGCCCATCGACAGCTCGCTGACATCGAAAGCCTTGTCGCGCAGCGCGCGCCGAAAAATATCCTCCGGCTCGCCGGGGAGAAACACGAAATCCACCCCCGGCACGGTGATACGCCCATCGAGCAGCGGCCGCGTGCGGTCCGACGCCGCGCAGGCCAGGGTGAGGGTGATCTTGGCCATCAGAGGTTTTCCGGGATGAAGGGCAGGCGATTCGGCCGGGTGCCGAGCGCCGAGAAGATACCGCCGGCGATAGCGGCAATGGCCGGCGCCA
This sequence comes from uncultured Rubritepida sp., assembly GCA_964395305.1. Classification (GTDB taxonomy): domain Bacteria; phylum Pseudomonadota; class Alphaproteobacteria; order Acetobacterales; family Acetobacteraceae; genus Rhodovarius. The sequence continues at coordinate 22,521 of CAYNBM010000029.1, forward strand.
TGGAGGCTTCGCCAGCGCCCAACGGGTGCTCCTCCGGCCGGATGATCAGTTCGGTGGTCACCTGCGGCACATCGGCGAAACGCAGCACGGGGTATTCGTCCCATGAGTCGCTGATGATCCGGGTGCCGTCATGCCTGGCCTGTTCATGCAGCGCGACGGAGACGCCATGCAGCGCGCCACCCTCCAACTGGTTGATGGCGCCATCGGGGTTGATCACCTCGCCCATATCGGCGGCGATCCAGAGGTGTTTCGCCCGCACCCGCTCCGTCGCCTCGACCTGCGCCACCACGGCGCACCAGGCGCCGAAATTCTTGTAGCGCGCCATGGCGATGCCCATGCCTTCACCGGGCCAGCCGGCCATGATGGCGGCCTTTTCCAGCACCGTGCGGGCGCGCGGGTCGGTGAGGTGGCGCAGGCGGTATTCGACCGCATCCTGGCCCGCGCTTTCGGCCAACTCGTCCATCACGCTCTCGATCGACCAGACGTTGATCAGGGCGCCCAGGCCGCGCAGGGCGGATGTGCGCAGCGGCATCTCGGTGATGCGCGTGAGGCCGACATGGAGGTTCGGGAAGGCATAGATCGGCACGGCGTTGCGCTGCGCGCCCCCGCCGCCGGCGATGGGCGGGTTGATGGAGGCGGGCATCGGCTTGCCGCCCTCCAGCCAGGGCGCCGCCAGCAAGGTGGCCACGGCCCCACGCCCGGGCCGCCCGGAATGGCCATTGCTGCGGACCTGGCTGGACCAATGGGTGATGGTGCCATCGGCACCGGTGGTGGCCTCCACCCGCACCAGCATGGCGGGGGTGAGCGGGCCATGGCCCAGCTCCTCGGCACGCGACCAGAGCGCGCGCACCGGCACACCGGGCATGGCGCGGGCGCAAAGCGCGGCGTCCAGCGCCACGTCATCGGCGCCGTTATGGCCGTAGCAGCCCGCGCCCTCGGCATGCACCACGGTGATCTGCGGCTCCGGGATTTTCAGTGCCTTGGCGAGATCGGCGCGAAGGTTATAGGGCCCCTGGGTGTGGCTCCAGACCGTGACGCCATCGCCCTCCCACAGCGCCACCGCGCAGCACAGCCCGACCGAGGCATGGGCGAAATAGGGCCGCTGGAATTCGCGGGTGATGGTGGGGGAGGCGGCCTCGCCACGCGCCTCCACCACACTGTCCTCGCCGGGCGCGGTTCGCAGCCAGGCCTCGGTATCGCGCGGCAGGCCGGTGCCCTCCGACCATTGCGCCCGCAACCTTTGCGCCGCGCGCTCGGCGGCGGCCTCGGTCGCCGCGACGACGGCCAGAAAGCTGCCATCGCGCACCAGCGTGGCATCCGCCGCCGGCTCCACCGCCAGCAGGGTGGCGCCCACCGCCGGCGGCCGCACCATGCGCGCATGCAGCATGCCGGGCAGGCGGATATCGTGCACGAAGCGCGCCTGGCCAAAGATTTTTGCCGGCAAATCCAGCCGCGGCATGGAGGTGCCAACCAGTGTTCGCGCTGAGGCCGGCTTGGGCTTCGCATCGGGCGAAGCCTCGGCCTCCAGCAGTCCCTGCCCCGCCATCTCCCAATAGCTGCCGAGCCGGCCGGTGGGGCCGATGAAGGCGCCATCCTCCACCCGGATAGCCTCGGGCGAAACGCCGCTGCGCTGCGAGACCACCGAGAGAAAAATCCCCCGCGCATCGGCCGCGGCATGGCGCAAGGCCATGCCGGATTCCTGCACCGAAAGCGACCCGCTGGTCACCGCCTCATTCGGGCTGGTGCCGGTGGTGGCGGGCAGCAGCCGCACGCGGGCGACGCCCACATCCAGCTCCTCGGCCACGATCTGGGTCAGCGCGGTGAGAATGCCCTGCCCCAGCTCGACCTTCCCCGGCCGCGCCAGCACCGTGCCATCGGCGGAGAATTCCAGCCATTGCGACAGCATCCGGTTGACATGCAGCGAGCCCGGCAGCCGGGGTTTTTCGTCATTCGTGCCGTGGAAGGCGAGGTTCATGATGCAGCCCTCAGCACCGCGCGAATGATCCGGTTGTGGCTGTGGCAGCGGCAGAGATGCGGCTGCAGGGCTTGCCGCACCGCCGTCTCATCGGGCTTCGGATTGGCCGCCAGAAGTGCTGCGGCCGAGATGATGATGCCGGGCACGCAATAGGCGCATTGGCCGGCCTGCTCGGCCAGGAACGCCGTCTGCAGGGGGTGCGGCTTCTCCGGCGTGCCCAGCCCCTCCAGCGTCACCACATTTCGGCCGCGCACGGCCTCGACCGGCAGCGCGCAGCTCGGCACCGAAACGCCGTCGAGCAGCACGTGGCAGGCGCCGCAGGCCTCGGCGCCGCAGCCCAGCTTGGGGCCGTTGAGCGAAAAATCCCCGCGCAGCGCCTGCAGCAGCGTGCCGCTTGGGGGCAGCGCCACCTCAGCGCCGTTGAGGGAAAAACTCACGCCGGGGTGATCCGGGCGAGGCGGATATACTCCGCCTGCCGGAGGATATCGGCGCGCAGGAAGGCGTCGAATTCGGCGATGGTCATGGGCAGCGGCTCGGCGCCGGCACGTGCCTGGGCGGCCGCGGTTTCGGGCCTGCGGAGGAAGGCGTTGATCTCGGCATTCAGCCGCTCGGTGATCGCGGGGGCCGTGCCGGTGGGCGCCATCACGCCCAGCCAGATGCTGGCCTCATAGCCCGGCAGCGTCTCGGCCACCGTCGGCAGGTCGGGCATCAGCGCGTTGCGGGCGGGGCCGGTGGTGGCCAGGCCGCGAACCCTGCCGCCCAGCACCTGCTCGCGCACCGTGGGGATGGCGTCGAACATGATCGGCACCTGGCCCGAGACCAGCGCCGTGCGCGCCTCGTTGGAGCCGCGGAAGGGGATGTGCTGCGCCTGCACGCCGGCCATGGAGAGAAACACCTCGCCCGCGATGTGATAGGGCGTGCCGGGGCCGCTGCTCGCATAATCATACCGCCCGGGATTGGCCCGCAGCAGCGCGATCAATTCCGGCACGGTCGTGGCCGGCACCGAGGGGTGCACCACCAGCGCGTGGCGGGCGATGTTCACCGCCGCCACTGGCGCGAAGTCGCGCATCAGGTTGTAGGGCCGGCTGGGCAGCAGGGTTTCGTTTGCGGTGTGGGTGTTGCTCATCAGCAGCAGGGTGTGGCCATCGGGGGCGGATTTGGCCACGACATCGGTGCCGATCACGGCCCCGGCGCCAGGGCGGTTTTCCACCACCACGGGCTGGCCCAGGGCCGCGCTGAGCGGCTCCTGCAAGGCCCGCGCCGCGACATCGGCGCTGCCGCCCAGGCCGAAGGGCACGAAAATGCGGATCGGCCGCGCCGGCCAGGTCTGCGCGAGCGCCGGCGCCGCCAACGCGGACAGAAGCAATACACGTCGTTGCATCGAAGAACCCTTTCTGACGTCACCCGGCCGTTACATCGGGCGCGGCGCCAAAAGGCGCAACCCTTGCCCGGTGCCCCCGCCCGCCACATTGTGCGCCCTCCAAAGGAGAAGCCCATGCCCAGCCTGCGCACCGATGACGGCGTTGCCCTGCATTACGAGGATGTCGGCGAAGGCACGCCCATGGTCTTCGTCCATGAATATGCCGGCGACCACCGGGCCTGGGAGGCGCAGCTGCGCTTCTTCGCCCGCCGCTACCGCTGCATCGCCTTTGCCGCCCGCGGCTATCCGCCGAGCGCCGTGCCCGCCGACCCTGCCGCCTATTCCCAGGATCGCGCCACCGACGACATCGCCGAGGTGATCCGGAAACTGGACCTCGCCCCCGCCCACGTCGTGGGCCTCTCCATGGGCGGCTTCGCCACGCTGCATCTCGGCCTGCGCTACCCCCAGCTCGCCCGCAGCCTGGTCGCCGCCGGCGTGGGCTATGGCGCCGCGCCCGACAAGCGCGAACAATTCTGGGCCGAGACCGATGCCACCATCGCCCGCATCCGTGCCGAGGGCATGGACAGGATGGCCGACATCTACGGCCATGGCCCGACCCGGCTGATCTTCGAGCAGAAGGATCCCCGGGGCTTCGCTGAATTCATCGCACAACTGGCCGAGCACAGCACCGAAGGCAGCGCGCTGACCATGCAGGGCGTGCAGCGCCAGCGCCCCTCGCTGTGGGATCTGAAGGACGGCTTCGCGAAAATGACCATCCCCACCCTGGTGATTGCCGGCGATGAGGATGACCCCACGCTCGAAGCCTCGATCTACCTCAAGCGCACCATCCAGAGCGCGGCCTTGCTGGTCATGCCGAAATGCGGCCACACCATGAACCTGGAGGACCCCGATGCCTTCAACCGGGCGGTGCTGGATTTCGTCACCCATGTCGATGCCGGCTCCTGGCGCAACCGCATCCCGGCCAGCCTCTCGGGCGGCATCATCCGCTGAAAAAACGCCATCTTCGGGGCGCATAGGGCCGCCATGATCGCCCCCGCCCTCTCCGTCGTCGTGCCCTGCTACAATGAGCAGGAGGTCCTGCCGCAATTCCATGCCCGGGTGACGGCGGCGATGGAGGGCATCGGCCTGCCGTTTGAGATCGTCTATGTGAATGACGGCTCACGCGATGGCACGCTCGCCCTCATGCTGGCCATGCAGGCGGCTGATCCGCGCGTCGCCGTGCTCAATCTCAGCCGCAATTTCGGCAAGGAGATCGCGCTCACCGCGGGCCTCGACCACGCCCGCTGCGACCAGGCCGTGGTGGTGATCGACGCCGATCTGCAGGACCCGCCGGAGGTGATTCCCGCCCTGGTCGCGGCCTGGCGGCAGGGCTTTGACGTGGCCTATGCCCAGCGCGCCGTCCGCCATGGCGAATCCTGGCTGAAGCGGACCACGGCGGCCGGCTTCTATCGGGTGATGCAGCGCCTCGGCGGCCGCGTGCAACTGCCGCAGGACACCGGCGATTTCCGGCTGATGTCGCGCCGCTCGCTCGATGCGCTGCTGCAGCTGCGCGAGCAGCACCGCTTCATGAAGGGGCTGTTCGCCTGGGTGGGCTTCCCCTCCATCGCCGTGCCCTATGACCGCGCGCCGCGCGCCGCAGGCACCACGAAGTGGAACTGGTGGAAGCTGTGGAACCTCAGCCTGGAGGGCATCACCAGCTTCACCGTGGGGCCGCTCAAGATCGCGAGCTATCTGGGGCTGGGCATCGCGTTTTTCGCCGCGCTCTACATCCTGCAACTCCTGGCCCGCACCCTCCTCTTCGGCAACCCGGTGGCTGGCTATCCCAGCCTGATGGCCGCCGTGTTGTTCCTGGGCGGGGTGCAGATGATGATGCTGGGCGTCATCGGCGAATATCTCGGCCGGGTGTTCAACGAGACCAAGGGAAGGCCGCTTTACATCGTGGAACGGCACATCCCCAGCGCATGAAGGCGCTGCTGGAGGAGGTCCGCACCTGCCAGGTCTGCGCGGCGCATCTGCCGCTCGGCCCGCGGCCAGTTTTGCGGCTCTCGCCCTCCGTGCGCGTGCTGATCACCAGCCAGGCCCCGGGCACCCGCGCGCATCACGGCGGCCTGCCCTTCATTGATGCGAGTGGCGGCCGGCTGCGCGCCTGGCTCGGCATGACCACTGAAGAATTCTACGACGACAGCCGGGTCGGCATCATGCCGATGGGCTTCTGCTACCCCGGTGTGCTGCCGAAAGGTGGTGACAAGCCACCACGGCCGGAATGCGCGCCGCTCTGGCATGAACGGCTCCTGGCGGCGCTGCCGGAGGTGCGGCTGACCATCCTGGCCGGCACTTATTCACAGGCCCGTTACCTCGGCCGCGGCGCAATGAGCGATCGGGTGCGGCGGCAGCCCGGCCATCCGCGCTATGTCTGCCTGCCGCATCCGAGCTGGCGCACCGTGAGCTGGGCCATGAAGAACCCGTGGTTCGAGGCGGAAACCCTGCCCGTGCTGCGCGCGGCGCTCAGCGCGGCGCTGCGCTGACCCGCCAGGCGCCATCGGCGAATTCAAGCCGCAATTCGCCCGGGGCCGGCGGCGTGGCGCGGGTCTGCGCGTCGGTGCAGACGGGGGGCTCGCGCCAGCGGGCGGCGTACATGGTGTTGATCGGGCGCGGCGTCTCGCTGGCCAGCGCCAGCATTTCCAGCAGCGCCTCGCGCGCTGCGTGGTCCTGGGCGGTGGTGCAGGGCCAACTCGGCAGCAGCGTCACCCGCCCGGCCCCGGCCAGCAGCGGGCGGAATTCGGCCACATCCATCCGCCAGGGATTTTTCGTCCGCGCCCAATCATGCAGCGCTTGGCGGGCGGGCGCGGCATCGATGAACTGCACCAGCGCAAAGGCCGCCAGCGCCAGCACCCCCGCCCGTCCCTGCCTGGCCAGCCCCAGGGCCACGCCCAGCAGCAGCGCCACCCCCACCGGCCAGAAGAACCGGCCCGAGGCGCGGAATTGCTCCAGGGCCCCCGGCGCCTGGCCGAGATCGAGAATGACCGCATCACCCAGACCGAGGCGAAAACTCACCGCCAGCAGCGTGAGCCCAAGGCATGCCAGCACCAGCCCGGCATGCGCCATGAGGCCCCGCACCACCACGCCCGGCCGCGCGATCACCAGGGCGGCGAGCCCCAGCCACAGCCCGAGGCCCAGCCAATTGTAACCCTCCCAGCCGCCGTGCCCGGTGGCATCGATCTCGGATTCAATGCCGGCGCCCAGAAAGAACGACCGATATGGCCATATTGGCGAGAGAAGATTCAGCGCGAAGGCGCCATACCAGCTCTGCCCGTCGCCCACCGCGCCCAAATATCCCAGAACGGTCATAATCCCGCCCACCAACGCCACACCGCTCACGACGCCCAGGGCCGCGCCCAGCCAGGGCGCCCGCCGCAGCAGCAATGTGGCCGGCACCGCCGCCAGAAGCGCCAGCGTCATCACGGCGAGATAGGGATGCACCAGCAAGGTGACCCCCTGCAGCAGAATGGCCCCGGGCCAGACTCGCCGCCCCGCCACCAGCCGCAGGTAGAAGCCCAAACCCATCCACAACAGGAAATGCCCGCACAGCGCGGCATGGCCAAAGCGCATGATGAAGGCCGGCATCGAGCCCGCCGCAACCGCCACGGCCAATAACGGCAGGATCCGCCGCTCGCCCGCCCCCGCCATGGCCCATGCGGCGCAGAGCGGCGTCAGGACCCAGACCAGCGCATACCACAGCCCGATGCCGTGAAACCCCGCCGGCAATGCCGGCGCGATGGGTTTCAGCAGCAGCGCGAGCAGCGGAATCCCGTCGGCGAAGGCCAGATTCAATCCGCCCAGCATGGCCACATTCAGCACCGGCCAACCCCATGCCGAGGCCAGGAAATAGCGCTGCGCCACCGCATGCTGCGCCGCGTCGCCGACCGGCCGCCACGGCCCACCAGCGGCCGGCAGCAGAAAATCGGCGGGAAACAGCCAGAATGCCATTCCCAGGCCCCAAACCGCCGCCAGGATGAGAGCGATGCGCATCCCCCCTGCTCGCACCCGAATATGACAAGGGCAAGGCCAGAAACCCTGTCGTTTTTTTCGCACTGCCACAATTTCGCCCCAACTCAACCATGTTGCGGCCCGTTCAGCCCGGCAAATGGCTCCTCAAGCAGAACTTCCTCCGCCCCCACCCCCTTTCGGGACATCATCCATGCCTGGCCTGGACAGTCTCCAATCCCTCCGCCCGGACGCCACCGTCCGCGAAACGAGGATCGGCAGCTTCGCCCTCCTCCCGCAGGTCCCCACGGCCGCGGGCCTGCACGCCGCCCTCAAGCGCATGCTCGATGTGCTGGGCGCGGGCGCCCTGCTGGTGCTGCTGGCGCCGGTATTCCTGGTGCTGGCCGCCCTCGTCCGCCGCGACGGTGGCCCGGCATTCTATGCCCATACCCGTGTGGGCCAGGGCGGGCGCGGCTTCGGCTGCCTGAAATTCCGCTCCATGGTGATCGACAGCCAGGCGCGGCTCGACGCGCTGCTCGCCTCAGACCCCGCGGCCCGCGCGGAATGGGAAGCCAGCCGCAAGCTGCGCAACGACCCGCGCATCACCGCCGTGGGCCGGTTCCTTCGCAAGACCTCCCTCGACGAGCTGCCGCAGCTCATCAACGTGCTGCGCGGCGAGATGAGCCTGGTCGGCCCGCGGCCCGTCGTCGCCGCCGAACTGGCCGAATACTATGGCAGCGCCGCCGCCCACTACATGAGCGTGCGCCCCGGCATCACCGGCCTGTGGCAGGTCAGCGGCCGCAGCAACACCAGCTACGCCCAGCGCGTGGCACTGGACGTCGCCTATGCCAGCCAGCCCTCGCTCTGGACGGATATCAAGATCCTGGCCCGCACGCCGATGGTGGTGCTGGCGCGCCGTGGGGCCTGCTAGCATCCGATAGTGTGGCGCTGACTCCCCGGCGGTCCAGGGGTCCCTGACCCCTGGTGGGTGGGGGTCTGGGCGAGGGCAAAGCCCTTCCCCAGGGCCACCCAAACCACCCCAACCGGTGCTACCCTCCCTCCATGACCAACACCGCCCAAACCCGAGCCGGCACCGCTCGCCTGATGTCAGGCGTGGTCTGGAATGCCCTGGGCCGCGGGTTGCCGCTGGTCATCGCTTTGTTGCTGACGCCCTGGCTGCTGCATCTCATGGGTGTCGAGCGTTGGGGATTGTTCACCCTGGCCCTGGCCATGGTGGGGGTGCTGGGGGTGCTGGACCTGGGTGTCGGCCCGGCGCTGACCCGCACCCTGTCCGAGCGCATGGAGACCAACACGCCGGCCGAGCAGGCCGCGCTGGTCCGTGCCGGCCTGGCGGCGCTCGGCATGGTTGCGCTGCTGGGTGCCGCGGGGTTGTGGTTCGCCCTGCCCTGGCTGGTCGGCAGCGTGTTGAACGTGCCACCGGCGCTGCAGGCCGAGGCCCTGGCCGCCATGCGGGTGCTGGCCTGTGCCATTCCGCTGGTGGTGCTCAATGCCGCTCTGTGGGGCGTGCTGGCGGCGTATCAGCGCTTTGCCGTGGCCAATCTCGTCACCGTTCCGGTGAACCTGTTCTATTATCTCGGCCCGGTGCTGGCCCTGCTGGTCTGGGATTCGCTGGTGGGGGTGATGCTGGCGCTGGTGGCCTGCCGGCTGGCCAATACGCTCTCTTATATATGGCTGGTGCGGCGTGATGTGCCGGGGCTCTGGTCGGGCTGGCCCAGGCTGCGGCTGGCGGCGCCGCTGCTCAGGCTGGGGGGCTGGATCACCTTTGCCTCGCTGGTCGGCCAGGCCTTGCTCTATGCCGACCGCTTCCTGATCGGCGCGCTGCTCACCCTCACCGCGGTGGCCCATTACGCCACGCCGCTCGACCTGGTGTTGCGGATGTGGATCCTACCCGTCGCCGTCTCCCAGGCGCTGTTGCCGGCCATGGCCAGCGGTTTTGCGACCCTGCCGGTGGCGACGGCGGCTTTGCTGCGGCGCGGCGGGCTGCTGATCCTCATCGGCGTGTTTCCCGCCTGCGCCGTACTGGTGGGCGCGGCGCATGAGGTGCTGCGCCTGTGGCTCGGCGCCGGTTTCGCCGATGGCGGGGCGCCGGTTCTACGCATCCTCTCGATCGGTATCCTGTTCTCCTGCCTCGCCTATGCGCCCAATGCGCTGCTCGAGGCGATCGGCCGGCCCGACGTCACCGCGCGTTTCGTGCTCGGCCAGGCCGTGGTCTTCCTGCCGCTCTCCGCGCTGTTCCTGATCTGGGGCGGCGTCGAAGGCGCGGCGATCGCGTGGTGCCTGCGCGTCGCCGTCGATGCCCTGGGGAAACTCTATTTCGCCGCCCGGCTCTACCCGCCCGCGGCGGTGGCGGCGCGCGGCTTGATGCCGCCCATGCTGGGGGCCGGGATGGTGCTGGTGGCGCTGGCCCTGGCGCCGGGCTGGGATTGGAAGGCGGCGGTCTTCGGCCTGGGCAGTGTGGCCCTGGCGGCACTGCTCTGGCGGGCCCTGCTGCCGGACGAACGCCACGCCTTGCGGCACCCCCGGCAATGGCGTCAGTTGCTGCGCGCATGACGCCGCTCTTCATCAATGGCCGCTACCTGACCCAGGCGCTGACCGGCGTGCAGCGCTTTTGCCGGGAAATCGCGGCCTGCCTGCCCGAGGCCACCATCCTCACCCCGCCCGGCGCCGAGGGCGGCACCGAAATCGGGCGGCGGCAGGGCCAGGTCTGGGAACAGCTCGAACTCGCCCCCGCCGCCCGCGCCGGGCTGCTGCTGAACCTGGGCAACACCGCGCCATTGATCCGCCGCGGCCGGCAGGCGGTGGTGATCCACGATGCCGGCGTCTTCGACACGCCCGAATCCTATTCCCTGCCCTTCCGCCTCTGGTACCGCGCGCTGCATTTTTCTCTCGCCCGCAACGGCACCCGTCTGTTGACGGTGAGCGAATTCTCCCGCGGCCGCCTCGCCCATCACCTCCGCATCGACCCCACGCGCATCGGCGTGGTGGCCGAAGGCGGCGAGCATATTCTTCGCAACCCCGCCGACACGGCCATCCTGACGCAGCATGGGCTGGAACCGCGGCGCTACGCCTTGGCCGTCGGCACCCAGGCCGCGCACAAGAATCTGTCGGCGTTGCAAGGCGCCGCCGCGCTGCTGGAGCAGCACGGCATGGTCCTGGCCCTCGCCGGCGCGCGCGACGCGACCGTGTTCCGCGAGGCCGGCGCGGGCGCGGCCCGTCCCCTCGGCCGCGTCTCCGACGCCGCGCTGCGGGCACTCTACGAAAACGCCCTCTGCCTGATCTTCCCCAGCCGCTACGAAGGTTTTGGTTTGCCGCCATTGGAAGCCATGTGGTGCGGCTGCCCGGTCATCGCCGGGCAATCCGGCGCCCTGCCTGAGGTGCTGGGCGATGCCGCGCTCTGGTTCGCCCCCGACGATCCGCAGGGCATCACCCGCCAGCTCGCCCCCCTCATCGGCGACCCCAGCCTGCACGCTCGCCTGGCCGAAGCCGGCCGCGCGCGCGCCGAAACATTCTCCTGGCCCGCCGCCGCGGCGCGGCTGCTGCAACTCGTGAATGATCGCCCATGAAAATTGCCATCATCCATGAATGGCTCGACAGCTATGCCGGCAGCGAGCGGGTGCTGGAGCAGATGCTTCTTGCCTTCCCCCAGGCCGATCTCTTCGCGCTCTGCGATTTCCTGCCGGAGGAGGAGCGGCATTTCCTGGGTGGCCGCAGGCCGCAGACCAGCTTCATCCAGCGGATGCCTTTTGCCCAAAAGCGCTTCCGCAACTACCTCCAGCTCATGCCCATCGCCGTCGAACAATTCGACCTGCAGGGCTATGATGTGGTGCTGAGCTCCAGCCACGCCGTGGCCAAAGGCGCCATCACCGGCCCGGGCCAGCGGCATATCAGCTACATCCATTCGCCCATGCGCTATGCCTGGGATTTGCAGCACCAATACCTGCGCCAGGCCGGCCTGACCCGGGGCGTGAAGTCGCTCTACACCCGCTGGCTGCTGCACAGGATGCGGCTCTGGGACCAGGCTAGCGCCGCCCGCCCCGACACGCTGCTGGCCAATAGCCGCTTCATCGCCGAGCGCATCCAGAAAGCCTGGCGGCGCGAGGCGCGGGTGCTGCACCCACCGGTGAACCTCGCCGGCTTCCCGCTTTATGAAAAGAAGGAGGGGCATTTCCTCATCGCGTCCCGCCAGGTGCCCTACAAGCGCATCGAGCTGGTGGTGGAGGCTTTTGCCGGCATGCCCGGGCAGCGGCTGATCGTGGTGGGTGATGGACCCTCGGCGCCGCGCGTCATCGCCGCCGCCGCCGGGGCCGGGAATATCGAGCTGCGCGGTCGGGTGCCCCAGGCCGAGCTGGTGCGGTTGATCCAGACCGCCCAGGCCTTCGTCTTCGCCGCCGAAGAGGATTTCGGCATCGCCATGGTCGAGGCCCAGGCCGCCGGCACGCCGCTCATCGCCTATGGCCGCGGCGGTGCCTGCGACATCGTGGTGGAAAGCGAGACCGGCATTCTGTTCGGCGAACAGACCGTGGCGGCGGTGCGCGAGGCGGTGGCGCAATTCCTGGCCGGCCCGCCGCTCTCCCCCGCCGCCTGCCATGCCAATGCCGCCCGCTTCTCGGAAGAGAATTTTCGCGCGGCGCTGACCGCCGAGGTGATGGGATGACCCATTTCTCCCTTATCATCGCCACCATGGGCCGGGTGGCCGAATTGCACGATCTGTTCGACAGCCTGGTCGCGCAGAACCACCCGGCCCTCGATGTCATCCTGGTCGACCAGAACCCCGATGACCGGCTGGCGCCAGTGGTGGCGACATACGCGCCGCTGCTCGCGCTGCGCCACCTCCGCAGCCCCCGCCCGCATGCCAATGCCGCGCGCAATCTGGGCCTGCGCGCGGCGATCGGCGACATCACGGCCTTCCCCGATGATGACTGCACCCTGCCGCCGGGCACCCTCGCGCGGGTCGCGCGGGCCTTTCAGGACGAGGGGCTGGCGGTGCTGACCGGCCCCGCCGCCTCTCCCGAAGGGGGCCTGGGTTCGGGCCGATGGCATGCGCAGGGCGGGCCCATCACGCTGGCCACCGTCTGGACCAGCGTGATCGAGTTCAACCTCTGGTTGCGGCGCGACACGGCCCTGGCGCTGGGCGGCTTCGACGAGAATCTCGGCCCCGGCAGCGCCTTCGGCAGCGCCGAGGGCAATGACCTGGTCTGCCGCGCCATGGCCGCCGGGCTGCGGGCGGAATACAACCCAGCCCTGCTGGTGGTGCATCCCGACAAGCGCCTCTCCGACGTCGCGGCCGAACGCGCCCATCGCTACGGCATGGGGCTGGGCTTCGTGCTGCGCCGCCATGCCGTGCCCTTCTCCGTCTGGTCTGCGTTTCTCTACCGCCCGGTGGCCGGGGCCGCGCTGTCCTTGCTGCGAGGCCGGCTGCACCACGCCGCCTATTACTGGCAGAGTTTTTCCGGCCGCCTCGCCGGCTTCCTCGCCCCGCAAACCCCGCCGCCGGCGCCGCTCACGCCATGAACATCGCCATCGGCATCGCCACCCGTGGCCGCCCCGCCATCCTGGGCGAGGTGCTGGCCGAACTCGACCGGCAGACCCGCCCGCCGCAATCCATCATCATCTGCCATGTCAGCGAGGACGACGTGACGGGCCTGCCCGCGCGCTTCCCGGGCCTGCGCTTCATCACCGCCGAAGCCGGGCTGCCACGCCAGCGCAATGCCATCATGGACGCGGCGCCCGAGGCCGATGCCATCCTCTTCATCGATGACGATTTTTTCCCGGCGCCCGAATGGCTGGGCGTGCTGGAACAGGTTTTCTCGGCGAACCCCGACTGCATCGTCGCCACCGGCACCGTCATCGCCGACGGCGCCAAGGGGCCGGGCATTTCGGTGGAGGACGCTCGGAAAATCCTGGCCGCCGATGCGCCCCCCGCTGACCCGCTGACGGTCACCCCGCATTTCAACGGCTATGGCTGCAACATGGCCTTCCGGATGGCCCCGGTGCGCGCCCATGGCATCCGCTTCGACGAGGCCCTGCCGGCCTATGCCTGGTACGAGGATATCGATTTCTCCCGCCGGCTTTTGCCTTATGGGACCATCCTGCGCCTGGGCGGCGCGCGCGGCGTGCATCTCGGCGCCAAGATCGGCCGGCAGCCCGGGCGCAGGCTGGGCTATTCGCAGGTGGTCAATTCGGTCTACCTCGCCCGCAAGGGCAGCTACCCCTGGGACCATGCGCTGCGCAGCATCGGCCGGCACCTGCTGGCCAATGGCGTGAAATCGCTGCGGCCGGAGCCCGAGGTGGATCGCTGGGGGCGGTTCCGGGGCAATCTGCGTGGCGTCTGGCATGTGCTGACCGGGCAGGCGCATCCCGGGCGGATCGGCGAACTATAGGGCGAGCACGCGCGGGCGGCCGTGGGGGACGGCTCCAGCTCAGTGTTTGCGCGCGTTTTCCGAGCCGCCTTGCGAAGCCGCAAGGCCTGAAAACGCTTTATCCTCCCCTCGCCGCCTCGAGCGCCCAGTCCAGCCAGGGCAACAGCGAAGCAATATCGGCGCGTTCCACCGTGGCCCCGCCCCAGATCCGCAGGCTGGGCGGCGCGTCGCGATAGCCGCCGGCATCCAGCGCCACACCCTCGCTTTCCAGCAGGCCGGCCACCTTCTTCATCACCGCCGCCTGGCCGGTGCCGGGGAGCGCCATGAACCAATCCGCGGCGGGGGCGATGCAAATGGCGGTGCAGGAGCGCTGCGCGGGCACCTCAGCCAGGAAGCGCCAGCCGCCCCGGGCCACGAAAGCCGCGATTTCCGCCAGATTGCCCTCGCTGCGGGCGATCAGCCCGGGCAGGCCGCCCAGGCCCTCGGCCCAGCGCAGCCCATCCAGCGCATCCTCGACGCAGAGCATGCTCGGCGTGTTGATGGTGTCGCCCTTGAAGATGCCCTCGATCAGCGAACCGCCATTGGTCAGCCGAAACACTTTGGGCAGCGGCCAGGGCGGCGAATAGCTTTCCAGCCGTTCCACCGCGCGCGGCGAGAGTGCGAGCATGCCATGCGCGGCCTCGCCGCCCAGCACCTTCTGCCAGGACCAGGTCACCACATCCAGCTTGTCCCAGGGCAGGTCCATGGCGAAGGCGGCCGAGGTGGCGTCGCAGATTGACAGCCCCTGTCGGTCGGCCGCGATCCAGTCGCCATCGGTCATCCGCACGCCCGACGTCGTGCCGTTCCAGGTGAAGACGCAATCGCGTCGCCAATCCACCTCGCCAAGATCGGGCAAGGCGCCATACGCCGCCGCGATCACCCGCGCATCCAGCCGCAATTGCTGGCGGATATCGGCCGCCCAGGCATCGCCAAAACTCTCGAAGGCCACCACATCCACGCCGCGGGGGCCGAGCAGGCTCCACATCGCCATCTCGATCGCGCCGGTGTCGGAGCCCGGCACGATGCCGAGCCGGTACCCCTCGGGCATGCCCAGGACCGCCTTGCTGCGGCTGATCACCTCGGCCAGCGCCGCGCGCGGCGCGCTCGCGCGATGGCTGCGCCCCAGCAGCGCGCCCTCCAGTGCCGCGAGCGACCAGCCCGGCCGCTTGGCACAGGGGCCGGAGGAAAATTCAGGGCGTGCCGGACGAATCGCCGGCCGGGGAAGGGTCATGCTGGGCATCCTCGACAGGCCGGCAAACTTGCGCGCGGCGGGCGGGCTTGCAACCCTGCCCACCCTGCTGTCAGTGGAACCATGCCCGAGACCCTTCCCGCCTATCTCCAGAGCCTCTTCGACGATCAGGGCCAGACCCTGGCCCGCGCGCTCGAAAGCTGGCGGGGCGGCGTCGCCCATGAGCGGGAATTCTGGACCAACTGGTTCGCGACCCAGGGCCTGAACTGGCCCGGGGAATACGCCGCCCGCATGCAGCCCCAGCCGATGGCGGATTGGCATGCCGCCCTGCTGCCGCCCGGCCCGGCCCGGGTGCTCGATGTCGGCGCCGGCCCGATCACCAAGGCCGGCACCCATGTGCCGGGGCGCGAGGTGGAGATCACCGCTGTCGACCCGCTGGCCGACATCTATGCCGGGATCATCGCGGCCGCCGGCGCCACGGTGCCGCTGCCCACGCAATTCGCCTTTGGCGAGGACATCTCCGCCCGTTTCGCGGCCGACAGCTTCGACCTCATCCTCTGCACCAATGCGCTGGACCACGCGATCGAGCCGCTGTGGTGCCTGATCGAGATGCTGATCGTGGCGCGGACCGGTGCGAGCATCATCCTCCAGCACGGCGTGAACGAGGCCGAGGCCGAACACTACTCCGGCTTCCACCAATGGAATTTCGCCGATGAGGATGGCCATTTCATCATCTGGAACCGGGAGCGCCGGCTGGATGCCAGCGCCATCCTCGCCCCCTGCGCCAGCATCGCCTGCAGCGTGGACAACAACTACATCACCTGCGTGATCCGCAAGAGCGATGCGGTGCCGATGGACAGGCAGGATTACCACCGCCGGATGCGCGCGGCCCTGCTGCGCGCGGCGCTGCGGCTGTGAGCGCCCTGCCCGCCGGCTTCTTCGCGGCGATGCCGAAGATCGCCCTGCACGACCACCTGCTGGGCACGATTTCGGAGGCAACCTTCCAGGACCTCGCCCAGGCCAGCCATGCCGGCATCACGGCCGGGGAGATCGCGGGTTTCTACATCCGCGGCGAGAAGCCGGTGGGCGTGCTCCGCGCCTTCCGGGCGCTGGAGGCGGAGGTGCTGCGCAGCCCCGCCGATTTCCATCGCATCACCCTCGAATACCTCGCCCGCCACGCGGCCCAGGGCGTGCACCATGCCGAAATCTTCTGGAACCCCACCGGCAGTTGCCGCTCGGCCGATGACTATGCCCGGCTGCTCAGCGGCATCGCCGCGGGCTTCGAGGATGCCCAGGCCGCGCATGGCATCACCGCCCTGCTGATCCCCTCCATCGACCGCGAGGCCCCGCCCGAGGCCGCGATCGCCATGGTGGAGTGGATGGCCGCGCGGCCGCATGAGAAGGCCGTGGGCATCGGCATCGACTACAATGAGGTGAAGGGTCCGCCCGGGCTCTTCATCGAGGCCTATCGCCTGGCCGGCCGGCATGGCCTCAAGCGCACCGCCCATGCCGGCGAATTCGGCTGCGGGCCGGACAACATCCGCACCGCGCTGCGCGATCTCGCCGTCGACCGGCTGGACCACTGCTACACCGCGCTGGAGGACCCCGATCTCTGCCGTGAGATCGCGGGTCGCGGCCTCATCGTCACCGTGGTGCCGACCAACAGCTATTACCTGCGCACCCTGCCCAAGGCGCGCTGGGCGGAGGACCACCCGATCCGCCGCATGCCCGCCGCGGGCCTCGCCATCCATCCCAATACCGACGATCCGACCATGCACCTCGTCGACTCCGCGCGCTGCTGGCAGTTGATGCACGAGGCTTTCGGCTTCGACGCCACGGCGCTGCGCGGCTTCATGCTGAACGGTATCGACGGCGCCTTCGTCGATGCCGGCACGAAGCGGGCATGGCGTGCCACATTCACCCAGAGCTTCGACGCATTGCTGAAGGACGCCACGCCATGAGCCTCACCCGCCGCAGCCTGCCGCTGCTCGCATGGCCCGCCCTGGCGCGCGCGCAGGCCTGGCCGTCGCGCCCCATCACCCTGGTGGTGCCCTTTGCCGCCGGCGGCAATGTGGATGCGGTGACGCGTCTGCTTGCCCCCGAACTCTCGCGCCGCCTCGGCGTGAATGTTGTGGTGGAGAATGTGCCCGGGGCCGGCGGCGTGATCGGCACGGAGCGCGTGGCCCGCGCCGCCCCCGATGGCCATACGCTTGTTGTGGCGGTGGAGAGCACGCTGGCGATAGCGCCCTTCGTCACCCCCAATGTGGTGCGCTACGACGCGCTGGTCGATTTCGCGCCGGTGGCGATGCTGGCAACCCTGCCGCTATGCCTGGCCGGCCGGCTCGACCTGGCGGCGGATGATCTGCCGGCGCTGATCACCCTCGCGCAGCGCAGCCCCGATGGGCTGACCTATGCCACGTCCGGCACCGGCACCTCGCTGCATCTGCTGGGCGAGATCATCGCCGCGCGCACCGGCGCGCGGCTGGAGCACGTGCCCTACCGCATCTCGGCACAAATTCCCACCGACCTTATGGGCGGGCGGCTCGACCTCGCGATCATGGCCGTCACGCTTGCGGCCCCCCTGGCGCGCGGGGGGCGGATTCGCGCCTATGCCGTCAGCGCCGCGGCCGGGCATGGCTCGCTGCCCGGCGTGCCGCCGCTCGCCAGCCTGCCGGCGATGGCGGGGTTTTCGATGGAGGTCTGGCAGGGCGTCTTCGCCCCCGCCCGCACCGATCCTGCGATCGTCGAGCGGCTGGCGGCCGAAATCCAGATGGCGATGGGGGAGGCGGAAACCCAGCGCCGCCTGTCCGGCATCGGCATGACGGGCTCGAACCTCACGCTGGACGCGCTGGGCCGGCTCGTGCAATCCGAAATCACCCGTTACGAGGCGGTGGTGCGGGCGGCCAATATCCGGCTGGATTGACCCAGCGATTTTTTCGCGATCCCGGCGCCGCCGTTAAGCCTTGCGTAACCCCCTGCCAGGACAATCGCCGCAGGAGGTTACCTATATGTTGCAGTCCCTCGCCCGTGCCGCACCGATCCCGCCGATGTTGATTCTGTCCCTTTCCAGCGCTGGCGAGCGGGAACCCGGCCGGGTGACGCCTGAGGAACTGGCCGCGGAATCGAACTTCGCCAAGCCGCTCGGCGCCGCACAGGCCACCATGGCAAAGATCGCGGCCGATGCCTCGGCCCATGGCGGCGCGCCGGGCATGGGCGAGGCCGCGTTGCAGGCCCAGATCATTGCCGCAAGCCAGGCCGCCATCCCCGGCGGGCCACGCCCCGCCACGCCGCAGGCCGCACCGCGCGGCGTGCAACTCGATCTGCGAGCCTGACAGGCCGCAAACCTAGCCCCAGGCGTATTTGCCCAGCAGCACCAGCACCACGCCGGCCACCACCACCAGCGCGCCGATACCATCCGCCGCGCGGATATGCTCCCGCAGGTAGAAGCGGCTGACCAGCAGGGTGAAGATGATCTCCACCTGCCCCACCGCGCGCACCATGGCCACCGGGGCCAGGGCGAAGCCCGAGAACCAGCAGGCCGAACCACAGGCCGAGAGCGCGCCCACCACCACCGAATCCCGCCAGCTCGAGAAGACGCGCCGCATCTCCCCCGGCTCGCGCGCCAGCAGGAAGCCGCCCTGCATCACCGTCTGCATGGCATTGATAATGACCAGGCAGACCAGCGCCTTGAGCACCAGATCCTCGCCATCCAGCGCCTGATTGGCCGATTTGATGAAGACCGAACACACCGCGAAGGCAAAGCCCGCGGCGATGCCCAGAATGGCCGCGGGCTGCAAGGTCGCCTCCAGCAGCCCGCGCGGCGACAGATCGCGCCCGGCCAGCGACAGATACAGCACGCCGCCGACCGACACCGCGATCCCCACCCAGGACAGCCACGGTATCGTCTCCCCCAGCAGCACGATGGCGATGATCGAGGCCTGGATGGCTTCGGTCTTGGAATAGGCCGTGCCCACGGCGAAGCCGCGGCCGGCAAAACTCATGATCAGCAGGTTCGTGCCGAGGATCTGCCCCAGGCCGCCGCCCAGGCAATAGGCCCAGAACACCCAGGAAAACCCGCCAACCTCGCCGCCAAACGCCAGCCAATAGCCGGCCAGAATGGCGAGGCCCGCGGGCACGCCATAGAGGTAGCGCACCACCCCCGCGCCATTGACCGACAATTGCCCGCGCAATTTCTGCTGCTTGGCGGTGCGCCAGCACTGGAAGGCCGCCGCCGAGACGGTGAAGAGAATCCAGCCCGGGATCACGGAAAGCGCGTCAGACCCCAGCCCGGCACCTCCTCCACCATCGCACCCAGGCCCGAGGCTTCCAGCATCTCCGCCGCCCGCGCCTCCGCCTCCGCCACCACGCTGTCCACGTCGATGCCGGCCATCACGCGGTCCTGCATCAACACATCGCCACCCACCACCACATCGCGCACATCCGAACCGCTGGCGAAGCACACCACCCGCCACAGCGGCATATTGGCCGGCGCCATATGCGGCGCGGTGAGGTCCACGGTGATGATATCGGCCAGCATGCCGGGGCTGAGCGCGCCGAGATCGGGCATGCCCAGGGCGCGGGCGGCATCGACCGTGCACATCTCCAGCACCCGGCCCGGCGGCAGCAATTTGTCGCTCTGCGCCGCGCGCTGGGCATAGCGCCGGGCCATGACCATGTGGCGGAACATGTCGGTGCTGCGGTCCGGCGCCGTGCCATCACTGCCCAGGATCACATTCACCCCGGCATCGAGCAGCCTCGCCACCGGGCAGAAGCCGCGCACGGCGGCGATGGCGGTGGGGTTGTGCACGACATGCGCGCCGGTCTCGACCAGGGCCGCGATGTCGCCATCGGTGAGGTCGGTGCAATGCGACAGAAACGCGCCGGGCCAGAGCAGGCCGAAAAGCTCATGGGCCTCGGCGATCGACCCGGCGCGATGGCCGTCCTGGTGGAACAGCGCACCGAATTCGGCCGAGAGCGCCAGCATGTCCTGGCCCTGCGCCGTGATCAGCGCCTGGTGGGCGGTGTCGCCGCGGAACACCGGCATCATGGTGCAGAGCGTCTGCCGGCCATGATTGTGCAGGGCCGAAAAAAGTTCGCGCATCACCTCCAATTGCCGCTCGGCGCTGACCGGGCGGCCGTCATAGGTATTGGGAAAGGGCGGGCGGCAATACCCCACCGCCATCACGTCGCGGATGCCGATCATGGCCACGCCCTCGGCATGGGCGGTGCCATGCGCCGCGTCATCCACCCGCATCACGCAATCGCCGCCGCCCAGCACCGAGACGCCGGTGGTGATGCCGAAGCTGAGACGTTCGAGCGCGGTCAACGCCGCCTCGGCCCGCCAGAAGGCCGGCGGCGAGGCATGGGTGTAGATCTGCCGGCAGGCGTTGAACCAGGCCTGGCTGTCGCCGCTGCCCATCGTCTTCACCAGGCCGTGGCCGGCATGGCCATGCGCGTCGATCAGCCCGGGCATCACCACCTTGCCCTGGGCGGAAATCCGCCGGCGCGGGTTGGGGTGGGCGGCCTCGACATCGGCACGGGGGCCGACATCGGCGATGCGGCCATCCACCACCGCCACCGCGCCATCGGCGATGATGCGGCGCTGCGCGTCCATGGTGATCACGGTGCCGCCGGAAATCAGGAGATCGGTCATGGCGCGAGCCTCACGCGGCGCGCGCGGCCGGTCAATCCACCGTCGCACCCGAGCGGCGCACAACCTCGGCCCATGTCGCCACATCGCGGATCTGGATGGCGGCGAAACCCTCGGGCGTGTTCACCGGCGGCGGCGCGATGCCCTGGCTCGTAACCAGCCACTGCGCGAATTCCGGCGCGGTGATCACCTGCTGCACGGCCGCGTTGATGCGCGCGACGATCGCGGGCGGCAGCCCGGCCGGGCCCAGCAGCCCATACCAGGTGGTGGAGACGAAGCCGGGCAGGTTGCAGGCCTCGGCCACCGTGGGCACGCCCGGCAGCGCCGCCACGGGCGTGGCGGTGGTCACCGCGATGGCGCGGGTCAGCCCGCCCTGGATGGCGCCGAGCGCCGGGCCGACCTGGTTGAAGAAGAGGTCCACATCGCCCGCCAGCACCGCGCCCTGCGCGCCGGGCTGGCCGCGATAGGGGACGTGCAGCATGTCGATGCCCGCGGCCGCGGCAAACTGCGCGCCGGCGAGGTGGGTGGAGGCGCCATTGCCGGTGGAGGCGTAGCTCACGGCTTGCGGGCGGGCGCGGGCGGCGGCCAGCACATCGGCGCAATTCTGAAACTGCGGCCGGCGCGGCATGCTCGTGGTCAGCACATTGGGGACATCGCCCAAATGGGCAATCGGAGTAAAATCATTGACCACATGAAACGGCAGCGTGCGGTAGAGTGACTGGTTGATGGCATGGGTGCCGCCCGTGCCCAGCAGCAGCAGGTAGCCATCCGGACGCGCCTTGGCCACGAGGTCGGAGGCGATGTTGCCGCCAGCGCCGGAGCGGTTGTCGACGATGATGGGCTGCCCCAGCAGCCGGGCAAGCGGCTCGGCCAGGCGGCGGGAATAGATGTCCGTCCCCGCGCCATTGGGAAAGCCCGAGAGCAGGGTGATGGGGCGCGACGGCCATGCCTCCTGCGCCATGCCAGGGGTCAGCGCGGGTGCCGCGAGCAGGGGAACGGCGAGGAGGGTACGGCGTTGCATGCGGGAAGCTCCTACTTGGCCGGGCCGAGACTAGCGCCTTAAGCTGTCGGAATGAACATCCCTCAATCTCATATCGCCCGCGGCGGCCGCGCCATCTATGGCGCCCCTTTGGGCATCCTCATGCTGCAGGCCCGCTTCCCGCGCATCCCCGGCGATATGGGCAATGCGGGGACCTGGCCCTTCCCGGTGCTCTACAAGGTGGTGGAGGGCGCCTCGCCCGAGCGGGTGGTGGTGGGCGGGGCGGCCGGGCTGCTGCCCGATTTCATCGCCGCCGGCCGCGAATTGCTGGCGCTGGGGGCCGAGGCCATCACCACCAATTGCGGTTTTCTGGCGATTTTTCAGCAGGAGCTGACGGCGGCGCTTGGCGTGCCGGTGGCCACATCATCGATGATGCAGGTGCCCTGGGTGCAGGCCAGCCTGCCACCCGGGCAATGTGTGGGCATCGTCACCGTGAACCGGGCGGGCCTCACCCCCGCCCATCTCGAGGGTGCCGGGGTCGCCCCCGATACCCCCATCGAGGGCTGCGAGGGCGGGCGGGAATTCTTCCGCGTGCTGATCAAGGCTGAGAGCGAGGACATGGATGTCGACGCCGCCCGCGCCGATGTGGTGAACGCGGCCCTGGCGCTGCGCGCGCGGGTGAAAAACCTGGGCGCGGTGGTGCTGGAATGCACCAACATGCCGCCCTATGCCGCCGATGTGCAGGCAGCACTCGGCCTGCCGGTCTATGATATCTATTCGATGATCACGTGGTTCCAGGCCGGGCTCCGGCCGCGGCGGTTCTGAGGGCGAGATTCCCTTCAGCCCAGGCGCGGGTCGAGCCAGGGCGTGGCCTGGGGCTGCCAGGGCGTCGCTGCCGCATCCACCTCATCCAGCGCCACCCCCAGCCCCGCCCCGCCCGGCAGCGCCGCCGCGCCCGCCGCAAAATCCAGGCTGGCGCCGGGGCAGAGGGTGAAGAAACGCGCGGTCTCGCCGAACTGCACCTCCAGCGGCAACAGGTTGGGCAGGGTGGCGCAGGCATGCAGGGAATGGGCGTGGCAGCCCGGGCCGGTGGGGTTATGGGGGGCGATCTCGACGCCCGCGGTGAGCGCGAGGGCGGCGATGCGCCGCATCTCCTCATGCCCGCCGCAATGCTTCATGTCGGGCATCAGCACGTCGTAGCAGCCGGTCTCGATCAGCGGGCGATAGGCGGCCAGGCCCGACAGCGCCTCCGCGCCGGCCAGCCGCATGCCGCGGTCATTGGCCATGCCGCGCAGGCGACGGATTTCGGCGTGGTTGGCCTCGGCCACCGGGCATTCCAGCCAGAACAGGTTTTCCCGCGCCACGTCGCGGATCAACCCCGCCGCGCCGCCGGGTGAGAAGCGCCAATGCGCGTCGACCATCAGCGCGTGGTCGGCGCCAATGGCGGCGCGCACGGCGGCAATACGGGCCAGACCCTCGGCATAGCCCGCGCGCCATGCCGGATCGGCGGCATCCTCCCAAATGATGGGGTCAAATGGGGCGAGCTTGATCGCGGAAAACCCGGCGGCCAGCGCGCGGGTGGCGGCGGCGGCGAAACCCTCGGGCGTGCGCGGATTGGTGCCGCGGTTGATATTGGCATAGAGCGGCACGGCATCGCGCAGCGCGCCGCCGAGCAGGGCATGGATGGGTTTTCCGGCCTCCTGACCGGCGAGGTCCCACAAGGCGCCCTCGAAGGCGCTGAGCACGGTCTGCGCCACGAGGCCAGCCGGAGCATGCGGCAGCAGCCGGGCCAGACGGTTGCGCGCGCCGGCATCCTCGCCCACCACGCGGGCCGCGAGCCTTGCCACCTCGGCCGCCAGCAGCGTCTCCTGATTGGCCAGCGTGCATTCGCCCAGCCCGGTGCGGCCATCCCCGGTGCGGACGAGCAGGAAGCACCAATTCGTGCGCGGTGTGACCGCCACGCCGTGGAACTCAACCCCGGTGATGCGCATGCTATTCCGCCCGGATATTGGCTTGCGCGGCGAGGCGCCGCCATTTCGCGATGTCCTCGCGCACCCGCGCGGACAATGCCGCGGGCTCGCTCACCACCAGCTCACCACCGATGGAGGCGATGCGTTCGCGCACATCGGGCAGGGCCGCGATGCGGCGCAGTTCGGGCAGCAGCCGGGCGCCGATCGCGGGCGGCAGGCCCGGCGGGCCGAACAGACCGTTCCAGGCCAGGGTTTCGAAGCCCGGCAGGCCGCTCTCATGCAGCGTCGGCACATCGGGCGTGCCCGGCCAACGCGCCAGCGAGGTGACGGCCATCAGCCGGATTTCGCCACGCGCGACAAAACCCTGGAGGTTCACGAGATTGCCGATCACCAGCGGCGCATCGCCCGACACCACCGCCTGCCCCATCTGCGCGGCGCCGCGATAGGGGATATGGGTGAGGTCGACCCCCGCCATGGCCTTGAACAGCTCGCCGGAGAAATGCGAGGACGAACCCGGCCCGGCCGAAGCGTAATTCACGCTGCCCGGCGGTCGCGCCCGCAACAGCGCCAGCAGCCCGGCCATATCCGCCGCCGGCAGGGCGCGGGGGTTGATGCACAGCGCATTGGGGCCCGCGACCAGCTGGGAGATGGGCGTGAAATCCGTCTCGAGATTATACGGCAGGTCCCGATACAGCGCGGCGTTGATGCCGTTCGAGCCGGCATTGCCCAGCAGCAGCGTGGCGCCGTCGGGTGGGGATCGAAAGACATGCTCCACCCCGATCCGCCCGCCCGCTCCCACCCGATTGTCCACCGGGAAGGGCTGGCCGAGCGCGCGTTCGAGGTGATGGGCGAAGATCCGCGCGGTGATGTCATTGCCGCCACCCGGCGCATCAGGCACCACGATGCGGACCTGGCGGTCGGGCCAGGCGGTTTGCGCCAGCGCCGGAACCGACAGCGTGGCCGCGATGAATGAACGGCGTTGCATGGCCTGAATCCTCCCGATGCCCAAGCCTAACCCATACTGGCCATGCGCGAAAATGCTCAGGGTCGCTTGGGCGGCCCCGGCGGGGTGGGCCGGGTTGGGACGAAGCCGTGCGGCAGGGGAATGGGCAGCAGGTTCAGCCCCGGGTGATCCGCCCCCGGCGGCACAGGGTCCGGCCGGCGGCAATCCGGCCGCAGCGCGCCGCAATCCCAGCGATGCGCCGAAGGCCGGCCGGTCAGGCTGCCGCCCGTCTCATACCGGCAGGCGCAGAGCCGCCCGGCCATGCAGGCGACCTGCCCCTCCCGCTGCGCGTTGCAGGCGGGCTGGGCCGCGGCCATCACGGGCAGGAGGAGGAGAAGCCACCACATCCCCTCACTCTGCCCGTCCACGGTTACCCAGACATGAAAAAGGCCCCGGCATCGCTGCCGGGGCCCCTCACAGACATCCCTTTGGGAAGCCTTACTTCATCGTGACGGCCTGGCGGCCACGCTGCCCGTCACGGACATCGAGAGCCACCTTTTCGCCCTGCTGCACATCCTGCTTGCCGGCGCGCTGCAGCACGGAGGAATGCAGGAAGACGTCCTGGCCGCCATCATCAGGCGTGACGAAGCCGAAGCCGCGCACCTGATCAAACCACTTCACCGTGCCATTGACGCCATAGGTCGGGCCACCGGCATCGCCGCCGAAATCGCGACGCGGGCGATCACCACCCATGCCACCACCCGGGGGGCCGCCAAAGTCGCGCCGTGGCGGACGGTCGCCGAAGCCACCGCCCCCACCGAAGCCACCCCCGCCAGCGCCGCCTCCGAAGCCACCCGGAGCACCGAAATCGCGGCGCGGCGGACGATCACCGAAATTGCCGCGTGGCGGGCGATCACCGAAGCCGCCCGGGGCGCCGAAGCCACCGCCGCCGCCCGGCGGACCGCCGAAATCACGACGCGGCGGGCGATCGCCGAAATTGCCGCGCGGCGGACGGTCGCCAAACCCACCCGGGGCTGCGCCACCAAACCCGCGCGAGGCGCCACCGCCCGGACCACGCTTCAATTCCGTGATCCGTGTGACGAGGCGCCGACCCGTGCGATCAGAACCGATCTCGCACACCAGCGTGTCGTCCGTGTCGGGCTGCTCGATGCCCGCGTCAGTCAGGGCGGAAGCATGGAAAAACACATCCTGCCCGTCCGGTCCAAGCACAAAGCCGAAGCCCTTGCGCCCGTTATACCACTTCACCTTGGCTTCAATCAGCCCGCCTTCCGGCATATTGTCAGACACGTTGGTGCACAATCCAAATTCAGAAAAAAGGCAGTGCGGGATGCATGGCCTTGCCGTGAATATGCCACCTCGCCGGGTGAAATGCGAGAGGAATCATCCGGTGAAGCGGGCGGGTGCGAAAGCCGCCGCCTCGGGCACCATTTCGCCGGCCAGCAGGCGCACAATGATCGCTGCACTGGCTGGCGCGCCGACCAACCCGACATGGCCATGGCCAAAGCCATGAAAGATATCGCGCGACGCCGCCGAAGGCCCGAGGCACGGCATGCCATCGGGCATCGAGGGCCGATGGCCGAGCCAGACCCGCACCCGATCGGGCGGCAAATCGGCCGGCAGGCCGGGCACGGTGCGGATCACATGATCGCGAAGGATCTCGGCGCGTCGCCAGTCCGGCTCGGCGTCGATGCCGGCGATTTCCACCTGCCCCGCCGCGCGCAGGCCATTGGCGGTGCGGATCACGCTCATCTTGCCGTCATGGGGCATCAGCGGTGTGCGGATGGAGGCCTCGGGAGCGATGATCTCGGCATGGTAGCCGCGCTCGCTCTCCAGCGGCAGGTCGTCGCCGGCGGCGGCGGCCAGCGGCCGGGAGCGCGCGCCGGCGGCGATCACCGCCATATCCGCGGCCACCTCGCCCGCGGCGGTGGTGACGGCGCGCAACCGCCCGCGCTCGATGCGAAAACCGGTGGCGGCAGCGCGCTCCAGCCGCGCGCCCTTGGCCTGCGCCAGCGCCACCAGCGCCGCGACATAGGCGCCGGGGTCGGCGCAGCTCGCCCCCTCATCGGTCAGGATACCGAAGCGGTAGCGGCGGTCGAGGCCGGGTTCCTGCTGGCGCAGCGCATCCTCATCCAGCTCGCGCCAGGTGCAGCCCACCGCGGCGCGGATGCGCCAGGCCAGGGCCTCGGCCTCGAAGCCGGCACGATCGGCCCAGACATACATCAGGCCCTTCCGTTCGATGAGATGCTCCACGCCGGCCTCGCGCGCCAGGGCGAGGTGGCGGGAAGGCGCATCGGCCAAGAGGCCGCGCAGCGCATGGGCGGTGCGCAGGACGCGCTGTTCGGTCCATCCCGCGAGGAGGTAGCGCATCAGCCAGGGCGCCACCTTCGGGAAGTAGCGCCAGCGGATGGCCAGCGGCCCCAGCGGGTCCATCAGGAACTTCGGCACCTTCTTCCACAACCCCGGAAGTGCTGGCGGAATGACGCTGAGCGGGTTCAGCCAGCAACCATTGCCATAGCTCGCCGCCTGCTCCCCGCCCGGGATCCCGGGGTCGAGAATGGTGACCTGCCAGCCGCGGGCGAGCCCCTCCAGCGCCGTGCAGGCGCCCATGATGCCCGCGCCGATGACGATGAGATGGGTCATTTCTTCTGCAGGCCGGCATCGGCCGGCGCCAGAAGCGAGACATGGGCGGAGACCACCCGCCAACCCTCGGGCATGCGCGCCATGATCTTGGTCTCGCGGCCGATCAGGCCGGTTTCCACCCGTTCATATTCGAGATGGGTGGCGGCGAAATCCTCGCCGAAGGTGACGATGTGGATCTTGCGCGTGGTGCGCGCGGCGTAGCGCGAAACGCTGGCGCGAAAGGCACGGATGGCGTCATGGCCATAGAGGATTTCCGTGGTGCCGAAGCGCACGGTGCGCGGATCGGCCCAGAAAATACTGTCGAGTGTCGCGGTGTCATTGGCGGCGATCGCGGCTTCGTAGCGGTCGAAGATTTCTCGGACCTGGGCGTGGATGCTGGGGATGTCGAGTTGCATGGGTGCCATTGGGCCATGCCCTGCGCCCCAGGAAAAGGCCTGTCGGGAAAGACCTGTCAGGCCGCCGGGCGACGCAGCAGCAGCACGCCCAGGCCCAGCGCCATCATCAGCCCGGCGCCAGCCTGGCGCAGCCGCAGCAGCACATCGCCGCGCCGCCCCGCCACATCGCGCAACCGGCCCGCGGCCAGCGCCACACCCGCATCCACAAGCGTGTTCGCCGCCACGCAAATGCTGCCGAGCAGCACAAACTGCCAGCCGATATCGCCGCGCGAGAGGTCCAGGAATTGCGGGATGAAGGCCAGAAAGAAGGCCGCGGTCTTGGGGTTGAGCGCCTCGACCACCACACCCTCGCGAAAGGCGCGGGGCATGCCCAGCGGCGGCAGGTCAGCCCCGGCCTGCAATGCGAGCCCGGCCTGCCGCCAGGCCTGAAAACCCAGCCAGATCAGGTACAACCCGCCCAGAAGCTTCATCACCGTGAAAGCCTCGGCACTGGCCATGACCAGCGCTGAGAGGCCCAGCGCGCCGGCCAGGACATGGACCATCCCACCCAGGCCAGTCCCGGCGGTGGAGGCCAGACCCTCACCCAGCCCCCCCGCCAGGGTGCGGGCGCCGACATAGAGCATCCCGGGCCCAGGAATGATGGCGAGCAGCAGCGCTGCCACCAGGAAGAGCCCGAGATCGGCGGCGAGCATGCCTCAGCCGGCCGCGATGATCGCCCGCTTCGCCATCACGCCCACGAGATGCGCGCGGTATTCGGCGCTGCCATGGATGTCGCTGTTCAGGCCATCGGCATCCTGCTTGATGGCGGCCACCGCACCCGGCGCCCAGCTGGCCGCCAGCGCGGCCTCCATGGCGGATTGCCGGAACACACCCGGACCCGCGCCATTGATCACCACGCGCACGCCCATCGGCCCCTTGGAGACGAAGGCGCCGGCCATGACGTAGCGGCTGGCCGGGTTCTTCATCTTGGCATAGCCGGCCTTTTCCGGGATCGGGAATTCGATCGCGGTCAGGATCTCGTCGGGCTCCAGCGCCGTGGTGAACATCCCCTGGAAGAAGTCGTCCGCCGCGATCTTGCGCTTGGAGGTGTGCACCGTGGCGCCCAGGCCCAGCACCGCGCCGGGGTAATCCGCCGCCGGATCGTTGTTGGAGACGCTGCCGCCGATGGTGCCGCGGTTGCGCACCTGATTGTCACCGATATGGCTGGCCATATAGGCCAGCGCCGGGATGGCGGCGGCCACGATGTCCGAAGTCGCGACTTCGACATGCCGCGTCAGCGCGCCGATCACGATGGAATTGCCGACCTTCTTGATCCCCTTGAGATCGGCAATGCCGGAGAGGTCGATCAGCGAAGAGGGCTTGTTCAGCCGGTGCTTCAGCGCCGGCAGCAGCGTGTGGCCGCCGGAGACCAGTTTGGCATCGGGATCGGCCGCCAGAAGTGCCACCGCATCGGCGACGGAAGACGGCTTGTGATAGGCGAAATCATACATCGTCGATGTCTCCTTGGGCCGACCGATGGGCGCCTGCGGCGATCGGGCGGAGGTTGTCTCTCAGTTACTCGGCGGCCATGCGCGGCGCGTTGGCGTGAATGATGGACCAGATTTTCGCCGGTGTCGCCGGCATCTCCACGTGGCGCACGCCATAATCGCGCAGCGCATCCACCACGGCATTGATCACCGCGGGCGGTGAGCCGATGGCGCCGACCTCGCCGCAGCCCTTCACCCCCAGCGGGTTGTGGGTGCACAGCGTGGTGTGGGTGGCGACCGAAACCGGGGCCAAATCATCGGCACGCGGCATGGTGTAATCCATCATGGAGCCGCTGATGAGCTGGCCCTGCGCGTCATAGACGCAAGCCTCCAGCAGCGCCTGGCCGATGCCCTGGGCGACGCCGCCCTGCACCTGGCCTTCCACGATCATCGGGTTGATCACCTGGCCAACATCGTCGACCGCGGTGAAATTCACCATGGAGACCTGCCCGGTCTCGATCTCGATCTCGATCTCGGCGATGTGGCAACCGCCGGGATAGGTGAAGTTCTTCGGGTCGTAGAAGGCAGTTTCCTCCAGCCCCGGCTCGATCTCTTCGATCGGGTAGTTGTGCGGCACATAGGCGGCGAGGCTGATATCGGTCAGCGACTTGGTCTTGTCGGTGCCGGCGACCCGGAAAGTGCCGCGGTCGAACTCGATATCGGCGACATCGGCCTCCATCAGATGGGCGGCGATGCGCTTGGCCTTGGCAACGATCTTGTCCATCGCCTTGACCATGGCCGAGCCGCCCACGGCGAGCGACCGGCTGCCATAGGTGCCCATGCCGAAGGGCACCTTGGCGGTATCGCCATGCACGATGTCGACATTGGCGATGGACACGCCCAGGCGGTCGGAGACCAGCTGCGCCAGGGTGGTTTCGTGGCCCTGGCCATGGCTATGCGTGCCGGTCAGCACGGTGACGGAACCGGTCGGGTGGACGCGGATCACGCCCACCTCATAGAGCCCTGCCCGGGCACCCAGCGCACCCACCACCGCCGAGGGCGCGATGCCGCAGGCCTCGAGATAGGTGGAGATGCCGATGCCGCGCAGTTTTCCATGCTTGGCTGCCTCCGCGCGGCGCGCCTCGAAGCCGGCCCAGTCGGAGGCTTTCATCGCCATGTCGAGAGTCGAGAAATAATCGCCGCTGTCATATTGCAGGGCGACCGGCGTCTGATACGGGAACTGGTCGGGGCGAATGAAATTCTTCCGGCGGATTTCGATCTTGTCGATGCCCGTCTCGCGCGCCGCCACATCCACCAGGCGTTCGATCAGGAAGGTCGCCTCCGGCCGCCCAGCGCCGCGATAGGCATCGACCGGCACGGTGTTGGTGAAGACCGCCTTCACCTGGGCATAGATCGTGGGCGTCTGGTAGCAGCCGGCGAGCAGCGTGGCGTAGAGATAGGTCGGCACGGAGGTGGCGAAGGTGGAGAGGTAGGCCCCCATATTCGCCTGCGTCACCACCCGAAGGCCGAGGAATGTTCCTGCCTCATCCAGTGCCAGTTCGGCCTGGGTGATGTGGTCGCGGCCATGCGCGTCGGTCATGAAGGATTCGGTGCGGTCTGCCGTCCATTTGATCGGCAAATTCACCTTCGCCGCCGCCCAGGTGACGGCCGCTTCCTCGATGTAGTGGAAAATCTTGGAGCCGAAGCCGCCGCCCACATCGGGCGCGACCACGCGCAGCTTGCTTTCCGGAATATTCAGCACAAAGGCGCCCATCAGCAGGCGGATGACATGCGGGTTCTGGCTGGTGGTGTAGAGGGTGTGCTCATCCGTCGTGGGGTCGTAGTCGCCGATGGCCGCGCGCGGCTCCATGGCATTGGGGATGAGGCGGTTGTTCACCAGCTCGAATTTCACGACGTGCTTCGCATGGGCGAAGGCCGCATCCGTCGTCGCCTTGTCGCCGATATGCCAGTCGTAGCAGATGTTGCTGGGGATATCGTCATGGACCGCGGGCGCGCCGGGCGCCTGGGCCTGGGTCATGTCGGCCGCCGCCGGCAGCACTTCGTAATCGACCATGATCGCCTCGGCCGCGTCGCGCGCCTGGGGTCGGGTTACCGCCACCACGAGCGCCACGGCATCGCCCACGAAGCGCACCTTGCCCTGCGCGAGCACGGGGTGTTTCGGCTCGCTCATCGGCGTGCCGTCCTTGTTGTGGATCTGCCAGCCGCAGGGCACGCCGCCGATATCCGCCATATCCTCGCCGGTGAAGATGGCGATCACGCCGGGCATGGCCTTCGCCGCCGCGAGGTCGATGGAGGTGATCCTGGCATGCGGATGGGGGCTGCGCAGGAACCAGGCATAGGTCTGGCCTGGCCTGTTGATGTCATCGGTGTAGCGGCCGCGGCCGGAGAGGAAGCGCAGGTCTTCCTTGCGCTTCACGCTGGCGCCAATACCCTCGAAGGGGACAACAGAGTCCATGATGCTCGCTCCCTGAAGAGGCGCGCCGCCTGTTCCGGCGGCTTGGCGCCCAAGTCCCACCGCGCGCCGACCATACGGCGCGCGGGCGAAATGCTTACTCGGCGGCGGCGGCGATGGTCGTGCGCTTGCCGTGCATCACATCGGCCGCGGCGGCGATCGCCTTGACGATGTTGTGATAGCCGGTGCAGCGGCAGAGATTGCCTTCCAGACCCTCGCGGATTTCGCGCTCGGTCAGGCCCTCGGGGTGCTTGTTCACCAGGTCGATGGCGCTCATCACCATGCCCGGCGTGCAGAAGCCGCATTGCAGGGCGTGGTATTCACGAAACGCCTCCTGCATGGGGTGCAGGGTGCCATCGGCCGCGGCCAGGCCCTCGATGGTGGTGACCGAGGCGCCCTCGCACATCACCGCGAGCGTGGTGCAGGCTTTCACCGATTCGCCGTTGATGTCGACCACGCAGGCCCCGCATTGGCTAGTGTCGCAGCCGACATGGGTGCCGGTCAGGCGCAGTTTTTCCCGGAGAAGCTCGACCAGCAGGGTTCGGCCTTCGACCGCCACGCTGTGGCTCTTGCCGTTCACCGTGAGTGTGACTTG
Organism: uncultured Rubritepida sp.; assembly: GCA_964395305.1. Lineage (GTDB taxonomy): Bacteria > Pseudomonadota > Alphaproteobacteria > Acetobacterales > Acetobacteraceae > Rhodovarius. The sequence continues at coordinate 54,601 of CAYNBM010000029.1, forward strand.
CGGCATATCCCGCCTCCCGTCGTTGAGTGATGTTGAGATGGAGCCTCGCCGCTAGCCCGCAAGGCGTCAAGACGGCCCGCGATGACGGGCACGCCGCTCACGGCCTCGGCTGCTCGATGACCAGCTTTCGCCCCCGCGTCAGCAGCAGCAGCAACCCCATGATCGGCACGCCGCCCAGCCACACCGCCCAGAGCACGCCCAGCGCGCTGGCGCCGAACATCAGCGCGCCCAGCGCCACCTCGTCATCCTCGGAGAGCACATAGCCCTGCAGCCCGGCGCAGGTGCCGAGCATGAGCAGCGGCGGCGCCAGCAGCACCAGCCAGAACAGGAATTTCACCACCCGGCCAAAACCGCCGCGCGGCGCGCGGGCCTCGAAGCGGATGGTGTCAGGCGGCGCCAAGCGAGGCGGCCCGGAAGGCCGTGGCACCGGTCTGGTTCAGCAGCGGGTTCTCCGCCTCCGGCAGATCATGCAGGTGGCAGGCGGCGAGGTGGTTGTTGCCGGTCGCGACCAGCTTCGGCTCCTCCTTGCGGCAACGGTCAAAGGCATAGGGGCAGCGGGTGTGGAAGCGACAGCCCGGGGGCGGGCGGATCGGGCTTGGCACATCGCCCTTGAGAATGATCCGCGCGGGCGCCCCGCCCGGCTCCATCACCGGCACGGCGGAGAGCAGCGCCTCGGTATAGGGGTGCCGCGGCGCACCGAAGAGGTCGCGCTTGTCCGCGACCTCGACGATCTTGCCCAGATACATCACCGCCACGCGATGCGTCATGTGCTCGACGATGGCGAGGTCGTGGCTGATGAACAGCATGGCCAGGCCCAGCTCGGCCTGCAGATCCTGCAACAGGTTGACGATCTGCGCCTTCACCGAGACGTCCAGCGCCGAGACCGCCTCGTCACAGACGATGATATCGGGGTCGGCCGCCAGCGCGCGGGCGATGCAGATGCGCTGGCGCTGGCCGCCGGAGAACTCATGCGGCCAGCGGTTCACCGCATCGCGCGGGAGGCGGACCTTGTCCATCAGCTCGGCCACCCGGCGGTCGATATCCTCCTTCTGGGTGGCGATGCCGAAATTGGTGATGGGTTCGGCCAGGATGTCGCGCACCTTCATGCGCGGGTTCAGCGAACTGAATGGGTCCTGGAACACCACCTGGATTTTCCGCCGCAAGGGACGAAGCTCACCGGCCGACATGTCATCGATGCGCTTGCCGTCGAGGACCACCTGGCCGGCGGTGAGCGGAAAAAGCCGCAGCACCGCCTTGCCCACGGTGGATTTGCCACAGCCGCTTTCGCCGACCAGCGAGAGCGTCTCGCCCTTGTTGATCTCGAAGCTCACGCCGTCCACGGCATAGACCTGGCCCACGGTGGTGCCGAAGAGCCCACCCTTGACCGGAAAATGTTTTTTGAGATCGGAGACTTGCAGGATCGGGTTCATTGTCCGCCGCTCCGATTCAGTTCCCCGGGCCAATCGACCCTGCGACCATCGGTGCTCATGCTGCGACAACCTCACGTTCGGCGTAATGGCAGGCGGCGATATGGCCGGGCGATTTCTCCTCGAGTCCAGGCACGACCTGACGGCAAAGATCCGTCGCGTATTGGCAGCGCGAGGCGAAGACGCAGCCTTCCAGTTTGCGCTTCAGGCTGGGCACGAGGCCGGGAATTTCCGCCAGCCGCGTGGTTTCGCCGGTCAGCGAGGAGCCGAGCTTGGGCACCGAGCCCAGCAGGCCCTGGGTATAGGGATGGCGCGGCTTGGCAAAGAGCTGCGCGACCGTGGCTTCCTCCACCTTGCGGCCGGCATACATCACGATCACCCGCTCGGCGACTTCGGCGACCACGCCCAGGTCATGGGTGATCAGCACGATGGCCGCGCCCACGCGATGCTTGAGGTCGCGCATCAGGTCGAGGATCTGCGCCTGGATGGTGACGTCGAGCG
>CAYNBM010000030.1:0-51765 GCA_964395305.1 uncultured Rubritepida sp.
AGGGCCTGCGTTTCGCCATCCGCGAGGGTGGCCGCACGGTGGGCGCCGGCGTCGTTGCAAGCATCAGCAATTGAGCGACCGTAAGAAGATGGACAGCCAGAATATCCGGATTCGCCTCAAGGCGTTCGATCACCGCGTGCTCGATGGCAGCACCAAGGAGATCGTGCAGACCGCGAAGCGGACCGGTGCTCAGGTGCGCGGCCCCATCCCGCTGCCGACCCAGATCGAGCGTTTCACCGTGAACCGCTCGCCGCATGTGGACAAGAAAAGCCGCGAGCAGTTCGAGATCCGAACCCATCGCCGGCTGCTCGATATTGTCGACCCCACGCCCCAGACTGTGGACGCGCTGATGAAGCTCGACCTGGCCAGCGGTGTGGACGTCGAGATCAAGATCTAGAGGACGCCAGACTATGGCTTCGACCAACATGGCCAAGACCGGCCGCACGGGGCTTATCGCCCGCAAGCTGGGGATGACCCGGCTGTTTCATGATGACGGCACAACCGTGCCCGTCACCGTGCTGCACCTCGACGATGTGCGCGTGATCGCCCAGCGGACCACCGAGACGGATGGTTACGAGGCGCTGCAGCTCGGCATCGGCCGCGCGAAGCCGAAGAATGTGACGAAGGCCAATAAGGGGCACTTCGCCAAGGCCGGCACCGAGGCGCCGCGCAAGGTCGTCGAGTTCCGCGTGGGCGGCGACGCCATGCTGGAGCTGGGCACCAAGCTGTCGGTGGAGCATTTCGTGGCCGGCCAGAAGGTCGATGTCACCGGGATGAGCCGCGGCAAGGGCTTTGCAGGCGTCATGAAGCGCTGGAATTTTGCCGGTCTCGAAGCCTCGCACGGCGTGTCGATCAGCCACCGTTCGCATGGTTCGACGGGCAATCGGCAGGATCCGGGCAAGACCTTCAAGAACAAGAAGATGGCCGGCAATCTGGGCTATGAGCGGATCACGACGCAGAACCTCACGGTCGCGGGCGTGGACCTCGAGCGTGGGCTGCTGCTGATCAAGGGCGCCATTCCCGGCGGCAAGAACGGCTATGTGCTGGTGAAGGACGCTGTGAAGCGGACCCGCCATGCCGACGCGCCGTTCCCGGCCGGCGTGGCGTAAGGACACACCCCGATGCAAGTCAAAGTCATTTCCCTCGACAATGCCGAGGTTGGCGAGCTGGAGCTGCCGGACGATCTGTTCGCGGTCGCCCCGCGTCCGGACATCATGGCGCGCGTGGTGCATTGGCAGCTCGCCAAGCGCCGCGCCGGCACCCACAAGGTCAAGGGCATGGGTGAGGTCTCCGGCACCACCAAGAAGCCCTATCGCCAGAAGGGTACGGGCAATGCCCGTCAGGGCTCGCTGCGCGCGCCGCAATACCGCAAGGGTGGCATTGTGCATGGCCCGGTCGTGCGCGACCATGGCTATTCGCTGAACAAGAAGGTGCGCCGCCTCGGCCTGATTTCGGCGCTGAGCCAGAAGGCCGCCGAGGGCAAGCTGGTGATCCTGGATTCGGCGCCTGCCGAGGCCAAGACCGCCGTCATGGCCCGCAAGGTGAAGGCGTTGGGCTGGACGTCGGCACTCGTGGTTGATGTGACGGTGGATGCCGGTTTCGACCGCAGCTTCCGCAACATCCCCTACATGCAGGCGATGCCGACCATGGGCGCGAATGTGTATGACATCCTGAAGCACGACGTTCTCGCGGTCACCCGCGCCGGCGTCGAAGCCCTGAAGGAGCGCCTGGCATGAGCGCGACCATTTCCAAGCCGAAGGCAGCCCCGCGCATCAGCAAGGAGAAGATGTATCAAACCATCCTCTCGCCGCTGGTGACCGAGAAGGCGACCGCGCTGTCCGAAAAGGGCCAGGTCGTGTTCAAGGTGCCGCTGACGGCGACCAAGCCGGACATCAAGCAGGCCATCGAGGGTCTGTTCGGTGTGACCGTGCTGGCGGTCAACACCATCGTGGTGAAGGGTAAGACCAAGCGGTTCAAGGGCCGCCCTGGTGTTCGCTCGGACTGGAAGAAGGCAATGGTCAAGCTGGCCGAAGGCCAGAGCATCGACCTGACGACGGGGCTTTCGTAATTCCATGGCACTGAAGAATTTCAAGCCGGTCACGCCCAGCCTTCGCGGCACGGTGCTGATCGACCGCAAGGAGCTCTGGAAGGGCAAGCCCATCAAGGGCTTGACCGAGGGGCAGCACAGCCATGGCGGCCGCAACAACCACGGCCGGATCGTGGTGCGGTTCCGTGGGGGCGGGCACAAGCAGTCCTACCGGATCATCGACTTCAAGCGTCGCAAGTTCGATGTGCCGGCGGTGGTCGAGCGCATCGAGTACGACCCGAACCGCACTGCATTCATCGCGCTGCTGAAGTACGCCGATGGTGAGCTGGCCTATATCATCGCGCCGCAGCGCCTGAAGGTGGGCGACACGGTGATCGCGGCTGAGAAGTGCGACATCAAGCCGGGCAATGCCATGCCGCTGGGTAATATCCCGGTCGGCACGATCGTGCACAATATCGAGCTGAAGCCCGGCGCGGGCGCCAAGGTGGCGCGTTCCGCCGGCACCTTCTGCCAGCTCGTCGGCAAGGATACAGGCTACGCGCAGCTGAAGCTGCAGTCGGGCGAGGTGCGCACTGTCCGTGCGGAGTGCATCGCGACCGTGGGCGCCGTGTCCAACCCGGACAACAGCAACCAGGAACTGGGCAAGGCCGGCCGTATGCGCTGGCTGGGCTTCAAGCCGCACAACCGCGGCGTGACGATGAACCCGGTGGATCACCCGCATGGTGGTGGCGAAGGCCGCACCTCGGGCGGTCGCCATCCGGTGACCCCGTGGGGCAAGCCCACCAAGGGCGCCAAGACCCGCAACAACAAGCGGACCGATCGACTGATCGTGCGCCGCCGCAACGCGACGAAGGGCTAAGCAATGCCGCGCAGCGTATGGAAAGGTCCGTTCGTGGACGGATACCTCCTCGCCAAGGCGGATGCCGCTCGTGCATCCACCCGCAACGAGATCATCAAGATTTGGTCGCGTCGCAGCACCATCCTGCCGCAGTTCGTGGGCCTGACTTTCGGCGTCTACAACGGCAAGAAGCATCTGCCGGTGCAGGTCAGCGAGAATATGGTGGGGCACAAGTTCGGCGAGTTCTCGCCGACGCGCACCTTCACCGGCCACTCGTCGGACAAGAAAGCGAAGCGGGGCTAATATGAGCAAGCCGAAACATCCCCGCTCGGTCGCTGAGACCGAGGCGCTGGCCATCACCTACAACATTCGCGTCTCCCCGCGGAAGTTGAACCTGGTGGCGCAGACCATTCGTGGCGCCAAGGCCCAGGATGCGATCGCGCAGCTGACCTTCAGCAAGCGCCGCATCGCGGTGACCGTGCGCAAGACGCTGGAAAGCGCCATCGCGAATGCCGAGAACAACCATCAGCTGGACGTCGACCGGCTGGTCGTGAGCCGTGCCGAGGTGGGCCGCGCCATGGTGATGAAGCGCTTCATGGCGCGTGGTCGTGGCAAGGCGGCGCAGGTCGAGAAGTGGTTCAGCCATCTGAAGATTGTGGTCGCCGAGCAGACCGTGACACAGGAAGCCGCGTAATATGGGTCACAAAGTCAATCCGATCGGGCTTCGGCTCGGCATCAACCGCACCTGGGACAGCCGCTGGTTCGCCGGGCGCGACTACGCCAAGCTGTTGCATGCCGATGTGAAGCTGCGCGAGGCGCTCAAGGAGCGTCTCAAGGGCGCCGGTGTGGCCAAGGTGGTGATCGAGCGTCCGGCCAAGAAGCCGCGTGTGACGATCCATGCCGCCCGCCCCGGCGTCGTCATCGGCAAGAAGGGCGCCGATATCGAGGTGCTGCGCAAGGACATGGCGAAGCTTGCCGGTGCCGAGGTCGCGCTGAACATCCTCGAGATCCGCAAGCCGGAGCTGGATGCGACGCTGGTCGCTGACAGCATCGCGCAGCAGCTGGAGCGCCGCGTGGCGTTCCGTCGCGCGATGAAGCGTGCGGTGCAGTCGGCCATGCGTCTTGGCGCCGGCGGCATCCGTATCAATTGCTCCGGCCGTTTGGGCGGGGCGGAGATTGCGCGTATGGAGTGGTACCGCGAGGGCCGTGTGCCCCTGCACACGCTGCGTGCCGATATCGACTATGGCGTCGCCACGGCGAAGACCACCTATGGCACCTGCGGTGTGAAGGTCTGGATCTTCAAGGGCGAGATCATGGCGCATGACCCGTCGGCGCAGGACAAGCGCGCCGCCGAACAAGCGCCGCAGAGGTAAAGACCAATGCTGCAACCCAAGCGCACGACTTTTCGTAAAGCCCATAAGGGCCGCATCAAGGGCATCGCCCGGACCGGTTTCACCCTGTCCTTCGGCGGCTATGGCCTGAAGGCCCTGGAGCCTGAGCGCGTCACCGCGCGGCAGATCGAGGCGGCTCGCCGCGCGATCACCCGCGCCATGAAGCGCCAGGGCCGGGTGTGGATCCGCATCTTCCCGGATGTGCCGGTCTCCTCCAAGCCCGCGGAAGTCCGCATGGGCTCGGGCAAGGGCGCGCCGGAATTCTGGGTGGCCCGGGTGAAGCCCGGCCGCATCATGTTCGAGATCGACGGCGTGTCGCTCGACACGGCGAAGGAAGCGCTCGGCCTTGGCGCTGCCAAGCTGCCGATCAAGACCAAGATCGTGGCCCGTCTGGGTGGAGACGCCTGATATGACCAAGCCTTCCGACGTGCGCGCGAAGAGCGCCGATGAGCTGCAGGCCATGCTGCTGGACCTGCGGAAAGAGCAGTTCAACCTGCGGTTTCAGCGGGCCACCGGCCAGCTGGAAGCGACAAACCGTATCAAGGCCGTTCGCCGTGATATTGCGCGGGTGAAGACAATCCAGACCGAGCGTGCCCGCTCGGCCCAACCCCAGTCCTGAAGAGGAGACCCCGGCCATGCCGAAGCGCGTCCTCACCGGGCGGGTCACCAGCGACAAGCAGGACAAGACGGTCACCGTCTTGGTCGAGCGTCGCGTGATGCATCCGCTCTACAAGAAGTTCATCCGGCGTTCGAAGAAATACGCCGCGCATGACGAAGAGAATCTGGCGAAGGAGGGCGACCTCGTGAGCATCGAGGAGTGCCGTCCGATCAGCAAGCGCAAGACGTGGGTGCTGATCGCCCGCAATGGCGATGCCGTCGCGAAGCCTGAGGGCCTCGTGGCTGCTGAAGGAGTTCCGGCATGATCGGCGTCGAAGCCAATCTCGAGGTCGCTGACAACAGCGGCGCGCGTCGGGTGCAGTGCATCAAGGTGCTGGGCGGCTCCAAGCGCCGCTTCGCCTCGGTGGGTGACATCATCGTGGTCGCGGTGCAGGAAGCGATTCCGCGCGGCAAGGTGAAGAAGGGTTCGGTCGAGCGCGCGGTGATCGTGCGCACCTCCTATCCGGTGCGCCGCGCCGACGGCACGGCCATCCGCTTTGACAAGAACGCGGCGGTTCTGATCAACAAGGCCAATGAGCCGATCGGCACGCGTATCTTCGGACCCGTGGTGCGCGAGCTGCGCGCCAAGAAGTTCATGAAGATCATCTCGCTGGCGCCGGAGGTCCTGTAACGATGGCCGCCAAGATCAAGAAGGGCGACCGCGTCGTCGTCCTGACCGGGCGCGACAAGGGCAAGCGCGGCGAAGTGCTTCGCGTGTTCCCGACCGAGACGCGGGCGCTGGTGCAGGGCGTGCACCTGGTGAAGAAGCACGAGAAGCCGCAGGGCATGGGCAAGCCGGGTGGCATCACCACCAAGGAAGCGCCGATTCACCTCAGCAATATCTCGTTGATTGACCCCAAGTCCGACAAGCCGGCGCGGGTTGGTTTCAAGACCCTGGAGGATGGCCGCAAGGTCCGTGTCTCCAAGGCATCTGGTGAGGTGCTCGACGCATGAGCGGGACAAAAGGCAAGGGCGCGCCCGCGAAGGGCGGCAAGCCCGGTAACAAAAAGACCGGCGGCAAGTCGGGTGGCGCTGGCGCCCCCGTCAAGGCCGAGGGCACGACGCGTGGCCAGAGCACGGTTCCGGCCGCGGCCGGCGCGGCCGTGGCGAGCGAGGGTGAGGCCCGCCTGGCCATTGCCTATCGCGAGAAGGTGCGGGCCAAGCTCATCGAGGAGTTCGGCTACACCAACCCGATGGAAGTGCCCAAGCTGACGAAGATCGTCATCAATATGGGCGTGGGCGAGGCGGCGGGCGACCAGAAGAAGCTCGACGCCGCGGTGGGCGACCTGATGCTGATCTCCGGTCAGAAGCCGGTGCGCACGATGGCGAAGAAGGCGATCGCCGGCTTCAAGATCCGCGAAGGCCAAGCCATCGGCACCAAGGTGACGCTGCGCAAGACCCGGATGTTCGAATTTCTCGACCGTCTGGTGACCATTGCGCTGCCGCGGGTGCGCGATTTTCGTGGTCTGCAGGGTACCAAGGGTTTTGACGGCCGCGGGAACTACGCGATGGGGCTCAAGGAGCAGATCGTGTTTCCCGAGATCGTCTACGACAAGGTGGACACCGTTCGCGGTATGGACATCGTGTTCGTGACCACCGCGAAGACCGACAAGGAAGCGAAAGCGCTGCTCAAGGCGTTCGAGCTTCCCTTCACGAACTGAGGCAATTGGAAAACCGCGGGCTTTTGTCCGCAGGTTCCGGAGGATAGACACGATATGGCGAAGACTTCGTCCATCGAGAAGAACAAGCACCGTGAGGCGCTTTCGGCCGCGCATGCCAAGAAGCGTGCGAAGCTGAAATCCGTGGTGATGGACCGCGAGGCGCCGATCGAGGAGCGCTTCGAGGCCACCATCAAGCTCGCGCAGCTGCCCCGCAACGGCGCCAAGGTGCGCGTGCGGTTGCGCTGCGAGCTGACGGGTCGCCCGCGCGGCAACTATCAGAAATTCAAGCTTTGCCGGAACATGCTGCGTTCCATGGCCAACAGCGGGCAGCTGCCCGGTGTGGTCAAGGCCAGCTGGTAAGGGAGCGCAGACATGTCGATGTCCGATCCCGTGGGTGACCTGCTCACCCGCATCCGCAATGCCCAGAGCGCCCGTCAGTCGCGTTGCGTGGCCCCGGCCAGCCGCCTGAAGGCGGATGTGCTGGAGGTGCTCAAGCGCGAGGGTTACATCCGCGCCTGGAAGCTCTCTGAAATTCGCACCGGTGTCGCTCAGCTCGAAATCGAGCTGAAATATTCCGAGGGTGAGCCGGCGATCAAGGAAGTGAGCCGCGTCTCCAAGCCTGGGCGCCGGGTCTATTCCAAGATCAAGGAGCTGCCGAAGTTCTATTCCGGGCTGGGGATTTCCATCCTGTCCACGCCGAAGGGCGTGATGAGCGACGCTGAAGCACGGGCTGCCAATGTTGGCGGCGAAGTGCTGGCGCGCGTGTTCTAAGGGGGCCAGCAGAATGTCACGCGTTGGCAAATATCCCGTGCCTGTTCCCGCCGGCGTCACCTTGGCGCTCCAGGGCAGCACGCTGGTGGCGAAGGGCAAGCTGGGCGAGCTCAGCATGCCCGTGTCTGAATCGGTCGAGCTGGACATCGCGCCGGGTGCGGTGGCGGTGAAGCCGCTCGGCCGCGACCGGCAGAGCCGGACGATGTGGGGCACCACCCGCAGCCTGATCAACAGCATGGTGCAGGGCGTTTCGGTGGGCTTTGTGAAGTCCATGGAGATCAACGGTACGGGTTACCGCGCCGCGGTGCAGGGCCCGGAGCTGGTGTTGAACCTCGGCTACAGCCATGAAATCCGCTACACGGTGCCGCCCGGCATCAAGATTACATGCGAGAAGCCAACCGCCATCAAGGTGGAAGGCATGGACAAGCGCCAGGTCGGCCAGGTGGCGGCGGAAATCCGCGGCTATCGCGGTCCCGAACCCTATAAGGGCAAGGGCGTGAAGTACGAAGGCGAACAAATCCTCCGGAAGGAGGGTAAGAAGAAGTAATGGCATTCAAGAAACTCGACCTCGAAGCCCGGCGCCGCGCCCGTCTTCGCTATCAGCTGAAGCAGAAATCCGGTGGGCGCGCGCGCCTGTCGGTGTTCCGCTCGGGCAAGCACATCTATGCGCAGATCATCGACGATGCGGCTGGCCGCACCGTCGCTGCCGCCTCTTCGCTGGAGAAGACGCTGCGCGAGGCGCTGAAGACCGGCGCCGACAAGGATGCCGCCGTGGCGGTGGGCAAGCTGGTGGCCGAGCGGGCCCTGGCGGCCGGCGTTTCGGCCGTGGTCTTCGACCGCGGTCCCTATCTCTACCATGGCCGCGTGAAAGCGCTGGCCGATGCCGCCCGCGAAGGCGGGCTGGCATTCTAAGGGGCGATCAATATGGCACGTGAACCGCGCAGCGGCGGCGAAGGTGGTGGTGGTGGCGAGCGCGAAGGTCGCGGCCGCGGCCGTGGCCGTCGCGACGACAACCGCCAGCAGCAGACTTCCGAAGGCGATGACCTGAAGGACAAGCTGGTCACCATCAACCGCGTCGCCAAGGTGGTGAAGGGTGGCCGCAGGTTCTCCTTCGCCGCACTGGTTGTGGTGGGTGATCAGAAGGGCCGCGTGGGCTGGGGCGCCGGCAAGGCGCGCGAGGTCCCCGAGGCGATCCGCAAGGCGACCGAGCGGGCGAAGCGCACGATGATCCGTGTTGCAATGCGCGAAGGCCGGACCTTGCACCATGATGTGGTGGGCGAATTCGGCGCCGGCCGCGTGATCCTGCGTTCGGCTCCGGCCGGCACGGGCATCATTGCCGGCGGCCCGATGCGCGCCGTGTTCGAAACGCTGGGGATGGGTGACGTCGTGGCCAAGTGCACCGGCACCACCAACCCGCACAACATGGTGAAGGCGACCTTCGCCGGCCTGGCGCGCGCCGCCAGCCCGCGCAGCGTGGCCAGCCGCCGTGGCAAGAAAGTGGGCGATCTGCTTGGCACCAAGAAGGGCGATGAGCCTACCGCGGAGGCCGCCAATGTCTGATGAGCCCTCGATGCCGGCGGCATCCAAGCCCACCGTCACGGTGAAGCAGACCGGCTCGCCGATCGGCCGCAAGCCTGGCCAGCGCGAGACGCTGATCGGCCTTGGCCTCAACAAGATGAATCGGGTTCGCACCCTCGAAGACACCCCCAGCGTTCGTGGGATGATCAAGAAGGTTGCGCACCTGGTGAAAGTGGAATCGTGAGATGAAGCTCAACGAACTTAAGGATAACGACGGCGCGCGGCTGAAGTTCAAGCGCATTGGCCGTGGTATTGGCTCGGGCAAGGGCAAGACCTCCGGCCGCGGCGTGAAGGGTCAGAAGGCCCGCACCGGTGTGTCGCTGAACGGCTTCGAGGGTGGTCAGCTGCCGATCTACCGGCGTCTGCCGAAGCGCGGCTTCGTGAACATTTTCCGCAAGGAATATGCGCCGTTGAACGTAGGCGCGCTGGAGAAGGCGATCAGCGAGGGCCGCCTGCCGGGTGACCAGCCGCTGGACGAGACGATGCTGAAGGCGGCGGGCGTGGTGCGCTCGCAGGCCCGGCTTTCCGGCGTGCGGCTGCTCGGCCAGGGCACGATCACCCGGGCGGTGACCATCACTGTCTCCGGCGCTTCGGCGACAGCGATTGCGGCCATTCAGGCGGCCGGCGGCACGATCACGCTGCTGAACGTGCCCGCGGAAGCGGCGCCCGAAGCTTGATTTTTCCACCCCGCGCATTCGCGCGAGGTTTGCGATAATATGGGGCGGCGCCCGGATAGGTGTTCGGGCGCCGTTTTCATGGGGATTAGGCGATGGCCTCGGCGGCTGAGCAACTCGCATCCAGTCTGAACTTCGGCGTGCTGGCCAAGGCCACCGAGCTGAAGAAGCGGCTTTGGTTCACTCTGGGCGCGCTGATCGTCTATCGCATCGGCACCTATGTGCCGGTGCCTGGCGTCGATGCGGCCGTGATGGGCGAGATGCTGCGCCAGCATGGTGGCGGTATCCTGGGCATGTTCGACATGTTCACGGGTGGCGCTTTGGGGCGGATGACCGTCTTTGCGTTGAACATCATGCCCTATATCTCGGCCTCGATCATCGTGCAGTTGATGACCGCGGCGATTCCCTCCTGGGAGGCCCTCAAGAAGGAGGGTGAGAGCGGGCGGAAGAAGCTCAATCAATATACCCGCTACCTGACGCTCGCGATCGCGATCGTGCAGGCCTATGGCATCGCGGTCGGGCTTGAGAGCGTGCGCGGTTCGGTGGGCGCGGCCGTGGTGGATCCCGGGCTGATGTTCCGGCTGTCCTGCGTCATCACCCTGGTGGGTGGCACGATGTTTCTGATGTGGTTGGGCGAGCAGGTGACCGCGCGCGGCGTGGGCAACGGCATTTCACTCATCATCTTCGCCGGCATCGTGGCCAATCTGCCGTCGGCGCTGATCGCGACGCTGGAACTCGGCCGCACCGGCGCGCTGTCGACCTTCTTCATCATGTTCTTCCTGCTGGCGGCGCTTGCGGTGATCGCGCTCGTGGTGTTTGTCGAGCGGGCGCAGCGGCGCATTCCCGTGCAATACCCCAAGCGCCAGGTCGGCAACCGGATGATGGGGGGTGAGAACACCCATTTGCCGTTGAAGCTGAACACATCCGGCGTCATTCCGCCGATCTTCGCCTCCTCGCTGCTGTTGCTGCCGGCGACGGTGGCGGGTTTCTCGACCGACGCGACCGCCGATACATGGTTGCAATGGATCGCCAACCAGCTCGCGCATGGCATGCCCGCCTATATGCTGCTGTATATGGCGATGATCATCTTTTTCGCGTTCTTCTACACGGCCGTGGTGTTCAACCCGGTGGAGACCGCCGACAATCTGAAAAAATATGGTGGCTTCGTCGCCGGCATTCGTCCCGGTGCCAATACCGCGGAGTATTTCGACCGGGTGTTGACCAGGCTGACGGCGGTGGGGGCGCTTTACCTCTGCGTGGTCTGCCTGATCCCGGAATTGCTGATCTCGAATTACGGCGTGCCGTTCTATTTCGGCGGCACCTCGCTGTTGATCATCGTCACGGTGACGATGGACACGGTGGCGCAGGTGCAATCCCACTTGTTTCAGCATCAGTATGAAGGTTTGATCAAGAAGGCCCGCCTTGGCGGCAAAGGCCAGATGGGTGGCCAAAGGGGTGGAAAGCGTTGATGAACCTGATCTTGTTGGGCCCACCCGGCGCGGGGAAGGGCACCCAGGCCAAGCGGCTGGAAGAGGCCTTCGGCCTGGTGCAGATTTCAACCGGTGACATGCTGCGCGCCGAGGTCAAGGCCGGCACCCCGGTCGGGCTTGAGGCGCGCGCGATCATGGAGCGTGGCGACCTCGTGCCGGACGCGATCATCACAGCCATGCTCGCCAATCGGGTGGCGCAGCCCGATGCTGCGAATGGTTTCATCCTCGATGGCTTCCCGCGCACCGTGCCGCAGGCCGAGGCGCTGGACGCCATGCTGGGCGAGAAGGGCATTCCGCTCGACCACGTCATCGAGCTGAAAGTGGATGACGCGGCGCTGGTGGGCCGGATTTCCGGCCGCTACACCTGCGCGGGCTGCGGCGCTGGCTATCACGACGAATTCAAGAAACCCCGCGTCGATGGCGTCTGCGACAATTGCGGCAGCGCCGAGTTCAGCCGCAGGGCGGATGACAAGGCCGAGACGGTGGCTGCGCGGCTGGCCGCCTACCACCGGCAGACAGCGCCCCTGCTGCCCTTCTACGGGGCGCAGGGCAAGCTTTCCGCGGTGGATGGCATGGCGTCGATGGACAGCGTCTTCGGCGCCTTGTCTTCGATCGTGAAGCCATGAACGTGCCGTTGACTCTTTTGGTTCCGGGGTGTAGTGCCCCGCTTCTTTCGGCAACGGCGCCAGCGCGCCGCCTTGCCGTTTTTACCCATTCCCAAACGGTAGCGCGCCCCAGGGCCGCCGCCGCCCGACTTTGAGACGACAGGAGCAGCTCAGTGGCGCGTATCGCCGGCGTGAATATCCCCACGAACAAGCGCGTGCTGATCTCGCTGCGCTATATCTTTGGTATTGGCCCTCAAAACGCCAAGGACATCTGCGAGAAGCTGGGCATCCCCGCTGAACGCCGGGTCAACCAGCTGACCGATGAGGAAATCGGCAAGCTGCGTGAGACCATCGATCGTGATTACCGCGTCGAGGGTGACCTCCGCCGTGAAGTTGCGATGAACATCAAGCGGCTCATGGACATGGCGGCCTATCGCGGCCTGCGCCATCGCCGGGGCCTGCCGGTCCGTGGCCAGCGCACGCACACCAATGCGCGCACCCGCAAGGGCAAGGCCGTGGCCATCGCCGGCAAGAAGAAGGTGACGAAGTAATATGGCACGCGCAGCAACTCCCGGCGGCTCCCGCCCCCGTAAGAAGGAACGGAAGAATATTTCTTCCGGCGTGGCCCATGTGCTTGCGACCTTCAACAACACCATCGTGACCATCACCGACGCCCAGGGCAATGCGATTTCCTGGTCCTCCTCGGGCACGCAGGGCTTCAAGGGCAGCCGCAAGAGCACGCCCTACGCCGCGCAGATGGCCGCCGAGGACGCCGGCAAGAAGGCCCGCGAACACGGGATGGAAACGCTGGAAATCATGGTGAGTGGCCCTGGTTCGGGCCGCGAGAGCGCCCTGCGCGCGCTGCAATCCGTTGGTTTCTACGTCACTTCCATCAAGGACGTGACGCCCATCCCGCACAATGGTTGCCGCCCGCGCAAGCGCCGGCGGGTCTGATCCCCACAGGGACTCGGCCATCGCAACCTTTCGGAGACTAACGCCATGCTCGAACGCAATTGGCGCTCCCTGATCCGGCCCGAGCGGCTGGACGTGGAGCCTGGGGCAGACCCCAACCGCACCGCCACCGTCGTGGCCGAGCCGCTGGAGCGCGGCTTCGGCATGACCTTGGGCAATGCGATCCGTCGGATCCTGCTGTCCTCGTTGCAGGGCGCGGCGGTGACCGGCATCCGCATCGACGGCGTGCTGCATGAGTTCAGCAGCATCAACGGCGTGCGCGAAGACGTCACCGACATCGTGCTGAACGTGAAGCAGCTGGCCATCCGCATGCCGGGCGAGGGCACCAAGCGCCTGAACCTGACCGCGCGCGGCCCCGGCGAAGTCACCGCCGGCCAGATCCAGACCACTGGCGACATCGAGATCGCGAACCCGGACCTCGTGCTCTGCACGCTGGACGATGGTGCCACGCTCAACATGGAGTTCACCGTCCAGGTCGGCCGCGGCTATGTGCCGGCGGCGATGAACCGGCCGGAGGATGCGCCGATCGGCTTCATTCCCATCGATGCGATCTATTCGCCGGTACGCCGCGTGGCCTACCGCGTGGAGCCGACCCGCGTTGGCCAGGTGACCGATTATGATCGCCTGGTGCTGAACGTCGAGACCGACGGCACGGTCGCGCCGGATGACGCGGTGGCCGTGGCCGCCCGCATCCTGCAGGATCAGCTGCAGCTCTTCATCAACTTCGACGAGCCGCGCCAGCGCGTGGTCGAAGACGTGCAGGATGACCTGCCCTTCAACCGCAACCTGCTGCGCAAGGTGGATGAGCTGGAGCTTAGCGTCCGCTCCGCCAACTGCCTGAAGAACGACAACATCGTGTATATCGGTGACCTTGTTCAGAAGTCGGAACAGGAGATGCTGCGGACGCCGAATTTCGGCCGCAAGTCGCTGAACGAGATCAAGGAAGTGCTTGCCTCGATGGGCCTGGGCCTTGGCATGTCGGTCACCGGCTGGCCGCCCGAGAACATCGAAGACCTCGCCAAGAAGATTGAAGAGCCGTTCTGATCCGAACGGACTAAGGAGCTCAGACTATGCGTCACGGTATGGCCAATCGAAAGCTTGGCGTCACTTCCACCCACCGGGTGGCCATGTTCCGCAACATGGCGACATCACTGCTCAAGCACGAGCAGATCACGACCACGCTGCCCAAGGCCAAGGCGCTGCGCCCCTATGTCGAGCGCATCATCTCGCTGGGCAAGCGCGGCGGGCTCCATGCGCGTCGCCAGGCCTATGCGCAGATCATGGATGAGAAGATCGTCGACAAGCTCTTCACCACCATTGCCGAGCGCTACAAGGAACGGTCCGGCGGCTATACCCGCGTTCTGAAGGCTGGCATTCGCTACGGCGATGCGGCGACCATGGCCGTGATCGAATTGGTGGAGCGTGATGTCGCGGCCAAGGGCCTCGATAGCGGTCCGAAGCCGGAAGTCGAGGCCGACGACGAAGGCTGAGGCTGCGGCTTTGAAAAGGGGCGGTTCTGCCGCCTCTTTTTTTGGCTGGATAATAGGTAAAAATTCCGTTGATTTCTCACTGGCGCGGGTATTGCGGCCAGTAATCCTGGGTCTGTGGCCGGCGTGCCATGTCGTGGCGGTGGCGGGCCTTGTGTCAACCCGCTCGTTCACCCGCGCGGACAGCGCCATGGCGGCTTGACCGATCCATGCCGAACTTGTCCGTTTTCGTGTGTTTGGCGCGCAAATACTTACCGTGGAACCCGCAGCCCGGTGAAGCGGATGATGCCATCGGGGCTGGGGGCAAAGCCTTCGAGCCCGGCGCGTAGCCCCCAGAACCAGCGGTGGTGATAGAGAAAGAGGTGCGGCCGGTCGTCCATCCAGGCCTCGGCCGCAATGCGGTATTGCGCCCGGCGCGTCGCCGCCTCCGTGCTGCGCCGCGCCGTCGCCAGCGCGCCATCCACGGCCGGGCTGGCGTAGCGGCCCCAGTTGAGAAACCCGTCGCTGGCCAGCCAGATCGCGACATTGCCATCGGGGTCGGGCCGGCCGGACCAGATGGCGATGGCGGCATCGTAATCGCCGCGCTGGGTGGCCGCGACCATGGCGCTGCTCTCCATCTGCTCGATGCGGATGTCGAAGCCGCCCTCGGCCGCCATCGCCTGGATGATCTGGGCGACCTGCGATTCCACCGGCAGGTTGGTCACCTTGAGCGTGAAGGCGAAGCGCTCATGCCCCGCGGCGCGCAGCAGGGCGCGGGCGCGGGCCGGGTCGCGCGGCGGCGGCGGCAGATCGGAAAAATGATAGGCGGTGCCCGGCGCCTCGGGCTGGTTGTTGGCGATGAACAGCCCCTCCAGCGCCACCTGGTTGATGATGGCGCGGTCGATGCTGCGCTCCAGCGCCTCCCGCACCCGCGGGTCGCGCAGCGCGCCGGTCGCGGTGTTGATCGACAAGGTCTGGTAGGCGATCGAGGTCGCCTCGGCCACCCGCAGCCGCCGGTCCCGCCTGGCATCAGCCAGGTCGGACGGGGCGAGGCGTTCGATCAGATCGACCTGGCCGGCGCGCAGGTTGAGCAGGCGCACGGTGCTGTCGGGGATCGGCAAGAAGACCAGGCGGGCGACGTGGATATTCGCGGCGTTCCAGTGTTCGGGGAAGCGCTCCAGCTCGATGCGGTCCTGCGCCACGCGGCGGGTGAGGCGGAAGGGGCCGGAGCAGACGGGTTCCTGGCCGATGCGCTCGCCCAGCCGGGCCAGGGCGGTGGCGGACATGATCATCCCCGCCCGGTCGGACAACACCGAAAGCAGCGGCGCGAAGGGCTCCGATAAGCGGATGACCAGGGTTTGCGGATCAACCACCTCGATGCTGCTGACCGCGCGCAGTTCGGACCGGCGTCGCGATTCGCGGGCGGTGCGGTAGCGTTCCAAGTTCACCCGGACCGCTTCGGCATCCACGGCCGTGCCGTCATGGAAGCGGCCATCGGGGCGCAGCGTGACGCGCAGCGAAAGGCCATCGGGCGCCCATTCCCAGGCGGTCGCCAGCTCCGGCCGGAAGGCCAGGTCGGGGCCTACATCGATCAGCTTGTCGCAGAGCGCCGAGAACACCACGCGCTCAACGAAGGAGCCGCTCACCGCGGGGTCCAGCACATTGGGGTCGGATGCGATGGCGACGCGCAACGTCTGCGCCGCCAGCCCCGCCGGCAGCAGCAGCCCGGGTAGCACCAGGGTGAGAAACAGCAGGACGGCTCGGGACATGGCTGCGGCTTTCGATCGTGGCGAGGTAGCCTGACAGGGTGAGGGGTGCGGCTCAACGCATGGCCAACACGGATGAATGCACCTGTTGTCGTAAATCCTTCCCGCTGCTGTAACCTTGTCCCGCTAGCCCGCGGGCGCGGCCATGGCCATCGTGGGCGCTCACCGAAATCAGCCGCCCCAACCGGGCGAAGGGCGAGGACAGGCGCATGCAAGTCGATTGGTTCAGGGATATTCTGGTTCCGGTGATCGGGGGCCTGGGCATCTTCATGCTCGGCCTCGAATTCATGACGACGGGCATCCAGTCGCTCTCGGTCAGCAAGATGCGCAAGGTGCTGGCCAAGGCCGCCGGCACCCCCATCACCGGCCTCGCCGCCGGCACGCTGATCACCGGCGTCATTCAATCCTCCACCGCCATGACCGTCATGGTCGTGGGTCTCGTCGATGCCGGCGTGCTGGCGCTGCGGCCGGCCATTGCGGTCATCATGGGCGCCAATATCGGCACCACGCTCACCAATGCGCTGATCGCGCTGCCGCTGGGCCCGCTGGGCCTGCTGGTGGGCGGGTTCTTCGCCCTCGTCTGGGTCTTCTCCAATTCCGACAAGGTGAAGAACATCGCCCTCGCCTGCATGGGCTTCGCGCTGATCTTCTACGGGCTGTCGCTGATGACCGGCGGGTTGCGCCCGCTGCGCAACATCCCCGAGGTGATGGAGATCATCCGCAGCCTCAGCGCCGATGGCTACATGAACATCCTGACCTGCGTGGCGGTGGCGGCGATCATCACGGCCCTCATCCACTCCTCCTCCGCCACCATCGGCATCGTGATGGGCCTGGGTGCTGCGGGCGTGCTGAGCTGGGAGACAGCGCTGGCCTTCTCGCTGGGCGCCGATCTCGGCACCACCATCACCTCCTTCATCGCCTCGCTGAACCTCAGCCGGAATGCGAAGCGCGCGGCCTATGCGCACATATCCTTCAACTTCATCGGCGTGGCGATCATGCTGCCGCTCTTCCCCTTCATGATCCAGCTGGTGCCGATGATCGTGGGCGATGTCGGCCGCGCCGTGGTGGTGAACGGGGTGGAGACCTTCCCGCTGGTGCCGGTGGCGGTCGGCGCCTACTCGACCGCTTTCAACATCTTCAACGTGATGATTCTCTTCCCCTTTGTGGGCGTCTTCGAGCGGGTGCTGATGCGGGTGGGCCGCAACGCCGCCGAGGACATCGAGGACTACAGCCAGGCCAAATACCTCAATCCCGACAACCGCGACGACATGGGCGCGGCGCTGCCGGCCATCCAGCAGGAAATGCGCCGCCACCTCGAAGGTGCGGCCATCCTGGTCGATATCGCCGAGAACAAGCCTAATGTGCCGAAGGACGCGAAGGACCATTTCGCCGCCATCGACATCCTCAGCCGCGAGATCCGCAACTACACCGCCTCGCTGTTCAAGCCGGACTTGTCGTCGCAGCAGACTGACCTGCTGGCCAGCCTGATCGAGGAGGCGGATTTCTCCGCCAGCCTCAGCGAGGCGCTGTACCAGATGGCCCGCCGCGTCGAGCGTGAGGATTTCAGCCCGGCCGGCCGGGCCATTCTGAACCGCGGCATCGACGAGCTGCGCGAGGCGATGGCCGGGCTGATGAATGCCGAACCCGCCGCGGGAACCGCGGCACCGGCGGATGCGGCCGAGCATGTCTCCGGCCTGCAGCAGCTGCGCGCCGATACCCTGGCGCTGCCCTCGACGACGACGTCGCTGGAGCGCGGCGCGCTTCTCGCCCTGCTGGGCAGCGCCGAGCGGGCCTTCCTCCTGATCGCCCGCATCCATGCCGAGCGCCGTTCGGTGGAGCGGGCATATGTCGGCCGCAGCACCGTCGCGGCCGATTGAGGCGCCGCAGCGAAGCCTTGCGTTTTTGGCTATTGCGGGGCGCCGCCTGATGCGCCCTGCTGGCGGCATGAACCGCCAGATCCAGTCCCGCGTCGAAGCCTTCTGCGGTCGCTTTGGGCTCAGGCTTCCCATCCTGCTGGCGCCGATGGCGGGGGCCTGTCCGCCCGGATTGAGCGCCGCGGTGGCCAATGCCGGCGGCTTGGGCGCCTGCGGGGCCTTGCTGCTGCAACCCGAGGCGATGCTGGCCTGGGCGCGTGAGGTGCGCAGCCAATCCAACGGCGCCTTCCAGATCAATCTCTGGGTGCCCGACCCGGCGCCGGCGCGCGACGCGGCGGCAGAGGCCGAGGTCGCGGCCTTCCTGGGCCAATGGGGCCCACCGGTGGCACCGGGCGCGGGGGATGCGGCGCTGGTCGATTTCGCTGCGCAATGCGAGGCCATTCTGGCCGCCGCGCCGCCGATCGTGAGCTCCGTGATGGGGCTCTACCCGCCGGAATTCGTGGTGAGGCTCAAGGCAGCGGGCATCGCCTGGTGGGCCAATGTCAGCACCCTGGCCGAGGCCCGCGCGGCCGAGGCCCAGGGCGCGGATGCCGTGGTCGCACAGGGCATGGAGGCGGGCGGCCATCGCGGCTGCTTCGAGGCTGGCCGGGCCGAGAGCGGTATGGTGGGCGGCATGGCGCTGATCCCGGCGGTGGCGGATGCGCTGCGCATCCCGGTCATCGCCACCGGCGGCATCGCCGATGGGCGCGGCGTGGCGGCGGCCCTGATGCTGGGCGCCAGCGCGGTGCAGGTCGGCACGGGCTTCCTACGCAGCCCGGAGGCCAGGCTCGCCCCGGCCTGGGCCGATGCGCTGGCGATGACGCCGCCCGAGGGCACGGCGGTGACCCGCGCCTTCAGCGGCCGCGCTGGCCGGGGCATCGCCACCGCCTATGTCCGCGCGGCGGCGGCGGCCGATGCGCCGCCCCCAGCGCCCTACCCCGTGCAGCGCGGCCTGACCCAGGCGATGCGCGAGGCGGCGGCGAAGGCGGGCGAATTGTCAGCCATGCAGGCCTGGGCCGGGCAATCGGCGATGCTGGCGCGGGCGGAACCCGCGGGCGAATTGGTGGGCAGGCTGTGGCGCGACGCTCAGGAGCTGCTGGGCTGATCAACCTGCCAGTCTTGTCAGCCAGCGGGTCGAGCGGAATGGCCAGATGCCCTGCGGCCGCGCCGTGAAACCGGCCTGGATGGCGATGCGGGCGGTGGCCCTCTCAGCCTCCCCGGCCGTGACGCCCGGCCCTGCGAGGCGGCGGTACAGGCCGGCGGCCTCACCCAGCATGCGGCGGGCGATCCGGCCTTGGCGGTCGGCCTGGGAGCGGAGATAGACCAGAACATCGCGCTCCGCGGTTTTCGGGTTCGCGGCGCCGGGTTCGGCAATGGCGGAACGCGCCTCGGCCAGTGTCATGCCCTCCTTAGTGATGGCGTGTTCCATCAGGGCGAGCTCGGCCTCGGCATTGAGGGCACCGCGGCTGCGGCGCAGCCGGGCCAGTTCGGCCACACGCGGCGTCGCAGCAAAAGGCGACGCGGCACCGAGGGGCGCGCCCGGGTCGGGCTCCAGCAGCGGCAGGCCATCGTCACCCATCGCGCCGAGCCGGAAGCCGCCGGGCACGCAGGAGCGGCAGGTCGGCCGGATGATCGTTCCATCGAGGTCCATCAGCTTGATCTCGATGAGCAGATCGGGATGGCGGGCGCGGATGGCATCCGCCGCGGCATTCAAGACCTCAGCATGCAGGCGCTTCTCCTCGGCCGGATCATCGGCCAGGCGGCGGCCGGCCCAGAGATCCATCGCGCCGCAGTCGCGATGGTTGAGCAGCGTGACGTTGCGAATGCCGTGCAGCTGGCGGGTGGCGGCCAGGTTCTCCCACAATGAGGCCTGCCAGGCCGGGCGGTTCTGATCGACGAAGGCCAGCGCCGCGCCGGCGATCCGCATCTCGCTGTAGCGGTCGGTGCGGCCCAGGGCTGCGAAGCGGAAGGTCGTGTCATCCGTCAGCCTGGGGTCGATGCAGGAGATCAGGAATGTGTCCGCCTTGGCGGGGACGGGGCCGGTGGCTGCGGTCAATGCGGTACCTCCTCGACATGCTGCACCCCGGTCAGGCGGTGCATGATGGAGGCGAGGCTGAGCCCTGCGGTCAGGACCGCCACCATCGAGAACATGACCGCGATCAGCACCGTGCCGGCATCCCGATGGTCGAGCAGGCGGAACTCCGCCAGGGTGGCGAAGCCCAGGCCGCAAAAGGCCAGGATGAACAGCGTGCCCCAGGGCCGGAGCACAGCCAGCGCGGCCTTCCAGACCAGGACGTGAAGGTAGAGCACGCCCAGGCCCACGAAGCCCTTCGCCCAGAGGCTGTTCCAGGGGCTGTCGGATGGCGCGTTCATCCAGTGCCAGAACGAATAGCCGCTGGGATTGTAGAGCGAGAAGACCAGCAGCAGGCTGAACAGCAGCCGCGCCACCACCGCCCGCCAGTCATAGCGCGGGCCGGTCATCGGCAGGCCACCAGGCGCTGCGCGACGGCGTGGGCGATGGCCGCGCGGGCCTGCGCCATCACCGCGGCCTCGGCGGCGTCGATGGCGGCCATGGCCTGGGCCTCGAAGGCGGGGCGATTGAGGCCGGCATCGACGCGGTTGATCGCCCAATCCGCGCCCCAGGCCAGGCCCATGCCGCCGACAACGCCGAGCAGCACGCCCGGCGTGCCCACGGCGCTGTAGCCGAGATAGCCGCCGAGTGCGACGACACTGCCCGCCTCGCTCACCCGCAGCACCATGGCGCCGAGGCGCGCCGCCATCGGCCGCATCGAACGGAGGAAGACGGTCTCTGCCCCGGCGGCCTCGGCCAGGCTGGCGGCGGGGGCGAGGCGCAGCCCCTCGGTCAGCGCGATGGCGAGGGCGGGATCGCCCGCCTCGGCGGCCAGGCTGGCGGCGAGATGGGCCATGTCAGCCTCGAAGCCGCCATCGGCCAGGCTGGGGCGGGCGACCTTGGCCTGGAAGGCTTCGCGCACCGGCGCAGCCAGTCCATGGGCGATGGCCTCGGGTGCCGACTGGCTGATCGCGGCCTCGCCCAATTGGATGACCGCGCGGCCGGCGATGCGATAGGCGGTGAGGTAGCTTTGCGTCCAGTCATAGGCCCAGTCGCCGAAGGCTGGCACCAGGGCGCGGGCCTGGCCGAAGCGCAGGGAAAGGCTGTCCTCCAGCATGCGGTGGCCGAGCGCGGTGAGTTGCGCGGGATCGGCGCAGGCGGCGGGGCGCGCGGCCTGCGCCATCGCCGCGCCCTGACCCGCAACGATCATGAAGACCAGCAGCGCCGCGCGCAGGATGGCATATCCAGCCCGGCGATAGCCGCCTAGATTGAGGGCCATGCGTGCGATGGCGACTGCATGATGACCAGCCTCGGCCTGCCCGATCCCCTGGCCGATGGCCTTGCGGCCATCCTCGTCTTCGCCTTCACCTATGCGCAGATCCGCATCGGCCTGCTGCTCTACAGCATGATCGCGCCGGCCGATGCCGATGCGGTGCCGCTGCTGCACATGCTGGCAATCGGCGGCGGATTGCTGCTGGGCGTGCTGCTGCTCAGCGCCCTGCCGCATGCCGCCGATTTCCGACCGGCGCGGATCTATGCCGCAGATAGTCCCTGGGCGATCGGCGTGGTGGAATTCATCCGCCGCTTCGCCCTGCCGGGCGCTGGCACGCTGGCCGTCGCGCTGGATATGCTGGGCCAGGCGCGGCCGGTCTGGGCCGCCGTCACGGGCTATCTGGGGCTGGCCCTGGCGGGCTTCGCCGCGGTGCAGGCCGTATTGCTGTGGCGCGGGCTGAACGGCATGCGGGCGGCCCTGGCGGCGCTGCTGCTGGCGGGCTGGACAGCGCTGGTGCTGCATCATCTGGCGCATCTGGCGGCCTGGAGCGCCACCCAGCTGAACTTCTGGCTCTTCGCCCTGCTGCTGCTGCTGTGGCAGCGCCTGCGCTATCGCGCGCGGCCCGCGGCGCATTGAGCCGCTCATCCGGAAATGCCCATCATCTGGTAGAACGGCGCCGGCGAGAGAAAGGGCGGGCTGCCATTGAACGGGAAGGCGAGCTTGCCTGAGACCATGATGACCACGCCCACGATCAGCGCGATCACACCCCCCATGGTGTAGTGCACGGCATTGTTGGCGCTGCCGACGAACCATTGGAAGACCAGCACCGCGACCGAGACGGTCAGCACCAGCACCCAGATCAGGCTGCCGAAGGTGCGGGAATGCTGCGACAGCCGGGCGATCCGGGCCTCCGACACCTGGGCGACCCAGCCGACGACGTTCTGCGCCAGCGCCTGTTGCGCGCCGTTCAATGGCTCGGCATCGAGGAAGGCGCGGGTGAGGCGCTGGAACGCGGCATCGGAGCCGGAGCGGTTGTCGGCCACCAGCATGTGCGGCCAGTCCTTCTCCGCCACCGCCGTGGCGTAGTCGCGCAGTGATGCATACATCTCGGCCCGGCGCGGCGCCTGCGTCGCATCGCCATAGCTCGGCACCGACAGCGCCAGCAGATAGAGCCCGCCCGCCTCGCGCTGCAGATTGTCGCGCGAGGTCTGGTAGATGTCCCAGGCGCCGACCAGGGTGAGGGCGGCGACGACGGCGTAGACCTCGACCACGAACGAGTATTTCGCGGTGCCGACGGCGGAATTGGCGGTCAGCTCCTGCGGGGTGAAGACGCCCAGGATGAGCTGGCCCAGGCCCAGCGCCAGCAACAGCGGCACGCCCAGCGCCGCCAGCAGCATCAGTGGCAGCGGCAGCGAGGCGAGGGTCTGGACAATGTCGCCGCTCATGATGTGGCGCCGGTGTTCACGCCTCGATCGCGCGGTACCAGCGGCGGGTGCGAAGCGGGAAGCCGGCGCGCTTCGCCTCGATGTCGTTCTCCTGCATGAGGCGCTTGACCCGCGAGCGCGCCTCCTCCTCCGTCACGGAGGAGCCGGCGCGGCCGCGGTAGAAATTGGCGGTCTTGTCGAAATCACCGCGGGCGATGCGGCCATTGCGGTCCGCCAGCGTGCGCAGCAGCTGGATGGTGGAGCGGTCGAGCTCGGACTGGTTGGCGATGCCGGCCTCTTCGGTGCTGCCGCGCAGCGTCGCCTGGGCTTCGGACAGCGAGAGGCCGTAGCGGGTGACGCCCTCCTCGAGCAGCTTCATCTCACGCTCGCTATCGAGAAAGCGGCGGCCCTGCATATGCAGCTTCACCAGCTCAGCAAAGCGGGCCTGCTGCGAGGGTTGGAGTTCACCATTGCGCATCATCATGTTCCTGCAGCCCGACCTGGCCGGACGTGTTGTGAATTGCTGATCAGAGGATGGAGGCCGCGCGCCGGAGCATCGGCGGCGGCGGGAAATCGGCATCGCTGCCGCCGGCGCGGGGGCCGCCATTGGGCTGCAGGCGTTGGTTCAGCCGCTCGATCGCGCGCAGGATGCGGCTGGATTCGGGGCCGAGTGGCGCGTCGGAGGGTGCGAGAGTGAATTTGACATAGGGCAGCGGCAGCAGTGTGACGGTCAGTTTCTCCACCGAGAAGCCCTGGATTTCATTGGCCTCAAGGATACCTTCGACGATCATGCGCTGGATCGCGGCGATCGGCCCGGGGTTGCGCCTGGCATGCCGCTCCAGCGCGCGTTCGAGGAACTCGCGATCGGCCTCGGAGAGTTCGCGCGACTGGCCAAATTCCAGCGTCAGGCCTGGAAAGAGGCTGATGGTGCTCTCGATGCTTTTCAGCTTGAAGCCGGCGATGCCCATGAGCCAGTTGAAATCATCGGATTGCATGCTGTCGCCAGAGTAGCGGTTGGCGAGCTCGATCGCGCTGGGCCCCAGGCCCACGCTGTCGCGCACCGAGCCCCAGAGGCGACCGAGCCGCTCGCCCAGTGTCAATGAGGTTGGCAAATCCTGCAGCGGCACCTGAATGGCCGGCTGCGCGGCGTTCTGCGACAGAGCCGGCAAGGGCTGTGCGAACACGACAAAGGCGGCGACCGCGGTGGGGACAATAAGTTTGCGCATGGCTTCTGCTCCGGCTGAGGGCGTCATCGGGAAACGAGCGTCTGGCGTTCGACGATCAGGCGCTGCGCGGCGCGCAGGGCGGGGGCCAAGGGCACCAGGCCTTCCTGCGACAGCAGGCCGCCCGGGCCGCCCGCGGCCTCCGAGACCGCGTCGGCGGAGAACTCGCGAATGCCGCGCACCACGCCGAACCCCTGGAGATTCCGCGAGTGCTGGCGCTTGGCATAGAGATAGATGGTCCGCGTCAGGTCATAGTCGCCGCTGGCGATGGTGGCCGCGTTGGGCAGCACGCCGTTCAGCGCGACAGGCACGAGGTTGCCGCCGCTCTCCAGCAGCTGGGCGTAGGAGATCGCGGCGATGGTGCCAGGCGGGCTGGCCAGCAGGGCCGAGGGAACATCGGTGCTGGGCACCTCACGCACACGGTCATCGGCACGGAAGGTGACGCATTTGGCCACCCGGAAGGCGGCCGAGAAGATCAGCCGCACCGCCTTCACCTCGCGGCAGCCGCCCTCCATCACCAGGTCGTTGAACAGCCCGCGGGTGCCCGAGCTGCGGTCGGGCACGATGGCGCGGATCTGCGTGGCGGGCAGGGTGTTGCTGACCTGCGACCAGGTGCTGAGGGTATTGGCGCGGAACTCGTCCTCCACGGCGAATTCCGCGGCCAGCGCGGAGTAGATCTGCCGCGTGGAAAGGTTGCTGATCGTGTCACCACGGCGCATCGCCACGACCACGGCGCCCAGGCCGAGCTGCAGCTCGATCACACCGGTCACGCCGTTGGATTGGCAGGTGTTGAACACCGAGCGCGGGATACGGCGGCTGCTGATCGCGATGTCCGGCGTGTTCACGCCCACGCCCGAGCAGAACCGCTCCAGCGCAGCGGCGGAGCCCACGATGTCCACCCGCGGCGGCTGCACCCCGGCGTAGCGGCCGACAAAGGTCTCCACCAGCGTCTCCGTCACCGCGCTGGAGGAGCCCGAACTGACGATATGCAGCCTGTCGCGCAGCACCGTGGGCTCCTGCGCCGGCGCCGGGAAGGCCGCGATAAGGAGCAATGCCATGCCGAGAATGCAGGCGCGGCGGTTCGGTACGGGCATGGGAAGGCTCCGATGTTGGGGGGCGGCGGCGTGGGCGAGGGCCATGGCGGTCTATCCTGGCGCGGCGCGGCCGAGTGCGCGCAGGATGGTTTCCTGCAGGGCCTGCTCGGCGGCGACGCGGGCGCGGGCCTGGGCCCGCCAGCCGGCGAGCAGCGGCTGAAGCGCCGGATCGAGGGTTTCGAGATCGGCCAAAGCCGCGGCCAGCTGGCCGCGTGCGAGAAGATGGGAGGCATTGGCGATCGTCGCCTCGACCGGCATGGGCGGCGGCGGATCGACGAGCCCGAACCAGGCCATCAGGCGGCGGCCCAGCCCCATCGCCCAGTCCTGCCAACCCTCGCTGGCGGGGCTGCGCACGGTCAGTAGTGGGGCGAGGGCGCTGAAGCCCTCGCGCAGGTCGGCGGGGGTGGCCAGGCCGCGGCTGGCATGGCTCAGCAGCGTCTCGGCCAGGGGCGGGGGAAGGATTCCTTGCGGTGCCAGGTCACGCATCGCCTGCAATTCGCGCTGATAGGGGCGGCCGGCGAGAAGCACCGCCTGCAGGTTGAGCGCGGCGAGGGTGAAGCGATCGATTGCCGGCGCGGCGGAAACGGCGACGTTCTGGATGGCCACGGCCTGCCCCACGCCGCCGGGCGCCGGCGGGATGGCGGGCGTCGCTTCCACGGCACGAGGCGCAGCGGCAGCATTGTCGAGTGCCGTGGTGAGGCGGGCAAGCTGCGCCTCAAGTGCTGCGATCCGCGCGCTCAATCGCGCATCCTGCGCCTGGGCGGGCGAGGCACCACCTGCCAGGGTCAGCAGCCCGGCGAGCATCACCGACAGCAGGGTTGCGGGAGACAATTTTTGTCTCCGCATCGAGCACATCATCGAACACAACACCTCGTCTTGGGAATGATGGCACCGTGCTGGTTAACGGCGCATCAATCCTCGATTTGTCGAATATTGCGCGACTTAGACGCGCCAGCACGCCGCCATCATCACAGTTTCATGACAGTCTCTTGACGGTCGCTTCTGGCGTCAGCGACCCGCCATCGCCTCGCAACGCTGTCGCCGCTGCGCGAGATAGGCGTCGCGCAGCGCCTCGAAACCAGGCGGTTTGCCCGTGGAATCCGTGCCGACCGCCACTGGGTCGAGTTGCCGGGCGACCAGCAGGGTCAATGCCTCATCGACGACCAGCACGAGCAGCAGGGTGCCCGCGCCCGGCAGGGGTCCGATGAAGGGCAGCAGCGCCGCATAGAGGATGGCACTGGTCACAACGATGTCGGCCACACCATCGCGAAGGGTGCGCGGGCCGGCGACGGGGAGCACGATAAACGGCCCCTCCGGCACGCCGCGGGCGCAGAGGGCAAGTCCGAAATCGGCTGGCGGCACCGTGATGCCACGGGCCGTCGCGGCATCGCGCAGGCCACCATAGCCCTCAGCCAGGTTGACGCTGAAGCGTCGCAGCGCCGTGCCGGCATCCTCTAAATTGCCTGCGACGGCGTGGCTGAGCGCGCTGAGCGGTTCATTCACCGTGTTCAGCAGCAGGTTGCCGCCAGCCTCGCGCCAGGCCGGCGGGATGGGGTTGCCACCGGGCACGGCGGCGATCACGGCGTCCAGGCCTTCGCCCATCGCGGTATTGGCCGCGGCCATCGTGCGATTGAGACGTTCGAGCCAGCCCTGCGCATGGGCCGGGACGGGCGCCGCCAGCAAAAGGGCCACCAGGACGAGGATGGAGCGCATCAGGCCATCTCGCTTCGGCGTGGCAGGGCGGCGACGGCTGCGTCGATCCGCCGCATGAAGGCGAGCAGCGGGCGATTGTCCCGCAGGCTCAACATGAAGGCGTTCTCGGCGAAGGCATCACGCAGGTAATGGCCGGTGGGCACCGGGCAGCCGGCGTAGGTCAGGCGCAGGAACTGGACGAAGGTGAATGACCGCACGAGATGCACGCCCACCAGTTCGTGCAGATAGAAAGTGCTGCCGATCTCACGCTCGACGTGATAGCCGAGGTTGAGCAGAGAGAAGAACATGCCCTGCCGCTCGATCTCGATCCGGTCGGGCCGCAGGACAAGCAGGCCACCCAATCCGCGCAGCGACGCCAGCACATCGCCTTTGCCATGCGGCCCCATGGTGTCGTCCAGGGGCGCATCGGGTTCGGCGGCGAGCATCATGGGCAGAGTATCGCCACGGAGGCGGGGCGCTTCCAATCGGGAAACATGGGCAATACGGCAACAACTGCGTGACAATGCCGCCGATGGGCGCTTGAGCAAGCAGGCCGCAATCGCCTAGAACCCGTTCCGGGCCGGGTTAGCACAGCGGTAGTGCAGCGGTTTTGTAAACCGAAGGTCGGGGGTTCGATCCCCTCACCCGGCACCATTAACTTCAAAGCCTTAAGCCCGCTTTTCACCCTGCCGTGCCTTTCTGTCACTTTTTGCGGACCCCCAGCGGACCCTTTTCCATGTTGGTGGCAGCCCTATCGTCGCCGCTCTCGCCCGGGTCCCTCCCAGGGTTGCTCCATTACGGTGTTGCATAGCGCGCGAGTGTTTTAGGCACAAAACTCCCTTAAGGGTTGTCTTATCACCTCGCCGCCGTCGCCTAAGTCGGTGCTGATGCTACCCTTGGCATATTTCAGACCCTAGGAATGTGTCGCGCTTTGGCCCACCGTAACCGGCTGGTGCTGACAGGGACCCGCGAGCGTTGCATCGCCTTCCCCAAGCGGCGGCCACGCCATGAGCGGATCGGCCATAAGCCTCTCGGCCAGAGTGATCAGCCGCAAAAGCGGCTCGGGATCGGCCGCCGCTGGCGCCAACAGCCGGTCTAGTTCTGGACTGGTCACCCGCCCCCGACGCAGCAGCACACGCGCCAGCCGGGCCAGCGTCGCGCCGTGACGGGCCAATGTTTCGTCCACCCAGTCAGCCAATGCCGGCGCTGCTTGCCCCGCATGAACGCCCAGGCCGCGTAATTCTTCGGCCCCGTCATGCCAGCCGCGCCAGTCGCTTCGCGACATCCGGCCGTAGTGTGATGCATGGGGCTGCCAAGCCGCGCCAGGTCGGGCAGCAGCCCGGAGTTCAACCGCGCACGCGCCGCCCATCGACCATCCCATCATGATCAGTTGCGCGCTGATGGAAGCGGCTCGGGAGGGCGGGGCGGGGGTGCGTCGCCGAGAGCGGGCAGACAGCACCCGCGCCTTTTGTTGGTCAGCCGTCACCGCGCCGCCGCCGCCACGGGCCGTGGCGCTCGCTAGAGGCAGCCCGCACGCGGCGGCCACTACCGCGTGGCCAGCCTCATGCAACGCGGCAAGAAGAAGCGGGGAGGGGAGGTGGGGCGCAAGATGCGCCGCCACCGTAGCCCGCAAGACTTCCTCGGGCACACTCAGACCCCGGCACCGATCCGGGGCTGGGTTCTCGGCCAAGCGATGAAGCCGTCGTTCCCCAGCGCCACCCCGGGGCCGACAAGCCGGATGAAGCCGGACAACGGCGCGCGGCTCACATGGGCCGGCTCATGAGCGAACAGGCGTTCGTCAGGCCGCAGCGGAGAACGGAAGCCGGCGACATCGACGCCATCGCGGGCGGCGCGTTGTGTCACCTCCACCGCCGAAGCTGCGGTGGCCAGGGCCTCGGCCTCCAAATCAAGCCCCCGGAGCATCGCGTGCGCCAAGCGGGGATATTCGTCCCGCCACCATGCCGCCGCAGCTTCGGCCAAACGCTCGGCATGGGCATGGGCCTCATGCACAATGGCCAGTTGCTCGCGGGCCAGGGCATCGGCCAGCCGCTCGCGCAGAGCGTCCAACATCACTTCGGCGCGCTCGCCATGCGCGCGGGCTTCGGCGAGTGCTGCCTCGCCCTTGCTCACCGCCGCTTCGGTGCCGCCGAGTAGCAGGCCGGCGCGCGCGGTTTCCAGCCGCGCACATTCAGCCGTCGATTGCGTGAGCAACGTTTCCGCTTGCGCGATAGCGTCGCGGATCGCTGCCGAAGTCTCGGCCTTGGGGCGCAGCCCCAGCAGTGCCTTAAGCGTCATGGTGTGTTGTTCCTTAGCCGCCGGTTGAAGATCTCCAGCGCGCGGCGGTCGGGCGCGATGGGAGAGGGGTTCGGGGCGGCCAAGAGGGCGAAAACACCCCCTTTCCGCCCAAAGGGGGGTTCTGAAACCGCTACACCGCTACATTGGCGGATAACCGCCAGTTTTTGGCGTTTTCGATCCGCTACATGCGGCGGGGTGTAGCGGTTTGATTTCGGGCGAAAACCCGCAGAAAACCGCCAATGTAGCGGTGTAGCGGTTTGAAAGGGGGGTCTCATGGAGAAACACCGTCTTTCGCCGGCAGGTAGCGGGTCCAGGCTTCCTCGAAATGCTCGCGCCGGTAGCCCTTCACCACCTCCATCCGGCCGCGCCGGATGTTCACCGGCCGCACCCCAAACGGGGAGAGTGCCCGGGCAAGCTGCGGCGCGGTCATCGGCTTGCCCTGCCGCCATTCCGGCCAGGGGCGTTCTTCCAACTTCCCCAGCTTCTCGGCCAGTTCCGCGCTGGGCATTTGGGTGGCGCCGATCTCGGCCAGGGCGTCCCGGATATCGGCAAGCAGCATGGCGCCGGTTTCCATGGTGCCAGACTCTTTGGCGCGCCGGCCGAATAGCGCCGCCAGCGCATCCCGCGCCCGCTTCGGCCAGGCGCCGCCGGCTTGGTCGGCTATGGCCAGCAGGGGCACGCTGATATCCTGCTCACGGTCGTTTAGTTCCGCCGGCATGGTCGGATCGGTGCCCAGCGCCGGGCCTTGGTCCGTAGCCCACCGCGCCAGCTTCGCCGCCAGTTCGGCGAGATGCGCCCGGGCGCCGGGGGCGCGCAGCCTGTCCACATTCTCACCCGCGCCCTTGCGTTGCAGTACGATGGGCACGCTGCGATCCTCCAGGGTGTCGGGAAGCTGGCCGATCCCTGCGAAGGCCACGGGGGCGAAGGTGGCGAATTGCACCGGCTGATGCTCGCCCTCGATTTCCTGCACCCGCACGACAAAGCCGGATCGGTGAAACCCGGAATTGAGCACGCCGCGCAGTTCTTCCTTGTCGGCAAGGAAGGTGTCGGTTTCGTCCAATAGCAGCGTGACAGGCGCAAGCGCCTCAACGATGCGAAAGGCGCCACTGGCCGAGATGGACCCTGACTGCATCGGCCGATGGGCCAGCGCCTCCACCACCTCCAGCAGTATGGATTTGCCGCAGCGTTTGGTAGGGCTGCTGATGGCCAAGCGGGGTGTGTGGTGAAACCGCTGATAGACCCAGGTATGGGCGCTCCACAGGGCCAGCGCGGTGGCAGCGCCGGGCGGCAGGATGACATGCCGGCCGATGGTGCGGGCGATGTCGTCCAGCAGCTCGCCCAACTGCATCGGCAGGTGCCAGGGCGTCACCTCGCGCAGCTTGATGCCGCGCCCGGTTGTCGCTTCCGTCGCGGGCTGCGCTGCCTTCACAAGATCGTCCAGCACGCTCACCCGGCAGCCCAGCCGCCCCGCTGCGCCCTCCCGCGCCCGCTCGTAATCCAGGCGCGGCAGCCCGGCCAGGCGGGCGATTTCCAGGGCATCGGCGGCGGCATCGCGCGGCGGCTCGGGCGCTTCGGGATTGTCGGTGCTCATGCCGCACCCCGCTGCACCAATGCCCACAACGCGATGGCCTCGCCCTCGCCATCGGGCTTGCCTGCCTGCCGCAAGGCGCCCTCGATAACCCGCGTGACATCCGATGCCGTCACCGCGCCGGCCTTGGCCAGCCGCGCCAGCCCCCAGGCTTCGGCAACAGCGGTTTCATGCCGGCTGCCCTCGCCCTGCCGCGCGATGGTGGCGGCTGCCCTGGCCAGCGCTGCGGCGCCGTAGCGGGCACTGGGCAGGCTTGTGGCGGCAGGGCGGGGGGAAGGCAGCACCCGGCGCGGCGGCGGCGCCAGCAGGTGCGGGGCGGGCACCTCAACAACCGAATGGCCGGTTGACTGAAACAGCCGGCCATTCGGGAGCGGTTCGGCCGCACCACCGGCGAGGATCGGCGCCGCCGTGTAGATCACTTGCGCCGGGCGGAAGCTCGCGCTGTCCAGCCCCGGCACGCCGCCCAGCCACCGGGCGAGTTCGGCGCCAGTGGCGGGCCTCGAAAGCCAAGCCCACACCCGCAGTCGCAGCCCGGGCTTGATACTGTGGCCAGCCGTAGCCTGGACGATCAGCCCCGCACCGTGAAAGGCAGCGGGCAGGATCGGCCGCACCGTGGCGAGGCAGGCGGGCAGGTCGGTGATGTCCAGCCCGGCGGGGGCTGGAATGCCGTCCATGTCCAGCGCCAGCCATCGGCGCGGCACCTCGATCAGTGTCGGCAGGTCGCCGGTTTTCAGGTCGGGATGGCGCAGCCGGCGCACGCCATGGGCGCGGGCAGGATCGGCAATGGCGCCTCGCACGATGGCGAGGTCGGGGCGGGGCAGCAACGTGGCGAGGATGCCATGCAGGGCGTCCAGGCTGGCCACAGCCGCCTCGCTCATGTCGAAGGTGCGAGCGTCGCCATAGGGTGTGAACCTGCCGCCAGCGTGCAGCGTTTTGGCGAGGCGGGGGCCTTTGGCGCGCAGCACCGTCAGGGAGCAATTGGCCGCGCTCATGGGGTCGCCCCCTCGGTCGGGGTGGGGCAGCGGGGGTGGAAATCGCCCGGGCGGCAGCGCAGCACCATGCCCGGGCTGTTGGGCGCAACCTCGGCCCGCAGGGCCATCCAGGCCGGCAGCGTCGCGGTGCCAGCCTCGGCGATCAGCACCCGGCGGAAGCTGCGCGCGGCATCCACCGCCATCTCATAGTGCCAGGCTTCGCCGCCGGTCCCGTGAAGCAGTGTCCAGCGTGACCAAAGCAAAAGCCGGCGCGATTGCCGCCAGCCCTCGGGGCCGCAATTCGTCTCCCCATCATACCCACCATCACCACCCAGCAGGATCACAAGCGGCTTGTGGAAGCGGCTGGGGTCCAGGATGGCGAGGGGCACGCGCTGGCCAGGCGCCACCACCCCCAGCGCGAGTTCGTCGGCGAGCAGAGCTTGGAACACCGGAACCATAAGCGTTTGGCCAGCCGCACGGAGCACCGAAATTGCGGCGGTCACGCGGGCGGCGGGCGGATTATTCAGAAGCAGCATCTAGGGGAGCCTTTCGGATTCCCCGGTCGTCAAAAGCCTTGGAAAAGCGCCGCGTTCTGCGTATATCTCGGTTGCCGCCTGAGACTTTCCGCAGTGCGCAAACGCCCTCGGCCTTATGGTCCGGGGCGTTTGCTTTTCAGTGGTGGAAACGAAGCAGGCCGGCGATGGCCAGCAAGGCCAAGAGCGCGGCAGTCGGGGCGAACGCGGCGATCAGGGCGCGCATTACGCGGCCACCTTCGCGAGTTCATTGGCCCGGCTGGTATAGGTCCGCTCGGCCTCCCACCGCTCAATCTCGCTCAAGGGGTAGCGGATGCTGCGGAGCCCCACGCGGATGCCGCGCGGCCCGGTGCCGTCGCGCCACATGCGTTCGAGCTTGCGCTCGGAACAATCCCAGCGTGCCGCGAGTTGTTTACGGGTGATTGTGTTCATGGTGGCCCCTGTCTCGAAAGACGGCGGCAGATGCCGTCGGGGCCATTAAGTATCCTCATTTTTCAACGAGGTGCGCGACAGAAATCTGGCCGGCATTTATGTCGCGCTGTTGTCCACGATTGACTTCAGGGCGGCTACCGTCACGACCACAAGATCTTCGTCGGTGAGTAATTCTTTCACTTCGGTTGGAGCCTCACGGCACATCGCTTCCACAAGGAGAACCGCTGGTCCAGCCTCCTTCATTTCCTGACGCAATCTGTTTATTGCCCGTGCCGCAGCGTGATCAGATTGGGTTGCGAAAAGCCCCTTGGTCGCGCGCGCTATCACCGGAGCAGAATGGGGCAGCATCGCGAATTTCACTTGCTCAACGGTCCAGGTGGACCCGGCTTTCCTCCCCGGCCTGCCATTCAAGCGTTTCTTCCCCCATTCGTTTGCCTGGGCCAGCGCGGAGGCGGGAGAGGTTGCTTTGGCAAGCGCGTCCAGGGCTTCCAAGAGGGCCAATTGCGCGGCCTCTATCTCGGCCAGTTGCTCGGGTGTTTTCCAGCCAACCCCGCGCCAATAATGCGACGCACCAGGCGGTTTCTTTAAGGTCATGGCGCGCCTCTGCGGTCGCGTCTCTGCGATAAAGGCGGCGGGGCTGCGCGGGCAGAGGTTCCGCGCGGGCCGGCCAGCCCTGCCCCGCCGATAGGCAAGCTACAACATCACCGCGCCGAATCGCGCGGGGGTTTCGGCGGCGGCGCTATTGGGGCTCCAGCAACCGCCAGGAAGGCTTGAACACGCGGCACGGCGCGGGCGAATGGCACGTCAACAATCGTATCGCCCGGCAACCCCTGGCATTCTTCATGGAAGGCCATGCGGAAGGCGAATTGCGCGAAAGGGTCCGACATATCCACGGCGCCGGGGGCCTTGGGCGCGGGCATCACTCGGCCGCCTCTGCCATGAACGGCACGCGGGCCGCAGCCCTGGCAACGCCCCTTGCACTCGCCCGCTCCAGCGCCTGCCGCACCCCCTCGGCCTCCATCATGGTTGCCCAATGCGGCTCTCGGCTCTCATGGATAGCCACAAGATTTTCCGCACCGTCGCCAAGCTGCCGCGCCAGCCAAGCCATGCCTTCCTTGATGGACAACGGCGCCGCCGCGCTCTCATCCTCATAGATCGCCGTGAGCATGAAGGACGCCACGCCAGCAGCGCCGGCCAAGTGATACAGCGCCGCCTCAAGATCGCGGGCCGGCGTTTCCGTGGTATCGGTGTTTTCAGCCTCGGTCATTGGAACATCACTCCATTGCTGGGGTTAGGCCGGGGTGGTGTTTGCCCTACCACCACCGGCCGCCCCTATCTGCCCGGTGCCGCCGGGCGCGGATGGCGGGCAGCGTAAAGCCGCCCGCAACGCTTCATGCGCTGGCCTTATGCGCCCTGGCCTCGCTCAAGCTGGCGACGTTCGGCGCGACAACCGCACCCTCGCCACACGCCAGCACATGGGCACCCCAAGCCTTCAAAGCGGCCTCGCGCTCGGCCAAAAACTCGCCCATCTGGTAAACCGCCATCACACCCTTGATGGTGCCCTGCACATGGTTCAGCAGCCGATCCGCGACATGTGGCGAAAAGCCTGCCTCGGCCAGCCATGTCACGCCGCTGCGGCGGAAATCGTGCAACACCCATGGTGTCATCACATCGGGGGCATCGCCCCCGGCGGCTTCGGCGCGCAGCCGGGTAATCGCCTTGTCGAGTTCGCGCTTCACCCATGAGTGTGTCGTGATTGGCTTGTTGTCTGCCAGTGCAAACACCAGCGCGTCGGCCTTGGGGAGTTTGGGGAGCGGTGCAGCGTCTCCGATGCCCAGCGCCGCCCGCAGCACCCGCCGGGCGGGCTCACTCAGAAAAACGACATGGGGCTTGCCGTTCTTCGTTCGGTTGCCCGGCTGGGTCCAGGCGGAAAGGTCGGGCGCCACCTCGCCCCAAGTCATCGCGGTTACTTCCTCCCGCCGCGCCAGCGTCACCAGGGCGAAGCGCACCAGCAGCCCATGCGGGGCCTGTAGGGTGCCAGCCGCCTTCCATACCAGCCCGGTTTCCTCGGGGGTCAACACCCGCTTGCGGGGCACATCCTTGCCGGGCGGGCGGGCGCTCTCCCATGGGTTCGCCTTGCCCTCGGCCAGCGTGCCGCGATCCGCAGCCCAGCCCCACATGGCGCGTGCATAATCCCGCACCCGCCGCGCCGTGGTGTGGCCAGCTTCGGCGGCGGCATCCACAACCTTGGTTACCTCGCCCCGGCCGATGGACTGCGCGGGCTTGGCCGCAATAGGGGCGAGGTGCTTGCGAAGCCGGCTCAGTATATCGCGTTGGGTGGCGGGGCGCAGGCTGGCCACATGCTTCTCGGCATACATGTCGATCAATGCTTTGACCGTGAAGCCATCCACCTCGGCCTTGGCACGGGCGGCACGCTCGGCCGCGATGATGGCAGATCGCACATTCTTCCGCTCTCCCCATGGGTCACGCCCTGCCAGCACCTCGCCTCGAAGCTGCTCAGCGTCCTTCCTGGCCTTGGCGGTCGTGACTTCGCCGAAGGTGCCCAGTGGCACCCGACGCGATACGCCGGCCAGCTTGTAGCGGAATAGGAAGGTTCGGGTGCCATTGGCCTGGACGCGCACGCCGAAGCCTTTGACTGATGCGTCAAACACCACGGCATCCTTACTGCCATCGGGGCAGCGGAGTGCGGCAACAGTGTCATCGTTCAACTTCATGGCGGCACCCCAAACTGGCCTTAGGTTGCCGATTTGCGGACCCCTAGCGGACCCTTTCTGCGGACCCCTCGTGGCGGCGCTTGTCGGCTTGCCTTAGGTATGTAGCGCCGAAAATGACCAATTAACAGGGGTTTTTTAGGGGTCCGCGTCGGATCGTGTCGGCTGGCGTCGGGCTACTACCTCGGTTTTGTAAACCGAAGGTCGGGGGTTCGATCCCCTCACCCGGCACCACAGGCTGATGCCGCCCCGTCGTTGCCGCCATTCCGGGAACAGCCTGCCCAGACCTCATCGCCCACCTCTTCCGCCTGGCGGGCGGCTTGGGCGGCGATGCCTCCCTGAAGCCTTAAACTTTCCACCACCCGACCGCCGCGCAGGCCTCAGGCCGGCTGCCCCCGCCAGGCCCGAACCAGCCCATGCGCCACCGCCAGCAGCGCCGGGCCGATGAACAGCCCAAGGAAGCCGAAGGCGATCAGCCCGCCAAAGACACCCAGAATGATCAGGGTGAGCGGCATCGGGCTGCCCCGGCTGATCAGCAGCGGCCGCACGATATTGTCGGCGAAGGAGACGAGAACGCCCACCCCAATGACAAAGACCGCCCAGCCCACCTGCTCAAGCCCGAACAGCCAATAGGCCGCCCCGGCCCAGATCGCGATGATCAGCGGCGCCAGAACCTGGGTGACCGAGAAGACGAAGGTGAGAAAGCCCAGCATGGGCGCCCCCGGCACGCCGGCGATGGTCAGGCCGATGCCCATCAGCAACCCCTGCAACGCAGCGGTGCCGACGATGCCCCAGGCGACGCCGCGCACAGCGCCACCGGCCGCATCGACCGCTTCCGCGCCCGCCGGGCCACCGATCCGGCCGCAAAGCTCGCGCAGCACCGCCGCCAACTCATCGCCATTGATCCAGAACATCGCCGTGACGATGAGCGACAGAAAGATCTGCAGCAGGCTCTCCGCCGCCGCTGATCCCAGATCGACGAGCAACGCCGTGATCTGCCCGGAATAGGGCGCCAGCAGCGCCTTGAGGTCGCCCTGGGCCGCGGTGATCTGCGACCAGTGGTCGCGCGCCCAGCCGCTGAGCACGGGAATGCCGGCGATCAGCCGGGGTGGCTCGGGCGGCGCATGGGCAAGGGCTGCGCTCACCATATTCAGCGCGTGGCGAATCTGCTCCGGCAGGGCGGGCGCCAGAACCACCGCCGGCACCACCACGAGGCCGAGCACCACCAGGAACATCCCCAGCGCCGCCTTGCCCGGGCTGACACCCGCGCGCACCACCGCCTGGCGCAGCGGCCAGGTTGCGATGGTGATGAAGGTGCCGAACGTGATCGCCATCGCGAAGGGCTGCAGCACCCGCAAGACGCCGAGCAGCAGCAATGCCAGCAGCCCCAGGGCCAAGGCGCGTTCGACGAGCGTCCGGATCGAGGCGGTGGCATTGTCCTGGGCCAAGCGGGAAACCTTTCGTGGAGTCGGCGCAGACAAGCATATTCGCCATCCCAAGCGAAGCGCGGCACGGCCGGGGGGTTCATTTCATTCGCCGCCCGACGCAAGCTGCGGCTGCAACCTTTGGCCTCCCCTCTTGCCCACCGCTCCGCACCCAGGCGCCCAACAGGCCGCATCGCCCCGGAACATTCTCATCGGCATCGCCTGCATGTGTTTTGCCGGGCTGCTCTTCTCGGTGATGGGTGGCGTGGCGAAGCTGCTGGGCGAGACCTATTCCTCGGTCCAGGTCTCCTGGGCGCGCGCCTTCGTGCATCTGGTATTTTTGAGCGCCTTCTTCGTGCCGCGGCACGGCGTGATGATCCTGCGCACGCGCAAACCCTGGCTGCAGCTCGGCCGGGCGGCGACGCTGACCACCTCGAACCTCTGCTTCTTCTTCGCCATCACCTTCATCCCGCTGGCCAAGGCCTCGGCCATCTCGCTCACGGCGCCGCTGATCGTGGCACTGCTGGCCTGGCCCATGCTGCGCGAACGCACGACGCCGCTGCGCATCCTGGCCGTGCTGGTGGGCTTTGCCGGCGTGCTGGTGGTGATTCGGCCCGGGGGGGCGGTATTCCACCCCGCCTCGCTCTTCGTCGTGGTCTCTGCCGCAGCCTATGGCGTTTACCAGATCATGACGCGGATGGTCGCCCCCTATGATTCG
This sequence comes from uncultured Rubritepida sp., assembly GCA_964395305.1. Taxonomy (GTDB): domain Bacteria; phylum Pseudomonadota; class Alphaproteobacteria; order Acetobacterales; family Acetobacteraceae; genus Rhodovarius. The sequence continues at coordinate 37,300 of CAYNBM010000030.1, forward strand.
CCGGCGACCTCAGCGCTGTGGTCGCCGCTGACCGGGGCCATCCTGCTGATGGCGGCGCAGCCCTGGGTCTGGGAGAATCCGCGCTCGGTCGGCGATGCCATGCTGTTCCTGCTCTGCGGCGTGCTGGGGGCGGTGGGTCACTATTTCGTGGCCCAGGCGCTGCGCTTCGCACCGGCCAATGTCGTCTCGCCCTTCCAGTACCTGCAATTGCTGGCGGCGGTGGCGGTGGGCTTCGTGATGTTCGGCAACCTGCCCCACGCGCTGACCTGGGTGGGCGCTGCGATCATCATCGGCGCGGGGCTGCTGCTGGCCTGGAGCCAGGCGCGCGGGCGGTGAAACGCCCGGCCGCCTTGCCGCGTTGATCCCCCGGAACCGAGCGGCCACCATGGGGGTGGCCCCGGTCTTCGGAGAGACGACATGGACAAGGATCGTATCGCGGGCGTCGCCAACCAGGCGAAGGGCGCCGTCAAGGAAGCCACCGGCAAGGTTCTGGGCGACGCGAAGCTCCAGGCCGAAGGCGCTGCCGACAAGGCCCATGGCAAGCTGCAGAATGCCGTGGGCGGCGCCAAGGATGCCCTGCGCGACGCCGCCGACAAGGCCTGATCGCCCAGGGCTTGCCCGCAATCGCCCGGACACAGTCAGGGCGATTTGAGTCTCAGCGACGGGGGCGGGGCCATGCGCCCCGCCCTTTACCGTTGACGCAGCCGCCCCGCGGCCCGAAGTCAGGGGCCATGCGTGTCCTCGTTCTCCATTCCCACCCCCTGCCCGAGAGCTTTTGCGCGGCGAATTTCGCCGCGACCTGCCAGGCATTGCGCGATGCCGGCCACGTGGTCGACGCCTGCGACCTCTATGAGGAAGGGTTTTCCCCGGTCATGAGCGCGGAGGAGCGTCGAGGCTATCACGACCCCGCCACCAATCGCGCGCCGGTGGCGGGCTATGTCGACCGGCTTCTGGCGGCCGAGGCGCTGGTGCTGGTCTTCCCCACCTGGTGCTTTTCGATGCCCGCCATGCTGAAGGGCTGGTTCGACCGCGTGCTGCTGCCCGGCGTGTCCTTCACGCTGGATGGTGGGGTGGCGAAACCGGCCCTGACGCATCTCAGGCGCATTGCCGGCGTGGTGACCTATGGCCGGCCGCGCTTCAACGCGCTGCTGGTGGGCGACCCCCCGCGCAAGGCGGTGACGCGATATCTGCGCATGCTCAATGCGGGCCATGCGCGGGTGGAGTATCACGCACTCTACGACATGAACCGCGCCACCTTGGTCCAGCGCCAGGCCTTCCAGGGGCGCTTCACCGCGGCCTTTGCGCGCTGGTAGCTATTCGAGGACTTCCTCGACCTCATCGACGGTGCCGAAGAGGTAATGCGGCCTCGGCTTGGAGGGCTCCCAATCCGGATCCTCGAAGCCCAGCATTTTCCCGGGGTTGAGCAGCCCCTTCGGGTCGGCCTCGCGCTTGAAGGCGGCCTGACGCGCATCCACGCGCTTCATCCCGCCCTCCTCCAGCGTGAAGACATGCGGGTTAAAGATCGGCGCGCCGGCATCGTTGTGGATCTGGATGATCTCTTCGAGCCGCTCCTCGGTGGTGAAGCGCACGAGCTGCAATCCGAAGCAGGTCACCGCGCCGCCATAGCGGACGAATTCCAGATGCATCGGCACCTCGTCGCCGAAGCGCTGTTCCATCGCCGCCAGGGTCTCGAAGTGATGCGGCGGCGGGAAGAGGGTTTGCAGATAGGTGAAGCCGCGATCGGTCTTCAGCGCCTGCAAGGTGGTATGGTTCCAGCTGTGTTCGTAGAGCGGGACCGCGGCCTTTTCCGTCTCGCAGCGATACAGCTCGCGCCCGCCCATCCGCGCCAGCATGGGCGCGACAATCTCGATATACTCAGGCGCCAGCATGGCCAGCACCACCGACTGCCCCTCAGGGATCATCCCCTCGAAAGCCTTGAAATGCCGCTGCGGGATGGGGGCTGCCACCACGCAGGCCAGCTTCTTCACCACACCATCGCTGGCCACCAGCGCCTCGGCAAAGCGCGCGGCCTCCAGCATGGTCGGAAAGGAATAGATCAAATCCACCCAGTCGAAGGCGTGGGCGAGCGGCATTTCCAGCTCGGTGATCACGCCATTGGTGCCATAGGCGTGGTTCACCCGCGCGATGTCATCGCCGCGCAGTTCGAGGATTCGCGGCTCGGCCTCCATGGTGATGACGCGCAGGGCCAGCACGTTGCCGGCCTCCCGCAGCATGCCATAGGTGCAGGAGCCGATGCCCGAGGAACCGCCCGCGATGAACCCGCCAATCGTCGCCGTGCGCTTGGTCGAGGGGTGGAAGCGCAGCTCGCCACCGGCTTTTTCGCGGGTGTGGCGGTCGATATCGATCAGCTTCGCTCCGGCCTGGATGCGGGCGAGCCCGGGCTTGCACCACAGCACCTGGTCGAGGCGCGAAAGGTCCAGCACCACGCCACCCTTCAAAGGCATGGCCTGGCCGTAATTGCCGGTGCCGGCGCCGCGCGGGGTGACGGCGATGTTTCGCGAAAAGCATTCGCGCATCACCGCAATGATTTCGGCCTCGTCCTTCGGCATGGCCACGGCCTCGGCCGTCGCCCCGTTCAACTGGCGCTTGAGCACCGGCGAATACCAAAAGAAATCCCGGCTCTTCTGCCGCACCAAAGCGGGGTCGGTCAGGAATTCCACGCCCGGCAGGGCGGCGATGAGGTCTGCTATCATGGCGTGAAACTGAGCATCTTTCCGGGGTTGAAAAGGCCCAGGGGGTCCACGCGGCGCTTGAACCCCAGCTGATCGCCGGGCACGCGGCGATAGCCCGAGCCTTCCTCGATGGTGAAGACATGCGGGTTGGCGATGCCCGCACCCGCTGCCTCGAAGCCGGCCATGACTTTTGCCAGATGCTCCTCCGTCGAGAAACGGATCACGGGCAGGGCCGACATGGTGATGCGGCCGCCGAAGCGGACGCATTCCGTGTGCATCCAGACATCGTCCGGGAATTTTTCGCGCACCGCTTCCACCGATTCCAGCGTGCCCTCGAAGGGGAAGCGGCATTGCAGGTAGGTGACGCCGCGATCCTTCTTCAGCACCTGAAGCGTCGTGTGGTTCCAGCAATATTCGTAGAACGGCGTGGCGGCCGGATCGCGCTCGGCGGCGACGGTGTCCTGCTCGGCCACGATGCGCCCACCATGCTCGGCGGCCATTTCGCGCAAGGCCAGCATCCCGGCGGCTGTCACCATCACCAGGGCCAGTGAATGCCCCTCGGGCACCACATCGGCAATGCCGCGAAAGAAGGGCGGCAGGCGGCTGTCGAAGACGGCGCACATCTTCTTGGCGATGCCATCGGCGAAGGCGAAGCTCAGCGCGAAGCGCGCGGCGTCGGGGAATTTCTCGAACACAATGGCCACATCCCGCCAGCACAGCGCCGGCGCCAGCGGAATGCGCACGCGGGTGATGATGCCCGTGGTGCCATAGGTGCGGTTGACCGGATTGGCCTCGTCGCCCTCGATATCCAGAATCCGCGGCGGGTCCTCCAGCGTGGCGACGCGCACCCCCAGAAGATTGCCGCGCTCGCGCATCGTGCCATGGCTCATGCCGCCCACGCCGGCGCCACCGCCGGCCACGAAGCCGCCAATGGTCGCCGTGCGCTTGGTGCTGGGCCAGAGCCGCAATTCCCAGCCGCGCTCCCGCGCCCAGAGGTCGAGGTCGATCATCTTCGCCCCCGCCTCCGCCTCCAGCACGCCGTCGGTCAGCGCGATCGGCGCTGTCATGGCGGTGAGGTCGAGCACCAGGCCGCCCTCCAGCGGGACGCATTGGCCGTAATTGCCGGTGGCGCCGCCGCGGGCGGTCACCGGCATGCCGGCCGCGCGGCATTCGCGCAGGATCTGCAACACCTCCGCCTCATCGCGCGGGCGGGCCCAGACATCGGCCGATTTGCCATCCAGTTGGCGCTTCAGGACCGGCGAATACCAATAGAAATCCCGCGATTTCTGGCGAAGCAGCGCCGGATCGCGGGAATGCTCGATGCCATTAAGCTCCATGCTGGTCGCGCTGGTTGATCACCCAGGCCTCGCGGTCGAAGCGCGATATGTCGCGGATCAGTTCCGCCACCTTGGCGCCGGCGAAGGCCAGGAACTTTTCGCCGTCTTCCGCCGTGGCGCGCGAGGCATCGCCCACCGCGCCCGCGGGGTGCAGATCCTGCGCCTGCCAGCCGAAGCCCATCGTGCCCTCGGGGGTGAGGGTCGCGAACTGGTTTTCCAGCCCGATCCAGCGGTTGCGGAAATTCCGGGCCAGCTCGGGTTTGCAATTCTCCGGGTCGAGCCTGAGCATCAGCGAGGTCTCGACATAGCCGGCATGGATGCCGTAGCGGCCCTCCAGGCTGTCCACCAGGCCCTCGGGCTTGCCCAGGCGGCTCCATTGCGCGTTCACGCAGAACATCTCCTCGCGGATGCGCAGCCGCCGGCAGACGATGTCGATGATCTGCGGCTGGCCGCCATGGCTGTTCAGGAACAGCATTTTCTTCACACCCGCCCGCGCCACGCTTTCGCCGATCTCGGTCCACAACGCGATCAGGGTCTCGGGGGTGGAGGTGATGGTGCCGGGGAAGCGCAGATGCTCGACCGAGCAGCCCACCTTCTGGATCGGTAGCACCAGCGCCGGCACCTCCGGGTCGAGCAGGCTGAGCGCGCGCGCGAGCACCCCCTCATTGATGGTGGCGTCCACCGAGACGGGCAGATGCGGCCCGTGCTGCTCCATCGCCCCGGTCTGCAGCACGGCCACCGTATCGGCCGGAAGCTGTTCGAATTCCGGCCAGGTGAGGTCCTGCCAGTACCGGGTGCGTAGCGCCATTTATGCGAGCCTGAGATCCGTTGCCGGCGGAAGATAGCGCGGATCGTAGATCTCGCTCCAGGCCACCTGGCGAGGGATTGCGAAAGCCTCACGCACCGAATCGATGCCGCGCTGGAGGCGGGCGGTGTCGACCTGGCCGAAGCCGTTCCGACGGACGGCAGGCGTGAAGGTGAGCTCATCGAGCGCCATGCGCAGGCGGGCGGTCTCCAGTGTCGTTTCGGTCAGCGGCTCGCGCCGGCGCAACACCTCGATGGCCATCGCGGGGTCGGCCAGGGTCTCGTATTGTGCGCGGATCAGGGCGCGGATGAGGCCGGTGGTCGCGGCCGGATTGGCAGCGGCCCAGCGCCGGCTGGTGAGCAAGGCGGTGGCATAGAAATCGGCGCCGAATTCATTGTACTTCATCGTCACGATGTCCTCGTCACGGATGCCCAGCCCGCGCAGCGAGAAGATACCGGAGGTGATGAAGCCGGTGATGGCATTGGCCCGGCCCTGGGCCAGCATCGGCTCACGCAAAGGCGGCGCCACGGAGAGCCAGTTCACCCGGCTGCCATCGAAGCCGGCGGCGCGGGCGAAGGCGGGGAAAAGCTGCCGCCCGGCGTCGGAATCGGGCGCTGCCAGCGTCTTGCCCACCAGGTCGGCCGGGCGGGCGATATTCTCGCGCTTGAGCGTCATCACGGCCAGCGCCGTCGCGTCATAGATCAGGAAGGGGGTGAACAAATCCACATCCGGCCGTTCCAGCTTCATCCGGATCATCGGGTTCACATCGGCGACACCCACATCGAAGGCGCCGCCGGCGATCTTCACCGGCACATCGCCGGAGCCGAAGCCGCGCTCCATGGTCACGTTCAGCCCCTCACGGCGGAAATGGCCGCGCTCGAGTGCCACCAGGAACGCCGCCTGCGGGCCCTGGAAGGCCCAATCGAGGCTGAAGCGCACATTGGTGAGGGTCTGCGCATGCAGGGCGGGCGCGGCCAAGGGGGCGGCAGCGAGCATGAGGGCGGTACGGCGGTGCATGGATCGCTCCTGAGGCGTTGGATTACACGGGGTTTAGCATCTGGCGGTGGGCTGGCGCAGCGCCGGGCTGCGTGTCGGCGCGGCCGACCGGCCCGGCTCTGCACGAATTCTGTCCATACCCGCTCGCATGATGGGCATATCCAGATCGCCGCGCGAAGCCCCGGCGGCGGCGCGGGGTCGCGCGGCGCCGGCAAACCGCTAGCATAACGTGCCATTCATCTCGGGAGCTCGACATGCTCGCCACCCAAACACCCCTGCTGCGCCAGTTCTGGTATCCACTGATGCCCCTGGCGATGCTCAAGGACGGGCCGAAGCCCTTCCGCCTGCTCGGCGAGGACCTCGTGCTGTGGATCGATGGCGAGGGCCAGCCCGCCGTGATGGCGGACCGCTGCTGCCACCGCACCGCGAAACTCTCCAAGGGTTTCTATACCGAAGGCCGGCTGGCCTGCGGCTATCACGGCTGGGAATATGACCGCGCGGGCCTGGTGGTGCGCGTGCCGCAGCGCCCGCCCGAGCGGCAAACCGGCGGCCGCATGGGCACGCCGAGCCATCGCGCCGCCGCACGCTACGGCTACATCTGGGCCGCGTTGGAGGAACCGCTCTTCCCCTTCCCCGAATTCGAGGAGGAGGCCGAAGGTTTTCGGCGCATCGACGAGTTCTATGAGGTGTGGAACTGCGCCGGGTTGCGTCTCATGGAAAACTCCTTCGACAACGCGCATTTCAGCTTCGTCCACCGCGCCTCCTTCGGCGACCAGGGCCACCCCGAGCCGGCGAAACTCGAGATCGAGGAACACCCCGATGGCTTCCTCATGATCACCGAAGTCGCCGTCCGAAATCCCGAGGTGCAGAAGAAGGCACTCGGCATGGACAGCGACACCACCACCCGCTTCATGCGCGGGCGCTGGTACATGCCCTTCCTGCGCAAGCTGCGCATCCGCTACCCCAATGGCATCAGCCACAGCATCGTCACCGCGGCGACGCCCATCGACGACGCGACCAGTCAGATCGTGCAATTCGTGTACCGCTCCGATACGGAGGAACAGGCGGCGGCGGCCGACATCATCGCCTTCGACCGCATGGTCACCAATGAGGACCGCGACATCATCGAAAGCACCGAATTCGACGTGCCGCTGGACCAGTCGGGGATCGAGTACAACATGCCCTCCGACCGCCCGGGCGTGCTGATGCGCCGCATGCTGGCGGCGGCTATCGCGGCGCAGGCGAAGGCGGCGGCGTGAGCCACCTCATCCTGTCGCGGCTGAGCAAGAGCTATGCCCCGGGCGGCAAGCTTCCGGCCGCGGTGGATGATGTGTCGCTGGAGGTGGCGCGCGGCGAATGCATAGCGCTCCTTGGCCCCTCGGGCTGCGGCAAGACCACGACGCTGCGGCTGGTCGCGGGCTTTTTGACCCCCGATGCCGGTGGCATCGTGCTGGAGGGGCGGCGGATCGAGCGGCAGCCACCCTACCGCCGGCAGATCGGCATGGTGTTCCAGAACTATGCGCTGTTCCCGCACATGACCGCCGCGGGCAACGTCGCCTTTGGCCTCGAGATGCGCAATATACCCGCGCCCGAACGCCGCACCCGCGTGGCCGAGGCGCTGGACATGGTGGGCCTGGCGGATTTCGCCCAGCGCTACCCCGCGCAGCTCTCGGGCGGGCAGCAGCAGCGCGTGGCGCTGGCCCGCGCGCTGGTCACCCGTCCCTCCCTGCTGCTGCTCGATGAGCCGCTGTCCAACCTCGATGCCGGGCTGCGCATCGAGATGCGGCAGGAGATCGGCCGGCTGCGAAAATCACTGGGCATCACCACACTTTTCGTCACCCATGACCAGGAGGAGGCGCTGGCGCTGGCCGACCGGATCGCGGTCATGCAACAGGGGCGGATCGTGGAATGCGCAGCCCCCCAGGCGCTGAGCGAGCATCCCAACCACGTCTTCACCGCGGGTTTTCTCGGCGCCCGCACGGTTCTGCCCGGTCATGTCGACAATGGCGCCTTCGCCGCCGGTGACATTCGTGTGGCCATCCCGCCCGGCGCGCCCTTACGCCCCAGCCATGCCGTGCTGCGCGCGGCCCGTCTCACCCTGCATGGCGGCACCATGGATGCGCCGCTGAACGCCCATGGCGTGGTGGCCGAGGCCGCCTGGCTGGGCGATGCCGTGCATTACGAGATCGCGCTCGGCACGCAGAAAATCCGCGTGCTGCGCCCCACCACCGAACCCGCTTTGGCCCCCGGAACACCGGTGCTGCTGCAAGGCGGCCACGATGCCATCACCTGGATTGGAGAGACCTGATGTTCACCCGCCGAAACGCCCTGATCGCCGCCCCCGCCATTTTCGCCTCAAGCGCCATCGCGCAGATCCGCCGCGGCGATGAGCTGACCGTGGGAGTCTGGGGCGGTGCGCAGGAGCGGATCCTGCGTGAATTCGTCTCCGGCCCGTTGGAGGCGCAGCACGGCGTGCGGATCAACTACGTCCTCGGCGGCACACCCGAGCGCCGGGCGCGCGCCTATGCCGAGCGTGGTCGCCCCAGCTTCGACCTCATCTACCTCAACATCTTCGAGAGCCGGCAGGCGGTGCGCGATGGCGTGACCCAGGCCGCGGGCAGCAACGTGCCGAATGCGCAGTATCTCTACCCGGTGGCCAGGCTCGGCGGCTATGGCGTGGCCTTCAACCCCGTCACCATCGTCTATGACCGGCGCCTGGTGGCCTCTCCCATGACGAGCTGGCGGGATTTCTGGCGCGACGATCTGCGCGGCAAGGTCATCTGGCCGAGCTATCCCGGCGCCCAGGGCACCGCGGCGTTGCTGATGGCGGCGAAGATCTTCGGCGGCAGCGAGAACAACATCGACCCGGGTTTCGAGGCCATCGCCCGCCTGCGCCCCTTCCCCGCCATCCAGGGCAGCCAGGACCAGCTCTTCGGCATGTTCGACCAGCAGGTCGGCGCGGCCAGCGTGGAATTCGGCAGCTTCACCCGTTCCTATGCCGAGGCGCGCAACCCCAACATCGTCATCGCCGACCCGGTGGAGGGCCAGGCGGTGGCCACCAATGTGGCCTGCATCACGGTGGGCACCGCCAAGCAGGCGCTGGCGGAGGCCTTCGTGAACCTGCATCTCAGCCCGGAGTGCCAGCGGGCCTATGCCGAGCGGATCTATTATAGCCCGACGGTGAGCAATGTGGCGTTTCCGCCGGCGCTGGCGGCGAAGCTGGTGCTGGGGCCGGAGGCGGTGGGCAAGCTGGTGGATTTCGACTGGGATGTGGTCATTCGCAACCAGCCCAGGTGGTCCAGCCGGTTTACGCGTGAGATTGCTGGGTAAGTAACCAGGGGAATGAATTCCCCCGGACCCCCTTCTTTTATTTTTATCTGTTTGGCGCGCCCTTCGAAGTCGGACCCATCGATAAAAACAAAAGAATGGGGGTTTGGGGGAAATTCATTTCCCCCATTCTTTCACATGAAGAAAACATCCCCCCTTTTAGCCGGGCCATATCTGTTATGGCTTATGGCCGCCTTCGCCGCGCCGTTGGGCGTGGTCGCCCTGCTCTCGGTGCAGGACAGCAGCGAGATGTTCGCGCCCCTGTCCTTCACCCCCAGCACAGCGCAATACGCCGAAATCCTCGGCGACCGCTTCTATCTCCGCACCTTCGCCAATACCCTCGCACTCGGCGCGGTGGTGACTCTGGTGAGCGTGGCGCTGGCCTATCCCATGGCGTTGTGGCTCACCCGTCTGCCGCCGGCCTGGAAGCCGCTGGGCTTCGCCTGCGTGCTGGTGCCGTTGCTGACCAATGTGGTGGTGCGATCGCTCGGCATCATCCTGCTGCTGGGCCGGGGCGGCATCCTGGCGCGCATCACCGAAAGCCTGGGCCTTGGGCGGGTCGATCTGCTGTTCAGCTGGTTCGCGGTGGGCCTGGCGCTGACCCAGGTCTTCCTCCCCTTCATGGTCCTCGCCCTCTATGACGTGCTGGAGGCACAGGAGAAACGCCTGACAGAGGCCGCCTCGGGCCTGGGTGCGGGGCCGGTCGTGAGCTTCTGGCGGGTGACCTTCCCGCTCTCGCTGGCCGGGCTGCGGGCGGGGATGACGGTGGTCTTCCTGCTGGCGTCCACGGCCTATGTCTCGGCCACGCTGGTGGGCGGACGAAAGGTGCTGGTCAGCGGCATGGTCGTGCTGCGGGAGGGGCTGGAAATCCTGAACTTTCCCCTCGCCGCCGCCATGGCGATGCTGATGCTCGCGGCCTCGGTGGCGGTGACCTTGGGGCTGGCCTTCGTCATCGGCCGCTCGATGCCCTGGCTCACCGGGCGCAGGCGGGGCGAGCCATGGCTGATGCCGCGCGCCCTGATCCTGGTGCTGGAGGCGGTGGGGCCCTGGGTCTCGCGCCTGTTGCTGGGCCTGGCGCTGTTCCTGCTGCTCTTCCCGCTGCTGCTGGTGGCGGTGGCGTCGGTCAACAATTCGCCGCAGGCCTCGGTCGCGCAATTCCTGGGCTTCACCTGGCGCTGGTATGTCGCGGTGTGGGATAACCCGCGCTACCTGGCCGACGCCTGGGTCAGCGTGCAACTCGCGCTGGCCTGCGTTGCCATCTCGCTGGCGATTGCCCTGCCGGCTTCCTTCGCGCTGGGGCGCGGGAGTTTTCGAGGGCGGGAATGGCTGGGGGCGGCGCTGATGCTGCCGCTCGCCCTGCCGGGCATCGCCATCGGCCTGGGCATGCTGCGGCTGCTGCAATGGTTCACCGCGCTGCCGCCGTTTCTGGGGTTGCTGGCGGTGCATGTGGTGCTGGTGGCGCCCTTCATGCTGGCGCTGCTGCGGGCTTCGGTGCAGCAGTTGGATCGGGCGCTGGAGGAGGCCGCAGGGGGGCTGGGCGCCTCGCCGACCCGGGTGTTTGCGCGCGTGATCCTGCCGCAGCTCGGCCCCGGCATTGGCGTGGCCTGCGTGATTGGCTTCCTGCTGTCCTTCGGCGAAGTTACGGTGACGGCCTTCCTCACCACCGCGCGAATGCAGACCCTGCCGGTGCGGATCTATGCCGAGGCGACCTTCAGCCTTGAGAACACGGTCAACGCCATCAGCACCGGGATCATCCTGCTGACGATGATCCTGCTTTGGGCGGTGAACCGGCTGATGCCGCTGGATCGGGTTTGGCGGCGTTAGGCCGCTACGATGAGCGCGTGCCTCTTCCGCCCAAAGCTGAGTTTTCCCGGCGCGGCCACCAGCATCTGCGGGTCGCTCACCACCACATCATCCACCCGCACGCCGCCGCCTGCGACATGGCGCCGCGCTTCCGCATTGGAGGTGGCGAAGCCTGCCTGAACCAGCAGCGTGGTGAGGCTGGTTTCCGCGGCGATGGCGATGCGCGGCAGGTCGCCCCCTGCCTCGCCTTCCTCGAAGGTTTTGCGCGCGGTTTCGGCGGCGGCCTCGGCGGCGGCACGGCCGTGCAGCAGCGCCGTGGCCTCGGTGGCCAGCACCTTCTTCGCCTCATTGATTTCGGCGCCCGACAGCGCCTCAAGCCGCGCGATCTCGTCCAGCGGCATCTCGGTGAAGAGTTTCAGGAAGCGGCCGACATCGCCATCCTCGGTGTTGCGCCAGAACTGCCAGTAGTCGAAGGGCGAGAGTTTTTCGGCGCTCAGCCAGATCGCCCCGCTCGCCGTCTTGCCCATCTTGGCGCCGGAGGCCGAGGTGATCAGCGGCGTCGTTAGAACATGCGCCTCGCCCCCCGTCACCCGGCGGATGAGGTCCGCCCCCAGGACGATGTTGCCCCATTGGTCGGAGCCGCCCATTTGCAGCGCCACACCGTGCTGCCGGAACAGCTCGAGGAAATCGTAGGATTGCAGCAGCATGTAATTGAATTCGAGAAAGGACAGATTCTGTTCGCGGTCGAGGCGCAGCTTCACGCTGTCCATCGACAGCATGCGGTTGACCGAAAAATGCCGGCCGACATCGCGCAGGAAGGGGATATAGGCGAGCTGATCCAGCCAGGCGGCGTTGTCGAGCATCACCGCATCCGTCGGCCCCTCACCGAAGGTGAGAAAAGCATCGAAAACCTGGCGGATGCCGGCCTTGTTGGTCTCGATGCGCGCATCGTCGAGCAGCGGCCGGGCCTCGTCGCGGAAGGAGGGGTCGCCGACCTTGGTCGTGCCGCCGCCCATCAGCACCACGGGCTTGTGGCCGGCCTGCTGCAACAGCCGCAGGATCATGATCTGCACCAGGCTGCCGACATGCAGGCTATCGGCGGTGCAGTCGAAGCCGATATAGCCGGGCAGCACGCCGCTCTTCAGGCGGGCGGAAAACGCCTCGGCATCGGTCGTCTGGTGGATGAAGCCGCGGGCGCGGGCGAGGGCGAGAAAATCCTTCACGGCATCACCGCCACCGGGTCGCGCTTCGCCAGGCGGGCGAGCAGGTGGTCCACCTCGGCCCGCGCCGGGGCGGAGAGTTTCGGCGCCGGGGCGCGGGCCGTCTCATGCGCGATGATGCCGCGGCGCATCAGCACATATTTGCGCACGGCCAGGCCGAGGCCAGGCTGGTTGTCGGTGCGGATCAGTGGCAGATGGGCCTCGAACCGGTCCCACATCTCTTCGGTCGGGCCGTGCTTGCACAGCGCCACCAGCAGCTCCGGGAAGGCGTAGCCGGTCATCACGCCATCGGTGCCGCGCGACAATTCCTCGGGCAGGAAGAGGCCGGAGAAGCCGCCCAGGATGGAGAGGCGCTTCATCTTGCCCGCCGCCTCCAGCGCGCGGATCGCGGAAATCTTGTCCAGCCCTGGCCAATCCTCGGCTTTGAGCATGACGCAGCGCGGGTCGGCCGAAATCCGGGCCACCATGTTGGGCGTGATGGTCACGCCATTGGCCTGCGGGAAATCCTGCAGGCACCAGGGGGCGGGGCCGACCACCTCGCTGGCCTGCTGAAAGTAGCTGACCACCGCGTCATCGCCCTTCAGGCCAGGGGTGGGGGCGATCATCACGCCGGCCGCACCCGCTTCCATCACCTCGTGGCTCAGCGCCCGCATGGCGGCGAAACCCGGGGAGGAGACGCCGACCACCACCGGCACCGCGCCGGCATTGGCGGCCAGCACCGCCTTGACGAAGGCCGTGCTCTCGGCCGCGTCCAGCTTCGGCGCCTCGCCCATGATGCCGAGGATGGTGAGGCCGGTGGCGCCCATCGCCAGATAGGCCTCGGTCATGCGCCCGGCGCTGGCCAGGTCCAGCCCGCCATCGGGCAGGAAGGGCGTGGGGGCGATGACGTAGGTGCCTGTGGCGGTGCTGTCGAAGGTCATGCCGTGTCCGTTAGCCAACTTGGACTCGACGAACAACTGGGGTTTCCCGCCTAACGCGCCTTAACCCGTCCAACCACGCTGTAGAGAACCTTGATGCCGAGGATATCGCCCGGCAGGGCGACGTGCGGTTCCTCAAGAAGGTTGACCTTCAACGCGTAGGCACCGCCCATACGGGTGATGCCCAGGCCACTGATCTTCACGCCCGGAGGGAGGTATTGGGAGGCCACAGCCTTGGCTTCGCGGGCATGGTCTAATGTCGCTTCCATCTGGCGTCCCTAGGCGTTCGATTTCAAGAAGTCGAGTGACAGCCCCAGACCAGCGAGAATGGGCGGCAGCGCACACGCATATGTGTGGCCCCGGCTATTGGACCCACCCATTTCGGTTCCAGCGAACAGTAGCGCGCAAACCTCGTTGCTGTCATCGACAATGGCGGATCCGCTGTCGCCGCCGGCGCTGAATGGTAGGTCGCCCTCTCCCTCGATCTCAATCGCCGCATCGAAGCGCAGGGCACCGGATTCGAATTCGACAACCAGATCGTCAACCTCGATGGCACTGACCGTCCCGTGTGAAATACCGGTCGTCCGCCCTGCCTTGCGAACACGCATGCCCGGCTCGACCGGCGCTGGCCGGGCGCCGGCCAACCGACCCAGACCGCGGATCATCGTGGGCTCCACCTCAACCCCACGCGCGATCCTGGCAATCGCGGCATCGCTGAGATTGACCTTGTCGCCACGCAGCGGAATTTCATCGAGCAGACTGCCGATTCTGGAGCCGGGCAGCGTGCCACCATCCAGCCCGCCGGGCTGCAGGATCGGATCACCAGTTTTGGCCCGGCTCTCGTTGGCCAGGACGTGGTTGTTGCTGAGCATCACATTGCGCCCGGAGGCGGTGTGGACGGCGATCAGACCAACGTGCCGGCGGTGACGTGGTAGTGGCCAATGGAGCTCCCAATCACCACCGGCCGACGGCGGCCCCGAAACCAGGTCGGACTTGGCCGCGCGGCCAGTTTGCGGGCTGGGCCAACCCATTGGAAATCCACTTCGCCTCGGGCCGCGTTCTCGAACTCGTCCCTGATATCGACGTTGCGCGGAAATGGGCTGGGCAGATGTGCCTGCACTCGCACGGCCAGGCGGAAGTCGTCAGGTCGCTGCCCGGCGGCTATGCCCATCGCAATCCCGGGCCGCCACTTCGTCTCGGTCCAGACTGATCGGGCCGACATGGCGGAGATGCTGCTCCTTGCCCTGGCCAGGAGCAGTGGCTTGACCAGAGTCTGCGTCATCTCAGATTTCAACTCCCGCACTGAGCTCTTTTGAACCGCCCCGGGTTTGTCGGAGGCTCCAACTCCTGAGAGGCTGGAGCGATGCC
>CAYNBM010000031.1:0-50965 GCA_964395305.1 uncultured Rubritepida sp.
ATGCGCCAACTACCTCGTCAACTCAGGCTACGCTTCCGTGTAAACGCAGCGTGCTCTAGCGGCCAGAGGTGAATGGCGCTTAAGAAAACCCTTATCAAACCCGTATTTTCATTGCCGTTTTTGGGGTTTACAGCGAACACCAGAGAACGACCTATTCGGTGGACCTCAGCTCCACCACCGCCCTCAACCGACGAACCACAGCAGCGCCGGGTCGGCGAACTGGAACGGCACGGGCAGATCGGCCTGTGTTCTCCCGGTCCAGGTGACCGAGGTGTCGAACGATCCATTCCCGTCCAGATCACCAAACATCGTCACCCCCTCGTAACCCACGGCGCCGGCACTCGCGACCCAGAGCACCGTGCTGATGCCCGGCTTCCAGCCGAAGACGGAGAGCTGCTCACCTGCCTGCCAATCGGTGATGGTCGACCAGGTGGTGGTGCCGCCACGCCCGTCCAGGAAGAAGGTGTCGATGCCCGCACCACCGGTGAGGAAGTTGGAGCCAGTGCCGCCATCGAGCACATCATTGCCGGCGCCGGCATCGAGCGCGTCATCGCTGCCGAACAGGTTGAAGAAGTCATTCCGGCTGGTCCCGATGCCCACATCGCCGGCATTGGTGCCCAGCACCTGATATTGCAATGTGGGCACAGGGCCGCTGTAGATGTCGGGCAGGACATAGCTGGACACCCCGCCGGTCAGCACCAGCGCCAGCTCATCCACGACGCCCAGCGAGCCGATCGAGACCGCGGCGGCGGCACCGAATTTCAGCTCCTCGATCTGGGTCAGGGTATCGACGCCATCGGCGCCCGAGACGATCACCGTGCCGTCGCGCACGCCGATGCGCGACTGCGCCTGGGTGCCGGAGAAGATGGCCGTATCGGTGCCGGCGCGGCCATCGATGAAATTGTTGCCGGCGTTGCCAGTCAGGCTGTCATTGCCCGCGCCGCCGATGAGGTTCTCGAAATTGCTGACGGTGTCGATCCCGGCGCCGCCGGTGTTCTGCGCCGTGGTCAGCGCCAGGCTGACGGTGATGGCGGCGGTGGCCGAGGCGTAGCTCAGCGTGTCGTTGCCCGCGCCGCCATCCATCGTGTCATTGCCGGCGCCGCCTTCGATGGTGTCGTCACCGTCGAAGCCGCGCAGCTGGTCATCCCCGACGGTGCCGGTCAGCAGATCATTGCCGGCGCCACCATCAGTGGTGTCCGTTTCCGCCGTGACGGTGACGGTGATCCTGGGCAGGGGCACCGTGCTGCGGAAGGCCAGCAGCGCGCCGTTGCTCTCCCCCGAGACAAGGTCGCGATCGCCATCGCCGTCCAGGTCCACGAAGGCGGGCGCGCTGAAGAAGCCAACATCGATGCCGTTGAGCGGATTGTCGGTGCCGCTCAGCGCGGTGAAGACCGGCGCCGACGCGGGGCCGGTGTTGCGCCAGGCCAGCAGCGTGCCGCTGTTCGCGCCCGACACCAGGTCGAGATCGCCATCGCCGTCCAGGTCCACGAAGGCGGGCGTGCTGTAGGTACCAACATCGATGCCGTTGAACGGATTGGCCGTGCCGCTCAGCGCGGTGAAGACCGGCGCCGAGGCGGTGCCGGTGTTACGGAAGGCCAGCAGCGTGCCAGTGCTCTCGCCCGAGACAAGGTCGCGATCGCCATCGCCGTCCAGGTCCAGGAAGGCGGGCGTGCCGAAGCTTCCAACATTGATGCCGTTGAACGGATTGTCGGTGCCGCTCAGCGCGGTGAAGACCGGCGCCGAGGCGGGGCCGGTGTTGCGCCAGGCCAGCAGCGTGCCGTTGATCTCGCCCGAAACCAGGTCGAGATCACCATCGCCGTCCAGGTCCAGGAAGGCGGGCGTGCTGTAGCCGCCAGCATCGATGCCGTTGAACGGATTGTCGGTGCCGCTCAGCGCGGTAAAGACCGGCGCCGAGGCGGGGCCGGTGTTGCGCCAGGCCAGCACCGTGCCGCCGCTCTCGCCCGAGACAAGGTCGAGATCGCCATCGCCGTCCAGGTCCAGGAGGGCGGGCGCGCTGCCGAACCCAACATCGATGCCGTCGAACGGATTGGCGGTGCCGGAGAGCTGCGCCAGCGTGCCGATGCCACGGCCCAGCCCCGCACCCGAGCCATCCAACACATTGACCGTCAGCGTGCGCGTCAGCGTCGGCGCGTCGCTGACATTGCCATAGGCCAGGCGCTGGATCAGCGCATCCACGCCGGCCGCGGTGGCCGAAGCGTTGAAGGTGATGACGACGTCATTGCCCGAACCACCCGCCAGTGTGCCGATCACCGTGCCGCCGAAGCTGATACTGGCGCCGGAAACCCCGATCTGCCCCGCGCCGCTGCCCTGGTTCAGCACCGAAACCCGGTCCTCGGCCAGCAGGCCGGAGACCACCAGCCGGCCATTCGCCACGCCATCGGGCGCGGTGAAGAGCACGTCGCTGTCCAGCAATTGCGGCGCGGCGTTGACGGTGTTTTCCAGGAAGGAGGCGGTGGGACCAAAGCCGGTCAGCGCCGCCGGATCACGCTCCGGCGTGACGGTGACGGTGATGCTGGGCAGCAGCGACGCGTTGCGGAAGGCCAGCAGCGTGCCGGCGTTCTCACCGGCGACAAGATCGCTATCACCATCGCCGTCCAGGTCCAGGAAGGCGGGCGTGCTGGTGTACCCAACATCGATGCCGTTGAACGGATTGGCGGTGTCGCTCAGCGCGGTGAAGACCGGCGCGGAGGCGGGGCCGGTATTGCGCCAGGCCAGCAGCGTCCCGTTGCGCTCGCCCGAGACCAGGTCGAGATCGCCATCGCCGTCCAGGTCCACGAATGCGGGCGCGCTGTAGTTAACGGTATTGATGCCGTCGAACGGATTGTCGCTGCCGCTCAGCGCGGTGAAGACCGGCGCCGAGGCGGGGCCGGTGTTGCGCCAAGCCTGCAGCGTGCCGTTAAAATTCCCCAAGACAAGGTCGAGATCGCCATCGCTGTCCAGGTCCAGGAAGGCGGGCGTGCTGAAGCTTCCAACATCGATGCTGTTGAACGGATTGGCGGTACCGCTCAGCGCGGTGAAGACCGGCGCCGAAGCCGTGCCGGTGTTGCGGAAGGCCAGTAGCGTGCCACGGAACTCGCCCGAAACGATGTCGAGATCGCCATCACCGTCCAGGTCCACGAAGGCGGGTGCGCTGGCGTCCCCAACATCGATGCTGTTGAACGGATTGGCGGTGCCGCTCAGCGCGGTGAAGACCGGCGCCGAGGCGGGGCCGGTGTTGCGCCAGGCCAGCAGCGTGCCGTCGCGCTCGCCCGAGACAAGATCGAGATCGCCATCGCCGTCCAGGTCCAGGAAGGCGGGCGTGCTGGTAAACACAACATCGATGCTGTTGAACGGATTGGCGCCGTCGAAAAGCTGCGCCACCGTGCCGATGCCCAGGCCCAGCCCCACACCCGCGCCATCCACCACATCCACCGTGAGCGTGCGGCTCGCCGTCGGCGTATCGCTGACATTGCCGTAGGCCAGGCGCTGGATCAGCGCATCCACGCCGACGGCGGTGGCCGAAGCGTTGAAGGTGATGACGGCGTCATTGCCCGCCCCACCCGCCAGCGTGCCGAACACCGTGCCGGCAAAGCTGATGCTGGCCCCGGAAACCCCGATCTGCCCCGCGCCGCTGCCCTGGTTCAGCACTGAAACCCGGTCCTCGGCCAGCAGGCCGGAGACCACCAGCCGGCCATTCGCCACGCCGCCGGGCGCGGTGAAGACCACGTCGCTGTCCAGCAATTGCGGCGCGGCGTTGACGGTGTTTTCGAGGAAGGTGGCGGTAGGCCCAAAGCCGTTCAGCGTCGCCGGATCAGGCTCCGCCGCGACGGTGACGGTGATGCCGGGCAGCAGCGACGTGTTGCGGAAGGCCAGCAGCGTGCCGTTCTGCTCGCCCGAGACCAGGTCGAGATCGCCATCGCCGTCCAGGTCCAGGAAGGCGGGCGCGCTGGTGTACCCAACATCGATGCCGTTGAACGGATTGGCGGTGCCGCTCAGCGCGGTGAAGACCGGCGCCGAGGCGGGGCCGGTGTTGCGCCAGGCCAGCAGCGTGCCGTAGCGCTCGCCCGCGACAAGGTCGAGATCGCCATCGCCGTCCAGGTCCAGGAAGGCGGGCGCGCTGAAGTCCCCAACATCGATGCCGTTGAACGGATTGTCGCTGCCGGTCAGCGCGGTAAAGACAGGTGCCGAGGCGGTGCCGGTGTTGCGCCAGGCCCGCAGCACGCCATCGACCGCGCCCGAGACCAGGTCGCGATCGCCATCGCCGTCCAGGTCCAGGAAGGTGGGCTTGCTCTGGGACCCAACATCGATGCCGCTGAACGGATTGGCGGTACCGGTCAGCGCGGTGAAGACCGGCGCCGAGGCGGGGCCGGTGTTGCGCCAGGCCAGCAGCGTGCCGTAGAACTCGCCCGAAACAAGATCGAGATCGCCATCGCCGTCCAGGTCCAGGAAGGC
Source organism: uncultured Rubritepida sp. (assembly GCA_964395305.1). GTDB lineage: Bacteria > Pseudomonadota > Alphaproteobacteria > Acetobacterales > Acetobacteraceae > Rhodovarius. The sequence goes on from CAYNBM010000031.1 coordinate 4,453, forward strand.
GGGCGCGCTGCTATAAGAAACATCGATGCTGTTGAACGGATTGGCGGTGCCGGTCAGCGCGGTGAAGACCGGCGCTGAGGCGGTGCCGGTGTTCCGCCACGCCAGCAGCGTGCCGTAGCGCTCGCCCGCGACAAGGTCGAGATCGCCATCGCCGTCCAGGTCCAGGAAGGCGGGCGCGCTGAAGCTTCCAACATCGATGCCGTCGAACGGATTGGCGGTGCCGGAAAATGCGGCCAGCGTGCCGATACCCGCACCCAGCCCCACACCCGCGCCGTCGATCACATTGAGGCTGAGCGTGCGGCTCGCCGTCGGCGTGTCGCTGACATTACCATAGGCCAGGCGCTGGATCAGCGCATCCACGCCGGCCGCGGTGGCGCTGGCGTTGAAGGTGATGACGGCGTCATTGCCCGAACCACCCGCGAGCGTGCCGAACACCGTACCGCCGAAGCTGATATCGGCGCCGGAAACCCCGATCTCCCCCGCGCCGCTGCCCTGGTTCAGCACCGTTACGCGGTCCTCTGCCAGCAGGCCGGAGACCACAAGCCGCCCGCCGGACAGCGAGGTCGCGCTGGTGAAGGTGACATCCGAGTCGAGCAGCTGTGGCGCCGCATTCACCGCGTTCTCAAGGAAGGTGATGGAGGGGGCAAATCCGGTCAGGGGCATGATCGGGCACTTTCTCGTTCACGGTGGACGGCGTTCAGGCGGCACTCCAGGCTCGTCCATCCCGCACTCCCGGAAAGGGGGCCTCAATCACAGTTCGCTGATTCGTGATGACAGAAATTAACTGAGATGCAAGATTTGGCAACTTTCCGAAATGTGACAGCATTGTCTCGCCCCCTGAGGCAGCGGGCCAGCCCCTCTCTTGCCGCCACACCCCGCCGGCGCTAACGCCGCGCCAACACCGCGCCGAAGATCCTTCCAGATGTCCCAGACTGCCATCCCAGGCGCCGCCGAAGGCCCCATGCTCACTGCCTCGCCCGGCCTGGTCCGCTGGATGGCCGAGCAGCGGGTGAGTTTCGCCCTCACCACCTACCAGGCCGGCCGCCTCATCTTCATCGGCCAGCGCCCCGATGGCCGCCTGCGCGGGCATGAGCGGCTGGTCGAGCAATGCCAGGGCCTTTGGACCAATGGCCAGAGCCTGTGGACCAGCAGCAAGACCATGCTCTGGCGCTTCCACAACGCCCTGCCGCCCGGCCACGCCACTGAACAGGGCGCCGATCGCCTCTTCACCCCGCGTGAGGCGCGGGTGACCGGGGCGGTGGACATGCACGATATAGGCTTCGGCCAGACGGCGGAGATGGCGGCACCCGGCCCGATCTTCGTGGCGACCCAGTTCAACTGCCTGGCGACCTTCAGCGAGACGGCGGGTTTCCGGCCGGTGTGGCGGCCCCCCTTCATCTCGGGGATGGTGGCGGAGGATCGCTGCCATCTCAACGGCTTGGCGATGGACGGCGCGGCGCCGGCCTATGTCACCGCCGTCTCCGCCTCCGATGTGCTGGATGGCTGGCGCGACCGCAGGCGCGATGGCGGCGTGGTGCTGGAGTTGCCCAGCGGGCGGGTGGTGGGCACGGGCTTCTCCATGCCGCATTCGCCGCGGCTGCGCGATGGCCGGCTGTGGCTGCTCAATTCCGGCCGGGGCGAGCTGGGCTGGCTCGACCTCGCCGATGGGACGTTCAACCCCGTGGCCTTCCTGCCCGGCTTCGCCCGCGGGCTGGCGCTGGTCGGCCGCTACGCCGTGGTCGGGCTGTCGCGGCCGCGGAAGAACCTGACCTTCGAGGGGCTGGATCTGGATGAGGCGCTGCGCGCGCGCGACGCGGTGCCGCGCTGCGGCCTGGTGGTGGTCGACCTGGAAAACGGCCAGACCGTGCAATGGCTTCGCTTCGAGCACACCATCCAGGAACTATACGACGTGGCGGCGCTGGAGGGCGTGATGCAGGCCGAGGCGGTGGGCTTCCGCGGCGAGGATCTGGAGCGCGCGGCCACGCCGGAATAGCGGTTCAGCCGGCGCTGAGATGGGCGGCGACGCGTTCGATCACCCCCGCCCAGTCGCCACGTCGCTGCTGCCGGAACAGCCGCGCGGTGGGATACCACGGGCTGTCTTCCCGCCCGAGCAGCCAGCGCCAGTCGCTGGGCTGGGCGATGAGAATGCACACCGGCCGGCCCAGAGCGCCGGCGAGATGCGCCACCGCGGTGTCCACCGTCACCACCACATCGAGCAGCGAGACCAGGGCAGCGGTGTCGTCGAAATCGCGGCATTGCGGGCCCAGCATGCGCAGGCCGGGCATGGCGGCCAGCGTCGCGCGGTCGCGCTCGGGCAGTTCGTGCTGTAGGCCGATCACCTCGGCGCCAAGCGCGAACAGAGGTGCTGCGGCGGCGAGCGGCATGGAGCGCCGGGCGTCATTGCCATGCAGGCTGTTGCCGGCCCAGACGAGGCCGATGCGCCGGCCGGCCGCTGGCCCCAGCCGGCGCTCCCATTCCTGCCGCCGCGCCGCGCTGGCGAAGAAATAGGGCACCGCGCCCGGAATCGTCGCAAGTGACGTCTCGAAAGCCAGCGGCAGGCTGAGCAGCGGGCAATGCAAGTCGAAGGGCGGCAGCTTTTCGCCATGCGGCAGCACGGCGGCGGGGCCGGCCAGGCTGCGCAGCAGGCCAACCAGGGCTGGCTGCACCTCCAGCAGCACCTCGGCGCCACGCGCCGCGACCATGCCGGCGTAGCGGCAGAATTGCAGCGTGTCGCCCAGGCCCTGCTCGGCATGCAGCAGTACCCGCCGGCCGGCGATATCCTCCTGCCCGAGCCAGAGCGGCTGCGGAAAATCACGCCTGGCCGAGGGGAAATCAGGAGTCTGCCAGCGCGCCTCATGGTCACGCCAGGCGGCCGGCAGGTCGCCGGTGGCGAGACGGTACAGCGAGGCGGAAAACCGGGTGCGGGCGGCATCGGGTTTCAGCGCCAGGGCCTGGGCGTGGCAGCGCAAGGCCTCCTCCTCCCGCGCCAGGGCGAACAGCACATGGCCGCGCTCGGCAAGCAACTGCGCCTCGTCCTCGCCTTGCAGGCCGGACAATTCGTCCAGCGCCTCCTCCAGGCGATCGAGGTCGATCAGCAGGCGGGCCCGCTTGCGGCGCAGATCCATTTTCTGCGGGCGTTCACGCAGGCTGCCGTCGATTTCCGCCAGAACCCCGACCAGGTGCTCCCTCGCCTCCGCCCATCGCCCCAACGCCGTCAGCGCCTCGGCCAGGGCATGCCGTGTGCGCTGGGGTTCGTGCCCGGTGGCCAGGGCGGCTTGCAGGTCGGGCAGCGCCTCCTGGTGGCGGCGTTGCATTTGCAGCTGTTGGCCGCGCGCCAACAGCGCCTCGCCGTCGCCCGGGGCAATGACCAGGGCGAGCCCGAGATGGACCAGCCCGGCCTCGTAGTGACGGGCCCGGCCGAGCAGCGCGCCAAGCCTGGTCTGCGCCGCCGAGGCGCCGGGCTGTAAGGCGGTGGCGCGGGCCTGGGCGGCGATGGCCTCCTCCATCCGGCCCATCGCCTCCAGCACCTGAGCCCGCAGCGCCCAACCCTGCTCGCGGCCTGGATGCACCGCCAGCAAGCGGTCCACCCCGGCCAGGGCTTCGGGCAGCCGGCCGAGGCGGTGCAGCGCCACGGCGCGGTTGAGCAGCGCGCCGGCATGGTCGGGCCGGCAGGCGAGGGCGGCGTCGAAGGCGGCCAGCGCCTCCTCCAGCGCGTCCTCCCGCGCCAGGATCATGGCCTGCCTATAGGGGTGGTCCGGCTCCTGTGGCTGCAGCGCGGCGGCGTGGCGCCAAGCTTCCAGGGCGGCATGGGTCTGGCCGGCCTTCGCGGCGGACAGACCAAGGATACGCAGTGCTGCGACCTCGTCGGGCGCCGTCGCCAGGACCGCCTGCGCGGCCGCCATGGCCTCGGCCAGCCGGCCGGCGCTAAATGCCTCGGCCGCGCTGGCCAGCATCGCCTTCGGGTCGCGCCAGGCTGGTCGCATCACTGTCTTCATTGCCGCCATCATGCACACGGCTTGCCCGGGGTGGAACCGGTCTCAGCCCGGCAGCAGCCAGTCCACAATCCGGGCGGCCGCCCGGCCCGCGCTCTCCGCCATCCCGTCGATGCGCAGCTCGGGCGCCGTGGGCGGCTCATAGGGCGAGCCGATGCCGGTGAAATCGGCGATCTCGCCGGCCAGCGCCCGGGCGTAGAGGCCCTTGGGGTCGCGCCGGATGCATTCCTCGATGGGCACATCGACGAAGACCTCGACGAAGCAGCCGAATGGGGCCAGTTCGCGCATCGCCGCCGCTCGGCCGCGAACGGCGAGGGGGCGATGCCTCGCAATCTGATCGCGTACCAAAGTGTTCGCTCTCGAAGTTCGGATTTCGGGCAAGTGGGGCTCGAACCAGAGCGAGTGCCGACCGGGCTGAAACCGGCTTTTTGCCTAGGCCCTGTGGACGGATTTGACCAAGAGGAAGACGCAGGCGAGTGCAACGAAAGCGGCATAGCTTCGCTGTGTTTTCTCACATGGCATGGCAACGCGTTTGAAGCGCTTGATCTTTCCGATCAACTGCTCGACCCGGGCGCGCAGCTTGTAGAGCTTCTTGGGGAAGAATTTCGGTCTGTCCTTGGCTGTGCTGCGATGCGGAATGATCGGGACGATTGAACCGCCCCGGGTTTGCCGGAGGCTGTTTGGTTTGAGTCACGCGGCCAGCGCTGGCTGTTCCAGCGCGGCATAGTATCGGGCTTCGGCCTCGGCGGGCGGGATATTGCCGATCGGCTCCAGGATTCTCCGATGGTTGAACCAGTCCACCCATTCAAGGGTCGCGAACTCCACGGCGTCGAAGCTCTTCCATGGCCCACGGCGATGGATGACCTCGGCCTTGTAGAGCCCGTTGCTGTTGGACGCAGTGCGTCCAACCCGCGAGCGCGTTGTCATAGCTGTTGCCGACACTGCCGACCGAGGGTTCGATCCCCGCTTCCGCCAGCCGCTCGGTGTAGCGGATAGACACGTATTGCTTGGTCTCAACCGGTCATCGTAACCCCACCCTGAACTGACCGCAGCGCTGCGTCGAGTGCCTCGGCAGGCGTCCTCCACCCCAGTGTCTTCCGCGGCCTGCTGTTGAGCGTCGCAGCCACGGCGGCCAGATCATCCGCGCTGTGGGCACCCAGATCTGTTCCCTTCGGGAAATACTGCCGCAGCAGCCCATTCGTGTTCTCGTTCGATCCGCGTTGCCATGGGCTGTGTGGATCACAGAGGTAAACCTGCAGGCCCGTGTCGATCCGCAATTGTGCGTGCTGCGCCATTTCCGCCCCTTGGTCCCAGGTCAGCGAGCGCCGGAGTTGCTCGGGCAAGGTGGCGATCGTGCAGGTGATCGCGTCGCGCACCGCGGCAGCACCGTGTCCGGCCAGCGCTGGCCCGTTCTTCTCGCGCGGCCCCCTCAGATGTCCCTCCATTGGCGGCAGGTGCAGCAGCATCGTGAACCGTGTCGTCCGCTCGACCAGGGTGCCGATCGCTGAACTGTCGAGGCCGATGATCAGGTCGCCCTCCCAGTGTCCGGGATCGCGCGATCCTCCGCCTCAGCCGGGCGTTCGCTGATCAGGATCTCAGGGGAGACGAACGACTTGCCCCGCCCACCCGTGCGGGATCGCGGCACACGCAACGCCCGGCCAGTTCGCAGGCACTGCGTCAGCTCGCGCTTCAGCGCGCCTCGGCCTTGCACATACAGCGCCTGGTAGATCGCCTCGTGACTGATCCGCATCGTCTCGTCACCCGGGTGGTCGAGCCGAAGTCGCTCGGAAATCTGCTGTGGGCTCCACGCCATACCCCAGCGCCGGTCTTGGCGCCGCCCTGACCGCCGACCCTTCCAGGGCACCGTCGGGCCAGGCACCGCAACCCCGCCAGGGGCGGCGACGGCGCCGGCCAGCCGAATCTCCATATATGACCGCAGTTCCGGGTTCGTCGTCAGCCTCGCTGCTTTCGGGCGACGCGCCGCACGCTCCGCATGCGACTGTGCCGTCGTTGCGCGATAATCCAGGTTGCCGCCTCGTGTCGCCGCGTTTCGGCGCAGCTCTCGCGAGACCGTCGACGGCGCTCGCCCCAGGCGACGTGCGATTTCTCGCACCCCAAGGTCTTGCGCTCGCCACAGCGCCATCTCCTCCCGCTCCGCAAATGACAGATACCGCCCTGTCGGCGGCTTGGACGAACGCGACAAATGAGACGGCGCCATTCCGCCCGACTCTCGAAACCACCGGACGCCGACCGGCTGCGATACCCCCACCGCCATTGCCGCGTCCTCGCTTGAAAGCCCTTCGGCCACCAAAGCCCAGAACCGCCGCCGATGCTCCTGCTGCCCCACTGATGGCCGCCCAGGAGATCGCGACTTGTCACGCAAAACCCGATCCGAACGCCGTTGACCCACCATCGCACATCCCCCTATTGCCACGGTGTTGCGATGACCGGTTGAATCCACCCAATACGTGTCTATCCGCTACACCGAGCGGCTGGCGGAAGCGGGGATCGAACCCTCGGTCGGCAGTGTCGGCAACAGCTATGACAACGCGCTCGCGGGTTGGACGCACTGCGTCCAACAGCAACGGGCTCTACAAGGCCGAGGTCATCCATCGCCGTGGGCCATGGAAGAGCTTCGACGCCGTGGAGTTCGCGACCCTTGAATGGGTGGACTGGTTCAACCATCGGAGAATCCTGGAGCCGATCGGCAATATCCCGCCCGCCGAGGCCGAAGCCCGATACTATGCCGCGCTGGAACAGCCAGCGCTGGCCGCGTGACTCAAACCAAACAGCCTCCGGCAAACCCGGGGCGGTTCATCCGCGATTCCGTCCACAGAGCCTAGGGCCAGGCCTTGCACGCCCGCGCGCTTCAACCATAGGCTCGGGCCGCCGGCTGGTTCGGAAAAGACATCTCGGTTGGATCATCATGTCGCCCACCCATGCTTCCCTCGCGTTGAACCTGGACGAGGGCCATGGCCCGGCGGGGCCCGCCGCATGATCGCCGCCATCGACGCCGTCGTCAGCTATGAATTCACCGACCCGGAGCATGAGCGCCGCGGCTGGCAGGCCGGCTATCTGCGCGACAAGGTGGGCGCCGAGGCCGAGCGCATCGAGGGCCTGACCGCCCAGGCCTTCATCGGCAAGATGGACCGCGCCGATGTGCAGCACGCCTTCATCATCGCGGTGAAATCCGGCAGCGCGCTGAGCACGATGAACCGCCGCGTGCCCTATGAGAAGGTTGCAGCCCTCTGCCAGGCGCACCCCAGCCGCTTCAGCGGCCTGGCCGGGGTGGATCCGACCGAGGGCATGCGCGGCCTGCGCGAGCTGGAGCGCGCGGTGAAGGAACTCGGCTTCATCGGCGCCCATCTCTACCCGCATTGGTTCGAGATGGCGCCCGACCATGCGCGCTACTACCCAATCTACGCCAAGTGTTGCGAACTCGGCATTCCCATCCAGATGCAGGTCGGCCATTGCCTGCGCTATTCGGATGAGCGGCCGCTGAAAAGCGTGGGCCGGCCGATCACGCTGGACACCATCGCCTGCGATTTCCCGGAGCTGAAAATCATCGGCATCCACACCGGCTGGCCGTGGACAGAGGAGATGATCGCGGTGGCCTACAAGCACCCCAATGTCTTCATCGGCACCGATGCCTATGCGCCGAAACACCTGGACGAAAAGCTGGTGCGGTACATGAACAGTTTCGGTCAGGACAAGGTGATCTTCGGCACCGGCTACCCGGTGCTGGACCTGGAGCGGGCACGCGTCGAATTCGAGGCGCTGGGCCTGCGGGAGGGTGCCAAGGCCAAGGTGCTGCGCGACAATGCGCTCAAGCTCTATGGGCTGAACTTGCCGGGCTGAGCGGCCCACACTATCGTTTGTCCGCGCGCCCAATGGCGCGCCCGGACGTGCCCATGGGCGGCGGCATTTGCGATCTCACCGCGGCCGAGTTGGGGCGCGAGCTGGCGGCGAAGCGGCTTTCCGCCGTGGAACTCGCCCAGGCTTGCCTGGCCCGGACCGAGGCGTTGAACCCCCGGGTCAACGCCATCTGCACCCTCAACCCTCTGCTGCTAGAGGAGGCCCGGGCCTCCGACCAGCGCCGCAGCTCCGGCGCCACACGCGGCCCGCTGGACGGCGTGCCCTTCGTCGCCAAGGATAATCTCGACACGAAGGGCCTGCGCACGACTTTCGGCTCCCAGCTCATGGCCGATTATGTCCCGGCGGAGGACGCCATTTGCGTGGAACGGATGCGCGCGGCCGGCGCGGTGCTGCTGGGCAAGGCGAACACGCCCGAATTCGCGCATGACATCCGCACCGACAACCTGCTGTTCGGCGCCACCCGCAACCCGGTGGATTTGCGCCGCACGGCCGGCGGCTCCAGCGGCGGCACGGCGGCGGCGGTGGCCGCGGGGATGGTGCCGATCGGGCTGGGCACGGATCTCGGCGGTTCGATCCGCATTCCGGCTGCGATGTGCGGCTTGACCGGGCTGCGGCCGACGCCGGGGCGCGTGCCGGTCTATCCGACGGAATTCGGTTGGGATCTGATGGTCGAACACGTCCATGGTCCGATCGCGCGCAGCGCCGAGGATATGGGCCTGATGCTGGCCGCCATGGCCGGGCCGGATGAGCGCGACCCGAGCTCGCTGCCCGCCCCAGCCGCCGACTACGTCGCCGCCGGGCGGGCAGGTGCGGGCATGGCAGGCAAGCGCGTCGCTTGGTGCGCGGATTTCGGCGGCATGCTGCCACTCGACCCCGAGGTCGGCGCCCTGTGCCGCAGCGCGGCGTGGGGCCTGGCCGGCCTGGGCTGCGCGGTCGAGGAGGCCTGCTTCGATGCCTCCGACCTCACCGCCATCGTCGCCGGCACGCGGGGCCTGGGGATGGTCGGCCGCTACGCGCACCGGGTGGAGGCGGCTCGCGGCAAGATGACCGCGCACCTGCTGGGCCAGGTGGATGACGCGCTGAAGCTGGACCTGAAGACAGTCACTGAATCCGAACGCCTGCGCACCCGCTACTGGCACCGGGTGCGGGCGATGTTCGAGCGCTTCGACTACATCGCCACGCCCTGTATTGGTGCCCCCGCCTTCCTGCTGGTTGAGCCGTTGCCGACCAGCATCGGCGGTCGGCCGGTGACGAAATACTACGACGCCTATCGCTACACCTACGCCTTCAGCGTGGTCGGCCTGCCGGTGGTCGCCGTGCCCTGCGGTTTCACGCGCGAGGGGTTGCCGGTGGGGCTGCAGATCGCCGCGCGAAGGCTGAATGACGAGGCCGCGCTGGAAATCGCCGCCGCCTTCCTCGCCGCCCACCCCGAATTCCTCGTCCGCCCGAGCGCGCTGCTGGAGGCCGCATGATCACCGCCCAGGACCACGCCGAAATCCACAATCTCTACGCGCTCTACAACCTCGCCAGCGACGCGGGCGACGCGCCGACCTATGCCGGCTGCTTCACCGAGGATGGCGCGCTGGAGGTGCAGCCGCGCGGCCTGGTGGTGCGCGGCCGGCCCGCGCTGGTGGCCTACAAGCATGCCGACAAGGCCGGGCGCGCCACGCTGTATCGCCGGCACTGGAATGCCAGCCTGCATCTGGAGCGGATCGACGCCGCGACCATTCGCGGCCGCGCCTATTACGCCGGCTACAATGGCGAGCCGGGCAGCTTGCCGGCGATGAGTTCCTGCGGCGTCTATGAGGACAGGCTGACCCGGGGCGCCGATGGCGTTTGGCGGTTCGCGCATCGCCTGCTCACCATCGATGGCCGGGCCGAGGCCTGAGGAGAACCAGATGCGGTCCATGACATTTCCCCGGCGGGCGCTTTTCCTGGCCTGCCCCTCGCTGGCCCTGGCGCAGGATGGCTTCCCCAGCCGCCCCATCCGCATGATCATTCCCAACCCGCCCGGCGGCAATTCGGACTTGCTGGGGCGCGGCTTCGCGCAGCATCTGGGCGCGGCATGGAACCAGACGGTGGTGCCGGACAACCGCGCCGGCGCCGGCGGCATCATCGGCGCCGAGGCGACGGTGCGTTCGGCGCCCGATGGCTACACCGTCTTCACCGGCAATTTCGGGCCCAACGCCGTCAACAAGGCGCTGTATGACCGGCTGCCCTATGACCCGGCCTCGGATTTCACCGCCATCTCGCAATTCATCGCCGTGCCCAATGTGCTGGTGCTGCACCCTGCGGTGCCGGCGCGCAGCGTGGCGGAGCTGATCGCCCTCGCTCGGGCGCGGCCGGGGGCGCTGGCCTATGCGTCCTCGGGCTCGGGGCAATCGCCGCATATCGCCGGCGCCTGGTTCGCCCGGCTGGCGGAGGTGGATACCACCCATGTGCCCTATCGCGGCACCGGCCCCTCCATGCAGGATCTGCTGGCGGGCAATGTGCAGATGATCTTCGAGAACATCTCCAACGCCATGCCGCATATCCGCGCCGGCACGCTGCGGGCCCTGGCGGTGACCAGCGCCCGGCGCTCCCCCGCCCTGCCCGACCTGCCGACGATCGCCGAGACGGCGGGGCTGGCGGGCTATGACGTCACCTCCTGGTTCGGGCTGTTCGGGCCGGCCGGCCTGCCGCCCGCCATCGTCGCGCGCTACCACGCGGAGGTCGTGCGCTACCTGGAGACGCCGGCCACGCGGACCCTGCTGTCCAATCTCGGCGCCGAGGTCGTCGGCAACACGCCGGCCGAATTCACGGCTTTCGTGCAGGCCGAGATCGCCAAATGGATGCGCGTCATCCCCCGGCTCGGGATCACGCTGTAGCATGAACCCCGCCATGGCCGCGGCCGGGCTGACGGTGGGGGCGCTGTTCTCCCATCAGGTGCGGATGGGGCCGGGGCGGGTCGCGCTGCAGCAGGACCGCCGGAACCTGACCTACGCCGCGCTGGAAGAGCGCTGCGACCGGCTCGCCCGCCACCTCGCCTCACGCGGGATAGGCCGGGGCGACCGGGTGGCGGTGTTGAGCGAAAACCGCCACGAATATGTCGAGCTGCAGCTGGCCTGCGCCAGGCTGGGCGCCATCACCGCCTGCCAGAACTGGCGGCTGGCCGAGGGCGAACTGCTGCATTGCCTGCGTCTGGTGGCGCCGGCGCTGGTCTGCGTCTCGCCCCGCCACGCGGCCTTGCTGGCCAGGCTGGACCATGGCATCGCCCAGATCCTGACCTTCGGTGAGGAGTACGAGGCGGCGCTGGCCCGCGCCGATGCCCGGCCCGCGCCCGACATGGCCGAGGCCGAGGACGGGCTTGTCATCCTCTACACCAGCGGCACCACGGGGCTGCCCAAGGGTGCCGTGATCAGCCACCGCGCCATGATCGCGCGCGCCATCATCACCCTGGTGGATGAGAGCACCTACCCGCAGCGCAGCTTCATCGCCTGGGGGCCGCTGTTCCACATGGGCTCGACGGACCAGGTCTTCGCCACGCTGATCCATGGCGGGAAGGCGATCATCGTCGACGGTTTCGACGCGCCGGCGCTGATGGAGATCATCGGCCGCGAAGCCGTCGGCTGCTTCCCGATGCCCGGCATCGCCAGCCGGGTGCTGGCCGCCATCAAGGATTCGGGCATCCGGCCCATGCCGGCCGGCATCATCGGCAGCATGGCCGATCTGGTGCCGCGCGGCGATATCGCCGAGCTGACCAGCCTGATGCAGGCGCCGTTCCGCAACACCTTCGGCTCGACCGAAACCGGCCCCGCGCCGGCGAGCCGGGGGCGCATTGCCATCGGCTCGATGCCCGAGCTTCTGTCCAAGACGCAAAGCTCCTATTGCCAACTTCGCCTGCTGGATGAGGAGGGGCGGGATGTGGCCGATGGCGAGCCCGGCGAGGCGGTGCTGCGCAGCCCCGCCCTGTTCAGCGGCTACTGGGCGGCGCCGGAAGCGACGGGGGAGGTTTTTCGTGGCGGCTGGTACCACATGGGCGACGTGTTCCGCCGCAACCCCGATGCGACACTCGACTTCATCGGCCGGCACAAATACCTGATCAAGTCGGGCGGCGAGAACATCTTCCCCGCCGAGATCGAGCAGATCCTGCTGCTCGACCCGCGCATCGCCGACGCCGTGGTGGTGCGCCGCGCCGATGGGCGCTGGGGCGAGGTGCCGGTGGTCTTCGTCGTGCGCAGCGACCCAGCCCTGACGGCGGCGGAGATCCTCGGCGCCTGCCGTGGCCGGATCGCCGACTACAAGCTGCCCAAGGATGTTCGCTTCATCGAGGAGGCGGAGATGCCCAGAAGCGTGCAGGGCAAGCCCAAGCGGCACGAACTCGAGGCGATGCTGCAAGGCGAGACCGCGGGCTGATCTGCCCGCGGATGGACCCGCGCCCGGCCGGCGCGGCCCTTCAGTTGTTCTGCAGCGTGATCCCCGCCTCGCGCACCACCTCGGCCCAGGTCTCAGAATCATTGCGCAGGATCACCGCCAGCTCCGCCGCATCGGCAGGCCAGGCCACGGCGCCGCCGGCGGCGATGCGCGGCCGGATCTCGGGCTCGGCCAGCGCCGCCTCGTGGTCGTCGATGGTGATGGGCTGTTTCATCACAGCCTCCGGGTTCAGGCAGGCGGGACGCCAACTCACCTGCTGTCGCAAATAGAGCGAAGCACTCGGCAACGCGTTGCACCTGACCATCGGCCCCGGCAGGCCCTGCTGTCCTGCACGGCGTCGCTTGATGGCCATGGTTGGCTTCAGCCCTTCATCACGAAGGTAGGCGGTGGCCGCACCGGGCTGGTAGACCAGGGCACATGACCGCCACCCAGACCCTCGGCGCCTTCGTGGCCCGCCATGCCGCCCCCTCCGCCCCCCTGCTGCACGCTGCGCGGCGTGCGCTGCTCAACCATCTCGGCTGCGCCATGGGCGTGGCGCAGGACCCCATTGTGCGGGCCGCACTCACCGTCATGCAGCCCACCGCCGGTGCTCCCAGCGCCACCGTGATCGGCCAGGCCACGCGCACCGACCCAATGACCGCCGCCTTCGTCAACGCCATCGCCGCCAACCTGCTGGATTACGACGACACCCATCTGGCGACGGTGATCCACCCTGCCGCCCCCATCTTTCCGCCCCTGCTCGCGCTGGCCGAGCAGCGCGGCCTGTCCGGCACCGCCGCGCTGCATGCCTTCCTGCTCGGCGGTGAGGTCGCATGCCGCGTCGGCCTCGGCGTTTCGCCCGGGCATTACGACCGCGGCTGGCACATCACCGCCACCACCGGCGTGCTGGGCGCCGCCGCCGGCTGTGCGAGGCTGCTGGGGCTGGATACGGCGCGCACCGCCCATGCCATCGGCCTCGCCGCCAGCCTCGCGGGCAGCATTGTCGAGAACCTGCCAACGGCGGGAAAGAACCTCGGCGTCGGCAATGCGGCGCGGCACGGGCTGCAGGCGGCACTCTTCGCCGAGGCCGGCTGGCAGGCGGCACCCACCGCCATCGAGGGCAAGCTGGGCTGGGCGCGCGCCATGGGCGACACGCCGGACCTCGCGGCCATGCTGGACGGGTTGGGCGAACGCTGGGAGATCGCCCGCAACACCTTCAAGCCCTACCCCGCCGGCATCGTTTTCCACGCGGTGATCGACGCCGCGATCGCGATGCGCGACGCGGCGCCGCTGGACGCCATCACCGCCATCGAGGTCGCAGGTGACGGCCTGCTGCTGGCGCGTGGCGACCGCGTGGTGAGCAATGCGCGCGACGCGCGGGTGAGCATCCATCATTGCGCGGCGCTGGGCCTGGTGCGCGGCTCGGCGGGCGTTGCGGATTTCGAGGAGCCGGCGGTGACCGACCGGGCACTCGCCGCCATCCGCGCGAAAGTGCAGGCGAAGCTCGACCCCACCCTGCCGCGCGGCGCGGCGCGGGTGACGTTGACGCTCGCGGATGGCCGCAGCCTGACCCACACGGTGGAAACACCCCTCGGCAGCGAGGCCAATCCGCTGACAGATACCCAGCTGGAGGCCAAGTTCCTTGCCAATGCGCCGCAGGCCGAGGCGGCCATTGCGGCCATCTGGGGCGACGACATTCCCGCCTTCATGGCCGCGCTGCGCTGATCGACACCCTCCATTCCTTTCTTTCTGATAAAAACAGATGAGAGGTTTGGAGAGAATACCTTCTCTCCAATTTTGCTTTTTCTAATCCGGCGTCGCCCCGGAAGCCCTGACGATCGGCAACCAAAGCGCCAGCTGCGCATCCCAGAAACTGGCCAGCTCGGCGCCCGTGCCGCCCACCGGCTCCACCCCCACCTGCACCAGCCTCGCCCGCGTGGTCGGGCTGCGCACAGCCGCCATCGCCGCCGCCTCAAGCCGGGCCACCGCCGCGGCCGGCGTGTTCTGCGTGGCGAAAATGCCATGCCAATTGGTGGTCTCATAGCCGGGCAGCCCGGCCTCGGCCGCGGTCGGCACATCGGGCAGGGTGGCACTCCGGCGCGCCGAGGTCACCGCCAGCGCCCTGATATGCCCGGCCTCCAGCAGCCCAGGCCCGCCGCCGAGCGTGTCGACCATCATGTCCGCGTTGCCCGCAGCCAGATCCTGCAACGCGGGGCCCGAACCGCGATAGGGCACATGCAGAGCCTGCGCCCCGATCATCGTCATCAGCAGCTGCGCCGAGAGATGCGTGATCGTGCCATTGCCGGAGGAGGCGTAGGTGTATTTCCCGGGATTGGCCCGCAGCAGCGCGATCAACTCAGCGAGGTTGCGGGCGGGAAAGCGGCCATTCACCAGGATCACATTGGGCAGCACCCCCACCAGCGACACCGGCAGGAAGGCGCGGCGCACATCGAAGCTGAGGTTGCGATACAGCCCCGCATTGATCACCGCCGAGGAGAGCGTGTGGAAGACGAAGCTGTAGCCATCCGCTGGCGCCGCCAGCGCCGCCTCCGAGCCCAGCACGCCGCCCGAGCCGCCGCGGTTCTCCACCACCACCTGCTGGCCCAGCGCCTCGCCCATGCCCTGCGCCATCAGCCTGGCCACGACATCGGCGGCGCCGCCGGCGGCGAAGGGCACGATCATCCGCAGCGAGCGGTTGGGGAAGGCGGCGGGCTGCGCCCAGGCGGCCCCCGCCAGCCATGGCGCCACCAGCATGGCCTTCAGTACGGTCCGACGCATCATCCATTCCCTGTCTTTTCGCCGAAGGCTAGTCGTGCCAACGATGTCCGCAAAGGGGTGAGGAAACACCAATGCCAAGAGAGCCGGATGACGCGCTGCGCGCGCAGATCGCCGAGGAACTGCCCGAGGTCGCCGAGATCACCGATGCGGGCCTGCGCCAGGGCGTGATCGAGGCCTGGGCGCTTGCCCTCGCCCGCTCCTCCTATGCGGCGATCCGCGACATCCCGCCCAGCGGCAATCCGGGCTCGATGACGCTGAAGCAAGGCGACCAGACGCACCACATCCGGGGCGTCACGCGGCTGGCCATGCGCATGGGCCACGAGATGCAGGCCTGCCACCCCGAGATGGCGGTGAACCATGACATCGTGATCGCCGGGGGCCTCTGCCACGATGTGGGAAAGCCCTGGGAATTCGACCCGGAGAACCGCCGGCGATGGGAGGCCGACCCGCGCGGCACCGGCCTGCCCAGCATCCGCCACCCCGCCTATGGCGTGCATCTCTGCCTGCTCGCCGGCCTGCCGGAAGAAGTCGCGCATATCGCCGGCGCCCATAGCGGCGAGGGCGAATTGCTGGTGCGCAGCCTGGAGGGCACGATCGTGCACCTCGCCGATATCGGCTACTGGACGCTGGCGCTGGCCGGCGGGCTGATCAAGCCCGAGACGGTCAGCAGCAAATACCGCCGCCCGCTGGTGATGTGATGCAGCGCAGAACCGCCCTGCTGGCCACGCCAGCCCTCCTCGCCCTGCCCGCGCGCGCCCAAGGCACTTGGCCCAGCCGGACGATCCGCCTGATCAGCCCCTTCCCGCCCGGCGGCACGACCGACATCCTGGCCCGGCAGATCGCGCCACCGCTCGCCACCGCACTCGGCCAATCTGTGGTGGTAGAAAACCGCAGCGGCGGCGCGGGCGCGGTGGGCGTGGTGGAGACGCTGCGGGCCGCACCCGATGGCCACACCATCTGCCTGACCATCAGCACCCTCGTCACCGGCGCCCTGTTGACGCGCCAGCCCTATCACCCCGTGAACGACGTCACGCCCATCCTGCACCTCGCCAATGTCGGCAACATCCTGGTGGTGAACAAGGCGCTGCCGATCCACAGCCTGGCCGAGCTGATCGCCTATGGCCGGGCCAATCCCGGGCGGCTGTCCTATGGCTCGCCCGGCATCGGCAGCTCGGTGCATATCGCCGGCGAGATGTTCAAGGCAGCGACGGGCATCGACATGGTGCATATCCCCTATCGCGGCGGCGGGCCGGCCTTGGCCGATCTGGTGGGCGGGCAATTGCAGCTGATGTTCGGCAATGCCAGCTCCACACTGCCCTTCGTGCGTGCCGATACACTTCGCGCGCTCGCCGTCACCGCCGCCACCCGCCAGGCCTATCTGCCCGATCTGCCGACGGTGGCCGAGGCCGGGCTGCCCGGTTTCGAGATCGTCGAATGGTACGCCATGATCGGCCCGGCCGGCATCCCGCCCGCCATCGTCGAGCGGCTGAACCTCGCCATCATGGCCATTGTCGGCTCGCCCGAAAGCCGCGCCCGGCTGCTCGATCTCGGCGCCGAGGTGATCGGCGGCACGCCGGCGCAATTCGGCGACTACCTGAAGACCGAGCTGGACCGCATGACCAGGCTGGTCCGCACCGCCAATCTGCGGATGGAATAGGCATGCATGAGGATCTGAAAGGCCGCGTCGCCCTGGTCAGCGGCGCCAGCAAGGGCATCGGCCGCGCCATTGTCGAACGCCTGGTGGCCGAGGGCATGGATGTGCTGGGTGTGGCGCGCGGCGGCTGTGACGTGGCGGGTGCCGCGGGTTTTGCTGGCGACCTGCGCGACCCCGCCCTGCCCGCCGCCGCGGTGGCCGACACCATCGCCCGTTTCGGCCGTCTCGACCTGCTGGTGAACAGTGCGGGGGCCACGAAGCGCGGCGATTTCCTCACCCTCACCGACGAGGATTGGGCCGACAGCACCGCCGGCAAATTTTTGGCCGCCGTCCGCCTGACCCGCGCGGCCTGGCCGCATCTGCGGGCCAGCGCCGGCAACGTGGTGCATATCGCCGGCGCCGGCGGCAAAATCGCGAGTGCGGATTTCACCATCGGTGGCTCGATCAACGCGGCGCTGATGAACCTCACCAAATCGCTCGCCGATCGCGGCGTGCGCGACGGGGTGCGGGTGAACTGCATCAACCCCGGCAGCATCCGCACCGAGCGCCTGAGCAGCCGCATCGCCACCGTCATGGAAGACCGCGGGTTGGATGAACCCGCCGCCGCCACGGCCCTGGCCGAGGCCACGGGCGTCGCCCGCTTCGGCGAGCCCAGCGAGATCGCTAGCGTCGTCGCCTTCTTGGCCAGCGCCGAGGCCAGTTACATCCAAGGCGCTATCCTCGATGTCGATGGCGGCTGGATCAAGGCGGTATGACCCCCACCTACGAAGTCTACGCGCTGCGCTACGCCATGCGCGACGCGAAGCGCACCGAGCATTTCATCGGCGGCGACCCACACGATGCGCCGATGCCGATGGACTATTTCGTCTGGGCCGCGGTCGCCGGGGGAAAGGCCTGGATCATCGACACCGGCTTCACCGCCGAGGTCGCGGCGCGGCGCAAACGCACCTACCTCCGCTGCCCGATCGAGAGCCTGCCCCTGCTCGGTATTGACCCGGACACAGTCGAGGACGTGATCATCAGCCACCTGCATTATGACCATGTCGGCTGCTTCCACAAATTCGCGAAGGCCCGCTTCCACCTGCAGGAGGCGGAAATGCAATACGCCTGCGGCCACTTCATGAAGCATGCGCGTCTGCGGCATTCCTTCGAGGTCGAGGATGTCGCCGGCATCATCCGGATGAATTTCGCCGAGCGCGTGGCATGGCATGACGGCGATGCCGAACTCGCGCCGGGGCTCGCGATCCACGCCTGCGGCGGCCACAGCGCCGGGCTTCAATGCGTTACAGTCAACACCGAACGCGGCACCGTGGTGCTGGCCACCGACGTCACGCATTTCTACGAGAACCTGGAAAAGAACCGCCCCTTCACCACCGCCTTCCATGTCGGCGGCATGCTGGATGGCTTCGGCCGGCTGCGCGCCCTGGCACCGAGCCCGCAACACATCATCCCGGGCCATGACCCGTTGGTGATGCAGCGCTACCCCGCCGTGCCTGGGCTGGAGGGCATTGCCGTGCAGCTGCACGTCCAACCCATTGGGTGACGCGCGCCCGGGCCGATGCCAGGATGACCTCCCCCAAGGAGGATAAGCGATGTCATTCTACCGCGGCATGACCTGCGACAATGTGACGCTGAAGGGCGATGGCGGCACGCCGATCACCGCCTATGTGGCGAAGCCCTCGGGCCGCGGCCCCTTCCCAGGCGTGGTGCTGATCCACCACCTGCCGGGCTGGAGCGAATTCTACATCGAGACGACACGCCGCTTCGCCCATCACGGCTACATGGCGATCTGCGCCAACCTTTATGAGCGCGCGGGCCCGGGCAACCCCGATGACGTCGCGGCCGCGGTGCGCGCCGGCGGCGGCATCCCCGATGCCCAGATGGTCGGCGACACCGCCGCCGCCGTGGCCTGGATGCGCGCGCAGCCCGAGCACAATGGCAAGGTCGGCCTCTTCGGCTCCTGTTCGGGTGGCCGTCACGCCGTGATTTATGCAAGCCAGCGCAGCGACGTGGACGCCTGCATCGATCTCTGGGGCGGCCGGGTGGTGATGGGGGCGGATGAGCTCAACGCCAAGACACCGGTCGCACCCATCGACATGACCAAGGACCTCAGCTGCCCCCTTCTCGGCATCTTCGGCAATGACGACCGCGCGCCCAGCCCCGAGCAGGTCGATCAGCACGAGGCCGCGCTGACGGCCGCCGGAAAACCCCACGAATTCCACCGCTATGACGGCGCCGGCCACGGCTTCTTCTATTGGCACCGCCCGCTCTACCGCCCCGAGCAGACTGGGGATGGCTGGAACAAGGTCTGGGCCTTCTTCGGCCAGCACCTGGCGGCATAGCCATGTGCACCTCGATCATCGAGATCGCGCCCGCCGAGGGCATGGCCAAGCGGGGCGATGACTGGTTCCCGCTGGCCCAGGCGGTGGTGGCCTATGACCACGCCCGCCACGCGCCGCTGGGCGATGTCATCACGCTGGACTTCGTCAACACCGGCCTTGGCCCCGCCGCCCGCGCCGGGGTCGAGCTTAGCCTGGAAGCAGCCCGCGCGTTCCGCGCCGCCCTCGACCGCGCCATCACCGCGGCCGAGTCTGAGGAGTCGGAGATCCGGGGTCAGTCCTTGTAGTCCGGCTCCTTGCGGTCGAGGATCCGCTTCAGCGCGTCGAAATGCCATTCGGCATTGGAACGATCGCCATAGGTCGGCGCGGTACCGCGATAGGTGCTGATGGTGTGGTCCACCACCTCATCGGCCACGCGCTTCAGCGGCCGGTGGTCCACATGGCATAGAGCTGCACCTGCGCCACGCGCTCCATGTAGTAGAGCCGGTCATAGGCCTCGGCCACGTTGCGGCCCACCGTGGCCACGCCGTGATTGGCCATGATCAGCACCGTCTTGTCGCCGATCACGCCGGCCAGGCGCTCGCCCTCGGCGGGGTCGAAGGCGGGGCCGGTATAGGTCGCGTCATAGGCGGTGCGCATCATGGTGCCGAGCTCGGTCTGGCCGATCGGCAGGATCTGCGGATCCTCCAGGCGCGCGAGCGCTGAGGTATAGGGCATGTGGGTGTGGAACACCGCCGCCGCGCCATCGAGCAGCCGATGGATCGGGGCGTGGATGCAATAGGCCGAACGTTCGACCATCCCGTCGCCCTCCAGGATCTCGCCATCATACCCCACCTCCATGAAGCAGGAGGCGGTCACCTCGCTCCAATGCAGGCCGAAGGGGATCTGGTAGTAGCGGTCATTGGTGCCGGGCACGCGCAGGGTGAAGTGGTTGAAGATTCCCTCGTTGAAGCCGTCGCGCACGGCCATGCGATGGGCGGCGGCCAGGTCCACGCGCGCCTGGCGGCGGGCATCGGCGAGGGTGATGTCGGGGGCGGCGTGGTTTTCGAGCGGAATGGGCGGCGTCCTTCTGCAGTGGCTGGATGGCGGTGGCTGTCGGGCAGGACTGCCCGGCAGGCAGGCGGCCAGGCGCAGACACATCGGGGTGTCCGAACCCGAACGATAGGTGTTGCGCGACGCGCAGGACAAGAGCTTTGGTCAATCGGCGGCTATTCCAGTCAAGCTGAAAGCGCCGCTCCCGGCCTGGACGCGGGTGCGGCTCCTCCCCTGTGCAGCACCGATCAACGACCGTTGGTCGGTGTCGAACACATGTGACGTGACGGCTTAGTCGGAGGTTACGTCCACGCGCCTGCCTTTGCCGACGAGGCACGGCGCCTTTGGATTGATGGGCATGCGCGGGTCGTCATGGGGGATGTGGGCGGCTTGGCAGGGAAGGGGAGTTGCATGCAGCGCCCCGGAACCGCACCTCTTCCCATGAACGGGGTCGGAGTAGCGAGGGATCTAGATCCGCAGCCAGGTCTCCGAAAAAGCCAGCATCGCCGTCGAGATATGCTGGCCCACGACCTCACGGGCGATGGGCGCGCCCGGCCGTACCACGCCGTTGACCGTGACCGTCGCAGTCTCGCAGCCTACGAACAGGCTCGGCATATGATGCTGTCCGGTGGCCGACTGCGCGGGTGCGAGCGCGAAGCAGAAGGGCTTGCCGAGCCCTTTCCAGTCCATTTCCACCTTCATGCCAACCGCCGTCACGGTCTCCCTGTAATCGGTGATGGCGTCGCCGCTTGGGGCAACACTCTCGATCGGGCGGTATTCCAGGTTTCGCAGACCGGCCAGGCCCCGCCAGGCCCCAAAATGAGAAACGTAATCGCGAACCAGCCAGCGCGCGAGCGGCTCGTTATCGGTCATGCAGACATTGCCTGAGCCCTCGGATTGCGGCGCTTGCAGCAGCACCAGCGCATGGCCACGCCCATGCGGCGAGAGCATGACCCGAAAGAAGGAGGCAAGGGTCGTGAAGGGGCCGGACGGATCCTCCTTGAGAGAGATGCCGGGATTTTCACCCGACCATTCGACTTGCCCGGGAAAGAGAATGGTCTCGGTCATATTTTTGCATCCACCCTGTGAAGCGCTGAGCTTGTGACGGCCGGGGGCGCGGATCAATGGCCGCGCAGAATTGGGACCGCGCGCGGCACTTCGTCGAAACCGCGCCGATTACCAGGCGCCGGCCCAGCCATCGCGCCGCGGGTCGGATGCGGCCATCCGAAAGCCGTTATCGAGGATGCGAATGGCCTCGACGCTGCATGGGCCTTCCAGGTCGCCCACGATCTGCACGGCATGCCCAAGCGCCCGCAGCTCCGCCGCCGCGCTGTCGCCGACACCGCGCTCCAGCGTCAGCACATCGGCGCCGCCATGCGGCCAGTTGGATTCCTGGCCAGGCTGGGAGGAAATCCAACCTGGGGCCTCCGGCGGCGCGGCATTATCGAGCGGGGTTGCCCCCGCTGCGCGAAAAACGGAAGTTGGCCCGTGAGAGAAACGCCGATGACAAACGGAGCGACGGACGCGGCTGCGATCCAAAGCATCGAGACCCGCCAGTCCTGGCTCATTGCCTGCGCCACGCTGGCCATGCTCTGCCTGGCCGCGGGCGCATCGATGACGGTCGTGATCGGCCTCGTTCCGATCTCGGAAACGCTGGGCTCTGGCCGTTCCCTGCCCTCGCTGGCCACCGCACTCGCCTATCTGGGAACAGGGGTGGGTGGGGTGCTGTGCGGCCTGCTCGCCGGCCGGTTCGGGCAGCGCGCGGTGGCCATCCTTGGCGGCGTCGCGATCTTCGCGGGGCTGGCGATTGCATCGCTGGGCGAGCCCTGGTCGCTGCTGGTGGGTATCGGCCTGGGGGTGGGGCTGTTCGGCAACGGGGCGCTGTTCCCGCCCATGCTCGCCTATGTCTCGCTCTGGTTCGACCGGCGCCGCGGGACGGCGCTGGCCCTGGTCTCGTCCGGCCAGTATGTCGCCGGCTTCGTCTGGCCCTCCGTCTTCGAGCGGACGATCGCCGCGTTTGGCTGGCAGCTCACCATGCTGGTCTATGGTGTGGTGGCGTCAGCCATTGTCGTGGCCCTTGCCGTCTTGGTGCTTCGGCCACCGCCAGTGGCATCGGGGGGGATGGGCGGCATCCGCGCGGTGCCGGGCACAAAGGTTCTCGGGATGGCGCCCAACAAGGCGCTGGCCTTGCTGTCCGCCGCAAGCTTCCTGTGCTGCGTGCCGATGGCGATGCCGGCAGCGCATCTCGTCGCGTTCTGTGGGGATCTCGGCATAGCGACGTCGCGAGGGGCGGCGATGCTCTCGGCTATGCTCCTGGCGGCGTTCCTGTCACGACAGTTCTGGGGCTGGTTGTCGGACCGGATCGGTGGGCTATGGACGATCCTGATAGGTGGCCTGGCCCAGACGCTGGGCATGCTGGGCTTTCTTGCCACCCAGGATGAGGCGGGCCTGTTCTTTGCCGCGGCGGCCTATGGGCTGGGCTTCGCAGGGATCGTGCCGGCCTATGTGCTGGCCGTGCGCGAGTTGTTCCCGGCGATAGAGGTCACCTGGCGCGTGCCGGCGCTGCTTCTGTGCAGTCTGGCGGGCATGGCATTCGGGGCTTGGCTGGCCGGCGCGATCTACGACGGCGTGGGATTCTACGCGGCTGCCTGGTGGGCGGGGATCGTGTTCAACCTGGCGCAACTCGTTTTGGTGGGGTCGCTGCTGGCGCGCGTGCGGCGGCCTTCACCAACCATGGTAAAGCCTTAGCTGAGCGCACGCGACGAACGACGTCAGAGGCCGGCGGCTATCTTGGCCATGACGTTCGAGATCGAAGCCGTCGCACTCTACCAGATCGCTGGTTCGTGCCGCCCTCAGCGCTCCGCGCCCAGTGCCCGGGGCGCAGACGAAGACCGGCGAACCACCAGTTCGATTGGCAACTGAACGAGGCGCTTGCTGGCCTCGCCCCTGAGGCGGGCGAGGATCAGGCCGGCCGCTTCAGCGCCGATTCGCGCCGTCGGAATGTGAACCGTGGTGAGCGCCGGGGAGAGATGCGCGGCCATCTCCAGGTTGTCGATGCCCACGACGGAAAGCTCGTCCGGCACGACCACGCCGCGCGACTGCGCTTCCACGAGGCAACCCACGGCCAACTGATCGATCCCGCAGATGACGGCGGTCGGCGGATCGGCCAGGGCGAGCAGCGCGGCGCAGCCGGTCCGACCGCCGGCCAGCGTGAATTCCTGCTCGACCACGCGCCAATCGGGCAGGTCGAGGCCGCGCGCGGCCAGCGCCTCGCGAACACCGTCCACCCGCGCGCGCTGCCGGTCATTGTGGCGCATCACGCCGCACACCACGCCGAGGCGCCGATGGCCGAGGCCGATCAGATGCTCGGCCGCCAGGCGCCCGGCGGCCTGATTGTCCACCACCACCGCGTCGAAGCGCGGGTCATCGCACCAGGTCAGGATGACCGGTACGGACGCGGTTTCGAGCACCTCCCAAGCCTCGGGCGAGCGTTGGGCGCCGACCAGGATCACCCCATCCACGCCACGCGCCAGAAGACCGCGCAGCACGGAGAGCTCGGTCTCCGGCTGATAGTCTGAGGAAGCCACGAGAAGATGATGACCCGCGTCGGTCAGCACCGCCTGCATGGCCTGCAGCGCGCGGGCGAAGATCGGGTTGTCGAGGGTGGGGACGATGGCGGCGACGCCGCTGCCCGGCAGGCCGCGGGCCGCATCCAGCGCATGCGGCCCGCCGAGCCGAAGTGCGGCCGCGCGCACCCGCGCAAGGGTGTCCGGGCTGACGATTTCGGGTTGAGCGAGGCTGCGGGAAGCGGTGGCGACGGAGACGCCGGCGGCGACGGCGATATCGGCGAGGCGAGGGCGAAGACGAGGCTTCATGGCGCATCCTCGGCGGCCATGAAAAAATTTTCAAGAACGATCTTGGCCAGAAGCGTTTTTTGCTTTGACTCTAGGGAAAACGAATGAAAGCATCATGAAAATACAAACGGAGGATGATCCTTGGCGCGCAGGGCGGCACCCCGGCGAATTCCGCGCGCGGCCCTCGTTGGTGCAGCCACGATCATCGGCGTCCTGGCGCTCTGGTGGGTGGCGACGACGGGGCTGCGCCTGCTCAACCCGCTGCGCCTGCCGGCGCCCGTTGAGGTCTGGACGGCGCTGCGGCAAATTCTCGACAGCGGCTATGCCGGCGCCACCCTCTGGCAGCATGCCGCGCACAGCATCGGCCTGGTGGCGCGCGGCTTCGCCGTCGCCGTCATCACCGGCATTCCGCTCGGCCTGCTGATGGGCTGGAGCCGCCGGGCCGAAGCGCTGATCAACCCGATCTTCCTGCTGCTCCGCCCCATCCCGGCGCTGGCCTGGATTCCGCTCGCCATCGTTTGGTTCGGCCTGGGCGATACCGGCAAGGTCTTTGTCATCTGGCTGACGGCCTTCGTACCGGCCGTGATCAACGCCTTCTCCGGCGTGCGCAATGTGGACACCATCCTGATCGCCGCCGCGCGCACCCAGGGTGCCTCCACGGCGCAGGTGCTGCGCCATGTGGTGATCTCTGGCGCCATGCCGATGATCTTCACCGGGTTGCGCCTCTCGCTGCAGGCCTCCTGGACGACGCTGGTCGCGGCTGAGCTGGTGGGCGCCTTCTTCGGCCTTGGGCGCGTGCTGAACATCGCCGGGCAGGATATCTTTCCGGGCATGATCATCGTCGGCATGGCGGCGGTGGCCGTGTGTGGTGCCGCCACCACCTGGCTGCTGACGCTGCTCGAACGACGCGTACTGAATTGGCGGCAGGCGATCTGATGGCGAACCGCAATTTCCTCGGCCCCGCCGGCACGGTCCTCCACCCCGTGGAGTTCTGGCTGCTGACGCTGGCCGGCTTCCTGCTGTTCTTCGGCGGCTGGAGCCTGGTGGCCTGGTCGGGCTGGATGCCGCCCAATCTGCTGCCCTCACCGCTTGCGGTGTGGGAGACGCTGGTGCGGCTCTGGAACAACCCCTTCGCCGGCCATGTCTATGCCGAGCACATGACGGCCAGCATCGGCCGCTTCCTGATGGGGTGGGCGATTGCGGTGGGCATCGGCATTCCGCTCGGCCTGCTGATGGGCTGGTACCGCATCCTCGACGAGATCATCACGCCACTCTTCGACAGCGTCCGTTTCGTCGCACCCCTGGCCTGGGTGCCGCTGGCAGCACTCTGGTTCGGCACCGGGATTGGTGGGCCGCTGCTGATCATCTTCGTGGGCTCCTTCGCGCCCTGCCTGATCAGCGCCTACCGCGGCGCGCGGCTGGTCGAGCCGCGTCTGGTCGAGGCCGCCCAGATGATGGGCGCGAGCGGGCGGCAGGTGATTCAGCATGTGCTGGTGCCAGGTGCCATGCCCTCCATCATCTCCGGCCTGCGGGTTTCGGCGGGGCTGGGCTGGCAATCGCTGGTGGGGTCGGAGCTGATCGTGGTGGGGGCCGGGCTCGGCTATCTGATGGTGCAGGGACAGGGCAATCTTTCCACGAGCACCGTGATCGCGGGGATGATCGGTATCGGCGTGGTGGGCTTCGCGATTGATGTGGCGCTGCGCGGGGTTGAATCCTGGTTCAAGCGGCGCTGGGGGCAGGCATGAGCGAGATTGTATTCAAGGCTGTCACCAAGACCTTTCACCTGCCCAAAGGCGGCGATTTCCTGGCGATTGACACCACCGACCTGCGCATTGAGGAAAAGGAGTTCGTCGCCATTGTCGGGCCCTCGGGCTGCGGCAAGACGACCCTGATGCGCATGGCCGCGGGGCTCGAATTCCCCAGCACCGGGAGTGTCGAGGTCGGGGCCAAGCCGGTGCGCGGGCCGGGGCCGGAACGCGCCGTGGTGTTCCAGCAATTCGCGCTGATGCCCTGGAAATCCGTGCGTGAAAACATCGGCTTCGGCCTGATGTGCAAGGGCACGCCCAAAGCCGAGGCCAATGCGGCCATCGCCCATTACGTCGAGCTGATGGGCCTCGCCGGCCATGAGGACAGCTTCCCGCACCAGCTCTCCGGCGGCATGCAGCAGCGTGTCGCCATTGCCCGCGCCTATGTGATGAACCCTGCAGCCCTGCTGATGGACGAGCCCTTCGGCGCGCTGGACGCTCAGACGCGCATCGTCATGCAGGAAGAGCTGGTGCGCCTGGCGCGCCGCAATCCACGCACCGTCATCTTCATCACCCATGCGGTGGATGAGGCGATCTACCTGGCCGACCGCGTGGTGGTGATGGGACGCAAGCCCGGCCGCATCATCGAGACGATTGATATCAAGCCACTGCGCGCCGAGGGCGCCTGGGAGGCGATGCCGATCGAGGAAGTGATGGACACGCCCGCCTTCACCCATATGCGCAGCCGCATCTGGAAACTTCTCAAGGCCCGCGAACAGGTCGCGGCCGACCACTGATTATCCGAAGGAGAGCTTCATGTTTCGCAGGACCTTCTCGACTGGCCTTATCGCCGCCGCCCTGGCGCTGGCTGCGCCGGTGGCTCCCCAGGCGCAGCCGCTCACGCGCCTCAACATCTCCATCCAGCCGGCGGATTTCTCAATGTTCCCGGTCTTTCTCGCCGGCGAGCAGGGCTGGTGGCGGCAGATGGGCATCGAGGCGAACATCTCCTTCTTCCCGGCCGGCCCGCCGCAGGTCGCTGCAGCCGCGGCCAATGCCTGGGATGTCGGCATCACCGGCTCGGCGCCCGCGGTGCTCGGCGCCTCGCGCTTCAACCTGCGCACGATCGGTATCTCCAATGACGAGAGCCAGACCAACATCCTGATGGTGCGCGCAGCGGACCTCGCCGGCATCCGCGCCAATCCGCAAAGCCTGCGCGGCCAGCGCGTGCTGATCACCGTGAACACCACGGTGGACTACGTGCTGCAGAATTGCCTGCGCACATTCAACCTGGCCCGCACCGATCTCCAGGTGGTGAACCTCGCGCAAGCGCAGATCCTCTCCGCCTTCTCGACCGGCGAGGGCCGCGTCGCGGGTCTCTGGGCGCCGAACATTTACACGGCCGAGGAGCGCATGGGCGCCGTGCCGCTGTGCAGCGGCAGCGACGCGGGCGCTACGGTACCCTCCAACATCGTCGTGCGCGAGGAATTCCTGCGACAGAATCCCGAGATGGTCGCGCGCTTCCTCGCCACCGTGCTGCGGGGCATCGCCTGGACCAAGACCAATCGCGAGGCCGCGCTGCAATCCATGCAGCGCTTCTATGCCCAGGGCGGCGTCACGATCTCGGAAGCCGCCTTCCGCTCGGAGATTGATCGCCACCCGACCTTCGGGCTGGAGGAGCATCTGCGCCTAATGGACCGCAGCGCCGGCCCCTCGCAGGTCGATCGCTGGTTCGAGGGGCTCGCCGCCTTCCTGAACCAGGTGGGTACGGTGGCCAATCCGCCCGCACCCTCGGTCTACATCACCGATTCCGTGCTGCGTCGCATCGCCGCCGACCCGGCGCTGCGTGCCTTCGCGCTCAACCAATAGGCCGCAACGCCGCACCACCCCATAAACAAGGCCAGGAGACAAAGATGTTCCGAAGGACCATGCTCGCGGCGAGCCTCGCGGCCGTAGCATTCGCCGCGCCCGCTGAGGCGCAGCAGACAACGCGGCTGAACATCTCGATGCAGCCGGCGCTCTATTCCATGCTGCCACTGCACCTCGCCACCGAGCAGGGCTGGTGGCGGCAGATGGGCATCGAGCCCAATTTCTCCTCCTTCCCGGCGGGCCCGCCACAGATCGCCGCCGCCGCGGCCGGCACCTGGGATGTGGGCATCACCGGCTCGGCGCCCGGCGTGCTGGGGGCGGCGCGCTTCAACATCCGCACCATCGGCATCTCGAATGATGAGAGTGCGACGAATGTGCTGATGGCGCGGCGTGACCAGGTCGAGGCGATCCGCGCCAATCCGGCCAGCCTGCGCGGTCAGCGCGTGCTGATCACCGTGAACACCACGGTGGATTATGTGCTGCAGAACTGCCTGAACCGCTGGAACATCGCGCGCAACGACCTCCAGGTGGTCAATCTCAGCCAGGCGCAGATCCTCTCCGCCTTCTCCACCGGCGAGGGTCGCCTCGCCGGCCTCTGGGCGCCGAATATCTATACCGCCGAGGAACGCATGAACGCCGTGCCGCTGTGCAGCGGCAGTGACGCCAATGCCATCGTGCCCGGCAACATCATCGTCCGCGACGAATTCCTGCGGGCGAATCCGGACATGGTGGCGCGCTACCTGGCGGTGATCCTGCGCGGCTTCGCCTTCATGAAGGCGAACCGGGAACAGACCATCCAGGCGATGGGCCGCTTCTACACCGCCGGCGGCGTCATGGTGAGCGAGGCGGCGCTGCGCGCCGAGATCGACCGCCGCCCGATCTTCGGACTGGAGGAACAGGTGCAACTGCTCTCGCGCGCCAATGGCCCGTCCCAGGCGGATCGCTGGTATGAAGGGCTGAGCGCCTTCCTCGCGCAGGTCGGCACGGTGCAGAACCCGCCGCCGCCCGCAGCCTACATCACGGATGACATTCTGCGCCG
The DNA here is from genome assembly GCA_964395305.1 of uncultured Rubritepida sp. Classification (GTDB taxonomy): domain Bacteria; phylum Pseudomonadota; class Alphaproteobacteria; order Acetobacterales; family Acetobacteraceae; genus Rhodovarius. The sequence goes on from CAYNBM010000031.1 coordinate 33,020, forward strand.
CATCGCGGGCGATGCCCGCCTGCGCGCCTTCGCGCTGAACCAGTAACCCGTATCCGGCGCGGGCTTCGGCCCGCGCCTCACTGTCAGGACACCGCAGATGGCCATTCACTATCTCAAGCGTGCCAGCCGCACCCCGGAGGACACCACCTCCGAGGCGCGCGGCGTGGTGGAGGCCATGCTGGCCGATATCGCCCAAGGGGGGAGGGAAGGCGGCGAGGCGGCCGTGCGTGCCCATGCCGCGCGGCTGGATGGCTGGACGGGCGAGATCATCGTGAGCGGCGAGGAGATTGACCGCCGCCTGGCTGGCCTTCCCGCAGGCATTCGCGAGGATATTGATTTTGCCGTGGACCGCGTGCGCCGCTTCGCGCTCGCGCAGCGCGCCAGCGTGCAGGATTTTTCAGTGGAGCTTTCGCCCGGTGTCACTGTCGGCCAGCGCCTGGTGCCGATGCAGGTGGCCGGCTGCTATGTGCCCGCCGGGCGCTACGCGCATATCGCCTCGGCCTACATGTCCGTCGCCACGGCCAAGGCGGCCGGGGTGGGCACGGTGATCGCCTGCTCCGGCCCGCGTGGGCCTGAGGGCGTGCACCCGCTGGTGCTCTACGCCCTTCGCGCGGCCGGCGCCGATATTGTCATGACGCTCGGCGGTGTGCAGGCCATCGCAGCCATGGCGCATGGGCTGTTTACCGGAAAGCCCGCGGATATCGTGGTGGGGCCGGGCAATAAATTCGTGGCTGAGGCGAAGCGGCAGCTCTACGGCCGCGTCGGCATCGATGTCTTCGCCGGGCCTTCGGAAGTGGCCGTCATCGCCGATGCCCAGGCCGATGCCGAGATCGTCGCCGTGGACCTCGTGGCGCAGATGGAGCATGGCCATGAAAGCCCAGGCTGGCTCATCAGCACGGACCATGCGCTGGCCGAGGCGGTCATGGCCCGCGTACCCGCGCTGATCGAGGCGCTGCCGCCCACCGCGCGCGATGCCAGCGCCGCCGCCTGGCGCGATTTCGGCGAGGTGGTGGTGTGCGACACGCGGGAGGAGGCGGTGCAGGTCTCCGACGCCTATTGCTGCGAGCACCTCCAGGTGCAGACGAACGACAATGACTGGTGGCTGGAAAACCTCTCCAATTACGGCTCTCTCTTCCTCGGCCAGGAAACCACGGTCGCTTATGGCGACAAGGCGAGCGGGCCCAACCACATCCTGCCGACCAAGGCGGCAGGGCGCTATTCGGCGGGGCTTTCGGTCCATAAGTTTCTCAAACCGCTCTCGTGGCAGACGATGACGCGCGAGGGCTCACGGGATGTGGCACTCGCCACCGCGCGCATCTCCCGCGCAGAGGGGATGGAGGCGCATGCGCGTTCGGCCGATATCCGCCTTGCGCGGTATTTCCCGGGCGTGAATTTTGACCTGGGCGAGCCGGTGAAGAGCTGATGCTGCGCCTGGACCGCGACCTCTCCTCACCGCCACCGATCCCCGAGGCCGGCATCGCGGCCGTGGAGGGCGTGCTGCGCGCGGGCTGGCTACACCGCTATGGCGAGACCATGGGCGATAGCTCCGAGGCCTCGCTGCTGGAGGCCGAATTCGCAGCACTCCTCGGCACGCGCTATGCGGTCGCGGTGAATTCCTGCGGGAGCTCGATGTTCCTGGCCCTGCTGTGCACCGGCGTGAAGCCCGGCGACCGCGTGCTGATGAACGCCTTCACCCTCGCCCCCGTGCCCGGCGCCGTGGCCCATGCGGGGGCCGAGCATGTGCTGGTGGAGGTCACACCCGATCTGGTGATTGACCTGGAGGATCTGGCGCAAAAGGCCGAGGCCTCTGACGCGCGCCACCTGCTGCTGTCGCATATGCGCGGCCATATCGCGGACATGCCGCGGCTGATGGCGCTGTGCGATCGGCTGGGCCTCACCGTGATCGAGGATTGCGCGCACACCATGGGTGCCAATTGGGCCGGCCGCCCCACCGGGACCTTTGGCCGCGTCGGCTGCTTCAGCCTGCAGGCCTACAAGCACGTCAATGCCGGCGAGGGCGGGCTGCTCGCCACCGATGACCCCGATGTGGCGGCGCGCGCCATTCTGCATTCGGGCAGCTACATGCTGTATGGCCAGCATCGCGCCCGGCCAGAGGAGGATGTCTTCGCCCGCTGGCGCGACGTCACGCCCAATTTCTCGCTGCGCATGTCCAACCTCGTCGCCGCTGCCGCGCGCCCGCAATTGGCCCTGCTGGCCGAGCGCGCGCGCCTCTGGAATGACCGCTATGGCCGTCTGGCCGTGGCGCTCGCGAAGCTGCCCGGCCTACGCCTGCCGCATCGCCCGCAGGAGGAGGAATTCGTGCAATCCTCCATCCAATTCGCCGTCAGCGGGCTTGATGATGCGGGCTTCGCCGGCTTCCTCGACGCCTGCCGCGCGCGTGGGGTCTATCTCAAATGGTTCGGTGCGAAACAGGCCCAGGGCTACACCAGCGTGTCCGCGCAATGGGGTTTTCTCCGCGATCCGCACACGCCGCCCGTCACAGCCGAGGTGCTGGAGCGCTTGTGCGACATGCGCATCCCACTCACCCTCACCGAGGGCGAATGCGGCGTGATCGCCGGCATCATCGCCGAGGAACTCACCGCGGCAAGAAGGGCTTGAGCATGTTCGACGCGCTGATCATGGGAGGCGATATCCTGGACGGCACGGGCGCGCCCCCCTACCGCGCGGATCTCGGCGTCAAGAATGGCCGCATTGCCGCCATCGGCCTCGATCTCGGCGAGGCGGCGCAGCGGCTCGACGCCACGGGCTGCGTGGTGGCGCCTGGCTTCATCGACATCCATACCCATAGCGACTTCGTCCTGCTGGTCGATGGCCGCGCGGACAGCCAGGTTTGCCAGGGAGTCACCCTCGAAGTGATCGGCCAGTGCGGCTTCTCCTGCGCGCCCTTCACCGGCGACATGGCGCCGAGCCAGCTCATCGGCTTCCATGATGCGGGGGTGGAGGTGAGCTGGCGCAGCTTCGGCGACTATCTGGAGCGGCTGGATGGCCAGTCGCTTGGCGTGAATGTCGCGGCCATGGTGGGCCATGGCGCGATTCGCCAGGCGATCAAATGCGACAGCGTCTCCCCCACCACGCCCGACGAACTTCGCGCGATGGTGCGGCTGGCGGACCAGGCCTTCGAGGCCGGGGCCATTGGCTTTTCCACCGGGCTCGAATACTTCCCGGGCAATATCGCGTCGATGGAGGAGGTGGTGGAACTGTGCCAGGCCTGCGCCCGGCATGGCCGCCTCTACGCCACCCATGTGCGCAACCGCGATGTGCATTACGACCTCGGCTTCACCGAGGCGGTGGCCACCGCACGGCAATCGGGTGCGCGGCTGCAGATCTCCCACATCCAGCCGAAATACGGCGCACCCAGGCGCGCCATGGCGCATACGCTGGAATTGCTGGACCGCGCGCGGCGCGAGGATGTGGACGTGGCCTTCGACATCATCCCGCATGACTGGAGCCACACCTCCGTCGTCTCCTCGCTGCCGGCCTGGGCACGGGCAGGTGGACCGCCCGGTCTGCTCGCCCGCCTGCGTGACCCCGCGCAGCGCGACGCGATGAAGCACAATCCCTGGCCGATGTGGCGCCTCGTCGCCGAGCGTCGCTTCGATGACATCCTGCTGCTGCGCTCGGAGGCGCATCCGGAGCTGGTCGGCCTCTCCTTCAGCGAGATCGGCCGGCGCCGCAACACCGAGCCGATGGATGCGGCGCTCGATCTCCTGGAGGCCGAGGGCGAGGCGCTGAACAACGTCATGTGGACCTCGCGCGGGTTCGACGATGCCGATGTGCGGCTCTGCCTGGAACAGGCCGAATGCGCCGTCATGTCCGACACCAAGGCGCTGACGCCGCGCGGCCCGCTGGCCGAGACCATCGGCTCGCTCAGCGGCTATGGCTGGGTGGCGCGGCTGCTGGGCCATTATGTGCGCGATGAGGGTGTGCTCAGCCTGCCCGAGGCGGTGCGGCGCATCACCTCGCTGCCCGCCGAGCGCCTGGGGCTGCGCGATCGCGGCCGGCTGCATGCGGGCGCGGTGGCCGACATCACCGTCTTCGATCCGCGCCGCGTGCGCGATGTGAGCAGCGTGCGCGAGCCGCGCCGCCACCCCGAGGGTTTCGAGCATGTCCTGCTCGGCGGCGTCTGCACCCTGCGCGATGGGCAGCGCACGGAGGCCAATCCCGGCCAGGTCATTCGCGCCACGTCAGGACGATAGCCGCCATGCCGAAAGCCAGTCGCCGCGCCCTCCTTGCCGCCGCGGGTGCCATGGGCGCCCTGCCTGCCCTGGCACAGGCGCCGGCGGGGCCCATGCTCACCATCGCCGTCGGCGCGCCGGTCACCTCCATGGACCCGCATTTCTTCAACGCCTCCTTCAACAGCGCCATCGCCTCGCACATCTTCGACCGCCTGACCGAGCGCAGCGCGGAGGCGCGCATGATGCCCGGCCTGGCCGAGAGCTGGCGTCTGGTCGCCGAGACGGTGTGGGAGTTCAAGCTGCGCGCGGGGGTGCAATGGCATGATGGCCAACCCTTCACCGCCGATGATGTGGCCTTCACCATTGAGCGCGCGCCGAATGTGCCCAACAGCCCAGGCGGCTTTGGCGTTTTCCTGCGCGCCATCACCCGCGTCGAAATCCTGGACCCGCTGACCATCCGGCTGCATTCCGCCCGGCCCCACCCCGCCATGCCGAGCGATCTGGGCTTCATCCCCATCATCGCCCGGCACGCGGCCAGCGGTGCCGCGACCGAGGATTTCAACGCCGGCCGCGCCACCATCGGCACCGGGCCCTATCGCTTCGTCTCCTTCCGCGCCGGAGACCGCATCGAACTCACGCGCAACGAGGCCTATTGGCGCGGCCCGCAGCCCTGGGCGCGGGTCAGCTATCGCATGATCACCAATGACAGCGCGCGTCTCGCCGCCGTGCTCGCGGGGGATGTGGATGTGATTGACCAGGTGCCCTCGCCGGACCTGGCGCGGCTGCGGCGCGACGGGCGCGTCGCCATCGCCGAGGTGCCGAGCCTGCGGCTGATTTTTCTCGCACCCGATTTCTCCCGGCGCGACAATCCGGTCTTCGTGGCCGACATTGAGGGGCGCCCGCTGCCCATCAACCCCCTGCAGGACCTGCGCGTCCGCCGCGCGCTCTCCATCGCCATCGACCGTGAGGCGCTGGCCTCGCGCGTCATGGAGGGCACAGCGCGGCCGGCCGGGCAATGGCTGCCGCCCGGTACCTTCTCCCACAATCCCGAGGTTCCGCCCCCGCCGCATGACCCGGAGGGCGCGCGCCGCCTGTTGGCCGAGGCCGGCTTTCCGGCCGGCTTTCGCCTGACGCTGCACACCCCCAACGACCGCTACCCGAATGACAGCCGCACCTGCCAGGCCGTGGCGCAGATGTGGACGCGCGTGGGGGTGCGAACCGAGGTGGTGGCGCTGCCCTGGGCCGCCTATCCGGCCCGCGCCGCACGGCAGGAATTCGCCATGCACCTGATCGGCTGGGGCTCCTCGGCCGCGGATTCCTTCGGCGCTTTGATGAATGTCGTCGGCAGTTTCGACCGTGAGCGCCGGCTCGGCGCGGTCAATCACCACCGCTACTCCAACCCGGCGATGGACGCGCTGGTGGAGCGCGCGCTGGTGACGACGGATGACGCGGCGCGCGAGGCGATGCTGCGCGACGCGGTCCGCATGGCGGCGGATGATGTGGGCGTGATCCCGCTCTACAATCTGGTCAATGTTTGGGCCGCCAGGCCCGGCCTGCGGATCGATGCGCGCATGGATGAACGCACCCTGGCCATGGGCGTGCGGCCGGCATGAACCGCCTGGCGCCCCTGTTCTCGCTGGTGGGGCGAACCGCCTTCGTCACTGGTGGCAATTCCGGCATCGGCCTCGCCATTGCCCGCGCGCTCGGACTCGCGGGGGCGCGGCTCATCCTCTCGGCCCGGCGCGAGGCGGAGTTGGCGCAAGCGGTGGCCGAGCTCGGCGCCGAAGGCATCGCGGCGGAGGCGCTGCCGCTGGATCTGGCGCAATCCGATTTCAGCGCGCTCACGGCCGCGCCCGATATCCTGGTGAATGCGGCCGGCGTGAATCTACGCCAACCCTTCGCCGAGGTGACGGCCGCGGCTTTCGACCTGCATATGGCGCTGCATCTGCGCGCGCCCTTCCTGCTGACGCAGCGTTTCGCGCCCGCCATGGCGGCGCGCGGCTGGGGCCGCATTCTCAATATCGGCTCGCTGCAATCCTTCCGCGCCTTTCCGGACAGCGCGCCCTATGGCGCGGGCAAGGGCGGCATCGCGCAGCTCACCCGCGCAACGGCCGAGGCCTGGTCACGCCAGGGCATCACCTGCAACGCCATCGCGCCGGGCTTCTTCCCGACGCCGCTCACTGCGCCCGTCTTCAACGACACGGCACGCGCCGCGATGCTCGCCGAGCGCACCTGCATCGGCCGCAACGGCCGGCTCGATGATCTCCACGGCGCCGCGGTGTTCCTGTGCTCGGAAGCCAGCGCCTATGTGACCGGCCAGGTCTTGGCCGTGGATGGAGGATTCCTCGCCAAATGAAGGCACTCGTTCAGACCGCCCCCAACATGCTGGTCTATCGCGACGAGCCGCAGCCAGAGCCCCGCGCGGGCGAGGCGCTGGTTCGGGTCGAGGCGGTGGGGATTTGCGGCTCCGACATGCACGCCATCCATGGCCATGATGCGCGCCGCCCCACGCCGATCATCCTGGGTCACGAAGCGGCGGGGCGCGTGCTGGATGGGCCGCTGGCCGGAAGCCGCGTGGCGGTGAACCCGCTCTGGGTGCCGCTGGATTGCCCCTTCTCGCAGGAGGGCCGGCCGCATCTCTCGCCGCGCCGGGAGATTCTTTCGATGCCGCCGCGCCCCGGCGCCTTTGCCGAATGGGTGCGGGCACCGCTGGAAAACCTCGTGGTCATCCCCGAGGCGATGCCAGCGCAGGAGGCCGCATTGGCCGAGCCCATCGCCGTCGCCTACCACGCCGTGCATCACGGCGCGCGTCTCCTGGCGCGCCCCTTGCCTGGCCTGCGCTGCATGGTGCTGGGTGGCGGCGCCATCGGCCTCGCCTGCGCGCTCGTGCTGCGCCAGGCGGGCGCGGGCGAGGTCTGGCTCATCGAGCCCAATGCGGCCCGGCGCGAGACGGCGATGCGCGCAGGCATCATGCTCGCCCGCGCGCCAGAGGAAGGGCCGGAGGATGGCAGCGCCGATTTGATCCTGGATGCGGTGGGCAGCGCCGCCACGCGCGCCGCCTCCTGCCGGATCGCGCGCCCCGGCGGCGTCATCGTGCATGCCGGGCTGCTGCCCGGCGCCGAGGGCCTCGATGTGCGGCGGCTGACGCTGCAGGAGATCACCTTCACCGGCACCTATTGCTACACGGCGGAGGAATTCCGCGCGGTGGTCCGCCTGCTGATCGGCGGCCGCTTCGGCGCGCTGGAGTGGCTGGAGGCGCGCGCCCTCGCCGATGGCGCCCAGGCGGTGTCGGATATTGACGCCGGGCGCGTGGCCGCCGCCAAGATCATCCTCATCCCATGACCGATCCGGAGCGCCTCATGCGCAAGCCCAACATCATCCTCATCATGGCCGATCAGCTGACCGCCAGCGCCTTGCCGGCCTATGGCAATACCGTCGCTAAGACGCCGCATATCAATGCGCTGGCCGCGCGCGGCACGGTCTTCGGCAATACCTATTGCAACTTCCCGATCTGCGCGCCGTCGCGCGCCTCCATGCTGACCGGCCAGCGCGCGACCAGCATCGGCGCCTTCGACAACGGCGCCGATTTCCCTTCCTCCACGCCCACGCTGATGCATCACCTGCGGCTGGAGGGGTATCGCACCATCCTCGCCGGCAAGATGCATTTCGTGGGGCCCGACCAGTTGCATGGCTATGAGGAGCGGATCACCACCGACATCTACCCCTCCGACTTTACCTGGACGCCCGACTGGCAATCCAACCCGCCCGTCTCCGGCGCGCGGATGAGCCTGCTGGGCGTGGTGGAGGCCGGGCTGTGCAGCCGCAGCCTGCAACTCGATTTCGACGAGGAGGTCGCCTACGCCGCCGAGCGCAAGCTCTATGACCTGGCGCGGGATGAGGACAAGCGGCCCTTCTTCATGACCGTCTCCTTCACCCATCCGCACAATCCCTTCGTCACCACGCAGGAATACTGGGACCGCTACGACCCGGCGGAGATCGACATGCCGGCGGTGGGGCCCATCCCCTATGACGAGCAGGATGGCCGCAGCCAGCGCCATTACCTGCTGACGCGCTGCGACGAGCACGACATCACGCATGACAGGCTGCGTGACGCCCGCCACGCCTATTACGGCATGACCAGCTACATCGATGACAAGCTGGGCCAGCTGGTCGCCACGCTGAAGGCCGCGGGGCTCGATGAGAACACCATCATCATCTTCACCTCGGACCATGGCGAGATGCTCGGTGAGCGCGGCATGTGGTTCAAGATGTGCCTCTTCGAGGGTGCCGTGCGCGTCCCCCTCATCATCGCAGGGCCCGGCTGGCCCGAGGGTGCCGCGCGCGCGGAAAACACCTCGCTGCTCGACCTCGCGCCGACCATCCTGGGCCAGGCCACGGAGGCGCCAGGCCCGACGGCCTTCGAGGGGCGGGACCTGTTGCCGCTCGCCAAGGGCGGGGCGGTGGATTGGCCCCTGGATGTCCTCTGCGAATACACCGCCGAAGGCTGCGACGAGCCTTGGCTGATGCTGCGGCGCGGTTCGCGCAAGATGATCTGGAGCGAGACGCACGGTCCGCAGCTCTTCGACCTCGCGACCGATCCGCAGGAGGCGCGCGACCTCGCCGCGTTGCCAGAGCATGCCGAGGAGGTCGCCACCATGGTCGCCGCCATCCGCACGCATTGGGATGTCCAGGGCATCAACCGCGCCGCCTGCGAGAGCCAGAAGCGCCGCCAGATGCTGCGCACGGCGCTGTCGCAGGGCCAGCGCCCCCCCTGGGACTGGCAGCCACCGCAAAACGCCGCGAAGCAATATGTGCGCAGCGGCGATAGCCCGACCCTGACCAAGATCCGTTCTCGATTGCCCTACCGGGCGCCCGTGCCGAAGGACCATCCCCGCAAGGAAGAGGACAAGACATGACCGTGCAAAGACGTGGGCTGATGCTCGCCGCAGCGGCCATCGCCACCTCTGGGGGGGCGGGAGCGCAGACGCTGCAGAACCGTCCCGTCCGGCTGGTGGTGCCCTTCCCGCCGGGGGGCGTGGTGGATGTGATCGCGCGCGTGCTCACCGCACCGCTCTCCGCGGCCTTGGGCCAGACCGTCGTGGTGGAGACGCGCCCCGGCGCCGGCGCCACCATCGGGGCCGCCGCCGTCGCCACCGCCGCGCCGGATGGCCACACCATCCTCTTCACCTCGGCGGCGCTGGCCTCCGCCCCGGCGGTGATGCCGCAATTGAGCTATGACGCAATCCGCGACCTCGCGCCGCTCAGCCTGCTGGGCGATGTGCCGCTGGTGCTCACCGCCTCGCTGCAAACCGGCTTCACGGACATGGCAGCACTTCTGGCGGCGGCGCGTGCGCGCCCGGGGGCGATCACCTATGCCACGCCCGGCAATGGCACGCCCATCCATCTGGCGATGGAACTGCTCCAGCGCGAGGCGCGGATCAGCCTGGTGCACGTGCCCTATCGCGGCTCACCGGTGGCGGATCTCCTGGCGGGCCGGGTGGATCTGCATCTGGACAGCGCACCGGGCGCCGTCTCCCGCGGGCGGCAGGGTCAGGTGAAACTGCTTGGCATCTCCACGCCGCGGCGCCTTGCCTCGCTGCCGGAATTGCCGGCTATCGCCGAGGCCGTGCCGGGCTATGACGCGACCACGTGGTTCGCCTTCTTCGCCCCCGCCCGCGTGCCGGCGCCGATCCTGGCCCTGCTGAGCGAGGCGCTGGTCAGCGTCACCTCGCGCCCGGCGCTGCGCGCGGCGCTGTCGGAGCAGGGGGTGGAGATCCAGGCGACGGGCCCCGAGGTGCTGGGCCGTCTGCTGCAATCCGATACGGAGCGCTGGGGGGCCATCGCCCGGTCGGTGGGGGCGCGGCTGGACTGACCGGCCAGGCCGCGGGCGTGACAGCGGGTGGAGTAGACGCTCACTGCTGCTCGTTGTTCCGTTACCAGCCCCTGCATGCGCAACGCCACGGCGCATGCCGGACAAACCCAAAGCCGCATCGTGGCGGCCTAGCAGGCTGCGGGCTTTGTGCTGGATGCGCCGGAACTGGCGCTGCATGAGAGGCGGCCGCTGCATGGGGGCGGCCTGATCCATCACAGCGACCGCGGGCGCCAACACGTATCCATTCTCTACACCGAGCGGCTGGCTGAAGCGGGCATCGAGCCCTCGGTCGGCAGCCTCGGCGACAGCTATGACAACGCCGTCGCCGAGACCATCATCGGGCTCTTCAAGGCCGAGGTCATCCATCGGCGTGGGCCATGGAAGAACTTCGACGCCGTCGAGTTTGCGACCCTGGAATGGGTGGACTGGTTCAACCATCGGAGGATCCTGGAGCCGATCGGGAATATCCCGCCTGTCGAGGCCGAAGCCCTATACGATGCCGCGCAGGAACAGCCAGCACTGGCCGCGTGACTCAAACCAAACGGCCTCCGGCACATCCGGGGCGGTTCACCTTCGTTCACGCGGCCAGCGCACAGGACCCACCGCGCGGCGCGACGACGCTGCCGGTCCCGGGCGACCGCGCAGACGCTGCCGATGGTTTCTGCGCGATGGGCGACTGGGGTCAAAGCTGTGAATGGCAACCGCCAAGGCCATTCATCCCGGGCAAATGGAGACGCCTTCCCCGGTTCTCATGATGTAATGCATATCCGATTGATATTTGACGAATAACGGCTTGCGATCCTTTCATTTTGTGTGCGTAATCCTCTCAAGTTTGTGAGGTTTGCAATTCGGGCGTTCGACCTGTGGCGACGTGCCTGCTCTTCCGGCCTCTGATCAAGCTCCCGTTCTGGCTTCCTCGCATAATCGAAGAGGGATGAGACAGCCATGTTGCCCACCATCATCACGCCGGCCGACGGTGCCCCCGTCGATAACCTCGGGGAATCCGTCTCGCTCAGCTGGAATGGCCGCATCGCCGCCATTGGCGGGCCGAATGATGACGCCAGCCAAATCAATGAGGGCTCCGCCAGGGTCTTCGGCTGGAATGGGACGAACTGGAATCAGACCGCAAACGCCCTGCTGGCCGCTTCCCCGCAGGCCGGTGCCCGGCTTGGCCACTCCGTGGCGCTTAATTGGGACGGCACCACCGCATTGGTCGGCGCCCCCAACGGTGGCAACCTGCAGCACGGCTCGGCTCGGGTCTTCGATCTCCTCTCCGGCAGCTGGGTGCAGCGCGGAGGGGAGATCACCCCCACCGACGGCGCGATCGACGATCGTTTCGGCACATCGGTCTCGCTTTCCGCCGATGGCATGACGGCGGTGATCGGCGGGGAATACGACGATGTCGGCGGCCGTGCCAATCAGGGCTCCGCCCGCGTCTTCACCTGGAACGGGTCGAGCTGGAACCAGTTGGGCGGCGCGCTTACCCCAGCCGATGGTGCGGCCGGCGATTCCTTCGGGCGCTCCGTCGCCATCGCCGCCGAGCACGCCTCCTCGGCCAATGTCATGCGCGTCGTGGTCGGCGGCCTCTATGACAAGGTGGGAAACAACACCGCCCAAGGTTCGGCCAGGGTCTTCGAACTGCTCTCCGGCAGCTGGGTGCAGCGCGGCGGTGCCATCTCGCCCGCCGACGGCTCGCCTTGGGATCTATTCGGCAGCTCGGTCGATATCTCGGCCGATGGCGATACCGTGATCCTGGGCGGGGTCTTCGATTCCGTGATCGGCAACGCCCACGAGGGCTCGGCGCGGGTGTTCGAATTTGTGGGTGGCGCCTGGCAGCAGCGCGGCGGCGCGCTGACCATGCCGATGCCGGTCAACGGCGACTTTACCGGCCATTCGGTGGCCCTGACCGCCAATGGGATGACCGCGATAGTGGGCGCCCCGTTCAGTGATCCCGGTGGCGTCACAAATGGCGGCGGCGCCGTGGTGTTCGACTACAATGTCTCCAGCTTGAGCTGGGTGCAGCGCGGCATCCTCGTGCCTCCCGATGTGGCCACGCTTGATGGCTTTGGCTGGTCCGTCGACATCACCGATGACGGCATTGTCGCCATCCTCGGCGGCCTCGGCGACGATGTCGGCTTCGATACGAATCAGGGCTCCGCCCGCATCTTCATCTGGGATGGCACCTCCTGGGTCTATGGCACAGACGTGCCGGAACTCAGCCTGAACAACACCACCGTCAGCCAGACCGAGGGCACCGGCGGTTTTACCAATTTCAGCTTCACCGCGCTGCGCTCGGGCCCCCTCGGCGGCACCTCCACCGCGGTCTGGACCATCACGCCGGGCAACGCGCCCGGCACCACCGCGGCCGATTTCCAGGTACTGAGCGGCACCGTCCTGTTCGGCCCCACCTCCTCCAGCGAGCCCATCTTGGTTTCTGTCGTGGCCGATGCGCTGCAGGAACTGGACGAGAATTTCGTCATCACGCTGAGCAACGTCACCGGCGGCATGCTGGGCACCACCACCTCCGCCCAGGGCATCATCCTCGATGATGACGCGCGCCTTTCCATCACCGCCGACCAGGTAACCCGGGCCGAGGGCAGCGGCGGTGGCACCACTGCCTTCAGCTTCACCGTCACCCGCACCGGCTCCACGAGCGGCAGCGCGAGCGCGAACTGGACAGTGGCCGGCAGCGGCGGCACCCCGGCCAATGGCGCGGATTTCGCCCCCTTCACCTCCGGCGTGGTTAGTTTCGGCCCGGGCGTCACCACCCCCCAGCAGATCACGGTCAATGTCCACGCCGACACGGCGGTGGAGCCCGACGAGGATTTCATCGTCACCCTCAGCAACCCAACCAACGCGGTGATCGGCACCGCCATCGCCGGCAGCACCATCATCAATGATGACGCGGCGCAGCTTTCCATCGCCGGCGATCAGCTCTGGATGTATGAGGGCACCGGCGGCGGGGCCACGGTCTTCGGCTTCACCGTCACCCGCAGCGGCGCCAACTTGGCGCCCGCCAGCGCCAGCTGGGCAGTGACCGGCAGTGGGACCAATCCGGCCAACGCCGCCGATTTCCTGGGCGGTGTGCTGCCCTCGGGTACGGTGACTTTCGGCGGCGGAAATATCACCGCGGACATCGACATCAACGTCAATCCCGATGCTGTGCAGGAGCTGGTAGAGGGCTTCACCGTCACCCTGGCCAACCCGACGGGTGCGACGCTCGGCAATGCTTCATCGATGAACCTGATCATTGATGACGACCCGGCCACCGACAAGCGCGGCACCATCAACATCCTGCCGCTCGATGCCAACAAGTTCGAGGGGAATGCCGCGGCCACGATCTTCCCCTTTCAGATCCTGGTGGTCGACAGTACCTCGCCAATCCCCATCAGCTTCACCACCAGCGTCACCGGCAACGGCTCCAGCCCCGCCAATGGCCTGGATTTCACCGGCGGCGCCTTCCCCGCGGCGCTGCTGTCATCGCTGACAACCACGGGCCTGCCGATGGGCCCCATCCCCTACAATGTCAGCGTCAATGGCGACCTGACGCTGGAGGCCGATGAGGGGTTCAGAGCCACGCTCAGCGCCGCCAACGGCATTATCATCGGCAATGGCACGGCCACGGCCACCATCCGCAATGATGACAGCTTCCTGAACCTGCAGAACGCCTTGCTGATCTTTGGCCAGCCAGAAGGCCAGTCGGGGCCGACGAATTTCAACTTCACGGTGTTGCGCAGCGGCTCGCTCAATGACTTCGCCACAGTGGATTGGGCCGCCAGCGTGGCCGGGGTTGGCAGCAACCCCGCCAATGCGGCCGATTTCGCCAATGCAGCGCTGCCCTCCGGCCAGGTGCATTTCAACCCGGGCGAGTCGGCCAAAAGCTTCACGGTGCAGATCGCCGGCGACGGCATGGTGGAGCTGGATGAGCGTTTCCGCGTCACGCTGAGCGCGCCGACTGGCGCCCAGCTCGGGCCATTCTCCACCGCGCAGCGGGTCATTGAGAATGACGACACCACGCTCGGCATCGTCGCCGCCCAGCAGAGCAAGTTGGAGGGCACCACTTCGTTCGGCCTAGCCACCAATTTCTCCTTCGCCGTCTACCGCAACGGCAATACGGACAGCACTAGCACGGTAGATTGGAGCGTGATCGGCGCCGGCACCGCGCCGGCCAATGCGGGAGATTTCATCGGCGGCGCCCTGCCTTCCGGCAGCCTTACCTTCAACGCCACCGAGACCGTCAAGACCATCAACGTGAAGGTCCGGCGCGACTCGTCCATCGAGCCGAATGAACTGTTTCAGGTGGTGCTGAGCAATGCCGTCGGCGCCACGCTGTTCAACATTCCCGCCGGCAGTGTCATCCGCAATGATGACGGTCCCCGGTCGATGCTCCTGGGCGATGCCATGCCGGGCGATGGCTATGGCAGCGCTGTGGCCCTGAGCGGCAATGGCGGCGTGGCGCTGCTCGGCGCGCCGGGCGTGGATCGCGGGCTCGATGCCGATACCGGCTCTGCCAGCCTGCTGGGCTGGGGTGGGTTCGCCTGGTCCGAGCGCGGCCCGGCGCTCCGCCTGTCCGACAATGACAGCCCCATGCCGCAGGACCGCTTCGGCGCCGCGGTGGCGCTTTCGGCCGATGGGACGGTGGCGATGCTGGGTGCCCCAGGGCGCGGCGCTGGCCAGGGTGCCGCCGCCGTCTTCGTGCTGCAGGAAGTGCCGGTGCCCGAACAACTGGATGGCACGCCCTTCGGGCTGGTCTGGAGCCAACGCGGCGGCTTGCTGACCGCGCCCAATGGTCAGCCCGGCGATGGATTCGGCGGCGCCGTTGCGCTGGCCGCTGAAGGAAGTACCGGGATCATCATCGGGGTCGTCGCCGCCGCGGCTTTCCATAATGTCGGCGGGAATGACGATCAGGGCGCGGCCTGGGTGTTCAACCTCGGCGCGGCCGGATGGACTGCCTCGCCGCTCGCGCTGACCCCCAGCGATGGCGCGGCAGGCGACATGTTCGGCCGTTCCATCGATATCTCGGCCAATGGTCAGGTGGTGATCCTGGGTGGCCCCGGCGACGACGTGGCCGGCATGGCCGACCAGGGCTCGGCCCGCATCTTCACCGCCAGCGCCATGGGCTGGAACCAGCTGCCCATGGCGCTGACCGGAAGCGACGGCGCGGCGGGGGATATGTTCGGGTCGTCGGTCAGCCTGACGCCCGATGGCATGACGGCGATCATCGGCGGCCCGGGCGATGATGTCGGCGGGCGGGCGAATCAGGGCTCGGCCCTGGTCTTCACCGCCAGCGCGATGGGCTGGTCGGCCCGCGGTGGCGCCATCACGCCGATGGATGGCCAGGCCGGCGATGGCTTCGGCACCGCGGTCGCGGTGTCCGACAATGGCCTGATCGCCATCCTGGGCGCGCCCGGGGCTGATGTGGATGGGAAGGCCGACCAGGGTGGCGCGCGGGTCTTCGCCTGGGACGGCTCGGCCTGGAACCAGCGCGGCGGCCTGTTGACGCCCGAGGATGGCATGGCCGGTGACATGTTCGGCAGCGCCGTGGCGCTCTCGGCCGATGGCTTGACGGCGCTGGTCGGCGGTGGCGCTGCCGATGGTGGCAAGGGCGCCGCGCGCAGCTTCGCCTGGACCGGCACGATGTGGGTGGAGGGCCTGCCGGCCAGCGCGGTGCGTGGGCCGAGCGCGATGTCGCCTGAGATTTTGGGCACTGACATGATCGACATTCTCACCGGCACGGATGGTGCGGATACCTTCGATGGGCTGGGAGGCTTGGACACGATGATCGGCCAGGCGGGCGATGACCAGTATCGCGTGCGTGATGCGGGCGTGCGGATCATTGAGGACGCCATGGCGCCGGGCAGCGACACCGCCTGGGCCATGGTCTCGGGCTGGACGATGAACCAGGGCCTGGAATTTGGCCGGCTCTTCGGCGACGCCGATGGTCTGTTCGGCAGCGATGGCGGCGAGACGCTGGTGGCCAATCAGGCGCGGGCCAGCTCCATCGACGGCGGTGCGGGCGATGACATGATCTGGGGTGGGCCGATGGCCGACCTGCTGATTGGCGGCGCCGGTGATGACACGATCCGGAGCGGCCTCGACGCTAATACTGATCAAGTGGACCACATCCGGTTCTTTGATCTGCTGGTGGGCGGTCCGGGTGACGACCAGTTCGTCATCCAGAATGGCGGCGTGACGGTCGCCGCCGGTGACATCGACGGCGATGGCTACGACACCGCCTGGGTGCAGGTGGATAGCTGGACGCTCGGCCTCGATATCGAACTGGCACGGCTGATCACCGACAATGCCAGGCTGATCGGCAATGCCCAGAACAACGTGATGTCGACCGAGGGCTACAACACCTCCCTCGACGGCGCCGGCGGCAATGACGAACTCTGGGGCAGTGCGGGGCCCGACATGCTGATCGGCGGCGGCGACGCTGATACCCTCTTGGGTGGCGAGGATGTCGATACAGCCTGGTTTAGCGGCAACCAGGCGGAAAGCCGGATCGGTATGCGCGATGGCGTTGTCATCGTCTCAGGTCCCGATGGTGATGACAGGCTGGATGGGGTGGAGCTGGTACAATTCGGCACCTCGGCGCCGGTTGCCATCGCATTCCTGCAGGGCCGGGGTGGTACGGAGGAACTGGCGCTGATCTACACCGCGGGCACGGCCAATTATGTACTGCCCACGATCTACAGCGGACCGGTGGCCGGGCTGCAGACCCAGTTGCTGGGGAACGCCGGCGGTGATGTCGCATTCGGCACCGCGCGGAATGACTTCATCAATATGCTGGGCGGCGACGACGCGATCGATGCGGGTGCGGGGGATGACGTGATCGATGGCGGCACGGGTTCCAACTTCCTCAGCGGCGGCGCGGGGCGGGATGATTTCTTTCTCGACGGCCGCGGCGGCGGCAGCACCTGGTCGACCATCACGGACTGGCAGGCGGGCGAGCGAGTGGCGGTATTGGGCTGGAAGCCGGGGATCAGCCAGGTGCTGTGGCTGGACAGCGACGGCACGCCGGGCTTCACGGGTGTGACGATGCATGGCGACCTGGATGGCAACGGCCAGCTCGACACCTCGGTGACGTGGTCGGGCAAGACACGGGCCGATCTGCCAGTGCCGCTGGAATTCCCAGATCTGCTGTGGTTCATCTGAAGGACGGGTTGTTGCGGCTGCCAGCGTGAGGAGCATCACCGCCCCGCACCAAGGCTCACGGGATAATGGCGGGCTGTCCTACGCCATCTCCGGCATGCGCCACAGCAGCATCGCATCGAGCGCCTCACGCTGCGCCCAAAGGTCGCGATACCAGTCCAGCCCCGGTGCGACCTGGCGATGTAGCAGGCGCTCGGCCGCCACCCAGGCGCGCGCCACCTCGGCCATCGCCAGCGCGCGGGCGGGTGCTGCGGGCAGGGTACGCAGCTCCTGGCCAAACTCCTCGGGCGTGGCCAAGATCAGCCCGGTCTTGTTGTGTCGTACCCGTCCGGCGAGCACCGCCTACCGCGGCGCGGCTGAACCTGTCCTGTGTCCGTACGGGCGCTCTTGTGAGCGCCGGTAAGGACGGAGGCATGAATGGAGATCATCACTGGTGTCGAGCGTAGACGGCGCTGGCGGCCGGAGCAGAAGTTGCGGATCCTGGCCGAGCTGGAGGAGCCGGGCTCGACGGTAGCCGAGGTAGCTCGGCGGCACGAGGTCAGCCGTGGCCTGCTGTGGCAGTGGCGGGACGCGCATCGGCGCGGAGAGTTGGTGGATCAACCGGCCTTCCTGCCCATGCGGGTGTTGGCCGCGCCCGAGGCTCCACCTGCGTTGCCGCGGGGCGACGTGCTGAACCGCCCCGGGTTTGTCGGAGGCTCCAACTCCTGAGAGGCTGGAGCGATG
>CAYNBM010000032.1:0-47692 GCA_964395305.1 uncultured Rubritepida sp.
CCTGTTGAAAAAGTCGGGGATGAGCTGTGGCTAGGGGTGAAAGGCCAATCAAACTTGGAAATAGCTGGTTCTCCGCGAAATCTATTGAGGTAGATCGTCAGGTGATTACCCTTGGAGGTAGAGCACCGGAAGGGCTAGGGGGACCCAAAGTCCTACCAAACCCTACCGAACTCCGAATGCCGAGGAGTACAGCCTGGCAGACAGACGGCGGGTGCTAAGGTCCGTCGTCGAGAGGGAAACAGCCCAGACCACCAGCTAAGGTCCCCAAATAGTGGCTAAGTGGGAAAGCATGTGGGACGGCCAAAACAACCAGGAGGTTGGCTTAGAAGCAGCCATCCTTTAAAGAAAGCGTAATAGCTCACTGGTCTAAATAAGCTGTCCTGCGGCGAAAATGTAACGGGGCTCAAGCCACTTACCGAAGCTGTGGATGCACGAAAGTGCGTGGTAGCGGAGCGTTCCCTAAGCCTGTGAAGGTGCATCGTGAGTTGCGCTGGAGGTATGGGAAGTGCGAATGCGGACATGAGTAGCGACAAAGAGGGTGAGAAACCCTCTCGCCGTAAGTCCAAGGGTTCCTGCGCAAGGCTAATCCGCGCAGGGTGAGCCGGCCCCTAAGGCGAGAGCGACAGCTGTAGCCGATGGGAAGGGGGTGAATATTCCTCCGCCCGCCAGATGTGACGGCCCTGAATTTCAGTGTTCCCTTATTGGATTGGGAGCGCTGCTGGATGGGTCCAGGAAATAGCACTGGCATTGGACCGTACCCTAAACCGACACAGGTGGACTGGTAGAGTATACCAAGGCGCTTGAGAGAACCATGTCGAAGGAACTAGGCAAATTGCTTGCGTAACTTCGGGATAAGCAAGACCCACTGGTGGGCAACCATTGGTGGGTGGCACAAAGCAGGGGGTGGCGACTGTTTAGTAAAAACACAGGGCTCTGCGAAATCGAGAGATGACGTATAGGGTCTGACGCCTGCCCGGTGCTGGAAGGTCAAGGGGAGATGTGCAAGCATCGAACTGAAGCCCCAGTAAACGGCGGCCGTAACTATAACGGTCCTAAGGTAGCGAAATTCCTTGTCGGGTAAGTTCCGACCTGCACGAATGGCGTAACGACTTCCCCGCTGTCTCCAACACCGGCTCGGCGAAATTGAATTCCCCGTGAAGATGCGGGGTACCCGCAGTTAGACGGAAAGACCCTATGAACCTTTACTGCAACTTCGCAGTGGCGCCAGGAAGAGACTGTGTAGGATAGGTGGGAGGCTTTGAAGCATGGGCGCTAGCTTGTGTGGAGCCAACCTTGAAATACCACCCTGTGTCTCTCTGGCGTCTAACTGAGCCCGGTAAGCCCGGGCCAGGACCCTGCGTGGCGGGCAGTTTGACTGGGGCGGTCGCCTCCCAAATTGTAACGGAGGCGCGCGATGGTGGGCTCAAGCCGGTCGGACATCGGCTGTTGAGTGCAAAGGCATAAGCCCGCCTGACTGTGAGCGTGACAGCGCGAACAGAGACGAAAGTCGGCCTTAGTGATCCGGTGGTCCCTCGTGGACGGGCCATCGCTCAACGGATAAAAGGTACTCTAGGGATAACAGGCTGATCTCCCCCAAGAGTCCACATCGACGGGGAGGTTTGGCACCTCGATGTCGGCTCATCGCATCCCGGGGCTGGAGCAGGTCCCAAGGGTTCGGCTGTTCGCCGATTAAAGCGGTACGTGAGCTGGGTTTAGAACGTCGTGAGACAGTTCGGTCCCTATCTGCCGTGGGTGTACGAGACTTGAGAGGATCTGTCCCTAGTACGAGAGGACCGGGATGGACGTACCTCTGGTGCACCAGTTGTTCCGCCAGGAGCATAGCTGGGTAGCTAAGTGCGGACGGGATAACCGCTGAAAGCATCTAAGCGGGAAACCCACCCCAAAACTAGGTCTCCCTTGAGGGCCGTGATAGACCATCACGTCAATAGGTCGTGGGTGTACGTGGGGTAACTCACTCAGCCGAGCGATACTAATAGCCCGATCGAGCTCTTTCTCACCAATACACGTGCGCAACCCTTCATTGGGTACCGCACGCAGCACTATCGACCAAATATACAACCGACACACAAACCAATCCTCATCACATCAAACAGATCAAGATCTCTGGTTTGGTGGTCTGGTGGCCATCGCGGGGTTGATACACCCGTTCCCATCCCGAACACGGCCGTGAAACACCCCAGCGCCCATGGTACTTCACCTCAAGGTGCGGGAGAGTAGGTCGCCGCCAGACCGCCAAACCAGAGATCAACAGCTCACACTTAACACCGCGGGGTGGAGCAGCCCGGTAGCTCGTCAGGCTCATAACCTGAAGGTCACAGGTTCAAATCCTGTCCCCGCATCCCATTAAGTTAATAATATCAATGTCTTAGAAGCCGTATGGTATGAGCAATCCGCAGGCGGCTTTTTCGTGTCCGGCTGGTGTCCGAAAATCGACTGCCCCCAAAGTTAGTGTGAACCAGCAATGAGGTCGGACCCCATACCAAAGCCGCCGACCTGGCCAACCCCTGTTCGGCCACGCCCATTACCCTCACCCAAGTTGCGCCTCAGCCATCTCAGCGCAAGCCGCGAAACGGAGCAGCCGCATGGCCTTCCACCGCGTCACCTGCTCGATGAAGCGCGGCCTTACGACCAGCGCATCGCCGCCCGGCTTGATGATCTGGACGACCCCTGACGCCTCGAAGGCCGCGATGCATCGCCGAACCTGTGACCGGCTGATACCAAAACGCTCCGCCGTCTCCGAAAAACCCATGCGCACCTTGCCTGGCCTGGGCAGAGAATCATCCACCCTGCAGGCCGCCAGCAGCGCCATCATCACCATATAGCCGCCATCGATCCGCCAGGTCGTGGCGAATTCGGGGAAACGGTCCTCGGGCACCGGAACAGCCTCGAACAACATCCCCCGCGCGCGCTCCATCGCCCACAGGAATTCCGGCTCCGTCTGCAGGCGCAAAAGATGCCCGCGGTCTGGGAAGATATCCTCCAGCGCCTCGAGCTGCATCGCATTGCGCGCCTGCCCCTCGGCGACGAGCAACGCCCCGGGGCGTTGCAGCCGCAGCCGCTTGTCCGGCACCCCCTCGACCGGCACGAGGCGCCCGGTCTGCTGCATCAGCTCGAACAAGGCGCGCACCTGCCCGGGCGAGAGCAGCCGGAGCGCGGCGCAACGCTCTTGAATGCGCGACAGCGTGATGCCCGAGGTGACGTCGGCGGGGTCCCGCGATGCATGCAGGATGAGCGCGAAGGCGGTGACGTAGTATCGCTGCGTGGTGGCGATGAGCTTGTTGATGATCTGGCCTTGGTGCAGCGCCATGAAGCGCTCGCTCAGACGCCACAGCCCGCGGGCGAAATGGGGATGCGCCATGAGGGCATCCTCCGCCGCCAGGTCCCGGTCTGGATCATGGACACTGTCGAGCATCTCAAATTACGCCCCAAACGGCGCCACAGCCCACGCTCGGGCATCCGGCC
The DNA here is from genome assembly GCA_964395305.1 of uncultured Rubritepida sp. Taxonomy (GTDB): domain Bacteria; phylum Pseudomonadota; class Alphaproteobacteria; order Acetobacterales; family Acetobacteraceae; genus Rhodovarius. Next base: position 3,484 of record CAYNBM010000032.1, read on the forward strand.
AGGCCACAAGGTGACACGCGAAGGGCCGCTCAGCGGAAGTCGCATGCCCCTCAGCACCGCGTCCATTGCCACCCATTGAAATCAAGAGAATTCTGATCCGTTCGTTTTTGATCGGCGCCGTGCCGTGGCCAAATTTGAATACATCCTTTTCTGGCCGGCCGAAACCGGGGCTGCACGGTTAGATCCCAGACTTCGCAATGCCGTGAGCCTTCCATGCCCTCTTCGCCCCTGCCCCACTCATTCCCGCGCGACGCGGCCTTTACCGGGTCTGACCAGCATGGCGGGTGACCTGACCGCGCCCCGGCTGCGCATCGCCGCCGGCCAAAAGCAATTGGGCCAGGGCGAAACCACCACCATCACCTTCACCTTCACCGAGACCGTGACAGGCTTCACCTTGGCCGACGTGACCGCGACCGGCGGCGCCCTGACCGGCCTCGCCACCGCGGACAACATCACCTTCACCGCGACCCTGACCACCGCCACGGGCTTCGCCGGCATTGGCCGGATCAGCGTCGACAGCCGCGGATTTGCCGACCTCGCCGGCAATGCCGGCGCGCCGCTCGCGCTGTTCCGCGCCAATGACGGCAGCACCGGGGTGGAACTCTGGGCCACCGATGGCACCGCGGCCGGCACCCGGCTGCTGCGCGACATCGATCCGGGCGCCGGCGACAGCGCGGCCACCGGCTTCCTGGCGCTCGGCGATGGCCGCTCAGCCTTCACGGCCCGGACAAGCGTCACGGGCCAGGAAATCTGGGTGACCGACGGCACTGCCGCCGGCACCACCCTGGTGGTGGACCTGGCCGCGGGCAACGCCTCCGGTGCCTCCGGCCATGCCTTCGTCTCCCTCGGAAACGGTACGTTTCTCTTCGGCTACCGCGACCCCGTGCTGGGGGTGGAACCCGGCATCAGCGATGGCACGGCGGCCGGCACGCGGCTGATTAAGGACCTCGATCCAAGCGGCTCCGGCCTCTCCACCACCGGTGCGCAGCTACAGCCCGGCAAGGTGATCTTCGTGGGCGAGGATGGCGGCAGCGGCAACGAGCCTTTCGTCACCGACGGCACGGCGGCCGGCACCTTCCGCCTGGCCGACATCTATCCCGGCACACGCGGCTCCGACCCGTATTCCCTCACCGCCCTGGGCGATGGCCGCCTGCTGTTCCTCGCCGACGAACCGGGCAGCCCCGGCACGCTCTGGATCACCGACGGCACCGTGGCGGGCACCGCCCGCGTCGCGGGCTTCGGCCCCGACAGTACCACCAACGCGGACAACAACATCCTGCTGCTGGGCCCTGGCCGGGCCGTCTTCGCCGCCGCCGGCGCGCAGGTGCCGGACCCGCTGGGTGGCGGCGGCACCGTCGCAAGCGGCATCGAGCTCTGGATCACCGATGGCACCGCTGCTGGCACCCGCCTGCTGAAGGACATCGCCCCCGGCGCCGAAGAATCCTTCCCGCGCCTCTTCACCCGGCTCGGCAATGGCCTCGCGGTGTTCAACGCCGGCAACGCGCTCGGGGATGAGGAGCTCTGGGTCACCGATGGCACCACCGCCGGCACCACCCTGCTCCGCGACATCTATCCCGGCATCCCGAGCTCGGATCCGCGGATCCTGGGCGTGCTGGGCGATGGCCGCGCCGTGTTCTCCGCGGCCGACGTCATTCATGGCCGCGAAGTCTGGGTCACCGATGGCACCTCCGCCGGCACCACGCTGCTCGGCGACATCAACCCAGGCGCCGCCAACGGCCTGGATATGGCCTTCGTGGGCGGCCTGCTGGGCGATGGTCGGGTGCTGTTCAGGGCCGCATCCAGCACCGGCGACGCCGAGCCCTGGGTCACCGACGGCACGCCCGCCGGTACCCTGAGGCTGTTCGACATCGCGCCTGGCGTCGCGGGCTCACAGCCTTTCGGCTTCACCCCGGTGGCGCCCGACATCAGCTTCACCGTGGCCCCGCGCGAGACGGTGGCGCCCACCCTGGCCATCACCACCAGCGACCGGGTGCTGAGCATCGGCGAAACCGCCACCATCACCTTCACCTTCAGCGAGCAGGTGACGGGCTTCGGCGCAGAGGACATCACGCTGCGCGGTGGCTGGCTCGGCGCGCTCGCCACCGCCGACCACATCACCTTCACCGCCACCTTCACTCCCGATGCCGGCTTCCAGGATGTCGCCAGCATCGTGGTAAACCCGGCGGGCTACACCGACCTCGCTGGCAATGCCGGCACGGCGCCGCGCCTCGCGCTGTTCTCCGCCCGCACGGCGGCGGAGGGGCGGGAGCTCTTTGGCACCGATTTCACCGATGCCGGCACGGCGATGCTCTTCGCATCCGCCCCCGGCACGCAGGACGGCAACCCGCGCACGCTGTTCGATTTCGGCGATGGCCGGGTCGGGTTCATCGGCAGCGCCCCGACGGGTGGAGGCTCGAAGGATGTGCTCTTCGTCACCAACGGCTCGATGCAGGGCACCATCAACCTGCGTGATGTGACAGTGAGTGGCGCCATCGCCTCCGTCGAAACCTCGGCCCGACTGCCGGACGGAACAGTGCTGTTTGGTGCGGTAGGCGCGGGCGCCCGAGGCAATACCCTATGGGCGACGGATGGAACGGCTGCAGGGACGAAGGAGGTGCTCGCCCTCTCGGAGGTGAACTTCCTCACCGTTCTGAGTAGCGGGCAGGTCGTCTTTCGGGCGGCCACGGTCACCAGCGAACTTTGGACCACCAACGGCACCGCGGCCGGCACCCACCTGCTGAAGGACCTCAATGGCGCGAGCGGCGGTAACCCCGCCAACATCACCGCCCTGGGCGATGGCCGCGCCCTCTTCATCGCGGGCGACATCGGCACGGGGCGGGAATTGTGGGTAACCGATGGCACCGAGGCCGGCACCAGCCTGGTGCTGGACCTGGCCACGGGCACCGCCACGGGCGCGGTTGATCGCTCCTTCTATGACTTCCTCAACCCCTCGACCAGCGGCTACCCCGTCATCGTGCCCTTCGGCACCGGCCGCGCCTTCTTCATCGCCGGCGACGATGTGCCGGGCGGCCGCGAGCCCTGGATCACCGATGGCACCGCCGCCGGCACCCACGCCCTGGGCGACCTGCTGCCGGGCGGCAACAGCGACCCGACCAACTTCATCGACCTCGGCGATGGCCGGGCGCTGTTCTCGGCCGTAGCGGACGGGGGGCTGCGCTGCCTCTGGCTCACCGATGGCACCGAGGCCGGGACCGCGCTGCTGGCCGGGCCGGAGGGCGCATTGGTCGAACCGACCTACACCACTGCCTTCGGCAGCGGTCACGCGCTGTTCACAGCCCGCGTGTCTGACAGTGAATATGGGACCTGGATCACCGACGGGACAACCGCCGGGACCTACAGGCTGACCAGTATCGGGAGCGTCAGCGGGATCAACAGCGCCTATGCCGACATGGGCAATGGCTTCGCCCTCTTCACCGCGACCAGCGCTGCCGCCGGCTCCGAGACCTGGATCACCGACGGCACGCCGGACGGCACCCGCCTGCTGCACGACAACGACCCGGGCCTGGCCGGCAGCAACCCGCGCGCCTATTTCGCCTTCCAATCCGCCCAGCGGCAGGATTTCAATATCGATACCCTGGCGCCCACCCCGCTCATCACCACCGATGACGCCTTCCTGACCGCCGGCCAGACCGCCAGGCTGACCTTTACGTTCCCCGAACCCGTGATGGATTTCACCCTGGCCGACCTCAGCATCGCCGGCGGGCGACTGGTGGGTGGGCTGAGCAATTCGGGCAACAACGTTTACACCACTTTCGTTCAGCCCCTGGCCAATACCGACAACACGCCCATCACCATCACCCTCGCCGCCGGGGGCGTGACCGACCTTGCCGGCAACGCGGGCACACAGGCCAGCTTCACCCTGACCGGCGATACCGTTGCGCCGACATTCGCCATCAGCACCAGCGACACGGTGCTGCGGGCGGGCGAGACCGCCACCATCACCTTCGCCTTCTCCGAAAAGGTGCTGGGCTTCGCCGCGGCCGATATCCGCACCGCCGGCGGCACGCTGGGCGCGCTCGCCACCGCCGATGGCGGGCAGACCTATACCGCCAGCTTCACACCCACGGCCGGGGTCAGCAGGCCGGGCGGCGTCAGCGTCGATACCGCCAGCATCACCGATCTGGCGGGCAATGCCCTGGGCCAGGCCGCGCTGTTCGGGGCCAATGATGGCAGCAACGGGGTCGAGCTTTGGCGGACCGATGGCTCGGGCGCCGGCACCCGCCTGATCAGCGACATCAACCCCGGCGCCGCCGACAGCACTCCGATGTCCTTCACGCCGCTCGGCGATGGCCGGATCGTCTTCCGCGCCGGTACGGCCACCACCGGCAGCGAGCTCTGGGTCAGCGATGGCACCGCCGCCGGCATCACGCTGCTCAGCGACATCAACCCCGGCAGCGCCGGGGCCGTGCCGCAGAACCTGGTCGCCCTGGCCGATGGCCGCATCCTGTTCAACGCCGATGACGGCGTGCATGGACGCGAATTATGGGTGACCGACGGCAGCACCGCCGGCACCCAGCTGCTGGCCGATATCAACCCGGCCGGCGGGGGTGTGGCGGCCACGGGCGGCGCCGTGCCGCTGGGCGATGGCCGCGTCCTCTTTCTGGTCGATGACGGGAGCACGGGCTTCGAGCCCTGGGTAAGCGACGGCACCACCGGCGGCACCCGGCTGCTGGCCGACCTGAGCCCGGGCGGCGTCTCCTCCGGCGCCTCCGGCTTCACCGCGCTGGGCGATGGCCGGGCGCTGTTCACCGCCGATGACGGCGTGGCGGGCACCGAGCTCACCATCACCGATGGCAGCACGGCCGGCACCCGGCTGGTCGCCGATATCGCCCCGGGCAGCGCCGCGGGCGTTCTCACCGCCAGCGCCGCCATCACCGCGATCGGCGGCGGCCGGGCCATCTTCACCGCTGCCGATGGCGAGCCATGGATCACCGATGGCAGCACCGCCGGCACCCAACTGCTGCGCGACATCGCAGCCAGCGGCGGGTCCAACGCGGCCGGCTTTAGGGTGCTCGGCAATGGGCTCATCGTCTTCGCCGCCGATGACGGCGTGGCGGGCAATGAACTGTGGGTGAGCGACGGCACGGCAGCCGGCACGCGGCTGATCACCATCAACAGCGGCGCCGGCGCTTCGCTGGCCCCCGGCGTCCAGTTCGGGCTGCTGGCCGATGGCCGAGCCGTCTTCGGCGCCGACCAAGGGTTCAGCCAGGGCGCGGAGCTTTACGTCACCGATGGCACGATGGGGTTGCTGCTGGCCTCCATCAATCCCGGCACCGCCAGCAGCAATCCGCAGGGCTTCACGGCGCTGGGTGACGGCCGGGTGCTGTTCAGCGCCATCACCGCATCCGGCGGGCGCGAGGTTTGGATCACGGACGGCACGGGGCTGGGCACGCGGCGCGTGGCCGACATCAATCCGGGTGCCGCCGGCAGCGACCCGCTGGACTTCATCGCCCTGCCGGCCGGGCTGCGCTTCAGCATCGACACGGTGCGGCCCGGGCTCGCCGGCCCCATCGCCATCAGCGACACGGCGCTGAAGATCGGCGACACCGCGCTGGTCACCTTCACCTTCAACGATGTGGTGACCGGCTTCACCACCGCCGACCTGACGGCGCCGGGCGGCGTGCTGAGCGGCCTCGCCTCCACCGACGGCATCACCTGGACGGCCACGCTGACACCCGCCGCCGGCCTCACCGCCGCGACCACTGCCATCGCGCTCGACCTCGCCGGCATCGCCAATACCGGCGGCACCGCGGGCCTGGGCACCGTCACCAGCGGCAACTATGCCGTGGACACCGAGCAGCCTACCGCGCTGTCGATCGGCCTCAGCGACAACGCACTGAAGATCGGCGAGACGGCCGGCGTGACCTTCACCTTCAGCGAGGCGGTGACGGGTTTAACCACCGCCGATGTCACCGTGCCCAATGGCATGCTGAGCGGCCTCGTCGCCGCCGATGGGGGCCTGACCTGGACGGCAACGCTGACGCCCGATGCCGGGGCGAGCGCGGCGGCGAATACGCTCAGCCTTGACCTCGCAGGCATCGCCGACCTGGCCGGCAATGCCGGCACCGGCCGCTTCGATTCCAGCGCCTATGGCGTGGATACGCTGCGGCCCGGCCTCGCCGCGCCCGTCGCCCTCTCGGACACCGCGCTCAGCATCGGCGATACGGCGCTTGTCAGTTTCACCTTCACCGAAAAAGTCTCGGGCTTCACCACCGCCGATGTCACCGTGCCCGGCGGCACGCTGAGCGATCTCGCCAGCCTTAATGGCGGGCTGAGCTGGACAGCCACGCTGACGCCGCGCACCGGCTTCGAGGCGGCCGGCAATACGCTGAGCCTCGACCTCACCGGCATCGCCGACCTCGCCGGCAATGCCGGCAGCGGCACCGGCGCCTCGGTGTCCTACGCGGTGGATACGCTGCGCCCCACCCTCGTCGGCGCCATCGCGCTGAACGATACCGCGCTGAAGATCGGCGACGCGGCGCTGGTCACCTTCACCTTCAGCGAGAAGGTCACGGGCTTCACCACCGCAGATGTGACGGTGGCCAATGCCACGCTCAGTGGCCTCGCCACCAGCGACGGCGGCACGAATTACACCGCGACGCTGACGCCCCTGGCGGGCCGCAGCGCGGCCGCCAACAGCCTCAGCCTCGACCTGGCCGGCCTGGCCGACCTGGCCGGCAATGCGGGCAGCGGCAGCGCCCCGTCCCCCGGCTACGCAGTCGATACCCAGGCCCCCGCCATCGGCATCGGCAGCCCCGCGAGCCTGCTGGCGCCCGGCGCTGTGGCGTCGGTCAGCTTCACCTTCTCCGAGGCCGTGGCGGGCTTCACCGCTGCCGATGTCTCGGCTCTGGGCGGCGCCATCAGCGGCTTCGCCGCCACCGCCAATCCGCTCGTCTATACCGCGAGCTTCACCCGCGACAGCGGCCCCGCGGCCAGCCTCGCCGTGGATGCGGGCAGCTACACCGACCTCGCCGGCAATGCTGGCGGCGCGGGGGCGCTGGGCTTCGACGCCACGCTACCCAGCCTCAGCATCACCACCGACCGCACAGCGCTCAAGCAGGGACTGACCGCGGCGCTGACCTTCACCTTCTCCGAGGCGGTGACGGGCTTCACCACCGCCGATATCACGGCCAGCGGCGGCAGCGTCGCCAATATCGCCGCCACCGCCGATCCGCTAGTCTATACCGCCACCTTCACGCCGAGCGCGGACACCGAGACCGCTACGGCCGGCGTGGCCGTGACGGCGAACAGCTATACCGGCCTGGGTGGTGCGCCGGGCGGTGGCGGCAGCCTCGCCCTGGCCGTCGATACCCGGCCGCCGGTCGCGCTGATTGTCAGCAGCGATGCGAGCCTGATCCTGGGCGATGTCGCCACGCTGAGCTTCAGCTTTTCCGAGCCCGTGACGGGTTTCGCGGCCGACGACATCAGCACGACCCGGGGTCGGATTGGCACCCTCACCACCAGCGACAGTATCACCTTCCAGGCGAGCTTCACGCCCGATGTCGGCTTCGATGGCAGCGCCACCGCCAGCATCGCGCTGCGCGCCGGCGCGGTCAGCGACGCCGCCGGCAACAGCAATATCAGGGCCAGCCTGGAGCTGCCGCTCGACACCCTGGCGCCTAGTCCCGTCGCCATCAGCTTCACCAATGGCGATACCAGCCTGACCATCGGCGAGACCGCGACGGTGCAGATCGGCTTCGCCGAACCGGTGACGAATGTCACCCTGGCCGACCTCACCGCGCGCGGCGGCAGCCTGAGCGGCTTCGCGGTCTCAGGCGGGTCGGGACAGTTCTACACCGCATTCTTCACGCCAGATGTGGGCGTGGAGGACGCGGACGCGGGCATCGGCGTGCTGGCCGGCGGCTATGGCGATATGGCGGGCAATGCCGGCCTGGCCGGACGGTTCAGCTTCGCGGTCGATACCACCGCGCCGAGGCTGACCATCACTGCCGACGACACGGCGCTGCGCCTGGGCGAGACGGCGCTGCTGACCTTCACTTTCTCAGAGCCGGTCGTGGGCTTCGACACCGCCGATATCATCGCCACCGGCGGGGCCGTCAGCGGGCTTGCGATGACGGCCGCGCCCGGCACCTTCACCGCGACCTTCACGCCCTCGGCCAATACCCAAAATCCGGCCGGCGGGGTGCGTGTGCTGGCAGCCAGCCACATCGATGCGGCCGGGAATGCGGGCGCCGCCACCAGCCTTGCCCTCGCGGTGGATACGCAAAGGCCGGGCCTGGCCGGCGCAACCGGCATCAGTGACACGGCGCTGATCATCGGAGAGACCGCGCTCGTCACCTTCAGCTTCACCGAGGCGGTCACCGGCTTCACCGCGGCCGATGTGACGGTGCCCAATGGCACGCTGGGCGGCCTGGGTACTTCCGATGGCATCACCTATACGGCGGTGCTGACGCCTGCGCCGGGACAAACCGCTGCCGGCAACAGCCTCACCCTCGACCTCGCGGGCATCGCCGACCTGGCTGGCAATGCTGGCAGCGGCAGTGCCGCAAGCGGCCCCTATGCGGTCGATACGCTGGCGCCCACACTGGTCATCGCCAGCCCCGCGGGGCTCCTGCTGCCTGGCGAGATCGCCACCCTCACCTTCACCTTCAGCGAGGCGGTGGCCGGCTTCACCGCGGAGGACGTCCTGGCCAGCGGGGGGAGCATCAGCGGCCTGACAGCGACCGGGCCCGGCAGCGTCACGGCCATCTTCACCCGCGGCGAGGGCGCGGTGGCGAGCCTCGGCGTCGCGGCCGGCAGCTATACCGATCTGGCGCTCAATCCCGGCGGCGACGCGGGTTTGGGCTTCGGCGTCGATCTCACGCCGCCCATGCTCGGCATCGCAACCGATGACGCGACGCTGCGCCGTGGCGAAGCCGCGACGTTGACCTTCACCTTCTCCGAGCCGGTGCTGGGCTTCACCCTGGACGATATCAGTGCCAGCGGCGGCACCGTCTCGAACCTCGAGGCCACGGCTGATCCGCGGGTCTACACCGGGCGTTTCGCGCCGGATGCGATGACGGAGAACGCCCTGGCCGGGGTGAGCGTGGCGCGGGCGACCTATATGGACCAGAGCGGCAATGCGGGCGGTGCTGCCAGCCTGGCGCTGGCGGTGGATACCAGGTCGCCCAGCCTCGTCATCACCAGCAGCGACCTGGATGGGGTGGTCAATGCGGCGGAGACGCCGACCATCCGCTTCACCTTTTCCGAAGCGGTGACCGGTTTCGGGGCCGAGGACATCACGCTGTCCGGTGGCAGCCTGGGCGCGCTTGCCACCTCCGACAGCATCGTCTTCCAGGCCCGCTTCACGCCCGTGGCGAACGGTCTGGGCAGGGCCGGCATTGCCGTGACCGAGGGCGACTATCTCGACCAGGCGGGTAATGCGGGCGGCGCCGGCGCCTTGGGCTTCGACCTAGACGGCCAGGCACCAGGGGCCGCCACCGTGCTGCGCCTCGCCGATACCGGGGCGCATACCTTTATACTCTCCGGCGGCGCCGAGGCCGGCGCGCAGGTCGTATTGCGGGCTGGCGGCACCACGCTCGGCCTGGGCACGGCCGACGGCGCGGGGCAATTCGGCATCGCCTTCGGCGCGCGGCTTGGTGACGGAAGCTATCAACTGGCGCTGCAGGCGAGCGACGCCGCGGGCAATGCCTCGGCCGCCGGGCCGCTGCTGCGGCTGGTGTTGCGTGGCGCCGATCTCGGCCTCAGCGCCGACCAGGCCCTGCCCGGCTTCGCGTTGGTCACGGGCCCCGGGGATGACGTGGTGGAGCTGACGGGCGACGGGCTGCTGCTCGACCTCGGAGCCGGCAAAAACCAGGCGGCCCTGTCGGGCCAGAGCGCGCAACTGCACCTCGGCGCCGATGACGATACCGTGATCGGCTTCGCCAGCCTGGCCCATGTCGAGGCCGGTGGCGGCGGCAACAGCATCATACTGATGGGCAGCCACAACCGGGTCACCGCGGGCGACGGCGCCAATCTCGTGAAGAACAACCTGGGCTTTGCCGAGATTACCTTGGGGGGCGGCGACAACACCGTGCAGGTCTGGGGCACCGGCAACCTGGTGACGCTGGGCGGTGGCCGTAACCTGGTGGAGAGCCTCGATGGCGGGCTTCGCCTGCGGGCCGGGCATGGCGACAACATCGTGGGCCTGCATCGCCTGGCCGATGACATCACGCTGGGCGATGGCGCCAATACCGTGGTGATCGCGGGCGGCGGGGCTGCCACCATCCGCCTCGGCGCCGGCGACAACGCGGTGAACGCGCTGGCGGCTGCCATCGGCAACACGATCACCGCGGGCGACGGCCAGAATGACCTGGTGCTGGGCGGCATCGGCAATGTGGTCAGCACCGGAGGCGGCGCCGATTACGTCCTCGCCGCCCTGGGCGGGCTGCGCGCGGTGACGGGGGCGGGGCGCGACACCGTGCTGCTGGGCGCCTCCGTCGCCTCGCGCGTCGAGGCGGGCGAGGGTGGCGACATCCTTTACAGCAGCGGCGCGGCCGACCAGCTGGATGGCGGGCTGGGCGATGATGCCTATGTGCTGCGCGGCACGGCGGCCACGGTGATCGAGGCCGAGGGTGGCGGCCACGACACCGTTTGGGCGGGGGTGAACGGCATCGCGGCCGCCGCCCATATCGAGATCTACCGGCTCTTCGAAGCCGCCGATGTCTTCACCGGCGGTGCCGCGGGCGAGACCATCGTGGCGAACCAGGCCCTGGCCAGCACCCTCGATGGCGGCGCCGGCGATGATCAGCTCTTCGGCTCGGCCCTGGCCGATGTGCTGCGCGGCGGTGCGGGCGATGACGTGCTGCGCGGCGGCGGCGGCGCGGACCACTATGTCTATGACAATCCATCCTGGGGGCACGACGTCATCGGCGGATGGCAGGCCGGGCAGTTGCTCGATTTCCGGGGTACGGGGCTGCGGCTCGCGGATCTGGCGGTCACGGCGGGCGATGGCTTCACCTTGGTGACGCTGGGTGGGAGTTCCTTGCAGATTTATGGTGCGGCGCATTTGGTGGTAGGTGATTTCCTGTTCTGAGGTGGCGGAGCGATTGGTACGGACACTGATCAACTACGGGCTATTGCCCGAACATCGAAGAGCGCTTCGAAGGAAAGGCGAGCGGCCCGTACGAGGCAGCTGAACTTTCGATTCGCTTGTGTTGTCAGCGATTCGTGGGGGAGGACGGCATGGCTCGGGCGGTTGAGGTGACGCGGCGGGACATGTCGGCGGCGGGGCTGCGGCAGCATGCCTTGCGGTGCCGTGACGGACGTGTGGCGTGCCGTGTGCCGGCCATCGCGCATGTCTTGGAGGGCGCGTCGCGCGCGGCCGCAGCATCGGCGTGCGGCATGGACCGGCGGACGCTGCGCGACGCTGACCTATCTGTGGGCGCCACGCGGCTCGCGTCCCGCCGCGGTGCGCGACAATCGGCATGACAGCGCCTACCTGTTCGGCGCGATCTGCCAAGCGCGCGCGGTGGGTGCCGCCATCGTCATGCCCTTCGTCAGCAGCGAGGCGATGAGCCTCCACCTGGCCGAGATCGCAACTCAGGTCGGCACCGCAGCCCATGCCGTGCTGGTCTGCGACGGTGCCGGCTGGCATCAGAGTGGCGAGCGTCTGATCGTGCCCGACAACATCACCCTGCTGCGCCTGCCGCCCTATGCGGTCGAGGTGAAGTCACGGGAGCGGATGGTCGGCCCGAACAAGACGGGGGCGAAGGGCTCCTTCACCATCTACGCCTTGGCGGAATCACGCCGCGAGGGACCTGTCAGGGCTCGCTGCTGGGAAGCGGCGGGCCTTTCCTGTTCTGGCTGGCAGTGGCTGCGTGGCCGAGGATCTGGATGACCGAAGCGACCAACTTCACGATGACGGCAATGCGGCCGCTCTCTGGCCGCAGATCCGCCGTGTTAGACAGCGCGCGTCAGCCCGCCATCGACGCGGATGTTCTGACCCGTGATGTAGCCGGCCCCCTCCGAGGCGAGGAACGCGACCGTCGCGGCGATCTCCTGTGCCGTCCCGTACCGCTGCATCGGCACGCTTTGGCGGCGCTCCTCCGCCTTGGGAAGGCTGTCGATCCAACCGGGGAGGACGTTGTTCATGCGCAGGTTGTCGGCTGCGTAGGTGTCGGCGAAGATCTTCGTGAACGCTGCGAGGCCTGCCCGGAACACGGCGGAGGTCGGGAACATCGCGCTCGGCTCGAATGCCCAAGCGGTCGAGATGTTGATAATGGCGCCAGATTTCTGTGCCTGCATGACCGGCGTCACGAGTCGCGTCGGACGGATGACGTTCATCAGGTAGACGTCCATTCCCGCGTGCCACTGCTCGTCGGTGATGTCGAGGATCTGCGCACGCGGCCCGTGGCCTGCGCTGTTGACGAGGACGTCGATGCGGCCCCAGCGCTGCATCGCGCCCTGCACCAGGCGTTGCAGATCGTCGTTCGATTGGTTGGAACCGGTGACCCCGAGGCCACCAAGTTCGGCGGCCAGCGCTTCGCCTTTCCCTGAGGATGAGAGGATGGCGACCTTGAAGCCATCCGCTGCCAGTCGGCGCGCCGTTTCCGCGCCCATCCCGCTGCCACCTGCGGTGACAATCGCGACCTTTTCTTCCGCCATTTCGTCTGCCCTTCCGGAGCCCTGAGGGTGGCCCGTAGCGCCGCCCATACCAACGTCCTTATAGCACCGATCGCTGGTTGCCCTACGGCTTGGAAGGCCCGCCATGCCCGAACTGACCCCCTCGACCCGCGAGGCCGCGCGGCGCCTCGGCGTCAGTGAGACCGGACTGCGCAAGGCAGAACAGACCAACCGCATCGCCCGCGAGCCGGACGGCCAGTGGGACATCGACAAGACCCGCCGCCACCTGACCGAGACCGCCGATCCCGCCCGCTCACCCCTGGCCAGCGGCGCCGCCGCGGACGGCACGCCCTTCGCGCGGCTGAAGGTCGCGCAGCTTGCCCTGAAGGTCAAGGCACAGCGCCTTGCACTCAATGAGACCAAGCGCCGCCTGCTCGACGTCATCGAGGCGAATGCCGCGCTCGACGAAATCGGCAGCACCATGCGCGACGCGCTGCTGAAATGGCCCGCCCGCGTGGGCCGACCAGCGACATGCCGCCCACCAGAACGTTCCACAGCTGCGGCAGTTCATCGACCGAGCTGCGGCGCAGCCACTTGCCCAGCGGCGTCACGCGCGGGTCGTTGCGCATCTTGAAGGTCACGCCCTCGGCGCCGTGCTGGTTGTCGCGCCGCGACGATACTCTGGTTGAGTAAGGGTCCACAAAACCTAGCCGATACAGACCTTATCCCGGCCGCACCAAAAGTCCTTATTGGGCGTGCCATTCCGGCACCCGATTCAGGCGCTGATACCCAACCTGCCTTGTGGATCTGGCGGTCCGTTGCGGCATGCAGCAGATCGACTGCCGTCGGGTCGAACTGGGTGCCCCGGCACGCATTCATTTCAGCCAGCGCTTCTGGGACTGTTCGGGGACGGCGATATGCCCGATGAGGCTCAATCATCGCCGAGAAGGCGTCGGCCGCAGCCAATGCGCGCGACAGGGGCGACAGCTGCGAGGATGGCCGCCCGGTCGGATAGCCACCGCCCGACCAACGTTCGTGATGGTCCCGCGCCGCTGCGACCACCGCATCGGCGAAGCCGAGCTCCTCGAGCAACGCCGCGCCCTGCCCGGAATGGTCTTGCATCGCCGCTAACTCAGCCTCGGTCAGCTTGCGGTTTGCATCCAGGATCTCGCGATCAACGAACAGCTTGCCAGCATCGTGCAGGAGGCCAGCCAACAACACAGTCTCGTAGAGACCGAGCCAGGTCGAATCCACGCTCCACATCGCGATCATCAGCCGGGCGACACGGACTGAATGGTCGCCTGTCCCGGGGTGATGCGCGTTCAACTGGCTGAGCAGGCCGAGGGCTGCGTGGCGAGTCCCAACCTCCAGGCTCGTGCCGCAGGCAACGGTATCGGGCATGCAGAGAGCAGCTATCGGTGAGTTAGAGGCCGCGTTGATTTGCATCGCTGAATTGCCGCCGTCCGTGTTGTCGCAAGGCAGCAATTAGCGGGAAGTCGCGACCGGTTGGTGACACTAGATGTCCTATAAATTTGGGCTGAATCGAGTTTTGTAATGAAATATGGAGCATCCCCGATCGGTCGGTGGCCTCAGTGTTGAGTTGCATTGAGATCTGACCCGGAGAGGGTATAAGTTTTCGCTGAAAAATGACCAGTGTCTGACCAGGTCCCTGACGAAATCGTCGGGGTTACCCTTCGAAACACTGGACTGCAGGAGACCGCCCGATGGCCATGAACCCACCCTCACATTGACAGCTGGGGCCGCGCGGCGTTGGCTATCCTCGGGCCCGCGAGAGGGTGAAGAGGAAAAAGCCATGAAGAAGCGCCAGATCCTGCGCGCTGCGGCCGGCATTGGACTGCTGGCCGCCCCCGCCTATGCGCAAGCGCCTTTCCCCAGTTCCAGCATCCGCATGGTGGTGGCGTTCCCGCCAGGTGGAAACACCGACATTTTTGGGCGCCTGTTTGCCGAGCCCTTCGGGCGGGCGCTCGGCCAATCCGTTGTCATCGACAATCGCGGCGGGGCGGGCGGTCTCATCGGCTCGGGCGAGGTGCATCGCGCCCGACCGGACGGGTACACGTTGATCTTTCAAAGCCCGACGGCCGGGATCACCGGCCCACTCACACGTCGCGTGCCGCCCTTCGATCCCGTGACGGGGTTTTCGCACATCGCCATCCTCGGCATCACGCCGCTCGCCCTGGCGGTCAACCCGCGGCTTGGCGTGAACAGCCTGGCCGAGTTGATCGCGATGATCCGCGCCCAGCCGGGCCGGCTCAGCTATGGCAGCTCGGGCATCGGTGGCGCCCCACACCTCTCTACGGAGTTGCTGCGGGTGCGGGTGGGCAACCTAGATGTGGTGCACGTGCCCTACCGGGGCTCGGGGCCGCTGACCCAGGATCTTCTCTCCGGTACGATCTCCTTCGCGGTGGACGCCTTCACGACGCTGCTGCCGCAGCACCAGGAGGGGAGGCTTCGGATCATCTCCGTCTTCGGCGAGCAGCGCTCGGCGGTGGTGCCCGACGTGCCGACCGCGCGCGAGAGTGGCTTCGACGTCGTGACCCGCATCGCCAACTACCTGGCCGCACCCCCCGGCACGCCGGCGGACCGGCTGGAGCGCCTGGCCGCTGCCGCTCGCGCTGCGATGTCCACGCCCGAGATTGCCCGCGCGCTGGAGGCCCTCGCCTTTGTGCCCGTGACGGATTCCACGCCCGAACGCGCGACGCGCTTCATCGCGGAGGAGGCGGCGCTCTGGGGCCCCGTCATCCGCGCCGCCAATATCGAGATCGAGTGAGCCTATGTTCAAGTTGACGGACAAGGCGGTCTTCCTGACCGGCTGCGGTTCGGTCGGCCCCGGCTGGGGCAATGGCAAGTCGATCGCGGTGCTCTTTGCGCGCCAAGGGGCGCGCATCTTCGGCGTGGACATCAACGAGGCGGCGGCGCGCGAGACGCAGGCGATCATCCAGGACGAGGGCGGCATCTGCGAGATCGCGACAGGCGACGTCACGGATTCCGCCGAGGTGGCGCGGCTGGTCGAGGCCTGCATGGCGCGCTTCGGTCGCATCGATGTGCTGGTGAACAATGTCGGCAAGTCCGAGCCCGCCATCCCCGGTGAGATGGAGGAGGCGCTGTGGGACAGCCAGATCGCCGTCAACCTCAAAAGCGCTTTCCTCTGCTGCCAAGCGGTGCTGCCGATCATGCAGAAGCAGGGAAAGGGAGCCGTGGTCAGCATCGCCTCCACGGCGGGCATTCGCTACACGGGCAAGCCCCAGGCGGCCTATTCGGCGGCCAAGGCGGGGCTGATCCATTTCAGCAAGACCACCGCCATTACCTATGCTCCGCGCGGCATCCGGATGAACTGCGTGCTGCCAGGCCTCATGTACACGCCGCTGGTGGCCAAGCTCGCCGAGCAATTTGCGGGCGGCGACCTGGAGGGGTTCGTGGCGAAGCGCAACGCCGCCGTTCCCATCGGCCAGATGGGCGAGGGATGGGACGTGGCCCATGCCGCGCTGTTCCTTGCTTCTGACGAGGCGAAATACGTGACCGCAACGGAACTCGTCGTCGATGGTGGGTTGACGGCTTCCACCCGTTGATTGCGGCACGCCGGCTGATTTTCCCGGATGACCCTAAGCGTCCGCTACCGGCTACGGTATCTTTGTCTTGACGCGGCTTAGCCTGCGTCTGGCCGGAGGTTCCATGCCGCGAGTTCGCCGTTGCAATTGATGGCCCAACCTGCGCGCTGCGGCCTTCCGGCAGAGTGCGACGGAGATCGGCGTCGAGAAGCTGGCGACGCTGGCCACCTCGACCACCGCAGCGACGACGCTGGCGGGCCTGTGCTTCAACGGGCTGGACGGGATCGCGGCGACGTCCCGCGGGCTGCTGCTGGATGCCAACCGGGGCATGCCCTTCGTGGTGGATACCTCCTCGGCCAAGGAGTTCGCGCTGGCACATTGGCTGGTCGGCGGGGCCGATGGCGGGCGGCTCTTCGTGCGGGTGTTCGATGGCGCGGCCAATGTCCGGGAGAACATCGCCGGCGATGTGCTGGCCTCCGGCACCACCATGCAGTGGAACGCCGCAGCAAAGGGCTGGAACGCTGGCTCGGTCATGGCCGACGCGTCGCTGAACCGACGGCAGACGGTCCGGGCAAGCTCGGACGAATCCTTCCCCGTTCGGGACTTGCACGCGATCGCACAGCAGCGCTTGCGGTCACTCCAGCGTAATTCGCTCCTCCCGCACCAGCTGGGCGATGGCCGGCGCCCGGGCGGCGATATAGGCGGCGAAACCATCGGGGTTGGAGCCTACCAGCACCGCGCCCATGCCGGCGACGCGCTCCCGCACCGTCACATCCCGGACGGCCAGCGCCACAGCCTCCGAAAGCCGGGCGATGGCCAGGGCGGGCACGCCGGCGGGCAGAAACAGCCCGTTCCACTCATCCATCTCGAAACCGGGATAGCCCTGTTCGGCCACCGTCGGCGTGTCCGGCAGCACCGGCACGCGGGCCAGCGAGGAGACGCCGATCGCCCGCGCATTGCCGCCGCGCACAAGCGGCACGGCCGAGGCGACGGTGGCGAAGCCGAAGCCGAGCCGCCCCGCCACCAGATCCTGCAGGGCGGGGGCGATGCCGCGATAGGTGGTGTTGATCACATCCAGCCCGGCGCGCCGCGCCAGCATCACCGCCGCCAGATGCCCGCCCGTGCCATTGCCCGAGGTGCCGAAGGCGACCTGCCCTGGCCGGCCGCGGATCTCCGCCACCAGCCCGGCCACATCGCGCGCCGGGGAGGCGTTGGGGACCAGCAGGACATGCGGCAGGGCGGTGACGAGTGAGAGCGGCGCGAAGGCGGTGGCGTAGTCGAAGGACAGCCGCATCAGCACCGGCGTCACGAAATGCGACATGGCGTCCATCAGCAGCGTGTGGCCGTCGGGTGCCGCGCGGGCCACCTCCTGCGCGCCGATGGAGGCGCCGGCGCCGGGCCGGTTCTCGATCACCACGCTCTGCCCCAGCGCCACGCCCATGGGGCCCGCGAGCAGGCGCGAGGTGGTGTCGGCGCCACCGCCTGGGCCGTAGGGAACGACGATGCGGACTGGGCGCGTCGGCGCCCAGACGCCCTGGGCGGAGGCGGGGGCCGCGAGGCCCGCCGCCAGCAAGGCGCGGCGGCGGGTCATTCCGGCCGCATCCCGGCGGCGCGGACGACCTCTGCCCATTTGGCGATTTCGGCGCGGATGAAGGCGGCGGATTCCTCGGGCGTGCTGTTCACCACGCGCTGGCCCTGCTCGACATAGCCGCGCAGCGTCTCGGGGCGTGACAGCGCGGCGGAGAGCACGGCATGGATGCGCCCGATGCGCTCGGGCGGCGTGCCGGCGGGTGCCAGCAGGGCGTACCAGTTCTCCACCTCCACGCCCGGCAGCCCGGCCTCGATCAGGGTGGGGTAGTCGGGCAACGCCGTCAGCCGCTGCGGTCCCGTCACCGCCAGCGCCTTCATCCGGCCCTCGCGCACATGCGGCATCAGCACGGCGGGGTCGAGGAAGGTGAAATCCACCTCCTGCGCGATGATTGCGGTCATGGTCGGCGCGGCGCCGCGATAGGCGATCATGGTCAGCTGCACGTCACCGCGCTGGCGCATCAACTCGCCCGCCAGATGCGGCGCGCCGCCGGGGCCCGAGGTGCCATAGGTCAACCGGTTGGGCTGGGCGCGGGCCATGGCGATGGCCTCCTGCACCGTGTTCACCGGCAGGCCAGAGCGGGCGACCATCAGCATCGGCACCGCGCTGACCACCGATATGGCGGCGAGGTCCCGGCTGGTGTCATAGGACAGATTGGGGATCAGCGTCTGGTTCACCGCCAGCGAGCCGGTGGAACCGAAGTGCAGCGTGTAGCCATCGGGTGCCGCGCGCGCCGCCGCCTCGGTGCCGATGGAGCCGCCGGCGCCGGCGCGGTTCTCGATCACCACGGGCTGGCCGAGGCCGGCGCTCAGCACCTGGCCCAGCACGCGCGCACCCCCATCCACCGGCCCGCCGGGCGGAAAGGGCACGATGATGCGCAGCGGGCGCTCGGGCCATGTGCCTTGCGCCCGCGCGGCAGCGGCGGCGGGCAGTGTTGCGAGCAGGCTGCGTCGTTTCATGTTCAACCCTGCCAATTGGGTTTGCGCTTGGCCAGGAAGGCGGCCACGCCCTCCCGCGCCTCGGCGGTGGCGACGGCGACCGAGATGACGTCGGTGCCGACGGAGAGCGCCGAGCGGTGGTCGGCATCCTCCGTCTTCCAGATCAGCTCCTTGGTGCGCGCCATCGCCTCCGGGCCATTGCCGACGAGCATCGCAAGCGTTGCCTCGATCTCGGCGCCCAGCGCCTCGGGCGCCACGGCGCGGGTGACGAGGCCCATGCGCGCGGCCTCGACGCCGCGGATGTTGCGTGCTGTCAGCACCAGATCCATCACCGTCTTGCGGTGCACGCCGCGGATCAGGCCGATGGTGGTTTGCGTGGGCGGGATGCCCAGCTTCACCTCGGGGTAGCCGATCAGGCAGTCCTCGGCGGCGATGGCGATGTCGGCCAACGTGGCCAGCATGATGCCCGCACCCAGCGCGTAGCGGTCCAATGCGGCGACCACCGGGCGTGGGCAGTAGTAGATCGCCTCGTTCAATTCGCGCAGGCGGTGATAGGCGGCATGGATCGTCTCCATCCCCGCCTCCTGCAGCGCCAGCAGGTTGTTGATCTCGCGCCCGGCACAGAACATGCCGCCCGACCCGCGCAGCAGGATGGCGCGGCTGGCGCGGGCCTGGGTCCCGAAGGCTTCGATGATCGTCTCGATCATGCCGTCATTCAGTGCGTTTCGGTGCGCGGGATTGTCGAGGGTGAGGACGAGCACGCCATCCCCGCGCCGCTCGATGTGGACCTGGCCGTGACTCATATCGCCTCCTCCGCCCGCAGCGCCGCGATTGCGGCCTCGTCCAGGCCCAGCTCTTGCCGCAGGATCTCGTCGGTGTGTTCGCCCAGGTCAGGCGGGCGGCCCCCCGGGGTCATCGGCGTAGCGGACATTTCCAGCGGCGGCGCGCAGAGGCGCAAGGTCCCGCCGCGGCCGTCATCGACCTCCTGGACCAGGCCCATCGCCTCAACCTGCGGATGGGCGAGGAATTGCGCCACATCCTGCACCGGGCTGCAGGCGACCTTGGCCGCGTCGAACAGCGCTGCCCATTCGCCGGTGCCGCGGGCCAGGAAATAGGGCTCCAGCTTCGCCACAAGTTCGAGCCTGAGTGCGCTGCGCTGGCGCGTGGTGGTATAGGCCGGGTCGGCGCCCAGCGCGCCGGCGCCCAGCGTGGCCGCCATGCGCTGCCAGGCCGCGTCATTGGTGGCGCCGGCCAGAATCCAGCCATCGGCGGTGCGGAAACACTGGTAGGGCACGATGTGCCAGACCGCCGATCCCGTGCGCTCCGGCACCACGCCGGCCATGGTGTAGGCGGTGAAATGGTAGCCGAGCTGCGAGGCGGCGGTTTGCAGCAGCGAGGCCTCGACATGCTGGCCGCGGGCGCGGCCCTGGGTGCGGGCCGTCAGCGCCGCGCAGGCGCCGGCGAAGGCCAGCGCGCCGGTGCCCAGGTCGATCACCGAGGGGCCAAGGCGGGCCGGGCCGCGGTCATGCTCGCCGGTCATCGCCATCATGCCGCTGAAGGCTTGCAGCATGTTGTCATAGCCCGGCCGGTCACGCAGTGGGCCGCGCCCGCCATAGCCGGTGATGGAGACATGGATCAGGTCCGGGTTGATCGACGATGTCCGCTCCCAGTCCAGCCCAAGGCGCTTTGCGGTCTCGGGCGGGAAATTCTCGAGCAGCACATCGGCGCGGCGGATCAGCGCCGCCAGCACGCCCTGCCCGCCCGGCGATTTCAGGTTGAGCGTCATGCCCTGCTTGCCGCGGTTGACCGACATGAAATTTGCGCCCCGGCCATCGACCACGGGCAGCCAGTTGCGGTTCTCATCGCCGCCGCGATCCTCGATCTTGATCACCTCGGCGCCCATATCGGCGAAGAGCTGGCCGCAGGAAGGCCCGGCCAGCACGCGGCTGAGATCGAGCACGCGCGTGCCGGAAAGGGCGCCCTGGCTCATCAATCCACCCGCATGCCGGCTTCGCGCACCACGCTCTGCCACATCGCGATCTGCTCGCGGATATAGCGGGCGGCATGGGCGGGGGTGGTGTCGGCGGGCGGAACCATGCGGAGTTCGGCATAGCGCGCCTGCATGGCGGGGTTGCGCAGCGCCGTGGTGAAAAGCTCGGCGAAGCGTTCGGCGATGGGCGCGGGCAGGTTGGCCGGGCCGCCCAGGCAGTTCCAGGAATCGACGACATAGCCGGGCAGCAGGCTGCCGATGACCGGCGCCTCGATACCCGGCATCGGCTCGCGCGAGGTGAGGCCGAGGATGCGCGCCGAGCCCGACTGCACATGCGGCATGGCGGTGGCGATATTGTCCACGATCATGTCCACCCGCCCGCCCAGCAGATCGACCCAGGCGGCGCTGCTGCCGCGATAGGGGACGTGGACCAGGGTCAGGCCGCTGCGCATGCGGAACAACTCGCCCGCCGCATGGCCGGAAAGGCCGTTGCCGGCGCTGGCGAAGGTCATCTCCCGGCCGCGGCGGCCCAGCAGATCGGCCAGGTCGCGGACCGGGCTGTCCGCCTTCACCGCGATGACGACGGGCTGCAGGTTCAGCATGCAGATCGGCGTGAAATCGCCGATCGGGTCGAAGGGCAGGCGGGGATAAAGCGTGGGGTTGATGCCGTGCGTGGCGACCGAGAGGATGCCCACCGTGTGGCCATCGGGCGGCGATTGCGCCAGCGCCGTCATGCCGATATTGCCGCCGGCGCCTGGCCGGTTCTCGACGACGAAGCGGGGTGCGTTCGGCAGTTCGGCGATGAAGCCAGTGATGACGCGGGTGGCGATATCCGACCCGCCGCCCGGGGTGAAGGGCACGATCCAGCGCACCGGGCGCGAAAGGTCGAGTGACTGCGCTCGGGCAAGAGCGGGGGCGGCGAGGATGGCCAGCAGGGTACGGCGGGGGGTGATCATCGGGGCAGCCACTCCGGCTTGTCGCCGCCCGGGATGGGCGTGGGCGTGGCCCAGTGCGGCGGGGTTTCAGACATCATGAGGGCGGGGCCGAGCGTGCGCAGCCGGCCGTTCGACGGCGTGTCGCTGACGACGCGCAGCGCGGCCAATTCGTCCTCGGTCAGGCGTTCGTCGGATTCGAATTGGTCGAGCAGGCCCTGGCGCAGCACCAGCATGGCGGATTGGCAGAGCGAGACGTTGACATGCCAGGAGCCGCCCTCCCGCACCCGCCGACCCAGCGCCAGCATCGCGCCATAGCCGCCGAGATAGCCGGTGAGGTAATCGGCGACGGTGGCGAAGACGAGCTTCGGCACCCCGTTGTTGGTGCCCTGCCCATGCGCCCAGGCGATGCCGCTGACCGATTGGCCGACCTGCTCCCACCCCGCGCGCCCGCCGAAGGGGCCGCCGGAGCCGTAGCAGGAGATGGTGACATGGACATGGCCACGCGGCTTGGCCTCGGCGAGTTGGGCGGGGTCGAGCCCCCAGGCTTCCAGCCTGCCCGGCCGGTAGCCGCCGATGACCAGATCGGCCTCCAACGCCAGTTCGCGGGCGCGGGCGAGCTGGGCGGGGTCGGTGAAATCCAGGAAGGTGCTGCGCTTGCCATGGCTGGTGTCGCGCACATGCTCGGGCGTCTGCTCCAGATGCGGTGCGTTGACCATCAGCACCTCGGCGCCGTGCTCGGCCAAAGTGCGGCCGCAGATCGGGCCAGCCAGGATGCGGGTGAAATCCAGCACGCGGATCTCGGACAGCGGCCGGGTGCCGGGCTTCAGTTCCAGCGGCGGCGCCTCACCGATCTTGCGGATTTCCAGGATCGGGCGCTGGGCCAGGTATTGCCCTTGGGGGTGGGCGAGCCACTCCCCGGCGCTGCGGATACGGCCGCCACAGCCACCCACGGCGGCGATGGCGTTGTCCAGATCATCGGCGTTCCAGCGACCCACGGCGGCGCGCACCGCCTCGGGTGTGAAGTCGCAGGCAAGCACGCCCAGCACGCGGGCGGCGAGGTGTGGCAGGTTGAGATGCGGCAGGAAATACGCGCCATCGCGGGTCGGCCAGGGCTGCGTCACCGTGATCATGTGCTTCATGGATTGCGGGATATCCAGCGTCTGCCAGGAACCATCCGCGTTCTGCTGCTGGGTATAGTCCACCGTGCGCAGCGTGGCGGCGGCATGGCGCAGGTTGACGGACACCTTCTGGCGGCTGCCGCCGCGCGCCTGCCAAAGGTCGTTGCTGGCGACGCCGATGGCGCCGAGCACGGCCGCCGCCGTCTCACCGGCACGGACAGGGGTGCGCCAGAATGGGTCGCAGCCGGTAATGGTGACCTCGCCCGCGGGCGGGGCGCCCAGGCCGCGCGTGGCCATGAGCTCGGACAATGCCTGATCCTTCCCAGGCGCTAGCACGCTGACGGGGGCGTTCATGGGCGTTTCCTCGATTGGCCGTGCCGTCGGGCGGCGCGGTCCTTTCGCGGATGATGAGCCGGCGGTCACCGGGAACACAACCCCCTGACGCCACTGCCGGCGACTTGGTGCGCCCATGGCGTTCCCACCGCCACCTCCATCGCGCATGATGCGCGGCATTCACCATCGGAGACGCGACCATGACCTATCCGTTCAGGCGTCGGCACAGCGCGGCACTCGCCGCCAGCCTCCTCACCGGTGGCGCCATGGCGCAGGAGGCCCCACGCGGCCCGCTGCGCATGATCGTGCCACAGCCACCTGGTGGCGCCGCCGACGCCCTGGCTCGGCTTCTGGCGGAGCCCATGAGTCGCTCGCTTGGCCACCCGATCCTCGTGGACAATCGCGGCGGCGCGAATGGCACCGTGGCAGTGAACGCGCTGAAATCCATGCGCAGTGACGGCAGCGCCATCCTGCTCGGCGGTGTCTCGCTGTTCAGCTTCAACCCCAACCTTTACTCCAACCTTCCTTATGACCCGGCGCGCGACTTCACCTACGTCGCGCCCGTGGTGGAGACCGTCCTAGTCCTGATCGCCAGCCGGCGCAGCGGCCTGACCTCGGTCGCGCAGCTGGTCGAGCGCGCCCGCGCCCAGCCCGAGCGCCTGACCTATGCGAGCGTGGGCATCGGCAATTCCACTCACCTGTCGATGGAAATGCTGACGGACACCGCGGGCGTGCGGATGACCCACGTGCCCTTCAACGGCTCCGCCACTTCGATGACGAGCGTGCTGACGGGCGAGACCGACTGCATGGTCATCCCGCTCGGCACGCCGCTGCCGCATATCCTGGCCGGCACGCTGGTGCCGCTCGCCATATTGGGCAGCGCCCGTGCAGCCGCTCTGCCGCAGGTGCCGACATTGAAGGAGACCGGCTTCGAGGGCCTGGTGATGCCAACCTGGTATGCCATCGTCGGCCCCGCCGGCATGCCCGGACCGGCGGTCGAACGCATCAACGCCGCCGTGCGCGCCGCCGTGGCCGATCCCGAGACGGCCCGTAAGCTGCGCGAGGGCTACCTGGAGCCTATGACCGGTACGGCGCAGTTCGTGCGTGAAAGCGTCGAGGCGGACAGCGCGAACTGGGGCGCCTTCATCCGCCGCCGCAACCTTCGCGTGGAGTAGCGGCACGCCAGTTCCGGCCAGGGCAACAGGCCGCGCCGCCGTCACTGATCCGAGGCGGGCGATCACCGCCGCCAATGCCTGCGACCAGCTGATCGGCACGCGGCGCGGCGTTTACGAGAAGCGCTACACGGTGAATCGCCGGGTTTCGCTCGGCGAGGGCAAGATCGCCATCACCCGCAAGCTGGTCTCGGCCATGGCCGGCGCGCTGGTGGTCTCGGGCGGGCGGTTCTTTATCCATGCCGGCACGCCGGCGCTGGCGGTGGCCACGCTCACCTCCAACGACCTGCGCGGCGATGTCGCGATCCAGGGCAGCCGGCCGCGGCGCGATCTCTTCAACGGGGTGCGGGCCGTCTATGTCGAGCCGGCCGCCAACTGGCAGCCGACCGATGCTGCGCCGCTGCTCGCCAGCAACTACGTCACCGAGAATCGTGGCGATCCGCTACACTGGCGCGGCCAACGCGCCGGCCAGCGTGCTGACGCTGGGTGATGGCGGCACCACACGCAATGGCGAGAAGCTCTATGCCGGGCTGCAGGTGGTCAGGCAGACGCAATCCGACTGGGTCTCCGAGGCGGATATCGGGATCCTCGTGCGCAACATCGACGCCGCGGTGGTTGATCCGCGGCTGGTCTCGGGCTTCACCATCGGGAGGGGAATTTTCCCCCTCGCATCCCCCTCAACCTTCTTTGGGAATTGGGGGCGACGGCGAAGCCGGCGCCAGGTATCCAAAGAAAGGAGAGGGCTCGGGGGAGGTTCTCCTCCTCCAGCCCTTCGTCACGTCCGCCTTGCCCGCAACAGCGGCAGCGCCAGCAGCGGCAGCGTGCCTGCCACGACGAAGACCCAGGCGAAGGCGCCGAGGAAGGCGTCGGTCGCCGGTGCGCCGCCAGCCAGCAGCGCCGCCTCGCTCGTGCCGAACAGCAGCGTGAGCAGCGAGGCCGACGCGACGACGCCCAGCGTGCGGGTCAGCATGGTCAGGCTGCCCGCAACGCCCCTATCCTCCCGCCGCATCGTGGCCGTCACGACATCGGCGTAGGCCAGCGCGAACAGCCCCGCGCCGAAGCCCTGCAAGGCCAGGGTCAGCATCAGGAGCGGCAGCGGCGTCTCGGCTTCCCACATCCCCACGCCGAACAGCCCACCCGCCGCCATCACCGCCCCCGCGCGCACCAGAAGCGGCGCGCCGACACTCGCGATGACCTGCCCCGCGACGGTCGCCCCCAGCATTGCCGCGCCATGGCTCATGGCCAGCACCAGTCCGAGCAGCAACGGCGGCAGCCCCGCGATCCGCGCCAGGTAGAAGGGTCCGACGAGCATCACCGCGAAGACCGCGAAGCTCACCATCGCGTTGGCGGCGTTGAGGGCGGCGAAGCCCGGACGCTGGAACAGACCGAGATCGATGATCGCCCGTGGCGCCCGCGCGCTGCGCCACAGGAAGCCCACCATACAGGCCAGCGCCACGATCGCCAGCACCAGGGACGCCGATGCCGGCGCGCGGTTCACCGCGAGCAGCAGTGTTGCGACAGCGGCGGTCAGCAGCAGCGCGCCCAGCGCGTCGAAGGGTTCGCGCCGGTCCGGCACGGGCATGGCCGGCAGGCGCCGCGCAAGCAGAAGTGCGGCCAGCGCGACAGGCACGCGCATCCAATAGACCGCCTCCCAGCCGAAAACCTGGACGAGCACGCCGCCCAGCAAAGGCCCGATCGCCTGCGTCGCTGCGAAGCCCGCGGCATAGGCGGCGAGCGCGCGGGCGCGCAGCGCTTCGTCGAATAGAGTCGTGGCCAGCGCAGGACCGCAGCCGACGATCAGCGCGGCGCCGATTCCCTGCAGGATGCGCGCGGCCAGCAGCATGCCGAAGGTCTGGGCCGTCGCGCAGATCACCAGCGCGACGGCCGACCAGGCCAGACCGATCTGGAACACCCGTGCATGGCCGAAGATGTCGCCGAGGCGCCCCACGGCCAGCATCAAGCTGCCATAGGTCAGCACGTAGCAGATCACGACCCACTGGATCGCCGGCACCTCAACGCCGAACGCCGCTACGATCGCCGGGAAGGCGACATTGACCGAGCTGTCGAGCGGCACCAGCGAGGTGCCGAGAAAAATCGGCGCGAGTCGCAACAGGCCCTGCCGCCCCATGGCGGGGTCAGCCGACGGCGAGCAGTTCCACCTCGAACAGCAGCGTCGGATTCGGCGGAATGACCCCGCCGGCCCCGCGGGCGCCATAGCCCTGCTCGGGTGGGATCACCAGCGTCCGCTGGCCGCCGAGTTTCATGCCGGCGAAGCCGTTGTCCCAGCCCCGGCTCTTCCGCCCGGCGCCGAAGCCGAAGGTGAAGGGATTGCCGTGGTCGCGGGAGGTGTCGAAATCACGGCCGTCGTTGTCCTGCGCGCCCTCATCGAACAGCCAGCCTGTGGAGTGCACGCTGACAACTTGGCATGCCATTGCTACGTCGCCGGTACCGATAGTCGTATCCGTCATGGTCTTCCTCCGTGCCCGCTGCGTGGCGCGCGACCGCTTCGGCGGCGCTCTTACACGCCGCGGGGCGGCTGTGCCAGGGTCACAGCAGCGACGCTTCGGCCAACCAGGTGACGCAGCGCTAGCGCCACCCGCCGCCGACCCGGTCCAGGCGCGCGGGGTCGCCGCTGTAGGCCAGGATGCGCCACTCCCGTCCGGCCTGCGGCCGGGCAGCATGACCCGGCGTCCGCCGCGCCGCGATGCATCAGCCCACCATCGACCCCGATGTTCTGGCCCGTGATGAAGCCAGCCCTCTCCGAGGCGAGGAGCGCGACCGTCGCGGCGATCTCCTGTGCCGTCCCGTACCGCTGCAAGGGACACGCGCCTGAAGCCATTTTGCTTGAGGCACTGACAGTCTCACAGCGACGTTGGACCTCGTATCGAAACGGTATCCGCCTCCGCAGTGAGGTTCCGCATGCAGCCGCGTCGCAACAGCCTCGGCCACGCATCTTCATGCAACTGAAACAGTCATATGTCTGCGGGATGCTATACGGCGTTTCCAGAACAATAGAGATGAAGGCCGCCATGCTGAAACTCTCCCTTGCCGCCACCCTCGCAGCACTGCTTTCTGCGGTATCTCCAGCCGCAGCCCAGGACTGTCCGCGTGGCGCACTGGATGCTCGGTACTGCGACCGCGACGGTGACATGGTCGCCGACGCACCCACCGATCCACGCCAGTTGGTTGATCCGGCGGTCCTCGTCTTTGCCTACACCCCCGTCGAAGACCCCTCGGTCTACCGCACGGTCTGGCAGGGCTTCATGGACCATCTGGCGCGCGAAACCGGCAAGCGTATCCAGTTCTTCGCGGTGCAGTCCAATGCCGCGCAGATCGAGGCGATGCGCGCCGGCCGCCTGCATATCACCGGCTTCAACACAGGCTCCAACCCTTTGGCGGTGAATTGCGCCGGCTTCGTGCCCTTCGCGATGATGGCGAGCCGCACCAACCAGTTCGGCTATGAGATGGAAATCATCGTGCCGGCCGACAGCCCGGCGCGGCGCATCGAGGACCTCCGCGGCCGCACCATCGCCTTCACCTCGGAGACGTCGAATTCGGGCTTCAAGGCGCCCTCGGCGTTGCTGCAGCGCCAGTTCGGCATGGTGGCAGGGCGCGATTTCCGCACTGCCTTCTCCGGCCGCCACGACAACAGCGTGCTGGGCGTCGCCAACCGCGACTACGACGCGGCCGCCATCGCCAATTCGGTGATGCGCCGGATGGTCGCGCGCAATGCCGTGGATGGCGCGCGGATCCGCACGATCTATCGCAGCGAGACCTTCCCCACCACGGGCTACGGCCATGCCCACAACCTGAACCCCCAGCTTGCAGCACGCATTCGCGCCGCCTTCTTCTCCTTCAACTGGGAGGGCTCGGCGCTGCAGCGGGAATTCGCGTCCGCGGAGCCGCCGCAGGAGCAGTTCATCCCGATCACCTATCGCCAGCATTGGTCGGTCATCCGCGAGATCGACGCGGCGCTCGAGACCTCCTACGCCTGCCGGTGAGGTGCTGATCCGTTGCTGCTCACCATCGCGGGGCTGACCAAGCGCTACCCGACCGGCGACCTGGCACTCGACACGATCGATCTGCAGGTGCCGGCCGGGCAGATCATGGCCCTGATCGGCCCCTCGGGCGCGGGGAAGTCCACGCTCATCCGCTGCGTCAACCGGCTCGTCGAGCCGACCGCCGGTCGCGTGCAACTGGACGGGACCGAGATCAGCGCGCTGGGCAGTGGCGCCTTGCGGCGTGCCCGTCGGCGCATGGGGATGATCTTTCAGGAATATGCTCTGGTCGAGCGGCTTTCCGTGATGGAGAACGTCCTCTCCGGCAGGCTGGGCTACACGGGGTTCTGGGCGTCCTGGTTCCGCCGCTTCGCCCGCGCCGATGTTGTCGAGGCGTTTCGCCTGCTCGACCGTGTGGGCCTCGCGCAGATGGCGGACAAGCGGGCCGATGCCCTCTCCGGCGGCCAGCGGCAGCGGGTCGGTATCCTGCGCGCGCTGATGCAGAATCCGGCCCTGCTGCTTGTCGATGAGCCAACCGCGAGCCTCGATCCCAAAACCAGCCGGCAGATCATGCGCCTGCTGGTCGAGCTGTGTGAGGAGCGGGGCCTCGCTGCCATCGTCAACATCCATGACGTGGCGTTGGCGCAGCAATTCGCGCGTCGGATCGTGGGCCTGCGCGCGGGGCGCATCGTCTTCGATGGCCCGCCCGAGGCGCTGACCACCGAGACACTGACCGACATCTATGGCGAAGAGGACTGGTCGCAGACCGTCCGGCGGGCCGAGGATGACACCGAGACAGCGGATGTCCAGGCGTGACCACGGCCAGCTTCGACGCGGTGGCTGCGGCCCGCGGCTGGCGGCCCTTGCCGCTGATCGAGAATGCCTGGCTGCGCTGGGGCATTTACCTCGGCGTGCTGGCCTATGCCGTGCTGGCCAGCGGCACCATCGAGGTGAACTGGACGCGTGCCGCCAAGGGCCTCGTCCGTGGAGCACGCTTCCTGAGCGGGTTTCTGCCGCCCGACTTCACCACCAAGCGCCAGGACATCCTGGATGGCCTGGCCGAGAGCCTGACCATGACGGTCGTGGCGACTGCGCTCGGCATCACGCTGTCGATTCCCGTCGCACTGGGTGCTGCGCGTAACCTGGCACCGCTGCCGATCTACCTCTTCTGCCGCGGCATCATCGCCGTCAGCCGGACCTTCCAGGAAATCATCATCGCCATCGTCTTCGTCGCCATGGTCGGCTTCGGGCCGCTGGCCGGCATGCTCACCCTGGCCTTTGCCACGATCGGCTTCATGGCCAAGCTGCTGGCCGAGGACATCGAGGATATCGAGGCTGCCCAGGCCGAAGCCGTGCGCGCCACCGGATCGGGCTGGTTCCAGTGGATCGCCTGGGGCGTGCTGCCCCAGGTCAAGCCTCGGCTAATCGGGCTTTCAGCCTACCGCCTGGACATCAACTTCCGCGAGAGCGCGGTCCTGGGGCTGGTCGGTGCCGGGGGAATCGGCGACACGCTGAATACGTCCTTCGACCGCTATGAGTTCGATACGGCGGCGGCGGTGCTGCTGGTCATCATCGTGATCGTGCTGGCCTGCGAATACACCAGCGGCTGGATCCGCCGGAAGGTGCAGTGAGATGCCGGTGATCCAAAGCGCCGGCGGCCTGCCGGAATGGCGGCGCCGCAGCACCCGGGGCGATCTGGCGGTCTGGGCCGGGTGGCTGGCGGCGGTCGCGGTGACAATCGGCTGCTTCCAGTTCATTTCCGAGCGCACGATCTGGGCCTTCGTGCTGGATGCGCCGCAACAAGGTGCTGACCTGATCGGCCGGATGTTCCCGCCGCGCTGGTCCTATGCGGCGCAGCTCTGGAAGCCGTTGTGGGACACCATCAACATGGCCACCATCGGCACGGCGCTGGCGGTTCTGCTGGGCGTGCCGCTCGCCTTCCTCGCCGCGCACAACACCACGCCGAGCACCTGGCTGGTGCGGCCGGTGGCCCTGTTCATCATCGTCTCCAGCCGGTCGATCAACTCGCTGATCTGGGCGCTGATCCTGGTGATCGTGCTGGGGCCGGGCATCCTGGCAGGGATCCTGGCGATTGCGCTGCGTTCGGTCGGCTTCATCGCCAAGCTGCTCTACGAGGCGATCGAGGAGATCGATGCGACGCAGGTGGAGGCCGTCTCGGCCACCGGCGCGTCGCGCCCGCAGGTCCTGGCCTGGGCCATCGTGCCGCAGATCATGCCAGCCTTCGCCGGCATCACCGTCTTCCGCTGGGACATCAACATCCGCGAGGCGACGGTCTTGGGGCTGGTCGGTGCGGGGGGCATCGGCATGCAACTGCAGGCGTCGATCAACGTGCTGGCCTGGCCACAGGTGACGACGATCTTCGTCCTGATCCTGGGCACCGTGCTGGTCAGCGAGTGGCTCAGCGCGCGGGTCAGGCACGCGGTCATCTGAGGCCAGGCCAGCAGCGTTACCGAACCGTCGCACATCCGTCACGCAACTGTCGCGAGCCCGGCTTAGACGATCCCGGAACAGTCGAAGTGAGCAACATGCGCCGTCGTCATCTTCTCTCCGCTTCCGCGCTTCTGGCACCGGCCGGCGCCGCAATGGCACAGCCCGCGTCCAACTGGCGCGCGAACTTCCCGACCGTCGGCTTCGGGATTCTCAGCGTGGAAAGCCAGGGTGCTACGGTGACACGCTTCAGCGAATTCCCAGCCTATTTCCGCGCCAAGCTCGGCGTGGATTGCCGCATCTTCCAGGCGACCGATTATGCCGGGGTGGTGCAGGCCTTGACGGGCGGGCAGATTCCCATGGCGCGGCTGGGGCCGGCCTCCTACGCCTCCGCCTGGATCGACAGCAACGGCGCGGTTGAACCTCTGGTGACCTGGTACGCGCCCACCGGCCAGGCCGGTTATTATTCAGTGCTGATCGTCCGCAGCGACAGCCCGTTCCAGAAATTGGAGGATCTGCGCGGTAGGACACTGGCCTGGGCCGATCCGAATTCCACTTCTGGCTACCTCGTGCCGCTCGCCGCGCTGCGGTCGCAGAACATCGACCCGGCCCGGTATTTCTCGCGCACCGTGTTCTCCGGCGGGCATGAGCAAAGCGTGCTCGGCGTGCTGAACGGCAATTTCGATGCCGCCTTCACCTGGACCGCCGATGATGATGCCTTCGGCCAGCTCCGCATGATGATCGACCGCGGCGTGCTGCAGCGCGAGCGCATCCGGGTCATCCTGCAATCGCCATTGATCCCCAACCCGCCCATCTGCGTCCGCAAGGATCTGCCGGCCGCCATGAAGGCCGACCTGACCGCTTTCTTCCTGGCGATGGCGCAGGACAACATGGACATGGCGGAAGCGGTCGCCGCGGGGCGCACCACCGGTTTCCTGCGCGCCACGGAGGAGATGTACCGTCCCATCGTCGATGTCGCGCAAATTCAACGTGAGCAGCGCCGTCGCCGCAACTGATGCCGGTGGACGCCCCAGCCACGTCCTCACCGGCAATTGCGCGGGCTGAGGCGGCTTTCATCGCACTGCGGGGTGAACGGCGCAGGCGAAATTTCCTCGGTTGGGCGGCTGTGGCCGCGGTCTTTGCCGCCTCCGCTGTCATGGCGGAGCTGGATCCCGCGAAGCTGTGGGCCGGCCTCCCGCGCATCACCGAATATGCCGAGAAGACCTTGCCGGTTCTTCGGCTGGGACATCTGCCGGAGGACCTGGCGGAGTGGTTCTGGGATCTCGGGCACTGGCTCTACCTGCTCGCCGAGACGGTGGTGATGGCCTATCTGGCCACCTTGACCGGCTCACTGCTGGCCTTCCTCGGCTGCTTCTTCGCAGCGCGTGGCCTGGCGCCAAGCGCACCAACGGCGTGGTTGGTGCGGCGCTGCTTCGAATTTGCGCGCGCCGTGCCGGAACTCGTTTTTGCCTTGCTGTTCATCTACGCCTTCGGCCTGGGCCCGATGGCGGGCGTGATGGCGGTGGCGCTGCACAGCCTCGGCGCACAGGGCAAGCTCTTCGCCGAGGCGGCGGAGACGGCGCTGCCGGGCCCGGTGGACGGCGTGCGCAGCGCTGGCGGCAACTGGTTCGAGGCGATGCGCTTCGGCGTGGTGCCGCAGATCCTGCCCAATCTTGCCTCGTTCACGCTGTGGCGCTTCGAGATCAATGTCAGGAACTCGGCCATCATCGGATTTGTCGGCGCCGGCGGCATCGGCGAGGCGGTCTTCACGGCCGTGCGCCTGCTGCACTACGAGGATGTCAGCGCCTTGCTGATCCTGCTCGTGGTGACCGTGTCCCTGATCGACCAGCTCTGCGGGCGGTTGCGGCACAGGATGATTGGCGGGGAGGCCGCGCGATGAGCCTGCAGCCAGAGGTATTGGCATGGCGCGCGCGCATGCCGCAGGCCTTCGGCCCCACAGGTTTGGGATGGCTGGTGCGATGGGCTCTGGCCTTGGCGATCATCGGCGGCACGCTAGGCGCCTTCGCCTGGTTCGAGATGACACCGGCGCGCTTTTTTGGCGGGCTGGCCCAACTGGGCCGTGTCGCCCTGCTGATGCTGCCGCCCAACCCGGGCGATCACCCGCTTGAACTGGTTTGGGCGCTTGTCGAGACGATCGCCATGGCGGTCGCCGGCACGGCCATCGCGGCGCTGCTGGCCGTGCCGCTGGGATTCCTGGCCGCCCGTAACGTGGTCTCGCTGGCGCCCTTCCGTTTCGGCCTGCGCCGGTTTCTCGATGTGCTTCGCGGCGTCGATCAGCTGGTCTGGGCCCTGATCTTCGTGCGCGCTGTCGGGCTGGGGCCGCTTGCGGGCGTGCTATCCATCATCGTCACCGACACCGGCACCTTGGCCAAGCTCTACAGCGAGGCTCTGGAGAATGCCGACCGGCGCCAAGTCGAGGGCGTGCGCGCCTCCGGAGGCAGCGGCGTGCAGACCGCCCGCTTTGGCCTGTTGCCGCAGGCCTTGCCGCTGATGTTGTCCAACGCGCTCTACATCTTCGAGAGCAATGTCCGATCCTCGACCATCCTGGGGATTGTCGGCGCAGGCGGCATCGGCTTCCAGTTGTCCGACCGCATCCGGGCGCTCCGGTGGGATGAGGCGAGCTTCATCATCCTGATGATCCTGGCAACGGTCGCAGTCATTGATGCTGGCTCCGCAGCACTTCGCCGCCGGCTCATGCAGAGCTGATCACAGCCCTTGATGCATTGACCATCAATGCTTATGGACAGGGTATGACCGTGGCTCGAAACCTCATCCCACCCCGCGTGGATTTCGCCTCTCGCGACTATTGGGCCGGCACCATCAAGATGGGCCTGTCCAAGTTCTTCATTCTGCGCGTCCTGCACGACGGGCCGATGCATGGCTACGAGGTCGCCCGTGCCGTGGAACACACCACCGGCGGGTGCTGCTCGCCCACCGAGGGTACGATCTATCCGGTGTTGCGGGAGTTCGAGGCAGGCGGGTTCCTGAGCGTGACCGAGGAGGTCGTGCAGGGCCGCCAGCGCCGCGTCTATGCGCTGACCGATGCCGGCCGCGCCGCCTTTCGCGTGGCGCTGGATGCCTGGATGGAGGCCACCACTGCCCTGCAGGATACCGGCCGCGCCTTTGCCGCCGCCGACCGCGCCAAGGCCTCCAAGGGTTGCTGCTGATCGACGCGTCGCATGCCCGTCGGACTGCCTTCATACATGAATCCGCCATGCATCAAGGATGATCGCCATGACCGCACCTCCCCTTCCGATCGTCATCATCGGCGCCGGCCCCATTGGCCTTGCCGCCGCCGCCCAGCTCATCGCCCGTGGCCTGGAGCCGCTGGTGCTGGAGGCAGGTCCCCAGATCGCCCATGCGACCCGCGCCTGGGGACATGTGCGGATGTTCTCCCCCTGGCGATACAACATCGATGCTGCCGCCCGGGGCCTGCTGGATGGCGAGGGCTGGGTGGCGCCTGACCCGGAGACCTATCCGACCGGTGATGATCTGGTGGATCGCTACCTGGCACCGCTCGCCGCCACCGCCGCCTTCCGCCGCCGCATCCGCACCGGCGCGCGTGTCATCGGCGTCGCCCGCCGCGATTCCGGCCGCCTGCACGACGGCGAAGGGCGCGACGCCACCCCTCTGGTCCTGCATGTCGAGACCTGCTGCGGAATCCAGGCGATCGACGCGCGTTCCGTCATCGATTGCTCCGGCACCTGGCGAGCGCCGAACCCGGCGGGCAGCCACGGCATGCCCGCGCCCGGCGAAATCGCCCAGGCCGCGCGCATCGCCTACGGCATCCCCGACGTGATCGGCGCCGAGCGCGACACCTATGCCGGGCGCACCACGCTCGTCGTCGGCGCGGGGCATTCTGCGATGAATGCCGTGCTCGATCTCGTCGAGATGGCAAAGGGCGCGCCGGGCACGCGCATCCTCTGGGCCTTCCGCCGCCCGCTCGGCGCTGTGAATTTCGGCGGCGGCGCGCGCGACGGCCTGGCCCAGCGCGGCGATCTCGGCTCGCGGGCGCAGGCGCTGGTTGAATGCGGCGCGGTGACCGCGCTCGCCCCCTTCCTGATCGACCGCATCACGGCGGCGGATGGCAGGCTCGCCATCACCGGTCGGCAGGACGGCTGTGCAACGACCGTACAGGCCGACTGCATGATCGTGGCGACCGGCTTCCGGCCCGACCTGTCCTTCCTGCGCGAAATCCGGCTTGGCCTGGACCCCGCGGTCGAGGCCACGCCGGCGCTCGCGCCGCTGATCGATCCCAACCTGCATTCCTGCGGCACGGTCCGGCCGCATGGCGAGGCCGAGCTGCGCCACCCCGAGACGGGCTTCTACATCGCCGGCATGAAGAGCTACGGCCGCGCGCCCACCTTCCTGCTGGCCACCGGCCATGAGCAGGTGCGCTCGATTGCGGCCTTCCTGGCGGGCGATGTCGCGGCCGCCCGGCGCGTGGAACTGGTGTTGCCGGAAACTGGCGTCTGCTCGACCGACCGCACCCCGGCTGGTGCGTCGGATTGCTGCACGCCCGCGACGCCGCAGGGTGTCTGCTGCCCGCCCAAGCCGGACCTCGTGACCGAGGCCCCATGCTGCGGGCCCAAGGCCATCCAGCCAAGGGTTGCGGCCGAGCCGGCCGAGTGAGCATCGCCAGCGGCGCTGGAACGCGGAGCACGGCCCAAGCCGCCGCGACCCGTTCGCGATGGACGGTCGTCTCGGCCATCGGCATCGGCCAGATCCTGGCCTGGGGGTCGTCCTACTACCTGCTTTCGCTCCTGGCGGGCCCGATCGCCGCCGATACGGGGTGGCCACTCTCCTGGGTGTTCGGCGCGCTGTCCCTCGGCCTGCTGGTCTCGGGCCTCGTCTCGCCCCGCATCGGGCATATCATCGAGCGCCGAGGCGGCCGGCTCGTCCTGGCCGCCAGCGCCATCCTGTTGAGCCTTGGCCTCCTGGGTGTCGGCCTGGCCCCGACGCTGCCCCTCTTCATCGGGGCCTGGCTGGTGATCGGCGTCGGCATGGGTGCGGGCCTCTATGATCCGGCCTTCTCGACGCTCGGGCGGATGTATGGCGAGGATGCCCGCTCGGCGATCACCCAGGTCACGCTGTTCGGCGGCTTCGCCAGCACGATCTGCTGGCCGCTTACGGCCATCCTCGCCGAAACGCTGGGCTGGCGCGGCACATGCCTGACCTATGCCGCCATCCATCTGGCGGTCGTACTGCCGCTTTACTGGTTCGGCCTGCCGCGGGAGGCCGATACCAAGCCGGTCGCGAAGACCGCCGGCGTGCCGGCCGCGGGTGAATTGCGCCCGGACCAGCACCTGCCCTTCCTCCTCCTCGCGGCCGGCTTCACCCTGGCCTATGCGACGATGACCGTCATCGCCGTGCAGCTTCCTGCCCTGCTGCAGGCCCAGGGGCTGACGCTGGCCGCCGCCGTCGGCCTCGGCGCATTGCTCGGGCCCAGCCAGGTTGGCGGCCGCGTCCTGGAGATGATGCTCGGCCGCAAGACGCATCCGATCTGGAGCCTGCTGGCCTCCACCGCCCTGGTGGCCATCGGCATACTGGTGCTCGTGGGCTTCAGCGATGCCGCGGCGGCCGGCATCATCCTTTACGGTCTGGGCAGCGGCATCCGTTCCATCGTGCGCGGGACGGTGCCGCTGGCGATGTTCGGGCGCGATGGCTATGCAATCCTGATGGGGCGCCTTTCGCTGCCTACGCTGCTGGCCACCGCGGTGGCGCCGCTGCTGGGAATCTGGCTGCTGGACGGGCTGGGGCCGACGGGGACGCTGTGGGTGCTGCTCGGCGCGGCGGTGGTGAATGTCGCGCTGGTGCTGCCGCTGATCCCCAGCGCCCTGCCCCGCTGAACATTCTCAGCCGGCGCGGCCGAGGCGCCGCAGCACCCAGAGCCCCACCAACGTCACCGGCGCGAGATGGCCAAAGGCCAGCGCCCACCCCATGGCGTTTCCCGGCCCCGCGAGGTCGAGCGCGATGCCGACGATGACCGGCCCGAGAAAGCCCCCCGCATAGCCGCACATGCTGTGCAGCCCCATGGTCGCGCCGCGGCGCTCCTTCTCCGCCGCCTGCACCGTGCCTGCCGTCAGGGCCGAGCTGTCGAGATAGATCGCCGCGTTCCAGGTCAGCACGCAGAGTGCGGCAAGCTGCGCCGAGACCAGGGCCGACGCGCCGGCCAGCAGGGCGAAGACGGCACCCGCCCCCATCGCCACGGTCACGACCCGCAGGCGCCCGAAACGCTGCGCCACCTCATTGCCGGTCAGCGAGACGGCGATGCCGAGCAACCCAGCCACCGTGAAGATCGCGCTCGGTCCCGGCAGCCAGGGGGGCGCGCCATGCCAGGCGATGGCGGTGGCGAGGAAGGTCACGCCCCAGGCCCGCAGTGCCGCGAGTTCCCAGGTGTGCACGGTGTAGCCGGCGATCCAGGCCATGGCGGCGCGGTTGCGCAGCACCGGGCGAAAATCCAGCAGCGCGGTGGGGCTTCGCCCGGGGTCTCGCGGCGGCGCCTCGCGCGGCATGGCGGCCGCGCCGATCACCATCGCCAGCAAAGCGGCCCCACCGCCGAACAGAAAGGCCGCGCCCGGGCCGGCCAGCGCATCGAAAGCGCCGGCCACGGCGAAGGAGGCGGCGCTGGCGACGCCCACACCCGCGGCATGCAGCCCGACGGCGCGTGATTGCTCCGCACCCTCCAGCCGGTCAGCGAGGACCTTCAGCCCCGGCATGTAGCAGCCGGCCCAGCCGGCGCCGGCGACGAGGCGGAGCACAAACGCGCTCCAGAACCCATCGGCGACCAGCGCGAAGCCGAGATGCGACAGCGCCGTCAGCCCGGTGCCCAGCAGGTAGATGCGCCGCGCGGGAATCCGGTCGGTAGCCGCGACCAGCACCGGCACCGCCGCCACATAGGCCGCGAAGAAGGCGCCGACGAGCCAGCCCGCCTCGGCGCCGGAGAGGGACCACCGCGCGATATACCCCGGCAGCAGCGCCGGCAGGGTGAATGCGCCGATCTGCGCCAGCACCTGCGCCGCCACGACGGCTGTCACGAAGCGGGAGGCGGTCACGGAAGGGTTGTCGCGGGCATGGCGTGACCATAACCCCGCTGCGACAGGCCAGGGCAGCCCTCGCTTGTATTCTTCTGTATTTCGGGCAGTCTGGAATTATGGATGAAGATGCCGTCGTCGAGGCCTTTGCCGCCCTGGCCCAGGAGACCCGCCTGCGGGCCTTCCGCCTGTTGCTGCAGCAGGGGCCCGATGGGCTGCCCGCCGGCGAGATCGCCAGGCAGCTCGGCACGCCGCCCAACACCATGTCCACGCATCTTGCGATCCTGGCCCGGGCCGGGCTGATCCAGGCCCGGCGCGAAAGCCGCCAAGTGTTCTACGCCGTGGAACTCACCGGTATCCGCGCCCTGGTCGCCTTCCTGGTCGAGGATTGCTGTGGCGGCCGCCCGGGCGCCTGCGCGCCGTTGCTCGACGCCGCCCTGCCACTCGCGGCCTGCTCCACCGCCGCCGGAGACGCCGCATGACCGATGCCATCCCACGCCGCCTATCCTTCCTCGACCGCGGCCTGACACTCTGGATCTTCGCCGCCATGGCGCTCGGCATCGCGCTCGGCAGCCTGATCCCTGGCCTGCCTGCGGCGCTCGAAGCCCTTTCCGTCAACGGGACCAACCTGCCGATCGCCATTGGGTTGATCCTGATGATGTATCCGCCACTGGCGCGCGTCCGCTACGAAGCGCTCCCGGCGGTGTTCCGTGACCGTCGCGTGGTGCTGCTGTCGCTCGTCCAGAACTGGGTCATCGGGCCGGTGCTGATGTTCGCCCTCGCGGTCGTGTTCCTGTCCGACCGGCCGGAATACATGACCGGCCTGATCCTGATCGGCTTGGCCCGCTGCATCGCCATGGTGATCATCTGGAACCAGCTCGCGCGGGGCGACAACCAGTACGTCGCGGGTCTCGTCGCCTTCAACAGCATCTTTCAATTGCTGTTTTTCGGCGTCTACGCCTGGTTCTTCCTGACGGTGTTGCCGCCCCTGGTGGCGCTGCAGGGTCAGGTGGTCGCGGTGTCCTTCGGCACCATCGCTGGCGCCGTGCTGCTCTATCTCGGCCTGCCCTTCGCCGCCGGATTCCTGACCCGGCGGGTGCTGACCGCCCGGCATGGCGAGGCCTGGTACGAGCAGAAATTCCTGCCGCGGATCGCCCCAATCACCTTGGCTGCGCTGCTCTTCACCATCGTGGCGATGTTCACGCTGAAGGGCGGCGACGTGCTGCGCCTGCCGTTCGATGCGCTGCGCATTGCAGTGCCGCTGGCGATCTACTTCCTGGTGATGTTCCTGGTCAGCTTCTGGATGGGCCGGCTGATCGACGCCGACTACCCGCGCACCACCGCCATCGCCTTCACCGCGGCCTCCAACAATTTCGAGCTGGCGATCGCTGTCGCCATCGCCGCCTTCGGGCTGGCCTCGCCGGTGGCCTTCGCCACGGTGATCGGGCCGCTGGTGGAGGTGCCGGTGCTGATCCTGCTGGTGGGTGTGGCGCTGCGGCTGGGGCGGCGGTGGTTCCCCGCCTCCGCCCCGCCGGCCGAGCGAGGTGCTGGATGATCGCTGACTTCGACGTTCTTGTCGTCGGCGGCGGACAGGCGGGTTTGGTTCACCGAGCGGGAACTGGTCTTTCTGCCGGACGACGTCGATGGCCGCGTTCTCTTTGAACGCGCCACCGCCCGCTGGAAGGCGGCGCGTGAGGGCAGACCACCGCCCGCGTTGCAGGGTGGGTTGAGCGACGTCGTCGCTGTGCCGCCGGTGCGAGAGGCCCGTGCCCTTCATTCGCTTGGCAGCGTCCGCGCTTTCACGCGGCTGGAGGCAGATGAAGCAGTCTGGCCGGATGGGACTCGTGTGCAGGCCGAAGCGATCATCTGGTGCACCGGTTTTCGCCCCGCGCTGGGCCACCTGGCGCCGCTCGGGCTGATCGACGGGGTGGGGCGGATTGCAGTGGCGGCTGACGGACGGGCCGATGGCGAACCCCGCCTCTGGTTGCTCGGCTACGGCGATTGGACCGGCGATGCCTCGGCCACACTGGCCGGCGTGACGCGGGCAGCACGGGAGGCCGTTTCGGGCGTCGTGAACGGCCTCGGCTGACACGAAGCCTTCATCCAAACGTCACCCTGCGGCCTATCGCTTCGATTAAGGTAGAACAATGGAAACCGAGGACGCCGCCTTCGCCTTTGCAGCCCTCGGGCAGGGTACTCGGCTCGACCTGCTGCACGTCCTACTGGACGCCGGGCCGAGCGGCGTCGCGGCGGGAGAGGTCGCAACCCGGCTTGGCGTGCCCTCCTCCACCTTGTCCTTCCACTTGCGGGCGCTGGACCAGGCGGGGCTGATAGCTGCCACGCGACAGGGCCGCAGTCTGATCTACGCCGTACAGTTTGCGCGGCTGCGTGCTCTGCTCGCCTTCCTCGCCGAAGCCTGCTGCGGCGGTGAGCCAGACCGCTGCGGCGACCTCGGCCGGATGCTCGACAACATCACGCGGGAGAAAAACACCATGGCCCAACCGGCCTTCAACGTGCTGTTCCTCTGCACGCACAACTCCGCTCGTTCGATCATCGCCGAAGCGATCCTCGACAAGATTGGCCGCCCGCGCTTCGAGGGCTGGTCCGCCGGCTCCGACCCGCGGCCCGAGGGACCTCTGCCGGATGTGATGACACTACTGAAGACCCTGGGCCACGACGTTTCGGACCTCCGCTCGAAATCCTGGAGTGAGCTGTCCGGGCCGGAGGCCCCAAGGATGGATTTCGTGATCACGCTTTGCGACACCATCCAGGGTCAGGTGTGCCCCGACTTCGGTTCGACGACTGTGACCGCCGCGTGGCCATTGCCCGACCCCAGCAAGTTCACCGGCAGCGCCGCCGAGCGCGCGACGCTGATGAACGAGGTCTATGCCGGGCTGCGCCGGCGAATCGAGATCTTCATGAGCCTACCCTTCGCCTCGCTAGACCGCATGGCACTGAAGGCGCGGGTGGATGAGCTGGCGGATCCACATACTCTGATGTCCCGCTGAAGAGGAGCCAGCCAATGCGACGCGTCTTCCTCCTCGCAGCGGCAACGCTGCTGTTCGGACATCCTGCTGCCATCGCACAGGTCCGCGATGGGGTCCTGGCGACGGGAAGTTCCACCGTCGCCCCATTCACGCGCGCGGTCGTCTCGGCCCTCGCCGAGGGCCGCCAGGGCCCGCGCGCCGAAATCCGTAGCGTCGGCACGGTGTGGGGCTTCACCGAGTTCTGCCAGGGCATCGGTCCGCGTTACGCCGACATTCAGAACGCCTCGCGCCGGATCAATCTTGCCGAGGTGACGCAATGCGCGTCGCGGGGGGTGCACGAGATCCTCGAGTTGCCCATCGGCTACGACGGAATCGTTGTCGCGTATCAGCGTGATCTCGCCGCGATGGACCTCACCCGCGAGGAGCTCTGGCGCGGCCTGGCCCGCGAGGTGCCGGGGCCAGCTGGGCGGCTGGTTGCCAATCCCCATCGCACCTGGCGCGATGTCTCTGCTCGGCTTCCCGACTGGCCGATCCGGGTCATCGGACCGCCGGCCACCTCAGGCACACGTGACAGCTTCGAGGATCTCGCCTTGATCCCCGGCTGCCTGGCGGTCCGCGAAATCGCCGCCATGACCGAGGGCGCTGCACGGCGCCGCATCTGCGTGTCGCTGCGCGATGACGGTGCCTGGGTCGATGGCGGCGAGGATGACGACCTCATCGTGCGGCAGGTGACCCAAGGCGCGCCCGGCACGCTCGGTGTCTTCGGCTTCAGCTTCCTCGATAGGCACCGCGCCCAGATCCGGGCCGCGACGGTCGAGGGCGTGACCGATTCGCGCGAGACGATCGCGACCGGCCGGTACCCGCTGTCGCGTCCACTCTTCCTCTACGTCAAGCGCCGGCACATGGAGATGTTTCCCTTCGTTGCGGCGTTCCTAGACGAATACGTTTCAGACCGCGCCATGGGCACCAACGGCTATCTTCAGCAGGCTGGGCTGGTGCCTCTCGACCGAGCCGGAATTCAGGGGCTGCGGGTGACGGTGACGCAACGCGCTGTCATGACGCGGCGTCCGGAGCGGTGAACAGAATGTGCAACGGGGAGTGGAAGTCATGAGGGTCGGCATTTCCGGCATGGGCCGCATTGGACGCCTCGCGCTGCGCGCGGCGATGGGGGCGGCCGAGCGCCAGGCCGAGGACCCACGCGCGGGCAACCGGCTGGAGATCGTTCACCTGAACGAAATCAAGGGCGGTGCCCCGGCGATCGCTCATCTGCTGGAATTCGACAGTGTGCAGGGCCGCTGGCGCGCCGACATCGCCGCCGAAGGCAGCGATGCGATCCGTATCGCCGGCCACCGCATGAGCTATTCGGAACAGACCAAGCCGGGCGACATCCCTTGGGGCGATCTCGGTGTCGATCTGGTCCTGGATTGCACCGGCAAGTTCCTGACGCCCGAAAGCTTGCAGGGCCACCTCGACCGCGGCGCCAAGCGCGTCATGGTTGCCGCACCCGTGAAATTCGACACGGTGCTGAACGTCGTCGTCGGCGTGAACGAACACCTCTACGATCCGGCGCGCCATCCCATCGTCACCGCCGCCTCCTGCACCACCAACTGCCTCGCCCCCGTGGTGAAGGTCGTACATGAGGCCATCGGCATCCGGCACGGCCAGATCACCACCATCCACGATCCGACCAACACCAATGTGGTGGTGGACGCGCCGCACAAGGATCTTCGACGCGCACGCTCCGCCATGCTCTCGCTGCAGCCCACCACGACCGGCAGCGCCACCGCCATCGCGCTGATCTATCCCGAACTGAAGGGCAAGCTGAATGGCCATGCCGTGCG
The DNA here is from genome assembly GCA_964395305.1 of uncultured Rubritepida sp. GTDB lineage: Bacteria > Pseudomonadota > Alphaproteobacteria > Acetobacterales > Acetobacteraceae > Rhodovarius. The sequence goes on from CAYNBM010000032.1 coordinate 46,038, forward strand.
CGCGCCGGTGCTCAACGCCTCGCTCACCGACTGCGTCTTCGAGATGCAGCGCGAGACGACGGCCGAGGAGGTCAACGCGCTCTTCGCCGCGGCCGCCGCCGGGCCTCTGGCCGGTATCCTTGGCTATGAAACGCGCCCGCTGGTCTCGGCCGACTACGCCCGTGACACGCGAAGCTCCATCGTCGATGCGCTCAGCACCATGGTGACCGACGGCACGCTGCTGAAGATCTACGCCTGGTACGACAATGAGATGGGCTACGCCTGCCGGATGGTCGATCTGGCCTGCCATATGGAGCGCGTCGGGCTGTGAACGCCGGCACCCGCAACTACGCCATCGTCACCGCAGCCTATTGGGGCTTCACCCTGACCGATGGCGCGCTGCGGATGCTGGTGCTGCTGCATTTTTTCCAGCTCGGCTACAGCCCCTTCACCCTGGCGCTACTGTTTCTGCTGTATGAGGCGGCGGGTATCGGCGCCAACCTGATCGGCGGCTGGCTAGCCACCCGCTTCGGCATCGCCCGGATGCTGGCGGTGGGGCTTTCGACGCAGATCATCGGCTTCCTGCTGCTCTCCGCCATGTCGCCTGCCTGGAGCGCTGCACTCTCCGTGGCCTGGGTGGTGATGGCGCAGGGGATTTGCGGTGTCGCCAAAGACCTCACCAAGACCGCAAGCAAATCCGCGATCAAGCTGACCGCCGGCGATGCCGCGGGGCGGCTCTTCCGCTGGGTGGCCTTCTTCACCGGCAGCAAGAACGCGATGAAGGGTTTTGGGTTCTTCCTCGGCGGCCTGCTCCTTGAAGCCCTGGGCTTCCGTGGCGCGCTCTGGGCCATGGCGTCCATGCTCGGAGTCATTCTGGTCGCCGTGATGCTGTCGCTCCCGCCGCTGATGGGCCGCGCCAAGGCGTCGAAATCCGCCAAGGAGCTGTTCGCGAAGAACCGCGGCGTGAACCTGCTCGCCGGCGCGCGGGTGTTCCTGTTCGGGGCGCGCGACGTCTGGTTCGTGGTCGGGCTGCCGGTGTTCCTCTACGCCTCGGGCTGGACCTTCACGATGGTGGGCGGCTTCTTGGCCGTCTGGACGATTGGCTACGGCGTCATCCAGGCGGCCGCCCCTGCCGTCATTCGAAAAAGCGCGGATGGCCTCTCCTCCGAGGTACCGGCGGCGCGCTTTTGGTCGCTGGGCCTTGCGATCGTCCCGGCTGTGCTCGCGGTCCTCCTCGTGACGGGCGCGCCCCGGCCGGACATCATCGTGCCGATCGGCTTGTGCCTGTTCGGCGTGGCCTTCGCAGTGAATTCCTCGGTCCATTCCTATCTGGTGCTGGCCTATGCCGGCAGCGAGAAGGCGGCGGAGGATGTCGGCTTCTACTATGCCGCAAACGCTGCCGGTCGCTTCGCCGGTACGCTGCTCTCCGGCCTGCTCTACGCTTGGGCAGGGCTCACCGCTTGCCTGGTCGGCTCGGCACTCATGCTGACCGCCTGTTGGTTGCTGACGCTGGCTTTGCCGACGGGTGCTGCAACCCGCACCGCCGCCGCGTAGCTTGGGGCAAGCCGCGGCATGACGATCACGATTTACCACAACCCCCAATGCGGTACGTCGCGCAATACGCTAGGCCCTGTGGACGGAATTGCAGAAGCAGAGATTTGCAGGATTCCGGCGCG